>NZ_JBIVVD010000006.1:134507-564899 GCF_044757505.1 Streptomyces sp. NPDC091271 | reverse complement strand
CGTGGCTCTGCTGCGGATGCGCAGCAGAGCCACGGCTCTGGCCCGCGCTGCGTGCGCACCCAGCGCCTCAACCGAACCGGTACCGGACACGACTGGACGTCACCCCCTCTGCCCCCGCGACGGTGTTGGTCACTCCCCCACTGTGGCACCCGCCACCGACATCGCAATGCCGGTGGGCCAAGTGCCGGAACGCTTGCGCCGCACCCTAGTTGGGGCCTCGGCAGACGTCATCCGGATGGCCGAGCCGTCACCCGATGGAATGGCTTTGGGTAAAGCTGCTGACGTGCCGGTGCCCAGGCGTTCGGTGATACGGCGGCCTCGCCGGAAGGGCGCCTGACACGCATGTGCCCGGCGCCTCCGTGGAGGGGCCGGGCACAGGGCGAACGGCTCTCAGGCCTCCTCGGCGGCCTTGCGCGCGATGTCCGTGCGGTGCTGGGAGCCGATGAGCCGGATGCGGCCGAGGGCCGTGTAGGCACGTTCACGGGCCTGCGTGAGGTCCTTGCCGGTCGCCGTCACGGAGAGCACGCGCCCTCCGGCGCTGACGACCGCGTCACCGTCCTGCCGCGTACCGGCGTGCAGGACGAACGCGTGCGGCGCATCCTTCTCCACGACGTCCGCGAGACCCTCGATCGGATCCCCGGTCCGGGGCGTCCCCGGATAGTTGCGCGAGGCGATGACCACCGTGACCGCGGCGTCGTCGTGCCACTTCAGGGCGGGCACGACGTCGAGGGTGCCGTTGGCGGAACCGAGCAGGACACCGGCCAGCGGGGTCTTCAGCCGGGCCAGGACCACCTGGGTCTCCGGGTCGCCGAAGCGAGCGTTGAACTCGATGACCCGTACGCCGCGCGAGGTGATCGCGAGGCCCGCGTACAGCAGCCCCGAGAAGGGCGTACCGCGGCGGCGGAGCTCGTCGACGGTCGGCTGCAGGACGGTCTGCATGACCTCGTCGACCAGCTTCGGGTCGGCCCACGGGAGCGGGGAGTACGCGCCCATGCCGCCGGTGTTCGGGCCCTCGTCGCCGTCCAGGGCGCGCTTGAAGTCCTGGGCCGGCTGGAGGGGCAGCACCGTGGTGCCGTCGGTGATCGCGAAGAGGCTGACCTCGGGGCCGTCGAGGAACTCCTCGATGACCACGCGGTCGCAGGCCAGGGCGTGGGCCCGCGCGGCTTCGACGTCGTCCGTGACGACGACGCCCTTGCCGGCCGCGAGACCGTCGTCCTTCACGACGTACGGGGCGCCGAAGGCGTCCAGGGCCTCGTCGATCTCGGCGGCCGTGGTGCAGACGTAGCTGCGGGCGGTCGGGACGTTGGCCCCGGCCATGACGTCCTTGGCGAACGCCTTGGAGCCCTCCAGCCGGGCAGCCTCACCCGAGGGGCCGAAGCAGGGGATGCCGGCCGCGCGCACGGCGTCGGCGACACCGGCGACAAGCGGTGCCTCCGGGCCGACGACCACCAGCTCGGCGCCCAGCTCGGTGGCGAGGCGCGCGACGGCGTCGCCGTCGAGTGCGTCGACCGGGTGCAGTTCGGCCACCTCTGCGATTCCGGCGTTGCCGGGGGCGCAGTACAGAGCGGTGACATCGGGGTCGAGGGAGAGAGAGCGGCACAGGGCGTGTTCGCGGGCGCCGCCGCCGATGACGAGGACCTTCACGGGGTGCAGCCTAGCCGCCGGGGACCGGCCGCCTCGACGGGCGCCGCTCCGTGGACACACCGGAGGCGGGTCCGTGGGGCGCGTGCCGCGGTGGGGTGCGTGCCGTGGGGCGCGCTATTCGTTGGTGAACTCCTCGACGACCGTGGCGCCCAGTTCGCGGACGATCAGGTCGTGCCCGGAGAGCGCGGAGTCGACCAGGTCGGGATCGTCCGCCTCCGCGGTGTCGTCCTCGGGCGCGACCGACCGCGGCGGCTCGGGGGCCCCACGGTCGTACGAGGACTGCTCGGGGCTGCCGTGCTGCTGCGCCGGGGGCTGCTGGACGGGCGGCGGGGCCTGCTGGACGGGTGCGGCCGGCCGGGACTCGTACGACGGGGCCGGCGGCGCGGGCTGTGGCTGGTAGGGGGCAGCCGGAGGCCGGCCGCCACCGCCGCCACCGCTCGGCCCGGGCTGGCCGCCGCCGCCCGACGGGTCGACGACCGCGTCGACCTTCCACTTGGCGTTGAACTGCTCGGCGAGAGCCTGCTTGAGCACCTCCTCGCTACCGCTGCTCGAGAAGGTGTCGCGGGCGCCCGCGTTGAGGAAGCCGATCTGCAGGGTCGAGCCGTCGAAGCCGGTGACCTGGGCGTTCTGGCTGAGCAGAATCCAGGTGAAGCGGCGGCGGTTCTTCACGGCCTCCAGGATGTCCGGCCACATGTTCCGCACCTGGGCGGCGCCCTGTGCCATGTCCTGACCGCCACCGGGCGCGGGCGCCTGGGCGGCCGGGGCCTGGGCCGGGGCGGCGGGGGCCTGGGCGGGCGCCGGGGCCTGCGGTACGCCGCTTCCGGGCGCGGAGGCGGTCGGCCAGCCGCCGGGCCGGCGCGCCGCTTCCGCACCGCCCCCGCCGCTGCCGGCTCCGGCCGCCGCAGGCCAGGCGCCGGGGCGCTGGCCTGCGGGAGCCGGGGCCGCGGGCTGCTGGGCCGCGGGCTGCTGGGCCGGGGCCTCGTGGACCGGATTCTGGTGGACCGGAGGGGCTTCCTGCGGTGCCCCCGGAGGCGCGACGGGCTCGGCGGCCGCCGGAGCGACCCGGGGGACGTCGGCGGGGGCAACGCCCGGCGCCTCGCCCCGGGCGGCCGCACGGGCCGCGGCGGGACCTCCTCCGGCGGGCATCCCGACACCGGCCCCATGAGCCTCCGGCCCCGGCACGTACCCCATGGCGGGGCCGGCCGCGGCGAAGGAGGCGCCCCGCTCCAGCTTGTCCAGCCGCGCCTGGAGCGAACGCTCGTCGTCGAAGGCGGCGGGCAGAAGCACCCGGGCACAGATCAGCTCCACCTGGAGCCGGGGCGAGGTCGCCCCGCGCATCTCGGTGAGCCCTTCGTTGACCAGGTCGGCGGCGCGGCTCAGCTCCGCGGCACCGAAGACGGAGGCCTGGGCCTGCATCCGCTCCACCACATCGGCGGGGGCGTCGATGAGCCCCTTCTCCCCCGCATCGGGCACGGCGGCCAGGATCACCAGGTCGCGCAGCCGCTCCAGCAGGTCCGCGACGAAGCGCCGGGGGTCGTTGCCGCCCTCGATCACCTGGTCCACGACCTCGAAGGCCGCCGCCCCGTCACCCGCCGCGAAGGCGTCCACGATCGAGTCCAGCAGGGACCCGTCCGTATAGCCGAGGAGCGAGGTCGCCATGGCGTATGTCACACCGTCGTCGGCGGCGGAGGCCAGCAGCTGGTCCATGACGGACATCGAGTCACGCACGGATCCGGCGCCGGCCCGCACCACGAGCGGCAGCACACCGTCCTCGACGGCGCTGTTCTCCTTGCCGCACACCTCCGCGAGATAGCCGCGCAGCGTCCCGGGCGGCACGAGCCGGAAGGGGTAGTGGTGCGTACGCGACCTGATCGTGCCGATGACCTTCTCGGGCTCGGTGGTCGCGAAGATGAACTTGAGGTGCTCCGGCGGCTCCTCGACCACCTTCAGCAGGGCGTTGAACCCGGCCGGGGTGACCATGTGCGCCTCGTCGATGATGTAGATCTTGTACCGACTCGACGCGGGCCCGAAGAACGCCTTTTCCCGCAGGTCACGGGCGTCGTCCACGCCACCGTGCGACGCGGCGTCGATCTCGATGACGTCGATCGAACCCGGCCCGTTGCGCGCGAGGTCCTGGCAGGACTGGCACTCCCCACAGGGAGTCGGCGTAGGCCCCTGCTCGCAGTTCAGACAGCGGGCCAGGATGCGCGCACTGGTCGTCTTTCCACAGCCACGCGGCCCGCTGAACAGATACGCGTGATTGACCCGGTTGTTCCTCAGGGCCTGCTGCAACGGGTCAGTGACATGCTCCTGACCGATGACCTCGGCGAAGGACTCGGGGCGATAGCGGCGGTACAGCGCAAGGGACGACACACATACGAGGTTATCGGGGCGGACCGACAACCGGCCCCGCCCCGGACCGGGCGCCCGGCGGGACACCACACCCCGGACACGCAAGGGCCCCCCACGCACCCGCCAGAGCCAACCTACCCTTGCTGCCTTCCGGCCCTGGGGGAGTTCAGTCAGATAGCGCCACGTGAGGGGCTGACGCCCACCTTAGCCGATCCCGACCCCCCGCCGTCCACCCACTCCCCGGCCTCGCCCCGCCCGACGGTCGGTCCGGAACGATCTCCGCGGAAGATGTTCGCGAGCACCCTCCAACGTCTTGTATTGTTTGCGGCGGAGGATTCGCCTAGTGGCCTAGGGCGCACGCTTGGAAAGCGTGTTGGGGGCAACCCCTCACGAGTTCGAATCTCGTATCCTCCGCCATTGCTCTCACCGGGCAATACGTCGAAGGCCCCCGCAGCTTGCTGCGGGGGCCTTCGACGTTGGTGGTTGCAGTTTTGGTTGCAGTTCCATGATCTACGGACCACCCGCACGATGCTGTGGAGTGACGTCCGCTCCGAAGTGGGCCTTGGAGCCGAGTAGGTCGCGCAGCTCGTGCGCGGCAATGGTGCTGCTCGTGGTGTACCGCTTGCACTGGACGATCATCGTGCGGCCGTCCGGAAGACGACTCGTCACGTCGGCCTTACATCGCCCACCTGCGGCGTGCGGGCGAACTGCTCGCGGACGCCGCCGCCGAGACGGGCCAGCACTCCCCCCTCCCGACCTGTCCCGGTTGGACGATCGGCGACCTGGTCCGGCACACGGGCACCTTCCACCGCTGGGCGGCCCCCATCGTGGCCGAGCGCCTACCCGGATCCGTACCGGAGGATCCGATGCCCGAGGAGCCGACCGGCGGGGACCTGCTGCCCTGGTTCCTGGACGGGCACAGCAGCCTGGTCCGTACGCGGCGGGCGGCTGGCCAGCAGACGGACTGCTGGACCTTTCTGCCCGCGGCGTCGTCGGTAGCGTTCTGGGCACGACGGCAGGCGCACGAGACGACGGTGCACCGGGTGGACGCCGAGTCAGTGCGCGGCGGGGAGCTCTCGACGCTGGACCCGGCCTTCGCGGCCGACGGCACCGACGAGTTGCTGACCGGATTCCACGCCCGCTCGCTCAGTCGGGTGCGCGCCGAGCAGCCGCGCGCCCCGCGAGTGCGACCGACCGACGATGCCGCAGTCGGGTGCGGCCAGATGCTCTCCGTCGACCCTGTGCCGGCATCGGCGGAGTTGACCGAGCCCGACAGGGCCGCGGCGAGGCGCCGGCTCAGAGCCTGGTCATCAGCGCGTACGGCTCGGGGATGTCGGCGCCCGCTGGGAGGGTGTTGCCGAAGACGGTGAGGGTGCCGTGGGAGGCGAGGACGGCGTCGAGCCAGAAGGCGGCGCCGTCGGCTACCGACGGCAGCGGCAGGGAGGTCCAGTGGCCGGCCGCCCACCGCAGCACCGTGGTGTCGCCGACGGCGGTGACGCCGCCGGGTGTGGCGGTGAAGCCGTAGAGGCGGCCGTTGTCCGCGGGGACGGGGACCTGGCGCCAGGCGCCACCGACCCGGCGCAGTACGAGGGCGTGGCCCCGGTCGTCAGGAGTGAGGAGCGTGCGCCCGGTGGCCCACAGAGCCCCGTCGCCGTCCGTACCCACCTGATACACCTCCCCGTACAACCCGGTGGCCGGCAGGGTGGACGACTTCCAGCGGTGCCCGTTGTAGTGCAGCATCAGCGGCTGGTCGTCGCCGGTGTAGCCGCCGAGCCACACGTCCCGCGGGCCGAGCACGGTCACCGAGGAGAGGTTGACGTCGGCCGCGTCGGGGACGGCCATCTGATGCCAGGCCGTTCCGTCCCAGTGCTCGACCAGCGCCTCGAAGTGCGACACCACCGTGGTGCCGCCCGGCTTGCCGGGCGTCGGGGTCTCGCTGTCGGTGATCTCGGCCCAGCCGACCCCCCAGACGTCGTTCGAGGCCCTGGCCGACACCGACAGCAGTCCGCCGCCGCGCGCGGCGTCCGGCAGCGGCGCGCTGACGATCCGCCAGGAGGAACCGTCCCAGTGCTCGGTGAGGACCCCGCCGAGCGAATCGACGTGGTCGCCGACGATCCACCCGTCGTCGGGATCGCCCTGGACGACGGCCGCTGCGGTGATGCGGCTGTCGCCGTCGAAGGCCGGCAGCGCCACCTCCCGCCAGCCGTGTCCGTCGTCGCTGAAGAGCAGCGGGGTGGTCGTCCGCGCCTTGCTGTCAGGCACCTGCGTGATGCGCGCCCCATACGCCCAGGTGGTGTGCGGACCGACGCTCACACCACCCAGCAGGGTGCCGCCTGCGGGCGGCAACGGGACCGGGGTGAAGCCGCCCCCGCCCGCCTGCGCGGTTCCGCCGGCGCCGAGCAGGAGGAGGGGAATCAATGCCGCTGTCGCCACTCCGGTACGCCATCGCATGGGTGTGGTTCTCCGTCCGTCTGTGAAAGGCCGTCACAGTTAAGACGCGCCGGAGCCGCCCGGATGTTTCACCGGATGGCGCGGGGGGGCGATGTCCGGGGCCTACCCAACTCCCTTTCTGGCGTGCCGTCAGGCGTTGCCGGCTGGTACGACGCGGTCTCGGCCCACGAGTTTCCGGGCAACTGGAACAAGGCATTTTTCTTCGCCCGCGAGGCGGCAGCGCGGGCACCGCACGACGAGGGCGACCCGGCGTTCTGGAATTTGGACATCGCGGCGACCGTGTTGCAGGAGTGGGCGACGGCGAGCCGAAGGGCGAGCGAATCGTGGACGGACGCGGCCACAGCGTCGTCGATGAGCTCCTGCTCTTCGAGGCCTCAGACCGCGGCCCCCGCGGATGCAGTCCCGGGGTTGCTCGACATCTGGGCGGCAGCCGGACCAGAGCGGTTCCGGGCCGGCCTGACCGTGATCGGCTGAGCCGGTCCTGACCGTGTCCTGAGGTGGGGCGACACTCCACATCCGAGCGGAGGTTGGCGACACCACAGGTGAAGCGCCGGGTGGAACCCTAAGCGTAGTTCCAGTTGCATTCGCTCCCGTTCAGCGAAGCGTGTTGGGGGCAACCCCTCACGAGTTCGAATCCGTATCCTCCGCCATTGCTCTCGACGTTGTCCGTCTCAACGAGGCCCTTCGGAGTCCTCCGGTCCGCTGGCCCCGGGGTGCCATGCCCCGCGTCCGCCCGGTGGCGCGGGGGAGGGGTTGTCCGAAGCCCTACGCGTCGGAGAGCAGCGGATCGTAGGGGGTCGAACGCCGGCGGCCTGACATGAAGGACAGGAAGTCCCGCACGAACGCGCTTCGGGAGTGACGCCCGTCGGCATCCACGACGGTTCGCCCGAAACCTCTCCTGAACAGGGCGCGGTACTCGTCGGCGTCGATGAACTGGTCGCCGTCCGCGTCCGTGACGTCGAAGAGGACCTCGGCGACCCTGATCAGTGCCGGTCCTGCCAGGGACGGGACCGCGTCCGCGTACTCCTCCTCGCTCACCCGTCCGTCCCCGTCACTGTCCAGGGCCGACTGGAGCTCCCTCCACCACGCGGCGAACGCGTCGTAGAGGCGGGTCTCCTCCGGCTCGTCCAGGTCGAGACGGGAGCAGAGCTCCCTGGCCATGGCGGCGAGATCGGGCCAGTCCAGAATGCCGTCCCCGGTCTGGTCCAGAACCTCGCTGAAGAACGCGCGGGCACTACGCCGGTTGTCGTCCCCGCCCGGACCGTCCGGGGCGCCCGGTTGGGCCGGCACCGGCGTGATCAGCCGGAACAGCGCGCCGGCCCGTTTCGTCCGGGCGCGCAGAGTGGTGAGCGTCTCGGCCCACGGGCCGTCACTGTCCGGCGACAGGTTGAGCAGGCTGACGACGTTCTCCGTCTGGACCCAGTTGTCGGGCAGGGCGCGGGCCAGACGGGCGGCCATGTAGGCACTCTGCATGAGGGTCTGCGCACCCGGGACCTCCGGCAGCCCCGCCCGACGGCGGAAGACCTCGGGAAGGGACGCCACGGTGATGGTGCCGATGACCGGCCCCGCCAGCGCACGACCGGTCGCCCAGAGTGTGGGCACTCCCGCGAACAGCGGCGGGGCCGGCAGGTGTTCGAAGAGCCTGTAGAGGATGGTGCGCAGCGCCTCCGTGTTCTGCAGTTCCTCCGCGACCATGCGGTCGTAGTACTGCCAGAACTCGGGCAAGGTGGTTGGGAGGTGGCCCGCCTGGTCACCCAAGGCGGCCAGGAAGGCCCGGAATTCGGCGTAGAGCCGTTCCATGGTGATCTGGTCCAACGGCTGTCCGCTCAGCCGGCACATGGTGACGGAGCTCTCGAAGAGCGTCGCGACCACCCACGCCCGCACCTCGGGGTCCATCGCGTCGTAAGGCTGGTTCCTGGCGTCCGTGCCGCTCAGGCGTGCGTGCATGCGGTTGAGCCGGGCCGCCTCCCTCTGCCGGGTCTGCTCGTCGGCTCCGAACATGCGCTGCAGGCTCACGAGGGTGTTGCGCAGCCGTCGCCACGGGTGCACCACGAAGGAGGAGTTGTCGGCCAGTGCCGCGCCGATCTGCGGGTGGGCGGCTTCGAGCACCGTGGCTCTGACGACGGCCAGTGCCCAGCGGGGATCGTTGAAGAAGCGGTGGAACTGCGCCCCGGGGCCGAACAAGGATTCGGCCGGTGCTTCTGCGGCCTCCCGGCCGGGTCCTTCGTACGGTCGCCCGGCACCGGGCCCGGTCCGCGTGCGGCTGCCGCTGTCCGTGTCCTTCACCTTTGAGGTCCTCCATTCGCTTGCGGTGCCACGCCGCCGAAGCGGCGGTCGCGGCGCCGGTATTCGTGCAGGCACTCCAGAAGGTGCGGCGCACGGAAGTCGGGCCAGAGCACCGGAGGAAAGATCCACTCGGCGTAGGCCACCTGCCAGAGCATGAAGTTGGAGATGCGCTGTTCGCCGGAGGTACGGATGACGAGGTCCACGTCAGGTGTGTCGGGGACCGGCAGATGCGCGGCGAAGCGGGCCTGGTCGACGGCGTCGGCGGGCACCCCGGCGCGGATGAGGGACCGCGCCGCGGCGACGATGTCCTGGCGCCCGCCGTGGTCGAAGGCCACGGTCAGCGTCATGCCCCGGTTGCCCTCGGTGAGGGTCATCAGGTCGGCGAAGTCCTGGGCCAGAGGGGCGGGGATCCTCGGGTCCTCAGCTCCCAGGAGCCGGCATCGGATGCCACGCGCGTGCAGCAGCAGCGCGTGTTTGCGCACCACTCGGCGTACCAGACGCATGAGGAAGTCGATCTCCTCGCCCGGACGCCGCCAGTTCTCGGTGGAGAAGGCGTACAGGCTGAGCCATTCGACCCCAGCCGACCGCGCCGCCTCGATGACGTCGATCACCGTCGCCTCGGCCGCCCTGTGCCCGGATGTACGCGGCAGGGAGCGTTGCTGCGCCCACCGCCCGTTCCCGTCCATCACGCACGCGACGTGGCGAGGCACCGGGCGCCGCGACCCCTCGCCGGACGGGCTGCGTGGCTGTACCACGACAGCCGGTACGGCGGAGCCCTCCGGCCGTGTGGCGACGCCGGCCGGCTCCCTCGTCGCATACGACCGGCCGGATGACCCTGCTCCCATGGATGCCATCGAAGCGCCCCCCTCTCGACTCGCGGCTGCAGGCTTCGCCGGGGCCGCGCCCCGGCTGCGGAGGCCACGACCAGTGGTCGGCGCACCCCCGCTGCTCCTCGCCTCCAGCAGAGTGCGGTGCCGGCTCTCGCGGCGTGCGGTGATGCCCGCAGGTTCACCCGTAGCACGTCAGTCGGAGGGCTCCGGCACATGGGCGCGCAGCGGTGAACCCTCACGCGGGCCCGCTCCCCCAGCCGGGCGGACGCCCGCAGGACGCAGGAAGCCGGGACACACCGGTGGCCTCTGCGATGACTTTCACCGGCCCGTGCAGTCTCATTACTGACACCGGGCTCAGGAGGAGAACGCATGGAACAGCTGCTGAAAGTCCAGAACTTCACCGTCTCCAGCGACGGTTTCGCCGCAGGTGAGCATCAAAGCCTCGAAAGACCGTTCGGTGACGCCGATCCCGGTGCCCTGATGTCCTGGGCCGGCGCCACGGCGAGCTGGCCCAATCGCACCGACCCCGGGGGGAGCCGTGGTATCGACGACTACTTCACGCGGGACTTCACACACAACATCGGCGCGGAGATCATGGGGCGCAACAAGTTCGGGCCGGAGCGCGGGCCCTGGCAGAACGAGGAATGGCGTGGCTGGTGGGGCGACGAACCCCCGTTCCACACCCCGGTGTTCGTCATGACCCACCACGAGCGCCCCTCGTTCACCCTCTCCGACACCACGTTCCACTTCGTCGGCGGCGACCCCGCCCACGTCCTCGGACAGGCGCGGGAGGCGGCGCGGGGCAAGGACGTCCGGCTCGGCGGCGGGGCCACCACCATCAGGCAGTTCCTCGACGCCGGTCTCGTCGATACCTTGCATGTGGTGGTCGCCCCGGTGAAGATCGGTGCCGGGGTACGCCTCTGGGAGTCACCCGACGAGCTGGTCGACCGGTACCACCTGGAGGTCGTTCCCAGCCCGAGCGGCGTGGCACACCACATCTTCTGGCGCAGGTGACACGAGGGCGTCCCTCGGGCCGGCGGCGCCGCACGGCAACTGCCTTGCGGAAAAGGGGAGTCCGGTCGGTCGGTGCCTCGCCGCGCCGGAGAGCCGGCCCGGGTGACCGGCACCTACAACCATCGGTCCCAACCGTGGGTCTGGTCCCGTAGCGGGCCGGTCGTGCGCCTCGTACGGCCCCCGGGGATGCCTTCTCACCGCAAAGGAAACGCTCACTGATGCTTGCACGGCACCTCATACGCACGGCGGCCGTCTCGTTGGCTCTGGCCTCCACCCTGCTCACCGCAGGCGGAGCCGGCGCGGCCGAGGTATCCGGCTGGGAGGTGTCCCTCTCCGGGGACAGCCCCGCCGGATCCCTGATGTCCGTGTCCTCCGTCGACGACGATCTCGCGTGGGCCGTCGGCCGCAAGGACGGTCACGGCGTGATCATGCGCTGGGACGGCGACCGGTGGGGCGAGGACACCGCTCCGGGGCTGCCCGACGTCTGGCAGTGGTCGTCGGTCAGTGCCGTGTCCGCCGACGACGTCTGGGCCTACGGGACACTGGTCAGGGACCAGGTGCTCGTCCACTACGACGGCGAGCGCTGGAGCCGGGTCGCCACCACCGGCCCCTCCGACGACTCATGGCCCGAGGTGCCGGTCGATGCCGTCCCCGGCCGGCTCTTCAAGGGCGGCAACGCGCTCTACACCTACTCCGGCGGTACGTGGACGACCTTCGCGCTGCCCCGGCTCGTCGACATCAGGGACATCGACGCGATCTCGGCGGACGACGCCTACGCCACGGGCATGCAGTACCCGGTGAACGGGGGCCACCCGGTGACGTACCACTGGGACGGCGACACCTGGACGCTGATGGATGAGCCGCCCGTGCCCTCCGGTACGGACACCGCCAGGATCGCGGCCGTGTCACCGGACAGCGTCTACGTCGCCGGATGGGCCACCGGGCCGGACGCCGGCCCGCCCGTGCCGAGCGTCACGCATTGGAACGGCACCGCCTGGGAGGACGTCACGGGTGCACTCGCCGACTTCTATCTCGAGGCGATCGCGCCCGACGGGCACGGCGGGCTGTGGGTGACCGGGAACGACCAGGCCGAACCCGCCCACTCGGAGCCGGTGTTCTGGCACTTCGACGGCACCTCCTGGACCAAGGAAGCCGGCGCACCGGCGCCCGACGGCGACACCCGGTGGCCTTCGTACTCCTTCTACGACCTGGCACCGGCCGGCCGATCCGGCGCATTCTGGGCCGTCGGCGACTACTCCACGCCCATGGACGCCCACGGCGACCAGACGGTCAACGGCCTGATCGAGCGGTCCACGGCACCCACAGGCTCGGCACCCACCGTCACAGCATCCCCCGGGACCGCCGTCGGCCGCTGAGCGCACGGAGCACCGCGCCGGGCGCCCCGGCGGTCACCGCCGCCGGGGCGCAGGGCTCAGCGCACTTCCTGGATGCGGATCTGGTTGCCCGCGGGGTCGCGGAGGGCGCAGTCGCGGACGCCGTACGGCTGCTCGGTCGGCTCCTGGATGACCTCGGCGTCGCCGGCCTGCAGCTTCTCGAAGGTGGCGTCGAGGTTTTCGGTGGCCAGGAGGATCCAGCCGTAGGTTCCCTTGGCCATCATCTCGACGACGGTGCGGCGCTCGTCCTCGGTGATGCCCGGGTCGGCGGCCGGCGGTGCCAGCAGGATGGACGTGTCGGGCCGGCCGACGGGGCCGACCGTGATCCAGCGCATCGTGCCGGTTCCGACGTCGCTGCGCACCTCGAAACCGAGGGTGTCCCGGTAGAAGGCCAGGGCTGCGTCCGGGTCGTCGTGGGGGAGGACGCTCGTACGAATGTTGATGTCCATGGCGGTCACGCTAGCGGGGGCCCGGGGGCCCGGGCTTCTCGATTCCTGATCGGTCTGGTCACCTGTTTCGCCACGCACGGCGGCACTCCCGCGGCGTCGCTCTCCGCCTGGCGCCGGTAGGCGCTGGGCGGCATGCCGACCAGCTCGGTGAAGCGCGTACTGAAGGTGCCCAACGACGAGCAGCCGACCTCGAAGCAGACCTCGGTGACGCTGAGGTCGCCCCGGCGCAGCAGTGCCATCGCCCGCTCGATACGCCGCGTCATCAGATAGCCGTACGGCGATTCGCCGTACGCCCGCCGGAACTGGCGGCTGAGGTGCCCGGCCGACATGTTCACGCCCCGCGCGAGCGCCTCGACGTCCAGCGGCTGCGCGTACTCCCGGTCCATCCGGTCTCGGACGCGGCGCAGCAGTGCCAGGTCACGCAGGTACTGCGCCTCGGTGGCTCTGTTCGTCACGTGCGCGATCGTGCCACGCCCGGCCGGATCCGCGCATGGCGTCCAGCGCAACAGCCGGGCGTGGTCCGGAGGTCGAGCGCCTCAGGGAGATTCCTTCTCCCACTCGAAGCCGTCCGGGTCGGTGAAGGGGCCGATGTCGCCGCCGAGCGCGATCCGGTGCGATCCGCTGCCGTCCGGCGGCACGCCGGCGTCCTTGGCAAGGGCCCGGCGCCCGTAGAGCGCCAGCGTGACGGGGCTCGTGGGGGTGTCGAACTCGACGTACTTGCGGCCGAAGCTCTTCCCCACGGTGAGGCCGTGGCCGACGTAGTACCGCTTGGTCGCGAGCACGTCCTCCACTCCCAGCAGCAGCACGAAGCGGTCGATCTGCCGGGTGGCCGGCCCCTTGTCCTTCTTCGCGGAGGTGGCGATCTTCCAGAGCGTCCCGTCGGGAGCCCGTACGACGCCGCCGTAACCCCAGAGCGACTTCGAGACCGGCTTGACCGCCGAGGCACCGGCGCCGAGCGCGGAGCCGACCAGGCTGTCGACGGTGGACGGCTGGGAGACCGTGAGCGACAGCGTGAAGCCGCGGAAGCCGGTCGTCGGCGCCTCGGAGGCCCGTAGGCGCAGCTCAGGGCCCAGACCGAAGGCGGCGGAGTAGAAGTGTTCGGCTGCGGTGGGGTCGGCCACCTCGAGGGTGACGGATGCGATGGAAGCCATGGAACGAAGCTATGGCGACTCCGCGCCGCGCGCTTCTCGATTCCTGACCGGTCCGGCCCGGGGATGCCCGGAGCCGGAGCTGCCCGGAGCCCACGACCGTCGCACAGCCCCCCTCCTGTCGTCGTACGCCGGCGCAGGGCGGCCCGGTCCGCCTCCTGGGGGTGGCCTCCGGCGCCCCGGCGGGAGCGGGGCGCCGAAGGACGCGGTGCCGCGCCCGGTCAGGCTGCGCCGGGGGCGTCGAAGTAGTGGCCCTTCTCGAGGTCCTCCAGAAGACCGGGGCGGGTCGGCCGCCAGTCCAGCAGCTCGCCGGTGAGTGCGTGCGACGCCGGGGCGTCGAGGCCGAAGAAGTCGGCCAGCCAGGAGAAGTGGGCCGCCGCTTCCTCCGGGGCGACGGACACCACCGGCACGTCGAGCCGACGGCCGATCACCTCGGCGATGTCACGGGTCGCGACGCCCTCCTCCGCGACCGCGTGCAGCACGGACCCGGCGGGGGCCTTCTCCACCGCCAGCCGGAACAGCCGCGCCGCGTCGAGGCTGTGGACCACCGGCCAGCGGTTGGCGCCGTCGCCGATGTAGCCGGAGGCACCCTTGGCGCGGGCGATGGCGACGAGGGTGGTGACGAAGCCGTTGTCGCCCTCGCCGTGGCAGGTGGAGAGCCGCACCACCGATGAACGGATGCCGCGCGAGGCGAGTTCGAGCGTCGCCAGGGACGTGGCCGCCCTGACGGAGGACGGCGAACCGTCGATCGCGGGCATGTCCCGCTCGGTCGCCACCCGCCCGGTGGCGAGACCGGCGGCGCCGGAGGCGATGACGAAGGGGCGGCCGGTGCCCGCCAGCGCGTCGCCGAAGGCGTCGACGGCGCGGCGGTCGGCCTCGGCGGCTCCCCGGAAGTCACCGCCGAAGGCGATGTCGTGCTTGAAGGCGAGGTGGACCACCCCGTCCGACGCGGCGGCGGTGTCCCGCAGGACGTCGAGGTCGTCGACGGTGCCACGCACCACCTCGGCCCCGGCAGTGGTGAGCGCGGCGGCGGAGGCGTCGGAGCGCGCCAGCCCGACCACCTGATGCCCGGCGTCGAGGAGCTCGGGAACGACGGCGGAGCCGATCCAGCCGGACGCACCGGTCACGAAGATACGCATGGGACACTCCAGGAACTGTCGATGTCAGTTGCTGTCATCAAACGTAGCAGCTGACGTCAGTCACTGCCATCGCGTAGGATCGACCCATGGGTAGATGGGAGCCGAACGCGCGCGGGCGCCTGGCGGAAGCGGCGTTGGAGCTCTACAGCGAGCGAGGCTTCGAACAGACCACCGTGGCGGAGATCGCCAAGCGGGCCGGTCTCACGGAGCGGACCTACTTCAGGCACTACGCCGACAAGCGCGAGGTGCTGTTCGGCGGTTCCGAGCTACGCGACCTGCTGGTCGAGGCGGTCGCCGGCGTCCCGGAGTCCACGGCGCCGATCGACGTGCTGGCGGCGGTCCTCGACACGATCTCGGAGATGTTCGACGACCGCCGCGAGCACGCGCGTAAGCGGCAGGCCGTGATCGCGGCGAACGCGGAACTCCGGGAGCGCGAGCTGATCAAGCTCGCCTCGCTGTCGGCGGCGCTCGCCGAGACCCTGCGCGGGCGCGGCGTCCCGGAGCCCGCCGCGAGCCTGACCGCCGAGACGGGGATCGCCGTGTTCAAGGTCGGTTTCGAACGGTGGATCGCGGCGTCCGAGGACCGCACCATGGCGCCGGTGATGCGGGAGCTGCTGGACGAGTTCAGGGCCGTGGCAGCGGGCGGACACGGCTCGTAGGAGCACGTGGAGGGCCGGCCGGAACCGGGAGGACCGCGGGCGGCGTCGGCGTGCGTATGCCTCGCAACCCATCGGGAGACACAGGGCCTGCGCGGTACGGAGGCGGATCATCGTGGTCGCCGGGGGCGCGTCGCAGTCGGTATCCCGGTCCGGAGGCGTCGCGATCGCCTCGACAGCCCGCGGTACACCTGACTTCCCTCAGCTGCCGAAGGAGACGTCCCTGGTCACCCGGTCCGCCGACGCCAGCAGGCTTTGGCGGACCTGACTGGTGCGGTACATCCGGTCCGCCCGGAAGGAGACGCCGAGCGAGCCGACCCGGCCGCCACCGCCGTACACCGGCACCGCGATGCACACCGTGCCGAGGTCGTACTCCTCCCGGTCCATCACAGCCGGTACGGAACGCGACGACTCGAGCTGCCGGATGAGCTCATCCCGGTGCGTGATCGTGCGGGGAGTGAGGTCGGCGAGGGTATGACGCGAGAGGTACTCGCCACGCGCCTCGTCGTCCAGCTCGCGCAGCACGCACTTCCCGAGTGCCGTGGCGTGCCCGGCGTCCTGGAAACCCACCCAGAGGTCGACCTTGGGTGTCAGCGGACCGTCGACGATCTCGGCGATCCTGATCTCGCCCTCGTCGTAGAAGGTGAGATAGGCGGCGGCCGACAGGTCGTCCCTCAGCGAGGCGAGGGCGGGGCGGACCAGACGGGCCAGGTTCTGCGCGGAGTGGTCGCCGCTCGGCACGTCGCCCAGGACGAAACAACCGTCGTCGAGCCTGCGGAGAAAGCCGTCCCGCGCCATGTCCCGCAGCAGCTCCAGGGTCGTGTCCGGAGGCAGCCCCGCCTGCCGCGCCAGCTCGTTCGCGGGCGCGCCGCCCTCGTGCGCCGCCACGGCTTCCATCAAGCGGAACGCGTGCTGGACAGAAGGCATCTGCGTGTGGCCCGCTCGGTCACCCATCTCACAAGCTTGGACCCGCGGGCAGGGGCCGGCAAGGCAGGACCGCGGCACACCGGGCGGGAACCACTCCGGCCGGTGTTCCGCTCAGTCCTCGCCCTCCAGGTCGCCCTCGGTCTCCAGAAACACCTGGCGCAGCGCTTCGAGAACCGCCGGGTCGGGCTTCGCCCACATGCCGCGCGACTCCGCCTCCAGAAGGCGTTCCGCGATGCCGTGAAGGGCCCAGGGGTTGGCCTGCTGGAGGAACTCGCGGTTCGCCGGGTCCAGGACGTACGTCTCGGTCAGCTTGTCGTACATCCAGTCCGCGACCACGCCCGTCGTCGCGTCGTACCCGAAGAGGTAGTCGACCGTCGCGGCGAGCTCGAAGGCGCCCTTGTAGCCGTGGCGGCGCATCGCCTCGATCCACTTCGGGTTGACCACCCGGGCGCGGAAGACCCGGGACGTCTCCTCGACCAGGGTGCGGGTACGGACCGTCTCGGGGCGGGTCGAGTCGCCGATGTACGCCTCGGGGGCGGTGCCCTTCAGCGCGCGTACGGTCGCGACCATGCCGCCGTGGTACTGGAAGTAGTCGTCCGAGTCAGCGATGTCGTGTTCACGGGTGTCGGTGTTCTTCGCAGCCACCGCGATCCGCTTGTACGCGGTCTCCATCTCGTCCCGGGCCGGGCGTCCGTCCAGCTCACGGCCGTAGGCGTAGCCGCCCCACACCGTGTAGACCTCGGCGAGGTCGGCGTCAGTACGCCAGTCGCGGGAGTCGATGAGCTGGAGCAGCCCGGCGCCGTACGTCCCCGGCCGGGAGCCGAAGATACGGGTGGTGGCGCGCCGTTCGTCGCCGTGTTCGGCCAGGTCGGCCTGGGTGTGGGCGCGTACGAAGTTCTGCTCGGCGGGCTCGTCGAGGGAGGCGGCCAGGCGCACGGCGTCGTCGAGCAGGCCGATGGTGTGCGGGAACGCGTCGCGGAAGAAGCCGGAGATCCGCAGCGTGACGTCGATACGCGGGCGGCCGAGCTCCTCGTACGGGATCGGCTCCAGGCCGGTGACGCGGCGCGAGGCGTCGTCCCAGACGGGGCGGACGCCGAGCAGGGCGAACGCCTCGGCGATGTCGTCGCCCGCGGTGCGCATCGCGCTGGTTCCCCACAGGGAGAGGCCGACGGAGGTGGGCCAGTCGCCGTTGTCCGCGCGGTAGCGCTCCAGGAGCGAGTCGGCGAGAGCCTGGCCGGTCTCCCAGGCGAGGCGGGACGGGACGGCCTTCGGGTCGACGGAGTAGAAGTTGCGGCCGGTCGGCAGGACGTTGACCAGGCCCCGCAGCGGCGAACCGGACGGGCCCGCGGGGACGAAGCCGCCGTTCAGCGCGTGGACCGCGTGGTCGAGCTCGTCGGTCGTCGCGGCGAGGCGGGGCACGACCTCGCGGGCGGCGAAGTCGAGGATGTCGGCGACGGCCCGCGGGTGTCCCGCGGCCACACCGGCGACGGCGGCGGGGTCCCAGTCCGCGTCGTCCATCGCCTGGACGAGCGCGCGGGCCTGCTCCTCGGTCTCGTCGGCGGCGGTGCGGGTGGCGGCCGACTCGTCCAGGCCGAGCGCCTCGCGCAGGCCGGGCAGGGACGCCGTACCGCCCCAGATCTGGCGGGCTCGCAGGACGGCGAGGACCAGGTTGACGCGGTCCTTGCCGGCCGGAGCGGCGCCCAGGACGTGCAGGCCGTCGCGGATCTGGACGTCCTTGATCTCACAGAGCCAGCCGTCGAGATGCATGATGAACTCGTCGAAGCCCTCGTCCTCGGGCCGGTCCTCCAGGCCCAGGTCGTGGTCGAGCTTCGCCGCCTGGATGAGCGTCCAGATCTGGGCGCGGACGGCCGGCAGCTTGGCCGGGTCCATCGCGGCGATCTGGGCGTGCTCGTCCAGGAGCTGTTCGAGGCGGGCGATGTCGCCGTAGCTGTCGGCGCGGGCCATCGGCGGCACGAGGTGGTCCACGAGGGTGGCGTGCACGCGGCGCTTGGCCTGGGTGCCCTCACCGGGGTCGTTGACCAGGAACGGGTAGACCAGCGGCAGATCTCCCAGCGCGGCGTCGGGGCCGCACGCGGCGGACAGGCCGGCGTTCTTGCCCGGGAGCCACTCCAGGTTGCCGTGCTTGCCGAGGTGGATCATCGCGTCGGCGCCGAAGCCGTTGTCGTCGGCGGACGCGGCGATCCAGCGGTACGCGGCCAGGTAGTGGTGCGAGGGCGGCAGATCGGGGTCGTGGTAGATCGCGATCGGGTTCTCGCCGAAGCCGCGCGGCGGCTGGATGAGGATCAGCAGATTGCCTCGGCGCAGGGCGGCGAGCACGATGTCGCCCTCGGGGTTGCGGGACCGGTCGAGGAACATCTCGCCGGGCGCCGGGCCCCAGTGCTGCTCGACCGACTCCCGGAGCTCGGCGGGCAGCGTGGCGAACCAGCGGCGGTAGTCGGCGGCGGGGATCCGGACCGGGTTGCGGGCCAGCTGCTCCTCGGTGAGCCACTCCTGGTCGTGGCCGCCGGCTTCGATGAGCGCGTAGATCAGCTCGTCACCGTCGCCCGAGACCAGGCCCGGGATCTCCTCCTCGGGGCCGAAGTCGTAACCCTCGGCGCGCAGTCGGCGCAGCAGCGCCACGGCGCTCGCGGGGGTGTCGAGGCCGACCGCGTTGCCGATGCGGGAGTGCTTGGTCGGGTACGCGGACAGGACGAGGGCGATCCGCTTCTCGGCGGCCGGGATGTGGCGGAGCCGGGCGTGACGTACGGCGATCCCGGCGACGCGGGCGGCCCGCTCGGGGTCGGCGACGTAGGCGGGCAGACCGTCCTCGTCGATCTCCTTGAAGGAGAACGGCACGGTGATCAGGCGGCCGTCGAACTCGGGGACGGCGATCTGGGTCGCGGCGTCCAGCGGGGAGACGCCCTCGTCGTTCTCCTCCCAGGCCGCACGCGGGCTGGTGAGGCAGAGCGCCTGGAGGACGGGTACGTCGAGGCCGGTGAGGGCGCCCGCGTCCCAGGACTCGTCGTCGCCGCCCGCCGAAGCGGTGGCCGGCTTGGTGCCGCCCGCCGCGAGGACCGTGGTCACGATGGCGTCGGCGGCGCGGAGTTTCTCGATGAGTTCGGGCTCCGGCGTGCGCAACGAGGCGACGTACAACGGGAGGGGGCGTGCGCCCGCGTCCTCGACGGCGGTGCAGAGCGCCTCGATGAACGCGGTGTTCCCGCTCATGTGGTGGGCGCGGTAGTAGAGCACCGCGACGGTCGGTCCTGTGACGTCACGGGCGGTCCGCTCCAGCGGGCCCCACGCGGGGGCCGGGGCGGGCGGCTCGAAGCCGTGGCCGGTGAGCAGCACGGTGTCGGACAGGAAGCGGGCCAGCTGCTCCAGGTTGGCGGGGCCGCCGTGGGCGAGGTAGGCGTGCGCCTCGGCGGCGATGCCGATCGGCACCGTGGAGGCGGCCATCAGCTGGGCGTCGGGGGCCTGTTCACCGGTCAGCACGACGACGGGCCGGCCGGTGGCGAGCACTTGGTCGAGCCCGTCCTGCCAGGCACGGACACCGCCGAGGAGGCGTACGACGACGAGGTCGGTGCCGTCCAGGAGCTGCGGCAGGTCGTCGACGGAGAGCCGGGAAGGGTTGGCGTAGCGGTAGCTGACCGGACCCTGGGAAGCGCGGGCGCTCAGCAGGTCGGTGTCGGACGTCGACAGGAGCAGGATCATGCGGCGTCAGCCCTTCCTCGGGGTGTCCACGCCCCGGGCGGTGTCGGACGGCAGGAGTTCCTGACTCGCACGGCCGGGGGGCCGGGCTCACAGTGGCGGGACCGCGCCGGATTCTCACCGGGCTTCCTCCGTGTCGCCGTCTGGCGATGGCGGGCCGAACGGACCGCCGCTAGGCATAGTAGGCGGCAGGTGGGGGGTCCTGACCAGACGGCCCCCGCCCTGACCGGAGCGGCAGCGGGCGTCCCGCACCGCACGGACCGGCGCCCCGGCGGGTGTCCCGTAGGTCACAGTGACCGTAGGGCTCTGCCCCGGTCACGGTGGGTATGCTCGCCGCCATGTCCGCCTCCCCCCCTCCGTCCCGGTCTCCGGGCGACGCGTGTGCCCGGAGCAGCGGTGACGCCTGCCCCGGCGCGCTGCGCCTGCACCGGGCGGACGACGGTGCGCTGGCGCGGATCCGGATACCCGGCGGGGTGCTGACACCCCGCCAGGCGGAGGCGCTGGGGCAGGCCGCCGAGCGCTTCGGCGACGGTGAGCTGCATCTCACCTCCCGCGGAAACGTCCAGCTGCGCGGGCTCATCCCGGACTGCGGCGCGGAGCTTGCCGGCCTGCTGGAGGCGGCCGGACTGCTGCCCTCCGAGCGCCACGAGCGTGTACGCAACGTGGTCGCCTCCCCGCTCTCCGGGCTCGACGGCCTCGGGACCGCCGACGTACGCCCCTGGCTGATCGCACTGGACCGCCTTCTGTGCGGAAGCGACAACGCGACGGCGCTTTCCGGACGTTTCCTGTTCGCGCTCGACGACGGCCGCGGCGACGTGGACGCTCTCGGCGCCGACCTCACCCTGCGGGGCCACGACGACGGCAGCGCGCTCCTGCGCATCGGGGGCGGTGACGCCGTCCTCCGCGTCCCCTCCGGCGACGGCCCCCGGGCCGCGCTGACCGCGGCCGAGACCTTCCTCGACTCCGCCCGGGACAGCGGCGCCTGGCGGATCAAGGACCTGCCGGACGCCACGGCCGCCGCTCTGCCCGCCGAGGTCGTACGACGGCTCGGGCAGGCCGGCATCGACGTCACCCCGGGGACGGCCCGCCCCCGCCCCCTCGAAGCCCTTCCCCCTGCCCCCGGCCCCGTCCCGGGCGACCGCTCCGAGGCCGCGCTCTCCGTCGGCGTACCGCTGGGACGGCTGGACCTGGACCGGTGGCGGCTGCTGTCGAGCGCCGGGGAACTGCGCCTCACCCCGTGGCGTGGCGTCGTCGTCACCGGCATCGGGCCCGACCGCGCCGAGGGCCTGCGGGACGGCCTCTCCGAGGCCGGTCTGATCACCGGGCCCGGCTCCCCTTGGGCCGGTGTCGGGGCCTGCATCGGGCAGCCCGGCTGCGCGAAGTCGCTGGCCGACGTACGGACCGATGCGGGGGCCGCCGTCGGACCGCCCGGACGGCTCCCTGTGTACTGGTCCGGGTGCGAACGCCGCTGCGGCCATCCGCGGGGGGAGTGGATCGACGTGGTCGCCACCCGTGACGGATACCGGATCTCCCATGTGCGGGAGGACCGGTCCACCGGGGAGGCAACGGTCCGGGACGACCCGGCCGCGCTCGCCGGGGCCGTGGCGTCGGCCCGGGGCACGCACACCTGACCACGACGTACCACCACCCCTGTTCGACCCGTTCGATGAAGAAAGCGACAGCACTGTGCATCAGTACGAGAAGGACGGACCGGCGATCTACCGCCAGTCCTTCGCCACCATCCGCGCGGAGGCGGATCTGGCAGGGCTGCCCGCCGATGTGAGCCAGGTCGCCGTCCGGATGATCCACGCCTGCGGCATGGTCGACCTCGTACGCGACATCGCCTTCTCACCGAACGCGGTGGCCGACGCCCGTGCGGCCCTGCGGTCCGGCGCGCCGATCCTGTGCGACGTGGCCATGGTCGCCAGCGGTGTGACGCGCAAGCGCCTGCCCGCGGACAACGACGTGATCTGCACCCTGTCCGACACCGCCGTCCCCAAGCTGGCGGCGAAGCTCGGCACCACGCGCAGCGCCGCCGCCCTGGAGCTGTGGCGGGACCGGATGGAGGGCGCGGTCGTCGCCGTCGGCAACGCGCCCACCGCGCTCTTCCGGCTGCTGGAGATGATCGAGGAGGGCGCCCCGCGCCCCGCCGCCGTCATCGGTGTGCCCGTCGGATTCATCGGCGCCGCCGAGTCCAAGGAGGCACTGGCCGCCCACCCTTCGGGTCTTGAGCACCTCGTCGTGCGCGGCAGGCGTGGTGGCAGCGCCATCGCCGCCGCCGCCCTCAACGCGATCGCCAGCGAGGAGGAGTGAGCGTGCCCGAGCAGCAGCGGACGACCGGCACGGGGCGGCTCTACGGCGTCGGGCTCGGCCCGGGCGACCCTGCCCTGATGACCGTGAGAGCCGTGCAGATCATCGGCGAGGCCGACGTCGTCGCGTACCACTCCGCCCGGCACGGCCGCTCCATCGCCCGCTCGATCGCGGCGCAGCACATCCGCGCCGACCACATCGAGGAGGCGCTGGTCTACCCCGTCACGACGGAGACCACGGACCACCCGGGCGGCTACCGGGGCGCGTTGGACGAGTTCTACACCGAGGCCGCGGCCCGTCTCGCGGCGCACCTCGACGCCGGGCGCACCGTCGCCGTGCTCGCCGAGGGCGACCCGCTCTTCTACGGCTCGTACCAGCACATGCACAAGCGGCTCGCGGACCGTTACGACACCGAGGTCATCCCCGGTGTCACCTCGGTCAGCGCCGCCGCCGCGCGCCTCGGCACCCCGCTCGTCGAGGCCGAGGAGGTGCTGACGATCCTGCCCGGCACCCTGCCCGAGGAGGAGCTGACGGCACGTCTGGCGGCCACGGACTCCGCCGTGGTGATGAAGCTCGGCCGGACGTTCCCCGCCGTGCGCCGCGCCTTCGAGGCGTCCGGCCGGCTGCCCGAGGCACGGTACGTCGAGCGCGCCACCATGGCCGGGGAGCGGACCGGCGACCTGGCGGACACCGACGCGGACTCCGTGCCGTACTTCGCGGTCGCCGTGCTGCCCAGCCGGATCGACGCGCCCCGGCCCTCACCGGCAGCCGGCCCGGACGGCGGCGAGGTCGTCGTTGTCGGCACCGGGCCTGCCGGACCGCTCTGGCTGACGCCCGAGACGCGCGGGGCGCTGGCCGCCGCCGACGACCTGGTCGGCTACACGACGTATCTGGACAGGGTGCCGGTGCGGCCGGGCCAGCAGCGCCACGGTTCCGACAACAAGGTCGAGTCCGAGCGGGCCGAATTCGCCCTGGACCTGGCCCGCCGCGGACGCCGCGTCGCCGTGGTGTCCGGAGGCGACCCGGGGGTCTTCGCCATGGCGACGGCGGTACTGGAAGTGGCCTCGCAGGACGCGTACACGGACATCGCGGTGCGGGTGCTTCCCGGGGTGACCGCTGCCAACGCAGCCGCCGCCAGGGCGGGTGCGCCGTTGGGCCACGACTACGCCACCATCTCCCTCTCGGACCGGCTCAAGCCGTGGGAGGTCATCGCCGAACGGCTGCGTGCGGCAGCCACGGCCGACCTCGTCATGGCGCTGTACAACCCCGGTTCCCGCAGCAGGACATGGCAGGTCGGCAAGGCCCGCGACCTGCTGCTGGAGCACCGCTCCCCGGACACGCCCGTCGTGCTCGGCCGCGATGTCGGGGGGCCGGCGGAGAGCGTGCGGACGGTGCGGCTGGCCGATCTGGACCCGGGCGAGGTGGACATGCGGACGATCCTCATCGTCGGGTCCTCCCAGACGCGCTGGGTGCGCCGGGGCGACGGACAGCAGATCGTCTGGACGCCGCGCCGCTACCCGGAGGACTGACAGCCGGGCGCCTCCCGGCCCGGTCCCGCTCCAGGGTCACGGACCGGTGAGGCGCCGCAGCAGCGCGAGGGCCTCCTCGGGCGTCCCGGCCACGGGCACACCTGGGGGGACCGGCGGCCGTCCGACCACCACCACCGGGATTCCGGCCTCGCGGGCGGCGGCGAGCTTGGGGGCGGTGGCGTCGCCGCCGCTGTCCTTGGTGACGAGGACGTCGACGCGATGGAGCCGGATCAGCTCCCGCTCACCCTCCAGGGTGAACGGCCCCCGGTCCAGCAGCACCTCCATCCGCGCCGGGTGCGGCGCGTCGGGTGCGTCCACCGAGCGCATCAGGAACCACAGGGGGTCCAGCCCGGCGAACGCCGCAAGCCCCATGCGTCCCGTGGTGAGGAAGACGCGTGAACCGAGCCCCGGCAGCAGCTCCGCCGCGCCCGCGAGGGAGTCGGTGAGGTGCCACCGGTCGCCCTCGACCGGAACCCAGCCGGGCCGCCGGAGGGCCAGCAGGGGAACATGGACAGCGGCGGCGGCCGAGGCCGCGTTGAAACTGATCGTGCCTGCGAAGGGATGGGTGGCGTCGATGACCGCATCCACCTGGTGTGCGCGGAGCCACTCGGCCAGGCCCTCGGCTCCGCCGAAGCCGCCGACGCGTACCTCACCGGGCGGCAGCCTCGGCCGGGCGACGCGTCCCGCGAGGGAGCTGGTCACCCGGATCCCGTCCGCCGCCACCAGGGACTCCGCGAGGCGGCGGGCCTCCGTGGTGCCGCCGAGTACGAGTACGTGCAAGGGCATCGGATCGGTCCGTCCATGAGCAGTGAGGCGCACGCCATCCATGAGCAGTGAGGCGCAGGGCGGGCGCACCGCCCAACTCAAGCACACCGGTCTCCGGCCGGGATGGACGACCGGGGCCTGTGCGACGGCGGCGACCACGGCCGCGTACACGGCCCTCCTGACCGGCGAGTTCCCCGACCCGGTGACCATCACCCTGCCCAGGGGTCAGACCCCCGCCTTCGCGCTCGCGGTGGAGGAGCTCGCCGACGGCCGGGCCACGGCGGGCGTGGTCAAGGACGCGGGCGACGACCCGGACGTCACCCACGGCGCGCTGGTGCGGTCCACCGTCCGGCTGCTGCCCGCGGGGTCCGGGGTGGTGTTCCGGGCCGGCCCGGGTGTGGGGACGGTGACCCTTCCCGGGCTGCCGCTCGACGTCGGGGAGCCCGCGATCAACCCGGTCCCCCGTCAGATGATGCGGGACCACATCGCGCGGGTGGCGGCGGAGCACGGGGGCACCGGCGATGTCGAGATCACGGTCTCGGTGGACGACGGCGAGGAGATCGCACGTTTCACGTGGAACATCCGCCTGGGCATCCTGGGCGGGATCTCGATCCTGGGCACGACGGGCATCGTGGTGCCCTACTCCTGCTCGGCCTGGATCGACTCGATCCGCCGCGGGGTGGACGTGGCACGCGCGGCCGGCCACCGGCACGTCGCGGGATGCACGGGCTCGACCTCGGAGAAGACGGTGGTCGCCGAGTACGGGCTGCCGGAGATCGCCCTCCTGGACATGGGGGACTTCGCGGGCGCGGTGCTGAAGTACGTACGCCGGCACCCGGTGGAGCGGCTGACCATCTGCGGCGGGTTCGCCAAGCTGTCCAAGCTGGCCGCCGGGCATCTGGACCTGCACTCGGGCCGCTCGCAGGTCGACAAGCCCTTCCTGGCGCGGCTGGCGCGACAGGGCGGGGCGAGCGAGGAGCTGGCGGCGGAGATCGAGGCCGCCAACACCGGCCTCGCGGCGCTCCAGTTGTGCACGGCCGCCGGGGTGCCGCTGGGCGACCTGGTCGCGGTGGGCGCCCGGGACGAGGCGCTGTCGGTCCTGCGGGGAGCGCCGGTGGCGGTGGACGTGATCTGCATCGACCGGGCGGGGGCCGTCGTGGGGCGCAGCGAGGCGCGGTGAGCCGGGGCGGGACGGCAGCCGTCCCGCCCGTCGTCAGCAGGTGTGGCGGTCCCGCGCCGGGGAGTACAGGTGGCTGTCGCGGAACTGCTCCGCGCCCAGGGTCCTGCCGACCATGATCACGGCTGTACGGATCACCCCGGCCTCCTTGACCTGCTCCGCGATGGAGTCCAGCGTCCCGCGCAGAATGATCTCGTCCGGGCGCGAGGCCATGGCGACCACGGCGGTGGGGCAGTCCGCGCCGTAGTGCGGCAGCAGCTCGTCGACCACCCGGTCCACGTACCGCGCCGCGAGATGCAGCACGATCAGCGCGCCGCTGCGGCCCAGCGTGGCCAGGTCCTCGCCCTCGGGCATCGCGGTCGCCCGCTGGGCGATCCGGGTGAGGATCACGGTCTGGCCGACCGTGGGCACCGTCAGCTCCCGCTTGAGCGCCGCCGCGGCCGCGGCGAACGCGGGCACGCCGGGCACCACCTCGTACGGCACGCCCGCCTCGTCCAGCCGCCGCATCTGCTCGTTGACGGCGCTGAAGACCGACGGGTCGCCGGAGTGCAGCCGGGCCACGTCGTGGCCCTCCTCGTGGGCCCGCACCAGCTCGGCGGTGATCTGGTCGATGTCGAGCCGGGCGGTGTCCACCAGCCGGGCGTCCGACGGGCATTCGGCGAGGAGTTCACGCGGCACCAGGCTGCCCGCGTACAGGCAGACCGGGCTGGCGGCGAGGACACGGGCGCCGCGCACCGTGATCAGGTCGGCGGCCCCGGGGCCCGCGCCGATGAAGTACACGGTCATCTGTCGTCTCCTGGAGCGTGCGGGGTTTTCTGTACGTACCACTGCGTGACGGGCATGGCCTGGCGCCAGCCGGTGAACCCGCCGACCGGCACGGCGTGGGCCACCGAGAGCCGGACCAGATCGCCGCCGAGCCGCCGGTACCACTCGGCGAGCAGCGCCTCCGACTCCAGCGTGACCGTGTTGGCCACCAGCCGGCCACCCGGGGGCAGCGCGTCCCAGCAGACGTCGAGCAGCCCCGGCGCGGTGAGCCCGCCGCCGATGAACACGGCGTGGGGCACGGGCAGTCCGGCCAGGGCGTCCGGTGCGCGGCCGGTGACCACGCGCAGCCCGGGGACGCCGAGCCGGTCGGCGTTACGGGCGATGCGCCCCGCCCGGACCGGGTCGCGTTCGACGGTGACGGCACGGCAGGACGGATGGGTCCGCATCCACTCCGCCGCGATCGACCCCGAGCCGCCGCCGATGTCCCACAGGAGCTCACCGGGAGCGGGCGCGAGTACGCCGAGGGTGGCCGCCCGGACATGGCGCTTGGTGAGCTGGCCGTCGTGCTCGTACGCCTCGTCGGGGAGCCCGGGTACGGCGCCGAGGCGCAGGGCGTCCGGGGTGCTCCGGCACTCCACCGCGATGACGTTGAGCGGGTCCCCGGCCGGGTGTTCCCAGGTGCCGGCGATGCCGTCCAGGCAGTCCTCGGCCGGTGAGCCGAGCTGTTCGAGCACGCGCATCCGGCTGGGCCCGAAGCCGTGGTCCCGCAGCAGGGCGGCCACGGCGGCGGGCGTGGACGCGTCCGCGGAGAGCACCAGCAGCCGGCGCCCGTCGTACAGCGCGCCGGCCAGCCGGGCCGCGGGGCGGCCGACGAGGGTGACGGTCTCGGTGTCCTCCACCGGCCAGCCGAGCCGGGCGCAGGCGTACGACACGGAGGACGGGTGCGGCAGCACCCGGAGCGCCCCGGCGCCCAGCTCCTCGGTGAGGGCCCGGCCGATGCCGTAGAACATGGGGTCGCCGCTGGCGAGGACGGCTGTCCTGCTCCCCGTGTGCGCGGCGAGCAGACCACGCACGGCGGGCCGCAGAGGCGACGGCCAGGCCACCCGTCGGCCCCGGCATTCCGGCGGGAGCAGACCCAGTTGGCGCTCACCGCCGATCAGGACCTCCGCGTCCAGGAGCACCGCGCGGGCGCTCTCCGGAAGGCCGGCCCAGCCGTCGGCGCCGATCCCCACGACGCTCACGGCGGACGCGGGCGCCGGGACGGCGGGCGGGGGTGACACGGGTGACACAGCCGGTACCTCGGGGTTGGTGGGACGACGCAGCCGAACTCTACGGGGGCGGCTTCCGGACCCGCGCGGCGGAGTGATTCCGGAAAATCCTCCCGCGTGGTGTCGAGAACCGGTCGCCGGCTCCGACGTCCCCTGTGAGAGTTGCCCACAAGGGGCGGCGACCGAGAAGCCGAGGAGCGACACCATGAAGTACCTCGTGATGGTTCAGGGTTCGCAGGCCGACTACGACGCCATGAACGGCAAGCCGACGGCCGGGAGCCCGGCCTGGAGCAAGGAGGACGTGCAGGCGATGTTCGCCTTCATGGGAAGCCTCAACAACGACCTGGCCGAGTCCGGGGAGATGGTCGACGGCCAGGGGCTGACCGAACCCGCCAGGACCCGCTCGGTGCTCCCGGGCGCGGACGGCCGGCCGGTGATCACGGACGGCCCCTACGGGGAGACCAAGGAGCAGCTCGCCGGGTACTGGGTGCTCGACTGCGCGAGTCTGGAGAGGGTCACCGAGATCGCCGCGCGCATCCAGGAGTGCCCGCAGCCGGAGGGCGCGCCCGTCTACCCGGTGCTGATCCGTCCCATCGACGAAGGCGGGGACCCGGGCGCCTCCTGAACAGGGCGCCCGTGCTCCGGGCGGGAGCCGTGTGAACGAAAGGCCGACCGGCATCGAGGACCTGCTGCGCCACCACGCGCCGCAGGTCCTCGGCGCGCTCGTTCGCCGCTACGGCCACTTCGACACGGCGGAGGACGCCGTACAGGAAGCGATGTTCGCCGCCTCCCGGCTGTGGCCGGCCCACGGGCTGCCCGACAATCCGCGCGGCTGGCTGATCAGGATCGCGTCACGGCGGCTGACGGACCAGCTGCGCAGCGACTCCGCGCGGCAGCGGCGTGAGGAGAGGGCCGCCGCGCTCACTCCCCGCGACGCGTTCACGGCCCCGCCGCCCGGGGAGAGCTGCGCCCCGGCCGCCGACGACACCCTCACCCTGCTCTTCCTCTGCTGCCACCCCGCGCTGTCCCCCGCCGCCCAGATCGCACTGACCCTGCGTGCCGTGGGCGGCCTGACGACGGCCGAGATCGCCCGGGCCCATCTGGTGACCGAGGCGACGATGGCCCAGAGGATCAGCCGGGCCAAGCAGAAGGTGCGCGGGGTGCCGTTCCGGCAGCCGGGCCCCGCCGACCACGACCTCCGCCTGGCCGCCGTGCTCCAGGTGCTCTACCTGATCTTCAACGAGGGGTACACCGCGACGTCCGGTCGCGAGCTCCACCGCCCCGACCTGGCCCGGGAGGCGATCCGGCTGACCCGTGCCGTGCGCGGTCTCCTGCCCCACGACGGGCGGGTGACCGGACTGCTGGCCCTGATGCTGCTCACCGAGGCCCGCAGTGCCGCCCGCAGCGGACCGCACGGTGAGCTGATCCCGCTCGACGAGCAGGACCGCACCCGGTGGGACGGAGCGGCCGTCGGCGAGGGCACCGCCCTGGTGGAGGAGGCACTGTCCCAGGCCCCGGCCGGGGCGTACCAGCTGCAGGCCGCGATCGCGGCGCTGCACGACGAGGCGGCCCGCGCCGAGGACACCGACTGGCCGCAGATCCTCGCCCTGTACGACCTCCTCGTCCAGGGCGCCCCCGACCCGATGGCGGAGCTCAGCCGGGCGGTGGCTCTCGCCATGGTCAGGGGGCCCCGGGCCGGTCTGGCGGCGCTGACCGCTCTGGAGGACCGGCTGGCGGGACACCACCGGCTGGACGCCGTACGGGCGCACCTGCTGGAGAGGGCCGGAGACCCGGAGGCGGCACGCGCCGCCTATCTGAGGGCGGCCGACCGCACGCTCAGCGCACCCGAGGCCCGCTATCTGCGCCTCCGCGCGGCCCGGCTGCTGCCGCCGGTCGACGGGAGCGCCGGGTAGCCGAGGCCCCGGCACCGTCGCACACCGAGTCGCCGATCCCGGTCACTCTCGCGATCATCGAATACATGACCAAGAGCGACAACGGCAAGGCCCGCACGGTGCGGATCGCCCAGGAGCCCGACGCGGACGAGCTGCTGGGCCGCAGCCCGCTGGCCGCCCTCGTCGGCATGCTGCTGGACCAGCAGGTACCGATGGAATGGGCGTTCACCGGCCCGTTCACGCTGGCACAGCGGATGGGGTCGGACGATCTGGACGCCCGGAAGATCGCCGCGTACGACCCGGACGCCTTCACCGAGCTGTTCACCACGAAACCGGCGCTGCACCGCTATCCGGGCTCCATGGCCAAGCGGGTCCAGCAGCTCTGCCAGTTCCTGGTGACCGAGTACGACGGGCGGGCGGAGGCGGTCTGGGCGGATGCCGCCACCGGGGCCGAGCTGCTGAAACGGCTCAACGCGCTGCCCGGGTTCGGCACCCAGAAGGCGCAGATCTTCCTGGCGCTGCTGGGCAAACAGTTCGACGTACGTCCGACGGGCTGGCGGGAGGCCGCGGGGGCGTACGGCGAGGAGGGCTCGCACCGTTCGGTGGCCGACATCACCGGCCCTGACTCGCTCGCCGAGGTGCGGGCGTTCAAGCAGCAGGCGAAGGCGGCGGCCAGGGCGGGGCGGACCAGGTGACCGCGGACGCCCGCCCCCCGACCGTCCACACCGGAAGGACTCCAGTGCGCACCACACGTCGCAGAGCCATGGCGGTCGTGGCCGCCGCCGCCCTGGCCACACCCCTTCTCCTCGCCGCGTCACCGGTCCACGGTCAGGCGCCACCGGCCGCCGTGTCCGCGTCGCAGGACCCGGCCGCCGTGTCCGCGTCGCAGGACCCGGCCGACGAGGCCGCGGAGCTCTCGCGGCGGCTGGTCCGGGACGCGTCCGCCGACGACGCGTACCGCCACCTGGAGCGCTTCCAGGCCGTGGCCGAGTCGTCGGACGGCCACCGCGCGGCCGGCTCACCCGGTTACGACGCCTCCGCCGCCTACGTCCACCAGCTGCTCCGGAAGGCCGGTTACAAGGTCGGCTACCAGGCGTTCGACTTCGTCTACACCGAGACGCTCGCCGAGAAGCTCTCCGTGGTCACCCCCACGCCGCGTGACCTCTCGGTCAGGGCGATGACGTACACCGCCTCCACCGCGGAGGGCGGCATCAAGGCGGCCCTCGCCGCCGTCCCCTCCGACGCCACCACCGGCTGTGAGGCGGCCGACTACGCGTCGGGCGGCTTCAACGGCAAGATCGCCCTCATCGAGCGGGGCGGCTGCTCCTTCGCCGAGAAGCAGGCGGCGGCAGCGGCGGCGGGCGCGGACGGTGCGGTGATCTACAACAACACCGAAGGCGCCCTCTCCGGCACCCTGGGCGGTGTGGAGGCGGGGAAGATCCCCACCGGCGGAATCACCCAGGACGAGGGGAAGAAGCTGGTCGCGGAGGTGGCGAAGGGCGAGGTGCAGGTCTCCCTGGAGATCCGTGAGTTCCGGGAGGACCGCGTCACCCGCAACGTCGTCGCCGAGACCCCCGGCGGGAACGCCGCGAGGACGGTCATGCTCGGCGCACACCTCGACTCGGTCACCGACGGCCCCGGCATCAACGACAACGCGTCCGGATCGGCGGGGCTCCTCGAAGTCGCCCTGACACTGGCGGAGTCCCACCGGCCGCCCGCCAACAAGGTGCGGTTCGCCTGGTGGTCGGCGGAGGAGAACGGCCTGCTGGGCTCGGAGGCGTATGTCGTGAAGCTCTCCGAGGCACAGCGCGAGAAGATCGCGCTCTACCTCAACTTCGACATGATCGCCTCGCCGAACGGCGCGCAGTTCGTCTTCGACGGCGACGACTCGGACGGGGTGGGCCAGGGCCCGGGCCCCGAGGGGTCCGCCCAACTGGAGCGCGACATCAACGCGTTCCTGGACAGCGAGGGCAAGCCGCACACCGGCACGGACTTCAGCGGACGCTCCGACTACGGGCCGTTCATCGAGGTCGGCATCCCGTCCGGTGGTACGGACACGGGCGCCGAGGGCATCAAGACGGCCGCCCAGGCCGAGACGTACGGCGGGACGGCCGGGGCCGCGTACGACCCCTGCTACCACGCGGCCTGCGACGACCTGGGAAACATCGACATGGAGCACTTCGACACCAACATCGACGTGATCGCCCACGCGGTCGGCACCTACGCCCACGATCTGAGCTCCCTCGACCGTCCGGCACCGGCCGCGTCCGCCACCGGCGAGGAGCGCGGCGGCGGCGGCCTGCGCGAGGGGCACGCTCACGGCGTCACCGAGTAGCACACGACGCCGGGCCGCCCGCCCCGGTGCGTCACCGGGCCGTCACCGCCCGGCCACCGGGGCACGCTCACAAACATGCCTCACAAACATCACAGAAGGTGAGCCGTTTCGGGCAGCTTCATACCGTTATGACCGGCATTACAGTCGTGTTCGCTGGCTGCGCCCGGAGCCCCTTGCCCGGTAGGCTTTCCGTGTGATCTTCAAGCGCATCGGAAATGGGCGGCCATATCCCGACCACGGCCGGGAAAGCACCCGACAGTGGGCGGATGTCGCGCCGCGTCCGGTCCGCCTGGACCAGCTGGTGACCACCAAGGGCCAGCTGGACCTCGAGACCCTGCTCGCCGAGGACTCCACGTTCTACGGCGACCTGTTCGCCCACGTCGTGAAGTGGCAGGGCGACCTCTACCTCGAGGACGGGCTGCACCGCGCCGTGCGCGCCGCTCTGCAGCAGCGCCAGGTGCTCCACGCCCGCGTGCTCGAAATGGGCTGAGCCCGCCACTCCCACCCATGGCGCATTTCGGGCCTTTCGGGTGCTTTTATGCTCGTACGGGTGCCATAGGTTGATCGTTTAGTAGGCATCATCACCAGGTCGCACTACGCTGCGCCCATGAGCATGCTCACCCCTCCCGGCATGGGCGGAAAGTACCGCATCACGGGTAACACGTACCCCCGCATGCGCCGCCCCCGCCATCGCCGCAAGCTGGTCCTTTCGGTGACCGCCGCCGTGGTGGCCCTCGGCCTCGCCGGCTGGGGCACGCTCCAGGTCATCGACGTCTTCACCGGTGGCGACGGACAGGCCAACGCCGCCGACCGGCCGAAGGCCTGCCCCTCCCCGAGCGCCTCGACGCCCGCGAAGGTGCTCCCGAAGCCGGCCGCCATCAAGGTCAACATCTACAACGCGACGCCCCGCAGCGGACTGGCCAAGGCCGCCGCCGACGAGCTCAAGAAGCGCGGCTTCGCCATCGGCAAGGTGGACAACGCACCGGCCGCGTACGACAAGAAGGTTCCCGGCACCGGAATGCTGCTCGGCGGCCCGAAGGCCATGAACGGCTCGTTCCCGGTGCTCGCCACACAGTTGCCGGGGGCCGCGCAGAAGACCGACACCCGCAAGACGGCGGACATCGATCTGATCATCGGCACGAAGTTCAAGGCGTTCAGCACGCCCGCGGCGGCGGCGACGGCCCTCACGGCCCTCACCGCGCCCGCCCCGGCGCCCTCCCCCTGCTGAGGCGTCCGGCTCCGGACCGGCCGTCCGGAACCGGGCGGGTCAGCCCGCGGTGCCGTACATCCGGTCCCCGGCGTCGCCGAGGCCGGGCACGATGTAGCCGTGCTCGTTGAGCCGCTCGTCGACCGAGGCCGTGACCACGGTGACCGGCGTGCCGGCCAGCTCGCGCTCCATCACCTCGACGCCCTCGGGCGCCGCGAGCAGCACGACGGCGGTGACGTCGTCCGCACCGCGCTTGATGAGCTCCCGGATGGCCGCGACGAGCGTGCCGCCGGTGGCCAGCATCGGGTCCAGGACATAGACCTGACGGCCGGAGAGGTCCTCGGGCATCCGCGTGGCGTACGTCTCCGCCTGGAGCGTCTCCTCGTTGCGGATCATGCCCAGGAAGCCGACCTCGGCCGTCGGGAGCAGGCGCACCATGCCGTCCAGCATGCCGAGACCGGCGCGCAGGATCGGGACGACCAGAGGGCGCGGATGCGACAGCTTCACACCGGTCGTGGGCGTCACCGGGGTCTCGATGTCGACCTGCTCGGTCCGCACATCCCTGGTGGCCTCGTACGCGAGGAGGGTGACCAGCTCGTCGGCGAGCCGCCGGAAGGTCGGGGAGTCGGTGCGCTTGTCGCGCAGCGTGGTGAGTTTGTGCGCCACCAGCGGGTGGTCGACGACGTGGATCCGCATGCCGTCAACAGTAACCGGGCCCCGGACGGGCTCCCGCCGGTCCGCGCTGGCATCAAGCACCTGTTCGGGGGGAAGGTGGGGGCATACGGACCCAGGCTTGGGGTGGTGTGTCGATTGCCCGACGGGGAGCAGTGGAATCAGCGGCAGGCCGGACGCGACGCGCGCGACCTGCCCGACGCGCAGGAGAACGTGCCGGACGCGCAGGAGAGTGACGCGGCACGCCGGAGGCGCAGGGCGCAGTTCCTCCGCGAGCTCCACGAGGCGAAACAGCTCCGCGACCGGGTCCAGCCGCGCCGCGCCCGTGCGGCCCGTATGCGCCAACAGATGCGGATGCGTACGTTCCGCTGGTGAGGACGGTCGCCGGAGCGGCCGGACCGCACCCACAGGAGCCACGGGAGCACCGCCGGCGGACGCGCACTCGGAACAACTGATGGCCGACGCAACGGTCGAAGAGGTCTCGCATCGCGCTCGTTTCTGCCACGATGCCGATTGGGCGGGGCCCAGAGCAGCCGGATGACCGTCTGCCCTCCCGTCGGACCGATTCACCTATGACCAGTGGGAGAGTCACGGTGTACTTCGCCGCACTGCTCGCGCGCACCGAAGACGGGTGGGAAGCGAGCGATACAGAGCTCGACGATGTGGAAACCCTGTCCGACCTGACGGATCTGGCCCGTGAGGCCTCGGTGGACGAGGACACGGTCCTCGTCTACATCGAGCAGGAGGACGCCTGGTTCGGCGTCGTCCGGGTGGACGGTGAGGAGGACCCCCGTATCTACATCTCGGACGCGTCCGCCGCCGCCCGCTCCTCGTACGGGGAGATCCTGCTCACCGATGAACTGCTCGGCCGTGAACCGGGGGCCGAGGACGAGATCGCCGCACTCGAGGAGCTCGTCGACCTCGACGGTACGGAGGACGGCGAGCCGGACGACCCCCTGTCCGACGCCGACGGCACCGGCAGCGCCGTCACCGAACCCGACCTGGACCAGGAGGACCCCGACGCCGTACCGGCGGGTCCGCTCGGCGATCTCGGAATCCTCGCCGACCTGGGCCTGTCCGAGAAGGATCTGCTGACCCTGCGCACCGACGCGCTGGCCGAGATCGCCGACGCGCTGGGAGCGTCCGACGTCCTGGAGGCCGTCCGTTAGGGTCCGCGGGTGAACGCACCACCACCCACCCCCTCCTCACCGCCTCCCCCCGATCCCGTGAGGGGTCCGTGGCAGGCATCCATGCGCCAAGCCCTGGACGAGGCCGCGCAGGCGGCGTCGGCCGGCGATGTGCCGGTCGGCGCCGTTCTCCTGGGTCCGGACGGCGCCCTGCTCGCCACCGGCCACAACGAGCGCGAGGCGGCCGTCGACCCGACGGCGCACGCCGAGGTGCTCGCCCTGCGCCGGGGCGCCACCGCTCTCGGCTCCTGGCGGCTCACCGGCTGCACGCTGGTCGTCACCCTGGAGCCCTGCACGATGTGCGCGGGCGCGCTCGTCCAGTCCCGCATCGCCCGCGTGGTCTACGGGGCGCGGGACGAGAAGGCCGGCGCCGTGGGTTCGCTCTGGGACGTCGTACGCGACCGCAGGCTCAACCACCGCCCCGAGGTGATCCACGGTGTCCTGGAGGACCGCTGCGCGGACCTGCTGACAGCGTTCTTCCGGGAGCGCTGAGGCCGCCTCCCGGGCGCTCCGGCCCGTCGCCCGGGAATCGGATTTCGAACCAGGCCCCGGCATGGTCTAAGCTCTCTCTCGGTAGCGTGTCCGAGCGGCCGAAGGAGCTCGCCTCGAAAGCGAGTGTGGGGAAACTCACCGAGGGTTCAAATCCCTCCGCTACCGCAGGTAGATGAAGGGACCGGCCCGTCTGGGTCGGTCCCTTCACTGCGTTCCGTGCCGGTCGGCCGCGTCAGCCGGCCCGTCGTGTCCTGACTCCGCCGGTCTCGAAGTCGTAGATGTTCTGGTTGACGCGGAGGCCGTCGACCGCGCCGATCCACATGTGGTCGCGCCCCTTGCCCACCGCGGCCGTGTGGATGGTCGCTCCCGCGCCGCCGTCGTCGAGCGCGTCCTTCAGCTCCTCGAGGGAACACTCCGCGGCCTGGTTGCAGGCGGGGACCTCGTTGCCCGTGAGGTACCAGTAGCCGGTCGAGGTGGCGTCGATGAAGCCGCTCCACCGGTTCGTCACCGGGGCGGCCTCCGGCACCCACACCATCGTGGAGTAGTTGTCGTTCGGGAGCGCGGCCAGGTTCGGATCGATCTCGAACCTGATGTTCGGCATGTTCTCGGGGCCTCCGTAGGACACGTTCTCCCCGGTCTGGAAGACGTGGAAGCCGGCCCTCCGCAAGCCCTGCACCGGATCGCCGAAGAAGTCGACCTCGTTGCCGAAGTCGATCTTCTCGCTGGAGGGGGTCAGAGAGGTGGAATCGTCCGCCACCTCGATCCCCAGGCTGCCCCGTCCGTAGGGCGGACTGGCGGAGGGGCCCGTCACACCGAACGAGCCGAACGGGCCGTTCCGCAGATCGGCGACGGGGGAGCCGATCGTGTTGCGGGTGATCACGCCCCAGTGATCCGAGCCGCGCTCGCGGTCCCCGCCGTTCCCGTCCGCGACAGCGGATGCTCCCGAGAGGGTCGAGGCGACGATCGCGGCCAGTGCTGTGACCGTGAGGGCTTTCCTCCGGGTCACGCCAAAGCGAGTGCTCACACTCACTCCTTCTGAGTAGTTGAAGGGCACCCGGCGTGTGCCGGATGCCCGACCGACGCGACGCACACCACCGGCAAGTAACCCTCGGTGGCGGCGTAATCACCATATGTAGGCATATTCATCTCTTACGCAACGCACGATCCGCGTCGCCCCCTGCCCTCCGCCCGGCTCCGGGGCCGTGGAGGCGGCGAACGCCCTTGCCCCATCGGGGGAACGGGCCTGGCACCCGGGCGCCCATTCGGGGCCGACCGGCAACCGGGCGGGCGGGAGCCCTTACTCGGCACATCGACGGGGCTCCGGAATCACTCCGCAAATAATTTTGCAGGATGTGCATCTTTGCCTACTATGCACGTTGTGCCGAAGACGACGACATCCGGACCCGGGCTGCGGGAGCGCAAGAAGCAGGCCACGCGCAGGGCCATCGCCGAGGCTGCCGTGCGACTCGCCGCGGAGCACGGCGTCGAGAACGTCACCGTCGAGGCCATCAGCGAGGCCGCCGGCGTCTCACCCAGGACGTTCTTCAACTACTTCCCCAGCCACGACGACGCGTTCGTCCTGGTCGACGACGAGGTGGGTGAGCGCATCAGGGAGTCCGTGCGCCGCGCCCCCGCCGAAAGGCCCCCGCTCGACGTCGTACGCGACGCCCTCGTCGCCGAACTCGACGGGTTCGAGGCCAGCCAGGAGCTGTGGGCCCTCCAGTCCAAGGTGCTCCAGCGGTCGCCCCACCTCATCCACCGCGGCCTGAAGGCCCACGTGGCGGAGGAGAAGGCCCTCGCCGCCGCCATCGCGGACTGGCTCGACGCCACCCGCGGCGGCGCGGGCGGGCCGCCCGGGCCCACCGTCTTCCCCCGGCTCCTCGCAGCCGTCACCCAGACCGCCTTGCGCGTCGCCATCGAGGACTGGTGCGACCACCCCGGCGAGACCGTCTTGGCCGAGATCTTCCAGGACGTCTTCGCCCAGCTGGCGCAGGGCCTCCCCCGTCCCTCGGCGTAGCCCCGCACGCCGCGGCCGAAGTCCCGCGCACCACCGACCTGTTCTGCTCAAGTACCGAAGAAGGACACCGTGACCGCAACCGAGGCGCCTGAGCAGGCGCCCACCTCCATGACCAACAAGCAGATACTGCAGGCGATGTCCGGCCTGATGGCGGGCATGTTCGTCGCCATCCTCGCGGGCACGGTCGTCGCCAACGCCCTGCCTCGGATCATCGCCGACCTCGGTGCGAGCCAGTCCTCGTACACCTGGGTCGTGACCTCCGAGCTGCTCGCCATGACGGCCACCGTGCCGCTGTGGGGCAAGCTCGCCGACCTGTTCAACCAGAAGCTGCTGCTCCAGCTCTCGCTCGGCCTGTTCGTGGTCGGCTCCCTGGTGGCCGGCTTCTCGCAGGACGTCGTCACCCTGATCATCAGCCGCGTCATCCAGGGCATCGGCGCCGGTGGTCTGACGGCGCTGGCCCAGATCGTCATGGCCGCCGTCATCCCGCCGCGCCGGCTCGGCAAGTACGCGGGCATCTTCGGCGCGGTCTTCGCCGTGGGCACGGTCGCGGGCCCGCTGATCGGCGGGGTCCTCGTGGACACCTCGTGGCTCGGCTGGCGCTGGTGCTTCTTCATCGGTGTGCCGTTCGCACTGGCCGGGATCGTGCTGCTCCAGCGCACCCTGAAGCTGCCGACCGTACGCCGCAAGGTCCGCATCGACTGGCTGGGCGCCTTCCTGATCGTGGCCGGCGTCTGCGCGCTGCTGATCTGGACGTCCCTCGCGGGCAACAGCTTCGACTGGGCGTCCTGGCAGACGGCCGCGCTGGTGATCACCGGCGTGGTGCTCCTGGTGGCGGCGGTCTTCGTAGAGCGGAGGGCCGCGGAGCCGGTCATCCCGCTGGACATCTTCCGCAACCGCACGGTGTCACTCACGACCCTGGCGAGCTTCTTCGTCGGTGTCGCGATGTTCGCCGGGACCGTCTTCCTGTCCCAGTACTTCCAGATCTCGCTGGGCAAGTCCCCGACCGTGGCGGGGCTCATGAGCCTCCCGATGATCGGTGGTCTGCTGGTCTCCTCGACCGTCGCCGGACAGATCATCTCCGCGACCGGCAAGTGGAAGATCTACCTCGTCTCGGGCTCCGTCGTCATGATGGCCGGCCTCGGACTGCTCTCGACCATCGACGCCGACACGCACTTCGGCCTGCTCAGCCTCTACATGGCGCTCATGGGAATCGGCGTCGGCATGCTGATGCAGAACCTCGTGCTCGCCGCGCAGAACGACGTGCCCGCGCACGAACTGGGCGCCGCGACCTCCGTGCTCTCCTTCTTCCGCAGCCTCGGCGGCACCATCGGCACCAGCGTGCTCGGCGCGATCCTCGCCAACCGGGTGGCCGGCGAGATGACCAAGGGCCTCGCGGACAGCGGGCTCCCCGCGACCGGCGGCGGACACAGCAGCGCCGTGCCCGACATGACCACGCTGCCCGAGCCGATCAAGCAGATCGTCGAGCACGCGTACGGCGTCGCGACCGGTGACCTCTTCCTCATCGCCACCCCGTTCGCCTTCCTCGCCCTGCTCTCGGTGCTCTTCATCAAGGAGAAGCCCCTCAAGACGACGAGCGGTATGGAACGCCTCGCCGCCGAGGAGGCCGCCGCGACCACCGTCCCGGCTCCCCGGGACGGTGCGGACTCCGGCGTCCAGGACACCGCCCCCGGCTCGGTCGGTCTGAAGAAGGACTGACCTCTACGGCGGACGACACGAAGGGCCCGGCGCGATGCGCCGGGCCCTTCGGGCGTCAGGTCGGGGGAAGCGGCATCGGGGGGACAAGCCGCTTCCCCCGGTGAGAACGGGGACCGTAGGCCCTCGCCGCGGTCGGGGGGAAGTCACGCGGTGGGGACCTCGTGGAGGTCCCGTTCCTCGGCCCGCGCATTCCTGCAGGTGCTGCGGGCCCACACCCCATCCTCCTCCCTGCCGTAAGCCGCGCCCGCCGACAAAGGGCCCGAATCGACGGGTCCTTCGACCCTAAAAGCCTCATCAGTGATCGGAAACGGCCAGCGGATTCGCCCGGACGTGCGGCTAGACTCACGCGACTGCACAGGTGATCGAAGGGGAGGGGCGGGACTGTGGTGCAAGCGAGGAAGATCGCGCTCTACATGATTGTGGTCTTCGTGCTGTACACGATCATCACCTCTCCCGAGCGGAGCGCCGACCTCGTTCAAATAGGGTTCGAGGGCATTTCCAGCGCCGCGCAGAGCGTCGGAGACTTCATGTCCGAGCTCGTGAAGTAGGAGAGCCACCATGATCCGCCACCTGGTCCTGTTCAAGCTGAACGACGGCGTCGAGCGGGACGACCCGCGGGTCGTCGCCGGTGCGGAGGCCTTCCGGGAGCTCGGCGGGAAGATCCCCGAGCTGCAGTTCTGGGAGTGCGCCTGGAACATCACCGACCGGCCGATCGCGTACGACTTCGCCATCAATTCGGCGGTCGCTGACGAGGACGCACTCAAGCGGTACGTCGAGCACCCCGAGCACCAGGCCGCGGCCGGCCAGTGGCGCGCTTTCGCCACTTGGGTGATCGCCGACTACCCCTTCTGACCCTTTCGGATCTCCGGTCCCGCCGGCCCCTCCCCTACAGGAGAGGGGCTTTTCGGCATGTTTAAACCAAAACACCCTCAACACGACTCTATGCGGTGCTTGCACACAGTGGACATGTCTTGTGATGCTATGACCGCTTTTGACGGATGAGTTGACCGTAGTTGACCGCAAAGGGGTGGCGACACCGTGCCGGCCAGTACAGCGCCTCAAGTCCCGCCCCAGAACGTCCAGACGGACGACATCCAGACCGAGACCCCCGACCCCACCACACCCGCGAGAACCCGGGGCGCGGACACCAGAGCGCTGACCCAGGTGCTGTTCGGGCGGCTCAAGGACCTCGAACCCGGCACCCCGGAGCACCACAGGGTGCGCACCGCGCTGATCGAGGCGAACCTGCCTCTGGTGCGGTACGCGGCGGCCCGCTTCCGCAGCCGCAACGAGCCGATGGAGGACGTCGTCCAGGTCGGCACCATCGGCCTGATCAACGCCATCGACCGCTTCGACCCGGAACGCGGCGTCCAGTTCCCCACGTTCGCCATGCCCACCGTGGTCGGCGAGATCAAGCGCTACTTCAGGGACAACGTGCGGACCGTGCACGTGCCCCGGCGACTGCACGAGCTCTGGGTCCAGGTCACCGGCGCGACGGAGGACCTGACGACCGCTCACGGCCGCTCACCGACCACCGCCGAGATCGCCGAGCACCTGAAGATCTCCGAGGACGAGGTCCTCGCCTGCATCGAGGCGGGCCGCTCCTACCACGCGACCTCACTGGAGGCCGCCCAGGAAGGTGACGGGCTGCCCGGGCTCCTGGACCGCCTCGGCTACGAGGACCCGGCGCTGGCCGGGGTCGAACACCGCGACCTGGTCCGGCACCTGCTCGTCCAGCTGCCCGAGCGCGAACAACGGATCCTGCTGCTGCGCTACTACAACAACCTGACGCAGTCACAGATCAGCGCCGAACTGGGAGTCTCCCAGATGCATGTGTCAAGGCTTCTGGCCAGAAGTTTCGCCCGACTGCGATCCGCAAACAGGATCGAAGCGTAACCGGAACGGGTAGACCCCTGGAGGGCCGTATCCGGGGGCGTAAAAGCCGCACACCCCCTGTTTCCTGCGCAGTTTCGGCGCTGACTTGTCGACAAGTCACTACAGCGTGTTGCCGACATGTGACATTCTGCTGGAACCGCGTTTGCCGCAGCCCTACCTCCGGTATTCAGGTGGAGGCTGCGTTCCTCCGATGGTCGTGGCCACCGCGACCGTCCGCGACCTCAAGGGGGTGGCATGTCCGCAGAACAGGGCAGCTCGAAGGTGCTCACGCTCACGAAGAGCGTGCCGGCACCAGCCGTGCTCACCAGCTCGCCGGAAGCCATCGACACCCGCACCCTGTCCCGCTCCCTGTTCCTGCGGCTAGCCGCGCTGGGTCCCGCCTCGGGCCCCGACGGAACCGACAGCCCTGAGCGGGCCTATGTGCGGGACACACTCATCGAGCTCAACCTCCCGCTCGTGCGGTACGCGGCGGCACGGTTCCGGAGCCGTAACGAACCCATGGAGGACATCGTCCAGGTCGGGACGATCGGCCTGATCAAGGCGATCGACCGCTTCGACTGCGAACGGGGCGTGGAATTCCCCACATTCGCGATGCCGACCGTCGTGGGGGAGATCAAGCGCTTCTTCCGCGACACCTCGTGGTCGGTGCGGGTGCCGCGCCGGCTCCAGGAGCTGCGGCTCGCCCTCACCAAGACCAGCGACGAGCTCGCCCAGAAGCTCGACCGCTCGCCGACGGTGCCGGAGCTGGCCAAGGCGCTCGGGGTCTCCGAGGAGGACGTGGTCGACGGCCTGGCCGTGGGCAACGCCTACACGGCCTCCTCCCTGGACTCACCGTCACCCGAGGACGACGGCGGCGAGGGCTCGCTGGCGGACCGCCTCGGATACGAGGACGCGGCGCTGGAGGGCGTCGAGTACCGCGAGTCCCTGAAGCCGCTGCTGGCCAAGCTCGCCCCGCGCGAGCGGCAGATCATCATGCTGCGCTTCTTCGCCAACATGACCCAGTCGCAGATCGGCGAGGAGGTCGGCATCTCGCAGATGCACGTCTCCCGGCTGCTGACCCGGACGCTCACCCAGCTCAGGGAGGGGCTCATCGCCGACTGACCCCTGACGGGTCCGTACGGAGCGGCTCACCGGCCGCCGGGGCACCACGCACGCCGCCCCGGCGGCCTCGCCGTGTCCGGGCCTCCCGCGCCGCGGGCATCTCGGACGTTCCCCGGGCCGCACCGGCAACGCAGACGCTCCCGCGCCGACGTGCGGAGCGGGAGCGGTGCGGAAGGACGGCGGGGACGCCTGGCCGGCGCATGGGCCCCGGAGAGGGGCGACGGGCCGGATGAAGGGGACGGGTGGTCAGCCGAGCGCGAGCCAGGCGACCGCGCCGAGGACGACGATGACCGCGACGACGGCCACGATCACCCCGGTCTTCGAGCCGGACGAGGTCGCTGCGGGCTGCGGCCCGCGCTGCGGCTCGCCCTCGTCGACGAAGGCGCGGAACATCTGCGTGCTGCCCGCCGGGTCGTGAGTGCCCTCGGGGCCCGGCTGCGGGGCGTGCGGGTTGTGTGCCATGGCCCAGGACCCTAGCGAACGCAGGCCTTCCGCCCAACCCCCGGGTCCACGGGGGACGATGCTCTCCCTCCGTCCACACGACCCCTTCACCCGTCCGCCGGAGCGCTCCGCACCGCCTCCACGCGCCCCCTCCCGGCCCCGGGGCAGTGACGAGGGACACATCCGGCGCGGCCCACCCCCTGTGCGCTGCACGCTTGACCGGGCCCCTACGCAGCCTTTTGCGTTCCTTTACTTCTGCAAGGCCCATTTCGTTTGCCTGCGGCAACCAACTGCTTCTATCGTTGCCCTAAGCAACAAGATGTTCCCGCAAGACGCCTGGAGGGCCGGTGGCAGCACGGAGCCAGTACGAAGAACTGGCCCGGCAGCTCAGCGCCGTAGGAGCCGTCAAGCGGGGCGTCGCCCGCATCCTGCCCGCGGAGTGTCCCGGTGGCGCGGCCGCCGTGCTGACACTGCTGGCCCAGTACGGCGAGATGCGGATCTCCCGGCTTGCCGAGCTCCTGGCCGTGAACATGTCGGTGACCAGCCGACATGTGACTCACACGGTGGAGAACGGCTGGGTCGAACGGTTTCCGGACCCGGCGGACAAGCGGTCCCGCATCCTGCGGCTGACCCCCGCGGGCGACGAACTGATCGACGAGCTGGGCCGGCGGACAACTGAGATGTTCGCCCACAACCTCATCGACTGGTCCGACGAAGAGGTCGGTCAGCTGAACACGTTGTTGTCCCGGCTGCGCGACAGCTTCTCCTGCCGCGGCTCCGGAGGGTGCGCCCCCGGACGGCACAGCGGCGACTGCCGCACCGGGCACTCCGACGATTCGCATACCCGTACACCCGTGTAACAGAAGCAAAGACAAGGAATTCAATGGCTACGACCACACCACCCGGTGTGCGGGGCGGCCACGCCAAGCACGGGGCTGCAGAAGCCCCCGCTGGCACGCCGATGACACACCGGCAGATCATGGAAGCGCTGACCGGGCTGCTGCTCGGCATGTTCGTCGCGATTCTGTCGTCGACGGTCGTTTCCAACGCCCTGCCCGAGATCATCTCCGACCTCGGTGGCGGCCAGAGCGCCTACACCTGGGTCGTGACGGCCTCGCTGCTGGCCATGACGGCCACCACCCCGCTGTGGGGCAAGCTCGCGGACCTGTTCAGCAAGAAGCTGCTGGTCCAGATCGCCCTGCTCATCTACGTGGGCGGCTCCATAGTCGCCGGTCTGTCGACCAGCAGCGGCATGCTCATCACCTGCCGCGTGGTGCAGGGCATCGGCGTCGGCGGTCTCTCCGCCCTCGCCCAGATCGTGATGGCCGCGATGATCTCCCCGCGCGAGCGTGGGCGCTACAGCGGCTACCTCGGCGCGGTCTTCGCCGTCGCCACCGTCGGTGGCCCGCTCCTCGGCGGTGTCATCACCGACACCAGCTGGATGGGCTGGCGCTGGTGCTTCTACGTGGGTGTGCCGTTCGCGGTCATCGCCCTGATCGTGCTCCAGAAGACCCTGAAGCTCCCCGTGATCAAGCGCGAGGGCGTCAAGATCGACTGGTCCGGCGCGTTCTTCATCAGCGCCGCGGTCTCGCTGCTGCTGCTCTGGGTGACCTTCGCGGGCGACAAGTACGACTGGGTCTCCTGGCAGACCTGGACGATGCTGGGCGGCACCGTCGTCCTCATCGCGCTGTTCCTGTTCATCGAGTCCAAGGCCCGCGAGCCGATCATCCCGCTGCGCCTCTTCCGTAACCGCACCATCACGCTGGCCTCCGCGGCCTCGCTGTTCGTCGGTATCGGGATGTTCGCGGGCACCGTCTTCTTCAGCCAGTACTTCCAGCTGGCACGGGACAAGTCGCCGACGATGTCCGGTGTCATGACGATCCCGATGATCGCCGGGCTCTTCCTCTCCTCGACCCTGTCGGGCCAGATCATCACCAAGACCGGCCGCTGGAAGGCCTGGCTGGTCACCGGTGGCTTCCTGCTCACCGCGGGTCTCGGGCTGCTGGGCACCATCCGGTACGACACCGAGTACTGGCAGATCGCGATCTTCATGTTCGTCATGGGTCTCGGCATCGGCATGATGATGCAGAACCTGGTGCTCGCCACGCAGAACCAGGTGGCCCCCGCCGACCTGGGCGCGGCCAGCTCCGTCGTGACGTTCTTCCGTTCCCTCGGTGGTGCGATCGGCGTCTCGGCGCTGGGTGCCGTCCTGGGCAACCGCGTCACCCACTACGTCAAGGACGGCCTCGCCGACCTCGGCCCCGAGGGCGCCGCACTGGGCCACGGCGGAACCGGCGGCGGGGGCATCCCCGACCTGGACGCGCTCCCCGCCCCGCTCCGTACGGTCATGGAGGTCGCCTACGGCCACGGTGTCGCCGACGTCTTCCTGTTCGCCGCGCCCGCCGCGCTGGTCGCCTTCCTCCTGACCCTCTTCATCAAGGAGGTCGCCCTGAAGACCAGGGCGGGCAACGACACCCCCGCCGACGGGGCCGCCGCGACGGAGTCCGTCGAGACCCCCACCACCGACACCAAGCTGATCGCCGAGGGAACGGCCGGGGGCACCTCGGTCGACGTTCTGGAGGAGACGGCTGCCACGAAGGAGCTGACCATTCAGGGAACGCCCGTACGCGGTGTGGTGCGGGGCGCCGAGGGCGCACCCGTGGCCCGTGCCGCCGTCACACTGATCTCGCTGGGCGGCCGGCAGCTGGGGCGCTCCGTCGCCCAGGCCGACGGCGGCTACGTCCTGGACGCTCCGGCCTCCGGCTCGTACGTCCTGATCGCCTCCGCCGACGGCTTCCAGCCGCAGGCCTCCACCGTGGTCGTCGGCGAGGAGCCGCTGGCCTACGACATCCTGCTCGCCGGGACGAGCGGTCTCTCCGGGACCGTACGGACCGCCGAGGGCGGTACCCCGGTCAACGGCGCCATGGTCGTCGTCACCGACGTGCGCGGCGACGTGCTGGCCACGGGCATCTCGGGCGACGCGGGTGAGTTCACCTTCGGTGAGCTGATCCCCGGCTCGGTGACCGTCGCCGTCACGGCCGCGGGCTTCCGTCCGCTGGCCCTGCCGGTGGAGGTCGGTGGCCAGGGTGTCACCCGGGTCGACGTGGCCCTGCGGTCCGGCGCGCTGGTGCGAGGTGTCGTCAAGGCCGGCTCCCGCCGGGCACCGCTGAACGACGCCCGGGTCACGCTGGTCGACGCGGCCGGCAACGTGGTCGCCACCTCGACGACCGGGGAGGACGGCGTGTACGCCTTCACCGACCTGGACGCCGGTGAGTACTCCGTGATCGCGACCGGCTACCCGCCGGTGGCGGGCTCGCTGACCGTGAGCGGCAGCGGAGTCGACGGTCACGACATCGAGCTCGCCCACCCGGGCGAGTAAGAAGGAAAGATCCGCAAAGACCCCTGGCGGGACAGCACTTCGAGCGGAGAGGCTGTGGCCGCCGGTGGAAATGGGCCCCGTGGCGGGAACGGCAGGCAGGGGACGGCCTGCTGATCCCGCCCCGGGGCCCGACTCATTGAGTCGCTGCTTCACGAGTGATTTGAGCAAGGAGAGAACACGGGATGGGACTTCGCGCACAGGTACGTACGCGGGACGGCTGGGCGGTCCAGCACGCGGTCGTGACGGTGACCGACATGACGGGCACCCAGGTGCTCCGGGCCGCCGCCGACGAGAACGGGGCCGTCCGCACCGACGATCTCCTCCAGGCAGGCGCGTACACGGTGATCGTCACGGCGGTGGGTTACGCCCCCGCCGCGTCCACCGCGCTCGTCACGGCCAGCGGCCGCGTCGAGGCCGGCACCGTGGTGCTGGCCCGGCAGGGCGGCGTGGAACTGCCGCCTCCGGGCATCTGGTCCCTGGACCCGGTGCACTCCTCGGTGGCCGCGGTCGCACAGCACCTGGGGATCTCCAGCGTGCACGGCCGGTTCACCGAGTTCGGCGGCCGTATCGAGATCAGCGAGAACGTCCAGAACTCCCGGGTGGAGGCCTTCATCGCCTCCAGCAGCATCGACACGGGCAACGCCATGCGGGACAAGCACCTGCGTTCGGCGGACTTCCTGGACGTGGAGACGTTCCCGGAGCTCACCTACCGCTCCCGTGCGCTGACCCCGGCCGGGCCCGACCGCTGGACGGTCCACGGTCTGCTCACGATGCACGGCATCGCGCGCGACGTGGACCTCGACCTCAGCTACCTGGGCACCGGGCCCGACCCGTGGGGCGGGGTGCGGGCGGCCTTCCACGCCACGGCGGAGCTGCGCCGCGACGACTTCGCCATGAACTACAACCAGGTGCTGCAGGCGGGCATCTCCGCGATCGGCACGACCCTGCGCGTGGAGCTCGACATCCAGGCGGTCCAGGGTGACTCCCTCCCGGGATAAGACGGCCCGAAGGCCCTAGGGTTGGCCGTATGGCACCCAACATCGCGACCAACACCGCCGTGGAACTCGAGGAACTGCTGGACTTCGTGCGGCCCCGGCACCGGGCGATCCTGCTGACCACCCGGTCCGACGGCCGCCCCCAGGGCTCCCCGCTCACCTGCGGCGTGGACGACGCGGGGCGGATCGTCGTCTCGACCTACCCCGAACGGGCCAAGACCCGTAACGCCAAGCGGGACGAGCGGGTCAGCGTGATCGTCCTGTCGGACGAGTGGAACGGACCCTGGGTCCAGGTCGACGGCTCGGCCGAGGTGATCGACTCACCGGAATCGGTCGAGCCCCTCGTCGAGTACTTCCGCAACATCTCCGGCGAGCATCCGGACTGGGACGAGTACCGGGCGGCGATGATCAAGCAGGGGAAGTCCATCATCCGGATCACTCCGGAGCGCTGGAGCCCGGTCGCCACCGGCGGCTTCCCCGCACACCTGGCCGGCGGCGGCTGACCGATGCCCCCGCCCCACCCGGACCCGCTCGCGCGGGCACGGCTGCTGACCTCCCCGTCCGTCGGACCGGCCGTGGTCCGTGAGCTGGAACGGATCACCGGCCGGCCGGCCGTGCCGGTGTACGCCACCGCGCCCGACGTCCCCTTCGTGTACGTGGGGGACGTGCTGCCCGAGGCGCTGCGGGTCCCCGGCCTGTTGTGGTTCCACAGCGTCAACGCCGGTACGGACGCGCTGCTCGCCGCCGGGCCCTGGCCCGAAGGGGCCCTGCTGACACGGACGGTGGGACGGATGGGCGAGCGGATCGCCCAGTACACGCTGGCCTGGGTGCTCGCCGAGTGCCAGTCCGTCCCGGAGCACACCGCGCAGCACTCCAGGTCCGAGTGGCGCCGCCTCCCGTCCGAGCTCGCCGCCGGGCGGACCGCCGTCATCCACGGCACCGGTCGCATCGGCTCCGCCGTCGCCGGCCTGCTGCGCGCCTGCTCCGTACGCACGGTGGGCGTGGGCCGCACCCCCCGAGCCGCCCCCGCGGGCTTCGACCGGGTGGTCCTGGCCGGCTCGGAGGAGGAGACGGCGGCGCTCGCGGAGGCCAGGTGGGTGGTGTCGGCCCTGCCCCTGACCGATGCCACCGAGCGCTTCTTCGACGCCGCCAGGTTCACCGCGATGCGGGGCGCCACCTTCGTCAACGTGGGCCGGGGCGCGACGGTCGACATGGCGGCGCTGGAGGCCGCGCTGCACGGCGGGGAGGTCGGCCGCGCCGTACTCGACGTGCTGCCCGACGAGCCCGCGGCTCCCGGCGACCGCGCCTGGCGGCTGCCGCGCACGGTGATCACGTCGCACTCGGCCGGCATCACGGCCGACGAGGACGTCGTCGCCGACTTCGGGACCTGCTGGCAGGCGGTCGCCGAGGGGCGCACACCGGCCCTGGCCGTGGACACCCGCCGCGGCTACTGAGGGCCGGGCCCGTCCTACGGGTGGCGGGCCGCCCGTTCGCACGTCGCCTCGATGCCCGCGATCAGGAGGTCCAGCGCGAACGTGAAGTCCCGCTCGCGCATCTCCTCCACCGTCGCCCCGCCACGCGCGTCCATGAGGTTCTCCGAGGGCCGCATCGCCTGGTGGATCTCCGGGTCCGCGCGGATCGTTCCCATCGCCCGCTCGAAGTACTCGTCCTGAGTGAGTCCCGCCTCCACCGTGCGCTGCACGAAGTGCCCCTCGGTGGTGCCGAATCCGTAGACGAACTGGAAGACGGCCGCCATCGCGCCCGTCCGCCGCTCCAGGGGCAGCCCGGTGGCCCGGACGACGTCCTGGACGGCGTACGAGAACAGCATCGAGTGCGGGCCGATGTTCAGGAAGCTGCCGATGAGGGCCGACACCCAGGGGTGCCGGACGAACATCCTCCGGTAGCTGGTGGCCAGTTCACGCAGGCGGTCGCGCCAGTCGATGTCCTCCGCCGTGGCCGGGATCTCGCCGAAGACGGTGTCCAGGGCGAGTTCCAGCAGGTCGTCCTTGGTGTCGACGTACCAGTAGAGGGACATCGCCGTGACGTCGAGCTCGGCGGCGAGGCGCCGCATGGAGAACTTCGCGAGGCCGTCGGCGTCCAGCAGCCGGACGCTCGCCGCCGTGATCCTGTCCCGGTCGAGGCCGGCCGGCTGATCCGCCTTGCGGGTGCGCGACGGTGTCCGCCGGTCCAGCCACACACTGACCCTGGAAGGGTTCTTCACACGGTCTGCCGCGGACCCCATGGCGCACACTCCTCGTCTCGCGGTGGCTCTCCTGCGTACCGGCGCCCCCGTCCGATGCTATGCCCGTCACCTGGGGTTCTCAGTCGGCCTCCGTACGCTCCGCCCGCCTCAGCAGGACCGCGGCCACCAGACCACCGGCCAGGACCGCCGCCGCTCCGACCAGTTGGCTGGTCTCCAGGCCCGAGGCGAAGGCGTCCGTGATGCGCTCGCGGTCCTTTGCCCCGTCGGCTGCGGCGAGCGCCGCGGGCAGTGAGGCCGCCCCGGCGACACCCGGTACGAGCGCGGCGAAGCGGGAGTTGAGCACGGCTCCGAGCACGGCGACCCCGAGCCCGTTGCCGAACTCGGCGAGCGTGCCGTTCACCCCGGCGCCCACGCCCGCCTTCTCCGGCGGGATGGCGCTCATGATCGCGTTGGCCATCGCGGGCATGGCAAGCGCGACTCCCGCCCCCATCACGAGCAGGCCGAGCAGCATGCCGCCGTAGTCCCGCCCGCCCAGCAGCGCGATCGCCCCGAGCCCGGCGGCCAGCAGACTCATCCCCGCGGCGATGACGGCGGGCGTGCCCAGCTTCCCCACGAGCCGGGCGCCGAGGCCGGTGAGGTTGAGCGCGACGACGGTGAGGGCGAGCGGAGCCGTCCGCAGTCCGGCCTCCAGCGGCTCGTAGCCGAGGACGAACTGCAGGTGCTGGGTCAGCAGGAAGAGTGAACCCGTCATCCCGAAGGCGACGAGGATCGCGCCCGCGACCGCGCCGGTGAACCTCTGGTTGCGGAAGAAGCGCATGTCCAGCATCGGGTGCGGGACATGGAGCTCCCACAGGACGAATCCGGTGAGGACGGCGGCCCCGGCGAAGGCGGTCAGCAGGACCGGGCCGGAGCCCCAGCCGTGCTCCGGGCCGGAGATGATCGCGTACACGACGGAGGCCATGCCGAGGGTGGAGAGCACCGCCCCGACCAGGTCCGGGCGGTCACCGTGGGGGTTCCTCGACTCGGGGACGAGCCGGACGGCCGCGACGAGGCCGATGACCGCCACGGGGATGTTGATCAGGAAGATCGCGCCCCACCAGAAGTGGTCGAGCATCGCCCCGCCGATCAGCGGACCGGCGGCGAAGCCCAGCGAGCTGACGGTGGACCAGATGCCGATCGCCTTGACGCGCTCGGTGTCGTCGAAGATCTGCACCACGACGGCGAGGGTGGTCGTCATCAGCAGCGCGCCTCCGACGCCCATCCCGGCGCGGGCGGCGATCAGCTGTCCGGAGGACTGCGCGAGCCCTGCGGCCAGCGAGCCGACGCCGAAGAGCGCGAGCCCGGCGACCAGCATCTTCTTGCGGCCGTAGCGGTCGGCGGCGCTGCCCGCGGTGAGGACGAGCCCCGACTGGACGAGCGCGTAGGCGTTGATCATCCACTGCACGTCGGCGGTGGAGGCGTGCAGATCCGCGGTGAGCGAGGGGATCGCGACGTTCAGGACGGTGTTGTCGAGCAGCACGGTGAGCTGGGCGAGGCAGATGACCCCGAGGATCACCCAGCGCCGCGCGTGGCCGCTCCGGGGGGTGAGGTCGTTCTGCTCGGCGGCGGTCGCCGTCATGCGGGCTCCTGGTTCCGGTGCACTTGTACGGTGTATGGGAGGTGCTCCTGTACACCGTATGGCATTCCCTCTACGGCGTACAACACTTAGATGTACAGCCTCCGGATCCGCACCGGTCACGCCACAGGGCGGTGGCCCCGGAGCCTGTGCTCCGGGCCCACCGCCCTGTTACCGGGGTCTCAGCTCTTCGGCTGGGTGAGGTCGTAGAAGGTCGCGCTCCCCGCGGTGACCTCCTCGAAGTTCTCCTCCACCCACGTCGAGATCTGGGAGGAGGCACCTTCGCCGCCGCCCATTCCGCCGCCACCCGTGCCACCCGAGATCAGGTAGTGGATTCTGCCGTCCTCCACGTACTGCTTGAACTGGGCGAGCGTCGGGGACGGGTCGCTGCCGTTGAAGCCGCCGATCGCCATCACCGGGTCACCGGTGGCGAGCTGGTAGCTCGCGGCGTTCTGCGACCCGATGGCCGCGGCGGTCCAGGTGTAGGCGTCGGCGTTCTGCTTCAGGAGCGTCTTGGCCTCGGAGTCGACGGTGGCGCCGTTGAGCAGACCGCCCATGCCTCCGCCGCCTTCACCCATGCCGCCGCCGGGCATCCCGCCCTGCTGACCGCCGGGAGCCTGGCCCTGCTTGCCCTGGCCCTGGCCGGGAGTGGAGCCCCCGGGCATGCCGCCTGCCGGCACGTTGCCGGGAGCCTGTCCGCCCTGCGCGTTGCCCTGCGCCTGGCCCCCCGGCTGTGTGCCCTGGCCGGGGGGTTGCATGCCGCCGCCCTCGCCACCACCGGGACCGCCGCCCCGGCCGCCACCGGGACCGCCCATGCTCGCGCCCGCCGGACCCGCCGTGACGATCGAGCCCTGGTGCCCGGTGCCGAGCGTGCTGATGGTGTACGCCGTCGGCCCGGCCAGCGACGCCGCCAGACCCAGACCCGCCACGCCCAGCACGAGCGTCCGGCCGAGCCGCGCGGCGAACAGCAGCCCAACGGCGCCCACGAGACCACCGATCAGGACGGCCCAGCGCAGCCACGGAAAGTAGTCCGGGGTACGCCCCAGCAGGACGTACGCCCAGACGGCCGTCGCCGCGACGGTCACGCCGAGCGCGGAGCCCGCCCACCACTTGCTCCGTTCCTCCCAGAGGACCGTGGCGCCCATGCCGGTCAGCGCAGCGATGTAGGGCGCCAGGGCCACCGTGTAGTACTGGTGGAAGATGCCGGCCATGAAGCTGAAGACGAAGGCCGTCATCAGCAGCGAGCCGCCCCAGGCGAGGAAGGCCGCACGGGCCGTGTCGGTCCGCTTCGCCCGCCAGGTCAGCCAGACACCCGCGGCCAGCAGGATCAGCGCGGCGGGCAGCAGCCAGGAGATCTGGCCGCCGATCTCGGAGTTGAACATGCGGCCGATGCCGGTCTCGCCCCAGCCGCCGCCCTGGCCGCCACCGCCGCCGCCACCGCCGACGCTGCCGGTTTCCTCGCCGTTGATACGGCCGAGTCCGTTGTAGCCGAAGGTGAGTTCGAGGAAGGAGTTGTTCTGCGAGCCGCCGATGTACGGGCGTGAGGAGGCGGGCCACAGCTCGACGATCGCCACCCACCAACCGCCGGACACGATCGTCGCCAGCGCCGCCAGGCCGAGCTGCCCGAACCGCTTCCGGACGGACACCGGCGCGAACACCGCGTACAGCACGGCGAGCGGCGGCAGGATCAGGAAGGCCTGCAGCGTCTTCGACAGGAACGCGAGACCCACCGCGACGCCCGCCCAGACCAGCCACTTCGTCCGGCCGCCCTCCATCGCGCGCAGCACGCAGTAGACGGTGACGGTCATCAGGAGCGCGAGCAGCGCGTCCGGGTTGTTGAAGCGGAACATCAGCGCGGCGACCGGCGTCAGCGCGAAGACGACCATGGTGATCAGCCCGGCGGCGGCGCTGAAGCGGCGGCGCACGGCCCCGTAGAGGACACCGGCCGTGGCGACGGCCATCAGCACCTGGGGCGCGAGGATCGCCCAGGAGCTCAGGCCGAAGATCCGGACCGAGAGGGCCATCGGCCAGAGCGTGGCCGGGGGCTTGTCGACGGTGATCGCGTTCGCCGAGTCCAGCGAGCCGAAGAAGAAGGCCTTCCAGCTCTGGCTGCCGGCCTGCACGGCCGCGGAGTAGAAGGAGTTGGCGTAGCCGGACGCACTCAGATTCCACAGGTACGCGAGCGCGACGACCAGCAGCACTCCGAGGAAGGCGGGCCTCGCCCAGCGCGGGTCCTCGGGCCTGCCCCGGAGGATGCGCCGTGACAGCGGCTCCCGCCTGCCCGCGGCGTGCGTGGGCGCCCCTGGGGTGTCGGGCGGGACCTGGAGGCGGTCGGAGTGGGTGGCGGCGGTCATCGGGCGTTCCTCAGTTCGTGTGCGGCACCCTGGCGGGCGTCCTGGTGGTCGGTGCGCCGGTCGGGGAAGACCCAGGCACGGAAGAGCAGAAACCGCAGCACCGTTGCCGCGAGGTTGGCCGCGATCAGCACGGCGAGTTCCGTGCCGTGCGACGCCGATCCGGACGCCGTCCCCAGGGCGGCGAGGGAACCGCTGGTGAGGGCGAGCCCGATCGCGAAGACGACGAGTCCCTGCGCCTGGTGGCGCACGGCACCGCCCCGGCCGCGTACGCCGAAGGTGAGTCTCCGGTTCGCCGCCGTGTTGGCGACGGCGGACACCAGAAGGGCGGCCGCGTTGGCGAACTGCGGGCCGACTCCCAGCCGGAAGAGGGAGTACAGGACGAGGTAGACCAGGGTGGACAGCGCGCCCACGACGCAGAACCCGACCAGTTGCCTGGCGAGTCCGCGCGGGACCCCCGGCACGGCCCGGTCGCGCGGGTCGTCCCCGAAGGGCCGCGCCAGGCGGTCCAGCGGAAGAGCCCCGGTGGCCAGGGCCCGGCCCACCCGCCAGACCCCCTTGAGGTCGTCGGTCGCGGTCCTCACGATGTGCACGGTGGAGTCCGGGTCGTCGACCCAGTCGACCGGCACCTCGTGGATGCGCAGCCCGGCCCGCTCGGCGAGGACCAGCATCTCGGTGTCGAAGAACCATCCGGTGTCCTCGACCATCGGCAGCAGCCGCTGCGCGACCTCGCGCCGTATGGCCTTGAAGCCGCACTGGGCGTCGCTGAACCTGGCGGCCAGCGAGGAGCGCAGGATGAGGTTGTAGGCCCGCGAGATGAACTCACGCTTCGATCCCCGCACCACCCGCGAACTGCGGGCGAGGCGCGAGCCGATGGCCAGGTCGGAGTGGCCGGAGATCAGCGGGGCGACCAGCGGGAGCAGGGCGTTGAGGTCGGTCGAGAGGTCGACGTCCATGTAGGCGAGGACAGGGGAGTCCGAGTGGGACCAGACGGTCCGCAGCGCCCGGCCCCGGCCCTTCTCCTCCAGCCGGCACGACCGCACCTCGGGGATGAGGGCCGCGAGCCGGGCCGCCACCTCGGGCGTACGGTCGGTGCTCGCGTTGTCCGCCACGGTGATCCGGAATCCGTAGGGGAACGTCCGCGCCAGATGGTCGTGGAGGCGCAGCACGCACGTTTCGAGGTCCTTCTCCTCGTTGTACACGGGGATCACCACGTCGAGTACGGGAGCGCCGACCGCCGCGGCCAGGAGGTGTTCCCGGGCCGGCAGGGTGCTCCACGGAGTGTCGGTTCGCATGACACAGACACTCGCCAACCGCGCTGTCACATCCGTGTGCTGAGCCTGTGGTCCGTCTGTGAGTGCGCCACGGGGGCGCCGACCGTGCTGTTTTCCCAGGTCACAGCCTCGCCGCCGGACCCGTCCGGCCGGGGCGCAGAGTCATGGGCGGAGCCGTCCGCGCCTCCCCCGTACACCGCGTCGGCCGGCAGATGGACCGCGAACACCGTGTCGCCCGGCACCGACCGCACCTCGGCCAGCCCGCCGTGCGCGGCGACGACGGCCTGCACGATGGCGAGGCCGAGACCCGTCGACCCGGCGTGCCGGGAGCGCGAGGCGTCACCCCGCGCGAACCGTTCGAAGACACGCGGCTGCAACTCGGGTGGGATGCCGGGCCCGTTGTCCTGGACCTCCAAGGTCACCCAGGGCAGCTCCCTGCGCGCCTGCCGCAGGCGGACCGTGACCGTGGTCCCCGGCGGTGTGTGCGTGCGCGCGTTCGCGAGCAGATTGACCAGCACCTGCTGGATCCTCGTCGGGTCGGCCGAGACCGTCGTGGGCACCTCGGGCAGGTCGAGCCGCCAGTGGTGGGTGGCTCCGGAGGAGCCGCCGGGGGCCCGGTCCGCGACGCGGGCGTCGCTCACCGCGTCGATGACGAGCGGCGAGAGATCGGTGCTCTCGTACGAGAGCGGCCGTCCGGCGTCGAGACGTGCCAGGAGCAGCAGGTCCTCGACCATGCCCGTCATCCGTTCCGCCTCGGACTCGATCCGCCCCAGGGCGTGCCGGGTGTCGGGCCCGGTGCTCTCCCTCCCGCGGCGCGTCAGTTCGGCGTACCCGCGGATCGAGGCGAGCGGTGTCCGCAGCTCGTGACTGGCGTCCGCGACGAACTGACGTACCCGCGTCTCGCTCTTCTGCCGGGCCTCCAGGGCCGAACCGACGTGCCCCAGCGTCCTGTTGAGGGCCGCGCCGACCTGACCCACCTCGGTGCGCGGATCGGCCTCGGTGTCCGGTACCCGTTCGAGGAGGGCGACCTCGCCGCTGTGCAGCGGGAGTTCGGAGACCCGGGTCGCCGTGGCGGCCACCCTGCGCAGCGGGCGCAGGGCGACACCGACCATCGCGGCACCAGCGATACCGGCGGCGATGAGCCCGGCACAGGTGACACAGACCTCGACGACGATCAAGGTGTTGACGGCCTTGTCCACCTCGGCCGTGGGGATGCCGACCACGACGGACGCGCCGGCGCCCGACGGGACGACCTGCACGCGGTAGCCTCCCAGCCCGGGAAGCTCGACGTCATGGGCTCGGCCGTCCGGGGCCACGTCGGCGGCTTCGAGGGCGTCCTCCTGCGCGTCGGTCAGCTCCTCGGCGCTCTCCCGGGCGTCCGGACCCTTGATCACCTTCGAGGCGGTGACGGAACCGCCGGAGACCACGGCACCGAACGTGTCGGGCGTACCCCTGCCGATGAAGGCCAGCGGCTCCTCGTCGCTCGTGGGGCCGCCCCGGTCGATCTTGCCGCTGCCCGGCGGAGGCTGCTGGGCCACTCGGGCGATGTCGCGCAGCTGGCCGTCCAGCTTCCCGGCCATGTAGCTCTGGAAGGCGATCGCGGTGACCGAACCGATCACGGCGGCGACCACCGCGATGAGCGTCACCGCGTACACGACGAGACGGGTGCGGAGCGTCCAGGGGCGGCGCGTGCTCTTCCCGCTCACGGAGTCAGTCACCCGGCTTGATGAGGTATCCAGCCCCGCGCCGGGTATGGATCATCGACGTGCGCCCCGCGTCGATCTTCTTGCGCAGGTACGAGATGTACAGCTCGACGACGTTGGCCTGGCCGCCGAAGTCGTAGTTCCAGACCCGGTCGAGGATCTGTGCCTTGCTCAGCACCCGGCGCGGATTGCGCATCAGGAAGCGCAGCAGCTCGAACTCGGTCGCCGTGAGATGGATCGAGTCGTCGCCCCGGCTCACCTCGTGGCTGTCCTCGTCCAGCACCAGGTCACCCACGACGAGCGTCGAATCACTGCGGGCCGAGGCCGTACCGGAGCGGCGGATCAGCCCACGCAGCCGTGCCACGACCTCCTCCAGGCTGAACGGCTTGGTGACGTAGTCGTCGCCTCCCGCCGTGAGGCCCGCGATCCGGTCCTCCACCGAGTCCCGCGCGGTCAGGAACAGCACGGGCACATCGGAGAGTTCGCGCCGCAGCCGGCCGAGCACCGCCAGCCCGTCCATGTCGGGGAGCATCACATCGAGGATCACCGCGTCGGGGCGGAAGTCGCGCGCCGTGCGGACGGCACCCGCACCGTCCCCGGCGCTGCGCACCTCCCACCCCTCGTAACGCAGGGCCATGGAGAGCAGCTCGGCGAGCGGGGCCTCGTCGTCCACGACCAGCACGCGGATGGGATTGCGGTCGGGCCTGAGCAGTTCTGTACGCCCCTGGGGCGAGGTCGTCGTCATGGCTCAAGCCTGTGAGACGGCCGTGAGAGAGACCTTTCGCCTACCTGTGATTTCCCTGAGAAACGCGCCGGCCGCCGCCCGGCCCTACCGGAACAGCTCGCTCGCGTTCCCGTGGCAGACCGCCCGCAGCCAGGCGTCGCCCAGCCCCAGCCGCTCCAGGGCGTGCAGCTGGTGCGCGTACGGGTACGGGATGTTCGGGAAGTCCGTGCCGAGCAGGATCCGGTCCCCCAGATCGGCGAGACGCCCGCGCTCCGAAGGCGGGAACGGCGTGAAGTCCTCGGTGAAGTCCGTGAACGCCATGGTCGTGTCGAGCCGCACCCCGGGGTACGCCGCCGCCAGCGCCATGAACTCCGCGTACTCGGGCATCCCCATGTGCGCCACCACCAGCTTCAGCCGGGGGTGGCGGGACAGCAGACGGCCGATCGGCCCGGGGCCCGTGTACGCGCCGGGCGCCGGCCCGGAGCCGCAGTGCGTCACCACCGGGATCCCGGCCTCGGCCAGCAGCCCCCACACGGGCTCCAGCAGCGGATCGTTCGGATCGTAGGCCCCGACCTGGAGGTGCGACTTGAAGACGCGTGCCCCCGCCTCGACCGCCTCGCGCACGTAGACCCCCGCGCCCTCCTCCGGGAAGAACGTGGCGGTGTGCAGGCAGTCCGGCACCCGCGCGGCGAAGTCCGCCGCCCAGCCGTTCAGCCAGGACGCCATGCCGGCCTTGTGCGGGTAGAGCATCGAGGTGAACCGGAGCACTCCGAACGAGCGCAGCAGCGCGAGGCGTTCGTCCTCGTCCCGCCGGTAGGTGATCGGCCACTCCAGCCCGGTCAGCGGGCCCGCCGAGTCGAAGTAGGCCCACACCTTGCTGAGCACCCGCTCCGGCATGAAGTGCGTGTGGACGTCGATGATCCCGGGCAGCCCGAGCCGCTGCCAGAACCGCACGACATCCTCACGGTCACGGTCGTCGTCGCTCATCCGCCCCACCTGCCTCGACACGTCACCGGGAACGATCTCCGGCGACGATCTCAGAACAGCCCGTCCTGCACGCCACCGCCCCCCAGGGCCACGGTCGGCACGCCGGTACCCGCCCGCGCGTCTGCGCCCACCAGGTCCCAGCCGGTGACGAGCCGCGTGTCCAGCACGACGATCCCCTCGTCCACCGTCTCCAGGTGCAGATCGGGTCCGGCCGCGGCCACCAGCCTGCCGGCCACCACCCCGTCGTCCACCAGCCCGGTCACCACGCGCGCCGCCGCCCCCGCGCCGTCGAGCCCGAACGCCCCGGCGTGGTCCACGGCCACGAACGGCAGCCGCTCCAGCGCCTCCGGCCAGCCGGCGCCCTCCAGGGCGGCGGCCCGCCCGTACAACTCCTCGATCTCGGCGGCCCGTTCCGCCGCCGCAGGCAGCTCGCCCCGCACCGCACGCTTGCGCGCGTACGGGATCCGGTCGGGCACCCCGAGCGCCGAGCGCAGCAGCTCCTCCGTACGCCGGGCGGCCATCAGCGGCCCGCGCCCCAGCCAGCTGAACACCACGGCCCCCTGCTCCCGCAGCCGCGCGGCGTCCCGCGACTCCCCCGTGATCCCGACCTTGACCATGCCCGGCCCGAACCAGGCCAGATAGACGCGGTACGTGCGCGGGTCGTCGGCGATCGTGTCGGCGGCCACCGAGTGCGCCCGGTCCAGCCGTGCGCACTCCGCGCACCGCGCCCCCGTGCTCCGTACGGGCACCACGGCCCCGACCGGACACGGGTTGCCGCGCGCCCCCACGCAGTGCCGCTCCCCCTCGGCCCGGAACGCGAGCTCCTTCCCGTACGCCAGGACGCTCTCCCGCCCCCGCCCGGACCCGTCACTCCGCGCCCACCCGAGCACGGGCTCGCCGTGGGGCCAGCGCAGGCCGGTGCACCGCCAGCCGCTCATGCCACGCCCTCTCCACCCGCACCCAGGGTGTGGACGGACGCGCGGAAGGCCTCGGCGGACCCAAACGCCCGGGCGAGGCCGGCGCCATCGCCCGGCGAGGCCGCGAGGTGGTGGGCCACCAGGTCCGGCAGACCGGACGCAAGAGGACCGGACAGAAGAGGCGCGCCCTCGATGCGTGGGGCCATGTCGGTCTCCTCAGGACGGCCGGCGTCGACCGGGAGACCCTAACGGACAGAGCTTCCGACGGAGGCCGCGCCGGCACGTCCGGCAGCCGCTCGTGCGCCCCCTCGGCAGGGACGCCCCTCGACGCATACGGCTGCTGCCCGACCGGCATCGGTCCTTACGCCCGCCCAGAGCGGTTGCGGCGCTAGGATCCGAGCCATGGCTCTGACCGTGGACGACGTGGACCGGTTCGAGGCCTTCATGCCCCGCCTCGAAGCCATCGCCTACCGCCTCCTCGGCTCCGCGAGCGACGCCGAGGACGCCGTGCAGGACACGTTCCTGCGCTGGCAGGCCGCCGACACGGACCGCATCGAGGTCCCCGAGGCCTGGCTGACGAAGGTCCTCACCAACCTGTGCCTCAACCAGCTCACCTCGGCCCGCGCCCGGCGCGAGACCTACGTGGGCCAGTGGCTGCCGGAGCCTCTGCTCCCGGGGGACCCGATGCTCGGCCCCGCCGACACCGCCGAGCAGCGCGAATCCGTCTCGTACGCCGTCCTCGCCCTCATGGAGCGTCTCTCCCCCAACGAGCGGGTGGTGTACGTGCTGCGGGAGGCCTTCGGCTACCCGCACCGGAAGATCGCGGAGATCCTCGACATCACCGAGTCCGCCGCACAGCAGATCCTCCACCGCGCCAGGAAGCACGTCGCGGAGGGCAAGGCCCGCACCGAGGTCGACGAGGCCGCCGCCCGGCGGATCGTCGAGGAGTTCATCGAGGCCGCCACCAGTGGCCGTACCGAGCCGCTCGTACGGCTGCTCACCGCGGACGCCGTCTCGATCGGTGACGGCGGCGGAAAGGTGCCGGCCCGCACCAAGCCGTTCGAGGGCGCTGTCGCGGTCGCGAAGTTCCTGCGGGGCCTGTTCAAGCCCGGCAAGGCCAAGCGCGCCATCACGGGTGGCTCACCCGGGGTCTACGTCACGACCGCCAACAACGGCCCCGCCCTCGTCGCGGTCGTGGACGGCCGGGTCATCGGCGTCATGTGCCTGGAGATCACCTCCGAGGGCATCGCGGCGATCCGTGCCCAGGCCAACCCCGACAAGCTCGAACGCGCGACCCAGCGGTGGGCGGCCTCCGACCACGGAGAACCCCTGCTCAACCTCTACTGATCCCGGTGTGACCTGCTTCACACCGTGGTCCTGTCAGGAAACGGCGGGCTGCCCGGTTCAAGGGGCAGACCCGCGCGAGACAGGAGCAGGGAAATGAAGCAGCGCATCATCGTTCTCGGAGCCGGATACACCGGAGCCGTCGCCGCCGGCCGCCTCGCCAGGCGACTGCGCCGCGAGGACGTCGCCATCACCCTCGTCACCGCCGAGCCCGACTTCGTCGAGCGCGTCCGGATGCACCAGCTGGCGGTCGGCCAGGAGCTCAGGCCCCGGCCCTTCAGCGAGATGTTCGCGGGCACCGGCGTCGAGCTGAAGCTCGCGAAGGTCACCGGTGTCGACGTCGACCGGGGGACCGTGGCCGTCGTCGACGCGAACGGCGCCGAGGAGCTGGAGTACGACAGCCTCGTGTACGCCCTCGGCAGCGGCTGGAACACCCAAGGCGTCCCCGGCACGGCCGAGCACGCCCACGAGATCGCCGGCCGCCCCGGGGCGCTCCGGCTGCGTGAGCGCCTGGCCGGCCTCGACGCCGGACAGTCCGTGGTCGTCATCGGAGGCGGCCTCACCGGCCTGGAGGCCGCGACCGAGATCGCCGAGGCCCGCCCGGACCTCGACGTCGCGCTCGCCGCCAGGGGCGGGCTCGGCGACACGCTCTCACCCAAGGGCCGGCAGCACCTGCGGAAGGTCTTCGACAAGCTCGGCATCACGGTGCACGAGCACACCGCCGTCACCGGCGTCGAGGCCGACCGCGTCACCACCGCCGACGGCACGTCCGTCCCGGCCGCGGTCACCGTGTGGACCGCCGGCTTCGCGGTCCACCCGATCGCGCAGGCCTCCGCCCTGAAGGTCTCCGACACGGGCCAGATCGTGGTCGACGGAGCCATGCGCTCGGTCTCGCACCCGGACGTGTACGCCATCGGGGACGCGGCCCTGGTGAAGGGCCCCGGCGACAACCCACTGCGGATGTCGTGCGCCTCGGGCGTCCCCACGGCGTGGCAGGCCGCCGACACGATCGCCGCACGCCTCACCGGCGGGAAGCTCCCGAACACGACCCCCCGCTACTTCAACCAGTGCATCTCCCTGGGCCGCAGGGAAGGCCTGATCCAGTACGTCACCGCCGACGACCGGGCGGTCCGGGCGGCCCTCACCGGCCGGCTCGCCGCGTTCTACAAGGAGCTGGTCTGCAAGGGCGCGGCCTGGGGCGTCGCCAACCCGACCCTCGGACTGCCGACCCGGCGCCGCCCCGTGGTGCGGACCGGGGCCAGGGCAGCGGCGCCCGTCACGGAATCGGCCTGACCCGCTCGGAGCCGCCGTCGGGACGAAGGGGCAGGGTGCCCTCAGGATTTTCCTCAGGGCACCCGGCCTGCTGCCACTGCGCGCACCCCGGTGAACTCGTACAACAGCACCTCGTCCACGAGCCGGTTCGTGTACAGACGGCGGGTGTCCCTCTCGCCGAGGTTCTCCAGGGCCGCGAGCACCAGACCCGGGTCCGTCGCGGCGGCCGACCGTAACTGGACGACCTCCCCACGCGTCAGCCCGTCAACACCGTCCGCCGGTCCGTCGCCACTCACCGACCCCACGCCGCCGGCCGACTCCACCGACTCGGCCGACGACTCCCGCACATCGGCCACGGCACGCCGGAACACCTCCGGCGGCTCTGCGCCCCCGTGCCCCCTCGGCACCTCCCGGTCACGTGCCAGGGCCACGGTGATCCAGGCCGCCGGGCGGACCGGCCGCCACCCGACGGCCGAGCCGCAGAGCTCAGCCGCGATGTCCCGGGCATCAAGGCCCCGGTCGATGAGCGGGCGCAGCGCGAAAGCGAGGCGGCGCAGCCCCTCGTGCTGGGTCCAGTCGACGAGCGGACGCACCCGTCGGGCGACGGCGATGTCACGGGCCACCTGGAGCGGAGACCGCCGCCGCCCATGGCCGGACATCGCGCGCCCGCGCGAGGTGTAGTTCGACTTCCCACTCACATCAGCTGTGCGTACGTCGTGGTGGGGCCCGGAAGAATGGGGCTCACACCCGCCTGAACTGCGCTTTCCCGCAGGCGAGTTATCCACAGGCCGAGGCCTCTCCTGTGCGGCTCCCACCGCGCGGTCCCGGCCCGCATCCGTCACGCCGCACACCCGCGCCCCGTATCCGCCACCCTCCAGACGATGGCCCATCGCCGAGTCGTACACGGCCGGGATCGTCGCGGCGTAGATCGTCGCCATGCCCGCGTACCGGCGACCGGACAGGTGCAGGTTCCGCTTGGTCCCGTGCCGCTGCCACACCAGTGCGCCCAGCTCCCGCAACACCCGGACGTGCCGCTTCACCGTCGCCACCGACACCCCGCATCGGTCAGCGGTGCCTTCCAGGTCGTACAGCACGAAGCCCAGCAGGTAGTCCATCCGCCCGGCCAGATCGCGCGCGACGGCCAGCGTCGTCGCCCCGGCACGTCGGTGCAGCCCGGCCTCCACGAGCCACACCACCGCCCGCAGCCACGCACCCGGCCGGGCGCGCCGGGAGGCCGTCGCATCGAGCTCTTGGAGGAGGCGGGGGACGGGGACCCATTCCGGATCCGGGCATGACGGAGAAGCGCAGCACGAAGCCGCGCCGGTGGGGTGGCGCATCACAGTCCGTGAGGTGAGGGGCGGCCGGCGGGGCCGCAGGGATTACGGGAGCGGGGCCGTCAGGGGCGGCTCGCGGGCATGGGAGTGGTCACCACGCGGGCACTGGCTGTCCTACGATCGAAACGCGAATCCTTCTCTTCACATGGGTGGATTCCGGATCGGCGGGGTGATGACCCGCTGGTCACACGGCCGGGCGGTGGTCTCCACACCGCCCGGCCGTTCACTACTCAGCCGGAGCCTCGGTGCTCTTCTTGGGGCGGTTCTTCCCGGACCCGGAGTAGCCCCGCTCGATGTCCTGCACGGTTCCGATCGAGACCCCCAGGCTTTCGGCGATCTCTCGGTACGTCACCTTCTGCGACCGCAGGTGCAGCACGATCCTCCGGCGGTGCTCCTTCAACCGCTTGGTGCGCTCGGTCTGATCTCTGAGCAGGCGGCTGATGATCTGCGCCTTCTCTAGCGAGTCCTCCATCGACTCGATGGCGTCCAGGCCATCGAAGACACGTTGCACCTCCTCCCTCTCGGCCAGCCTTTCGCCTTCTGTCTCGGCCATCCCGTTCCTTCGAATCGGGCGTGCCGCTTGACTTGCATTATGGGGCTCCCATAAATTGGCCGTCAAGTGGCGTCGCCACCCAGCAACAGAAAGGCCCCGGCCCGGAGTTCGTACCTCCATATGGCCGGGGCCAGTCAGAACCCTGAGTTCACCAGGAGACCGACCATGCGCCATCCTTCCACCCCGGACTCCCCGCCCGACAGGCGGCTCGTCGCGCTGCCGCCGATCGCGGAGCTGTCCGCACAGCAGCAGCGGGGCGTGCACTGCGTGTTCTGCGGCACGACCCTGCGCACCGGGGCGGTGCGCGACCTGGGCCCGCAACTGCTCGAGGCGCACGGATCGGTGGTCCGCTGGTTTCCTCGCAGCTGTCCGTCCTGCCCGAAGGAAACAGACACGGCACTGAGCTGCGACCGCTGCGGCAAGCCGATCGCCGCCGGAGAGGGAGAGCGCGTAGTGATCCACGGCGCATCGGGGGCGGGCGGCGCGGTCACCGTTCACAAGGCGTCCTGCGGTTCTCCCGCCTCCGCCCGGAACGGGAGGCGCTGAACCGGCCCGCGCCTGGGACTCCTGAGCGGGTTCCGGGCGCGCCGATGTCAGAGAGTGGTGCCGTGGTTGCTGTACTTCGCCACTGGGCGGTCCGGGGATGTCGAGAACGTGCCCCCCCGCCCCGTCCCAGGGACATGAGCGGCCACCACCGGCCGCACGAGGAAGCAGGGAGAGGCCAGCATGGCGATTCAGCGGATGGACAACGTCGGCATCGTCGTCGAGGACATGGATGCCGCCATCGCGTTCTTCGTGGAGCTCGGTATGGAGCTGGAGGGCAGGGCGGAGGTCGAGGGCCCGGTCGCAGATCAATGCACCGGACTCGACGGCGTGCACTGTGACATCGCGATGGTCCGGACCCCGGACGGCAACAGCAGGCTCGAGCTGTCGAAGTACCGCAGCCCCGCGGCGATCAGCACCGAGCCGCGCGACAAGCCGCACAACATCCTGGGCACGCACCGCGTCATGTTCGCCGTCGACGACCTGGAGGACACCGTGGCCCGCCTGCGCCCCCACGGCGCCGAACTCGTCGGCGAGATCGCCCGGTTCGAGGACAGCTATCTGCTCTGCTACCTCCGCGGCCCGGAGGGCATCATCGTCGGACTGGCCGAGCAACTGCACTGAGAAGGTGGAGCCGGCTGCGTACGGGCAACGCGAGAGGCCCCCGGGATTTCTCCTGGGGGCCTCTGGCCTGCTGTGCACTCGGCAGGATTCGAACCTGCAACCTTCTGATCCGTAGTCAGATGCTCTATCCGTTAAGCTACGAGTGCTTGTCCTCGGCCTGAGCCTCGGTCCCGCTTCCCGGGCTTTTTTTCTGCCCCGTCGGCGTTGCGAGAACAACATTACATGACCTGCGCCGTGACGCGAAATCCATTAGCCATACCGCCTCTGAGCTGCGGAAACGATCTTCTGAAGCAGGTTTCCACGGCCCGGGTACGACCGAAGCCCCACGCCTGGGGCGTGGGGCTTCGGGTTCCTGCGGAGGCGGAGGGATTTGAACCCTCGATGGGCTTTAAGACCCAAACCGCATTAGCAGTGCGGCGCCATAGACCGGACTAGGCGACGCCTCCAGCACACCCCGCGCGAGCGCGAGTGGTGCGTGCAGATGATGACACAGTCGAGCGCGCTGTCACCAATCGCCGCCCACGGTACTAGGCAGGTGGGCGGCGAGGCAAAGCGCCCTGCGGCGGGAGTTCCGGACCGGCGTTCCAGCCGCGCGCCCGACCCGGGAGTCTCCGCCGTGCGACCGGTCGGGTGTTCGAGCGGGTGCGGCTGTTCCGGTCGGCCCCCCATGAGTTGCGCAACGTGCGGGCGTAAGGAGCGTTAGAGAGGACGAGGGCTCCGCCCTCCGTCCGTCACCCCCGTGTGCCCGGCGCGCGCCTCCACCCGGCGCGCGTACCGGAGCAGGCAGGCGCGCTCCTGGGCGCGCCAGAACAACAGGAGCCCCGCATGCTGCGCCGTCTCACCCTCACCGCCGTCGCGTCCCTCGCCGTGCTGTCCGCCGCCGCGCCCGCCGCCACAGCGGTGTCCCCCCTTGTACCGCTCCCTCCGCTCCCCGTACTCCAGGGAGACTGGCCGACGGCGCAGGACACGGGGACCCGGCTCACCGTGACCGTCTCGGAGTCCGGCAACCCGGCTGCCGACGGAGTCTTCGAGCTGGAGTGCGGCCCGGCGGGCGGCAGCCACCCGGAGGCGCAGCGCGCCTGCGACCTGCTGGACGAGGCCGCCGAGTCGGGGGACAACCCCTTCGTGGCCACGGACCGCAACGCCATGTGCACCCAGCAGGCCGGCGGGCCGGCCGCCGCCCGAGTGCAGGGAACCTGGCAGGGCGAGGACGTCGACGCGCGCTTCACCCGGGCCAACGGCTGCGAGATCTCGCGCTGGAACAACCTCGTGCCGGTGCTCCCCTCCGCGAGGTAGCCGGTTCGGCGGGGCGTGCGCCGGGGACTTCGGCCGGGCCTGACGGCGCACACCGGGGCGCGCGCAGGCCGCCCCGGAAGCCTTGCAGGCCCCGTTCCGGGGGCGTTCCGGGCAGCCTCCAGGCGCACCCCGGAACGCATAGGCGCACGTCAGAGGGGGCGCTCGTCGTCACACCCTGGGCCACCGGCGTACACCGTGTGCACAGAACCTTGGTGAGAGCTCCCCCTCATCCGCCGCCCGCCACGCGCTCCCTGCCTTTAGACTCCTCCAGTGACAGCCTGAGGCCCGAGGGGCAGGATGGGGCCCGCTGTCGGCAAGGTGCGGTATTCAGGGAGGAAGCGTCTCGTGAGCAGCAGGCCATCCCGAGGCGCTGCTCGCCTCGCAGCCATACTCGACGCCCTCCCGGACGGGCTCCTGCTCGTCAACTGCAACGGCACGGTCGTCAACGCCAACACCATCGCCCTCGAAATGTTCGAGACCCCGGGCACCGCGCTCGTGGGCCGCGGACTGCTCGATCTGCTTCCGGAGTTCGACTCCAGGCTGATCCCGGGGTCGATGCGCAGGCCGGACGCTGCGGACGAGCAGGGCAGGACCAAGCCGACGCGGATGATCGCGCGCCGGACCGACGGCACCGAATATCCGGTCGAGGTCACCAGCGCCTCCCTGGACAGCGGCCAGGCCGGCTACAACGACATCCACTCCAGCTACACCGGCGACGAGCTCCTCATGCTCGTCGTGCGGGACCTCTCCGGCACCGTCGACACCGAGGCCGAGCTGGCCCGTTCGCAGCGCCAGACCGAGATGATCCTGCGGGCCGCCTCCGAGGGCGTCGTCGGCACGGACACGGACGGCCGGGTCGTCCTGGTCAACCCCGCCGCAGCCCAGATCCTCGGCTTCCGGGCCAGCGACCTCGGCGGCAAGGAGCTCCACCCGCTGATCCTGCACTCGCGCGCGGAGGGCGGCCCGTTCCCGTACGAGGAGTCGCCGCTCGCCGACACCCTGCGGTCCGGTCGCAAGCACCGCGTACGCGGGCAGGTGCTCTGGTCCAAGAGCGGCGGCCAGGTCCCGGTGGATCTGACGACCGCCCCCGTGCGCGACGGGGACCAGCTGGTCGGCGCCGTGATGACGTTCACCGACCGCAGGCCCTACGAGGAACTGTCTCAGCAGCACACCGACGAGGTCACCGGCCTGACCGACCGCCACGCGGCCGAGATCGCCCGGCTCACCGAGAGCCACCGGGCCGAGATCGCCGAGCTCACCGAACGGCACACGGCGGAGTCCGCCGACCGGACCGAGCGGTACGCCTCCGAGCTGGAGGAGCAGGCGGAGCGTCTCACCGGGCTCGAGGCGCGGCACACGCAGCTGACCGCCGTGCTGGGCGAGTCCCTGCGGGGTCCGCTGGAGGAGCTGCGCGGCGAGCTCTCGGCCCTCGCCGCCGACCCGGCCGGCCAGCTCTGGCCCGAGGCCAACCAGATCCTGCACCACCTCGCCGCGGGCTACGCGCGCATGACGACGCTCGTCGACAACGTGCTGAGCTACCAGCGCCTGGACACCGGTGCCGAGGAGCTCGTCAAGCAGACCGTGCTGCTCGACGCCGTGGTGACCGCGGGCATCGACGGCGCCGTCGAGCTGATCGGTCCCGGACGCGCCCAGTTCGCGGTGCACGCCCCGCCGATCGAGGCCGAGGTCGACGCGGGCCGGCTGGTCACGGCGCTCGCCCATCTCGTCGCCGACGTGGCCGGTGTCGACTCGACCGGCAAGGCCCGGCCGGTGCCGGGCGGCGGCTACGTCGACTCGACCGTCGTCGTGGCCGCGGCGCAGCGCGGTGAGGTCGTACGGATCGAGGTGCGCGGGCCGTTCGCCGGGGGCGACCCGGTGCACGTGCCGATCGTGCGCGGGATCGTGCGCGCGCACGGCGGTGTGCTCCAGACGCACGAGATGGCCGGGATGAGCGGCAGCGCGTACGTCCTCGAGGTGCCGCTCGGCACGGGCGCCGGGACCGTCGTGCCCGAGCCGCTCCCGGTGCCCGAGCCGGCCGCCGTACCGGAACCGGGCCCGGAGCCCGCCCCGGAGCCCGCCCCGCAGGGCGGTCGGCGCCGGGCGCGCAGGGCGTCGACGGACGCGTTCCTGGACAGCCCCGTGGACGCGGGTCCGGCCGGTGCGGAGTCCGGAGACACCGCGGCCGCGGAGCCGACCGGCCGGCGCAGGGCCCGCCGTGAGTCCCCGGCCCCGCAGGAGCAGCAGCGGGAACAGGACCTGACCCCGCATCGGCTGAACGAGGGCTCCGGTCGCAGGCGCGGCCGTCCCAGCCCCGCGGAGACGGTTGGGGAGCCCCGGCAGGCGCTGGCGCTGCCCGCAGCGGCCTCCGCCCCCTCGGAGGGGTCCGTGGTCACGGCGGCCGAGGGGGCGCAGGGCGGTGGCGGCCGCCCGCAGCGGGGGCAGACGGTGCCGCCCCAGGGAGTGCCGCAGAACGCCGCCGGGCGCCAGGGCGGCGGCCGGGCGGCGCTGCCCGCGCTCGCCTCACCCGAGGCCCCCGCACAGCAGGACCGCTCGCGGCCGGAACAGCCGGCGCAGCAGCCCGGAGGGCGACGGGCCCGCCGGGCTCTCGCCGCGGCGCAGGAACGCGCCGCCGCGGCCGAACCCTCGGGGCCGCGTACCGCGTTCGCCCTGCCGCCCGCCGCGGCGGACCGGATCCCGCCGGTGGCTCCGGGCTCGCCGGTCGTGGCACCGCCTTCCGCCGCCCCGGCCTCGCCCGCCCCGCAGCCGGTCCCGGCCGGTGCTCAGCCGGTCCCTGCCGGTGCTCAGCCGCTCCCGGCCGGGGAGGGCCCGCTGCCCGAGCGCCACGACGCCGTACAGAACACCCCGGACGCGGACCACACCCCGCCGCAGCCGCACCCCGTCCCGTCCGGCCGCCGGAGGGCACGGCCGTCCGAGGCGCCGGAGACGCAGGCCCGGCCGGGCCATCCCGTTCCCGGGCAGCCGCTGCCCGCCGTTCCTCCGCAGCCCGACTGGGAGCAGAGCGGCGCCTCCGTGCAGGGCCCGGTCGCATCGGCGCACGAGGACGACGTGAACCCGCACGGGGACGAGTCCTGGGCGGGCTCCGGCAGCACCACCCACACCACGGGCACCGTCGCCGCCCCGGCCGTCCCCGCGCCGGAACCCGCGCCCGAGCCGGAGCCGCATCCGGCCGACGGTGATGCGCACGCCCCCGTACCGGACGCGCGGCGCCAGCCGCTGCCCGCCGAGGCGCCCATGCCGGGATCCTCGGACTCGACCCAGGGCCGCGCCTTCAGCGTGCGGACGCTGGGGCAGGGCGTGCCCTTCGCGCAGCACCTCGCGCACCAGCAGAACCAGACGCTCGGCGGGGCGGGGCGGCGCCGTAAGCTCGCCGCCCCGCCGGAGGCGGAGCGGCCTGCCCTGCCCGCCGTGGCTCCCGTACCGCCTCAGCCCGCCCCTGCCCCCGTGCCGCCACCGCCCGCCGGCGCACAGGGCAGCACCGTGCAGGGCTCCGGCTCCGGCCGGCTGCTGTCCACCCCGGCGTCCGAGGGGCGCTCGTACGCGATAGGGGCCCCCGACGCGGGTGCGGAGGGGCCGGAGCCGCTGGACGGCCCCGGTGGCGCCGTCGAGGTGGCGAACCGCCCGCAACCGCAGCCCGTCGACGACGAACTGCCCCCGGAGCCGCTGGACAACCCGCGGCGGCTGCTCGTCTGGCCCGCCCCGGACGTCTCCACCCAGCAGGCCCTCAGCGACCGCGGCTACCGCCCGGTGATCGTGCACTCCCGCGAGGAGGTGGACGCCCAGATCGCGGCGTTCCCCGCGGCGCTGTTCGTCGACCCGCTGACCGGCCCGATCACCCGTACGGCGCTGCAGTCGCTGCGTCAGGCGGCTGTCGCGGCGGAGGTCCCGGTGCTGGTGACGGCCGGTCTGGGACAGGCGACCAGGGAAGCGGCGTACGGTGCCGACCCGGCCGTCCTCCTCAAGGCGCTCGCCCCGCGCGACAGCGACCAGCACCCGCCGAGGGTCCTGGTGATCGAGGAGCACGAGGAGATCGCGCTGGCGCTGACGGAGACGCTGGAGCGGCGCGGCATGCAGGTCGCCCGGGCGTCGGGCGACAGCGAGGCGGTCGACATCGCCACCCGGATGCGGCCGAATCTGGTGGTGATGGACCTGATGCAGGTACGCCGCCGGCGCGCCGGGATCATCGACTGGCTCCGCGCGAACGGCTCGCTGAACCACACCCCGCTGGTCGTCTACACCTCGGCCGGTATGGAGGAGGCGGACCTGCCGCGGCTCGCCTCCGGTGAGACGGTGCTGTTCCTCGCCGAGCGCTCCACCAGCGACGAGGTGCAGTCCAGGATCGTGGATCTGCTGGCGAAGATAGGGACGAACTGACGCCCGGAGGTCATCGGGCGCGTACGACGAGCACGGTTACGACGAGGGCGGTACGGGAAGATCCGTACCGCCCTCGTCGTACGCCGTGTTCCGGGCGGTCGGCCCGGATCAGAGCTGCGTGATGTCCAGCTCGCCGGCCGCGTACTGCCTTCGGATCACCTTCTTGTCGAACTTGCCCACGCTCGTCTTCGGCACCGCCGGGACGATCGTCCAGCGCTCGGGCAGCTGCCACTTGGCGACGGACTGGGCGAGGAAGGTCCTGAGCTCCGCGTAGTCGACGGTGGCACCCTCCTTGAGGACGACGGTCGCGAGGGGACGCTCGCCCCACTTCTCGTCGGGGACGGCGACGACCGCGGCCTCGGCCACATCCGGGTGCGCCATGATCGCGTTCTCCAGGTCGACGCTGGAGATCCACTCCCCGCCCGACTTGATGACGTCCTTGGCCCGGTCGGTCAGCGTGAGGTAGCCCTCGTCGCTGATCACGCCGACGTCTCCGGTCTTCAGCCAGCCGTCCTCGCTGAACTTGTCCTCGGGGCGCAGTTCCCCGCCGTCCGTGCCGCCGTAGTACGCGGCGGCGATCCAGGGACCGCGGACCTCCAGCTCACCCGCGGACTCCCCGTCCCACGGCAGGTGTTCCCCGCCGGGACCGGTCAGCCGCGCCTCGACTCCGGCCGGGAACCGGCCCTGGGTGATGCGGTACGGCCACTCCTGCTCGTCGGTCAGGCCGGCGGGCGGGTTGGACATGGTCCCGAGCGGCGAGGTCTCCGTCATGCCCCAGGCGTGGCAGAGGCGGACGCCGAGCTTGTCGTACGCCTCCATCAGGGAAGGCGGACACGCGGCGCCGCCGATGGTGACGCGGGCCATGGAGGAGAGGTCGCGCGGCTTGGCGGTGACCTCGGCCAGCAGCCCCTGCCAGATGGTGGGGACGGCCGCCGCGTGCGACGGACGCTCCTGCTCGATCATCTCGGCGAGCGGAGCCGGCTGCAGGAAGCGGTCGGGCATGAGCATGTTGACGCCGGTCATGAACGTCGCGTGCGGCAGCCCCCAGGCGTTCACGTGGAACTGCGGCACGACGACGAGCGTCGTGTCCTTGTCGGTCAGTCCCATCGACTCGGCCATGTTGATCTGCATGGAATGCAGATAGATGGAGCGGTGGGAGTAGACGACGCCCTTGGGGTCCCCCGTGGTGCCGGAGGTGTAGCACATGGCGGCGGCCTGGCGCTCGTCGAGCTCCGGCCAGTCGTAGGAGGTCGGACGGCCGGCGATCAGCTCCTCGTACTCGTGCACCCGGGGCGTGGCGCCGTCGAGCGCGGAGCGGTCGCCGGGCCCGGACACCACCACGTGCTCGATGGAGGGCAGGTGGGGGAGCAGCGGTGCGAGCAGCGGCAGCAGCGAGCCGTTGACGAGGACGACCTTGTCGTCGGCGTGCTCGACGACCCAGATCAGCTGCTCTGCGGGGAGCCGCAGGTTGAGTGTGTGCAGCACGGCGCCCATCGAGGGGATCGCCAGATACGCCTCGACATGCTCGGCGTTGTTCCACATCAGCGTCGCGACGCGCTGGTCGCCGTCGACGCCCAGCTCGTCGCGGAGGGCGTGCGCCAGTTGCGCGGCACGCCTGCCGATCTCGGCGAAACTCCGCCGGTGCGGCTCCGGGTCACCGGTCCAGGTCGTCACCTGCGACTTCCCGTGGATGGTCATCCCATGGGTCAGGATGCGGGTCACAGTCAGCGGTACGTCCTGCATGGTGCTCAGCACGGCGTCCTCCCGGTGGGCGCTACGCGGCGGTAAGGGTGCGCTGATTCTGCTCACATACCACGCGGTATGTCACTACTTCCGGGAGTACGAATCGGTGTCGGCCCGCAGAGACGGGCGCGCGAGGGCCTCGCGAAGGGCCCGGTCACCGGCGTGGGCCCCTCGGTCAGCGGACCGGGCTGAGCTCCGGATCCTCACGGAGCTTCCCGAGCGCCCGCGACACGGCACTCTTGACCGTACCGACGGACACGCCGAGCACCTCGGCCGTCTGGACCTCGCTGAGGTCCTCGTAGTACCTCAGCACGACCATGGCGCGCTGACGGTCCGGCAGCTTGAGCACGGCACGCCACATCGCGTCGTGCAGCGACTGCTGCTCGGCGGGGTCCGGCGCGGGCGCGGCCTCCTTCTCGGGCAGCTCCTCGCAGGCGAACTCGTCGACCTTGCGCTTGCGCCACTGCGAGGTCCGGGTGTTCACCAGGGCGCGGCGGACGTATCCGTCGAGGGCCCGGTGGTCCTCGATCCGCTCCCAGGCGACGTACGTCTTGGTGAGGGCGGTCTGCAGCAGGTCCTCGGCATCGCTCGGGTTCGCGGTGAGGGAGCGTGCGGTGCGCAGCAGCACGGGGCCCCTGGCCCGCACGTACGACGAGAACGACGGATAGCGGCGGTGTCCGGCGGAGGCGGCGACCGCCCTGGAGGCCCCGGTGCAGACTGGCGTGGTCATGACTCCACGCTAGGAGCGGACGCGGTCGAGGGGATCGGCCCCAGGTCCCGAAGCCACGTCCGCCTCAGGTTGTAGGGGCCGGGCGGGCTCCACCTCCTGAAGGTGGAGGGCGGCTTCACCCGCGTCAGGGTCCTCACCCCCCGGGGCGGGCCCCTGCGGCGCAGGCGGCCCGTGCGGCGTCGCCGCCGCACGGGCCGCCCGGGCTCAGTTCGCCCAGAGCGGCGGGAAGATCACATAGAAGTTGTACGTGGACTGGTCGATGTACGTGAAGGGCGACCCACTCACCTGGACCGTGTTGTTGTGGTTGGAGGCACCGGTGCCTACGGCCTGCTGCTGCGAGGTGGACGAGTTGCCGGAGTTGTCGCCACCGACACCGCCCGACCCGATGGTCGCCACCCCCGCGTTCGATCCGTCGCTCGCGAACGCACCGTTGTCCGCTGCGGCGACCCCTCCGAACAGGGCGACGGCCATAGGCACGGCGGCGACGGCGGCGAGGGCGCGAGCAGTGCGGATACGTGCCATGTCAATTTCCTCCAGGAACCGAAAACGCGGCTGTTCCGAAGCGGCCGGCCGACCACTCCGATGCTGTTCACGACGTCGCGGAGCAGAACTGCCCACCGCGCCCCCGGCGAACCGCCCCCGGCCCACGATTCCCCCGCACGTATGACGAACGCCCGGTAAACCTCCCGCACCAGGGCGAGCGTTCCGCCCGGAGCGCACCGCCCCCTCTTCCCTTCTTCGAACGGTTGTACGAAAATGGCTTCATGGCCACCACCGACCGGCAGACCGCCACCCTGGCCCTGGCCCACGCGCTCTCCGCCGCCGAGCGTGGGCTACCCGTCTTCCCGCTGTCCGCCACCAAGCTCCCCGCACTGCGCTCACCGCACCGCGACGAGGACCCTCCCGTGCACTGCCGGGGCGCCTGCGGGCTGCCCGGACACGGAGTGCACGACGCCACCACCGACCCGGCCACCGTCCGCGCCCTCTTCGCCGCGGCGCCCAGGGCCACCGGCTACGGCATCGCCTGCGGGCGGGCGCCGCACCGGCTCATCGGCATCGACCTCGACATCGACACCACCCACGGAAACCACTCCGTCGCCGCGCTCCAGCAGCTGGCCCTCCAGCACCTGTTCACCCTCCCGGCCACCGTCACGGTGCTCACGCCCAGCGGCGGCCGGCACCTCTGGCTGACGGGCCCGTCCGGCGTCTCCGTACCCAACTCCGCCGGCCGCCTCGCTCCCGGCATCGACGTACGCGGAGCGGGCGGTTACCTGGTCGGCCCGGGCTCGGTCACGACCCACGGCAGATACCGGCTCGCCCCCGGCACGGCCCACCTCGCCCCCGCCCCCTGCCCCCGCGCCCTCCTGCGCCTGCTCACACCCCCGCCGCGCCCCCACCACACGACCGGCCGGACCTCACCCGCCCGCCAGGGGCAGGGCCTGGTCCAGTTCGTACGCGCCGCGCACGAGGGCCAGCGCAACACCCGGCTGTTCTGGGCGGCCTGCCGCGCGTACGAACACGGCTTCGGCGACGACCTCGCGGACGCCCTCACCGACGCGGCGATCGGCACCGGCCTCACCGAACAGGAGGCCCGCGCCGCGATCGCCTCGGCCGCACGCCTGACCACCCCTCGGCGGAGCCTCTGATGGTTCTGCGTCACCCCCGGGGAAACGCCTCGGCGGGACGGGCCCCTCGCATACGGCCGGCGACCACCCGCCGTGCGACGGGCCCCGCTCCGAGAAGGAGCCAGGCGGGCGTCGTCGCCGGTCACGTCAGCTGACTCACCATGAACACGGCCCCCGGCCGACGCACTTGAGCTCTTCCGGTCGTCGCGGCGCCCGAGCCGGGAAGCAGCCGGAGCGAGCAGTGGACGGGCCGCGCGCATGAGAAGGGCCCCTGACCGATTCGCCTGGTCAGGGGCCTCTCGCCTGCGGTGGGTGTGGGATTTGAACCCACGGTGACTCGCGCCACGACGGTTTTCAAGACCGTTCCCTTAGGCCGCTCGGGCAACCCACCCCGCGTCGTCGCCGGTCCCGGTGGCCCGGAGCCGGCTCGATGCGTGGAACAGCCTAGCCGGTCAGCTGTCGCCCTTGCGCTCGCCCAGGGTGAGTTCGGCCGTGGACGTCTTGCCGTCGCGCTTGTAGGTGAGCGTGACCTTGTCGCCCGGCTGGTGGGTCCAGATCTCGCCGATCAGCGTCGGGCCGCTCTCGACCGCCGTGTCGTTGAACTTGGTGATCACATCGCCGGCCTTCAGACCCGCCTGGGCCGCCGGGCCGTCCGGGGTGACGGCGGGGGTGCCGCCCGCGCCCTCGTCCGAGATGACGGCGCCCCCGGTCTTCTCCTCCATCGTCACCGTCGCGCCGATCACCGGGTAGACCGGCTGGCCCGTCTTGATCAGCTGTTCGGCGACGTTCTTGGCCTGGTTGACCGGGATGGCGAAGCCGAGCCCGATGGAGCCCGCCTGGGACTGGCCGACGCCGCCGCCGCTGGTGGACTGGATGGCCGAGTTGATGCCGATGACCGCGCCACCCGCGTCCAGGAGCGGCCCGCCCGAGTTCCCCGGGTTGATCGAGGCGTCCGTCTGAAGGGCGCTCATGTACGAGTTCTTGTTGCTGGAACCGTCACCGGAGGCGACCGGGCGGTTCTTCGCGCTGATGATGCCCGTGGTGACGGTGTTGGAGAGGCCGAAGGGCGCGCCGATCGCGATGGTGGAATCGCCCACCGCGACCTTGTCGGAGTCCCCCAGGGCGAGCGGGGTCAGTCCGTCCGGGGCGTTCTTCAGCTTGAGCACGGCCACGTCGTAGCCCTGGGCCCGGCCGACGACCTCCGCGTCGTACTTCTTGCCGTTGGAGAACGTCGCGGTCAGCTGGCCGCTGTCCGCCGCGGAGGCCACCACGTGGTTGTTCGTGAGGATGTGGCCCTCCTTGTCGTACACGAAGCCGGTGCCCGTGCCGCCCTCGCCGTCGCCGGACTGCGCGTCGATGGTGACCACGCTGGGCAGCGCGCCCGCCGCGACGCCCGCGACCGTCCCCGCGTCGCGCTTGAAGTCCTTCGGACTGTTGGAGGCGGCGACCGTGGTCGAGCCGGAGGAGGAGCTGGAGTCGTTGCTGTCCGCGGCCCAGTAACCGAGAGCTCCGCCGACGCCCCCGGCGACCAGCGCGGCCACCGCCACGGCGGCGACCAGGCCGCTCGCACGGCGCTTGCGCGGGCGCTCGGGCTCCGAGGTCTCCGGGGCTCCCCAGGCCGGGGGGCTGCCGCCGTCGGCGTACGAGGGGATGGCGGGAGGGGGCGGCGGCCAGGCGGCCGAGCCGGCCGGAGGCTGCTGCGGTGACGGCGGCGCGTACGGGTGCTGCTCGTGCCCGGCGGCGGGCGCCTCGGCGCCTCCCTGGTGCGTCACGGCCGGAATATGGGCCGTCGGCGCGTCCGAAGGAGCGGCAGGCGGGGCCTCCGGGGCGGGCGGACCGCCCTGCGGGGTGCCCTCAGGAGCGGCGGCCGGCACGGGAGGTGCGGACGGAACAGACGGTACGGACGGAACCGTGTTGCCCTCGTTGCCCTCGTTCTCGGTGCTCACAGCTCTTTACTCCTCGGTTCCACTCGGCATTCGGCAAGAGATCCGCTGTGCACGTGTCTGCAGTCAGCTTTTCCCACAGCACGTCAGGCCACTGTAAGCAGGACCTGTGCATCCGCACACCAATCTTTACATCAGGCAAAACGGTCCTACACAACAAGGTGTCAGCACCTGACGCGTCTCGGTGACACCATGACGCGGTGACCCACGCACGCCTACCCTCACGACAGCCTCCCATCCAGGTGATCGCCCACCGCGGCGCCTCGGACGACGCCCCTGAGCACACCCTGGCCGCGTACCGGAAGGCCGTCGAGGACGGAGCGGACGCTCTGGAGTGCGATGTCCGTCTCACCGCGGACGGGCAGCTCGTCTGTGTGCACGACCGCAGGGTGAACCGCACGTCGAACGGCCGGGGTGCAGTCTCCGCCCTGGAACTGGCCGATCTCGCCGCCCTCGACTTCGGCTCCTGGAAGGACCACGAGGAGTCCCCGGACTGGGACCCGGTGCCGGGTGAGCTCACGTCCGTACTCACCCTGGAACGTCTCCTCGAGCTGGCCCATGACGTCCGGGCGTCCGGGCGTCCGCTCCAGCTGGCCATCGAGACCAAGCACCCCACGCGCTGGGCCGGGCAGGTCGAGGAGCGGCTGCTCCATCTGCTCAAGCGGTTCGGCCTGGACGCCCCGCCGGCGGACGGGCCGGCCCCGGTACGCGTCATGAGCTTCTCCGCGCGGTCCCTGTACCGCATCCGGGCCGCGGCCCCCACCCTGCCCACCGTCTTCCTGATGCAGTTCGTCTCACCGAGGCTGCGCGACGGGCGGCTCCCCGCGGGAGCCCGGATCGCCGGCCCGGGGATGCGGATCGTACGCAATCACCCCGGGTACATCGAACGGCTGCACAGGGCGGGGCACCGGGTGCACGTGTGGACCGTGAACGAGCCGGAGGACGTCGAGCTCTGCGTGCGCCTGGGGGTGGAGGCAATCATCACGAACCGCCCGAAACAGGTTCTTTCGCAACTTGGCCGCTCTTAACATCAGTTACGGGGGGTGCACCGGCGCATTCGCTCCGCAATCGATCGTTACGAGTGCATCACTGACAGGGCTTTGGCCGGTTTCCGGCGCAGCCCAGGGGGGCATCCAATCCGTGGCGTGGGGCAAAGGAGGTCTCGGGGGTGGCGTTTGTGGTGGCACAGGAAGTGCCCGCGTCGTCGAGCATGGCCGTACCCCATGGCCCTGCGGGCGTGGGGCAGGCGAGGCACTGTATGCGCGAGCAACTGCGCAGCAACGGGGTCTCGGACACCGTGGTCGACGACGCTGTACTGATCCTTTCCGAACTCCTCAGCAACGCCTGCCGGCACGGCAGGCCGCTGGGGCAGCACTCAGAGGTGGGGGACGGCGACATCCGCGCCGCTTGGCGCGTGGAGAGAACGGGTGACCTGACCGTCGAGGTCACGGACGGCGGCGGGCCGACCAGGCCGGTCCCGGCCACACCGTCGGTCACCGCGCGCGGTGGACGCGGGCTCAACATCATCAGCGCCCTCGCCCAGGAGTGGGGCGTACGGGACGACACGGTCGGTGAGGTCACCGTCTGGGCGCTCGTCTCCGCGGGCCCCGGCACGAGCGGCTTCACGACGGCGGCTCCGGGCCCCGGGAGGCCCGCACGCCGCGAACGGTCCGGTCTGGACGGTCTGGACGGACTGGGCGCGATGAGTGGATTCGGTTCGCTCGACGGGCTGGAACTCGCCGACGTACTCGAAGCCTTCGACGACGCAGGCTGAGAGCGGTCCGGCGCGCGGCACGGCGGACGGGCCGCGAGGGTGCCACGGCGGGTGTGCCCCGGTAATCACAGGGACGGCTAGGCTCGCGCCCGAGACCGCACTGTCGCAATCGGGAGAACGCCCACCATGGCCAAGAAGCGCCCTCAGTCCAAGGCCGGGAAGCCGCAGCTCAAGGACGGTGAAATCCCGGTCGTAGGGGCCCGTGAGCCCTGCCCGTGCGGTTCGGGCCGCCGTTACAAGGCGTGTCACGGCCGCGCCGCCGCCCACGCCGTGACCGAGCTGGTCCAGCGCCCCTTCGAGGGAATCTCCGGCGAGTGCGACTGGATCGCTCTGCGCGAGCTGGTCCCGGCCGCCACCGTCGAGCTGACGCTGAAGGGCGGGCTTCCCGAGGGCGTACCGTCCGTGTCGCTCGCTACCGTGCTGCCGATGGCCTGGCCGGCGCTGCGCCGCGACGACGGCTCCGTCCTTCTCGCCCTGCAGAACGACACCTCGTCCGGCGACCTCAGCCGCGATCTCGCGGACACCCTGCAGCGTGCACTGGAGGCCGAGCCCGGTTCCCCGGTCACCGCCCGCCGGGTGCCTGCCGACGGCCCGCGCCTGCAGGACGTCCTCGACCCCGACGCCGCGTTCGAGCCGGTCGTCCACTCCGGATTCGAATTCTGGGTCCCGGACGCCTCGAACGCCACGGCGGAGGTGTCGGCATCGCTGGAGCGTGCCAACGCCGCCGCCATCCCCACCACCCGGCTCTCCGGCGTGGACGCGGCCTACTGGTGCGAGACTCCGGAGAAGAACCACCTGCGCTGGGTCATGCCGCACTCCGAGGAGCAGCTCCTCGACGCCCTCGCCCGGCTGCACGCGGCGGGCCAGTCCTCGCTCGGGGAAGAGACCCGTCTGGTGGGCTCGTTCCGTGCGCACGGGCTCATGGTCCCGGTCTGGGACCTGCCGAGCGCGATGGGGGCCGAGGAGTGCGAGAAGCCCGCGGCCCGGTTCGCGGAGCGGCTCGCCGGGGCGCTCGCCTCGGACGCTCCACTGACGGCCGATGAGCGCCGCGCACGCGGGGGGCTCACCAACCGCCAAGTGACGCTCAGCTGACAGTGACGAGAGCGGGGACGCGGCGGTGACTCCCGTCACAACTCCCCGTACCCGTCGGTAAATCGGTGTCCGAATAGGCGAGATCGAATTTGCTAACGGCAGATCTCTTGTTACGGTTCTGGAAGTCCGGTCGCTGGTGCATCCCCCGTCGCCAGCGGCCGGGCGTCTTCGTTTCCAGGCCCGGACGGCCGGGGCGCACGCCGGAGCACTCGGCTCATCGGCAGCCTGCGGCGACTACCTGGCACCCACCCGCATCCTGTCCCTGCGGAGCGGCCCCCTCCACAGGCCCGCGCCCGTCAACTCCTGTGTACGGGGCCGGGCCCGGCGCAATGCCGGAGCGGCGCGCGCCCCAGGGCCACTGGCGCACCGGGCGTTCGCTTTCGGACAGAAAATCCACGATGCCGCCGGGTACCGGGAAAGAACCCACGGCACCTGGGAAACATTCACACCGGCACCACCGCGCGCACCGTTTCCGCAATCTGCGAAAAGACCGCCAGAAAGCCTGCGGGCACCGGCTTTTGCCCGGATGCAATTACATCATCCTTGTGCGGGCCGCCCGTCGGACCACGGAAACCGGGCGGCCCCACACCCCTGAACGAGTGAGCCGCCCGCTGTTCCCGCGTCAGTCGGTCAACCGCCGCCCGCTCAGTAGGCGAGCCGGCTCCCGCCGTCCGGAGCACTGTTGCTCGCCTCGACGAGCGCGTCCAGGACGGATTCCACATCCGGGAGCCACGGCGCGGCGTTCCCGGCCTCCGGCGCGCGCTCCCAGCGCACCTGCCCCGCGCCCACCTCGGACGGGGGCAGGATGAGATAGCCGCCCTCCCCGTGGAACCGCAGGGAACTGGGCACCCGGTCCTTGGCGTGCAGCAGTTCGCCGAGCCGTTCCAGGGTGTAGGGCTCGACCAGCAGCGACCACCTGGTGGGTGTCGCCACCACAGGACCGAGCCGCAGCCCCATGCCGTCGAGCGCGGTCAGGGCCCGGGCGCCGGCGACGGCCGGCAGGCTCAGCGCGCAGGGCGCCTGGCCGCCGGTGGCCAGGACGACGGGTGCGGTGGGCCTGTTGGTCCACCACCAGCGCACCATGCGCGCGTCGGTGGTCGCCGCGAGCAGGCCCGGGTCGAAGGGGTGTGCGCCTGGTACGGCGCACTCGGGGTCGGGACAGGCGCAGCCGCGGCCGCGTTCACCGCGTACGGCTCCCGTCGCCAGCCCTGCTCCGGGGAGCACGGGCCACTTCCGGACGGTGGCACAGGTCAGCGCCGCGTCGAGCTGGGCGGAACTTTCCTTGCGCCGGGGCCGGTGCCTGCGTCGCCTTCCGAGGATCTCGCGCATGAGCGCTCGTTCCTTTCCGTTGAACGCCGAGGTCCACATCACACCACGTGCTCGTTACACCACGTGTGCGTCTCTTCGCTGTGCGTGCTTGCTCATCGGGTCTGCGGTACGGACGTTTCAGTCGGTGCCGAGCGTGAGCCGAGCCGAGCAGAGTGGAACCGAACAGAATGGAGCTGAGCCGAGTCGAACCGAGTTGAACCGAGCCGAGTCCAGTCAAAACATCGCGCGGTCGGCGTGCGCAACGCGCGTGCCGTCCCTTGTGCAATCCCGCCACTCGGGGCGGTGGGCGGGCGGCCGTCACCTGTAAGGACGCCCGGGCTCGCTGTCGGGTTCCGGGGCGGTCACAACTGCCCCCGGCCATCCACGATTACGTACCCCGCATGACCGGGATGACGCTCCCTCCGGCATTTCACCCCGAGGGCTCTCCCTGTCGAGCACGCCCAGTCGATCGCAAAAAACCGCCCGGGGGTGCATTTTTCGGCCAAGTTGGTTGCCACACGGACACCATAAATACCGTAAGGACAATGCTGGACATCACCTCAGTTGTGCGTGTACATGTGGGTGCGTGTACATGTGGTTGCACCGATAGCGGCGCAGAACGACATGGGGGTTTGCGATGCTATTCGACACAACGCACCAGTCGGAAAGCCGATTGCCATGAGCGCCCCCCACCCCTCGAAAGTGGCTGGAATCGATCCCATGGTTCCTGTTTCAACGCACACTGCCGCGCCCACGGAAGACATGCCCGCCGCGCCGGGAGCCTTCATCCAGGACCGGCTGGCCGGCTGGGTCTCCGACCTCACCACGCTGCACGAACTCACCGAACGGCTGGCCGGGACCAGCACCCTGGACGCCGCTCTCCATGAGCTCCTGGCCGCCGGGGCGGCACTCGTCGGCGCAGGCCGGGGGCTTCTCGTCCTCGAACCCGCCGACGGCCGCGGGCCGTCCCGCACGATCGGCCTCGGCCTCGCCCACGCCGACCTGGGACACATCGAGACGGTGCCCCGCAGCGCCACCGCGTACGGCCGCTTCCTCGACGGCCTCCCGGATACCGACACCCCCCTGGCCAGCCCCGACATCCTCGGCGACACCGGCCTCGACCCCCGCTGCCGCGAGGTCGCCGCCCGGCTCGGCTACGCCGCCAGCTACGCACAGCCCCTCGCGACCGAAACCGCCGGCCGGCTCGGCGCGGCGGTCTGGCTGTACGACGAACCGGCGGAACCACTGGAACGCCAGTGCCATCTCGTCGGGGTGTACGCCCGCTACGCCGCGGAACACCTCGCCCGCCTCCTCGAACTCGAACGCGCCAGGGCGGATGCCGCAGTCGTCACCGAGGAGCTCCTCCCCAGCAGGCTGCCCCGGGTCCCCGGAGTACGGCTGGCCGCCCGCCGCCGTGCAGGCCCCGCGGGCGGCGGCGACTGGTACGACGCACTGCCTCTCCCGGACAACGCCCTCGGCCTGGCCGTCGGCTCGGTCGGCGGAACCGGGCCTGCCTCCCTGGCCGCCATGGGCCGGCTCCGCGCCGGCCTGCGGGCCTACGCCGTGATGGAGGGCGAGGACCCCGTCGCCGTACTCTCCGACCTCGAACTGCTGCTGCGGCTCACCGAACCGGCCTCCGCGGCGACGGCCCTCTACGCGTACTGCGAACCCGACCTGCGCACGATCGTGTTCGCCGGCGCCGGACACACCCCGCCGCTGGTGACCGGCGAGCGGCGCACCGAATTCATGGAGACGACCCTCTCCGCACCGCTGGGAATGCTGTCCTGCTGGGAGGCGCCGAGCGTGGAGTTCACGCCCCGGGCCGGCGAAACCGTGCTGTTCTACACCGACGCGCTGCTGCGCCGCACCGGTGACACCAGGGACCGGGCGTTCGCACGGCTGCACTCGGCGGCGGCCGGCGTGCCGAAGGTCCTGCGCCAGGATCCCGGAGCCGTCGCGGACCACATCCTGCGGACCGTCCTGCCCGGCGGCACGGACCGGAGCGACGGCGCCGAGGACGTCGCCCTGCTGGCCGCACGCTTCGACTGAGACCCCGGCCGCCGGACCCCTGAGGGCCGCCGGGGGCGGCTCCGGACGTGTAAGAGGTCTTCCGGCACTGGGCCCCCTTCCGTACGCCCGTACGATGGAGAGGGCCCAGTGTCGTACAAGGAGGACAAAACGTGTCTGAGGAGCTCGCCCCGGAGACCCCGGAAACAGCAGAAGCAGAGCCGATCAAGCAGCGGAAGAACGGCCTGTACCCGGGCATCTCCGATGAGCTCGCCGAGAACATGAAGTCCGGCTGGGCCGACACGGAGCTGCACGGCCTGGAGCCGATCGCCCAGGCCTCGCACACCGCCGCCCGCCGCGCCGCGCTCTCCGCGCGCTTCCCCGGCGAGCGGCTCGTCGTTCCCGCGGGCAACCTGAAGACCCGCTCCAACGACACCGAGTACGCCTTCCGGGCCTCCACCGAGTACGCGTACCTCACCGGTGACCTGACCCAGGACGGCGTCCTGGTCCTCGAACCCTCCGAGGGCGGGCACGAGGCGACGGTCTACCTGCTTCCCCGCTCCGACCGGGAGAACGGCGAGTTCTGGCTCGACGGCCAGGGTGAGCTCTGGGTCGGCCGCCGCAACTCCCTCACCGAGGCCGAGCAGCTGCTCGGCATCCCGGCGAAGGACGTCCGCGAGCTACCGGCCGCGCTGGCCGAGGCCACCGGCCCGGTGCGCAACGTCCGCGGGCACGACGCGGGCATCGAGGCCGCCCTCACCGACAAGGTCACCGCGGAGCGCGACGAAGAACTGCGCGTCTTCCTCTCGGAGGCCCGTGTGGTCAAGGACGCCTTCGAGATCGCCGAGCTGCAGAAGGCCTGCGACGCCACGGCGCGCGGTTTCGAGGACGTCGTCAAGGTCCTCGACAAGGCCGAGGCGACGAGCGAGCGCTACATCGAGGGCACCTTCTTCCTGCGCGCCCGCGTCGACGGCAACGACATCGGCTACGGCTCGATCTGCGCCGCCGGCCCGCACGCCACCACGCTGCACTGGGTCCGCAACGACGGCGCGGTCCGCTCGGGCGAGCTCCTGCTGCTCGACGCGGGCGTGGAGACCAACGAGCTCTACACCGCAGACGTGACCCGGACGCTGCCCGTCAACGGCACGTTCTCGCCGCTGCAGCGGAAGATCTACGACGCGGTGTACGAGGCCCAGGAGGCGGGCATCGCGGCCGTGAAGCCCGGCGCCGCCTTCCGCGACTTCCACGACGCCGCGCAGCAGGTCCTCGCCCGGAAACTGGTCGAGTGGGGCCTGCTGGGTGACCTGTCCGCGGAGAAGGTCCTGGAGCTGGGCCTCCAGCGCCGCTGGACGCTCCACGGCACCGGGCACATGCTCGGCATGGACGTGCACGACTGCGCCGTCGCGCGCACGGAGTCCTACGTCAACGGCACCCTGGAGCCCGGCGTCTGCCTCACGGTCGAGCCCGGACTGTACTTCCAGGCCGACGACCTGACCGTGCCCGAGGAGTACCGCGGGATCGGCGTCCGGATCGAGGACGACATCCTCGTGACCGAGGACGGCAACCGGAACCTGTCGGCCTCGCTGCCGCGCCGGGCCGACGAGGTCGAGGCATGGATGGCCCGGCTCAAGGGCTGACACGGCCGGCGCGGAGGTCCGCGTCCCGTGTGACGGAGGGCGCGCTGCTCAGGACACCATGAGCAGCGCGCCCTCCCGCCATTTCAGGACCTTGTCGAAGCTCACCACCGCGCCGTGACCCGGCCGGTTGCCGAAGTGGACGTGATCGGCGAGCTCCTCGATCAGGCAGAGCCCGCGCCCGCTCTCGGCCGTGACCGGGGGGTGCACCGCGGTGCGCGCGTACGAGGGGTCGCCCGTCGGCCGGGAGGCGGGCGACTGTGCGGCGGTGCGAAGCGTGCGCCGTGAGGGGAAACCGGGCCCCGAGTCGGCGACTTCGATACGGCACTTCTCGCCGTCCAGATACGCGGTGACCCGGTACTGCCCGCAGGCGCGTCCGGGCTGCCCACCGCCGAGGGCGGCCGGACCCGCGTCTCCGGCCTCAGCCGCGTCCCGTAGACCGCCGCCGTGCTCGACGGCGTTCGCACAGGCTTCGCTGAGCGCGACGGAGAGGTCGTAGGAGATGTCGGGATCCACCCCCGCGGTCTCCATGGTGCCGAGCAGAAAACGACGGGCGAGCGGAACGCTCGCAGCTTCGCGCCGCAAATGGAGTGACCACCACATGCTCATGCTCCAGCCTCCTGGCTGCGGCTCGACATACCGATACGTATTGCCGCGATCGGTGCTTCGTAAGCACGGATCGGCCACCAGGGCGCTCATTCGGCGGATGCGGAAATTCCGTCCACCGGTGTATGCCCGGCCCGGACCACCGCCTCGGAGAGACCACGAACCACCCATGAACAGGTGCAACACCCCCTGATCACTCCCTGATGGGGACGGATGCCGACCTTCCGGACCTGCCGTACGGAGACGGGGGGCTCAGTGGGATGATGACCCGGCCATGTCTATGCCTGTCGCACGCGCCGGAGCCGGTATGCGGCTTTTGAGGACCGCGGTGTTCACCGCGGTCTGCGTCGTGCTCGCAGCCGCCGGACACGGCTTCGCCGCAGGCGTGGGGGTGCCCGGCTGGAGTCTGCTGGCAGGCTTCGCCGGAGTCTTCGCCGTCGCGACGGCGCTCGCCGGACGTGAGCGGACCCTTCTCTCGATCACCGCCGCCCTCGCGGCCGGGCAGATCGCCCTGCACATCGTCTTCGGCCTCGGGCGGCACGCGCCGGCCGCAGCGGCGGGGTCCGGGGACGACTCGCTGATCCGTTTCGCCGCGGGGCTGGTGTGCGGCGCCGGACCGGCCCAGCTGAGCGCCGGCGAGGCCCACCGCATCGTGACCACCGCGGGACTGGACCCCGCGACCGTCGCCCAGGGGCACACACACCTGGCGTCCGGAGCGGCAGCCGCCCCGGATGCCGCTCCGACGCTCCTGGACACCGTGATGTCCGGCCTGCCCAGCCTCCCCATGCTCCTTGGGCACCTGCTCGCCGCACTCGCCACCGGCTGGCTGCTGCGCCGCGGCGAGATCGCTCTCTTCCGGCTGGCCAGGCTCTCGGCGCACGGCGGCCGACAGCTCGCGGCCGCGGCCAGGCTGCGCGCACTGCGGGCCGCGATGGCACTCGTACGCGCACTGCGTGCGGGACTCCCCGGCCGGCCCACGACCGGGCCGCGCCCTCTCCGCAGCGCCGTCGACGCTCCCGCGCCGGCCACCGGGGACCCCCTGCAGCACATGGTGATCAGGCGCGGGCCGCCGCCCGTATACGTACGCGCAGCCTGACGCGACCCCCTCGGCCGGGACTCCGGTGAAGAGGTGGTCGTGATGCCGTCGCGCCTCCGCGCGCCGGACCACCTTTTCCTCATGACCTGTGGAGTGATCCCTGCCATGAACGTTTCCCGCATCGCCTTCGCCGGCGGCGTCGCCGCGTCCACCGTCCTGCTGCTCGCCGGCACCGCCTCCGCGCACGTGAGCGTGCAGCCGCAGGGCGAGGCCGCCAAGGGCGGTTACGCCACCGTCAACTTCAAGGTCCCCAACGAGCGCGACAACGCCTCCACCGTCAAGCTCGAGGTCAACTTCCCGACGGACCACCCGCTGGCGTCCGTCAGCCCGCAGCCGGTGGCCGGCTGGAAGATCGAGGTCACCAAGAGCAAGCTGGCCAAGCCGCTCGAGGTGCACGGCAAGAAGATCAACGAGGCGGTCTCCAAGGTCACCTGGACCGCGGACGACAGCGGTATCGAGCCCGGCTTCTTCCAGCAGTTCCCGCTCTCGGTCGGGCAGCTCCCCGAGGACGCCGACCAGCTCGTCTTCAAGGCGCTCCAGACGTACAGCAACAAGGAAGTCGTCCGCTGGATCGAGGAGCCCACCGAGGGCGGCGAAGAGCCCGAGAGCCCTGCTCCCGTCCTCGCGCTGACCGCCCCGGCGGCCGACGCCCACGGCGCCACCGCCGCCGATGACAAGAGCGGCGAGACGGAGAAGGCGAAGGAGACGACCGCGTCGTCAGACGACGCCTCCTCGTCGGGCACCGACAGCACCGCCCGCGTCCTGGGCATCGTCGGCATCGTCGTCGGCGTCGCGGGCGTCGCCTTCGGCGTCCTCGCCGGCCGCCGCCGCAGCGCCTGATCCCCGTCTGCCCCACCACCCGTATTCACAGATCAGGAATCAGCTCTCCATGCACAGCAAGAAGACGGTGCTGGCCGCGGCGTTCGCCGCCGCGGCCGCACTGACCCTGTCGGCCTGCGGCAGCGGAGGGGACTCGGCGGACAATTCCGTCGCCGACGTCTCCTCCTCGGCCGGGTCCGAGCCCGCGACCGTGCTCGATCAGCCGTTCACCAAGCCCGACCTCGTACTCACCGACACCCATGGCAAGAAGTACGACCTGCGCGAGAAGACCAAGGGCAAGCCGACTCTCATCTACTTCGGCTACACCAACTGCCCCGACGTGTGCCCGCTGACCATGAGCAACATCGCCGTCGCCAAGCGGGCCCTGCCCAAGGCCGAACAGGACAAGCTCCAGGTCGTCTTCGTCACGACGGACCCCGAGCGTGACACCCCGGCATCCCTGGGCAGCTGGCTCAAGGCTCAGGACCCCGACTTCACCGGGCTCACCGGCGACTTCCCGGCCATCCAGGCGGGAGCGCGGCAGATCGGCATCGGCATCGACCCGCCGAAGAAGGAGAAGGACGGCACGGTCGTCTCGATGCACGGCGCCCAGGTCATCGCGTTCTCCCCGAAGACCGACAAGGGGTACGTCCTCTACAGCGAGGACACCACGGCCGAGGACTACACCGAGGACCTCCCGGAGCTCGTCAAGGGGGAGACCCCGTGAAGCGCCGCACGGCCGCCGCCGGCGCACTGGCCCTCACCACCGGGCTCGCGCTGACGGCGTGTTCCTCCGACAGCGTGCCGCGGCTGGAGGTGACCGGTGCCTTCATGCCACAGCCCGTCAGCGACATGGCGGCCGGTTTCCTCCTCGTGAAGAACAGCGGCGACGCCACCGACCGGCTCACCTCGGTGACGAGTTCCCTCTCGGACCACGTCTCCATCCACGAGACGAAGAACCGGACGATGCGGATGGTCACGTCGTTCGAAGTGCCCGCCGGCGGCGAGCTCGATCTCGAACGCGGTGGGAACCACATCATGTTCACGGAGCTGAAGCAGCAGCCCAAGCGCGGAGAAACAGTCTCCGTGGAACTGCACTTCGAGAAGGCCGACCCCATCAAGGTCGACATCCCCGTGCGGGAGACCACCTACAACCCGAAGAAGCAGTGAGGTACTGACACCCCATGACGGCTACCGCCCCGCCCCTCGGGCCCTCCCCGATACGACGGCCGCTCGCCGCGGCCGCGCTCCTCGCCATGCTGATCAGCCTGCTGCTCGGCCTGGTGCTGGCCGGCGCGAGCCCCGCGTCGGCGCACGCCGCTCTCACGGGGAGCGACCCGCAGGACGGGGCGGTGGTCGCCACCGCGCCCGAGGACGTCACACTCACGTTCTCCGAGCAGATCGCCATGGACGACGACTCGATCCGGGTCCTCGACCCGAACGGCGAGCGCGCCGACGAGGGCGCGCCCCGGGATCTGACGAGTGGCGGCGCCGTGCGGTACGCCGTCCAGCTCCACAGCGGTCTGCCCGACGGCACATACACCGTGGCCTGGCAGGCGGTCTCCGCGGACAGCCATCCGGTCTCGGGAGCCTTCACCTTCTCCGTCGGCGCCCCCTCGGAGACCACCGTGGCGCTGCCCTCGGGCGGAGCCGGCGGCGGTCTCGTGGGTGCGCTCTACGGCATCGCACGCTACGCCGCGTACGCCGGGTTCATCCTGCTCGCGGGCGGATCGGCCTTCGTGCTCGCCTGCTGGCAGCGCGGGGCGGGCGCGCGCCCGCTGCAGCGGCTCGTCGTACGCGGCTGGATCACACTCACCGCGGCCACCCTGGCCATGCTGCTCCTGCGCAATCCGTACACCGGCTCCGGCAAGCTCGCGGACGCCTTCGACCTCGACGGCCTCCAGTCCGTCCTCGACACCAAGCCGGGGGCCGCGCTGGTATCCCGGCTGCTGCTCCTGGGCGCCTCCGCGCTCTTCATCGCCGTCCTCTTCGGTGCGTACGCCAAGCGCGAGGACGAGAAGGAGAAGCAGGACCTCACCTTCGGACTCGCGACGGGCGGCGCGGTCATCGCCATCGGGATCGCCGGCACGTGGGCCCTGGCCGAGCACGCCTCGACCGGGATCCAGCCGGGCATCGCCATGCCGGTCGACGTGCTGCACCTCCTCGCCGTCGCCGCCTGGCTGGGCGGACTCACCGCGCTGCTGGTCGCCCTGTACCGGACACCGGACATCACGAGCGGCGCCGTACGCCGGTTCTCGCGCGTGGCGTTCGGCAGCGTGATCGTCCTCGCCGCGACCGGGCTCTACCAGTCCTGGCGTCAGGTCGGATCGTGGTCCGCGCTGACCGGCACCCGCTACGGGCAGCTGCTGCTCGTGAAGGTGGCACTCGTCGCCGTGCTTCTCGGAGTCGCGTGGATATCGCGGCGTTGGACGGGGCGGCTGACCGAGCGCACCGCATCCGTGTCCGCCATCGACGACACCGCTGCGGCCGCTGCTTCGGAATCGTCGGAACCCGTCGCCACGTCCGACGAAGAGGTCGACCCGGAGCGCGCCGCCCAGCTCTCCCGGCAGCGGGCCGCTCTGACGGCGACGAAGGAGAAGCGCGCACGCGACGCCGATCCGGACCGCTCCGGGCTGCGGCGTTCCGTCATGGTGGAGACGGGCATCGCCGTGGTGCTGCTGGTCGTCACGACGATCCTCACGTCCACCGAGCCCGGCCGCACCGAGGAGGAGGCCGCGCGAGGCAACACCACGACGGCTCCGGCGCCGGTCACCGGTGGGCAGCTGAACCTGAGCCTGCCCTTCGACACCGGCGGCCAGAACGGCAAGGGGACGGTGCGCCTGGACCTCTCGCCCGGCGGGACCGGCTCGAACAGCGTCCACCTCTGGGTCGACACGCCCGACGGACGCCCGCTGGACGTCCCCGAGGTGAAGCTCGCCTTCACCCTGGAGTCCAAGGACATCGGCCCGCTTCCGGTCGTCCCCGACCGCCTCACCGAGGGGCACTGGACCGCGAGCGGGGTGCAGATCCCGATGGCGGGCGACTGGAAGGTCGCCGTGACGGTACGCACCTCGGACATCGACCAGACCACCATCGACAAGAACGTGAAGATCGGCTGAGCAGGGTGAGCAAGAAGAAGGACGACCCCACGGAGAACGGCGCCTCCGCCCGCCGCGACGCATCCGGTTCCGGCGGCGCGAGCGTCGTCTCCCGGCGCCGGCTGATCGGCGGCGCGGGCGCGGCCGGCGCGGCGGGCCTTGTCCTGGGCGCGGCCGGCGGTGCGGGCGGCTATGCGGCGACGCGAGGGGATGCGCCGGCACCGCTGACCACGGTCGGCTCGACCCAGGCGATGTTTCACGGGGAACATCAAGCGGGGATCACCACTCCGCTTCAGGCCCGCGGGCACCTGGTCGCCTTCGATCTGACACCCGGCGCGGGGCGCAAGGAGGCAGCCGCCCTGATGCGCCGCTGGTCGGCCGTGGCGGAACGCCTGATGGCCGGCGAGCCGGCGGATGACGGCCGGGCCCACGACACCGGGGTGTCCCTGGACGCCGGGCCGTCCTCCCTGACCGTCACCTTCGGATTCGGACGGACCTTCTTCACCCGCACGGGCCTGACCGACCGCCGGCCCGCTGCCCTGGATCCGCTGCCGGCCTTCTCCTCCGACCACCTCGACGCCAAGCGGTCGGACGGCGACCTCTGGGTGCAGATCGGCGCCGACGACGGGCTCGTCGCCTTCCACGCGCTGCGCGCCCTTCAGAAGGAGGCCGGCTCGACGGCCCGGGTGCGCTGGCAGATGAACGGCTTCAACCGCACCCCGGGCGCCACGGAGCGTCCGATGACCACGCGCAATCTGATGGGCCAGGTCGACGGCACCAACAACCCGAAACCGGCCGAGAGCGACTTCGAGAAGCGGATCTTCGTGCCGTCCGGTGGCGCGTCGGCGTACGCCTGGATGGCAGGCGGCTCGTACGCCGTCGTCCGGCGGATCAGGATGCTCCTGGACGACTGGGAGGAGCTCACGGTCAAGCGTCAGGAACAGGTCATCGGGCGGCGCAAGGCGGACGGTGCCCCGCTCAGCGGCGGCTCGGAGGACACCGAGATGGACCTGGACAAGGCGGGGGCGGACGGCAAGCTGCTGATCCCCGACAACGCACACGCCCGGATCTCCTCCCCCGAGAAGAACGGGGGCGCCGCGATGCTGCGCCGCCCGTTCTCGTACCACGACGGCATCTCCGACGACGGCACCCCGGACGCCGGTCTGCTCTTCATCTGCTGGCAGGCCGATCCGTTCAAGGGGTTCATTCCGGTCCAGCGCAAGCTCGACCGGGGAGACGCGCTCTCACCGTTCATCCGGCACGAGGCGAGCGGTCTCTTCGCCGTACCCGGGGGCGCCGCGTCCGGGGAGTACGTGGGGCAGCGGCTGCTGGAGGCGTGAGGCGCGCGGCCGCACGCCCGTAGTACGGGGCCGGGCCCACGGCGCCGTACGCCGCCGGCGCGAGGCGCACGGCGCCGTCCGGCGGCCCATTAGGGTGACCGTATGTCAGCCACGCGCTACGCCTACCTCGGCCCCGAAGGCACCTTCACCGAGGTGGCCCTCCGTACGCTCCCCGAAGCCGCCACCCGCGAACTCGTCCCGATGGTCTCGGTGCCGGCGGCACTGGACGCGGTGCGGAACGGGGAGGCGGCGGCGGCACTCGTCCCCATCGAGAACTCCGTGGAGGGCGGGATCAGCGCGACCCTCGACGAGCTGACCACGGGCGATCCGCTGATGATCTACCGCGAAGTGCTGCTCTCCATCACGTTCGCGCTGCTGGTGCGCCCCGGGACGAAGCTGTCGGACATCAAGACCGTCAGCGCCCACCCGGCCGCGCAGCCCCAGGTACGCAACTGGATGGCGGCCCATCTGCCCGACGCGGTGTGGGAGTCGTCGGCCTCGAACGCGGACGCTGCCCGGCTGGTTCAGGAGGGTCGCTACGACGCCGCCTTCGCCGGTGAGTTCGCCGCGGCCACCTACGGCCTGGAACCGCTGGTGACCGAGATCCACGACGCGGAGAACGCCCAGACCCGCTTCGTCCTGGTGGGGCGCCCCGCGAGGCCGTCCGCGCCCACGGGAGCCGACAAGACCTCCGTGGTCATCTGGCTCGGCGACGACCGTCCGGGCGCCCTCCTGGAACTGCTCCAGGAGTTCACCGTCCGAGGCGTCAACCTGATGCTGATCCAGTCCCGGCCCACCGGGGAAGGCATCGGGAACTACTGCTTCGCCGTGGATGCCGAGGGGCACATCGCGGACCGGCGCGTCGGCGAGGCGCTGATGGGGCTGAAGCGGATCTGCCCGAAGGTCCGGTTCCTGGGTTCGTATCCGCGCGCGGGGGTGACGCCCGAAGAGGTGAGCCCTCTGCGGATCGGGACGTCGGACACCGATTTCACCGAGGCCTCCGACTGGTTGGCCCGCAGCCAGGACGGCCGCGTCTGAAGCCTGTGGGAAGGGGCCGGCCCGAACCCTGCCGGTCCTACCTGCAGATTTTCATTTCACGCAGGAAGTTATCCACAGGCCACCCCTCCAACCTGGGGACAAGTCGACACCGCAATACGACATGGTCGACAAATCGCCCCAGCGCCCCGGGATCACCCATGGGGTCACAGCTCCCCCCGTGTCCCTCCAATTCCGTTGATCAACTCATTGGAACGAGGAATACCCACCCGAATGAGTGCACGGATGAGGTTTGAGTTGCAGATCCCTGTCCCGTCATGCCGCTTTCGGAACGATCTCTTCCGGCATCCACAGATCTTCTTCACAGCCTGTGGATAACTAATTGGATCGACAGGGACCTGTGGACAACACGCCCGCCCGTCGCCCCCAACTCACCGCCCAGGCACCGGTGATGCGTCAAGCGGCAGGATGCCTTGTTCCCTTTGCGTGGCAATGCGTCCCTTTTATTGACGACCCCACCCCGCTGTCGGCCCATGACTCCCCCAGGATTATTGATTCCGGCAATTCGGGCAAAGCGCCACGCTCGTCGATATCGGTTCGAGCGGCGGATCCCCGCACCGGTAGCCTTGAGGGGTGATTGACCTTCGCCTGCTCCGTGAGGACCCCGACCGTGTTCGCGCCTCCCAGCGCGCCCGTGGAGAGGACGTCGCGCTCGTCGACGCCCTGCTCTCCGCCGACGAGCTGCGCAGGTCGTCCGGCATCCGCTTCGACGAACTCCGCTCCGAGCAGAAGGCGCTCGGGAAGCTGATCCCCAAGGCCACCCCCGAGGAGCGTGCAGAGCTCCTCAAGAAGGCCGATCAGCTGAAGTCCGAGGTGAAGGCGGCCGACGCCGCACAGGACGAGGCCGACGCCGAGGCCAAGCGGCTGCTCCTGCTGCTCGGCAACATCGTCCACGAGGACGTACCGGTCGGCGGCGAGGAGGACTTCGTCGTCCTGGAGACGCACGGCACGATCCGTGACTTCGGCGCCGAGGGCTTCGAGCCCAAGGACCACCTGGAGCTCGGCGAGGCGCTGGGCGCCATCGACATGGAGCGCGGCGCCAAGGTGTCCGGATCGCGCTTCTACTACCTGACCGGCATCGGCGCGCTGCTCGAGCTGGCCCTGGTCAACGCGGCGATCGCCCAGGCCACCGAGGCCGGCTTCGTCCCCATGCTGACCCCCGCGCTGGTCCGCCCGCGCGCCATGGAGGGCACGGGCTTCCTCGGCCAGGCCGCGGAGAACGTGTACCACCTGGAGAAGGACGACTACTACCTGGTCGGCACGTCGGAGGTCCCCCTCGCGGCGTACCACATGGACGAGATCCTCGACGCCGACAAGCTGCCGCTGCGGTACGCGGGCTTCTCGCCCTGCTTCCGCCGTGAGGCGGGCACGTACGGCAAGGACACCCGGGGCATCTTCCGCGTCCACCAGTTCGACAAGGTCGAGATGTTCTCGTACGTCGACCCGGCGGACGCCGAGGCGGAGCACCGCAGGCTCCTGGACTGGGAGAAGCAGTGGCTCACCGGTCTCGAGCTGCCGTTCCAGGTGATCGACGTCGCGACCGGTGACCTCGGGTCCTCGGCCTCGCGGAAGTTCGACTGCGAGGCGTGGATCCCGACCCAGGGCAAGTACCGCGAACTGACCTCCGCGTCCAACTGCGACGGCTTCCAGGCCCGCCGGCTCTCCGTCCGTATGCGCGACGGGAAGAAGGTCCAGCCGCTGGCCACGCTGAACGGCACGCTCTGCGCCGTACCGCGCACGATCGTGGCGCTCCTGGAGAACCACCAGCTGCCCGACGGTTCGGTGCGTGTGCCGGAGGCCCTCCGTCCGTACCTGGGCGGGCGCGAGCTTCTGGAGCCGGTCTCCAAGTGACCTTCGCGTACAAGCTCGTAGCGACCGATCTCGACGGCACCCTGCTGCGCGACGACCACACGGTCTCCGACCGCACCCGGGAGGCGCTGGCCGCGGTGACCGCGGCCGGCGCCGCGCACATCGTCGTCACCGGACGCGCGGTGCCGTGGACCCGGCACATCCTGGACGACCTGGGTTACAAGGGCCTGGCGGTGTGCGGTCAGGGCGCGCAGGTCTACCACGCGGGCGAGCACAAGCTACTGACCTCCCTCACCCTTGACCGGCAGCTCGCGGGGCTCGCGCTGTCCAAGATCGAGGCGGAGGTCGGCCCGCTGGCGCTCGCGGCGAGCCGTGACGGACTCGAGGGCGAGGTGCTGGTCGGGCCCGGTTATCAGGTACAGGAGGGGCCGCTGCCCGCCGTCTTCATGGCCGACCCCGCCGAGATGTGGACCGCTCCGCTGAACAAGGTCTACATACAGCACCCCGAGCTCGACGACGACGCGCTGGCACAAGCCGCCCGGCAGGCCGTCGGCAGCCTGGTGAACGTCGTCATGGCGGGCCCGGGGGTCGTGGAGATCCTGCCCCTGGGGCTGAGCAAGGCGACCGGTCTCTCGCTCGCCGCCCGCCGTCTGGGGCTCAAGGCGGCGGACACCGTGGCGTTCGGTGACATGCCGAACGACATCCCCATGTTCGGCTGGGCGCAGCACGGTGTGGCCATGGCCAACGCGCACGACGACCTGAAGGCCGTGGCGCACGAGATCACCGCGTCGAACGAGCACGACGGCATCGCGGTGGTGCTGGAGGAGCTGCTCCGGACGACCACGCGCGCGTAGCTTCGAACTCCAGGGCCCCGGTCTGCGGGCCCCGGTCTGCGGGCGCCGGTCTGCGTGCTTCCGTCTTCCAGCTCCGGCGGAGGATGCGCGGATCGAACGCGCGCGGGGGTCACGCCCCGACGACGGCTTAGCAAGCCGCTGCCTTACCACTCGGCCAATCCTCCGGGGGGTGGCCGCGCGCGACGCGCAGCGGGGGCCACCCGGGGGTCCTGCTGCGGGCGCCCGCGGGCAGCTGATGAAGCTACCGCGGTGCCGGCTGCGGACCGCCCTGTCGGGAACACGACGGACTCGGACTCCTGGTCATCGCCGCGCTCCTCTCCCGGTCCTCATGGACGGCGCCTCCCCGCGCCGTCCCCCTCACTGTGCCGGAGACCGGGGCCCGGGGGCCACCCGTTTTCCGGTGGCCCCCGGACGTACGTCAGCCGCTCGTGCGGCGGCCCAGATCCCTCAGCCGGTGCGCGAGGTCGTCCATGCGGGCGTCGAGGCGGATGACGTCGTGCGAAACGTCGGTGAGCCGGATGCTGATGGCACCGACGACCTGATGCGTGACATCGAGCTTCCGGTCCAGGGAGTCGAGCCGCTGCGACATCCGGCCCAGCACCGGCCCGAGCTCCTGGAGCGCGCTTCCCACGTCGGCGAGGCAGCCCTCGATGCGGGTGACGCGCCGGTCGAGCGAGGCGTAGGAGGCCTTGAGGTCCTCCTCCACGTCGAGCAGGTGAGTCCGGATGCTGCGCGCGATGTCGCTGTCGCGAAGAAGCATGGCGATGTCGAGCACGGTCCTGCGGGTGTACAGCGTGAGCTGCGTGGCCGCCTGTGGATAACTCTCCGCCCCCTCACCACCCCATAGGGACACGATGTCCCTATGGAAGATGCGCAGCTCAGCGCCGCGCAGCAGCGTGAGGCCGTTCTCCTCCACCTCGGCACGATGGCGTTGGGTCAGCTTCTTGACGACCTCTGTGGACACTTCGAAATAGCGAGCCACGTCCTCTGTGCGAAGGTGAATTCCATCAGGGAGCATGACAAGGCTCTTGACCTTGTCGAGGACTTCGACGCGCCCCATCTGCTCGACCCGGAGGGCTTGGGATTCGAGCAGGGCGACCTCTGTGGGCATCGGTGTGCCTCTCGTGCGTGGGAACGGCAAGGAGAGCCCTGTCCCCGGGCTGCGAGGGCGGAGGTCGCTCACGGTTGCCACTCACTCGATGACCGGCCGGGTGGGCGCTCGCCTCACCGCTGCCGGCATTCCTCGAATTCACGAAAGCTCGACGCCACAGATTCCAGTTGCCTCCACGCACCCAGTACAACGAGCCGACAACCGTACAGTCACGCGACCCGACCGCCCCGCACACGGAACAACCCCCGCCCGGTGGGCGGGGGTTGCAGGGCATGCGTGGTGGCCGGTCTCACTCCTCGCCGGCGAGCTTCAGCGCCCGCAGCTTCTGACCCGCGTACCACGTGGCCACGACCGTCACGCCGACCAGCAGGACGGTCGCCAGCGGCAGGCCGACGTCCGAGGTGACCGCGCCCTCCCCGGCGACCTTCTCGGCGACCGAGAGGGACCACTGCTGCACGCTGAGCGTCCTGGCCCCCGGCACCAGGCTGCCGAAGAGCGCCTCCCACACCAGCGCGTACACGAGGCCGAAGACGACCGCGTGCCGGCTGACCGTGCCGAGCAGCAGGAAGAGCGCGCTGTACGCGATCGAGGCGACCAGCGCCGCGATCGTGTAGGCCACGGCGATCTGCCCCCCGTTGCCGTTGAGGATCAACCCCGCGACGAACGTGGGCAGCGCGGAGAACAGCATCGTCACGGCGACGGCGACGATCAGCTTCGTGAAGACGATCGTGGGCCGCTTCACGGGCTTGGCGAGCAGATAGACGATCGAGCCGTCGTCGATCTCCGGCCCGATGGCACCGGTACCCGCGATGACACCGATGAGGGGGACCATCGTGGCGATGGCGAATCCGCCCAGCACCCCGGAGGCCACACCGTCATCGGCACCGGCGAACGCCCGTACCGCCACGGCGATGGCCACCAGCAGGACCGGGAGGACGAACAGGATGGCGGCCCGGCGCCGGCCGAGCAGGGCCCGGTAGGTGAGCCGGGCGACTGTGGGGTCGTACATGACGCTTCACAGCTCCTTTCAGGCCACTACTCAGGCCGCTACGAGATAGGAAAAGACCGATTCGAGGGACTCGTCGGACGGGGAGACGGTGAGCAGCCGGATGCCGTGTTCGCGCGCGACCTTCGGCAGCAGCGTCGTGAACCGCCCGAAGTCGACCGCCTGGATGCGCAGGGCCTTCTCCGTGACGTCGACCTCGATCCCCGCCGTCGAGGGGTCCGCGATGAGCGCGGCCGCGAGGGCGCGGTCGTCACTGGACCGGACGAGATAGCGGTGCGGCCGGTCCGTCATCAGCCGACGGATCTTCCGGAAGTCGCCCGACGCCGCGTGGCGGCCGGCCACGATCACCTCGATGTGCGAGGCGAGCTGCTCGACCTCCTCGAGGATGTGGGAGGAGAAGAGCACCGTGCGGCCCTCCGCTCCCATACGGCGCAGCAGCTCCATGAGCTGCATCCGCTGGCGCGGGTCCATGCCGTTGAACGGCTCGTCGAGGAGCAGCACCGAGGGGTCGTGGACCAGCGCGGACGCCATCTTCACGCGCTGGCGCATGCCCTTGCTGTACGTCGAGATCTTGCGGTCCTGCGCGTACTCCATCTCGACCGTGGCCAGCGCCTTGTGCGCGGCCGCGTCGCCCAGCCCGTGCAGCTCGGCGTTGGCGACGACGAACTCGCGGCCGGTCAGGAAGTCGTACATGCCCTCCCGCTCCGGCACGATCCCGATCGCCTTGTAGACCGCCTCGTTGCGCCAGATCTGTGTGCCGTCGAGCGTGACCTTGCCGGTCGACGGCGCGAGGAACCCGGCCATCATGTTGATCAGGGTGGACTTCCCGGCTCCGTTGGGCCCGAGCAGCCCGGTGACTCCGGGCCCCACGGTCATGCTCACGTCGTTGACGGCGACCACGTTGCCGAACCAGCGGGAGGTGTGGTCGATCTCGATGGTGGTCACAGGCCGACCCTCCGGTAGCGGCGCATCAGTACGGCGTACGAGCCGGCGACGAGCGCGAGAACAACGATCAGATAGACCACACCGGCGGCGGCTCCGGGTCCTTCACCGCCGGGGAAGGCGGAGGAGGCGCCGAGGAACGCGGTCTGCACCCCGTCGATCAGCGTGATGGGCGAGAACAGCCCGAGCCAGGTGATGGCACCGGCCGAACCCGTCTCCCAGGCGATCGCCTGGACCGTGGAGACCGCACCGTAGGTGATGGTCAGTACGGCGATCACGGCGGCGACCCCGAAGCCCCTGCGCGGCGTAAGCGCGGCGACCACCAGTCCGAGCCCGGCGAACAGCACGGAGAGCAGTGCCACCGAGACCATCCCCTGCCCGAATCCCTTGGCCTGGTCGGCGAAGTCGAACTTGGCCAGCAGCGAGCCCACGAACAGGATGACGAGGGGCAGACCGGTGAGGATCAGCAGGGCCGACGTCATGGCCGCGAACTTGGCGACCACGTAGTCGACGCGTTCGATCGGCCGCGAGAAGTACAACGGCACGCTCTTGAAGCGCAGGTCCCTCGACACCGACTGCGGCGCCTGGGAGGCGATGAAGAGTCCGATCACGGCCTGCAGGTAGATCGCGAAGTCCGTGTACCTGATGGGGAGTTTCGTCATGCCGGGCGTGGCGATGGCGACCGCGACAAGGATCAGAGCCACCAGGCACATCACCCCGCACAGAAGCATCGGCAGCACCTTGGACTTGGCGGACCTGCCCAGTCCGAACGAGCCCCGCAGGGACTGCGAGTACAGCGATCGGCGGGCATAGCCCCGGCCGAGCCGTGCGCCGTCGTAGGAGCGGTATCCGATGTTGTGGATCCGGGAGGTGTCGCTCCCGGCCGCGGTCCCGGTCTCAGTGCTCATCGCGACCGCTCCCCTTCTGCTGTCCGGCACCCGCTGTCGCGGCCACGGCCGCCCGCGGTGCCTCTTCGGTACGGAAGACCTCCGCGATGTGGTGGCGCCGCTGTTCCATCCGGATGAGACCCAGCCCGAGGCCGGCGACACTGTCGCGGACCACGTCGTACGTCTCCTCGCCCGTCGCCTCCACCAGGAGGATGTGTCCTGCGCCCGGCAGCCCTTCGGCGTCCAGGCCGTCGTGCCCGACGAGCTTGATCCCGGCCCCGGTGAGGGCGCGGCGCAGCGCGTCCGTACCGTCCGGGTGGGTGTCGCTGTCGGTGACCTCGACGGCCAGCGTCGTGGTCGTCTGGGTGAAGTCGCTGGTGGAGCTGGAGCGCAGCAGCGCGCCGCCATCGATGACGACGACGTGGTCGCAGGTCCTCTCGAGCTCTCCGAGGAGGTGCGAGGTGACCAGCACCGAGATGCCGAAGTCGGTGTGGACACGGCGGATCAGACCGAGCATCTCGTCCCGGCCGACGGGGTCCAGGCCGTTGGTCGGCTCGTCGAGAAGGACCAGCTTCGGGTCGTGGACCAGCGCCTGGGCCAGCTTCACCCGCTGCTTCATACCGGTCGAGTAGCCGCCGATGGGGCGGTAGCGCTCCTCGTACAGCCCGACGTGGCGCAGGGTGTCCGCGGTGCGTTCACGTGCCGCGGTGGGCGGCAGCCCGGACATCCGCGCCATGTGGACGACGAATTCGGTCGCCGAGACATCGGGGGGCAGGCAGTCGTGCTCGGGCATGTATCCGACCCGCTCCCGGATGGCGGCGCCCTCGGTGGCGACGTCGAGCCCGAGCACCGCGGCCCGGCCTTCGGTGGCGGGGGACAGACCCAGCAGGATCTTGATCAGTGTGGACTTGCCGGCCCCGTTGGAACCCACCAGGCCGGTTACACCCGGTCCGATGTCCAAGGAGAGCCGGTCAAGCGCGGTCACCCTCGGGAACCGCTTGCTCAGGCTTTCGGTTGCGATCACAGTCACGTCATCGACGGTAGTGGCGCCGGCCACAGGAGTCGTCAGACCAGGCGGCTGGATCCGCGTCAGACTCCAGGCGTACGGACCCGTAAGGGGCCCGTACGCGAGGACCCCCGGGCCGGGTCGTCCACACGGTGTCGTCCACAGGTTCGGGGCATCCCTTGACGGGGCCGTCCGCCGGTTGCCACATTCAGCGGTGTCACGTTACGGGCGCGTACCGCAACGCCGGCACTGGACGAGGAGGCGGCGTGGATCTGCGAGGCGCGCGTGAGCGCTGGGTGCGTACGGGCGGGATCGAGCTGTGTGTGGCTGAGCTGGGCGATCCCGCGCTGCCGACGATCGTGCTGGTGCACGGCTATCCGGACAGCAAGGAGGTCTGGTCCGAGGTCGCGGGGCGGCTGGCGGAGCGGTGGCACGTGGTGCTCTACGACGTGCGGGGCCACGGCAGGTCGACGGCGCCCGAACCTCTGCGCGGCGGCTTCACGCTGGAGAAGCTGACCGACGACTTCCTGGCCGTCGTGGATGCCGTCAGCCCGGACCGGCCGGTCCATGTCGTCGGCCACGACTGGGGTTCGGTCCAGTCCTGGGAATTCGCCACGGTGGAGCGGACCAAGGGCCGTATCGCCTCGTTCACCTCGATGTCCGGCCCTTCTCTCGACCACTTCGGGCACTGGATCAAGCGGCGGATGTCCCACCCGTACCCGCGCGGGCTCGGGCAGTTGCTCGGCCAGGGCGCCAAGTCCTGGTACGTGTACGCGCTGCACACACCGGTCCTGCCCGAGATGGCCTGGCGCGGGACGCTGGGCAGGCAGTGGCCGCGAATTCTGCAGCGGATGGAGAAGGTGCCCGCGGACGGCTATCCGACTGCGTCGCTCCCACGGGACGCGGCGCACGGGGCCTGGCTCTACCGTGACAACATCCGGGCCCGCCTGCGCCGGCCGCGCCCTGACGCGTACGCACATGTGCCGGTGCAGCTGATCACGCCGACCGGGGACGCCTTCCTCTCGCCGTCGCTCTACGACGAACTGGACTCCTGGGTACCCCGGTTGGTACGGCGCACCCTGCCGGCGAAGCACTGGGTACCGCGCACCAGGCCGGATCAGCTGGCCTCCTGGATCAGCGATTTCGTCGGCGTGGAGTCCGGCGGGGAGTCCGGCGGGGAGTCCGGCGGGGAGTCCGGCGGGGAACCCGGCGGGGAACCCGGCGGCCAGGTCACTCCCACTGGGTCCGGCGCTCCGAGGACGACGGCCACGGGAGCCCATGCCGACCGGTTCGGAGGGCAGTTGGTCCTGGTGACAGGCGCCGCCTCGGGGATCGGGCGCGCCACAGCCCTGTCCTTCGCCGCGGCGGGGGCGCGGGTGGTCGCCGTGGACCGGGACGCGGAGGGCGTCGCGCGGACAGCGGAGAAGGCCCGGTTGACCGGCGCGGCCGCCGCCTGGGGCGAGGTGGTGGATGTCGGGGACGAGCAGGCGATGGAGAAGCTCGCTGAGAAGGTGGCGTCCGAACTCGGCGTCGTGGACGTCCTGGTGAACAACGCGGGCATCGGGCTGTCAGGTTCCTTCCTCGACACGACGAGCGATGACTGGAGGAGGGTTCTCGACGTCAATCTGTGGGGAGTCATCCACGGCTGCCGGATCTTCGGCCGTCAGATGGCCGACCGAGGGCAGGGCGGCCACATCGTCAACGTCGCGTCGGCAGCGGCCTATCAGCCGTCGCGCGCACTGCCCGCGTACAGCACGTCCAAAGCGGCGGTGCTGATGCTCAGCGAGTGCTTGCGCGCCGAACTGGCCGAGCGGTCGATCGGCGTCAGCGCCATCTGTCCGGGAATCGTGGACACCGGCATCACCGGTACCGCACGCTTCGCGGGAGCCGACGAGGCCGAGGAGGCGCGGCTCCGGAAGCGGACGGCTCGGCTGTACTCGATCCGCAACTACCCTGCGGAGAAAGTGGCTCAGGCAATTCTCGGGGCCGTGGTGCACAACCGGGCCGTGGTGCCGGTGACGCCTGAGGCACGCGGCGCACGGCTGCTGTCACGATTCAGCCCTCGCCTACTGCGAGGCGTTGCCCGGATGAAGCCACCCTTGTAGTCCTGGCAGGCGGTTCGGGTTGCGAGCGCCGCAACGCCCGTGCGCAGCACGACGGTTCTGCCGATGCCCGGCCTGCTCGCACCAACTCCACTGCGCTGTAGGGAACTTGACCATACTGCCTGTCATGGACGGCAGTTACGGCGCACTCAGCGCCCGACCATCACCAAAGGGCGTAACGCAAACCATACTTGGCCAAATGCCGCATACGGAAGGCCACTTGTCCACAGAACTGCCAAAACCCCTGTGGATAACTCGAGTTGGCTGTGGATCAAACCTGTTCACACCCATGAGTGCTGCGAACGCCGGGTGAAATCGAGGTGCGCCGGAAGAAGGGGCGCGGGCACTCTGTCGGGATGGACGAACGACGCACCGTCAAGGTGTCCAAGTACCTGTCGAAGCATCTGCGGCATGAGCCGGACCGGATCGGAATCAGTCTTGATCCCAACGGCTGGGTGGCTGTGGACGAGCTGCTGCGGGCCTGCGCCGAGCACGGCGTCACGATCACCCGGGAGGACCTCGACCACGTCGTCGCGGTCAATGACAAGCAGCGGTTCACCGTGGACGGCGATCGCATCCGCGCGAACCAGGGCCACTCCGTCACCGTCGACCTGGGCCTGCCCCCGGCCGAACCACCCGCGTACCTCTACCACGGCACAGTGGCACGGACGCTCGACGCCATCCGTACCGAAGGGCTCCGGCCCATGAACCGCCACCACGTCCATCTGTCGCCCGACCGCGAGACGGCGGTCCGTGTCGGCGCCCGGCGCGGCACCCCGGTCGTCCTCGCCGTGGACGCCGGCGCCATGCACCGCGCGGGCCACCTCTTCCACGTCAGCGCCAACGGGGTCTGGCTCACCGACTCCGTACCGCCGGGCTACCTGCGCATGCGTGAATAACGCCTCCGGGCTCAGCGCTCAGCGCTCCATGCCGCCGAGGCCCGCATGCAGATCGCCGAGATTCATGACGGGCTGCAGAGCGATCTTGGAACCCGCGTGGAACAAGGGCTCCATGAGCGGCGGCATCTGGGCGGAGTCCTGCATGTCGAAGACCATCAGGCAGGTGCGCTGACCGTTCTGGATGGTGAAGTACGCCGCTTCGGGCTTGAGCTGCTCGACGACCTCCTCGATGACCTTCGGCATGGTTCCGTCGGATACCGAGCGGTTAGCGGTCTCGGTGTCCATCTGCGCGGTGAGCAGCATCCTCATGACGACTCATTCCTTCCGGCGAACCGCACCCGGTGCCGTGCACACGCGCGGGCAGGCCGACTGCGGGTTCCCCTCCAGCGTCGCCCCCACCCCGGAGCCCGGCAACCACAGCCACCCGCCCGTGGCAGCGTTCCTCCCGCGCACCGTCCAGCTCCGGGCCGATCAGGCCAGTTGCCCCAGTGCCTCGGTGGCGATCATCTCGAAGACCTCCATGTCCGCGGCGAAGTCGGAGTCCGGGATCGGCCAGTGGAGCACGATCTCGGTGAAGCCCAGCGCCTGGTAGCGGCCGGCGAAGTCGACGAAGGCGCCGAGAGACTCAAGCGGACGGCTGCGGTCCGGGGTGAACCCGGTGAGCAGCACCTTGTCCAGCCCGCCCACGTCCCTGCCGATGCCGGCACATGCCGCGCCGAGCTTGTCGATCTGGCCGCGGACGGCTTCCACCGACTGTTCCGGAGTGCCCTCCTCGTACAGCTTCGGGTCACCCGTGGTCACCCACGCCTGCCCGTACCGCGCGGCAAGCTTCAAACCGCGCGGGCCGGTTGCGGCGACGGCGAAGGGGAGCCGGGGGCGCTGGACGCAGCCCGGGATGTTGCGGGCCTCGTCGGCGGAGTAGTGCGTGCCCTGCTCGCTCACGGCGTCCTCGGTGAGCAACCGGTCGAGCAGCGGCACGAACTCCCCGAACCGGTCCGCCCGCTCCTTCGGCGTCCACGCCTCCTGCCCCAGGGCGGTCGCGTCGAAGCCGTTGCCGCCTGCCCCGATGCCGAGCGTGATCCGGCCGCCGGAGATGTCGTCGAGCGAGATCAGCTCCTTGGCCAGCGTCACCGGATGCCTGAAATTCGGCGACGTGACGAGGGTGCCCAGGCGCAGCCGCTCGGTCGCCGTGGCCGCGGCGGTGAGAGTGGGGAGGGCCCCGAACCACGGGCCGTCGCGGAAGGCGCGCCAGGACAGGTGGTCGTAGGTGTAGGCAGCGTGGAAGCCGAGCTCCTCGGCCCGGCGCCAGGTCTTCTGGCCTTCGGCCCAGCGGTGGATAGGCAGGATGACAGTGCTCAGACGCATGCCGTGACCTTAATGCGTGTGGGCGGGCGCATTGCCTTGTGGCGGTCAGCCGAGCCGACGGACGTCGCGCACGAGCGCGTACGACCTTGACCCGACGGCGGCCGAGGCCGAGCAGGCCCTACGCGCCCTCGACCTCGAGCAGTACGAGACCGACGTCCGCCGCCGCCTGGAACTGGGCATGACCGACGCGGCCGAGACGATGGTCCGTAGCTGTCCGCCGGTCTCATCGATGCCGTCCTTCCCGTTGACGCCGGACGGCATCGACGCCTGTGACCCAGGTCTCAGTGCAGCCGTGCAGCAGATGAGGCGGTGTTCACGTCGAGGAGAGGTGACAGGAAGGGAGGAGCGTATGGAGACGGACTTTCAGGCTTTCGTCGCCGCGAGGTCGACCGCGCTGTTCCGGGGCGCCTTCGTCCTGACGGGCGACCGTGAGGCAGCGGAGGACCTGGTCCAGGAGACCCTGGAGCGGGCCTGCCGCAAATGGCGCACCATCGCGGGGAAGGACGCTCCGGACCTCTATGTGCGGCGGATCATGGTGAACCTGGCCAACGACCGCTGGCGCAGGTTCCGCCGTCTGGGCATGACCTCCGATCCGGAAAGCGGCGACAAAGCCGCCCCGGGAGACGAGTTCGGGCAGGTGGACAACCGGGACCAGTTGGTGCGCGCCCTGCAACAACTGCCCATGCGGATGCGCACGGTCGTGGTGCTGCGGTACTTCCACGACCTCTCCGACACCGAGATCGCAGCCGACATGAACATATCGCCCAGCACGGTGCGCTCCCAGCTTGCTCGGGGGATCGAGAAGCTCAGAGGTCAGATCCCCGTACTCTCCGCCCCTTCGCCACGGCAGCACACGGAAGGAATCCGATGAGCTCGTACGGCGACGCATGGCCTTCCGGCTGCACACCTTTCGAAGAGGAACTGATGAACGCCATGAACCGATTCGCGAACTCCGCCGAGGCCCCCGACTTCGACGCGCCCCAGATCCTGCGCCGCACCCGGCGCAGGCGCACGATCGGCATCGCCGCCGTCGCCGCCGCCCTCATCGCGGCGGGCGGGGGCACCGCCCTGGCCACCTCGGTCGCCGGCAGCAGCAGCTCGACCCCGGCGGCTGCCGGCGCGGCCACCGACAGCGACACCACCACCATGCTGTACCTCTTCCCCAACGGCCAGAGCGTCCCCATCGACTTCGCGGGCTGGAGCCTGGACGAGGCCACGGCGTACATGCAGAAGACGCAGACAAAGCTCGGCACCGTCACCAAGAAGGCCGTCAAGAGCTGCAAGCCGGGCTCGGTGCTCGGCGTGTCCCCGCACGCCCCGAAGACCGTCAAGAAGGGCGACACGGTCGACTTCACCGTCTGCGCCGGCTGACCAGGTCCTGAGCTGATACGACGCCCGCCCCTGCGTCGATCAGGGGCGGGCGCCCGTCACAGCATCACAGCAGACCAGACCCCCGCTCCGCCCAGGAGCGCCTCCCTGGAGGGGCGGGAGGCATCCCGCCCCTCCTCGGTACGAGCCCCTCGCGGCGAGCCCTGGGCATATGTCAAAGTCATGTTCCGCAGTTCAAGGACTCGCGCACTCAGATGTGCGCCCCTCTGCACGCCCGTGCGACTCCGTACGGGAGAATGGGCGGGTGACCTCAGCTACCGACTCGCCTCTGCCTGCCGTGACCCGGCTGATCGCCACCGATCTGGACGGCACTCTCCTACGCGACGACAAGACCCTGTCGGACCGTACGACCGCCGCCCTGGCAGCCGCCGAAGAGGCGGGGATCGAGGTCTTCTTCGTCACCGGAAGGCCGGCCCGCTGGATGGACGTCGTCAGCCCGTACGTGCAGGGCCACGGCATGGCCATCTGCGCGAACGGGGCCGCTGTCGCCGATCTCCACGACGGCCAGCTGATCAAGGTCTACCCCCTGGACCGCGAGATCGCCCTGACCGTGGTCGACATCCTGCGCGAGGCGGCACCCGGGGTCTCGTTCGCCGTCGAACTGGCCACCGGCATCCACTACGAGCCCGCCTACCCCCCGTTCCACATGGACCCGGGCGCCACGGTCGCGATCGCGGAGAAGCTGCTCCACGAGGAGGTTCCGGGCACCGGTACGCCGGTTCTGAAGATCCTCGCCCACCACCCCGAGATGGCCCCGGACGCCTTCCTCGCGCTGGCCCGTGAACTCGCGGGGGAGCGGGCCTCGTTCACCCGGTCCAGCCCCACCGCGCTGCTGGAGATCAGCGGTCTCGGGGTCTCCAAGGCCGCCACGCTCGCCGCATACTGTGCCGAGCGCGGTATCGCTCCGGCCGAAGTGGTCGCCTTCGGGGACATGCCGAACGACGTGGAGATGCTGAGCTGGGCCGGCGCCTCGTTCGCCATGGGCAACGCCCACCCTGCCGCCGTGGCTGCCGCGTCCGGTGTGACGCTCACGAACGACGAGGACGGTGTCGCGGTCGTCATCGAGCGGATCCTCGCCGCTCACTGAGCCCGTCGGCCGAGACGCCTGAGACTGCGGAGACGGCTGGGGCGGTTGGGGCGGCTGGGACGACTGGGACGACTGGGACGACTGTCAGAGCGGGACCTGCCAGGTGACCGTCGTGCCGCTGTCGCCCTCCCCGGCCCCCGGGGCGAACCAGCTCGCGCCGCCCAGGGACTCGGCGCGCCGTGCGAGATTACGCAGGCCGCTGCGCCGGCCGCCTTCCGGGATCCCCACCCCGTCGTCGGCGACCGTCAGCCGTACCGCGTCCCGCCCGTCCGGCAGCACCGCCGTCGCGTCCACCCTCACCTCGACGCGCGAGGCCCGCGCATGACGGAAGGTGTTGGACAGGGCCTCCCGCAGAGCAGCGATGAGGTTCTTGCCGGCGAGCTCCCCCACCAGCGAGTCGACGGGTCCCAGGAAACGGTGTGAGGGCATGAAGCCCAGGGGCACGGCGGCCATGTTGATCTCCCGCAGGACTCGGGTCCGCAGCCCCGACGGCGCCTCGGCGGGTTCCTGTTGCAGCGCGAAGATGGCGGTACGGATCTCCTGGATGGTCACATCCAGTTCGTCCACGGCCCGCCCGATGCCGGCCTGCACCGCGGGCACCGGTGAGCGCCGCTGAGCACCCTCCAGCATGATCCCAGTGGCGAACAGGCGCTGGATGACCAGGTCATGGAGGTCCCGGGCGATCCTGTCCCTGTCCTCGTAGACGGCGAGCCTCTCCCGGTCCCGCTGGGCCTCGGACAGCTTCAGAGCGAGTGCGGCCTGCGCGGCGAAGTGAGTGGCCAGCGTCCGCTCCGCACGGGTGAAGGGCCGGCCGCCCCGGACCCGCGGGATGGAGAGCGCCCCCAGCACCCGCCCACCGCTGCGCAGGGGGAGCAGCATGTGCGGGCCGAACCGATCGGCCAGTCTGGTCGTCATGCGGGGATCGGTCGCCGAATCGTCCAGGAACACCTCCTCGCCCCGCAGGAGCGCCGCCACCACAGGGCTCTGCGGCGGGATGATCACCCCGAGGGAAGCGGACGGCTTGTCCCCGGCGACGGCGACGATCTCCAGCCCTCCCCCCGCGGCCGGAAGCAGCACGATGCCGACCACGGCGTCGGCGAGACGCCGCGCCTGTTCGGCGACGACAGCGAGTGCCTCGTCGGCGTCCCCGGCCGAGAGCAGGGCGGTGGTGACGGCCACCGAGCCGTCGATCCACTGTTCGCGCTGTCGTGCGGCGTCGTACGTCCGCGCGTGGCCGATGGCGATCCCCGCCTCCGTGGCCAGCACGCGCAGCATGTGCAGTTCGTCGTCGCCGAACGCCTCCCCGCCGCGCTTCTCCATCACGTACAGGTTGCCGAAGATCTTGCCCTGGACCCGGATCGGGACTCCGAGGAACGTACGCATCTTCGGGTGGCCGGCCGGGAAGCCGGCGAAGCGGGGGTCCCCCTCCAGATCCTCCAGGCGAATCGGCACGCCCTCCTCGATCAGCGCGCCCAGCAGACCCGTATGCCCGTCGGGCGGCCGGCCGATAGCCCGGGCGACCTCCTTCGGCACCCCGTGGGTGATGAAGTCGCAGAGGCTTTCACCCGGCCTTTCGACGACGCCGATGGCGGCATAGCGGGCGTGGGCGAGTTCGGCGGCGGTCTCGCAGATGCGCTCCAGCGTGGAGTGGAGCTCGAGGCCCGTGCCGACGGACCTCGTCGCCTCCAGCAGCTGCGGAACACGAGCGGTCAGCTCCGCGGAGAGCCCTCTCAGGCTGCCGGTGTTCTGCTGCGCGGCTCCCGGCGGGTCATTCGGATCCTGCTCGGCCATGACCTGAGCCTAATAAGCACCGAATGGTCCGGAAAGTCGGCGTCGGCACCCGCTCGCCGCCCTCAGGAACGTACCGGCCCCCTCGCCGCCCTCAGACCCGTACCGGAAGCGGTCGCGTCCGCTCCGGCTCCGTACGCACCGACGCCTGTTCACGTTCGAGCATCCGGAGGAGCGGGCCGTCCTGCGCGGCCAGAGCGGCGTACGGCCCCCGCTGCACCACCCGCCCCCCGTCCAGCACGAGGACCTCGTCCACCGCGTCGAGCCCGGCCAGCCGATGGGTGATCAGCACGGTCGTACGCCCTTCGGTGGCAGCCAGCAGATCCGCGGTCAGCGCGTCCGCCGTCGCCAGGTCCAGGTGCTCGGCGGGCTCGTCGAGCACGAGTACGGGGAAGTCGGCGAGGAGCGCACGGGCCAGCGCCAGCCGCTGCCGCTGGCCGCCCGAGAGCCGGGCCCCGTGCTCGCCCACCAGCGTGTCGAGGCCGTCGGGCAGCGACCGGACCCAGTCCAGCAGCCGCGCCGCGGCGAGAGCCTCCCGCAGCCGTTGGTCCGTCGCGTCCGTGCGGGCGAGCCGCAGGTTCTCGCGGATGGAGCTGTCGAACACGTGGGCATCCTGGGCGCACAGTCCGACGAAGGCCCGGACCGTGTCGCCGTCCAGCGCGGACGCCTCGACGCCACCGAGGCGGTACGTCCCCTCCCGGGCGTCCAGGAACCGGAGCAGGACCTGGGCGAGCGTGGTCTTTCCCGAACCTGACGGTCCCACGACGGCGACCCGCTTGCCGGGGTGGAGCGTCAGGTCGACGGAGTGCAGCGCATCGCGCTCCGCGCCCTCGTACCGGGCCGACAGCCCTCGTACGTCGAGCGGGAAGGGCGAGGCGGGCGCCTCGGCGGGGTCCGCCGGCTCCTCGACCGGGACGGGAGCGTCCAGTACCTCGTAGACCCGCTCCGCACTCCGCTCGACCCGTTGGCGGTACTGCACCGCGAGCGGAAGTCCCGTCACGGCCTCGAACGCCGCCAGGGGCGTGAGGACGACCACGGCCAGTTCCACCCCGGCCAGCCGGCCGTCCGCCACGGCGGGCAGCGCGACGATCGCAGCGCCCACCACGGTGAGCCCGCAGAGCAGGGCGGAGAGGCCCCCGCCCAGCGCGGTCGCGCTCGCCGCGCGTGCGGCGATCCGCGTCAGGACGCTGTCCGCCGCACGCACCTGCTCCCTACGGGCGGGCAGCGCACCCGCGACGGTCAGTTCGGCCGTCCCGCCGAGGAGATCGGCGACCCGGACGGCCAGCGCCGCCCTGGCAGGCGCCAGTTGACGCTCCGCCCGCCGGGCGCACGCGCCGCTCAGCCACGGGACGCCCACGCCCGCGAGGAGCAGCCCGGCGGCCAGCACGGCCCCCGCCTCCGGCAGCAGCCAGCCGGTGAAGGCGACAGCCCCCGTCCCGACCAGCAGCGCGGTCGCCGCGGGCAGCAGCCAGCGCAGCCAGTAGTCCTGCAACGCGTCCACGTCGGAGACCAGCCGGGACAGCAGGTCACCCCGCCGCGTGGCCCGGAGACCGGCGGGCGCGATGCGTTCGAGCCCGCGGTACACCGCCACCCTGAGCTCGGCGAGCATCCTGAGCACGGCGTCGTGGGACACCAGCCGCTCCGCGTAGCGGAAGACGGCCCGGCCCATGCCGAAGGCCCGGGTCGCGGTCACCGCGACCATCAGATACAGCACCGGGGGCTGCTCGGAGGCGCGCGAGATCAACCATCCCGAGACGGCCATGAGGCCGACCGACGACCCCACGGCGAGGCTGCCCAGCAGCAGTGCAAGCCCCAGCTTCCCGTGCTGGGAACCCGCGGCCTCCCGCACCCGCGCCAGCACACGGCCCCCGGTCCGGGGGGCGGTGTCCCTGAGCAGCGCGGGCTCCCCCGCACCCAGGCGCTCGCCTCCGTCCGGCCGGCCCGGAGTGCGCTCGGCCTCGTCGGGCCCGCCCGAGGCGGCCGGAAGACCGGAAGCCTGCGGCTCCACCCCGAACTCCCCCGGTTCCAGCGCCACCACCCGGTCCGCGACCGTCAGCAGAGCCGGCCGGTGCACGACCAACAGCACCGTGCGTCCCGCTGCCAGCCTCCGCACCGCGTCGACGATGCCCGCCTCCGTCTCGCCGTCCAGACTCGCCGTCGGTTCGTCGAGCAGCAGCAGAGGCCGGTCGGCGAGGAAGGCCCGCGCCAGCGCGAGCCGCTGACGCTGCCCCGCGGAGAGTCCGGCGCCGTCCTCGCCCAGGGGCGTTCCCGCGCCGGCCGGCAGCGCGTCCACGAAGTCGTACGCCCCTGCGGCCCGCAGCGCGGCCGAGACCGCCGCGTCGTCCGCGTCCGGCCGGGCGAGGCGTACGTTCTCCGCGATCGTCCCGGCGAAGAGGTGAGGGTGCTGGGGCACCCAGGCGATCTGCTCGCGCCAGCGTTCGGGGGAGAGGGCGGAAAGATCGGTTCCGCCGACCCGGACCTGCCCCTCGTCGGGAGCCGTGAATCCCAGCACCACGCTGAGGAGCGTGGACTTGCCGACCCCGCTGGGACCGACCAGTGCGACGGTCTCCCCCTGCTCGACCACGAGGGAGGCGGCGTCCAGGGAGGGCTCGGCGCGGCCCTGGTGCCGGACGGTCACCCCCTCCAGCTCCAGCCGCAGGAAAGGCGGCACATCCTGGCTGCCGCCGGCCGCGGGCTCGGTCTCCAGCACGGCGAAGATCTCCTCCGCGGCCGAGAGCCCTTCCGCGGCGGCGTGGTACTGGGCGCCGACCTGGCGGATCGGCAGATAGGCCTCCGGCGCCAGAATGAGAACCACCAGCCCCGTGTAGAGGTCGAGTTCTCCATGGACCAGCCGCATCCCGATCGTCACCGCGACCAGCGCCACGGAGAGAGTCGCCAGCAGCTCCAGGGCGAAGGAGGAGAGAAACCCGATCCGGAGCGTCTTCAGCGTGGCCCGGCGGTACTGCGAGGTGATGCTGCGGATCGATTCGGCCTGCGCCTTGGCCCGGCCGAAGACCTTCAGCGTCGGCAGTCCGGCGACCACGTCGAGGAAGTGGCCGGAGAGCCGTGACAGCAGCCTCCACTGACGGTCCATCCGCGACTGGGTGGCCCATCCGATCAGCACCATGAAGAGCGGAATCAGGGGCAGCGTCACCACGATGATCGCCGCCGAGACCCAGTCCTCGGTGACGATCCGGGCAAGCACGGCCACCGGGACGACGACCGCGAGACCGAGCTGCGGAAGATAGCGCGAGAAGTAGTCGTCCAGGGCGTCGACGCCCCGGGTGGCCAGAGCGATCAGTGACCCGGTGCGCTGCCCGCTCAACCAGTCCGGCCCCAGACCGGAGGCGCGCTCCATGAGCCGGCCGCGCAGCTCGGACTTGACCGCCGAACTCGCCCGGTAGGCGGCCAGTTCGGTCAGCCACGCCACGAACGCCCGCCCCAGCGCGACGGCGGCGAGCAGGAGCAGTGGCGTGCGGAGCCCGGTGACGGTCAGCCCGTCCTCGAACCCGCCCACCACCACTTCGGCGACGAGCATCGCCTGGGCGATGACCAGGGCAGCTCCGACCAGACCCAGTGCCACCACGGCGGCGAGGAAGAACCGGGTGGCCCGGGCGTACCGGAGCAGACGCGGGTCGATCGGTTTCACGTGAAACAGCTCCCCAGTGAGCTCGTGTCGTTCGCTCGTTCAGTGCGCGTCGGCGATGTGGTGCGTGCCGATGCGCTTGCGGAACACCCAGTACGTCCAGCCCTGGTACAGCAGCACCACCGGAGTGGCGATACCGGCGCACCAGGTCATGATCTTGAGGGTGTAGGGGGTGGACGAGGCGTTGGAGACCGTCAGGTTCCAGGCGTCGTTCAGCGAGGACGGCATGACGTTCGGGAAGAGCGTCAGGAAGAGCATCGCGACCGCCGCCGTGATGGTCACCCCGGAGAACGCGAAGGACCAGCCCTCGCGTCCCGCCGCGATGGCACCGATGGCCGCGACCAGCGACACCACGGCGAGGATCATCGCCGCCAGGCTCCAGCCGTTACCGTTGTCCGCCTGGGTCCAGAGGAGGAAGCCAAGCGCGAGCACCGCGGTCACCAGGCCCAGCTTGAGGGCCAGTCCACGCGCCCGCGCCCTGATGTCCCCGATGGTCTTGAGCGCGGCGAACACCGCACCGTGGAAGGTGAAGAGGAACAACGTGACCAGCCCGCCGAGGACGGCGTACGGATTGAGCAGGTCCCAGAGGTTGCCGACGTACTCCATGTCGGCATCGATCTTCACGCCGCGGACGATGTTCCCGAAGGCCACGCCCCAGAGAACGGCCGGGATCAGCGAGGTCCAGAAGATCGCGTGCTCCCAGTTGGTCTGCCACCGCTCCTCCGGCCGCTTCGCCCGGTACTCGAAGGCCACCCCGCGCACGATCAGGCAGATCAGGATGAGCAGCAGGGGGAGGTAGAAGCCGGAGAACAGGGTGGCGTACCACTCGGGAAAGGCCGCGAAGGTCGCGCCGGCCGCGCTGAGCAGCCACACCTCGTTCCCGTCCCAGACCGGCCCGATCGTGTTGATCAGGACCCGACGCTCCTTGCGGTCCCGGGCCAGCAGCTTGGTGAGGACCCCGATGCCGAAGTCGAATCCCTCCAGGAAGAAGTAGCCGGTCCACAGGACGGCGATGAGCACGAACCAGACGTCGTGGAGTTCCATCTCTCAGCTCCGCTTGATCTCAGTAGGAGAAGGCCATCGGCCGGTCGGCGTCCTGGTCGTGGCCGCCGATCCGGGTGGGCGGGTTGAGGTCGGCCTCGGTGAGCTCGGGCGGTCCGGCCTTGACGTACTTCAGGAGGAGCTTGACCTCGATGACGGCGAGCACCGCGTAGAGCGCCGTGAAGCCGATCATGGAGGTGAGAATCTCCCCCTGAGAGACCCCCGGAGAGACGGCGTCCCGGGTCTGGAACACCCCGTAGACCACCCAGGGCTGGCGTCCCGTCTCAGTGAAGATCCAGCCCCAGGAATTGGCGATCAAGGGGAAGAGCATGGTCCACAGGGCCGTGATCCAGTAGAGCTTGGCGAGCTTCGGGCTCAGCGCCTTGTTCTTGAAGAGCACCAGATTCGGTACGTCGTCCTCACCGGTGCGCAGCGCCTCCGGAAGCATGAACTTCTTCCGGGTCAGCCAGAGCCCCAGCATTCCGAGGCTGAAGGAAGCCATGCCGAAGCCGATCATCCAGCGGAAGCTCCAGAACGCGACCGGAATGTTGGGCCGGTAGTCGCCCGGGCCGTACTTCTCCTGCTCGGCCTTGTTGATGTCGTTGATGCCCGGGATGTACGAGGTGAAGGTGTCATCCGCCAGGAAGGACAGCACGCCGGGGATCGAGATCTCCACGGTGTTGTGCCCCTCGGCGACGTCACCGACCGCGAAGAGCGAGAAGGGTGCCCCGTCCTCGCCCTCCCACAGCGCCTCGGCCGCGGCCATCTTCATGGGCTGCTGCTTGAACATCACCTTGCCGAGCACGTCACCGCTGACAGCGGTGAGCAGGCCGGCGACCACCACGGTGACCAGTCCGAGCCGCAACGAGGTCCGCATCACCCGGATGTGCTTCTTGCGCGCCAGGTGGAAGGCGGCGATGCCGACCATGAAGGCGCCGCCCACGAGGAACGCGGCGGTGATCGTGTGGAAGAACTGGGCGAGCGCCGTGTTCTGGGTGAGCACATGCCAGAAGTCCGTGAGCTCGGCACGCCCGCGTTCCTCGTTGATCCGGTAGCCGACCGGGTGCTGCATCCAGGAGTTGGCGGCCAGGATGAAGAACGTCGAGAGGATCGTGCCTATGGACACCATCCATATACAGGCGAGATGGATCTTCTTCGGCAGCTTGTCCCAGCCGAAGATCCACAGGCCGATGAAGGTGGACTCGAAGAAGAACGCGATCAGCGCCTCGAAGGCGAGGGGAGCTCCGAAGACGTCACCGACGAACCGCGAGTAGTCCGACCAGTTCATGCCGAACTGGAACTCCTGGACGATGCCGGTGACCACGCCCATGGCGATGTTGATCAGGAAAAGCTTGCCCCAGAACTTGGTCGCCCTGAGGTACTTCTCGTTGTCCGTGCGCACCCAGGCGGTCTGCAGGCCGGCGGTGAGCGCGGCAAGAGAGATCGTCAGGGGGACGAACAGGAAGTGGTAGACGGTGGTGATGCCGAACTGCCAGCGCGCCAGGGTCTCTGGTGCCAGAGCCAGGTCCACGACTCTTCTCCTTACGTCGCCGCGATCACGCCCCCAGGCCGCCTGCCGAACCACCCGATCATGGGAGGAAACGGGACGCGCTTGTGAACGCGTTCACATTCACAAGCAATTATGGCGCACTTGTATTCGAAGCCGTCGGGTGGGGGGTGGTTTCCGGCCGACCGGTGCGAGCCGCCCGAACCGGACAGGCTCCGGCCCGTCCACCGAGGGCCTCCGGGGCCACAGAAAACAGTGGCCCCGGACCTCGGTGATCGAGGTCCGGGGCCACCGGAGGTGCGGGCGGCAGCCGCGCCGCTAGAGCTCCCGGCCGAAGGACTCCGCAACCTTCAGGAACACGTCATTGGCCTCGGCCTCCCCGATCGTGACCCTCACACCCTCACCGGCGAAGGGCCGCACGACCACACCGGCCCGCTCGCAGACCCCGGCGAACTCGAGCGTTCGCTCACCGAGCCGCAGCCAGACGAAGTTCGCCTGTGACTCCGGAACGGTCCAGCCCTGCCGCACCAGCCCCTCGTACACCCGGGAACGCTCTCCGACCAGCGATCCGACCCTGCCCAGCAGCTCGTCCTCGGCGCGCAGGGAGGCGACCGCGGCGTCCTGGGCGACCTGGCTGACACCGAACGGGACGGCCGTCTTGCGCAGAGCCGCCGCCACAGGCTCGTGCGCCACCGCGAAACCGACCCGCAGGCCGGCGAGACCGTACGCCTTGGAGAAGGTGCGGAGCACCGCGACGTTGGGCCGGTCCCGGTAGATCTCGATCCCGTCCGGCACCTCGGCGTCCCGGATGAACTCCTTGTACGCCTCGTCGAGCACGACCAGGACATCGTCCGGGACACGGTCGAGGAACCGCTCCAGCTCCGCCCGGCGCACCACCGTGCCGGTCGGGTTGTTCGGATTGCAGACGAAGATCATCCGCGTCCGGTCCGTGACCGCATCAGCCATGGCGTCGAGATCGTGCACCTCACCGTCCGTCAGCGGCACCTTTACCGACGTCGCGCCGCTGACCTGCGTGATGATCGGGTAGGCCTCGAACGAGCGCCAGGCGTAGATGACCTCGTCCCCCGGCCCCGAAGTGGCCTGGAGGAGCTGCTGAGCGACACCGACCGAGCCCGTGCCGGTGGCCAGGTGGGAGACCGGCACACCGAATCTGTCGGCCAGCTCGTTCATCAGGCCGGTGCAGGCCATGTCCGGATACCTGTTGAAGTCCGCGGCCGCGGCGAGCACCGACTCCATCACACCGGGCAACGGGGGGTACGGGTTCTCGTTGGAGGACAGCTTGAAGGCAACCGGCCCCTCCGCGGACGCCGGCTTGCCCGGCACATACGCAGGGACGCCGTCCAGCTCGGCGCGCAGCTTCGGACTCGTCTCGCTCACCGCAGGTCCTCCTCGACCATCCGTACACATCAATACTGCTCACCTTATGAGGATTGGGCACCTGTGCGAATGGCCAGGCTCCGAAATCGCCCTCCCGGACGGAATTCGCCTGCCTTGCACCCCTCCGACGGGCCCCGAGAAGGGGGAGCGCCGCGCATTCCGGCGCACGCCGGTCGCGCACTCCGTGGCGCGCATCCCTCGAACAGGTGAGTTGAGACCTCTTCGAGACATGGACCATTCAGCAGGTTCCCGCGCACCGATGCATGACACATCGACACGGATGGCCTCAACTCCCTTGCTTTGCAAGGCATTTACACCTTAATGATCATGCAGAAACGTGCCTGTCAACGTGTGCATATGCGACCGGCCTGACCCGGCTCCGGAGCCCTACTATCGGCTCGCCATGACAGCAGCAGGGAAGCACCAGGTGAGCCGGACAGAGACGCCCCGGCGCAGCGGCCGGCAAGGACGTGCGGGGATCCGGGACGTAGCCGCGGCGGCCGGCGTCTCCATCACGACCGTGTCCGACGCGCTCAACGGCAAGGGCAGGCTCCCGGACGCCACCCGCCACCATGTCCGCGAGGTCGCCGAACGGCTGGGCTACCGCCCGTCAGCGGCTGCCCGAACCCTCCGTACCGGCAAGTCGGGTCTCATCGGCCTGACCGTGACCACGTACGGGGATGAACCTTTCACCTTCACCGAATTCGCGTACTTCGCCGAGATGGCGAGAGCGGCCACATCGGCCGCGCTCGCCCGTGGCTACGCCCTCGTGATCCTCCCCGCCACCTCGCGCCACGACGTGTGGTCGAACGTCGCGCTCGACGGCACGGTCGTCATCGACCCCTCCGACCAGGACCCGGTGGTCACCGAACTCGTGCGCCAAGGGCTTCCCGTTGTCTCCGACGGCCGCCCGGCGGGCACGCTCCCGGTCACCGCCTGGGTCGACAACGACCACCGGGCAGCCGTCCTCGACCTCCTGGACCACCTCGCGGCCGCGGGAGCCCGCCGCATCGGGCTGCTGACCGGCACCACCACCGACACGTACACCCGGCTCTCCACCACCGCCTATCTGCACTGGTGCGAGCGGGTCGGCCAGGATCCGGTCTACGAGTCCTACCCGGCCCACGACCCCTGCGCCGGCGCCGTCGCCGCGGACCGCCTCCTCGCCCGTCCCGACCGCCCCGACGCCGTCTACGGGCTCTTCGACCCCAACGGCACCGATCTGCTGGCCGCCGCGCGCCGCTACGGCCTGCGGGTCCCCGAGGACCTCCTGCTGGTCTGCTGCAGCGAATCCACGGTGTACGCGTCCACCGAGCCCCCCATCACCACGCTCTCGCTGAAGCCCCGCAGGATCGGCACGGCTGTCGTCCAGCTCCTCATCGACGCCATCGAAGGGGTCGAACACGACGGCCCGGTGGAGCAGGTGATACCGACGGAGCTCATCGTCCGGACGTCCTCGCAACGGCGTCCGCCGCGCACCACCGTCAGCCCTCCGCGATCACCTGCCGGGGACTGAACGGATTAATCCGGACCAAACGGCCGATGAACCGGATGCTCGCACGGATTCAACACCCCTGGTGCGTCACACAGCACGATCCGCATTCCTATGATGGGCGCACGACACCGCGGACCACCTCTACCAGGCAGGGCCCGTCAGGTGTACGGAGGCGCGACGGTGGTGGAGGGGTCGATGACTCAGGGGGCCGGTCAGGAACCCGTGGTGCGGACAGCGACGTTGCGTGACTTCCGCGTACCGCCGTATGCGCAGGTGCCCATGCCCGCGCCCATGCCGCACCCCGGCAACGCCATGGTGGGCGACGAACCGCCGGAGGGGTACACCCCCACCGAGCGCGATCTTCCCGTGATCAACCGCGGCGACACCGTCCAGGTGGAGACCGTGCCGGAGGCCCGGCTCGCCGCCGACTCCGGCCGCGGTCCGCTGTACGTCGTCGGCGACGTCCACGGCTACCTGGACGAGCTCATGGCCGCCCTGCATGAGCAGGGTCTCGTGGACGCCGACGGCCGGTGGGCGGCCGGCAACGCCAGGCTCTGGTTCCTCGGCGACTTCACCGACCGCGGACCGGACGGCATCGGCGTCATCGATCTCGTCATGCGCCTCTCCGCGGAGGCAGCGGCCGCCGGCGGGTACTGCAAGGCGCTCATGGGCAACCACGAACTGCTGCTGCTCGGTGCGAAGAGGTTCGGCGACACCCCGGTGAACTCCGGCGCGGGAACGGCGACCTTCCAGGCCGCCTGGCTGCTCAACGGCGGCCAGAAGACGGACATGGAGCGGCTCCAGGACGTCCACCTCCAGTGGATGTCCCGGCTCGACGCGGTGGTCGAGGAGGACGGGCATCTGCTGATGCACTCCGACACGACCGCCTACCTCGACTACGGATCCACCATCGAGGACGTCAACGACACGGTGCACGCCATTCTCACGCGGAACGACGCCGATGAGTGCTGGGACCTCTTCCGCAAACTCACCAAGCGGTTCGCCTTCCGTGACGAGGGCGGCGCCCAGGCCGTTCGCGAACTGATGTCGACGTACGGCGGGCACCGCGTCGTCCATGGCCACAGCCCCATTCCGTATCTCCTCGGAGAGGTCGGAACGGAGGAGGGCGAGGACGTGGCACGGCCCGTGGTGGACGGCCCGCACGTCTACGCGGAAGGGCTCGCCATCGCCATGGACGGTGGAGTGACCATGGCCGGAAAGCTGTTGGTCGTCCAACTTCCCCTGCATGACTGACGGTCGTCGGGGAAGACGCATGACGACCCGACACCGTCAGCCGCTGGGCCAATTTCCGGAAACACCCTGTCACCCCGTGCCGTAGGCGCTCTACCATCGGCGTACCAGTCGCAGGCTCTCCTCCGTTTCCGCCCGATCGCCCGGCCCTTACGGTCGGTCAGGCCCTACGGAGCATCGGGGGATGCACATGAAAAGCGCTCCGCACCTGCTGGCCGAGGACCGCCCCGAGTACGAGCGGATCCTTGCCGACGCGCTGCGCCATGCTCACGAACGACCGGATCTGGACGGGATCGGCGACCGTCTCAACACGGAACAGCTGCGGACGATGGCGCTCAACGCCACGCCCCTGATCACCGCTGCGGCGGCCACCGAGTACGACCACTACGTGAAGGTCCGCGGTGAGCTGCGCGGCCCCGGGGAACCGGACGCCCACGCATCCGTCCTCAGCTCCGCCACGGAGGAAACCGACCCCACGGGCGCCGGCACCCTCGCGATGATCGCCGTGCTGGCACCGGTCCTCGCGGGTACGGCCGCGGTGATATTCCTTGCCGTCGGCTACCCCTTGAAGGCGCTCAGCCCCGCCCCGGCCTTCGCCGGAACCATGGTCGCCGCCGGGTGGTTCTTCGCCGCTGTCGCCGCCGCGGCCATCCTCGTCGCCGCGGTGGGTCTCCTCGTCACCGCCCTGCGCAACGGCGCCACCGCGCTGCCGGCCGTGGACGAGGAGGAGGAACTGCCGGAGGACGTGGCGCGTGCCCGGGAGGCATGGCGCCACGCTCTGCTGGAACGCGGCATCCTGCCCTTCCTCCGGGACGCGCTGGCAGATCCGACCGCGGGGCCCGCCTCGCGCACACCGCACCGCTCGGCCAACCGGATCCCGAAGATCGGCTACAGCAGGCCGGACTTCTCCGGACCGGAGAACGGCCCCTCAGCCGGTCCGCGCCCCACCTTCACCAGCCCGGACTTCACAAGCCCGGACTACGGCGGCCCGGAGCACCAGCCGGAGTGATCCGGCGGGGCCCGGCACGGCAGAGGCCGGAACGGCGTGCTGCCGCTCCGGCCTCTTCAGACATCACACCCGGTGAGGAGCTCAGATCCCCTGCGGGGCGAGCTTCGGGTTCGGGCCGTACTCGTTGACCTCGCGCGCACCCTCGGTGCACATGAAGACGAGCAGGATGATGCCGCCCACGAGCGGGACGAACGAGATCAGGATCCACCAGCCGGACCGGCTGGTGTCGTGCAGGCGGCGCACGACGACGGCTATCGTCGGGATGATCACGGCCAGCAGGTAGATGATGTAAGGGATCTGCGAGTCGATGGCCAGGCCGAGCAGGCTCAGGACGACCGCGATGATGAAGTTGAAGAGTACGAACATCCAGTACTCCTTGCGGCGCGCCCGCCCGCCGAAGCCCGCGTAATTCTTGAGTACAGCCAGGTACCAGTTCACTGTGCTTCCCTCCCCTGGCGCCCCTGTCGGGGGCGCACACCAATTTCGGCCAAGCACAGCGGAAGGTAAAGCACAGATAAGGAACCGGTCAACAGCGTTTGGGCTGCCGCGGAAACTTACATCGACCTGCAGCACGGCTGTGTCCATACTGACGCCGAAAGTCCCTCGAGGGAGCGACAGGTCGGTGCTGAACGGCCTGAACCAGCCATTGTGGGCACTCTTCATGCTCTAACGACGCAATCTGACGATCAGACAAACGCCTGCTCTCTTCCCAGCGCTACGCCGCCCCGCGAGCGCACCCGGGAAAATCCGATGGCCCGTCGGCTCGGCCACGTGACAGCCTTCGGGGCATGGATGCGGGCATCTGGAACACCCAGGTAGCGCAGAGCTACGACGAGTCCTCCGCCCACATGTACGCGCCCGACGTACTGGGCCCCACGGTCGACTTCCTCGAGCGCCGTGCGGGTCAGGGCCCCGCGCTGGAGTTCGCCGTGGGGACGGGACGGGTCGCGCTTCCGCTGAGCGCGCGGGGTGTCCGTGTGGCGGGAATCGAGAAGTCCGGGCCCATGGCCCGGGAGCTCCGCGGGAAGCGCGGTGGCAGCGACATCGCCGTGACCGCCGGAGACATGACCACCGCCCGGGCTCCGGGCACCTTCAGCCTGGTCTACGTCGTCTACAACGCCATCACCTGCCTGCTCTCCCAGAGCGAGCAGGTCGCGTGCTTCCGCAACGCCGCGGAGCACCTGGAACCGGGCGGCCGCTTCGTGGCCGAGGTGTTCATCCCCGAACTGCAGCGGCTGCCACCGGGCGAGACCGCCCGCCCGATCCACGTCGGCGAGCGGCACGTCGGCTTCGACACGTACGACTTGGTGAAGCAGCAAGTGGTCTCGCACCACTACTCGATCGCCGAGGGCCGGGCCTCCACGTTCCTCTCGCCCCACCGCTACGTCTGGCCCGCCGAACTCGACCTGATGGCCGAGCTCGCGGGCCTGGAGCCGTCCGAGCGGTGGGCCGACTGGACCGAGTCCCCGTTCACGGCGTCCAGCAGGTCGCACGTCTCCGTGTGGCAGAAGCCGCCCGCGGCGTGACAACCGGACGACCGACAGCGGCTGTGCGCCGCCGGACCGTGGCGGGACCCTCCAGGTCCCCGCCACGGTCAGCAGGTCAGTCCGCCAACGGCAGGTACACGCGGTTGCCACTCGCCGCGAACTCCCTGGACTTCTCCGCCATCCCCTCCTCGATCACGGCCTGCTCGTCGCCGTGCTCCCGCCGGATGTCGTGGGAGATCTTCATCGAGCAGAACTTGGGACCGCACATCGAGCAGAAGTGGGCCGTCTTCGCCGGCTCGGCCGGCAGCGTCTCGTCGTGGAACTCCCGCGCGGTGTCGGGGTCGAGCGCCAGGTTGAACTGGTCCTCCCAGCGGAACTCGAACCGGGCGTCCGACAGGGCGTCGTCCCACTCCTGCGCTCCGGGGTGTCCCTTGGCCAGGTCAGCCGCATGAGCGGCGATCTTGTACGTGATGACACCGGTCTTCACGTCGTCGCGGTTGGGCAGCCCCAGGTGCTCCTTGGGCGTGACGTAACAGAGCATCGCCGTCCCCCACCAGGCGATCATCGCCGCGCCGATGCCCGAGGTGATGTGGTCGTACGCCGGTGCGACGTCCGTGGTGAGGGGGCCCAGCGTGTAGAAGGGCGCCTCCTCGCAGATCTCCTGCTGGAGGTCGATGTTCTCCTTGATCTTGTGCATGGGGACGTGCCCCGGGCCCTCGATCATGGTCTGCACGCCGAACCGCTTGGCGACGGTGTTGAGCTCGCCGAGTGTCCGGAGTTCGGCGAACTGGGCCTCGTCGTTGGCGTCGGCGATGGAGCCGGGACGCAGCCCGTCACCGAGCGAGTACGTCACGTCGTACGCCGCGAGGATCTCGCACAGCTCCTCGAAGTGCTCGTACAGGAACGACTCCTTGTGGTGTGCCAGGCACCAGGCGGCCATGATGGACCCGCCGCGCGAGACGATCCCGGTCTTGCGACGGGCCGTCAACGGAACGTACGGCAGCCGCACGCCGGCGTGCACCGTCATGTAGTCGACGCCCTGCTCCGCCTGCTCGATGACGGTGTCCTTGTAGATCTCCCACGTCAGCTCCTCGGCCCGGCAGTCGACCTTCTCAAGTGCCTGGTAGAGGGGGACGGTGCCGATCGGCACGGGGGAGTTGCGCAGGACCCACTCGCGGGTGGTGTGGATGTTGCGGCCGGTGGAGAGGTCCATGACCGTGTCGGCGCCCCACTTGGTGGCCCAGGTCATCTTGTCCACCTCCTCCTCGATCGAGGAGGTGACCGCGGAGTTGCCGATGTTGGCGTTGACCTTCACCAGGAAACGCTTGCCGATGATCATCGGTTCGATCTCCGGGTGGTTGACGTTGGCCGGCAGGACCGCCCGGCCCGCCGCGATCTCCTCGCGCACGACCTCGGGTCCGACGTTCTCCCGGATCGCGACGTACTCCATCTCCGGGGTGATCTCGCCCCGGCGGGCGTACGCGAGCTGTGTGACGGGCCGGCCGTCGCGACTGCGGCGGGGCTGGCGCGGGCGGCCCGGGAAGACCGCGCCGAGGTTGCGCAGACCGCCCCTCGGCGAGGTGTGCTTCAGCCCGTCGTCCTCGGGACGCGCGGGCCGTCCCGCGTACTCCTCGGTGTCCCCCCGGGCGATGATCCAGTTCTCCCGGAGGGGGGCGAGCCCCCGGCGTACGTCGGTGTCGGTGGTGGGGTCGGTGTACGGCCCGGACGTGTCGTACAGCGTCACGTCCTGGCCGTTGGTGAGGTGCACCTGACGGACCGGCACCCGGAGATCCGGGCGTGAGCCCTGGACGTAACCCTTGTGCCAGCCGATGGACTTCCTGGCCTCGTCGCCCTCCGCATGCTGGGCGTTCTGCTTCGAGGCAGGCGTGCGTGCGTCCGCTGTGGTCATGAGACCTACTCCCTACGCCGGCATTACCCGGTAACAGGTTCGGCGGTCGGCGCAGCGTGTCCCGTATCGATATACGGAGGTCAGCGCCCTCTCAGCCCGGTGCTCCGAGCTCCCGCGTGTACAGATGTGCCCCCACGCTAACCTCCGTTCTGGCGTGCTGGCCAGAGGGCCTCCCCGGTTCTTGGGATGATCGCCGGGTGACGTCCCCCGGAAGCGCCCCCGAACCCCACGGCCCCGCATCAGGCAGCGCACAGAGTCATGCGCACGGCCACACCCACAGCCACGGGCCTGCCGCACCCGTGTCCAAGCATCTGCGCAAGGTCATCGCGGCCGTACTGATCCCCTTCGCCACCGCGGTCCTGGTCGGCCTCGTGGCCTTCTGGCCCGGCGGGGCACCCGCCCATGAGCGCACGGGGGTCGGCTTCGACCGTCAGACCCAGGACGGGCAGGTCACGAAGGTCGTCCCGGTCGACTGCGCGGACGTCAACGCCTCGCAGGTGCCGCCGACCGGAGACACCTCCACCCCGTCGGGACGCGAAGCCGTCAACGAGCAGTCGGGGGAGTGCAAGAAGGCCACCGTCGAGGTGACCACCGGCAAGGACGAGGGCCGTACGTTCGTCGAGGTCATCCAGCCCGACGCACCCCGTCAACTGCGCGAGGGCCAGGGGGTGGTCGTCGCGTACGCACCCGACGCGCCCCGGGACCTGCAGTACTCGGTGACCGATGTCGACCGCTCGTTCCCCATGGCCCTGCTCGCCGGGATCTTCGCCCTCGTGGTGGTCGCGGTGGGCAGGCTGCGCGGTCTGATGGCCCTGATCGCTCTCGCCGTCTCGTTCGCCGTGCTGACCCTGTTCATCCTTCCGGCGATCCTGCAGGGCTCGAACCCCCTGGTCGTCGCGGTGATCGGGGCCAGCGCCATCATGCTGATCGCCCTCTACACCTGCCACGGGCTGACGGCCCGCACCTCCGTGGCCGTCATCGGCACGCTCATCTCGCTGCTGCTGATCGGGCTGCTGGGCTCGCTCTTCATCGGCTGGGCCAGCCTGTCCGGGAACACGGATGACAACACCGGCCTCATCCACGGGCTGTACCCGGAGATCGACATGAGCGGCCTGCTTCTGGCCGGTGTGATCATCGGCTCGCTCGGTGTGCTCGACGACGTGACTGTGACCCAGACGTCGGCGGTCTGGGAGCTGCACCAGGCGGACCCGACGATGGGCGTGCGCCGGCTCTACCGGGCGGGTATCCGGATCGGGCGCGACCACATCGCCTCGGTCGTCAACACGCTCGTCCTCGCCTACGCGGGCGCGGCGCTTCCCTTGCTGCTGCTGTTCTCGATCGCACAGAGCAGCGTGGGCACGGTGGCCAACAGCGAGCTGGTCGCCGAGGAGATCGTCCGCACGCTGATCGGATCGATCGGGCTGGTCGCCTCGGTGCCGGTGACGACGGTGCTCGCGGCCCTGGTGGTCTCCGCGGACCGCACGGGGCTCGGCGCGGAAGCCGGAGCTCCTGCACCCGCACGGACCGGGAGGGGACGACGCCGCAAGGCGTGAGCCGGGACACCGGACGCATGGACCCGGGCCACCGGAGCTCGGTGGTCAGCCGGATCTTCCTTCTTCAGCCCGCGTTCTGTTCCTTGGCGAGGATGCGGCCCAGCGCCTCTTCCAGATTGCCGTCGAAGTCACCCAGCGTGTGCTCCTGTCCCAACGGCACCAGCTTGTCCGTCCGGTCGAGAAATGCCACAAGAGGAGCCGTGCCGGCTCTGAAGAGCGCACGGTCCGCGCCGACCTGAAGGCGGATGTGTACATCCGACAGCCCTTCGGGTTCGGTCGGGCCGATGTGCACATCGCCGTCACCACTGGGGCTGTTGAGACCGTCGAGCAGCAGCTCACGGCCGAATGCCCAGGTGACGGGGGCGTCACCTGGCAGGTGGAAGGTCATCCGGATCGCATACGGATCACTGACCTCGTACCGGAGCTCCACCGGAATACGGAAGGAGAGCTCCTCGGAGACGAGGAAGCTCATCATGACCTCTGCTTGAACCGACTCGCGCATCGTTCAACCCCGCAGTAGATGAATCTGGCCAGGAATGATCCCCCATGGCCCTATTGACGCCATCGTGGTGCACGCGATAGCAGATCACAAGGAGTGATTTTTCAGATACTGATAGAGAACACGAACGAGCGCAAGAGGGTGGTCACTTCGCAGCGTAGTTGTTCGACTGCGGGGAGCAACCGTTCTTCTTGGTGCAGGGGGAGAGAAACAGCCATGGCCGCCACGGCGGAACCGACAGTGATCGGAATGGCCGCACAGACTGTCCCCATGGCGTACTCCTGCCGTTCGATGACTGGTTCCGTACGTTTCATCGACCTCAGCCGCTGCAGGAACGCCTGACGGTCCCTCACGGAGTAACGCGTCAACGGCCGGACCGGGTGCCGGTCCAGATGATCCTCACGCGCCCGCTCGTCCAGCTGCCCGAGGAGGCACTGCCCAAGGGCGTGGGCATGGCCCGTCTCGCGGAACGAGGCCCACTCGCGCACCGCGGGAGCGGCGGGGGTCTCGGCCACGGCGACCATCTCGATCTCGCCGTCCTTGTACAGGGCGCAGTACACAGGGGCGCCGATGACATCCGCCCAGTGAGCGAGGGACTCGACGATCACACCGGGGCGCGGAGTCGCGGGGCCTCCGCCGAGCCGCTCGGCCGCCGCCCCGAACAGGAAGACGCCGTTCTCCCTGCGGAGATATCCCTCATGGGTCAGGGTTCGCAGCAGGTGGTAGGCGGTGGGGAGGGGAAGCCCGGCCTCCCTGGCGAGCTGCTTCGCCGGCGCCCCGTCCCGATGGGTGCCCACAGCCTCCATAAGTCTCAACGCCCGTTGAACCGAACCGATCAACGTCGGCACAGCGGTACTCGATGCCGTGGTCACAGGTCACCCCCAGGCATGGTGACGGGCTCTCAGCCCTCCCGAGGGGGCCGCCCCCACGGGCCCGCCGCGAGCCTGGGGTCCGGAGACCGGACGGTCGCACAAACCACTGGGCAGGATGGTGACGGACCGTCATTTCCCAGCTGGCGGCAGCGGTACGTCACTGTATCCGTACGTTCAGTCACGAGTGAGGTTTCGACCGTGACTTAGCTCAGCTGGGCTAATCGCCGGATCCCGTGGCGCGTCACGGGATCCGGAACACCGTGTGACCGGGCGTCCGGCCGCGGCTCCTACCAGTCGCTGCGCTCGGACGAGGACATGAACTTCCGCACGACGAAGATCAGACCGCCCACGAGGACGACGAATACCAGCGCCTTGAACAGCAGTCCGATGACGAACCCGACCACGCTGGCGATCAGCCCGCCGAACACGACGATCGCGACGAGAGGCACCGCGACCCACTTCACCCACCAGGGCATCCCCGCGAAAATCTCCCGCACCGCCATCGCCGCTACCTCGTCTCTGTGAGTTCCTGCTTCGATGCTAGAGGCGCGGGGGTGGCCGGCGGGGCCCGGGAGCCCTTGAAGTCCCCTGAGCGATCCCCTAGGGAACATCGGGACGCCAGGGGCCCGGCCCCCGGGAAGCCCGGGTCAGCCCTCGGGCGGGGAGAAGATCACCATCACCCTGAGGTCCTCGGTGATGTGGTGGAACTTGTGAGCGGCGCCCGCCGGTACGTACACGACGCTCCCCCGCGCCACCTGCGTGGTCTCCGTACCGACCGTGATCGAGGCGCGGCCGCTCATGACGAGGTAGACCTCGTCCTGCTTGTGCGGCTGCTGGGGGTCGAGGGCGCCGGCGTCCAGGGCGTACAGGCCCACGGACATGTTGCGTTCCCGGATGAACTGCAGATAAGCGCCTTCGTTGGCGGCGCGTTCCGCCTCCAGCTCGTCCAGTCTGAATGCCTTCATCGTCCGTCCGCCCCTCGCACCTGTGCTGGTCTGTCCCGGTGGTGCCCGCCACAGATCATGTCTGCCACGATCAGACACATGAAGAATTTCGTAGTCAAGACGATCGCCAACGCGGGTGCGCTGGCCGTGGCCATCTGGCTGCTCCAGGACATCACGCTGACCGGTGACAACACCGGACGCAAGGTGCTCACCCTGATCGTGGTGGCCTTGCTGTTCGGTCTGGTGAACTTCCTCGTCAAGCCGGTGGTGAAGCTGCTCACCCTGCCCCTGTTCATCCTGACGCTCGGGCTGATCACGCTGGTGGTCAATGCCCTCATGCTGATGCTGACCTCGTGGCTGGCCGGCGTCATCGACGTGAACTTCCATGTCGAAGGCTTCTGGACCGCGGTCCTGGGCGGGCTCATCATCTCGGTCGTGTCCTGGGCGCTCAACGTGGTGCTCCCCGACGAGGACTGATCCACCTCTTGATGACACAGTGCAGGACGGACCGGTGGACGCCGGGGAGAGATGAGGTAGTGACATGAGCACCACGGGCGACGGGACACGGGCCGTACGAGCGGGCCTGCCAGAACCGGAGCAGTACGAGCCCACCCTTCCCGGACCGGTCTTCGCCGCGCACTTCCATCTGTCCGGCGAGCCGGTCGGCCCCTACACCTACGGCCGGGAGACGAATCCGACCTGGACCCACCTGGAGCGCGCCATCGGCGAGCTGGAGGCGCCGGGGGAGCAGGTCGAGACCACGGTCTTCGCCTCCGGGATGGCCGCCATCTCGTCCGTGCTGCTCTCCCAGGCGCGTACGGGTGACGTCGTGGTCCTGCCGAACGACGGTTATCAGGCGCTCCCCCTGGTCCGGGAACAGCTGGAGGCGTACGGCATCGAGGTGCGGACCGCGCCGACCGGCGGCGACGCCCAGCTGGAACTGCTCGACGGGGCGAAGCTGCTGTGGATCGAGACCCCCTCCAACCCCGGCCTCGACGTCTGTGACGTGCGCAGGCTGGTGGAGGCCGCGCACGCCGCGGGTGTTCTGGTGGCGGTGGACAACACGCTGGCCACCCCTCTCGGCCAGCGTCCCCTCGAACTGGGGGCGGACTTCTCGGTGGCCAGTGACACCAAGGGCATGACCGGGCACGGGGACATTCTGCTCGGCCATGTGAGCTGCCTGGACCCGGAGCTCGCGGCCGGAGTGCGGCGCTGGCGCAAGGTGGTCGGCGCCATTCCCGGCCCCATGGAGGCCTGGCTCGCGCACCGTTCGCTGGCCACGCTGCAGCTGCGGACCGACCGCCAGTGCGCGACCGCCCTGACACTGGCCGAGGCCCTGTCCAAGCGGGCGGACGTGGCGGGACTCCGGTACCCGGGGCTGCCCGGGGACCCTTCGTACCCCACCGCCGTCCGGCAGATGCGGCGCTTCGGGTCCGTCGTCTCGTTCGTGCTGGCGGACAAGGGCACCGCGGAGCGTTTCCTGGCCGGGCTGCGTCTGGTCGACGACGCGACGAGCTTCGGCGGCGTACGCTCCACCGCCGAGCGCCGGGCCCGCTGGGGCGGGGACACGGTGCCGGAGGGCTTCATCCGGTTCTCGGTCGGTGCCGAGGACCCCGAGGATCTGCTGGCGGACGTGGAACGCGCGCTGGACGCCTCCGTGCGCTGACTTTCCCTCGGGTCCCTCGGGTCCCTCGGGTCCCGGCAGGACCGGTCCAGGACGGGCGTCCCCGTCAACCGGACCGGTCCTGCTCCGGACGAGTGGTCCGAGCCTCCCCCCTCGTGACTCGGACCACCCCGGTTCCTGCGCCGAGAACCGCTTGGACAAGGCTAGTTGACTGTGCGTCAGTGTCCAATCACAGTAGCGACAGCGGCCTATCGACATATTTATAGTTGGGCCGTCGTGAGGGACGGTGCGGGACGGCGCAGTGTCCGCGAGGGTGGAGGGGGCGGACCGTGGACCTGGCCCTGCTGCGCACATTCGTCACGGTGCACCGGGCCGGATCGTTCACCCGGGCCGCCGCCCTGCTCGGGCTGTCCCAGCCGGCCGTCACCTCGCAGATACGCGCGCTGGAGCGCCAGCTGGGCCGCCCGCTCTTCGTGCGCAGGGCCCGTGGGGTGACCCCGACCACCGTCGGCGACGAGCTGGCCCACCGGGCCGCCCCTCACCTGGACGCTTTGGTCGACATCGTCGAGGTGGAGCTCGACGCGGAGTCGGGGTCGCGCACACTGCACCTGGCGGGCCCCCCGGAGTTCACCTCCGTGCGGGCCCTGCCCGCCCTCACCCCGCTGATCTCCCAGGGGCTCGCGCTGCGCAGCACCTTCGTCGCCAACCCCGAGGACACCTTGGAAGGGCTGGCGGCCGGACGTCATGACCTGGCCATCACCACCGCCCGTCCGCGCGGTGGACTGCTGACGTCGACCACCCTCTGCGACGAGGAGCACGTCCTGGTCGCCGCGCCGCGCTGGGCAGGGCGCCTGGGGCCCGGCGCGCTACGCCACAAGGGCTCCGTACTCCTGGAGCAGTTGCCGGTGGTCGAGGTGCACGAGAGCCTCCCCCTGGTCTCCCGCTACTGGGCGACGGTCTTCGACAGCCGCCCCGCGGCCGCCGCCGCTGTGATCGCGCCGGACCTCCGTGCGGTTCTGGAGTGCGCGGCAGCGGGCGCCGGCCTCGCCGTACTGCCGCGCTATCTGTGCGAGGACGCACTCGAGCGGGGGGCGGTCGTGGCGCTCCTGGACCCTCCGATTCCACCGCTGCGCACGTACTTCCTCATCGCGAGGACCGGCACACTCGGCCTCCCGCACATCGCGCGGGCGCACGAGTGGCTGGTGCGTGCTGCCGTGGACTGGTGACCGGTCGGCCGACGGGAGTTTCAGATCGGGTTTCTGGGGCCACTCTCTTGCCATGACCGAACGTCCAGTGGTCAAGCGCACAGCACGCGCCGTCCTCCTCGACGGCGATGACCTCATCCTGATCAAGCGCACCAAGCCCGGTGTCGACCCGTACTGGCTCACGCCGGGCGGCGGAGTCGAGCCGGAGGACGCCACCGTCGTCGACGCGCTGCACCGCGAGGTCGACGAAGAGCTCGGCGCCAAGATCGTCGACGTCGTGCCCTGTTTCGTGGACACCGTCGAACATATCGCCGGCGGCGGCGTCAAAGGCGTGAAGGTGCAGCACTTCTTCGTCTGCCGCCTGGCCTCGATGGACCTGTCGCGTCGCCATGGGCCGGAAATCGACGAGCCATGCGGCGAGTACGAGATCGTCCGGGTCCCCTTCAGCCGCATCGGCATCGCGGCCGTACATCTCGTGCCCCTGTCATTGCGGCACTATCTGGACGGCAACATCGAGGGCGTGCGGGCGATGCACGCACCCGACCTGGGCTGAGCCGGGCGGTGAGAGGCTACGGCGCAGGCGGGACACTCCCGTGTACGCCGAGGCCAGTAGCCGGGGATACTCCCGCTGTCAGATGACCGCGCACTCCGCGCTTGGCACCGTGTTTCACGTGAAACCACTCAAGCGTTCTGTGCGCCGCAGCGTCCTCGTCGCCCATGTAGCGGTCTCCGTGGGCTGGCTGGGCCTCACCGTGGGGCTGCTGGCTCTCGGCCTCACCGCGTTCCTCACCCACGATCCCACGATGGCTCAGGCCGCCACCCGCGCCATGAAGGTCTTCGGTGACTGGCTCGTCGTCCCGGTCGCCCTGCTGTCGCTTCTCAGTGGGCTGCTGCTGGCGCTCGGCACCCAGTGGGGCCTGGCTCGGCACCGTTGGGTCTGGACGAAGTTCTGGCTGACTCTGATCACCGCGGGATTGTCGATCTTCTCGCTCCGCCCGGGCATCGACGAGGCCGCGGCCCGGGGTGCGACAGACATCGATCTGGTGATCGCACCCTCGGTGGCCACGGCCACGTATCTCTTCGTCACCGCGATATCGGTACTGAAGCCGTGGGGGCCGACTCGCCGCGGCCGACGGCTGCGGCAGGCTCAGGAGCATGCGCGGCAAGCTGCCGGCCGGGAGTGACCGAGCGCCGTTCGAGCACACCGGAGAGCACCGCCAGAAGCAGCGCGGCCGCTGCGAGGGCGGCGCCGACCCAGTTGGGTGCGGTGTAACCGAACCCGGCCGCGATCACGATTCCGCCGAGCCACGCCGAGAGCGCGTTCCCGAGGTTGAAGGCCCCGATGTTGACGGCAGAGGCCAGGGTGGGCGCACCGGCAGCCTGGTCGAGGACGCGCTTCTGGAGCGGCGGAACGGTGGCGAAGCCGAGAGCCCCGATGAGGACGATCGTCACCGCGGCGGCGATCTTGTTGTGTGCGGTCAGCGTGAACAGGGCCAGGACCGCGGCCAGCGCACCGAGCGACACGTACAGCATCGGCATCAGATGGCGGTCGGCGAACTTCCCGCCGAGCAGATTCCCGCCGACCATGCCCAGCCCGAAGAGGACCAGCAGCCAGGTGACGGAGGACGTCGCGAAGCCGGCGGTCTCCGTCATCATCGGGGTGATGTAGGTGATCGCCGCGAAGACCCCGCCGAAGCCCAGGACCGTCATCGCCATGGCGAGCAGCACCTGGACATTGCGGAACGCGGCCAGCTCGTGGCGGATCCGCACCCCCTGAGGCTTCGGCTGTTCAGGAACGAGCTTCGCCACGCCGAGGAGACCCAGGACGCCGAGCCCCGCGACGACGAAGAACGTGACGCGCCAGCCGAGGGTCTGACCGATGAAGGTCCCCAGCGGGACCCCTACGACGTTGGCGACAGTGAGCCCGGTGAACATCATGGCGATGGCACCGGCCTTCTTCTCCGGGGCGACCAGATCCGCCGCGACGACCGATCCGATACCGAAGAACGCTCCATGGGCGAGTGAGGCGATCACCCGTCCGGTGAGCATCACACCGAACGTCGGGGCGAGTGCGGACACCACGTTCCCCACGACGAAGAGCCCCATCAGGAGCATCAGCATCCGCTTTCGGGTCACCCGGGTGCCCAGAGCGGTCATCAGCGGAGCGCCGAGGACCACGCCCAGGGCGTAGCCCGTGACCAGGAAGCCTGCGGTGGGGATCGAGACCTTGAAGTCCGCCGCGACATCGGGAAGCAACCCCATGATCACGAACTCGGTGGTACCGATACCGAATGCCCCGATGGCGAGGGCGAGGAGCGCGAGCGGCATGGGAGGGACCTTCCTGAAAGATTGCGTCTGCGCCTTACGAGCGCCCACAATAATTGCAGACGCCGCTTAATTGCAAGCGCGGGCTATTGCGTATGTGCCCTATCCTGGACGGAAGCAGCTGAGGGAAGCAGCTCCCGTACGGAGGAGAGACCATGACAGCGACAGATCCCGCACTGACGGCCCTCGCCCAGAGCTGGTGCGCCCTCTCCCTGCTCCACGGGAAGATCGAGGCCCGCATCGAACGTGCCCTGCAGACCCGCCACAGCCTCAGCGCGCGTGAGTTCTCCCTGCTCGACGTCCTGAGCCGCCAGCACAGCGGTACCGGCGGACACCTGCAGATGAAGCAGGTGGCGGACGCCGTGGTGCTGAGCCAGAGCGCCACCACCCGGCTGGTCACCCGCCTCGAGGACCGGGGACTCCTCACCCGCTACCTCTGTGACACGGACCGGCGGGGCATCTACACGGACGTCACCGAAGCGGGTCTCACGCTGCTGAGCGAGGCGAGGCCGACCAACGACACCGCGCTCCGCGCCGCTCTCGACGAGGCGGCCGAGATTCCGGAGCTCGCCCCGCTGGTCCGGACGGTCGAGGCGCTGAAGGTCCCCGCCTGAACGGGCCGGTTTGCGTAGTCTGCCGATCATGAGCGATCTCGACATACGCCCCGCGGTACTCGCGGACATCCCCGCCATCGTGGCCATGCTCGCTGACGACCCGCTGGGCGCGCAGCGCGAGTCCCTGGACGACCTCACGCCGTACCACGCCGCGTTCCGGCGGCTCGCCGACGACCCGAACCAGCATCTGACCGTGGCTGTGCGCCAGGGCCGCGTCGTGGGAACCCTCCAGCTCACGATCGTTCCCGGGCTGTCCCGGCGTGGTGCGACCCGCTCCGTCATCGAGGCCGTCCGCGTCCACGCGGACGAGCGCGGCAGCGGCCTGGGCACGCAGCTGATCCAGTGGGCCGTCGATGAATCCAGGCGTAACGACTGCCAGTTGGTGCAGCTGACCTCGGACGCCTCCCGTACGGACGCCCACCGTTTCTACGAGCGGCTCGGCTTCACCGCGAGCCACGTGGGCTTCAAACTCACCCTCTGAACCGCAGAGTTCCGGACAGCTCGGCAGGCAGGGAGATCACGTGCACCGCATCGATGACGAGCAGCGCAGGATCAGGCTCGGCCGTCGGCATCTGCTGGCCCCGTCCGCGCGGACCGCGTCCGCCGTCGCAGTGGCGGACGCCGTCGTCGCCCTGCACGCGACCGATGCCGCCACGGTCTTCCTCTCCGTCTGCGCGCGGCTGACCGCCCCCGGGGTCGGGGCGGTGGAGCGGGCGCTCTACGACGACGTCTCACTGGTGCGGCTGCTCTCCATGCGCAACACGTTGTTCGCCGTGTCCGCGGCGGCCGCACCGGCCGTCGACGCGTCGAGCGCACGCGCCGTGGCCATCAAGGAGCGCCGGCGGCTTCTCAAGCAGTTGCGGGAGGACGGTCAGGGGCTGGACGAACGGTGGCTTGCCGATACCGAACTCCAGACGCTCGCCGCTCTGACCGCTCGGGGTCACGCCACGGGGAGCGAGCTGTCGGCGGCCGTACCGGCTCTGCGCACGAAGATCACCGTCTTCCCCGGGACGAGGCAGGAGACGGTGCAGGGAGCCGCCACCCGGGTGATCCGGTTGCTGGCCGCCGACGGGCGCATCCGGCGGGACCGGCCACGCGGTTCATGGACCTCAAGCCAGTTCCGCTGGACGGCAGCCGAGCCATGGCCCGCTTCGGATCCCGCCGAGGCCCGGGCGGAAGTGGCCAGGCGCTGGCTCCTCTCCTACGGTCCCGCGACCGAAGGAGATCTGAAGTGGTGGACCGGCTGGGGCGTCCGTGAGACGCGCACGGCCCTGGCTGCCGTCGGCGCCGAGGAGGTCCAGCTCGACAGCGGGGCCATCGGCTGGGTCGCTCCCGGGGATCTCACCACCGAATCCTCCCCTGAGCCCTGGGCGGCCCTGCTGCCCGGTCTGGATCCGAGCGCGATGGGCTGGGCCGACCGCGGCTTCCACCTGTCAACCGCCCATCGAGCCGCGCTCTTCGACCGCGCCGGCAACATCGGCCCGACGGTGTGGTGCAACGGCGAAATCGTGGGTGGCTGGGCCCAGCGCGCGGACGGCGAGCCGGTGTGGCGCCTGCTGTCCGACGTGGGGCGGGAGGCTTCACAGCTCATCGAGGCAGAGGCGGACCGGCTCTCGGCGTGGACGGGCGCCGCCCGGGTCACCCCACGCTTCCGTACCCCTCTGGAACGCGAACTGACGGCGTGATCAGCTCACCAAGGCGTTTCACGTGAAACACCGACCCGGTCCGCTCAGATGGCGAGCCCTCGCCAGCCGCCCTCGTCCACCCCACCGGGAACAGCCGCACTTCGCTCGTACGGCTCCCGGGTGAAGACGAACGATCCCAGGTCGAGATGGTCCACCGTGCCGTCATCGGCGCGTACGACCCTGAGCGTCTCCCCCGCGTAGTAGCCGTTGAGGCCCGTCCAGGTCCCGTCGGGGCGCGCCCGGAACCGGGCCGCGCGACCGGCGCCCCGCAACGGTTGAAACTCGAGGCCCCCGTCCGCGAGCAGCTTCAGGGCATGGACCTGGGTGCCCCAGTACCAGGGCCCCGTCAGCGCCAGCAGCTCTTCGTCGACCTCGGGCAGCGGGCGCCAGGGCTCCGGGATCCTCGGCTCCGCGTCGGCGACGATCTGCACGAGATCTGCGGCCACCACACCGGTCAGGGGGCCCGAGGTGGCGTTCGAGAGCACCACGGCCGCCACGTCGTCCTCGACGCTGAACAACAGCGTGGCCAGGAAGCCGGGGAGCGAACCCGAATGGCCGAGGAGCGTGCGGTTCCCGCGCCGTACGGCCTGAAGACCGAGGCCGTACGTCCCGGCCCAGTCACCCGCTTCGGGCGGAGCGGCGGGAGTCCGCATCTCCGCGACCGAGGACGCACGGAGCACCCGTTCGTCGCCTTGGGCCAGGAAGGCCGCGAAGCGGAGCAGATCCGTGGTGGTCGACCAGAGCTGACCGGCCGGTGCCATCAGTCCGAGGTCCTCGGCCGGCTCGGGCAGCATGACGTCGGCCCATGGGTGGACGGCCCAGCCACCTGCATGCGGGGCATGCGCCTCCGGGGTCGTACGGTCCATCCCCAGCGGTTCCAGAATCTCGCGGCGCAGCACCTCCGCCCAGGCCTCCCCGCGAAGCCTCTCCACGAGCGAGCCGAGCAGCGTGTAACCCGGGTTGGAGTAGTGGTGCCCGTGGCCGGACGGGTGAATCACCGGCCCCTCGCCGAGCACATCCACCAGCTCCGGCCGCAGGGAGCCCGGGGTCCTCTCCCACCACGGGGCGGGCGTCTCGGCCGCCAGGCCCCCGCTGTGGCCCAGCAGTTGGAAGACGGTCAGGTATCCGACATCCGTGCCCGGCAGGTGCTTGTCCAGGGGATCGTCCAGATCCAGCAACCCCTCGTCGCGTAGGCGCATCACCAGCACAGCGGTGAACGTCTTGGTGATGGAGCCGATTCTGAACTGAGTGTCGCCATCGGGCTCGTGGCCGTCCACACAGCTACGGGCACCGCTCCAGGCGATCTCCCCCTCCCTCTGCACCGCGGCGACGAGGGAAGGGGTCCGGCCTTCGGACTGCGCGGTGGCGACACGGTGCAGCAGAGCACGCCGGGTGCTGGGAAGCAGGGCTTCGGAAGAGGTCATGCCCAAGCATGACCCGCGCCTCATCAGCTTGACGAACTTATTTGACGGCCGGGGGGCCGACGCCGGAGCCGCCCTGCGTCGCCACGGGCGAACCGCCTGATCAGCGTGGGCGGCTGTATGTCCTGACGATCACCCCGTTGTCGAAGACGCGCACGTTCTCCAAGGTGAATTGGATGGCCGAGAAGTCGGAGCCGAACAGGGGCATGCCCGATCCGTAGACCTCCGGGTAGGTCTTGACGACGAGCTCGTCGACCTCGTCACCGACAGTGCTTCAGGCACGGTGGTCGCGCAAGCGTCCTTCCTCAGTCCCGCTCGGCGTCGCCCGTCGTGTGGGGCAGCAGGGGGAACAGCCGGGTGATGAGGGCCACCGGCCTGGCCCCGTCGGGCCTCGCCAGGGGGCGTTGTTCGCGGTCCTGGTAGGGCGCGAGTGCCCGTCGCACCACCTTCGCGACCTGGCTCATCTCTTCGGGGGTCAGGTAGGCAACCGCGCTGAAGGCTTCGTCGCGGCGCCACTCGGGCGGTGCCCCGTCCCGCTGGGACAGCCACCGCTGCCAGCTCTCGTCCTCCAGCCCTCGGGCCAGGGCGCCGAACTGGTCCTCCGTGGACCCGCCGGCAGCTGGGTCCTTTCGCCGCAGACGCCACGGACGTGCGCGGCCCCCGTCGTGGGGTGCCTCCTCGATGTACCCATGGCGTGCGAGCTGGCGCAGGTGGAACGAGCAGAGGCCGGAGCTGTAGCCCAGCCGGGCGGCCGCTTCGGTCGCCGTGACCGTACCGACTTCGGTGAGCAGTTCAAGGAGGGCTGTGCGGACCTCGTGCACACGCAGCTCGTCTCCGGTGCCGCTTGTCCGACCGGGCGGGGTGTTGAGGTCATCTTCAGTCACTTTGCAAATTCTGCTACTTTGCAAAGCACTTGGCAAGCAGCAGTCCTTGACGGAGACATGAGGCGTCAGCGGCGCCACGGCGTCCGTGGCCTGCGCAGACAGGAGATGACTATGTCCGTTCGTCACGAAGGGCCCGGTCCCGTCGACCGGCGAGTCCGTGTGCAGGGCCGGCCCACCGACTCGTATCCGGGTCTGCCACCGGAGGCCGAACGGGGTTCGGTGCGTCGGATCACCATGGTGGGCGAGGAGGTACTGAGCCGTCCGTGCCGGGAGGTGACCGAGTTCGGCTCCCCCGAGTTGTCCGCGTTGATCGACGACATGTTCCGGACCATGCACGTGGCAGAGGGTGCCGGCCTGGCCGCCAATCAAGTCGGGGTCGGCCTGAGACTGTTCGTGTACGACTGTCCGGACGACTACGGGGTCCGGCACGTAGGTCACATCGTCAACCCGGTCCTGGACCGGATCGACCCGGGCAGTCGCCGACTCGCCGACGAGCACGAGGGCTGCCTGTCCGTGCCCGGCGCCGTCATGCCGGTGCCCCGCCCCGATCACGTCGTCGCCCGCGGCTTCGACATGGGCGGCAACCCTCTCGTCATCGAGGGGCAGGGCTACTTCGCCCGGTGCCTCCAGCACGAAGTCGATCACCTCATCGGCCACCTGTACCTGGACCGTCTCTCCAGGCGGGACCGCAAGGACGCGTTGCGGCAGATGGAGGACCGCCGCGAGGACGTCCTCGCCCGGCGCACGCTCAAGGCCGCCGACCTGGATCGATCTGCCTCGCCCCACTGCCACGACGGCGCAGAGCGGCAGTGACGCGATGCACCGTCCGACCGGCGCTCTCCCTCGCTGTCGGCGAACCTGTACCGGCAGAGCGTCCTGTACCGGCAGAGCGTCCTGCACCGTTCTGCCCGGGGCTAAGACCGGCCCGGCCGGGCTCGGCCGTCACTACAGTCCCGTCTCATGACGACAGTCACCACGCGCACGGTCCGCTACCCCGCCGACGGCTTGACGATGATCGGGCACCTCGCGCTCCCCGCCGGTGCCGGCCGCCGGCCCGCGGTCCTGATCGGTCCGGAAGGGCCGGGCCTGAACGACTTCCAGCGCCGCCGGGCGGACGCCCTCGCCGAACTGGGTTACGTGGCGCTGGCCTTCGACCTCCACGGCGGGCGCTGGTTCACCGACCCGCAGGAGATGCTGGCGCGCGTGACCCCTCTGCTCGCCGATCCCGCCCGGATGCGGGGCATCGGCCACGCGGCCCTGGACGTGCTGCGCGCCGAACCACGGACCGACCCCGACCGGATCGCCGCGGTCGGCTACGGCACCGGGGGCGCGATCGCGCTGGAACTCGGGCGTGACGGCGTCGGCCTGCGCGCGATCGGGACGGTCAACGCCCTGACCACGGGCCGCCCGGGCGAGGCGGCGGGCATTCGTTGCCCCGTGTGGGCGGGGGTCGGATCGGAGGACCCGATCATGCCCCCTGAGCAACGGGACGCTTTCGCCGCCGAGATGCAGGCCGCGGGCGTCGACTGGCGACTCGTGGTCTACGGCGGGGCCCTGCACGCCTTCCACCACCCGCCGGTGGACCAGACCGTGCTCCCCGGCGTCGGCTACCACCCGCAGCACGCGCAGCGAGCCTGGCGCGACATCGTCGGCCTGCTCGCCGAGTGCCTTCCCGTGACGGAGTGAACTGGACCGTCAGGTCTGGGCCATGTCCACGAAGCGGGAGTAGTGCCCCTGGAAGGCCACGGTGATCGTCGCCGTCGGGCCGTTACGGTGCTTCGCCACGATCAGGTCCGCCTCGCCCGCGCGCGGTGACTCCTTCTCGTACGCGTCCTCGCGGTGCAGCAGGATCACCATGTCGGCGTCCTGCTCGATGGAGCCGGACTCACGCAGGTCGGAGACCATCGGCTTCTTGTCCGTGCGCTGTTCCGGTCCACGGTTCAGCTGGGACAGGGCGATGACGGGAACCTCGAGCTCCTTGGCGAGGAGCTTGAGGTTCCGGGACATGTCCGACACCTCCTGCTGACGGCTCTCCGCCCGTTTGGCACCACCGGACTGCATCAGCTGCAGATAGTCGATGACCACGAGCTTGAGGTCGTTGCGCTGCTTGAGACGACGGCACTTCGCGCGGATCTCCATCATCGAGAGGTTCGGCGAATCGTCGATGTAGAGCGGCGCGGCCGACACGTCCGGCATTCGACGGGCGAGCCGCGTCCAGTCCTCGTCGGTCATCGTCCCGGAGCGCATGTGGTGGAGCGCCACCCGGGCCTCGGCGGACAGCAGACGCATCGCGATCTCGTTGCGCCCCATCTCCAGGGAGAAGATCACGCTCGGCAGGTTGCTCCTGATCGAGCAGGCCCGGGCGAAGTCCAGGGCGAGGGTGGACTTACCCATGGCGGGGCGGGCAGCGATGACGATCATCTGGCCGGGGTGCAGGCCGTTGGTCAGGGAGTCGAGATCGGTGAACCCGGTCGGAACACCTGTCATCTCGCCGCTGCGGGAACCGATGGCCTCGATCTCGTCGAGGGCACCTTCCATGATGTCGCCGAGCGGCAGGTAGTCCTCGCTGGTGCGCTGCTCCGTGACGGCGTAGATCTCGGCCTGTGCGGAGTTGACGATCTCGTCGACGTCGCCGTCGGCCGCGTATCCCATCTGGGTGATCTTGGTGCCGGCCTCGACGAGACGCCGGAGCACAGCCCGCTCGTGGACGATCTCCGCGTAGTACGACGCGTTGGCCGCGGTCGGCACGGACTGCACCAGCGTGTGCAGATACGGGGCTCCGCCGACCTTGGTGATCTCGCCGCGCCTGACCAGCTCGGCCGCCACCGTGATCGGGTCGGCAGGCTCCCCCTTGGCGTAGAGGTCGAGGATCGCCGTATAGACGGTCTCGTGGGCCGGTCGGTAGAAGTCATGGCCCTTGATGATCTCCACGACGTCCGCGATGGCGTCCTTGGAGAGCAGCATGCCGCCGAGGACGGACTGCTCGGCGTCGAGATCCTGCGGAGGCACCCGCTCGAAGCCGGACGAACCGCCGTCCCAGCCGCTCTCCCGGCCCCGCTCGTGCTGCTCGTCGCGCCCCTTACCCTCTCCGCGGCGCTGACGGGAAACGGGCAGACGGTCACTGGGACCGACATCGGCCCAGGGATCGTCCAAAGGCTCGGGAATGCTCACCGGGCCACCTCCTCCCGTCCGCTTCGCGGACCTAGCCGTGCCACTCTTTCTTACGGCACGGCACCGACAAACAAGACGCCCGACTCCGGTTCCGGCGCGTCAAGTTCTGCGGATTTCCATGCCGGAACGGAGTGCGGGCGCCGCACCACGGTAGGCCGGTCCGCACCGTCAGCCAATCTGGTTATCCACAGGGCATGTGGATGACGGACCAGATGCTGTGGAGAACCCATCCGATCCTGTGCACGGACCGGGGGACAGCACTGTGGACAAACTCATACCCGTCCACCAAAGAGGCCCTTGACCTGCCGTTTTTCAATCCACCGGCTGTGGGGGAGAAAAACTTTTGCCCTCAGCTCAAGATCATGGGAAGCGGTCTTCCAGCCAACCAAGAAACCAAGGCAAGGTAAGGATCTCAACTGCATTGCATCTCTTACCTGTGGAAGATTAGATTTACCCCATGACCCAGGCGCACACGGCACAGCCGCCCTCCCGCCGTCGGCACGACCGCGAGATCATCGCACTAGCCGTCCCGGCCTTCGGCGCGCTCGTTGCCGAGCCCCTCTTCGTCATGGTCGACAGCGCCATCGTCGGCCATCTCGGCACCCCGCAACTGGCCGGCCTGGCGGTCGCCGCTGCCCTTCTGACGACCGCGGTGAGCGTCTTCGTCTTCCTCGCCTACGCCACCACAGCCGCGGTAGCCCGCCAGGTCGGCGCAGGAGATCTGGCGTCCGCCATCCGCCAAGGCATGGACGGCATCTGGCTCGCCCTGCTGATCGGTGCCGCTGTCGTCGCCGTCACCCTCCCGCTGGCACCGTGGATGGTCGACATCTTCGGCGCCTCCGACACCGCGACCCCGTACGCCACCACGTATCTGCGGATCTCCAGTCTCGGCATCCCCGCCATGCTCGTGGTGCTCGCGGCGACGGGCGTCCTGCGCGGACTGCAGGACACCCGGACACCGCTCTACGTCGCCATCGGCGGGTTCGCGGCCAATGGAGCCCTCAACGCCGGGCTCGTCTACGGGGCCGGGCTGGGGATCGCCGGATCCGCCTGGGGCACCGTCATCGCCCAGGTGGGCATGGCGCTCGTCTACCTGATCGTCGTCGTCCGTGGAGCGCGTCGCCACGGGGCATCGCTGCGCCCCGACGTGGCGGGCATCCGAGCGAGCGCCCAGGCAGGCGTACCTCTCCTGATCCGTACGCTTTCGCTGAGGGCGGTCCTGATGATCGCGACCGCTGTCGCCGCCCGCCTCGGCGACACGGATATCGCCGCGCACCAGATCATCCTGTCCCTCTGGAGCCTCACGGCCTTCGCGCTCGACGCCATCGCCATCGCAGGGCAGGCCATCATCGGCCGCTACCTAGGCGCGGACGACGCCAAGGGCGCCCGCGACGCCTGCCGCCGGATGGTCCAGTGGGGGATCGGCTCGGGAGTGGTCCTCGGGGTGGTCATCATGCTCGCCCGGCCTCTCTTCGTCCCGCTGTTCACGGGCGACACCTCCGTACAGGACACCCTGCTGCCGGCTCTGCTGGTCGTGGCTCTCTCCCAGCCGATCTCCGGGGTGGTCTTCGTTCTCGACGGCGTGCTCATGGGAGCAGGGGACGGCCGCTACCTCGCCTGGGCCATGGTCCTGACCCTCGCCGTCTTCGCTCCTGCCGCTCTCCTCGTCCCCAGCTTCGGGGGAGGCCTCACCGCTCTCTGGGGGGCAATGACACTGATGATGACCGTCCGGCTGGTGACACTGTGGATGCGTATGCGGTCCGGCCGCTGGATCGTGACCGGAGCCACGCGCTGAACCCGCGTCCAGCTGAGCAGGAACCGAGGTGCTCTGTTTCACGTGAAACCGCTCCGTCGCGTGAGACCGCAGCCGTCGTTTCACGTGAAACGACGAAGGGCCGCACCCAGGGGTGCGGCCCTTCACCTAGCTCTGCTGAGCTGTGCCCTTAGGCAGCAACGACCTCGATACCGAGCTTCGCGGCAACCTCGGGGTGCAGACGGACGGACACCTGGTATCCGCCGAGCGTCTTGATCGGCGAGCCGAGCTCGACGCGACGCTTGTCGACGTCCGGACCACCGGCGGACTTGATCGCCGAGGCGATGTCAGCCGGGGTGACGGAACCGAAGAGGCGGCCGGCGTCGCCGGAGCGAACAGCCAGACGGACCTTCACGGTCTCGAGCTTGGCCTTGATCTCGTTGGCCTGCTCGATCGTCGCGATCTCGTGGATCTTGCGGGCGCGGCGGATCTGCGCCACGTCCTTCTCGCCACCCTTGGTCCAGCGAATGGCAAAGCCACGCGGAACCAGGTAGTTACGGGCGTACCCGTCCTTGACGTCCACGACGTCACCGGCGGCACCGAGGCCAGTGACCTCGTGGGTGAGGATGATCTTCATGATTCGGTCACCCTTCCCTTATCGCGCGGTGGACGTGTAGGGCAGCAGCGCCATCTCACGGCTGTTCTTGACTGCCGTGGCGACGTCACGCTGGTGCTGCGTGCAGTTGCCGGTGACGCGGCGGGCACGGATCTTGCCGCGGTCGGAAATGAACTTCCGCAGCATGTTCGTGTCCTTGTAGTCCACGTACTGGGTCTTGTCCTTGCAGAACGCGCAGACCTTCTTCTTAGGCTTGCGCACAGGCGGCTTCGCCATGGTGTTTCTCCTGTGTGATCAAGAAGTGGGGTACGAGCAGCCCTAGAAGGGCGGCTCGTCCGAGTAGCCGCCGCCGGAACCGCCGGAGCCACCGGAGCTTCCGCCCCAGCCGCCCCCGCCGCCCTGCTGGCCCCCGCCCTGCTGGCCGCCGGCCGGTGCGTTGGTGGCCCACGGGTCGTCGGCGGGAGCACCGCCGCCGCCCTGCTGACCACCGCCACCGGGACCGCCGCCCCAGTTGCCGCCACCCTGCTGGCCGCCGCCGTATCCACCCTGACCGCCGCCCTGACCACCGCGACCTGTGGTCTTGGTGACCTTGGCCGTGGCGCTCTTCAGGCTGGGGCCGACTTCCTCGACATCCAGCTCGTAGACCGTGCGCTTGACGCCCTCACGGTCCTCGTAGGACCGCTGCTTGAGCCGGCCCTGCACGACGACGCGCATGCCTCGCGTAAGCGACTCCGCGACGTTCTCCGCCGCCTGACGCCAGACCGAGCAGGTGAGGAACAGGCCTTCGCCGTCCTTCCACTCATTGGTCTGACGGTCGAAGATGCGGGGAGTGGACGCGACACGGAACTTCGCGACCGCCGCACCGGACGGGGTGAAGCGCAGCTCGGGGTCGTCGACGAGATTGCCGACGACCGTGATGACGGTCTCGCCTGCCATGGGTGAACCTCTCGGCGGGGATTGCTTCTGGCTGCTTGCTACTCGAACCCGATGACCGCTGAGCTAGATGCTCAGTGGGTCTCGGGACGGAGGACCTTGGTCCGGAGGACCGACTCGTTCAGGTTCATCTGTCGGTCGAGCTCCTTGACGACCGCAGGCTCGGCCTGCAGGTCGATGACCGAGTAGATGCCCTCAGGCTTCTTCTTGATCTCGTAAGAGAGACGACGACGGCCCCAGGTGTCGACCTTCTCGACCTTTCCGTTGCCCTCACGGACGACGGAGAGGAAGTTCTCGATCAACGGGGAGACTGCTCGCTCCTCGAGATCGGGGTCGAGGATGACCATCACCTCGTAGTGACGCATGTGGAACCCACCTCCTTTGGACTCAGCGGCCACGGTCGTTCCGTGGCAGGAGGGTCGTGATGCGTAAGCATCAGTGTCTCCGAGTAAAACAGCCGCCACTGACAACGCCCGTCTTCAGAATTGAGGGGGGCCGCAGTGCTGGCTCAAGGCAGACACCGGTGCAGACCGTACAGACTACCCGCAGACCGGCTTCCGGTTGAAATCCGGTGTTCAGGGCGCACAATCAAGACAGATGCGGTGTGAGAGGCGCTACATCGCACCGCCCTTCCCGCCAGGAGGTACTCCATGGCACAGACAGTCCGACCTGCCGGCAGCCGGCCCGCACCGAGCCGGGTGGCCAATGCCCGTCCGTCCACCGGCTCCCTCTTCGCGACGGACGGCAAGCCGCACCCGCTCCAGGAAACGCTGATGGTGGTGACCGGGGTCCTCGGCGTCCTCGCGTTCGTGACGGCGATGTTCCACAGCCTCCACCTGCTGAGCTCGTGGGCGGGGCTGATCGGCATCCTGACCGGCGTCTACGGGCAGTACATCTCCAGGACCACCTGGGAGCGGTTCGGCCTGATCATGGGGATCGGCGCGTCCGCCGTCGGCTTCTACCTCGGTATGGCGCACGGCGGCCTCTTCGGCGGCGTCGTCACCTGACCGGCAGAGCCGGGGCCGGCCGTCCCACGCGGTGCGCGGCCGGGCAATCCCGCGGGGGTGGCGCCCGGTGCGGTCCTGACGGGCCGGACCGGGCGCCCCTCGGTCACAGTAGGCTTCGGCGCGAGAGCCGGAGCCCCTGACCGATGGGGACACACCTGCCGAGGAGCGCCCCGCATGAGCCTGACCCTGAGGACCATCAGCCGAGAGCAGCATCTGGCGTACATCCAGAGTCTGCCCTCGGCCAGTCACTGCCAGGTCCCGGCGTGGGCTGACGTGAAAACCGAATGGCGCTCGGAGAACCTGGGCTGGTTCGACAAGAACGGCGAGATGGTCGGTGCCGGGCTGGTGCTCTACCGCCAGCTGCCCAAGATCAAGCGCTACCTCGCGTACCTCCCCGAGGGCCCGGTCATCAACTGGTACGCCCCGAATCTGGACGAGTGGCTCCAGCCGATGCTCGCCCACCTGAAGCAGCAGGGTGCCTTCTCGGTCAAGATGGGCCCTCCCGTGGTCATCCGCCGCTGGGACTCGGCCGCCATCAAGTCCGGCATCCAGGACCCCGACGTGAAGCGGCTGCGTGACGTCGAGGCCAGCCACATCGAGCCGCGCGCCTTCGAGGTCTCGGACCGGCTGCGGAAGATGGGCTGGCAGCAGGGTGAGGACGGCGGCGCCGGCTTCGGCGACGTCCAGCCCCGCTACGTCTTCCAGGTGCCGCTGGCCAACCGCTCCCTCGAGGACGTGCTCAAGGGCTTCAACCAGCTCTGGCGGCGCAACATCAAGAAGGCCGACAAGGCCGGCGTCGAGGTGGTCCAGGGCGGCTACGAGGACCTCGCCGAATGGCAGCGGCTGTACGAGATCACCGCCGTGCGCGACCACTTCCGGCCGCGCCCGCTCTCGTACTTCCAGCGCATGTGGTCGGTGCTCAACTCCGAGGACCCGAACCGCATGCGGCTCTACTTCGCCCGGCACAACGGTGTGAACCTGTCCGCAGCCACGATGCTCGTCGTCGGCGGACACGTCTGGTACTCCTACGGCGCCTCGGACAACATCGGCCGCGAGGTGCGCCCCTCGAACGCCATGCAGTGGCGGATGCTCCGCGACTCGTACGCGATGGGCGCGACCGTCTACGACCTGCGCGGCATCAGCGACTCGCTGGACGAGACCGACCACCTCTTCGGCCTGATCCAGTTCAAGGTCGGCACGGGCGGGGAAGCCGTCGAGTACGTCGGCGAGTGGGACTTCCCCCTCAACAAGCTGCTGCACAAGGCGCTCGATATGTACATGTCGCGCCGCTGAGCGCATCCTGACCACCATCCATCAGCTCCTCCCCTCTCTCACCCACACCGCAGCCACCAGAAAGGTTCCGGGCCGGCCATGGCGCTCTCCCTCTACGTCGACACCGCGCGCTGGCGGGCGCACCAGAAGTCCGTCCTGGACCAGTTCCCGGGCCTCGTGCCCGTCTGCAAGGGCAACGGCTACGGCTTCGGACACGAGCGCCTGGCCGACGAGGCGATCCGCTTCGGCTCCGACACGCTGGCCGTCGGGACCACGTACGAGGCCGCTCGCATCAAGGACTGGTTCAGCGGCGACCTGCTGGTGCTGACGCCCTTCCGCCGGGGCGAGGAGCCGGTTCCGCTGCCCGACCGCGTGATCCGTTCCGTCTCCTCCGTGGACGGTGTGCACGCCTTGGTCGGCGCGCGCGTCGTCATCGAGTGCATGAGCTCGATGAAGCGCCACGGTGTGAAGGAGGAGGAGCTGGGCCAGCTCCACGCGGCCATCGAGGACGTACGCCTCGAAGGCTTCGCGCTGCACCTGCCGCTCGACCGCACGGACGGGTCCGACGCGGTCGAGGAGGTCATCACCTGGATGGACCGCCTGCGCGCCGCCCGGCTGCCGCTGCACACGATGTTCGTCAGCCATCTGCGGGCCGAGGAGCTGGCGCGGCTGCGGCAGCAGTTCCCGCAGACCCACTTCCGCGCGCGCATCGGCACACGGCTCTGGCTCGGCGACCACGAGGCGACGGAGTACCGCGGCGCGGTGCTCGACGTCACGCCCGTGGTCAAGGGGGACCGTTTCGGCTACCGCCAGCAGAAGGCCGCGTCCGACGGATGGCTGGTGGTCGTCGCCGGCGGAACCTCCCACGGCGTCGGCCTGGAGGCCCCGAAGGCCCTGCACGGAGTGATGCCGCGGGCCAAGGGCGTCGCGCGCGCCGGGCTGGCCACGGTCAACCGCAACCTGTCGCCGTTCGTCTGGGCGGGCAAGCAGCGCTGGTTCGCCGAGCCGCCGCACATGCAGGTGTCGATCCTCTTCGTGCCCTCGGACGCCCAGGAGCCGAGGGTCGGCGACGAACTGGTGGCCCACCTGCGCCACACCACCACCCAGTTCGACCGCCTCGTGGACCGGTAGCCCCGGCCCTCCCTCAGTCGGAAGCCGTCCTCCCGCCAGTGCCCCACTCCACCCGCGGTCCCTCGACCGCGGGTGCTGTGTGCTGGTCCGGATGAGGGCGCACCTGCAGGAATGCCTTCCGGTCCGGCGCCCCGTCGAGCGCCCCGCCGGACGGATCGTCGGAACCGTCGAGCCTCACGGGATCCCGCTCCGGCCTCAGGATGTCCCTGACGATCAGGGCGCAGAGGTAGAGCGTTCCCGCCAGGTGCAGGGCGATAGCGACCTGATAGCCCTCCTGGGGCAGTCCCTGGTGCTTGTCGCCGCTCGTCGTGTACGCGAGGTAGAACCAGATCCCCAGGAAGTACATGACCTCGCAGGCCTGCCAGACGAGGAAGTCCCGCCAGCGAGGCCTGGCGAGCGCGGCCAGAGGGATCAGCCAGAGCACGTACTGCGGTGAGTAGACCTTGTTCGTCAGGATGAAGGCGGCCACCACGAGGAACGCCAGCTGGGCGAAGCGCGGCCGGTGCCGGGCGGTCAGTGCCAGCCCCGCGATGCCCGCGCACAGCACGGCCATCAGCAGCACCGAGGCCGTGTTCACCGTGTCCACGTCGATGGGCCGGCCGGTCCGCTGGGTGATGATCAGCCAGAACGAGCCGTAGTCGATCTGCCGTTCCTGGCTGAACGTGTAGAACTTCTTCCACCCCTCGGGGGCGTACAGCATCACCGGCAGGTTGACCACCAGCCAGGCCGTGGCCGCGCCGAGGAGCGCCGTTCCGTACTCCCGCCACCTCCCGGCCCTCCAGCACAGCACCAGCAGGGGCCCGAGGAGCAGTACGGGGTAGAGCTTCGCGGCGGTGGCGAGGCCGATGAGGATGCCGAAGGCCACGCTCCTGCCGCGCGACCACATGAGCATCGCGGCGGCTGTCAGCGCGACGGCGAGCAGGTCCCAGTTGATCGTCGCGGTGAGCGCGAGCGCGGGTGCGAGGGCCACCAGCAGACCGTCCCAGGGGCGGCGCCGGTGCGTACGGGCGACACACACCGCGAGGATCACGGCGCAGATCATCAGCATGCCCGCGTTGACCATCCAGTACATCTGCTCGCGCTGCTGTGCGGGGTCCGAGGACGGCGTGAGCGTCAGCCAGGACGCGACCTGCATGAAGAGGCCGGTGAGGACGGGGTACTCGAGGTACGCCATGTCGCCGCTCAGCCGGTCGAAGTACGGCACGAGGCCGTCGGCGAAGCCGCGTCCGACATAGAGGTGCGGGATGTCCGAGTAGCACGCGTGCGCGTACTGCGAGCTGGTTCCGCGGAACCACGCCCAGTTGTAGCAGGGGATCTTCTGCACCATGCCGAGCGCGAACATCCCGATCGCCGCGAGCGCGATGACGCGCACCGGTGTGAGCGGTCCCGATCCGAACCGTGCCCAGCGGCCCGCGGGCCCGCCGATCAGTTCGCTGCCCGCTGCGGCGATCTCGTCCTGTCGCGTGGGCGGTACGACGGACGGCTCCTGGTGCACGCTCGTGTCTTCTGCGCTTGGCATGCCGCACATCCTGCCGTACGGGGCTGTGTACGGGCGTTGCCCGCGTCCGGGACACACGAAGGGCCGCCGGCACCTGCCAGGTGCCGACGGCCCTCTTGTACGTGCCCGGAGGGCCCTCACAGGGCTCCCGGAGGGCGCGGGGTGTGATCCACGCCGCCCTGAGGGGTGCTAACCGCCGCCGCCGAAGATCCCGCCTCGGCCGTTCTCCTCGCCCTCGGTCGTGCCCTCGGTCGTTCCTTCGGTCGTCCCGGTGTCCGTCCCGCCGTCGGTGGCACCGGTGTCCGTCCCACCGTCGGTCGACCCGTCGGTGGTCCCTTCGTTGCCGTTGCCGTTGCCGTTGCCGTTGCCGTCGGTGGTCCCGCCGTCCTGGTTGTTCCTGCACTCCCAGTCGAGCGGCGCGCACGTCTCGCTCGGCGAAGCCGTCGGGGACGACGGTGTGGCAGACGGCGTCGGCTCCTTGCTGGACTCCGAAGGCGAAGGCGTCGGGCTCGGCGTCGGGCTGGGGCTGACCGCGCCGCCGCCGTAGAGCCTCTCGCCGATCGGTTCCGGCTTCGGGAAGTTCACGACCTTCGTGCCCTTCACCGCGTCGGTCATGTAGTCCTGCCAGATCTGCGCCGGGAACGAGGCTCCGTGGATCGACTTCTCGCCACCCGTGCCGTACATCTCCAGGAACTCGCGGTCCTTCTTCGTCTCGTCGTCGTCCATCCGGAACATGCTGACGGCCGTCGAGATCTGCGGGGTGTAGCCGACGAACCACGCCGACTTGTTGCCGTCCGTCGTACCGGTCTTGCCGGCCACGTCACGCCCTGGGATCTGGGCCGGCGTACCCGTCCCGTTCTCGACGACGTTCTTCAGCACGTCGGTGACGTTGTCCGCAACCCTGCTGGGGAACGCCTGCTTGGTCACCGCGTCGTGCTGGTAGATGACGTCGCCCCTGTGCTTGACCTCGGTGACCGAGAAGGGCTCCCGCTGCTTGCCGCTGGTGGCGAAGGTGGAGTACGCGCCGGCCATCCGGATGGCGCTCGGCGAGGACGTCCCGATGGAGAACGAGGGGAAGTTCGAGTCCGCCATGTACTCGTCGTCGCGCAGCCCCGCCTTCACGGCGGCCTCCTTCACCTTGTCGGTGCCGACGTCCATGCCGAGCTGGACATAGGGGGAGTTGGCCGACTCCTGCATGGCGTAGCGGAGGGTGATGTCTCCGTAGTCGTGGTCTCCGTCGTTCGTCTGGAGCCACTCCTTGCCTTCCTTGTTCTGCCAGACCTGACCGTTGTACTGATTGATCTTCAGCTTGTTGTCGCCGTTGTAGATGCTCTTCGGCGAGACGGGCGTACGCTCCGAGTCGGTCTGCTCCTCGCCACCGTCGGGATCGCGCTTCCCGTGCTCCATGGCGGCCGCCAGCACGAACGGCTTGAACGTCGAACCGACCTGCGCACCGGTCGCGTCGGCGTTGTTGGTGTAGTGCTGCGTCGCGTCCTGACCGCCGTACGTGGCGATGATGGCGCCCGTCTTGGTGTCCACCGACGCACCACCGAACTCGACGTGCGTGTCCTTGTCGGGTCGCTTCTCAGGGTCGATCTTGGCGTCGTACACCTTCTTGATCGACTTCTCGAGCTCCGAGACCTTCTTCTTGCTGAAGGTCGTGTGGATCTCGTAGCCGCCCTGGGCCAGTTCCTTCTCGGTGACGCCCTCGTCGTTGTGCGCGAGGAAGTACTTCGTGGCGAGGTCGACCAGGTATCCGGTCTGACCACCCAGCTTGGCGTCCTTCTTCGGCGGATCCGGCATGGGGAACTCGGTGAAGGTCGCGCGCTTTGCCGCGCTCAGCCGGCCGTCCTTGACCTCCTCGTCGAGGATCCAGCTCCAGCGCTTCTTGGCCCGCTCGAGGTTCTTCGCCGCTGTCGCGTTCACCCGGTCCACGTCGGGGGCACCCGCTGGGTCGTAGTAGCTCGCGCCCTTGAGCAGCGTCGCCAGGAAGGCGCACTCGCTCGCGTTGAGCTTCTCGGCGTCCTTGCCGTAGTACGTACGCGCCGCCGCCTGAAGCCCCGACGCATTCCGTCCGTAGTAGGAGACGTTGAGGTAACCCGCCATGACCTCCTTCTTACCTCTCGTCTCACCGACCTTGAGCGTGATGAAGAGTTCCTTGACCTTCCGGCTCAGGGTCTGGTCCTGGGAAAGCATGGAGTTCTTCACGTACTGCTGAGTGATCGTGGAACCGCCCTGGGTCTCTCCTCCCCGGGCCATGTTCCAGAAGGCGCGGGCGATACCCATGGGGTCGATGCCCCTGTCGGACTCGAACGACTTGTTCTCGGCCGAGATGACAGCGTTCCGCATCGCTTCGGGGATCTGGGCGTAATCGATCTCCTGGCGGTTGACGGAACCGCCGGTGGCGACCATCTGTGTGTTGTCGTCCCAGTAGTAGACGTTGTTCTGCGCCTTGGCGAGGCTCTGGACCTCGGGCGGCACCACCAGCGCGTACGCGAGCCCGGCCGCCCCCATCATCAGGCCCAGGAAGCCCAGGCACAGGCCGGAGACCAGCCTCCACGACGGCACCCAGCGGCGGAAGCCGTACTTACCGGCCCGCGGGTAGTCGATGAAGCGCTTCTTGCCGGAGTCGGCGCGACCCCGGCCACGGCCCTCGTGACCACTGCTGTCGCCACCTCCCCGCCGCCTGCTCCCGCCGCGCTGGGCGGCTCGACGGGCCTCGGCGCGGCCGCCGTACGACGGATCCTCGCCCTGCGCTTCGGAAGGTGATGCTGAGGTGGCTCTGCGTGACGAATCGGTGCGGCGTCCAGCAGGCTGTTGGGCGGCTCGTCTGGCCGCTGCGCGCCCGCCACCTTGCGGTTGCGGCGTTTTGCGACGGTGCTCGCTCATCGAACGACTACTCCTCGGGCAGGCAAGAGCGCCTGGAAGCGGCAGTTGAGATCCGGTCCCCCCGAATTACGGACGAGCCGTGCGGAAGGCTCACCCGCAGTACATCCGACAGTCCGCGATGACTGACGCTCGACGGCGTCTCACGGTTCCCGGTGGTCTGCATGCCGCACAGACTACGCACGGTCAAAAACCTCCGGGGACCGAACTTCACCCCAAATTACGCAAGTCACTCCCTATGAATCGGGGATGTGACGCCGCTCACGAACCCTCCCCTTGTCGAACATCGCGGGCCGATCTATCGTGCTGATGTATCGAGTCGATACATCAGCACGGCATAAGGTGGGTCCGACAGCCCGTGGATGTACCAGGCGGAGGAGGAGGCGAAGGATGAGCAGACGCTCCGGCATCCTCGAATTCGCCGTACTCGGCCTGCTCCGCGAGTCACCCATGCACGGGTACGAGCTGCGCAAGCGCCTCAACACGTCGCTGGGGATCTTCCGCGCCTTCAGCTACGGCACCCTCTACCCCTGCCTCAAGACGCTGGTCGCCAACGGCTGGTTGATCGAGGAACCGGGAAGTGTTCCGGCACAGCCACCTGCCACAGGCCGTGGGGTCGCCCCCTCGTCCTCGCTGGCCGGGCGCCGCGCCAAGATCGTCTACCGGTTGACGGCAGAAGGTAAGGAGCACTTCGAGGAGCTGCTCTCGCACACCGGTCCGGACTCCTGGGAGGACGAGCACTTCGCGGCTCGGTTCGCCTTCTTCGGACAGACGGAGCGCGAGGTGCGGATGCGCGTGCTCGAAGGACGCCGCAGCAGGCTGGAGGAGCGCCTCGAAAAGATGCGCGCCTCTCTCGCCCGCACCCGTGAACGACTCGATGACTACACGCTTGAGCTGCAGCGGCACGGCATGGAGTCCGTGGAGCGCGAAGTGCGCTGGCTGAACGAGCTCATCGAGAGCGAGCGGTCGGGACGGGATCAGCGACGATCCTCGCCCGAGGGCTCCGCTCAGCACGACACATCAGGAGAGACGGGCGGCCTGCCCCGGCACCGGGACGACACCCGGCCGGATCCGTCCGACGACACCAAGTGATATCCCCGCAGACCCGCAAGGCGTCATCGGGGAACACCGAGAACACACAGGGAGCAATCGGCATGGGTTCGGTTCGCGTAGCCATCGTCGGCGTGGGCAACTGCGCCGCCTCGCTGGTGCAGGGCGTCGAGTACTACAAGGACGCCGATCCGGCCGGCAAGGTGCCCGGTCTGATGCACGTTCAGTTCGGCGAGTACCACGTGAGCGACGTCGAGTTCGTCGCCGCCTTCGACGTCGACGCGAAGAAGGTCGGCCTCGACCTCGCGGACGCCATCGGCGCCAGTGAGAACAACACCATCAAGATCGCCGACGTGCCGAACACCGGCGTGACCGTTCAGCGCGGCCACACCCACGACGGCCTGGGCAAGTACTACCGCGAGACGATCGAGGAGTCGGCGGACGCCCCCGTCGACATCGTCCAGATCCTCAAGGACAAGCAGGTCGACGTCCTTGTCTGCTACCTGCCCGTCGGTTCCGAGGTGGCTGCGAAGTTCTACGCGCAGTGCGCCATCGACGCCAAGGTCGCGTTCGTCAACGCTCTCCCGGTGTTCATCGCCGGCACCAAGGAGTGGGCCGACAAGTTCACCGAGGCCGGTGTCCCGATCGTCGGCGACGACATCAAGTCCCAGGTCGGCGCCACCATCACGCACCGCGTGATGGCGAAGCTCTTCGAGGACCGGGGCGTCGTCCTGGACCGCACGATGCAGCTGAACGTCGGCGGCAACATGGACTTCAAGAACATGCTCGAGCGTGAGCGCCTGGAGTCCAAGAAGATCTCGAAGACGCAGGCCGTCACCTCGCAGATCCGTGACCGCGAGCTCGGTGCGGACAACGTCCACATCGGCCCCTCGGACTACGTGGCCTGGCTGGACGACCGCAAGTGGGCGTACGTGCGCCTCGAGGGCCGCGCCTTCGGTGACGTTCCGCTGAACCTGGAGTACAAGCTCGAGGTCTGGGACTCCCCGAACTCCGCCGGTGTCATCATCGACGCCGTGCGCGCCGCGAAGATCGCCAAGGACCGCGGCATCGGCGGCCCGATCCTCTCGGCCTCCTCGTACTTCATGAAGTCCCCGCCGGTCCAGTACTTCGACGACGAGGCCCGCGAGAACGTCGAGAAGTTCATCGCCGGCGACGTCGAGCGCTGATCCGGCGGATCACTGCTTCACGCCTGTCCATGTCGGGGGGTCCCCGGGCAATCCGCCCGGAGGCCCCCCGCATGTGTGACCCTTGCACACATGCCTGTCGTGCGTGATCTGGGCGTACTCCTGCGCCTTCGGAACTTCCGTCGCCTGCTCGCCGTACGACTTCTCTCCCAGTCGGCTGACGGCGTCTATCAGGTCGCGCTCGCCACGTACGTCGTCTTCTCGCCGGAGAACCAGACCACACCGGGTGCCATCGCCTCCGCCATGGCCGTGCTGCTGCTCCCCTATTCGCTGATCGGCCCGTTCGCAGGAGTCCTGCTCGACCGCTGGCCCCGCCGCCAGGTCTTCCTGTACGGGAACCTGCTGCGCGCCGCGCTGGCCTGCTGCACGGCCCTGCTGCTCCTGAGTTCCGTACCGGACTGGCTCTTCTACGCCTCCGCGCTCTGCGTCACCGCCGTCAACCGTTTCGTGCTGGCCGGGCTCTCGGCAGCGCTCCCTCGCGTCGTCGACACCGAGCGGCTCGTCCTCGCCAACTCCCTCTCCCCGACGGCCGGCACGCTGTCCGCCACTGCGGGCGGTGGCCTCGCCCTGGGCATCCAGCTACTGACGGACGGGTCCGATGCCGCCGTGGTCATGCTGGGCGCCGTCCTCTACCTCCTCTCGGCGGTAGCCTCCCTGGCCTTGCCCCGCACGCTCCTCGGACCGGACCGGGACCTGCACCATGTGCCACTTCGCGAGGCACTCGGCACCACCGCCCGGGGGCTCGTCGCAGGGTTGCGCCATCTGGCCGAGCGAAGGGACGCGGCGCACGCGCTTGCGGCCATAACGGTGCTCCGCTTCTGCTACGGAGCGCTGACGGTGATGGTGCTGATGCTGTGCCGCTACGCATGGTCCGACAGCGAGTCCGACGGTCTCGCCCTCCTCGGGCTCGCGCTCGGCGCGTCAGCGGCGGGGTACTTCGTCGCTGCCCTCACGTCCCCGTGGGCGGTCGGACGCTTCGGGCGGTACGGGTGGATGGCGGGGTGCGCCGGGGCAGCCGCTGTCCTGGAGCCTGCATTGGGGCTCCCGTTCACCCCCGGCCCGATGCTGGTGGCGGCATTCGTTCTGGGGCTGGTGACCCAGGGAGCAAAGATCGCGACGGATACCGAGGTGCAGACCTCCGTGGACGACGCTTATCGCGGCCGGGTCTTCTCGCTCTATGACGTGTTGTTCAACGTCGCCTTCGTCGCCGCCGCCGGAGTGTCCGCCCTCGCACTCCCCCCTGACGGGCGGTCCGTCGTCGTGGTGCTCAGCGTCGCCGTGCTCTACGCCATCGTCTCGATGGCCATGATTCATCGGCGGCGGGTGAGCATCGCGCTCCAGCGCGCCCACATCAACGAGTGAGGGGCGATGTTTCACGTGAAACATCGCCCCTCACCGACTGCCTTGGCTCACCCTCCGGCGCCCGGCACCATGTTTCACGTGAAACACGGCGGGCTCCTCACCCTTGTGCGGCCCACCACTCCTTGAGGGCGGCGACCGCGGCATCGCGCCCCATCGGGCCGTTCTCCAGCCTCAACTCCAGCAGGAACGAGTAGGCCTTGCCGATCACCGGCCCGGGCCCCACACCCAGGATCTGCATGATCTCGTTGCCGTCCAGGTCGGGCCGGATCGCCTCCAGCTCCTCCTGCTCCTGCAGCTGCCCGATGCGCTCCTCGAGCCCGTCGTAGGTGCGCGACAGGGCGTTCGCCTTGCGCTTGTTCCGCGTCGTGCAGTCGGAGCGCGTCAGCTTGTGCAGCCGGCCCAGCAGCGGCCCCGCGTCCCGCACATACCTGCGCACCGCGGAGTCGGTCCATTCCCCGTCGCCGTATCCGTGGAAGCGCAGATGCAGCTCCACGAGCCTGGAGACGTCCTTGACCATGTCGTTGGAGTACTTGAGCTCGGTCATCCGCTTCTTGGCCATCTTGGCCCCCACCACCTCGTGGTGGTGGAAGGAGACGCGGCCGTCCTTCTCGAAGCGTCGCGTCCTCGGCTTCCCGATGTCGTGGAGCAGGGCCGCGAGGCGCAGCACGAGATCCGCACCGTCCTCCTCCAGATCGATGGCCTGCTCCAGGACGGTCAAGGAGTGCTCGTAGACGTCCTTGTGACGGTGATGCTCATCACTTTCCAGGCGCAGAGCAGGGAGCTCGGGCAGCACACGGTCGGCCAGACCTGTGTCCACGAGGAGTCCCAGTCCCTTACGGGGGTGACCGGAGAGCAGCAGTTTGTTGAGTTCCTCACGGACCCGCTCGGCCGAGACGATCTCGATGCGCCCCGCCATGTCCGTCATGGCCTTGACGACGTTGGGAGCCACCTCGAAGTCCAGCTGCGCGGCAAAGCGAGCGGCGCGCAGCATGCGCAGCGGATCGTCGGAGAAGGACGCCTCAGGTGTGCCCGGAGTGCGCAGGACGCGCTGAGCCAGGTCGTCGAGGCCGCCGTGCGGGTCGATGAACTCCTTCTGCGGAAGGGCGACGGCCATGGCGTTGACCGTGAAGTCACGGCGTACGAGGTCTTCCTCGATCGAGTCGCCGTAGGAGACCTCGGGCTTGCGTGAGGTCCTGTCGTACGCCTCCGACCTGTAGGTCGTCACCTCGATCTGGTAGCCGTCCTTCTGCGAGCCGACGGTGCCGAAGGCGATTCCGACCTCCCAGACCGAGTCGGCCCAGGGGCGGACGATCTTGAGTACGTCCTCCGGGCGGGCGTCGGTCGTGAAGTCCAGGTCGTTTCCGAGCCTGCCGAGCAACGCATCGCGGACGGACCCGCCGACCAGGGCGAGGCCGAATCCGGCCTCCTGGAATCGGAGAGCGAGGTCATCGGCGACGGGGGACACCCGCAGCAGTTCACTGACTGCGCGGTGCTGCACCTGACTCAGTGCACGGGGGCTGTCTTCGTTGGCGTTCGGCACAACAGAAAAGGGTACGTGCACCGACCGGCCCGGGCGTCATCGCTTCTTGCGTCCCTGCGAGACTCTCCCGATCATGTGGCACGGTCCCCGGCACTCAGGCGTCGGGCGCATCGTTACCATGCGGGGACGCAGAGACCGGCAGGGCCGGCACCAGCTGACGACGACGAGGGACGGATACGCGTGGCCGAGGCGGCAGACTTTCAGGGGATGAATCTCTCCCCTGCCCGCCGGTGGCTCCGGCGCACAGCCTCCTTGATCGTCGGGGCACCACTGATCGCCGGCCTACTGGCCGGTCCCGCAGCGCCCTCGGCTCAGGCCGAGGGGGCCACGAAGGCCCCGACCGGTTCGCGCACCGTCGATGTGTCCCTCGACACGCTCGCGCCCAGCGCACCGGTCGAGGGCGACACGCTCACCGTCTCCGGCACCCTCACGAACAGAGGGAAGAAGACGGTCACGGACTCGGAGGTCGACCTGCGCGTCGGGCCGAGGCTGTCCGACAGGGGCGCGGTCGACGAGGCCGCCAAGCGCACCGGGTACCTGCCCGGGAGCGACCCGGCAAAGCTCGGCGGCGCGTACACGCTGAAGGTCCCCGAGCTCGCGGCCGGGGTCAGCCGGGACTTCACCCTCTCCGTGCCGGTGGACAAGCTGGACCTGGGCACGGAGGGCGTCTACCAGCTCGGGGTATCCCTCACGGGCCGGACCACCGACTACGCCTACGACCAGGTGCTCGGCATCCAGCGCACCTTCCTGCCGTGGCAGCCGGAGGACGCCGCGAGCAAGACCAACCTCACCTTCCTCTGGCCGCTGATCGCATCGGCACATGTCACGGCGGAGACCGGGTCCGACGAGCAGCAGACCCCCGTGTTCGCCAATGACGATCTGGCTCTCGAACTCGCTCCCGGCGGCCGCCTGGAACAGCTGGTCTCGCTGGGACGACAGCTCCCTGTCACCTGGGTGATCGACCCCGACCTGTTGGCCTCCGTCGATGCGATGACGAAGAACTACCGCGTCAAGGTCGGCGACACCACGGTCGCCGGGACGAACCAGGCCATCGCCAAGAAGTGGCTCACGGACCTGCAAGCGGCGGTGAAGGACGGGAAGGTGGTAGCCCTGCCGTTCGCCGACCCCGATCTCGCGTCCATCGCCCACCGCGGCAAGAACGTCTCGGGTGCCCTCAGCCATCTGCAGACGGCGACCGAGGTCGCGGGCACAACGGTCGAGACCGTCCTTCATGTGAAGCCGTCCACCGACTTCGCCTGGCCCGTGGACGGTGCGATCGATCCCTCGGTCGTCGACGTCGCCACCTCCGCCGGGGCACACAAGGTGATCGCCCGCAGCGACAGCCTCCGGGAGACCGGCGGGCTGCCCTACACACCGACATCGGCGCGGCCGATCGGTGGTGGCACCACCGCCGTCGTCTCCGACCACCGGCTCTCCACCGCGTTCACCGGCGACATGTCCAAGGCCGGCGCCTCGACCCTGGCCGTCCAGAAATTCCTGGCCCAGACGCTGGCGGTGACGGAGCAGGCCCCCGACAAGGAGCGCAGCATCGTCGTCGCCCCGCAGCGGACTCCCACCGCTGCGCAGGCCCAGAGCATGGCGCGCGCGCTTCAGGCCCTCACGGCCGAACACTGGACACAGCCACTCGACCTGACGGCGGCAGCGGAGCAGAAGCCCGACGCACAAGCCATCACCAAGGTCCCCAGCGCCTCCCGGTACCCGAAGAAGCTGCGAAGCCAGGAGCTGCCCACCCAGGCGTTCCAGGACATCAGGACGACGCAGGACTCGCTCGACAGCTTCCAGATCATCCTGACGCAGCCCGACCGTGTGGTGACCCCCTTCGGGAACGCGATCAACCGCTCCGTGTCGACATCGTGGCGCGGCAAGCCGCTGGAGGCGCAGCGGTACCGTGACGCCGTCCGCACCTATCTGCAGGGCCTCAGCAACGAGGTCCAGCTGATCACGAAGTCGGATGTGACCCTGTCCGGGCGCAGCGCCACGATTCCTGTGACCGTGCAGAACAAACTGGTCCAGGGTGTCGATCACCTCGTCCTCCGTCTGACGTCGGGCAATGCCACACGGCTCAAGCTCAACGACGGCAAAGCGGTCGCCGAGGAGCCCGTCGAGATCGCGGGGGGGCACAGCCAGTCGGTGAAGTTCGACGCCTCGGCCAACGCCAACGGACAGGCCCAGGTCACGGCGCGGCTCTTCACCGCGGACGGCGTGCCCTACGGCGAGGAGATGACCTTCATCGTGAAGGTCTCGGAAGTCACACCGACGGTGCTTCTGGTAATCGCCGGCGGACTGCTGCTGCTGGTCCTGGCGGGCATCAGGATGTACACCCACCGCAAGCGCACCGTCGCGGGCGGCGCAGTGGAGAACAACGGCGGCGAACCCGAGCAGCCGAGTGACCCGACGCCGGACACCGGTCCGGAAAGCGGGAACCCGTCGGGCCCGGGTGAGAAAGTGGACCGTTGAGCGATGTCTGTCGGGGCCTGTCGGCCGGGGACAATGAGGTGGGGTTTCGATGAACGCGCCGTACGACGGTGACCGCGGCCAGGGCGCGGGCGGAGCTGGGTCTTCCAGCGGTCCGCCGGTGCCACCGGGCGCCGGGCAGGACGGAGAGGCACCCGACCCGTACCTGCAGCACGCGTACGACCACGACCCGTACCGTGCCCAGGACCTCGCGGCCCAGGACCCGGTGGCCGAGGCGCTCTACGACCGCGCCTCGCATCCTCCGCCGCCTCCGGGCACCTATCAGGAGCCGCAGGCCCTCTACCAGCAGCCTCCCGCTGCCCAGTACGCTCCCGACCCCCGGATCTGGGCCCAGACGCCGCCACCGGAGCCCGCAGGCCCCTCCCGGCACCTTCCGTACGGCGACCACGCAGCGACCACTCAGTACGTAGGTGTGGACGACCTGGTCACCCAGGCCTCCGGCGACCATGGCGAGCAGGATGCCTTCGCGCACCTCTTCCGCGACCAGGAGGGGTCGGGCCGGCCTCCCGGCCCTCCCGCCGAGCCCGAGCCGGCTCCGGCACCCGTGCCGCCGAAGTCCGGAGGCCGTGCCGCCGGAATACTGAAGTCCAGTGCGGTGATGGCGGCGGGCACCCTGGTGTCTCGGCTCACCGGCTTCGTCCGCAGCCTCGTGATCACCGCGGCGCTGGGCGCGGCCCTGCTCGGTGACAGCTTCACCATCGCGTACACCCTGCCGACGATGATCTACATCCTCACCGTGGGCGGTGGGCTGAACTCGGTCTTCGTTCCCCAGCTCGTCCGGTCCATGAAGGACGACGAGGACGGCGGCGAGGCCTTCGCCAACCGGCTGCTGACGCTGGTGATGGTCGCCCTCGCTGTGATCGTCGCCCTCGCCGTCTTCGCTGCGCCATGGCTCATCCACATGATGTCGCCGACGATCGCGAACAACGAGGCCGCCAACAGCGTCGCGGTCACCTTCGCCCGCTACTGCCTGCCGACCATCTTCTTCATGGGCATCCATGTGGTCATGGGCCAGATCCTCAATGCCCGCGGCCGGTTCGGCGCGATGATGTGGACCCCGGTCCTCAACAACATCGTCATGATCTTCACCTTCGGCCTGTTCATCTGGGTCTACGGCACCTCCGCCGAATCCCGGATGGGCGTGGAGACGATCCCGCCGGAGGGTGTCAAGCTCCTGGGCATCGGCACCCTGCTCGGTCTGGTCGTGCAGGCCCTGGCCATGATCCCGTACCTCCGTGAGGCAGGGTTCCGCTTCCGTCCCCGCTTCGACTGGAAGGGCCACGGACTCGGGAAGACGATCAAGCTCGCCAAGTGGACCGTCCTGTTCGTGCTGGCCAACCAGGCAGGCGTCATCGTCGTCACCCAGCTGGCGACCTCGGCGGGCAGCCTCTCCGGCAAGGACGGCACGGGCTTTCTCGCCTACTCGAACGCCCAGCTGATCTGGGGCATGCCGCAGGCCATCATCACCGTCTCGGTCATGGCGGCCCTGCTGCCCCGCATCTCCCGCGCAGCCCATGACAACGACCCGGGAGCCGTCCGCGACGACATCTCACAGGGGCTGCGCAACTCGGCGGTGGCCATCGTCCCGGTCGCCTTCACCTTCCTGGCGCTCGGCCTGCCGATGTGCACCCTGCTCTACGCCTCCAGCGGCACCGAGGCCGCACGGTCGATGGGCTTCATCCTGATGGCGTTCGGCCTCGGCCTCATCCCGTACTCCGTGCAGTACGTAGTACTCCGCGGCTTCTACGCGTACGAGGACACCCGCACCCCCTTCTACAACACGGTGATCGTGGCAGCGGTCAATGCTGCGGCATCCGCCCTCTGCTACGTGATTCTTCCGGCGCAGTGGGCAGTCGTGGGAATGGCGGCCTCCTACGGGCTGGCCTACGCGGTCGGTGTCGGGATCGCCTGGCGACGGCTCAGCAGCCGCCTCGGCGGGGACCTCGACGGAGCCCGCGTGGTGCGGACCTACGCCCGTCTCTGCCTGGCCGCGATCCCCGCGGCGGTGATCGGCGGCGGCGTGGGCTTCGCTCTTCTGAAGGCCCTCGGCGACGGAGCCGGCGGCTCCGTGGTGGCATTGGTCTGTGGCAGCGTCATCCTGCTGGGCATCTTCTTCGTCGCTGCGAAGAAGATGCGTATCGAGGAGCTCAACGGCATGGTCGGCATGGTCCGGGGACGGCTCGGACGCTGAATGCGCTCCGAGCCGCACAACCATCGCTGGACACCGCGTGTCGTGCATAGCGCCGGAGTGTGGGCACAATTGGCGTGACTGTGCAGAGCTGGCTGGCATCGCGCAACGGATGGGGAGGCAGGAACGACGGTGGCGGAACGTAGCACGGCTGCTGTCGACGTGGCCGACAACGGCGGCGACGAGCCGCTGACCGCCAAGGCGGACGCGGCCACGACCGACGGGACGGCACAAACCCAGGACTCAGAGGGCGCAGGCCCGCTGGACGCGGAGAGCGAGCGCGACAGCTCGACGGACTCCGTACCGGCGTCGCCCGACCTGCACAGCGGTCACAAGCTGGCCGGACGGTACCGCCTCGAGGAGTGCGTCACCCGACTGGACGGATTCAGCAGCTGGCGTGCTGTCGACGAAAAACTGCGGCGCGCGGTAGGCGTTCATCTCCTGCCCGCCGATCACCCGCGCGCCCGCTCGGTGCTGGCCGCGGCCCGCTCCTCGGCGCTGCTCGGTGACCCGCGCTTCGTCCAGGTCCTGGACGCCGTGGAGGAGGACGACCTCGTCTACGTCGTCCACGAATGGCTCCCCGACGCCACCGAGCTCACGGCGCTGCTGGCCGCAGGCCCCTTCGAAGCCCACGACGCCTACCAGCTCGTGAGCCAGATCTCCCAGGCCATGGCCGCCGCCCACCGCGAAGGGCTCGCGCATCTGCGCCTCACCCCCGGCGCCGTACTGCGCAGCTCCACAGGCCAGTACCGGATCCGCGGTCTGGCCGTGAACGCCGCACTGCGCGGCGTCACCGCCGACCAGCCGCTGCGTACCGACACCGAGGCCATCGGCGCCCTGCTCTATGCCGCCCTCACCCGGCGCTGGCCCTACGAGAGCGATGCCTACGGTCTCACCGGGCTCCCCAAGGACCTGGGTCTGATTCCCCCGGACCAGGTGCGGGCCGGCGTGCACCGAGGTCTGTCCGAACTGGCCATGCGCGCCCTCGCCAACGACGGCGCAACCGCGTCGCGCCAGGAACAGCCGTGCACCACCCCGGACGAGCTGGCGAAGGCCGTCGCCGCCATGCCCCGCATCCTGCCGCCGGAACCCGCCTTCACCGCGCCGCCGGAGTACCAGCGCACGACGTACCAGCAAGGCACCTACGGGCGCCCGTCGGTACGACCCACCTCGGCGGCCCAGCCTGTCATCGCAGTTCCTCCGCCTCCTCTCCAGAGCCGCACGGGCAAGGCACTCAAGTGGGCCGTCTCCGCACTGCTCATCGCCGCTCTGGGTCTCGGCAGCTGGCAGCTGGCCGAAACCGTGCTCAACCGGGACAGCGACTCCGGGGAACCGACTCCGACACAGACCGCCGAGGACGGTGCCGACAACAAGGTGCCGGCCCACCTCAAGGACCTCCGCATCGTCGACGCCGAGGAGTTCACTCCCAGCGGTTCCGGAATTCAGCAGCAGGACGTCCCGAACACCATCGACGGCAAGTCGGACACCGCTTGGGTCACTCCCCGGTACGTGGGTTATGCCAACTTCGGCAACCTTGCGAACCGCAAGCAGGGCAGCGGCATAATCGTTGACCTCGGCAGCGCACAGGACGTCGCCGGCATCGACATCAAGATGTACCGGGGCCAGCAGAAGGCCGAAGTGCTGGCAGCAGGCGAAGATGCTTCCCAGCCCACTTCGCTGTCCGACTTCCCTCATCGCCTCACGAACCTGGAGACGGCGGGGAGCACCGTACGTAAGACCCTCACCGAGCCGGTCCGGACCCGTTACATTCTGGTCCGTATCGCGGAGCTGCCTCCCGACGGCTCATCAGGCTTCCGGGGCGGCATCTCGGAGATCTCGGTTCTCGGCTGAACGAACGGGCCGGCGAGGAAACTCCTCACCGGCCCGTTTTGCGCCTCCGCCTGCGTGACTCCGCACCTGTCTCATCGCGGTCCTACGGCAGTGAATGTCCAGCCGCAGTGGCCCCACTCGCTCTCCGTGCCGACCATGCCCATGCGCCCGCCGAACTGCACACACATGCCCTTCGCGTAGATCGTGACAGATCCTGCGTACTGGCTTTAGAGACCGTAGTCGGAAACCTGGGTGCCACCGTTCACCTTGATGAAGACCCCCATCTGAAGCTTGGCGCCGGGCTTCCTGGGGATAGCTACGGCACAGTTGTAACCGCCGTTCGCGTACAGATCGAGCCAGCGCAGCAGAACTTGCCGTACCCGCTCCTCCAACAACGCCCACACCAGCAAGCGTTGCGACTGAGATACTCATGGTCGCCGCCGTCTTAAAAGCTAGGCTTCTTCATCTCTATGCTCTCCTCGGTCGAACCGTGATAGACAGGCCGGCACTCTGACCAGGTCGACCAGACCATGATCAAATGCGTGCGCTCGGACTGTCCGCAGCAAGATCAAGAAAGAGTGCTACCGATCCCATGCCGGCAGGGCCCAGAAGTAGGGAGGGGGACAGTGCATCAATCCGACCCGCCCAGCGACCAGGATCTCCTGGCCCAGCACGTCGCAGGCGACCCTGACGCCTTCGGTGAGCTCGTGCGACGACACCGTGACCGCCTCTGGGCCGTGGCCCTGCGCACACTGGGCGACCGTGAGGAAGCAGCCGACGCCGTGCAGGATGCCCTTGTCTCCGCGTTCCGTGCCGCCCATACCTTCCGCGGCCAGTCAGCTGTGACCACATGGCTGCACAGGATCACCGTCAACGCTTGCCTGGACCGTGCCCGCAAGGCCGCTTCCCGGAAGACCGCACCGGTCGACGACACCGAGCGGCTCGACCAGCTCATGGAGCCTCACGAGTCCGCCGAGGCTCCCGCTGAGCGGCAGGACCTGCACCGAGAGCTCGTGGCGGCACTGGCCACCCTGCCCGCCGAGCAGCGCGCCGCGCTCGTCCTTGTGGATATGCAGGCCTACCCCGTCGCCGAGGCTGCCCGCATCCTCGACGTACCGACCGGCACCGTGAAGAGCCGCTGTGCGCGCGGCCGGGCCAGACTCCTCCCCCTGCTGACCCATCTGCGAACCAACAGAGAGGACGGCAAGGAGGTCTCCATGGAAAGGAACCGGACGCAGGGGCCATCCGTCCCACCGGCGTCAGGACCAAGAGACGCAGGCGACAGTGATCCTGCCGGCGTAAAGGGTGGAGGTGGGCTCGCATGACATCCACAGCCGACACGGCTCAGCACCCGGACGTCTCCGAGATCTCCGACCTCATCGAAGGTCTCCTCCAGCCGTCCCGCGAGGCAGAACTCCGCCGCCACATCGACGCCTGCGAAGAGTGCGCCGACATCCACTCCTCGCTGGAAGAGATCCGCGCGCTGCTGGGGGAGGGAGGGCCCCTTCCTGAGCGCATGCCCGACGACGTAGCCGACCGGATCGACGCGGCGCTGGCATCGGAAGCCGCGACCGCCGCCCAGGCACCCACCGCCGGGAATCCTGTTTCACGTGAAACAGAGGCAGAGGGCAAGACGGCAGCCCCTCGGCCCGCGGGCCACCCTCGTGGCGCCACAGGCCCCGGCCGGAGTCCGGCCCGTCGTCGGCGCCGCACCGTGATCCTGGGCGCCGCCTTCGGCGCAGCCGCAGTCGGCATGAGTGTCTTCCTGCTCCAGTCCGTCCAGGTGTCCCAGGACTCGGCCGGCAAGATGGCTGACAGCGGAGTCAGCGCTGCGGAAGGGAGCCGAGAAGACTTCTCGAAGGGCACGCTGGAAGGCCGCGTCCATACACTTCTGAGCGAGTCTGGGGCATCCGAGGCTGCCGGCGATGACTCGGGCAAGCCGTCGATGGATACCAAGTCCTCCCCGGGGGAGCTGTCTACCGGCGCCGCTTCCCCCCGTACCCCCCTGCGCGCACCGATCGTGGACGTTCCGCCCTGCGTCCAGCAGGGCACCGGCCGGGACGCACCTGCTCTCGCTGTGGAAGAGGGCAACTACGAAGGGACGGCCGCATTCCTTGTCGTGCTGCCCGATGCGACCGACTCCACTCGCGTCCAGGCCTATGTCGTCGACGCAGCCTGTGTGGATTCCACCCCCGCGGCAAAGGGACGGCTGCTGCTCACACACTCCTACGCACGGCCCTGAGGACCTTGCCGGGAGCCGGACCGGTATTTCGGGAATGCATGCCCCGTAGGATCCGTTGGGTGGGGTGAGAGTCGTGGAACCGACCCCAGTAGGCAGTAGGCAGTCTGCAGAGACGAGGAAGAACCCGTGAGCGACGTCCGTAATGTGATCATCATCGGCTCCGGGCCGGCTGGTTACACCGCCGCCCTGTACACCGCTCGCGCGTCGCTGAAGCCGCTGGTGTTCGAGGGCGCCGTCACCGCCGGCGGTGCACTGATGAACACCACCGACGTGGAGAACTTCCCGGGCTTCCAGGACGGAATCATGGGCCCTGAGCTCATGGACAACATGCGCGCCCAGGCTGAGCGCTTCGGCGCCGAGCTCATCCCCGACGATGTCGTCTCCGTCGACCTCTCCGGAGACGTCAAGACCGTCACTGACACCGCCGGCACGGTGCACCGCGCCAAGGCCGTCATCGTCACCACGGGATCCCAGCACCGCAAGCTCGGCCTGCCCAACGAGGACGCGCTCTCCGGACGCGGTGTCTCCTGGTGTGCGACCTGCGATGGCTTCTTCTTCAAGGACCAGGACATCGCCGTGGTCGGTGGCGGCGACACCGCCATGGAAGAGGCGACTTTCCTCTCCCGGTTCGCCAAGTCCGTCACGATCGTGCACCGCCGCGACTCCCTGCGCGCCTCCAAGGCCATGCAGGACCGCGCCTTCGCCGACCCGAAGATCAAGTTCGCGTGGGACAGCGAGGTGGCCACGGTCCACGGGGACCAGAAGCTCTCCAGCCTCACCCTGCGCAACACCAAGACCGGTGAGACCTCAGAGCTTCCGGTGACCGGCCTGTTCATCGCTGTCGGCCACGACCCCCGCACGGAGCTCTTCAAGGGCCAGCTCGACCTCGATGACGAGGGCTACCTCAAGGTCGAGGCTCCCTCGACGCGCACCAACCTGAAGGGTGTCTTCGGCGCCGGCGACGTCGTCGATCACACCTACCGACAGGCCATCACAGCAGCCGGTACCGGCTGCTCGGCCGCTCTCGACGCTGAGCGCTTCCTGGCCGCGCTCTCCGACGAGCAGCTCGCCGAGCCGGAGAAGACTCCGGCAGTCTGACTGCATCCCCCGAACCCCACACCCCGCGAAGTTAAGGAGGCCGCCGTGGCCGGCGCCCTGAAGACCGTAACCGACGACTCTTTCGATGAGGACGTCCTGAAGAACGACAAGCCCGTGCTGGTGGACTTCTGGGCCGCCTGGTGCGGACCGTGCCGCCAGATCGCGCCTTCGCTGGAGGCCATCGCGGCTGAGTACGGCGACGAGATCGAGATCGTCAAGCTCAACATCGACGAGAACCCGGCCACCGCGGCGAAGTACGGCGTGATGTCGATCCCCACGCTGAACGTGTACCAGGGCGGCGAGGTCGCCAAGACCATCGTCGGCGCCAAGCCGAAGGCCGCGATTCTCCGCGACCTCGAGGGCTTCATCGTCCAGAAGTAGTGCCTGACTGTTTCACGTGAAACGGGCCCACCCCTCGGGGTGGGCCCGTTCTGCATGCTCGGGCCGTTCTGCACGCCCCTCAGCCACAGATCGGAACGCGAGAGTCAGAGGGGGCGCAGCGCCGGCTCCTTCTGCACGGCGCCCAGCAGCCTGTCCAGCGCCAGCTCGACGTCTTCCTTCCAGGAGAGCGTCGTACGCAGTTCAAGTCTCAGCCGCGGATGCGCTGGGTGAGGACGCACCGTCTTGAAGCCGACCGCGAGCAAGTGATCTGCAGGCAGCACACACGCCGGCTCCTTCCAGCGGGCGTCGCCAAAGGCCTCGATCGCCTTGAAGCCGCGTCGCAACAAGTCCTTGGCGACTGTCTGCACCATCACGCGCCCCAGCCCTTGCCCCTGGAATCCCGGCACGATCAACGCGGTCATCAGTTGCACGGCATCGGGGGAGACAGGACTGGTGGGAAACGCCGTGGACCGGGGAACGTACGCAGGCGGCGCGTAGAGAACGAAGCCGGCCGCGACATCGTCCACGTAGACGACCCGGCCGCAGGATCCCCACTCCAGCAATACGGCGGAGATCCAGGCTTCCTTCTCGAGTTCGGGCCTGCCTGCCTTTACCGCAGCTTCCCCGCGGACCGGATCAAGTTCCCAGAAGACACACGAGCGGCAGCGCCTGGGGAGATCCGGAAGGTTGTCCAGTGTGAGCGGTACGAGCCGTCGCCCCATGTAGGCGGTTCCTCACTTCCTTCGCCCGCCGCATCACGTGCGGATGCCAGCGCACTCCGTTCTCGGAACAGGCTGCCGACGAACCCCCCGACAGCACCAAGCCCCAAACCGACTGTCACCAGGTGGCTGCGATTCACTGATCGCACGGCCCCCGCCTCCTCTGAGGTGGATCACGGTGTGTGGATACGCCATACCAGAACGCATCGTATCCACCCAGAGGTGATGGGGACACCGAGAGACAGCAAAGGGCGGGTCGAGTTCCGGAGAACTTCCCGGAGCTCGGCCCGCCCTTGACTGTCCTGCTGGCTCAGGCCTCGTCGGCCTCGGCCTCTTCCTCGACGCTCCGTTCCAGCACCCGTCCCTCGCCCGGAGCAAGGCTGCCGAGAATGCGATCCAGATCCTCCATCGAGGCGAACTCGACGACGATCTTCCCCTTCTTCTGCCCGAGGTCGACCTTCACCCGTGTCTCGAACCGGTCGGAGAGGCGGGAGGCAAGATCGGTCAGTGCCGGTGAGACCCGCCCCCCGGCCCGGGGTCCCCGCGGCTTCGCGGAGCTCGTCGGCTCGGAACCCAGAAGGTTCACGATCTCCTCGACCGCCCGCACCGACAGCCCCTCGGCCACGATGCGGTGTGCCAACCGGTCCTGCTCCTCGGAATCGTCCACCGACAGCAAGGCCCTCGCGTGGCCGGCCGAGAGGACCCCCGCCGCGACCCTGCGCTGCACCGGCGGGGAGAGCCGCAGCAGACGGAGCGTGTTCGACACCTGCGGGCGGGACCGGCCGATCCGGTCCGCCAGCTGATCATGCGTGCACTTGAAGTCCTTCAGCAGCTGGTCGTACGCCGCCGCCTCCTCCAAGGGATTCAGCTGGGCCCGGTGCAGGTTCTCCAGGAGCGCGTCGAGCAGCAGCTTCTCGTCGTCGGTCGCACGGACGATGGCCGGGATGCGTTCCAGACCGGCTTCGCCGCACGCCCTCCAACGGCGCTCACCCATGATGAGCTCGTAGCGGTCATCGTCGACCTTGCGTACGACGACGGGCTGGAGGAGACCGACCTCCTTGATGGAGGTGACCAGCTCGGCCAGAGCATCCTCGTCGAAGACCTCGCGAGGCTGCTTGGGGTTGGGCGTGATCGAAGTCAGCGGGATCTCAGCGAAGTACGCCCCGGCCGAATCGGTCTGCTCGGTGGCGGTCTTCTGCTCGCCGACGGGAGAACTCGGCTCCGGGACCAGCGTGCCGGAAGGCAGCGCCGCCAGCTTTGCGGCAGCCACCCCACGCTCGGCGGTCAGGATGGGAGACGCGCCACCCGCATTCGTACCGGAAGCAGGACTCGCGACCTGCTTCTCCTGCGGGGCTGCGGGAATCAGTGCACCGAGCCCACGCCCCAGCCCTCTACGACGCTCACTCACTGCATGCCCTCCGAATGACTCTGCTGACTGTTCTGGGCGCCCGTATGGGCAGGCTCGGCCGCCGGTGCGTGCTGGGCCTCGTAATGCACTCCGACGCCTCTCAGCGCGATCTCGCGGGCCGCCTCGAGGTAGGACAGGGATCCGCTGGAGCCCGGATCGTATGTCAGGACGGTCTGCCCGTAGCTGGGTGCCTCCGAGATGCGCACAGAACGCGGGATGCTGGTCCGCAGAACCTCCTTGCCGAAGTGGCTGCGCACCTCCTCCGCGACCTGTGAAGCAAGCCTCGTCCTGCCGTCGTACATGGTGAGCAGGATCGTCGAGACGTGGAGATCGGGGTTCAGATGCCCACGGACCAGGTCGACGTTGCGAAGCAGCTGTCCGAGGCCCTCCAGTGCGTAGTACTCACACTGAATCGGGATGAGCACCTCAGCTCCGGCCACGAGCGCGTTGACCGTCAGCAGACCGAGCGAGGGCGGGCAGTCGATGAGGATGTAGTCCAGTGGCTGGTCGTACGCCTGGATGGCCCGCTGCAGCCGGCTCTCCCGCGCCACCAGCGATACCAGCTCGATCTCCGCCCCGGCGAGATCGATGGTCGCCGGCGCACAGAAGAGGCCTTCGACGTCAGGGACCGGCTGAACCACCTCGGAGAGCGGCATGCTCTCCACCAGTACGTCGTAGATGGAGGGGACTTCCGCATGATGATCGATCCCCAGAGCCGTGGAGGCGTTCCCCTGCGGATCGAGGTCCACCACCAGGCCGCGTGCGCCATGCAGCGCGAGCGAAGCGGCGAGGTTGACCGTCGAGGTCGTCTTCCCCACACCACCCTTCTGGTTGGCCACGACCATGACGCGTGTCCGGTCAGGTCGTGGCAGCCCCTCGCCGGCGCGGCCGAGGGCCTCGACCGCCAGCTGGGCCGCACGACCAATGGGTGTGTCGTCCATCGGCGGAGGTGTTTCACGTGAAACACCGTCCCCCAGGGACTCGGTACGGGGACCGGGGACCGGATCGGTCATCGGTCCCGCGATGTTGGCGTCGGACCGCAAGGATTCACTCTCCTCGACTTCAGGCTCGCAATGCACAGAGCCTGCCATGCTTTCGGGGTCGTGAACCAGCGAGGCCGACTCTTCTGTGGATGAATCCGGTTCTGTGGACAACTCGGTAGCCCTTAGGGGCTTGCGGTCGCGCGGCGCGGCAGCCGCACGACCGCGACCGATGATTCCCTGCAGCAGAGAGCGACGTTTCACGTGAAACACGATGCCTGTGCAGCCCAGTGGCGGGCTCCCGACACTCCGCAGGCTCCGCATATCGCTGCTTGCATGGACCATCAGTGCAAAAAGGCCAGAAGCTTACTAAGCGCACAAATCGTGATCGCCGGATCGTCACTCAGTCAGCGCTTATCGGCGTCGCCGCGTCCTGCCCACCCGTGCGGCCTTGGCCCGCTTTGCGGCGAACCTCACACCGCCCGGGCTCTCTCCGACCACCACACGCACCACCGTGGACGCAGGGTCGACCAAGCCCTCACCGACCTGCAGCACCTCGGTCTCCACCACTCCGAGCTTGCTCAGAGCGGCCCGAGCCCCCTGGATCTCTTCCTCAGCCGTGCCCCCCTTGAGCGCCAGCATCTCTCCGTAGGGGCGCAGCAAGGGCACTCCCCATCCGGCGAGCCTGTCGAGCGGCGCAACCGCCCGGGCCGTCACCACGTGAACCGGCTGAAGTGTCCCCAGCACCTCCTCGGCCCGGCCGCGGACGACCGTCACATGATCCAGGCCCAGGAGCTCGACGACTTCCTGAAGGAAATTCGTGCGCCGCAGCAGCGGCTCGAGCAGCGTGATCTTGAGGTCGGGTCGTACCAGCGCGAGCGGGATACCGGGAAGGCCGGCCCCCGAACCCACGTCGCACACCGTGACGCCCTCGGGGACCACTTCGGAGAGCACCGCGCAGTTCAGCAGGTGGCGTTCCCACAGGCGCGGCACCTCGCGCGGACCGATCAGCCCGCGCTTGACGCCGGCGTCCGCGAGGAGCTCCGCATACCTGACAGCCTCTGGGAAGAACTCACCGAATACCGCCTGCGCCTCCTTGGGCGCCTGAGGGAGCTCTGCTTCCTCCGTCACGGGGGACCGTCCTTCCGTACCGCATTAGCACGCTGACTATCAGGCTGACAAAGATCGGCCCCGCCTGCGAACAGACGGGGCCGACAGTACAAGGATCCGGTCAGGCCGGGAGAACGACGACGAAGCGCTGAGGCTCCTCGCCCTCGGACTCGCTGCGCAGACCTGCGGCCGCGATCGCGTCGTGCACGACCTTGCGCTCGAACGGCGTCATCGGCTCGAGCTTCACCGGCTCACCCGAGCTCTTGACCTCATCCGCGGCCTTGGCACCGAGGGCGGCCAGGACCTCACGCTTCTTGGCACGGAACCCGCCGATGTCCAGCATCAGGCGGCTGCGGTCACCGGTCTCGCGGTGGACGGCCAGGCGCGTCAGCTCCTGGAGCGCCTCCAGCACCTCACCATCGCGGCCCACAAGCTTCTGCAGGTCACGCGCCGAGTCGCTGATGATCGAGACCGCGGCCCGGTCCGCCTCCACGTCCATGTCGATGTCACCGTCGAGGTCGGCGATGTCGAGCAGGCCTTCGAGGTAGTCAGCCGCGATCTCCCCCTCCTGCTCGAGGCGGGTCAGAGTGTCGCTGCCCTCAGCGGCCGTGGTGGTGGTGCCTTCCGTCACGGATGGACTCCTTCTTACTTCTTGGACGGGTGCTTGGGCCGCTGCGGGCCCTTGCGCTGTCCGGACTTGGCTTGGCGTGAGGAGCCGGACGCGGCGCGATTGGCCGCCGGCTTCGGCTTGTCGTCCTGCGGTGCGTCCTGCTTCTCCAGCGAGGTCTTGGATTCCGAGCCCGTGGAGCCGGTCCCCTTGTCCGTGCCGGGATGCGTGGCAGCGGTGTGGCGCTTCGACTTCGTCTGGCGCTTGGGCTGCTGCCGCTTGGGCGCAGCACCACCCTCGGCCTCGAGAACGGCGGCTTCGCTCTTCGCGACCGTCCCGTCCTCCTGGGCGGCGAGGCCGAGCTTGCCCAGACCGGTGATGAACTTGCGCTCGATGTCGTTGCGGTCGGGGCCCTTGGCGACGATCCGCTTGACGGTGTTGCGCCGCGTCCGGCCACGCACCTCGCCATGTGCGGTCACGCTCTTCAGCACACGGTTCAGGTACTGGTCCTGCGCCTTGCTGCCCGGAGTCGGATTCTGGTTGATCACGTACATCTGCTGACCCATGGTCCAGACGTTGGTGGTCAGCCAGTACACGAGGACACCGACGGGGAAGTTGATGCCCATGACGGCGAAGATCAGCGGGAAGATGTACATCAGCATCTTCTGCTGCTGCATGTACGGAGTCTTCACCGTCAGGTCGACGTTCTTCGTCATCAGCTGGCGCTGCGTGAAGAACTGCGACGCGGACATCATCACGATCATGATCGCGGTCACGACACGGACGTCGGTCAGGGAGGCGCCGAGCGCCTGCACCTTCTCTTCGCTGTCCATGAACTTCGCGGCCAGCGGGGCGCCGAAGATGTGTGCCTGCCGGGCACTGTCCAGCAGGGGCTGGTCGATGACACCGATCGTCTTGCCCGAGGCGATGGCCGAGAGCACGTGATACAGGGCGAAGAAGAACGGGGACTGCGCCAGGATCGGAAGGCACGAGGAGAGCGGGTTGGTACCCGTCTCCTTGTACAGCTTCATCATCTCTTCGGACTGACGCTGTTTGTCGTTCTTGTAGCGCTCCTGGATCGCCTTCATCTTCGGCTGGAGCACCTGCATGTTCCGGGTCGACTTGATCTGCTTCACGAAAAGCGGGATCAGACAGATCCGGATCAGGACCACCAGGGACACGATGGACAGGCCCCAGGCCCACCCCGTGTCATCGCCGAACAACGCTCCGTAGAGCTTGTGGAACTGGACGATGACCCACGAAACAGGTGTGGTGATAAAGCTGAACAGACTGGCAATCGTGTCCACTAATCAGGCTCCTTGAGCTTTGGGCGAGGTCTCTGTGGCCGGGCTCAGGGGTTCGGAGACCGACCCCCCGGAAGGCACATCGGCGGCGGAGTCCCCGCCCTTGCCGCCACGCACACAGCTGCGCAGCATTTCGTGCCAACGCGGACGTTTGCGTGGCGGTACGTGATCCACGCCGCCGGGTGACCACGGATTGCAACGCAGGATGCGCCATGCGGTCAGCGCTGTTCCCTTGATCGCACCGTGCCGGTCGATCGCCGTATATCCATAGTGGGAACACGACGGGTAGTAGCGGCAGACGGGCCCTAGGAGCGGGCTGATCGTCCACTGATACAGCTTGATGAGAGCCAGCAGCGGGTACTTCATCGCGCACCCCCTCCCAGCAGCCGCTGAAAGGCGGCGTCCAGGTCTCGGGCCAGCTGTGCATGGTCGGCGTCACCCGATCCGGGCAGCGCTCGTACGACAACAAGGCTACCGGGGGGCAGCTGAGCAAGCCGATCGCGGACCAGATGGCGAAGCTTCCGCTTCACCGCGGTGCGAACGACTGCTCCTCCCACTGCTTTGCTGACAACGAAACCCGCACGCGGCGGGGGAACACTCTCCCCTGTCACGTGCGGGTCCGTAGCACCGCTGCGTAGGTGCACGACGAGTAGCGGACGCCCGGCTCGGCGTCCTCGTCGTACCGCGGTCGCGAAGTCCTCGCGCCGCCTCAGCCGATTCTCGGTAGGCAGCACGTCATGGACCTGTAAGCGATCAGGCGGACAGGCTGCTGCGGCCCTTGCCACGGCGGTTCGCGAGAATCGCGCGGCCGGCACGGGTACGCATACGCAGCCGGAAGCCATGGGTCTTGGCGCGACGACGGTTGTTCGGCTGGAAGGTGCGCTTGCTCACTCGGGGGCTCCAGAAATGATTCGTGTGTTGGCGGGACATCGCCTGGCTGTCACCGTGCGCCCACGAGGAACTCGCGTAAACGCCTTAGTGCACCGCTTCACAATCACAGATCGTGATGTTTGCCCATCGGAGGCAGGCGGCAGCAGCCATCGACAACTCGACCTGGTCACGGTACGCGCGGCTACGCCATCCGGTCAAACCGGCCTCGCGCCACCCCCTGCTGTACACAGCCTGTGGACAACAACTTGAACCGCGCGGGTCGGCCTGACTACCGTGGCTGAACTCCGGTTCTTTTCCTTCCTGCCTGCCGGGCCTCACCCGACCCGACCCATCCGTCCCGAGAAGCACACATTCGTGGGACATGCGAGAGAGCGTGCCTTGTGGCTGACGTACCTGCCGATCTTGCCGCAGTGTGGCCGCGAGTGCTGGAACAACTCCTCGGGGAGGGCCAGCAGGGCATCGAGCCGAAGGACAAGCAGTGGATCGAGCGCTGCCAGCCCCTGGCACTCGTCGCCGACACCGCACTGCTGGCCGTACCCAACGAGTGGGGCAAGCGCGTCCTGGAGGGCCGGCTCGCCCCGCTGATCAGCGAGACGCTCACCCGTGAGTGCGGGCGGCCGATCCGGATCGCGATCACCGTCGACGACTCCGCGGGAGAGCCCCCCGCTCCGCCGGCGCCCCCGATGCGTCAGCCCCACCAAGGACAGCAGTCCCACCGCTACCAGGGACCGCAGCACGACGAGCCCTCGCGCAACGACGGGTACGACAGCTACGGCCCCAGGTCCTCCGACGACGGCATGCCGACGGCCCGCCCCGCCTACCCGGACTACCAGCAGCACCGCCCCGAGCCCGGCGCCTGGCCCCGGGTCCAGGACGATCTCTCCTGGCAGCCCCGGCACGGTGGCTACCAGGACCGCGACCCGTACGCGAGCCCGCGCCCCCAGCAGCCGCAGCACGACTACCGCCCGCAGCCGCCCGAGCACCAGGGTTACGACCCGCGGGACAGCCGCGACCGCCACGATCCGCAGGACCAGCAGCCCCAGCACCGTCAGGGCGGCCCCGGGACCGGCAGGAACGACGGCAGCCCCATGGGCACCCAGTCCGCGCCTCCGCCCGGCACCGGTGAGCCGCACGCCCGGCTCAATCCGAAGTACCTCTTCGACACCTTTGTGATCGGGGCGTCCAACCGCTTCGCGCACGCAGCGGCGGTCGCCGTCGCCGAGGCCCCCGCGAAGGCGTACAACCCCCTCTTCATCTACGGGGAGTCGGGGCTCGGCAAGACCCACCTGCTGCACGCGATCGGACATTACGCACGAAGCCTCTACCCCGGCACGCGGGTGCGGTACGTGAGCTCCGAGGAGTTCACGAACGAATTCATCAACTCGATCCGCGACGGCAAGGGCGACACCTTCCGCAAGCGCTACCGCGACGTGGACATCCTCCTGGTCGACGACATCCAGTTCCTGGCGAGCAAGGAGTCGACGCAGGAGGAGTTCTTCCACACCTTCAACACGCTCCACAACGCCAACAAGCAGATCGTGCTGTCCTCGGACCGGGCGCCGAGACAACTGGTGACCCTGGAGGACCGGCTGCGCAGCCGGTTCGAGTGGGGCCTCACCACCGATGTGCAGCCGCCGGAGCTGGAGACGCGTATCGCGATCCTCCGTAAGAAGGCCGTGCAGGAGCAGCTCAACGCCCCGCCCGAGGTACTCGAGTTCATCGCCTCCCGCATCTCGCGCAACATCCGTGAGCTGGAGGGCGCTCTCATCCGTGTGACCGCCTTCGCGAGCCTGAACCGGCAGCCGGTGGACCTCGGCCTGACCGAGATCGTGCTCAAGGACCTGATCCCCGGCGGCGAGGACTCCGCTCCCGAGATCACCGCGCCGGCGATCATGGCGGCGACCGCGGACTACTTCGGGCTGACGGTGGAGGATCTCTGCGGATCCTCGCGCAGCCGGGTCCTGGTGACGGCACGCCAGATCGCCATGTACCTGTGCCGCGAGCTGACGGACCTGTCCCTGCCCAAGATCGGCGCCCAGTTCGGCGGCCGGGACCACACCACGGTGATGCACGCCGACCGGAAGATCCGGGCTCTCATGGCGGAGCGCCGCTCCATCTACAACCAGGTCACCGAACTCACCAACCGCATCAAGAACGGCTGACGAGCCGGCGGCGGCCGGACCGCCGCACAGCGCGCCCAGGGCGCCCCGCGAGGACCGTACGACGTCCTCGCGGGGCGCCCTTCTTCATACGCGGCTGCTGGGAGCGGGCTCCAGAATCCGGCGTGCAGTGTGCCCGGGACGGCCTTCGGGGCTGCTCCGAGCACCCGATCCGGCTCGACTCCATGGCCTCCGAAACGGCTCCGGCCCTCTGAAGTGTTCGAATACGGGCCCCGGGCCAGCGCTTCTCCACAGAAGTACGAGGAATCCGGCGTCCACAGCCTGGGGACTGTGAAGTTGTCCAGATTGCGTCCACAGGGTCTGCTGTCGATACTCCATCAGGCCAGGTCACGTGCCTGGGGATTTGTGGTCAACGATGATCCACAGCCTGTGGACAGAAATTTCGTCCACAGCGTCCCGATGGTGTTGTCCACCGGCGGCCCACAGGCGCGGCCCTGTTGTCCCCAGCTTCTCCACACCCCTGTCCACTGTTCGGCAACCCGACACCGCCTTTCACTGCCGAGAGTGAAAGGCGTCACACGGGGACCCTCGGTTTAGCTGTGGGGAACGTGGGTAAAGCTGGGGACAGCCCTGGGGAGAAGTCACCCCGCCCTGTGCATCGGGTGTGCAGAACTTTCGCGTGTCCACAGAAACGCCTGGTTGTCCACCGGTGTCGCCCACAGGGTCGGTGGACAAAATATGGCCCCTGACCTGCGAAAACGACGTTATCCACGGTTTCCACAGGGCCTACTACTACTACCACTCAGAGTTAGCCAGGAATCCGCTTCGAAGTGGGGCCTGTGCACAACTTGAGTGGCGAGCTCCGCGAACCTCTTGGTGCGACTTGACCCCGAGCAGCAACGAGTGTCGGTGCCGTACGTCAGACTGGACCCCGGCGGCCTCCCCCAGCCCTTGGGCAGGGAGACCCCGACCAGACGACGAAGGCCAGCAGGGCGAGCGAGCAACAGCAGGAGGCGGTTCCGGTGAAGATCCGGGTGGAGCGCGATGTACTCGCGGAGGCGGTGGCCTGGGTGGCCCGTAGCCTCCCGGCCCGGCCGCCGGCGCCCGTTCTCGCGGGCCTTCTGCTGAAGGCCGAGGACGGAGCCCTGAGCTTCTCGAGCTTCGACTACGAGGTCTCGGCCAAGGTCTCGGTGGACGCCGAGGTCGAGGAGGACGGCACGGTGCTCGTCTCCGGCCGCCTGCTCGCCGACATCTGCCGCGCCCTGCCGAACAGGCCGGTGGAGATCTCCACCGACGGTGTGCGCGCCACGGTGGTCTGCGGCTCCTCGCGGTTCACACTCCACACACTGCCTGTGGAGGAGTACCCGGCGCTGCCGCAGATGCCGACCGCCACGGGCACCGTCCCCGGTGAGGTCTTCGCCTCCGCGGCGGCCCAGGTCGCCATCGCGGCCGGGCGCGACGACACCTTGCCCGTGCTGACCGGCGTCCGGATCGAGATCGAGGGCGACACCGTCACCCTCGCGTCGACCGACCGCTACCGCTTCGCGGTCCGTGAGTTCCTGTGGAAGCCGGAGAACCCCGACGCCTCCGCAGTGGCCCTGGTCCCCGCCAAGACGCTCCTGGACACCGCCAAGGCACTGACCAGCGGTGACACGGTGACGCTGGCGCTGTCCGGCTCGGGTGCGGGCGAAGGGCTCATCGGTTTCGAGGGCGCCGGCCGCCGTACGACCACGCGCCTGCTCGAGGGCGACCTCCCGAAGTACCGGACGCTCTTCCCCACCGAGTTCAACTCGGTCGCGGTCATCGAGACCGCCCCGTTCGTCGAGGCCGTCAAGCGTGTGGCGCTCGTCGCCGAGCGCAACACGCCGGTGCGCCTCAGCTTCGAGCAGGGTGTGCTCATCCTCGAGGCCGGTTCCAGCGACGACGCACAGGCTGTGGAGCGCGTCGACGCCGTGCTGGAGGGCGACGACATCTCCATCGCCTTCAACCCGACCTTCCTGCTGGACGGGCTCAGCGCGATCGACTCCCCGGTCGCGCAGCTCTCCTTCACGACGTCGACCAAGCCCGCCCTGCTCAGCGGCCGGCCGGCCGTCGACGCCGAGGCCGACGACGCGTACAAGTACCTGATCATGCCGGTCCGTCTCTCCGGCTGATCCGGCGGTCGTCCCTGTCATGGCAGTTTCCGGCGGGCAGGCTCAGCGCAGAGCGGGCCCTCCGTGCTGCACCCCGCCGTGCTGTCCCGGCCGGGCGTAGGCTCGGTCCTGGGTACGAATCGGCACAACGCTTAAGGAATCTCTGATGGAGCTCGGTCTCGTCGGCCTCGGCAAGATGGGCGGGAACATGCGCGAGCGCATCCGCCGCGCAGGCCACACGGTCATCGGTTACGACCGCAACCCGGACGTCGCCGATGTCCACAGCCTCGAAGAGCTTGTGGGCAAGCTCAAGGGTCCGCGCGTCGTGTGGGTGATGGTCCCGGCCGGTGCCGCGACCCAGTCCACCATCGACGAGCTGGCCGAGCTGCTCTCCCCGGGTGATGTCGTCGTGGACGGCGGGAACTCCCGCTGGACGGACGACGAGAAGCACGCCGTCGAGCTGGGCATCAAGGGCATCGGCTTCGTCGACTGCGGCGTCTCCGGTGGCGTCTGGGGCCTGGAGAACGGCTACGCCCTGATGTACGGCGGCGAGACCGCGAACGTCGAGAAGGTCCAGCCGGTCTTCGACGCCCTCAAGCCCGAGGGCGACTTCGGTTCCGTCCACGCGGGCAAGGTCGGCGCCGGCCACTTCGCCAAGATGGTCCACAACGGCATCGAGTACGCCATGATGCAGGCCTATGCCGAGGGCTGGGAGCTCCTGGAGAAGGTCGACTCCGTCACCGACGTGCGCGAGGTCTTCCGCTCCTGGCAGGAGGGGACGGTCATCCGTTCCTGGCTGCTCGACCTGGCGGTCAACGCGCTGGACGACGACGAGCACCTCGACCAGCTCCGTGGTTTCGCGGCGGACTCCGGCGAGGGCCGGTGGACGGTCGAGGCCGCCATCGACAACGCCGTCCCGCTGCCCGCGATCACCGCGTCCCTGTTCGCGCGCTTCGCCTCGCGTCAGGACGACTCGCCGCAGATGAAGATGATCGCCGCGCTGCGCAACCAGTTCGGCGGGCACGCGGTCGAGAACAAGAAGTAGCCAGCGGTACAGCAGCACACAGCAGAGCACGTAGTCGGAAGGGTCGGCGACCATGCACGTCACGCATCTCTCGCTGGCCGACTTCCGCTCGTACGCCCGGGTCGAGGTTCCTCTCGACCCGGGCGTCACCGTGTTCGTGGGGGCCAACGGCCAGGGCAAGACGAATCTGGTGGAGGCGGTCGGCTATCTGGCGACGCTCGGCAGCCACCGGGTGTCGTCCGACGCCCCCCTGGTGCGCATGGGCGCGGAGCGCGCCGTCGTACGGGCCGCGGTCACCCAGGGGGAGCGCTCGCAGCTGATCGAGCTGGAGCTCAACCCGGGCCGTGCGAACCGGGCCCGTATCAACAGGTCGTCGCAGGTCAGGCCGCGTGACGTGCTGGGCATGGTGCGGACTGTGCTCTTCGCCCCTGAGGACCTGGCCTTGGTGAAGGGTGACCCGGGTGAGCGCAGACGTTTCCTGGACGAGCTGATCACGGCACGGTCCCCCCGCATGGCCGGGGTCCGCTCCGACTACGAGCGAGTGCTGAAGCAGCGCAACACCCTGCTGAAGTCCGCCGCCATGGCCCGCCGACACGGTGGCCGGTCGATGGATCTGTCCACCCTGGACGTGTGGGACCAGCATCTGGGCAGAGTGGCGGCGGAGCTGCTGGCGCAGCGGCTGGACCTGATCGCCACCCTGCAGCCGCTGGCGGACAAGGCATACGCGGACGTGGCCCCCGGTGGTGGCCCCACCACCCTGGAGTACCGCAGCTCGGTCGGGGCCGACGTGGAGCTCGCGCGCACCCGCGAGGAGCTGTACGAGCAGGTGATGGCGGCCCTGGCCGAGGCGCGCAAGCAGGAGATCGAGCGCGGGGTGACCTTGGTCGGTCCGCACCGCGACGACCTGGTGCTCGGCCTGCGCGGCATGCCGGCGAAGGGGTACGCGAGCCACGGTGAGTCCTGGTCGTACGCCCTGGCCCTGCGGCTGGCCTCCTACGATCTGCTCCGCACCGAGGGCAACGAGCCGGTGCTGGTGCTGGACGACGTGTTCGCCGAGCTGGACGCGCGCCGTCGCGAGCGGCTGGCCGAGCTGGTGGCCCCCGGTGAGCAGGTGCTGGTGACGGCGGCCGTGGACGACGACGTCCCGGGTGTGCTGGCGGGAGCCCGGTACGCCGTGTCCGCCGGTGCGGTGGAGCGGCTGTGAGCGGCCCCGACGAGCAGGGCGGGTTGGGGCAGGCGAAGCCGGCCGGAGCGGGGCCGGATCCGGTGAAGCCGCCGGAGGTGTCCGGCGTGGATCTGGCGCGTGTGGCCCTGCGTGCCGCGAAGGAACAGGCCCGTGCCCGGGGCGCCGCGGCGCAGCAGAGGAATCAGGCGAGGCGGGGCGGCGGCCTGCGGTCGGGCGCCCGGTCCGACGGGCGTGACCCGCTGCCTCTGGGGTCGGCGATCAACCGGCTGATCACCGAGAGGGGCTGGGAGACACCGGCGGCCGTCGGCGGTGTGATGGGCCGCTGGCCGCAGATCGTCGGTGACGATCTGGCCAACCACTGTGTCCCCGTGCGGTACGACGAGGATCCGGCCGAGCGGGTACTGACCGTGCAGTGCGACTCGACTGCGTGGGCGACGCAGCTCCGGCTGCTGGCCCCGCAGCTCGTGGCCAGGCTGAACACGGACCTGGGCCACGGCACCGTGCGGATGATCAAGGTGCTCGGTCCGGGAGGTCCACCGCGCAGATTCGGCCCTCTCCGGACTCCCGGGAGCAAAGGTCCGGGCGACACCTACGGCTGAACAGGCTGAGCAGGCCTTTTCCTCGTCCGGCGCCTTCGGGCACCGGCCTGAGCCGAGGACGGCCCGGGCTGATGTTCATCCGCGTTTGTCCCAATTCGCCAAGGACCCGGCCTTTCCGGTCTGTACGGCTATGTGGTGATTTGGTTCGCGCGGAGAGAGTGGAGCGTCCCTCACCGTAGCGGGAGGTTGACAGCCCGAAGCGCGCAAAGCCCTCGTGAGCCCCCCGGGGCCCCTTCCTGAATATGGGGAGTCGTCAGCCGCTCATCCAGGGCGGCACATGCGTACTCAGGCACCGGCAAACCCCCATTCATGTCGGCGCTACCGGTAGACTGGTGCACAATCCCGCTTCCTCGCGGGAGTCGTCGATACAAGCCGAACGACGCAGCCGCTCCCGCCTGCCGGAGAACGGCCTGTGCTGTGCCAGAAAGGGCGCTTCGTGGCCGATTCCGGCAACCCCAACGAGAACATCCCGTCCACAGCCGGTGAGCACGGCGAGGTCACCGCCTCGTACGACGCCAGCGCGATCACCGTGCTCGAAGGCCTGGACGCGGTCCGCAAGCGACCCGGTATGTACATCGGGTCCACCGGTGAGCGCGGTCTCCATCACCTCGTGCAAGAGGTTGTCGACAACTCGGTCGACGAGGCCATGGCCGGGCACGCGGACACCATCGACGTCACGATCCTCGCCGACGGCGGGGTGCGTGTGATCGACAACGGTCGCGGTATCCCGGTCGGCATCGTGCCGTCCGAGGGCAAGCCGGCCGTCGAGGTCGTCCTCACCGTGCTGCACGCCGGCGGCAAGTTCGGCGGCGGCGGCTACGCCGTCTCCGGTGGTCTGCACGGCGTCGGCGTGTCCGTCGTCAACGCCCTTTCCACACGGGTGGCCGTGGAGGTCAAGACGGACGGCTACCGCTGGACCCAGGACTACAAGCTCGGTGTCCCGACAGCCCCTCTGGCCCGTAACGAGGCCACCGAGGAGACGGGGACGACCGTCACCTTCTGGGCCGACGGAGACGTCTTCGAGACCACCGACTACTCCTTCGAGACCCTTTCGCGCCGCTTCCAGGAGATGGCGTTCCTCAACAAGGGACTCACTCTCAAGCTCACCGACGAGCGTGAGGCGGCCAAGGCCACGGCGGGCGCGGACAGCGCCGAGGTGGTCGACGTCCCCGACGAGGAGCCGACGCGCACGGTCACGTATCACTACGAGAACGGCATCGTCGACTTCGTCAAGTACCTCAACTCCCGCAAGGGCGAGCTCATTCACCAGTCGGTGATCGACATCGAGGCCGAGGACAAGGACAGGCTCCTCTCGGCCGAGATCGCCATGCAGTGGAACACGCAGTACAGCGAGGGTGTCTACTCCTTCGCCAACGCGATCCACACGCACGAGGGCGGCACGCACGAGGAGGGCTTCCGTGCGGCGCTGACCTCGCTGGTCAACCGATACGCGCGCGACAAGAAGCTGCTGCGCGAGAAGGACGACAACCTCACCGGTGAGGACGTCCGTGAGGGTCTGACCGCGATCATCTCGGTGAAGCTCGGTGAGCCGCAGTTCGAGGGCCAGACGAAGACGAAGCTGGGCAACACCGAGGCGAAGACCTTCGTGCAGAAGGTCGTCCACGAGCAGTTGACGGACTGGTTCGACCGGAACCCCAACGAGGCCGCCGACATCATCCGCAAGGGCATCGCGGCGTCCACGGCCCGTGTCGCGGCCCGCAAGGCACGTGACCTGACGCGGCGCAAGGGGCTCCTGGAGAGCGCCTCGCTGCCCGGCAAGCTGAGCGACTGCCAGTCCAACGACCCGACGAAGTGCGAGATCTTCATCGTCGAGGGTGACTCCGCCGGTGGTTCGGCGAAGTCCGGCCGTAACCCGATGTACCAGGCCATCCTGCCGATCCGAGGCAAGATCCTGAACGTCGAGAAGGCCAGGATCGACAAGATCCTGCAGAACACCGAGGTCCAGGCGCTGATCTCGGCCTTCGGTACCGGGGTCCACGAGGACTTCGACATCGAGAAGCTCCGCTATCACAAGATCATCTTGATGGCGGACGCCGACGTCGACGGCCAGCACATCAACACCCTGCTGCTGACGTTCCTGTTCCGCTTCATGCGACCGCTGGTCGAGTCCGGGCACGTGTACCTCTCGCGCCCGCCGCTCTACAAGATCAAGTGGGGCCGTGACGACTTCGAGTACGCGTACTCGGACCGTGAGCGCGACGCCCTGGTGGCGCTCGGCAAGCAGAACGGCAAGCGGATCAAGGAAGACTCGATCCAGCGCTTCAAGGGCCTCGGCGAGATGAACGCCGAGGAGCTGCGCGTCACCACGATGGACGTCGACCACCGTGTGCTGGGCCAGGTCACGCTGGACGACGCGGCTCAGGCCGACGACCTGTTCTCCGTGCTGATGGGCGAGGACGTCGAGGCGCGGCGCTCGTTCATCCAGCGCAACGCCAAGGACGTCCGCTTCCTCGACATCTGAGTCGGCCGTACAAGGAGGAGGGCCCGGCGGACCCTCCAAGCCGCAGCGCGAAAGGACTTTGACCAGCAATGGCCGACGAGAACACCCCTGTGATGCCCGAAGAGGAGCCCACCGTCCCGGGTGTGGGCATGCGTGTCGAGCCCGTCGGGCTCGAGACGGAGATGCAGCGCTCCTACCTCGACTACGCGATGTCCGTCATCGTGTCGCGTGCCCTGCCCGACGTGCGGGACGGCCTGAAGCCCGTCCACCGCCGGGTGCTGTACGCGATGTACGACGGCGGCTACCGGCCCGAGAAGGGCTTCTACAAGTGCGCCCGCGTCGTCGGTGACGTCATGGGTACGTACCACCCGCACGGCGACTCCTCGATCTACGACGCGCTCGTGCGACTGGCGCAGCACTGGTCGATGCGCATGCCGCTGGTGGACTCCAACGGCAACTTCGGTTCCCCGGGCAACGACCCGGCCGCGGCCATGCGGTACACCGAGTGCAAGATGATGCCGCTGTCCATGGAGATGGTCCGGGACATCGACGAGGAGACCGTCGACTTCCAGGACAACTACGACGGCCGCAACCAGGAGCCGACGGTTCTGCCGGCGCGCTTCCCGAACCTCCTGGTGAACGGTTCCGCCGGCATCGCGGTCGGTATGGCGACCAACATCCCGCCGCACAACCTGCGTGAGGTCGCCGCCGGCGCCCAGTGGTACCTGGAGCACCCGGAGGCCTCGCACGAGGAGCTCCTGGACGCCCTCATCGAGCGGATCAAGGGCCCGGACTTCCCGACCGGCGCGCTGGTCGTGGGCCGTAAGGGCATCGAGGAGGCGTACCGCACGGGCCGTGGCTCGATCACGATGCGTGCGGTCGTCGCGGTCGAGGAGATCCAGAACAGGCAGTGCCTGGTCGTCACGGAGCTCCCGTACCAGACCAACCCCGACAACCTCGCGCAGAAGATCGCCGACCTGGTTAAGGACGGCAAGGTCGGCGGCATCGCGGACGTCCGGGACGAGACGTCCTCGCGTACGGGCCAGCGCCTGGTCGTCGTGCTGAAGCGTGACGCGGTCGCCAAGGTCGTGCTGAACAACCTCTACAAGCACACCGACCTGCAGTCGAACTTCGGCGCGAACATGCTGGCGCTCGTCGACGGGGTGCCGCGCACGCTGTCGATCGACGCGTTCATCCGCCACTGGGTGACGCACCAGATCGAGGTCATCGTCCGGCGTACGAAGTTCCGGCTGCGCAAGGCCGAGGAGCGGGCGCACATCCTGCGCGGCCTGCTCAAGGCGCTGGACGCGATCGACGAGGTCATCGCACTCATCCGGCGCAGCAACACCGTGGAGATCGCGCGCGAGGGCCTGATGGGCCTGCTGGAGATCGACGAGCTCCAGGCGAACGCGATCCTGGAGATGCAGCTGCGCCGCCTGGCCGCGCTGGAGCACCAGAAGATCACCGCCGAGCACGACGAGCTCCAGGCGAAGATCAACGAGTACAACGAGATCCTGGCCTCGCCCGCGAGGCAGCGTCAGATCGTCAGCGAGGAGCTGGCGGCGATCGTCGACAAGTTCGGCGACGACCGGCGCTCCAAGCTGGTCCCCTTCGACGGCGACATGTCCATCGAGGACCTGATCGCCGAGGAAGACATCGTCGTCACCATCTCGCGCGGCGGCTACGTCAAGCGCACGAAGACGGACGACTACCGCTCGCAGAAGCGCGGCGGGAAGGGCGTCCGGGGCACGAAGCTCAGGGAAGACGACATCGTCGACCACTTCTTCGTGTCGACGACCCATCACTGGCTGCTGTTCTTCACGAACAAGGGCCGTGTCTACCGGGCCAAGGCGTACGAACTGCCGGACGCCGGCCGGGACGCGCGTGGCCAGCACGTCGCGAACCTGCTGGCGTTCCAGCCGGACGAGCAGATCGCACAGATCCTGGCGATCCGCGACTACGAGGCCGCGCCCTATCTGATCCTGGCCACGAAGGGCGGTCTGGTGAAGAAGACCGCGCTGAAGGACTACGACTCCCCGCGTTCGGGCGGTGTCATCGCGATCAACCTGCGGGAGACCCAGGACGGCAGCGACGACGAACTGATCGGCGCCGAGCTGGTGTCGGCCGAGGACGACCTGCTGCTCATCAGCAGGAAGGCCCAGTCGATCAGGTTCACCGCGACGGACGACGCGCTGCGCCCGATGGGCCGCGCCACCTCGGGCGTGAAGGGCATGAGTTTCCGCGAAGGCGACGAACTGCTCTCGATGAATGTTGTCCGGCCCGGTACGTTCGTGTTCACTGCCACCGACGGCGGTTACGCGAAGCGGACCGCGGTGGACGAGTACCGCGTCCAGGGTCGTGGTGGTCTGGGCATCAAGGCCGCCAAGATCGTCGAGGACCGCGGAACGCTCGTCGGCGCGCTGGTGGTGGAGGAAGCGGACGAGATCCTCGCCATCACGCTCGGCGGTGGTGTGATTCGTACGCGAGTCAATGAAGTCAGGGAGACGGGCCGTGACACCATGGGCGTCCAACTGATCAATCTGGGCAAGCGTGATGCCGTCGTCGGCATCGCGCGCAACGCCGAGGCCGGTCGTGAGGCCGAAGAGGTCGACGGGACCGATGAGGCCGAAGGCGCCACGGTCGAGGCCGATGCCGCGAGCGTGGTCGAGGGCACAGCCGAGGGCACGGCGCCTTCGGCCGGGGAGCACGAGGAGTAGAGCGTGAGTGGAGCCACGGGCGCCGGTTCGGCCGCTTCCGGAGCAGGCGCGCACGGCGCCCGTGGCCCTGCCACGGACTCCCAAGGGGGCACTGTGACGGACACTCGGGGACCTCAGCCGCAGTACGAGGGTTACGCGACCGGGCCGTTGCCCGGCGAGCGTGAGCCCGCGGCGGGACAGGCGGGTCCCTACCACCCGCCGCAGGCGTACCAGTCCCCTGCGGGCGGTACGCAGGGCGGCGGCACTCAGGGCGGTGTACAGGGCGTGGGCGGAGCGCAGGCGACCCGGCTGCCCCGGACCGGGGCGCGGACCACTCCGCGTACCCGCAAGGCGCGACTGCGGGTGGCGAAGGCCGATCCGTGGTCGGTGATGAAGGTCAGCTTCCTGCTCTCCATCGCGCTGGGCATCTGCACGGTGGTCGCGGCCGCCGTGCTGTGGATGGTGATGGACGCCATGGGCGTCTTCGAGACCGTGGGCGGCACGATCAGTGAGGCCACCGGCTCGAACGAGAGCAACGGCTTCGATCTGCAGTCGTTCCTGTCGCTGCCGCGCGTCCTCATCTTCACGTCGGTCATCGCGGTGATCGACGTGGTGCTGGCCACCGCGCTGGCGACGCTGGGCGCGTTCATCTACAACCTGTCGGCCGGCTTCGTCGGTGGCGTGGAGCTCACTCTCGCCGAGGACGAGTAGGGCGCCGGGTATCGATTTTGGGACTGGCCCCGACGTGCGCTAATCTTCAGAAGTCAGCGCAGCAGCGCGGCGGGGCTATAGCTCAGTTGGTTAGAGCGCATCCCTGATAAGGATGAGGCCACAGGTTCAAATCCTGTTAGCCCCACCAGCACGAAGGCCCCTCACCGGAAACGGTGGGGGGCCTTCTGCATGTGCGGGGGAGTCCAAGGCCGGCGGCGTCTGTGACCTGACCACCGCCCGGGGGCGCTTCCGGATGGCCGGACACCGTCAGGGACCTTCGGGAGAGAGAAGCCGCAGACCGTCCGGCACAGCCCCCGGGCGAGAAGCGCGACGCCCGCCCCCGGGCGAGAAGCCCGACGCCGTCCGGGGCCGCCCCGGAGGCGCTCCCCCCGCGGGCCTCGGCGGGAGCGCGTACGCGGGCACGGAAAAGGCCCCCGCCGGTGTGAACCGGACCAGGGGCCTGGGTGGCGTTCGCGGCGCCCTCAGGGTGGCAGCGGGGCCGAGTCCCCGGCAGGTGTGGCGCTGTGGGCGGAGCGGGTGCTGTTCGTCGCCTCGGCGGCGTCCGTGGTGTCGGCGGACAGCTGGCGGGTGGCGGGCGAGGAGCCGTGCGCCTCGGCGCGGATGCGCTGCTTCATCGTGGGTGGCAGCGCCCTGTCACGCGGAAGGGTCCATCGCACCGACGGCGTGGCCGCGGTTGCCGGGTTCGCACCCGTGTGCTCGTGGCTCGTGACCGTCGGCTCCGCGGCCGTGGCCTGGGCGGTGGCGAGGCCCAGCGACGCGAGAAGCGCGAAGAAGGCGGTGATGAAGGCGGTCCAGATGCTCTTGACCCTGAAGGTGCTCATGGCCCCTCGCTTTCAGGTGGTCCGGTTTGCTTACCTTTCCGATGATGTGGATCCGGGCCGTGGAAACCGGGACCGACGCCCCCGGTGCGCCGATCTTCCGATGAACACCACTCTTATGGTTCAACCGGCTGGGAAAACCCGCTTCGGGGGTCCCGGAGGGTCTCGACAGGGGGCCGGAGCAGGCGGCTAGCGGGTGCCGGGGAGGTCACCGATCGGTATCGGTCGGTGTGTATAGTCGGGCGGCAGAAGTCCCTTACGTCAAGGAAAGACGAGGTCGCGCGGTGAAGAAGCTTCTCCTGGTCGCACTGGCCGCCATCGGCGGGCTCCTCGTGTACCGCCAGATCCAGGCGGATCGCGCCGAGCAGGATCTGTGGACGGAGGCGACCGACTCCGTGCCCGCAGGTTCAGGTGTGTGAGACGGAACAGTCTGCTAGAAGCCCCGGCCGCCGAGCGGCCGGGGCTTTCTGCTGCCCGGGACCCGCTGTTGCGGGACCGTGACGACCGCACTCTTGAGTTCACCTAAGCAAATCATTAGGTTGCATGCGTGAAGCAGTGGTGACGGCGGGTGGCCGAGGGGCCCCAGCCCGGTGCGGCCGTCGACAGCCTCGTGCAGGCGGCGCTTCCGACGGGCGGTCCGCGCGACGTACGGGCCGGCCGGCCGGTCCCGGGCACGGGGCCCGGCACCGGCGCAGGAGCCGGGCGGTACGAAGGCGGGCAATGACGGCAGTACGGCGGGGGCCGCAGACAGCATTGGTACGGGCGGGGCAGGATGGACCGGCATCGCGGCCGCCGCCGGAGCGGGCGCCGCGGTCGCTCCGACCGCCGGGTTCCTGCTCGTACGCGGCCGACGCGGGGGCAGGCACGGAGACGACGAGGGGAAGCGCGTGAACAGGCAGCGCAACAGGGGCCGGGTGACGCTCGCGACGTTCGCGGCGGTGTGCGCGGTGGCGGCGTTGCCGGGGCAGGCGCACGCGGCCGACGGCCCTGCGGCGTACACCTTCGATCCCGCGGCGGAGGCGGTCCAGGGCGCGGAGTCCAACGCCGACGCCACGGAGCTGAAGCCGGGTTCGGTCTACAAGAGCTCCATCGGGCAGGGGCAGAAGCTCTACTACCGTCTGGAGCTCGACGACAGGACGGATGCCTACGTCTCCGCCGTGGCGGTGCCGAAGGCCGGTGGGAAGGTCGCCTACGGCGACGGCATCACGATCAGCATGAGGGACCTCGACGACAACCAGTGCAGTTCCGAGGACGCGGACTTCGAGTCGGCGGAGTTCCCCCGCCCGATCGCCGCCTACGCCCACCGGACCGTGGAGAAGGACAGCACCACGTGCGCGGGGGGCGGCACGTACAACGTCCTGATCGAGAGGGAGAGCAAGGCGACGTCGTCTCCCGAAGCCTGGGACCTGGAGCTGCGCTTCGAGAACGAACCGGCGCTCAAGGACGAGAAGTCGATGCCGACCGTGGCGCCGGAGAACTGGCCCTCCGCCTCGCCGACGCCGCCCGCCGGCAGGCAGAAGCGGTCCGGCGGCAGCGGTTTCTACGACGCCACCAGCCTGGACACCGGTGAATGGGCCGACACGATCGCGCCGGGGCAGACCCGCTTCTACCGGGTTCCTGTGGACTGGGGGCAGCAGCTCTTCGCCACGGCCGCGCTGAGCAACAGCGGCAGGTCGACGGAGTACCTCGGCAACGCCCTGGCGCTGGCCCTGGACAACCCGGCACGCGGTCATGTGGACGACGCGACGCTGTCGTACTCCGGGACGCCCAACTCGGTGGCCCTGGACCCGCTTCCGCCGGTGGCGTACGAGAACCGCTACGACTCGGCGGCCGACGTCAGCGCCATGCGCTTCGCGGGCTGGTACTACCTGTCGGTGACGCTCTCGCCCGAGGTCGCCGAGCACTACGGGGACGGGGCCCTCGGGCTGACGCTCAAGGTGAAGGTCGTCAACGACAGCAAGGCGTCGCCCTACCAGGGGGAGGCCGGGATCTTCGGGGTCACGGAGGACGACAGGGACATGGCCGAGAGCGGCCGGAGCGCGCCCGAGGCCGGTGAGAGCGACACGATGAAGACGGTCGCCGCGGCGGGCATCGGCGCGGGCTCCGTGCTGGTGCTGGGGCTCGGGGCGTGGACCCTGCTGGCCAGGCGCCGGGCGGTTCCGGCCGCTGTGCCGCCGGGCGCGGGCGGTCAGCCGCCGTTCGGTGGCCCGCCGCAGGCCTGGTAGGCCGCTCGGACGTCCGGGAGGGCGCTCAGGCCTGGGTGAGTGCCCAGATCCCCACCGCGAAGCAGATCAGCGCCACCACCAGCACCGGGACCGCCACCTTCGGGGGCGGTCCCGGCCGCTTCGCGGGGGCCGGGCGCGGGGCGGCCGGTGCGACGGGCTGGGGAGCCTGCGGGTGCTGCGCGGTGTACGGGCGTGTGGGCGTGGTCCCGTACGGCACGGCGGCCGTGGCGGCCTGGGCGAGATCGGGGCCGGCGTCGGAGGCGTAGGGAGAGGCCGCGTGGGCCGCCGGCGGGGCGGACGACGGCACCTGCGGCTGCGCCGGGTGCGGGATCGGGGCGGGCTGCTGCGGGGGCGGAGCGAGGTGGAAGCTGCCTGTCTCCGACATCGACGAGGGAGGGGCGTACGGCTGTTGCCCCGGCGTGCCCTGCGGAGTGGCGTAGGGCTGCTGCCCCGGCGTCCCCTGCGGAGTGGCGTAGGGCTGCTGTCCCCGGCCCTCCGGCGCGTACGGCTGCTGCGACGGCTGGGGTGCGGGCGGCGGCGCCCCGACGGCCTGTGCGGGCGCCTGCGGCCCGTTGCCGGGTGTCCCGGGGCCGGTGGCGGGTCCTTCGGGGCCGAATCCCGCGGGGAGCGGGCCGATCTGGTCGAACACCTCGACCCGCTCGTCGTCCGGGCCGGCCTCCGGCAGCATCTCGACCGCCGCGGTCAGCGCCTTGCGCGCCCCTGTGGCCGTACGGAAACGGGCGTGCGGGTCCGGCTGCAGCAGACCGGCGAGAACCTGCCACAAGGGCTCCGGCACGCCCCGGGGCGCGCCCGGGGTGCCGTGCGCGGCGAAGTACTCGATCAGGGCCTTGGAGTCCGGCTTCTGGCCCTGCAGCAGATAGAGCGCGACGAGCCCGACGGCGAAGAGGTCCGCCGGGAAGTCGGGCTCCGCTCCCATCATCTGCTCGGGAGCGAAGTAACCGGGCGTGCCCACCACGTAGTTGGTCTCCGTCAGCCGCGGCTCACCCTTCCGCATCGAGATGCCGAAGTCGGAGAGCCGCAGATGCGGCCGGCCCGTACCGGTGGCCTCCATAAGGATGTTGGCCGGTTTGATGTCACGGTGCACGACCCCCTCGGCGTGCACCGTGGACAGCCCGGACAGCAGCTGGTCGAGCAGGAGGCAGACGAACCGCGGGGGCAACGGGCCGTAGTCGCCGATGACATGGGCCAGCGAGCCGCCGCTGACCAGATCCATCGTGAACAGGACCTTGTCGTCGTCTGCGGCCCAGCTGGCCGGGGCGAGGACGTGCGGATGCTCGATCCGCAACGCCTGCTCACGGACGAAGCGCAGCAGCGTGTGCGCGTCGCTCTGCTGCAGGACCTTGGCCGCCACGTACCGGCGGCGCCGGTGGTCCCACGCGCGCCAGACGGCGCCGACCCCACCACGTCCGATCGGATCGACCAGCTCGTACCGACCAGCGAAGACCTCACCCATTGCGCTGCGCCCGCTCCCGTTCCCGTTTCGGTTCGTGCCCCGGCTGTCGGGATACTGCCACGGCCGGCCGCCCGGAGGGCGGCCCCGGGCCTCAGCTCTGGTGGCCTTCGTAGTGGGCGACCGCGTCCGCGGTGCGTCCCGCTCCGTACACCCTGAGGAACTCTGCCAGCTCCGGGTGGGCCGGGGCGAGGGAGTCCGCCGCATCGATGATGTCGCCGGCCGCGGCGACCGACCGCAGCAGCGACTGGATCTCACGGACCACACGCCGCACGGTGGGGGCACCGCCCGTGGTGGAGGTGTGGCCGGTGTTGGTCAGGACCGAGCCGCCCTGCGACTTCTTGATCTCTTCCATCCGGTCGGTGGCCTCTCCCGCGCTGACGCTGCCGTCCGCCACCTGGCTGGCGAGCTCCTGAAGTGCCTGGACCCGCTGGACGACCGCGGGGTTGCCGATCTTGGCCCGCTGCCCGCTCATCAGCTGGGAGAGCATGGGAGCGGACAGTCCGAGCACCGCCGCGAGGCGTGCCTGGTTGAGGCCGAGGTCGTCGATCAGCCTGCGGAAGAGCGCCCCCAACGGCTCTCCGTACCAGCTGCGCTGGAGCTCCCGGGCTCTAGCCGTCGCCTCTTGCTGCGCTGCGTCCATTGCGTCTCCCCTTCGCTGCGGCTTCGCTGCTGCGAACCTCGTCGTGCATCTTACGGAGAGCCGTTGCGCGCCGGGAGCCCCAATCCTTTTGCAGGATTCGGGGGGTCACCCGGTACTCTGTTCTGCGACGGACGTCGCGGCGTGGTTTTGTGCCGGGGTGTCCGGCTTTTCGGGGCCTTAGCTCAGTTGGTAGAGCGCTGCCTTTGCAAGGCAGATGTCAGGAGTTCGAATCTCCTAGGCTCCACAACCCGATGCCCCCTGATCGCCGTAGGCGCAGATCAGGGGGCATTCTTGCGATCGGGCGGCCTTCAGGCGCGCAGTTCGATCACGGTGATCTCGGGCTCGGCACCGACCCGTACCGGCGGGCCGAAGAATCCGGCGCCGTTGGTGACGTACAGCTGGGTGTCTTCGACCTTTCCGAGGCCGGAGACGACGGGGTTGGCGAGCTTGGTGAGTTCCGTGAGCGGGAACATCTGGCCGCCGTGGGTGTGGCCCGAGAGCTGGAGGTCGACCCCGTGCCGGGCCGCCTCCTCGATCATGACGGGCTGATGTGCCATGAGGACGACCGGCCGGCTGGTGTCCCGCCCGCCGAGAGCCCGTGCGTAGTCCGGCCCGCTCCCGTGCTCGGCGGCGGACAGGTCCTCCACGCCGGCCAGATCGAGCACGGCCCCGTGGTGGCGGATCTCCCTCCGCTCGTTGAGGAGCGTGGTGACGCCGAGACCGTGCAGTTCCTCGACCCAGGCTTCCGCCCCGTCGAACATGTACTCGTGGTTGCCCGTCACGAAGAACGCGCCGTGCGTGGATTCCAGATGGCGCAACGGACGGGCCGCCGGGGCCAGTTCGGAGGGCTTCCCGTCCGCCAGGTCGCCGACGACCGTCACGACGTCGGCCTCCAGACCGTTGATCATCCGGACGATCCGCTCCGTGTGGGAGCGCCCCAGGAGCGGACCGAGGTGCAGATCGCTGACGACCGCGATCCGCAGCCCGGAGAGCGGCCGGGCCAGGCCGGCGATGCGGATGGGCACCCGCTTGACCACCGGGTCGCCGAGCGCCGTACGCATGCCGAACCCGGTGGTGGCGGTGGCTACGGCGCCCGCGGTGAGTGCGCCCGCGCGGCTGAGGAAGAGGCGCCGGTCCGGACGTGCGGGCCCGGTGTCCTGCCCGCCGCTGGTGGCGTCGCCCACTTCTCCGAGTGTCTGCTCGGCACCCGGAGAAGCCTTCCCTGTTTCACGTGAAACGGTCGTCGCCGGAACCCTCACGGTCGCCGGAACACTCACTTGCTCCGGGGCCCTCACGGGCTCCGGGACCGCCACCGGGTGCGCCGTGCCGTTCCGTCGCCGTGCGCGGGCCCGGATACCGACGACCGCGCGCGGGATCTCCATCGCCAGCAGAGCGAGCATCAGGTACAGCAGCACACCCAGCCAGACGTACCCGGTCCAGGCCAGCGGCCTTCCCGTGTCCGGGCCGAGGGCCGGTACGAGGATGCGCGGGGCGGCCGCGAGCGCCGCTGAGACGACGGTCGCGGCGGTCCCCACCCGGCGGGCCGTGCCGCCCGGCCGGGTGGTGTCGCGCACCAGCCGGACCCACAGCCACCGGTGGATGAGCGCGGAGGCCACCACGATGAGCAGGTTCACCAGGGGTGCGAGCATTACTTCGCCTCGATCAGGTCCTGGCGGGGCGTCTCGGCGGCGGGCGCCTCACTGATTCCGTACCGCGCGTGCAGCCGGCGCAGCGGGGCCGGCGCCCACCAGTTGGCCTTGCCCGCCAGTCCCATGAAGGCCGGGACGAGGAGGGTCCGGATCAGCAGGGCGTCGACGAGGACGGCCAGCGCCATGCCGATGCCCAGCTCCTTCAGGAAGACCACGCCCCCGGTGGCGTAGGTCGCGAAGGTGAGGGCGAGGATCGCGGCGGCCGAGGTGACGAGCGGGGCGCTGCGCTGGATGCCTTCGGCGACCGCGCTCGTACTGTCCCCGGTCCGGTCGTACGCCTCCTTGATCCGGGCCATGATGAAGACCTCGTAGTCCATGGACAGCCCGTAGGCGATGCAGAACATCAGGATGGGGATGCTCGGCTCCATGCGGCCGCTCGCGGTGAAGCCGAGGAGACCGGAGAGGTTGCCGTCCTGGAAGACCCAGACCAGTACGCCGAACATCACGCTGAGGCTGAGGATGTTGGCGATCGTGGCCTTGGCCGGAATGAGCAGACTGCCCGTCATCAGGAAGAGGATGACGAAGGTGACCAGCAGGATCAGGGCGACGACGTACGGCAGGCGGTCGAGGAGCTCTCCGCGGAAGTCCGTCATCGCGGCGGGGAACCCGCCCACGTGCACTTCGGAGTACGGGGCTTCCACCGCACGGACCCGCTCCACGAATTGCGCCATGTCGCCGGCCAGCGCCTCCTGGTCGGGGACGACCGTCAGACGGGTGTGCTCACCGGCCTCGAAGCGGCCGGGATCGGCCGTCGCGCCCGCCCGGTCGCCGTCGCGGTACGTGCCGCTCCCGGTGTCCACCTGGAAGACGCCGGGGACCTGTGACAGCCGCTCCGGGTAGTCCGAGCCGGACGTGTTCCCCGTCGCCTCGCCGGTGGTGACGACCTGCAGCGCGTCGGTCTCCTCGGCCGCGAAGCCGGTGCGGATCTCCTCCTGCACGACGCGACTGGACGCGCTCGCGGGAAGCACGCGCTCGTCGGGCAGGCCGAACCGGGCGCCGAGGAAGGGCGCGCCCAGGGCGAGCAGGGCGATCAGTACGGGAAGTCCGTAGAGGAGCGGCCTGCGCATGACCTTCAGGGTGTTGCGGTACCAGCGGCCGGACTCCACGGCGGGTTCGGTCCTGCCCGGCCGCAGGGTGCGCCGGCCGACCGCCGCCAGCGCGGCCGGCAGCAGGACGACCGCGCCGAACGCCGCGGACAGGACCACCGCGATGCCGGCCCAAGCGAAGGACTGGAGGAACGGGAAGGGGAAGAGGAACAGGGCCGCCAGCGAGGCGGCGACGGTGAAGCCGCTGAACAGGACGGTCCGGCCGGCGCTGGCCACCGTGCGGACGACCGCCGCGTGCCGGTCCGCGTCGGTGGACCCCGGAGTGGCGGCCATCTCCTCACGGAAGCGGGAGATGATGAACAGGCTGTAGTCCAGGCCGAGTCCGAGGCCGAGGACGAGTGCCAGGTTGGCGGCGAAGGTCGACACCTCGGTGAAGGCGGTGACACCGCGCAGCATCGCGAGCGTGGCCAGTACGGAGAAGAAGCCGACGCCGAGCGTCAGTCCTGCCGCGGACCAGCGGCGGTAGACCCACAGGAGCAGCAGGAGCACGGCCGGGACGACGACGGCCTCCGCGCGCAGGAAGTCCTTTCGGGTCTCCTCGCCGACCTGCCGGAAGACCTCGTCCTGGCCGCCGGGGCGGACGGTGAGGAGCTCGGTGTCCTTGGTGAAGTCGGGGGTGATGGTGGCCAGGTCGGTCCGGACTTCGGTGGCCGTTCCCCGGAGCCAGGCCACCACGAGTGCCTGCGAGCGGTCCTCGCTGACCAGCGCGCTGTTCTCACCGCGCGACCAGTAGGAGCCGGCCGTGTCGACGCCCTCGCGTCCGGCCAGGTCCTCGGTCAGCTTCCGGCCCTCGGCGGCCACCTCGGGGTCGTCGACCGTCCCGCCGTCCTTGGCGGTGACCAGGAGGACGTAGTTCGGGGAGCCGTCCTTGAACTCCTCGTGGAGGATCTGCTCCGCGGTGTCCGACTGGGAGCCGGGCGCCTCGAAGCGCGACAGCGACAGGGCGGCCTGCGCCCCCGCGCCGAATGCCGCGGCGAGCAGGAAGAGGACCGCACCGGCGATCAGGACGGTGCGCCGCCGGGCCGCGGCGAAGGCGCCGAGCCGGTGGAGCGGGGACGGTGTGGCTGACATGGGGTGAGCTCCCTGGGTATCGGGGTGGGAGGAGGGCAGGACGGCTCCGCACGGTCGACGATGACCGCCGCCGCTGACCACTCGCTGGAAGATTCGCTGAAGTCCGGCGGGGCGCGCGGCGGTGGCGGGACGAGGACGTGTGAGGCACGGGCGGGACCGCCGCGCGCGGGGGTTCCGAGCCGGTTCAGCGCCGGTCGAGCCACTCGGCGAGGGTGTCGTGGACCAGCGGGGCCTGGCGTGCCATGCCCATGTAGTGGCCGGCCTTCGGGATGTCGATCAGCTGGGTGTCCTCGGCGCCGGTGAAGAGCGCGCGGTGCTCCTCGCCGCCCTCCACGCGCGCGTCCTTCTCGCCGTACATGAAGAGGACGGGCACGGTGATGGTCTTCAGCTCCCGGAGATCGACGAGGACCGCGCCGAGCTGGGAGACCATGTCGCCGCAGGGGTGGCGGTTCTGGTGCGGCACGGCCAGGTCGAGGACGGCCGGATCCGTGTCGTGGAAGTTGCCGGACCTGAATTCGGCGGGCCCCAGGTCGTAGTAGACGTACCCCTTGGTCCCGCCCCGGAGGCAGGTCTGGAGGGAGGAGAAGAAGCGGGCGTTGGCCTGCGGGGTGAGTCCGCGGTCCGTCCAGTCCATGAGGACGAGGCCGTCGATGTCGCGGAAGGAGTAGGCGGCGATCTGCGCGATCTGGCCGCCGTTGGACTGACCGGCGAGGAAGACCTTGCCGAACGCGGTGGCCTCTTCGCCGCTCCCCTTCGCGCCCCCGCTCCGGTAGGTCCCCTTGCGGAGCTGCTGGACGATCTGGTGCGTGATGTCGGCCTGCCCGCCGATGCAGGTGGCGAGGCCGTCGAGGGTGTCACTGCTGTCGTAACCGATGCGGTCGATGGTCAGCGAGGCGTGGCCCCGTGCGGCCAGCTCTTCCGCGTGGTGGTAGCCGTCGGCCTCGACCCGCCAGTACCACTCGCCCGCGGCGATGCCGTGCTGGTAGAGGGTGACGGCTTTGTCCGCCCCTTCGCCCTCCAGCAGACGGGTGGGAGCGGTGAGGTGGCCGCGGACGGTGTACGTCCGGCCGTCGACCGGGCAGGAGGCCTTCGTCCTGTTGATGTTCCGGACGGTGAAACTGACGGGGACATCGGATATGCCCTTGTCGAGCTTCCACGCCTTCCGCTCCGGGGCACTCGCCGCGTTCGTGCGGTCCGCGGGCGCCTCCGGCGATGTCGCGACGGCGTTCGTCCAGTACACCGGGGTGACGGCCAGCAGCGCCGCCGCCGCACCGAGCAGAACGGTCCGCAGCCGGTTGGTCATGGCGGGAATCACGCAGCACTCTCCTCTGGGACGACGTGGTCGAGCAGACCCGCGCGGTGGTACCAGGCGGCGGTGTCCGCGAGGGTCCGGGCCAGCGGGCGGAAGGTGACACCGAGCTCCCGCTGGGCCCGGGCTGAGGTGATACGGGTCCGGTCGCCGTCGAGCAGGGCGCGTACGCCCTCACGGGTGGCGACGGGCGGGGTGCCGCGCAGTCTCGCCTTGGTCTCCAGGACGGTCGCGAACGCGATCGCCGCCCGGGCCGGGACCTCTCTGGGGGCCGGGACTCCCGTCGCGTGGGCGACCGCCGCGCAGGTCCCCGACAGGGACCGCCACCGGCCCGCGACGATGTAGCGCCGCAGGTGTTCGCCCTGGTCGGCCGCCCTGACCAGGGCGTACGCCACGTCGCGGGCGTCCACGACGTGGTTGCCCGCCCGGGGCACGGCTTTGATGCCGCGCCGGGCGACGGCGAGGAAGAGCCGGCCCGCGGAGGTGGGGCCCGCGTCGGCCGGGCCCCACATCCAGCCGGGCAGGACGAGGGGGACCCGGATCCGGCCCGCGTACTCGGGGTCCTGCGCGAAGGCCCGGACCGCGGCCTCCGCGCGGACCTTGCTGGCGCGGTACGCGTTGCGCTCCCAGCCCGGGGGCGGGCCGGCGGACTCGTTCGCGGGCTCCTCCGCCGTCCCGGCGCCGAGGGTGTTGACGGAGCTCGTCTGGACGACGGTGGGCACCCCCGCGGCGACTGCTTCCCGCAGGAGCGTGGTGACGGCGTCGACGTTGGTGGCGAAGAGCCGGGGGAGGTCGGCGTCGGGGAGGTAGTACTCGCGGAAGTACGCAGCGGTGTGGATCACCGCGGCGACGCCGGGCAGCGCCCCGCGGTAGGTCTCGGGCCGCAGGATGTCGGCCGTGACGACGGTCAGTCCCGGGTGGGGACGGAACTGGCGGGCGGCCTTCCCGGCGTCCCGGACCAGAGCCGTCACCTCCCGACCCTCGCCGAGGAGTTGGCTGACGACGGCTGTTCCGAGGAGACCGGTCGCACCGGTCACCATCACACGGCCGCGCGGGGGGCCGGGTTCAGGCGTGTTCATTTCGCTGTCTCCAGTACGGGTTCCGTGGGTGTCTCGTGGGCCGGGCACGGCGGAACGGCCGGTTCCTCGCGCAGGCCGAAGCGCTGCTGGAAGCGGGCCAGCGGGGCGGGCGCCCACCAGGTGGCCCGGCCGCCGAGCCGCATGACCGCGGGGATGAGAAGCCCCCGGACCACGGTGGCGTCCACGAGAACGGCGAGGGCGGCGCCCAGGCCGAGCATCTTGCTGTTGGTGATCTGGGAGGTGCCGATGGCGACGAAGACCACGGCGATGATCAGTGCGGCCGCCGTGATGACGCCGCTCGTACGGCGTGCGCCGGTGACGATGGCCAGCCGGGGATCGCCGGTGCGGTCGTACTCCTCCTTCATGCGGGACAGCAGGAAGACGCCGTAGTCCATGGAGAGGCCGAAGGCGATGCAGAACATCAGCACCGGCAAGGTCGCCTCGATGGTCCCGGTGGGCGTGAACCCGAGGACTCCGGAGAGATTGCCGTCCTGGAAGACCCACACCACCAGCCCGAACATGGCGGTGAGGCTGAGCGCGCCCGACGCCACGGAGAGGAGCGGGATCAGCAGGCTCCCGGTGAGCAGGAAGACCAGCAGGAGGGAGGTGCCCGCGATGAGCAGTGCGGCGGCGGGCAGCCCGTCGGCTATGGCCTGCTTGCTGTCCTCCAGGACAGCGGCCCGGCCGCCCGCGAGCGGTGCGAGGTGCTCGAAACCGGACGAGGCGGCCCGTACGCCCTCGACGAGGCGCCGGCTCTCCGGTGACACGTCCTCCACGCCCTTCTCCGGGACCACCGACAGGTGCGCCAGGCCGTCGGCCGCGCGGGAGGCGTCGGCGGGCGTGGCGGCATCCTCCTTGCGGCCGTCGCGGTAGGTGCCGAGCGGGGTGTCCACCTCGGCGGCGTGCGGGAGCCGGGAGATCTCCGCCGCGTACCGGCCGAGTCCTTCCGCGTCCCGGACGAGGATCTCCACCCCGCCGGTCGTGCTGGCGGTGAAGTCGTCCCGTATCGCCTCCTGGACCAGGCGGGACTCCGAGGACGCGGGCAGCTGCCTGTCGTCGGCCGTTCCGAACTCGACCTGGAGGAAGGGGACTCCGGCGGCCACGAGGAGGGCGGTGACGGTGACGGCGTACCGGAGCGGGCGGCGCACCACCCGTTCGACGAGGCCGCCCCCCTGCCGGATCGCCGGCGGCTTCCTGCGCAGGCGGAGCGCGTCCACGCGGTGCCCCAGCAGGAGCAGTACCGCCGGCAGCACGATGAGGGACGCCGCGGCGGCCAGCAGCACGACGCTGAGGCCCGCGTAGGCGAAGGAGCGCAGGAAGTACAGCGGGAACACCAGCATCGCGGCCAGCGAGACCGCGACGGTCAGGGCGGAGAAGAGGACCGCGCGGCCCGCCGTGCGCAGCGTCGTACGGACCGCGGTGTGCGGGTCGGCCCCCCGGTGCAGTTCCTCGCGGAACCGCCGCACGATGAGCAGCGCGTAGTCGATGGCCAGGCCCAGGCCGAGCGCGGTGGTGAGGTTCTGCGCGAAGACGGAGACCTCGGTGACCGAGGTCAGCAGACGCAGCACGGCATTGGTGCCCAGGATGGCGAGGACGCCGACGCCGAGCGGCAGCAGTGCCGCTACGGCACCGCCGAAGACGAGCACCAGGATGATCAGCGTCAGCGGCAGCGCGATGAGTTCGGCCGTGAGCAGGTCGGCCGCGATGGTCGTCTCGATCTCTTCCTGCACGGCGACGCTGCCGCCCAGTGAGACGTCCAGCGCGTCCGCGTCCGGCGGGCTGCCCCGGTAGCGCGGGGCCAGCCGGTCGTAGGTTCCGGCGGCCGTGTCGTCGTCGCCTTCGAGGTGCGCGAGGATCAGCGCCTCGGAACGGTCGGCGGACCGCAGACGCTCCGAGCCGGTCTGCCAGTAGGAGACCACGCCGGAGACCCGGGGCTCGAAGGCGAGGCGTTCGGCCAGCCGGGCGCCCTGCGCGGCCACCTGTTCGCTGTCGACGCCCGCACCGTCCTCACCGCGGACCAGCAGCACCAGGTCGGGGGCGCTCGACGGGAGGTGCTTCTCCAGCAGCGCACCGGCGCGCGAGGAGGTGGAGGACGGGTCGTCCGTGCCACCGCCCAGCAGCCGGTCGCCGACATCCGCACCGATGACGGCGGAGTTCGCCGCCAGGAGGAGGGTGAACAGGAGGACGAACCAGGGGCCGGGGCGCCGGCCCGCGGAGCGGGTGTCAGGAGACGTACGGGACACGGCCCTGCTCACCGCCGACCGGGATCCTGGCGAGCAGCTCGGCGATGCGGCCCGGACGGTCGAGGGACACCCGGGCGCCGACGACGCCGTCGGGCCGGACGTACAGGGCCTGGGTGGTGGTGCCGTACCGGCCGGCGGCGACGTCGTGGGCGGGCAGCGCGCTGGGCACGGAGAAGGTGTCGCCGCGGTCGGCCGGGCGGATCAGCAGGACGTCGACGTTGCCGCTCGCCGTGCCGGCGTGACGCCGCGCCGCCGTCTCGGCCGCCCGCACCGCGGCGGTGTCGGTGCCCGAGACGCCGAGCACGACGACGGTGTGCCGCCCGGAGGCCACGTAACCGTGGAGGCTGTCCGCCTCCCGCCCGTACACCATGGACAGCGCGGTGTCGGGGACCCGGCGGCCCGGCCGGACGCCGTCCGAGGGGGTTCCCGAGACGATCGGACTCGCGGTCAGGTCCAGGTCGACCTGCGCGAGTTCGGGCACGAGCCGCTTCTCCAGTGCTCCGCTCGCCGAGAGCCTGCGGAGCAGGGTGTCCCGGAGGAAGCGGGAGACCGTCGAGCGCAGCAGCCAGAGCTTCGTCTGCCGGTCGGCGTTGCCCACGGCCCGGACCGCGCTGGGCCGCCGCTCGGCCTCGTAGCTGTCGAGCAGGCCTGGTTCCGCGCCCGCGCAGACCGCCGCGAGCTTCCAGCCCAGGTCGTAGCCGTCCTGGACCCCGGTGTTGAGACCCTGGCCGCCCGCCGGGCTGTGGCAGTGCGCCGCGTCACCCGCGAGGAAGACCGGACCCGACCTGAAGGCCGCGGCGACCTTGGTGTGCACCCGGAACCTGCTGGTCCAGGCGGTGCTGGTCAGGGTCCAGCCCCCGGGCCCGCGTGCGTCGAGCAGCCTCTGGAGCTCGGCGTCGTCCGGGGGGCCCTCGCCGCTGCCGGCCGGCAGGTCGAAGAAGACCCGGTGGCCGCCCTCCGGCAGCGCGACCACGACCAGCACACCGTCGGGCGTGAGGTGGTACTGCGCCTCGGCGGCGGGCAGCCGGGTGGGGCCTCCGGCCTCCAGCACCCCGTCACCGAGGAGGAAGTCACGGGCGTACGTGCTGCCTTCGAAGGGGATGCCGAGAACTTCCCGCACCTTGCTGTGCGCACCGTCGGCGGCGATCAGCCAACGGGCCGTTGCCGTGCCGCGGTCCCCGCGTGGGCCCTTCAGCTCGACGGTGGCCTCCTCGGCCGCCACGGTGACCGACTCGGCCTCCGTCGACCATTCGACGGCGCCGCCCAGCTGGATCAGCCGCTCGTACAGCAGCTCCTCCGTAACGGGCTGCGGCACGCACAGGGGGCCGGGGAAGCGGGTGCCGCTCAGAGCACCGAACCCGAGTCCGGCGATCCTCCTGCCACGTGACCAGTACGAAGCGCCGCTGAGAGGCAGTGACCGCTCACCGATGGCGACCGCCGTCTCCAGCCGGTCGAGCACCTCAAGGGCTCCGCTCCACAGGATCAGCGCCTTGGGGGCGCCGGTGGGTCCGTGCCGGCGGTCCACGACCCTGACCTTGACCCCGTGCCGCAGCAGGGTGCAGGCCGCGGTGAGACCGGTGGGACCGGCTCCGACGATCAGCACCTGAGGGGTGGGCGAACGGGTCATGAGGTACCTCCGGAAGGTTCGTCGACGAGAGCGGGCAGGCGCATCAGACGGCCCACGTCCCGGACGGCCTGGTCCGTCGTGTCGAAGCGGATCGCGTGCATTCCCCGCGCCCGGGCGGCGGCGCAGTTCTCCTCCAGGTCGTCCAGGAGGAGCACGGTGGCGGGGTCGGCGCCGAGCCGGGCGACGAGCCTCCGGTAGATCTCGGGATCGGGCTTGCGCACGCCCTCCCGGGAGGAGTCGACGACGATGTCGAACAGCTCCGCGACGGGGAGCGTCGCGCGCCAGCGCGGCTCCCACTCCCGGACGTTGTTGGTGAGCAGCCCGACCCGGTGGCCGGCCGCCCGGACGGTACGGAGGAAGGCGGTGAGTTCCTCGTTGGTGCGCCTGCCGCGGAACCAGACCTCGCCGAACGGGCGGCCCCGGAGAACGTCTCCGGGATCCGTGTCCAGCTCGGACAGCACACGGCGTACGAGTTCGTCCTCGGCGATGGCGCCGGTCTCCAGTTCCGCCATGGGGCTCACCCCGTACCGCCGGGTGGACCGGCCGAAGGCCACCTGGAGGTCCTCGACCGGGATTCCGGTGCTGTCGGAGAAGACCGCGTAGGTCTCGGCGAGCGGGTTCGTCAGGACGCCCCCGTAGTCGCAGACCAGCGTCGTGACCGCGGGAGCGCCGGCGAACGCGGTCGCGGCCGACCGGGTCTCGTCGGTCACGCCCACTGGGCCACCTCCACATTGACCTCGCTCACCGAGGAGCCGCCCTGGCCGAGGCGCACCTCGACGGGGACGGTCAGGGTGCCCAGTGACTCCGCGTGCTGGACGCCGTCGACATGGGCGGTCACCGGGGTGCTGAGACCGAGCTCGGCGAAGTCGGTGAAGCGGGCGCGCACGGACGTCACGACCAGGTCCACCGGCGACAGCCCGTGCAGTCGTGCGACCGAGGCCACGGCGAGCTGCCGGGCGGCCTCCAGCTGGAGGTTCCCGGGCACATGGTCCAGCTGGTGGTCGAAAAGGTGCGGGTGGGCGGTGTCGACGACCAGGAACGCGGAGGCGTCGCCGCCGACACCGACGGCGGGCTCGGTCAGCACCACGTTCCGGATGTCCCTGCGGCCCACGGTGGCGGGAGCGGCGGGAGCGGGCCGGTGGGCGCGCGCGGCGGATGCCGCCCGCGCCTTCCCCAGGCCCTGGGCCCGGAGCATCCCGTACGCCCGGCGGCTGACGAACGTCAGACCGCCCGACGCCCGGAGCGTGGGTGTGCCGTCGAGCTCCACGACGATGTCGAAGTCGAAGCCGAGAATGCGGCCGCCGCGGTTCGTCTCCGGCCGCACGGACAGGTGCAGCACGGTCTGGGCCGGCCGGGCGCCTATGCGCAGCGCCTCCAGGGAGAGCACGTCGAAATTCAGCGCGCTGAAGATGAACGCGCTGTCTATCGCCACGTCGAGGTGGCGGTGCGCGACACACACCCCGGACTGCCGCAGGACCTCGACGAGCAGGAGGAAGTCGTACGCGGCCGGGTGCTCGCCGACGAGGTGGCCGCGCGGCAGCTGGGCGGCGACGTCGAAGGTACGGGTGGTGTCGCCGGGTGCGGACGTCCCGGTCTCCACCGAGTCCGTGACGAAGACCTCGGCCACGGCTGCCCGATGGACCACCGAGCGGGGGAGGGTGGAGTCGAAGCTGAGGGGCACGGGCGCGGGGGCGCCGACGGGAGCGGGTTCGGGTGCTGACGAGCGGCTGACGGGCAGTGCCATGCCTGGAGTCCTCCTGGACCTGTCTGCGTGATGTCTCGTTCGGGGTCGGTTCCTGGGACGGAACCTTCGCCGGAGGTGCTGACGGGCCGCTGGAAGGGACGCTGAACTGCTTCGGAAGGCCGGTGGGGGGCGGCCTGGCGCGAAACAGCCTGTTAATACCAGGAGATCTGATCCGCAGGAGGCTTACGCTCTCTTTACCGTTAACCGGGGGGAAAATGATTGACTCGCACGTACGTTTCGAAGTGATGGGCTCCTTAAGAGCGTTGGTCGGCGGGCGATTACTGCCGCTCGGACCGCCCCGCCAGCGCGCGGTGCTGGTGGCTCTGCTGCTCGGCGGCCCGCGCCCCGTTCCCGCCGACCGGATCATCGCGATGGTCTGGGGTGACGACGCGTCGGCCCACGCCCTCAATCTCGTCCAGAAGTACATATCGGGTCTTCGGCGCTGCCTGCCGGACTCCCTGCCGCTCACCCATTCAGAAGCCGGTTACGTGCTGGGCACGCCCGGCGGGTTCGACTGCGATCTCCTGGAGTTCGAGGAGCTGTTCGCCGCCTCCCGTGCCCTGAGCGAGTCGGGCCGGCCGGCGGACGCCGCCGAAACCCTGGCCAGAGCCATCGCCCTGGCCCGCGGCCCGCTCGCCGAGGGAACCGAGAGCCGCGGTATCGAACTGGAGCGCGACAGATTCCAGGAACGCTGGTTCTCCGCCCAGGAGGAGCTGTACGCCCTGGAGGTCTCGCTGGGGCAGGGCGAACGCCACCTGCCCGAACTCGTGCGCCTCATCAACGAGCACCCGCTCCGGGAGCGCCTGCACGCCCTGCTGATGCGGACGCTCGCCGACAGCGGCCGCCAGGTGGAGGCACTGGACGCCTACGCGCGGATCCGTGAACGGCTGGTCGAGGAGTACGGCGTGGAGCCGGGAGCCGAGCTCAGGGACGCGCACCAGTTCGTCCTGAACGCCGTGCTTCCGGCGGAACGGCCGCCGGAAGCTCCCCTGACACCACACCAATTGCCGAACGCGGTGAGGGACTTCACCGGGCGCGCGGGGGAGATCGAGCACATCACGGAGCTGCTGCGCTCCGGCAAGATGCCCGTGGTCTGTGTGGAGGGCACGGCGGGGATCGGTAAGACCGCTCTGGCCGTGCACTGCGCCCACCTGGTGGCCGACGACTTCCCCGACGGTCAGCTCTTCATCGATCTGAGAGGGTTCGACCGCCTCGGCGCAGCCGACTCGTCCGAGGTTCTCGGCTCCTTCCTGCGCGCGATGGGGGTGGCGGCCCAGCACGTCCCGACGGACTGCCTCGAACGCGGCGCGCTCTTCCGGTCGGTCCTCGCCGCCCGTCGCACCCTGATCGTCCTGGACAACGCGGCCGACGCCGACCACGTACGGCATCTGCTGCCCAGCGCGCCGGGCTGCGCCGTCCTCGTCACCAGCCGCCGTGCCCTGGTCAGCCTGGCCGTGCACGAGGACGCACAACGCATTGTGTTGCCGGTGCTGAGCCCCGAGGAGTCGGCGGAGCTGCTGAGAAGCGCGCTGGGCGGCCGGCGTTCCACCGGGGAGCCGGACGCCGCGGTCGCCGAGATCTCCCGGCTGTGCGGCCACCTTCCGCTGGCCCTGCGCGTGGTGGCGGCCGGATCCGCGGTCGCACCGCACTTCGACCTCAGGTCTGTGGCCAGGGAGCTCGCCGCCGCCGGACCGCTGGCCGGAGCCTCCGTGGCGGACGACGAGCGGGCGTCCGTGGGCGCCTCGCTCGATCTGTCCTACCAGCACCTCGACGACCAGGGGCGCCGAACCCTGCGTCTCCTCGGCCTTCTCCCCGGGTCCGATCTGACCTACGCGGCCGCGGCCGCCCTGACCGGCGCGGACGAGGCGGCCGTCCGCCCGGCCCTCCACGCGCTCACCACGGCGAACCTCCTGGTCCAGCACGCGCCCGGCCGCTTCGGCTTCCCGCACGACCTGCTCCGCGAGTACGCCTGGAAGCGGGCCGGCGACGAGGAGCCGGCCGAGTCCCGGCAGGAAGCGCTGCACCGCCTCATGGGCTGGTACACACAGGTCGCGACCGTGCTCGACGGCCGCGTCGGCCGGATACACGTGGTGGGCCAGGAATCCCGTGCCACCGAGCACGCGCCGGTCTCGGAGGAGGACGCGGAGGCCGAGCTGCGCAATCTCACCGCCGCCGTGGAGCACACCGCGGAGCACGGCCCCTACGTCGCCGCCTGGACACTCGCGGGCATGCTGCGCGAGACCTGCAAGCGCCGTTCCCGGGTCCCCGAGTGGCTCACCGTCGCGAGGGCCGGGCTGCGGGCCGCGCAACGCGGGGCGAACCCGCGCGCGGAGACCGAGCTCTCCCTCAGCCTCGTCGACGCCTCTCTCACCGCGGGTCTCGTCGACGCCGCGGAACAGCACGTCCAGCGCGCCCTGCGGCTCAGCGAGCTCCACGACTGGCCGGATCTGCTGGCCGCCGCCCGTGAGGAGCTGGGGCGGGCCCGCTGGACCACAGGCGCGCTGGACGAGGCGCGCCGACACCTCACGGAATCCATCCGGCTCTACTCGGCGGGCACCGACCATCTGCGGACCGCCCTCGCGTACGGCGCCCTGGGCCGGGTCGAGCTCGACTCGGGGGCGCCGGACACCGCCTACCGTCTCTACTCCCGCTGCCTGCGGCTGATCCGGTCGCAGTCGCACCGCGGGGCCGAGGCGATGACCCTCGTCGAGCTGGGGCTGGTCCACGAGGCGCTGGGTCACCCCCACACCGCGTCGCTCTCCCTTGAGGCGGGCCTCGCCCTCAGCAGGGACAACCGCGGGCTCCAGCGGCCCGAAGCCCTGTCCCAGGCATACCTGGGCGCTTTGAAGGCGAAGGCGGGCGACCACGACGCCGCCCGCTCCCTGTGCCTGGCAGGCATCAGGGTCGCGGAGGAGCTCGGCGATCTCTGGGCCCAGGCGGAGTGCCGCAACGCGGCGGGACGTGCGATGACCGCGCTCCTCTGCCCCCGCGAGGCCGCGGAGCACCACCGCGAGGCCCTCCGGATCGCGCGGGGACTTCACTTCCACCGAGCTGAGCAGCATGCCCTGGAGGGCCTTCGCAGCAACCACCCCGAGCCGTGCCGGGCGGGGTGAGGACGGTGCACTGAGCGGCCGGGTCTCGTTCGGGGAACGTCCGGGGGCCGGGCGTACGCCTGTCGGTTTCACGTGAAACGAGAGAAGGGCGCCGGAAGACCGCGAGGTCTTCCGGCGCCCCTCTCCCACACGCCGTGCGCCGCGTGCTCAGCGACGGTCGTCGTGGTCGCCTTCCGCCGTGTCCGAACCGGCCTCGTCCTGCTTGGCGCGGACCTCCGGGTCGAGCACGGTCGAGCCGCTGCCGTCGACCGATGTCAGGGGGGCGCGGTCGTCGCCCACCTCGGTGGGGGCGGGCGGCTCGACCAGCCAGTCCGGGTTGGCCTGCTTGTCCCACCACTTCCAGGCGGCGAAGGCCCCGCCGGCCAGGACGCCCAGCACGAGGAAGCCCTTGAACGCCCGGCCCGCCTTGGCCCGGCGCTCATGCTTCCTGACGAGCTTCTGGATCTCCTTGGCCGTCACCTGGCCGCGGAGAGCGGCCAGTGCGGCGGTGCTGCGGGCGGTGGCCTCCTCGGCCATGGGGCGACTTGCGGCCACCGCGTACTCGACGCGCGGCACGGTGTAGTCCGCCGCCGTGCGGGCGGCGTTGCGCGTCCGGGCCGCGGCCTTCTGCGCTGCCTCGTCGACCTTGGGGGGTACATGGGTGAGCGCCTGTTCGATACGCGGTGCGAGGTGTGCGCCGTACTGGACGCGGGCCTGCGCGGCTGCCTTCGACACCTTGGGCGCGAGCCGCGCACGAGCCTCGTGCGCGTAGTGCGTGGCCTGTTCCTTGGCCGTGTCGGCGTAAGGCGCCACCACTTCCGCGGCGTGCTGCGCGCTGTCCTTCGCCGAGTAGGTTGCGGCGCGCACGCTGTCGATGCGGGTCACGGGATCCTCCTCATTGGTGGCGGGTAGGTACTCCGCCTATCCACCCAATTCGAAATCATGCCCGCTGACGCCTAGGGCGCCATGCGGGACGGGCATCCGGGTCATGAACGTCATTCTCTGGCAATACGGTGCAAGGGGAGCGTGTCGCAGACGATGCCACGGTTCGTGTCCGCGCGCTTCGTGTCGTCGGGCACTTGGCCGCATTTATCCCGCAGGAAGTGTGGGAAAGGTGCAGGAAAGCGAGCAACAAGGTGAGTGCCGCCCTTCCCGGTGCTGTGACCGCGCTGTGGACCGGGTTCCCCGTGCGAGGATCGGTGGTCATCAGCGGAGACTTACGGAAGGCAGACCGTGGCCGAGCAGCTTTACGCCACTTTGAAGACCAGTCTGGGCGACATCGAGATCCGGCTGCTGCCGAACCACACGCCCAAGACGGTCAAGAACTTCGTCGAGCTCGCCCAGGGCGAGCGCGAGTGGACCAACCCGGAGACCGGCCGGAAGTCCACCGACAAGCTGTACGACGGCACTGTCTTCCACCGCGTCATCAGCGGTTTCATGATCCAGGGCGGCGACCCGCTGGGCAACGGCACGGGCGGCCCCGGATACGAGTTCGGCGACGAGTTCCACCCCGACCTCGCGTTCGACAAGCCGTACCTGCTGGCGATGGCCAACGCCGGACCGGGCACCAACGGGTCGCAGTTCTTCGTGACCGTGTCGCCCACCGCCTGGCTGACCGGGAAGCACACGATCTTCGGCGAGGTCGCCGGCGAGGCGGGCAAGAAGGTCGTGGACGCCATCGCGGCGGCTCCGACCAATCCGCGCACCGACCGCCCACTCCAGGACGTGGTGATCGAGTCGGTCGTCATCGAGACCCGTTGATCCGAGGGAAGGCCGGCCTCCCGGGCCGCTGACCCGGCCGGCCGCCGCCCTGCGGGAACCAACCGCCCTGCTCATCCGTACTGTTACATAACGGGCGAGCGGGGCGGTCGCATGTGTGCCCCCTGCACGGACGAGGACCGAAGGGGCCGTGACCGATGGACCAGCAGCCGCCGGAAGACCAGGACAGGTCCGCGGCCGCGGGCGGTCCACCCACGTGTTACCGGCATCCGGGCAGGGAGACGGGAATCCGCTGCACGCGGTGCGAGAGGCCGATCTGTACGGACTGCATGATCGAGGCGTCGGTGGGCTTCCACTGCCCGGAGTGCGTCCGTCAAGGATCCGGTACGGGCCACCATCCGGCGGCGAACCGGCCGCGGACGCTGGCCGGCGGGAGCGTGGCCGCCGACCCCAGGCTGGTCACCAAGATCCTGCTCGCCGTCAACCTCGCCGTCTTCATCGCGGTCTCGGTCGGCGGCCGTTCACTGCTCGACGATCTGCTGCTGTTCGGCCGTGCCTACTCGGGCGATCCGTCGGCCGGCATCGAAGGAGTGGCGGAGGGGCAGTGGTACCGGCTGGTGACGTCGATGTTCCTGCACCAGGAGGTGTGGCACATCGCGTTCAACATGCTGGGGCTGTGGTGGCTCGGCGGGCCCCTGGAGGCCGCGCTGGGCCGTGCCCGGTACCTCGCGCTCTACCTGCTGTCGGGGCTGGCGGGCAGCGCTCTCACCTATGCGATCGCGGACCCCGGCCAGGGCTCGCTCGGCGCCTCAGGGGCGGTCTTCGGACTGCTGGGTGCCACGGCCGTGCTGATGCGCCGGATGAACTACGACATGCGGCCGGTGATCGCGCTCCTCGTGGTGAACCTGATCTTCACCTTCAATCCGTGGGGCGGGATCGCCTGGCAGGCGCACGTCGGTGGGCTGGTCGCCGGGGCGCTGATCGCGACCGCCATGGTCCACGCACCCCGGGAGCGCCGGAATCTCGTGCAGTACGGAGCCTGTGGGCTGATCCTCGTGGCGGTCGTGGTGACCGTGCTCGTCAGGACCGCCGTGCTCACCTGAGCGGAATCTGTTGCTCCAGGGGTGCGGTTGTCCACAGAGCGTGCCGGATCTTGTGCATGACGTGGGGAACAGGTGTGCCCCTTGTCGCTGGACCGGGTTTTACCAGGCAGGACAAGGGGCGTACCCTCGCGCGACGCGTAAGTGTGTAGTCACACCGGCGTCAACTTCGAGGGAAGTTATCCACAGATCGTCTGACCTTTTCCCCTACCTGTGGATAACTCTGTGGGTAACTCAGGGCAGAGCTACTTCCACTGCGTGGAGACTCCGAAGCCACCGGCGATGAACCCGAAGCCCACCACGATGTTCCAGTTGCCGAGAGCGTCGATCGGCAGGTCGCCCTCGGTGACGTAGAAGACCACGATCCAGGCCAGACCGATGAGGAAGAGCGCCAGCATCACCGGCGCCACCCAACTGCGATTGGTCAGCTTTATGCTCGTCGCCTGCTTCGCCGGCGGAGGCGTGAAATCTGCCTTCTTGCGGATACGTGACTTCGGCACGAGGGACTCTCCTGTCGATGCGCTGCGTGACCGCGCAGGGATCTGTGGCTGGCGCCGGGGCGCGAGGGGGAATGCTGCCTCCCCGGGGCGTCCGTTAGCGTAGTGCTTCCGTGGCGCCTAAGGAGATAAGGGTACGTTGAGCAATTCTGCCGACTCTCCTCGCGGCCCGGCCGGGCGCATGTCCCGATGGCCGGTCCAAGGCCTCACCGCTGCCGTTTTCGCACTGGCCGGGCTGATCTTCGTGACCAGCGCCAATGCGGCCAAGGGGACCGATATCCGGACCGACTCCTCTCTGCTGAAGCTCTCCGACCTCATTCAGCAGCGCAGCGAGAACAACGCGGAGCTGGACGAATCGACCGCTTCCGTGCGCGCGGACATCGACACCCTCGCCCGGCGCGACGACGGGAGCACCCGCGCCGAGGACGCCGAGCTCGACGCGCTGGAGAAGGCCGCGGGCACCACGGAGGTCTCCGGTGAGGCGCTCTCCGTCACGCTGAACGACGCCCCTGCCGACGCCACCGCCAACCCCGGGTACCCCGAGCCTCAACCCAACGACCTGGTGATCCACCAGCAGGACCTGCAGGCCGTGGTCAACGCCCTCTGGGAGGGCGGCGCCCGCGGGATCCAGGTGATGGACCAGCGGCTGATCTCCACCAGCGCGGTGCGCTGCGTGGGCAACACGCTGATCCTGCAGGGCCGGGTCTACTCGCCTCCGTACAAGGTCACCGCCGTCGGTGACACCGGGAAGCTGCGGCAGGCGCTCGACGACTCCACGGCCATCCAGAACTACCAGCTGTACGTGAAGGCGTACGGGCTGGGATGGAAGGTCGAGGAGGACGACAAGCTGAAGCTTCCCGGCTATTCGGGCACCGTCGACCTCCACTACGCACAGCCTGTGGAGTAGCCCGCGGGAGACCCGCGCGGGACTGTGACGCACGTCCGCACGAGCGGCTTTCCACAGCTGACCCACGCCTGTGCCCCGGCCGTTTAGTCTGGTGCCGTACCGAATGGAGGCAACAGCATGTACGGCTGGATCTGGCGGCACCTGCCGGGCAACGCATGGGTGCGGGGCTTCATCTCGCTCGTGCTGGCCCTTGCCGTTGTCTACGCGCTCTTCCAGTACGTCTTCCCCTGGGCGGAGCCTCTGCTCCCGTTCGGTGATGTGACGGTGGACGGCGAAGGCACCAGCGGAGCGGGGTCCGGTCAGTGAGCGCACGCATTCTCGTCGTCGACAACTACGACAGCTTCGTCTTCAACATCGTCCAGTACCTCTACCAGCTCGGCGCCGAGTGCGAAGTGGTGCGCAACGACGAGGTGACCACGGCACACGCCGAGGACGGCTTCGACGGCGTTCTGCTGTCGCCCGGCCCCGGCACACCCGAGCAGGCGGGGGTCTGCATCGAGATGGTCCACCACTGCGCGCGGAGCGGGGTGCCGGTCTTCGGCGTCTGCCTGGGGATGCAGTCGATGGCCGTCGCGTACGGCGGTGTCGTGGACCGCGCGCCGGAGCTGCTGCACGGCAAGACCTCCCCCGTGCTGCACGAGGGCAAGGGCGTGTTCGCCGGACTGCCTTCCCCCTTCACCGCGACGCGTTACCACTCGCTCGCCGCCGAACCGGCGACGGTCCCGCCCGTGCTCGAAGTAACCGCACGCACCGCCGACGGCATCATCATGGGGCTGCGCCACCGCGAACAGGCGGTGGAGGGAGTGCAGTTCCATCCCGAATCGGTGCTCACGGAGCACGGTCACCTGATGCTGGCCAACTGGCTGGAGCAGTGTGGTGACGAGGGCGCGGTCGCGAGATCGGCGGGGCTCGCCCCGGTGGTGGGCAAGGCCGCCGCGTGACCTCACTCCGCCCCTCCGCCGGGCAGGAAGGCCCGTACGCGCAGGGTGCGTACGAGCCCGACGGCACGTTCGAGGCGGCGGTGGAGCAGCTCGCGGACCCGCTGAACGACCCGCTGCCGGGTCAGCGGCCCACGGACCCGTCGGCGGGGCAGCACACCTCGCCCTGGTTCCGGGCGGAGGGCCCCCAGGACAGCGGGACGCAGCAGATGCCCCAGACGGCGCCCCAAGGAGCCGCGGAGACCCCGGGCGAGTGGTACGACCCGGAGGGGTACCAGAGGGACTGGTACGGGCACCAGGGGCCGGAAACAGCTCCTGGCGCACCGACCGCCCAGGGGACAGCGGTGATATCCGGTCAGGGGACGCCGCCCCCGGTCCGGGCAGCAGCTGCCCCGGGCCCCGTGAAAGCTTTCGCCGACGTCCGTCCGGACGCCGCGTGGCCCGTCGCCGATGTCGGCCCGGACCCTGCGCGGCCTGTCGCCGACGTCGGTCCGGTCCTGCACGACGAGACCATGGCGCTGCGGACCTCCGACACCCGGCGGGCGTCGGAGCCGGACGGGGCCGACACCGCCGGTCCCGCTCCCGAACCGCCGCCGACAGGTGGCCGGGCCGAGCGCCGCCGGGCGGCCAAGGGGCACGGCAGACGACGGGGCGAACCCCGGCGCGCCACCGGGACCGAGGCGGCGGAGCCCGCGGTCCCGATGTCACGGCTGGAGGCCCGGCGCGCGGCCCGCGCCGCCAAGGACAGCCCCGCCGTCGTCGCCAGCCGGGTCGTCGGCGAAGTGTTCATCACCTTCGGCGTGCTGATGCTCCTGTTCGTCACGTACCAGCTGTGGTGGACCAACGTCCGCGCCGACCAGATCGCCGGGCGGGAGACGAGCAAGATCCAGGACGACTGGGCCAACGGCGAGCGCAGCCCGGGGGCCTTCGAGCCCGGCCAGGGGTTCGCCATCATGCACATCCCCAAGCTGGACGTGGTCGCCCCGATCGCGGAGGGCATCAGCAAGGAGAAGGTCCTCGACCGCGGCATGATCGGTCACTACGCCGAGGGCAAGCTGAAGACCGCGATGCCGTCGGACGAGCAGGGGAACTTCGCGGTGGCCGGTCACCGCAACACCCACGGTGAGCCCTTCCGCTACATCAACAAGCTGAAGCAGGGCGACGAGATCGTGGTCGAGACGCAGGACGCCTACTACACGTACGAGATGACCAGCATCCTTCCGCAGACGTCGCCGTCCAATGTGTCGGTGATCGACGAAGTGCCCCAGGGCTCCGGCTTCACCGGCCCGGGCAGGTACATCACGCTGACGACGTGCACCCCGGAATTCACGAGTACGTACCGAATGATCGTGTGGGGCAAAATGGTCGAGGAACGGCCGCGCAGCAAGGGGAAGCCCGACGCGCTCGTCGGCTGACGCGAGCTGGACGACATCACGACAGGGACGGGTGCGGTGGCAGCGAGGACCGAGCACGAAGAGCGCACCGACGAGCCGGCGGCCCCGGTCCGGCGCAGGAGCCGCCACCCCGTCGCGACGGCGGTGAGCCTCTTCGGCGAACTGCTGATCACCGCCGGGCTGGTGCTGGGGCTGTTCGTCGTCTACTCACTGTGGTGGACCAACGTGCTGGCCGACCGTGAGGCGGACAAGCAGGGCAGCACCGTCCGAGACCGCTGGGCAGGCGGCCCGGGAGCGCTGGACACCAGGGACGGGATCGGTTTCCTGCACGTCCCCGCCATGAAGAACGGCGAGGTGCTGGTCAAGAAGGGCACCGACACCGAGACGCTCAACAACGGCATCGCCGGCTACTACACGGACCCCGTGAAGTCGGCCCTTCCCTCGGACGCGCAGGGCAACTTCACTCTCGCCGCGCACCGGGACGGGCACGGCGCCAAGTTCCACAACATCGACAAAGTGAAGAAGGGCGACGCGGTCGTCTTCGAGACCAAGGACACCTGGTACGTCTACAAGGTCTTCGCGGAGCTGCCGGAGACGTCGAAGTTCAACGTCGACGCGATCGCCCCGGTGCCCAAGGAGTCGGGCGTGAAGAAGGCCGGCCGCTACATCACGCTGACGACGTGCACGCCGGTCTACACCTCGAAGTACCGCTACATCGTCTGGGGCGAGCTGGTGCGGACCGAGAAGGTGGACAGGGACCGCACCAAGCCGGCGGAGCTGCGGTAGTCACGGACGAACGCACAGGGCCCCGGTCACCGTTGAGGTGACCGGGGCCCTGTGCGTTCGTCCGTACGGCGCTACGCGGGTCAGTCCCCGGAGCCGGACCGGCCGCCGATGATGTCGCCGCCGATCGTGGTGAGGGTGACCGTGGTGCCCTTGGCGACCGGGGTGTTGGGCCCCGGGTCGGCCTGCATCACCATGGCGTTCGGCTTGTCGGACGAGTTCTGCGCGAGCGCGACCACGAGGCCCATTCCTTCGAGCGTTGCCTTCGCCTGCTGGAACCGCTGCCCGACAAGGTCACCCGGGATGGTGACCTGCTCGGGCTGCTCGGGCTGAGCCGGGCCCTTGGAGACCTTCAGGACGATCTGGACGTCCTTGGACTGCTCGCTCGGACCCGTGGGGGTCTGCTCGATGACCGTCCCGGCGGCCTCCTCCGAGTCGACATCCTGCTTCGACACGTTGGTGAACCCGAGGCCGTTCAGCTGTGCCACGGCCGCGTCGTAGGAGCGGGTGCGCACGTCGGGCATCGGCACGGTGGCCTCCTTGGCCACGGTGATCGTGACCTCGGTGTCCTTCTCCACCTTCGAACCGCCCTCGGGGTCCTGGGAGATGACCGTGTCCACGGTCTTCTCGGACTCCTCGGTCTTGACGTTCACCGTGAAGCCCTTGTCCTCGAGCGCCTTGCGGGCGCTGTCCTCGGACTTCTCCAGGACGTCGGGGACCTCGACCTTGGGGGCGCCCGTGGAGACGACGACCGTCACGGTCTCGCCCGTCTCCATCTTCTCGCTCGCGGACGGGGACTGGCTGCAGATCTTGCCCTTTGCCTGGTTCGCGCAGGGTTCCTTGGAACCGACCGCCAGTTTGACCTCGGCGTTGTCCGCGCGCCCTTGGGCCTCTTCCATCGTGGAACCGATCAGGTTCGGCACATCGACCTTGCCGCCGCCGCCGTCGGTGGAGCTGAAGACCGTACGGCCGATGAGGATCGCTCCGATGAGCACCAGGATGCCGGCGACGACCAGGAGGATCGTCGAGGTGTTGCTCTTCTTCTGGCGCCGGCGGTCCGGGCGGTCGTCGTAGCCGTAGCCGCCGTCGTCCGGATTGACCGGGGGCAGCATGGACGTCTGGGCGCCACCCTGGTCCGCGGCCCGCAGGGCGGTGGTGGGCTGGTCGTTGTTGTAGCCGTCGTACCCGCCGTAGCCCCCCGCTCCCATGGCCGCCGCGGCCGCGACCGGCTGGCCGTCGAGGCAGGCCTCGATGTCGGCCCGCATCTCGTCGGCCGACTGGTAGCGGTAGTCGGGGTCCTTGGTCAGCGCCTTCAGGACGATGGCGTCCATCTCGGGCGTGATCTCGGGGTCGAAGTTGCTCGGAGGCTGCGGCTCCTCACGGACGTGCTGGTACGCGACCGCGACCGGCGAGTCCCCGACGAACGGCGGCCGGACCGCGAGCAGCTCGTAGAGCAGGCAGCCGGTGGAGTACAGGTCGGAGCGTGCGTCGACCTGCTCGCCCTTGGCCTGCTCCGGGGAGAGGTACTGGGCGGTGCCGATGACCGCGGCGGTCTGGGTCATCGTCATGCCGGAGTCGCCCATGGCGCGCGCGATACCGAAGTCCATGACCTTGACCTGGCCGGTGCGCGTCAGCATGACGTTGGCCGGCTTGATGTCACGGTGGACGATCTGGGCGCGGTGCGAGTACTCCAGCGCCTGGAGGATCCCGACCGTCATCTCGAGGGTCCGCTCCGGCAGCAGCTTGCGGCCGGAGTGCAGGAGCTCTCTGAGCGTCGATCCGTCGACGTACTCCATCACGATGTACGGGATGGAGACGCCGTCGACGTAGTCCTCGCCGGTGTCGTAGACGGCGACGATCGCGGGGTGGTTGAGCGAGGCGGCCGACTGGGCCTCACGGCGGAACCGTGCCTGGAAGGACGGATCGCGGGCGAGGTCGGCCCGCAGCGTCTTCACAGCGACGGTGCGGCCGAGCCGGGTGTCATGCGCGAGGTAGACCTCGGCCATGCCACCACGGCCGAGCACCGAGCCCAGCTCGTACCGGCCGCCGAGGCGACGCGGCTCTTCCATAACTGATCCAGCCCTCTCCGTCAGTCCCGACCGCACCCGTGTGTGGTCCGGCGGTGCGCTGTTCGCGCATACGCTACCGGGCACGCCCGGCGTGATCGGCCCGCACCCGTCAGCTGATATCCGACCGGTATCCCAATGTGCTGGTGTGAACAGAAGTTGTGACTGGTGTCACTACTTTCCGTCGAGTACCGCCTTCATCACGTTCTTGGCGATCGGAGCGGCCAGCCCGCCGCCGGAGATGTCGTCCCGGTTGGCGTTGCCGTCCTCGACCACCACGGCGACGGCGACCGGGGAGCCGCTGTCGGTCTTGGCGTACGAGATGAACCAGGCGTACGGCTTCTCGCTGTTGTTGAGGCCGTGCTGGGCGGTACCCGTCTTGCCACCGACAGTGACGCCGTCGATCTGCGCGTTGGTTCCCGTGCCGTCCTGGACCACGGTCTCCATCATCTGCTGCACCTTCTGGGCGTTCTCCGCCGAGAGCGGCTCGCTGAGCTGCTCCTTCTCGTGCGTGTAGATGACGTCCAGGTTGGGCGCCTGGCGCTGGGCGACCATGTACGGCTGCATGAGCTTGCCGTCGTTGGCGATCGCCGACGCGACCATGGCCATCTGGAGCGGAGTGGCGCGGTTGGAGGCCTGGCCGATGCCCGCCATGGCGTTCTGCGGCGGGTTGTCCTTCGGGTAGACGCTGGCGTCGGCGCGGACCGGTGTGAAGACCTCTTCGTTGAAGCCGAACTTGTCGGCCTGCTCGATCATCTTCTTGTTGCCGAGGTCGTCGCTCATCTTGCCGAAGACGGTGTTGCAGGAGTAGCGCAGCGCCACCCGGAGCGAGGCGTCCTTGCAGGGGATGTTCCCCTCGTTCTGCAGCAGGTTGGTCGACTGCGGGAGCCGCCAGGGCAGTGGGGAGTCCGTCTTGGCGTCGATGTCGGTGTAGAGGCCGTTCTCCAGCGCCGCGGCGGCCGTGACGACCTTGAACGTCGAGCCGGGCGGGTAGGTCTCCCGCAGGGCCCGGTTCAGCATCGGCTTGTCCTCGTCCTTGAGGAGCTTCTGCCGGGCGTCCGAGTCCTTCATGGAGTTGCCCGCGAAGACCGAGGGGTCGTACGAGGGAGTGCTGGCCAGCGCCAGGACGGCGCCGGTCTGCGGGTCGAGCGCGGCGACCGCGCCCTTCTTGTCGCCCAGCCCCTCGAAGGCGGCCTTCTGGGCGGCACCGTTGAGGGTGGTGACGATGTTCCCGCCGGTCTTCTTCTCGCCGGTGAACATCGACAGGGTGCGGTCGAAGAACAGGTCGTCACTGTTGCCGGTGAGGATGCCGTCCTCGATGCTCTCCAGCTGCGAGGAGTCGAAGGCCTGCGAGGAGTAGCCGGTGACGGGCGCCCACATGGGGCCGTTCTTCCAGACCCGCTTGTACTTGAAGTCGCTGTCCGTGGTCTCGACGGAGCCGGTTACGGGCTCGCCGTCGACGATGATGTTGCCGCGCTCGTGGGCGTAGCGCTCGATCTGGATGCGGCGGTTGTGCTCGTTCGCGGTGAGTTCGTCGGCACGGACGTACTGGATGTAGTTCGTGCGGATCAGCAGGGCCAGTACGAGGATGCCGCAGAAGATCGCGATCCTGCGGAGCGGCTTGTTCACGGTCGGACCACCTGGGTCATCTCGGCGTCCGGGGACGGTGCGGGGGCCGGGGCGGGACGTCGGGCCGTGTCGCTGATTCTGATCAGGATCCCGATGAGCGCCCAGTTCGCGATGACCGACGAGCCACCCTGCGCGAGGAACGGCATGGTCATACCGGTCAGCGGGATGAGCCCCATGACACCGCCGGCGACGACGAAGACCTGGATGGCGAAGGAACCGGAGAGGCCGATCGCGAGGAGCTTGCCGAACGGGTCGCGGGCAGCGAGCGCGGTACGGACACCCCGCTCGACGATCAAGCCGTAGACGAGCAGGACCGCCATCATGCCGGCGAGGCCGAGCTCCTCGCCGACGGTGGCAAGGATGAAGTCGGAGTTGGCGGCGAAGCCGATCAGGTCGGAGTTGCCCTGGCCGAGGCCGGTCCCGAGCGTGCCGCCGGAGCCGAACGCCATCAGGGACTTGGCCATCTGCTCGCTGGCGGGAATCTTGCCCCAGCCCGCGAACGGGTCGAGCCACGCGGTGACGCGGTCCTGTACGTGCGGCTCGAAGGTGGCCACACCGACGGCGCCGGCCCCGGACATCAGCAGCCCGAAGACGATCCAGCTGGTGCGCTCGGTGGCGACGTACAGCATGACGACGAACATGCCGAAGAAGAGCAGCGACGAACCCAGGTCCGTCTCGAAGACCAGGATGAGGATCGAGAACGCCCAGACCATGAGAATCGGCCCGAGGTCACGGCCACGCGGGAGGTAGAGCCCCATAAAACGGCGGCTGGCCAGGGCCAGCGCGTCGCGCTTGACCATGAGGTAGCCGGCGAAGAACACCGCGATGACGATCTTGGCGAACTCTCCCGGCTGGATCGTGCCCACGCCCGGGATGTTGATCCAGATCTTCGCACCGTTAACGGCGGGGAAGAACATCGGCAGGATCAGCAGGATCAGCGCCACCACCATGGAGATGTAGGTGTAGCGCTGCAGGATGCGGTGGTCCTTGAGGGCGATGAGGACGCCCACCATCAGGGCGACACCGACCGCGGAGAAGATCAGCTGCTTGGAGGCCGCAGGAGCGAAGGTCTTGAGCGCCTGGAAGCGTTCCGACTGGTCCAGGCGCCAGATGAACGCCAGACCAAGCCCGTTCAGCAGCGTCGCCAGAGGCAGCAGCAGCGGGTCCGCGTACGGGGCGAATCTGCGGACGGCGATATGCGCCACTCCGCCGAGCAATGCGAGCCCCAGCCCGTAGCCGAGCATGCCCGCGGGCAGTTCGCCGTTGAGGGCGAGGCCCACATTGGCGTACGCGAACACCGAGATCAGGACGGCGAAGGCGACGAGTACCAGCTCGGTGTTACGGCGGCTCGGCGCGTCGATCGCGCCGATGGTGGTCGTGTTGGTGACAACGCTCATGTGCTGAAGGCCCCCTACGGCTTACTGCTTACCGCACTGCAGGGCCAGCTTCTTCTCTTCCTCCGAGAGGCTGGGGCCGGGAGTGGGAGTCGCGGTCTTGGTCCCCTTGGCGGGAGACGTGGCTGACGGGCTGTCGGAGGCGGTGCCGGCCTCGCCCTGGTCCTTGGCGGCATTGTTGTCCGCGGCGGCATTGGTGTCCGCCTCGGCCGCGCGGCGCTGCGCGTCCTTCTTGCAGGCGGAGGCCTGTGCCTCGAGCTCGCTGAGCTTCTTGCGGGCATCGGTGAGGTTGCCCTGGGAGATGGTCGCCTCGACCCGCTTGCGCCAGTAGGGCGGGAGGTACTTGAGTTCGATCTTGGTGTCCTCCTCGACCTTCGAGAGGGACACCCAGGCGAGGTCCTGGCTGATTCCGCGGTACAGCGCGACGTTGTCGTCCTTCGTGCCCACGTAGAACTGCGTCTGGGTCCAGCGGTATCCGCCGTAGACGCCACCGCCGATGACGGCCAGCGCGAGCACGATGTAGAACGACCGCTTCAGCCACCTGCGGCGGCCGCGGGGCTTGACGAAATCGTCGTCGGTGTACGAGTTGAAGGCGTCGTCCGGGCCGGAGCCGTAACCCATGTCGTCGCCGCTGCCAGGGGGGCCGAAGCCCCCGGACGGCGGCGGCACGGGGCGGCCGAGGCCGGCCGCGCGGCCCGCCGGGGTCTCCATGGCGCGGCCGTCGTTCGCCTGGGCGGCCTGGTTCTCGGCGACGGCGCCGACGATGACCGGGGTGTCGTTGAGCTCCCCGGCCAGGGTGTCGTTGCTGTCCACGTCCAGGACGTCGGCGACGATGCAGGTGATGTTGTCGGGACCGCCGCCTCGCAGGGCGAGCTGGATGAGGTCCTGGATGGTCTCCTGAGGGCCCTGGTAGCTGGCCAGGGTCTCTTCCATGGTCTGGTGGGAGACGACGCCGGACAGTCCGTCAGAGCAGATCAGGTAGCGGTCACCGGCGCGGACCTCCCGGACGGAGAGATCGGGCTCCACGTGGTCGCCGCTGCCCAGCGCCCGCATCAGCAGGGAGCGCTGCGGGTGGGTGGTGGCCTCTTCCTCGGTGATCCTGCCCTCGTCGACGAGGCGCTGGACCCAGGTGTGGTCCTGGGTGATCTGCGTCAGGACGCCGTCCCGCAGGAGGTAGGCGCGGGAGTCGCCGACGTGGACGAGGCCGAGACGCTGACCGGTCCAGAGCAGGGCCGTGAGCGTCGTGCCCATGCCCTCCAGCTGGGGGTCCTCCTCGACCATGACGCGCAGCTGGTCGTTGGCCCGCTGGACCGCCGTGCCGAGCGAGGTGAGGATGTCGGAGCCCGGGACGTCGTCGTCGAGCTGCACGAGCGTGGAGATCACCTCGGAGCTGGCGACCTCTCCGGCCGCCTGGCCGCCCATGCCGTCGGCGATGGCCAGAAGGCGGGGGCCGGCGTAGCCGGAGTCCTCGTTGCCTTCCCGGATCATGCCCTTGTGCGATCCGGCGGCGAAGCGCAGGGACAAGCTCATGCGCACCTCGCCCGTCGGTTCGGGGTACAGCCGGTCTCGAGCCACACTGCCCACCCTCCGGTCGGGAGCCGGGCCGGGTCCGTCGTCAGGACCGCGGCGGCTCGCTCGCTCCGCTCGCTCATTGTCGTACTACTTCCGCAGCTCGATGACGGTCTTGCCGATGCGGATCGGCGCGCCCAGCGGAACAGGTGTCGGGGTGGTGAGCCGGGTCCGGTCGAGATACGTGCCGTTGGTGGACCCGAGATCCTCGACGATCCACTGGCCGTCACGGTCCGGGTAGATCCTGGCATGCCTGCTGGACGCGTAGTCGTCATCCAGCACGATCGTTGAGTCGTGCGCCCGGCCCAGGGTGATGGTCTGCCCCTGGAGCGCGACGGTGGTCCCGGTGAGCGTGCCCTCGGAGACGACCAGCTTTGTGGGTGCCCCGCGGCGCTGGCGCCCGGACTGCTGGCGCTGCTGAGGAGGCGCTGCTTGCTGTTGGCGTCCCTGCTGCGGACGGGCGTCAGCGGCAGTGCGGCGTGAGCCGCGCTGCGTGACACGCGTACCGAACAGGTCGCTGCGAATGACCTGGACGGCCACGATTACGAATAGCCACAGAACAGCCAGGAAACCTAGCCGCATGACCGTCAGGGTCAGCTCTGACATTGCCCCCGCTTCACCCTTCGGCTTGCCGGTAAACGATGGTGGTGCTGCCCACGACGATCCGCGAGCCGTCGCGGAGCGTAGCGCGGGTGGTGTGCTGCCCGTCTACCACGATGCCGTTGGTAGACCCGAGATCCTGGATCGTCGAGGGCGTTCCGGTCCGGATCTCACAGTGCCGGCGCGATACGCCGGGGTCGTCGATCCGCACGTCGGCGTCGGTGCTTCGTCCCATCACCAACGTCGGGCGGGAGATCTGATGGCGGGTGCCGTTGATCTCGATCCAGCGCCGCACCTGGGCGTCCGGCATGGGGCCGGACGCGGCCGGAGGGCGCCAGTCGCTGGAAGGGCCTCCGGAGCGCCCTGCGCCCGGCGGCGGGGCCGGGGGCATGGGAGGGGCGGAAGCCGGCGGGTAGCCGTAGCCACCCTGCCCCTGAGGGGCGGCGGGGCGGTTCGGCTGGGCATGGGAAGCGGGGCCGCCCTGCTGGCCCTGCTGTGACGAACTCGACGCCAGGGTCCGGCTGCGTACGCGGTAGAGACCCGTGTCGAGGTCGTCCGCCTTCTCCAGGTGGACCTTGATCGGTCCCATGAAGGTGTACCGCTGCTGCTTGGCGTAGTCACGTACGAGGCCGGACAGCTCGTCCCCCAGCTGGCCGGAGTACGGGCTGAGGCGCTCGTAGTCCGGGGTGCTGAGCTCGACGATGAAGTCGTTGGGCACGACGGTCCGCTCACGGTTCCAGATCGACGCGTTGTTGTCGCACTCGCGCTGAAGGGCTCCCGCGATCTCGACCGGCTGCACCTCGGACTTGAAGACCTTGGCGAAGGTGCCATTGACCAGACCTTCGAGACGCTGCTCGAAACGCTTCATGACTCCCATGGGGCACCTCCTCCGGTGTCGTCATCCCTGTACTGCTTACTGATCGTATCCACGCGTGGGGAAATCGGCTGGTTCCCCTTGTCTGCACAGTGGATGAGTGTCACCTCTCACACGGATCGTAGAGGTGCCCTCCTGACAGTGTCCCGCACTCCGGGTGCACTCAGGAGGAGTGGGGCCAGGCTTTCCGCGTTCCCGGTTCCCCCCGTGGGTTCGGCGAAACAACGGATGTGAATCCACCCTGTCCAGCGTGCTAATCTTCCGTTGTCGCCAGGCGCTCGCACCACTCGGTGAGAGAGTCTGAAAACACCACTCATGCGCGAGTGGCGGAACGGCAGACGCGCTGGCTTCAGGTGCCAGTGTCCTTAGGGACGTGGGGGTTCAAATCCCCCCTCGCGCACAACAGGCAGTCGCTTGCGACCGCCGGGTTGGTTCGACAGAACCCCCGCACCGGAGAGATCCGATGCGGGGGTTCTTCGTTGTCCGGGGTTCTTCGGTGGTGGATCCGGGTGGGTGCGAGGGGTGCTGTGACGAAGCCCGCATCCACCTCGGAAGCACGTCCCGGGGAGGCTCCTGTTTCACGTGAAACGTCAGAACCGCACCTAAAGAGGCCTTTCGTGCGGGCCTGCCCGCCAGGGTCGGCTCAGGCCGCGAGGCGCGCTGCGAGGGCCTTGGCCTTCTCCGCGGCGTCGGTGAAAGCCTGGGCGCGGGAAGCGTCGGCGAGGGGGATGAGCTCGGCCATCTCGGGCTTCGAGTGGGCCAGCGTCAACTCCGGGACGATGAAATCGACTTCGGCTCCCAGCATGCCCGTCAGCACCTTCTCCAGGTAGTTCTGGACGAACTCGAACTCCTCACGCGGCGTGCCGGGGGCGTACGAGCCGCCTCGGCTGGCCACAACGGTGACGGGCATGCCGGTGACAGAGCTGCCGGGCCCCGCGTTGTGGCCCACGATGATCACCTGGTCGAGCCATGCCTTGAGGGTGGACGGGATGGAGAAGTTGTACATCGGCGCGCCGATGAGCACGGCGTCCGCAGCAGCCAGTTCGGCTGCCAGCTCCCCGCGCAGCGGGTCCTCGGCGCCGGCGGCTACGGCCGAGGCGTCCAGGTGGGGCAGGGGGGTGGCGGCGAGATCGCGATAGACGACCTTGCCGTCGGGGTGCTGCTCGCTCCAAGCCGTGACGAAGGCGGCGGTGACCTCACGGGACGTGGAGCCCTGGGGGAAAACGGCGGAGTCGAGGTGCAGAAGCGTGGCCATGGGGATCTCCGTAGGAGTCGGGTGGGCGGATCGGTACGAGCCACGGGTGACGGTCGTGGGCGGGTGAGCGCGATCCGGCTTTTCAGTACGTACCTAGTATTAACATAGTCACTTACTTTTCATAAGCCCCGCACTCCGGCGCAGTACGCTGGGGAGCATGGCGGAACACAGTGAGCAGGCCTGTCGGCAGGTGGATGGGAGCATCACGCGCGTCTTCGAACTGTTCGGGAAGCGCTGGACGGGCCCGATCGTCTCGGTGCTGATGCAGCGGCCGGTGCACTTCGCGGATCTGCGTCGAGCGATTCCGGGGATCAGCGAGCGGATGTTGTCGGACCGGTTGTCCGAGCTGGGGGCGGCCGGTCTCGTGGTGCGTGAGGTCGACGAAGGGCCCCCGCTCCGGGTCGCGTACCAGCTGACGGAGGCCGGCGCCGCGATGGGGCCCGCGCTCGAGGAGCTCGGGCGGTGGGCCGACGCCTACCTCGGGGGCCCGAAGGGCTGCTGAATTTCCGCCGGGCCGCCCGAGGGGCTTCTGACCCGCCGCCGGGCCGTCCCGCGGCGGAGTGGTCAGGTGTCTATCGGGGTCCGGCGTCTTCGCCCGCCGCGTTGTAGCGCAGCAGGTACTCCGCGAACCGTTCGAGATCGTCCGATGTCCACGCTCCGAGGCGTTCCCGGTAGGCGGCGCGCCGACTGGCCTGGGTCGAGGCGAGTGCCTGGGTGCCGGCGTCGGTGGGGTGCAGTACCTGGATGCGCTGGTCGTCCGGGTCCGGATGGCGCTCGACCAGGCCGAGCTTCTCCAGTGCCGCCACCTGTCGGCTGACCGTCGACTTGTCCAGCATGTAGTGCGCCGCCAGGTCGGTCGCGCGGCAGCCGTTCAGGTCGTCGATGTGGGCGAGCAGCGTGTACGAGACCAGCGGCAGATCCGGGTGGAGCCGTGCCGCGGTCGAGCGTGCGCGGCGCGCGAAAGCGGTCAGCTCGCGCTGGATGACGTCCAGCGACTCCTCGCGTTCCCGGGGGGTGTCTGCCACATGAATCACCTTCTCGAATTTTAGTTGTATGCTACAACGAGACTAATAGTTGTAAAAACCAACCATTGGAGGAGTGGTCGCATGTCCGCAGGTCCGAGCTCCGCCTCCGGCTCAACCGCCGGTGCGCTGCGTCATGTGCTCAGCCATCTCATAACGCCGTTGCTGATGTGCATCGGTATGGGGCTTGCCTATCTGGGGGCCTTTCACGCCCCGGCGCCGCACGACCTGAGGGTGGACGTCGTCGGCTCGGGAGCAAGCGCGCAGGTGCTCGCCCAGACCTTGCAGGACAAGGGCGACGGTGCATTGAGTGTGCGTACCGTAGCGAACCGCGACATCGCGGTGAACCACCTGAGGACGCAGCAGAGTTACGGCGCGTACGTCCCGGGCGGCAGCCCTGAGCTCCTGGTTGCCACCGCCTCGTCGGACACCAGCGCGACGGTGGTCCAGAAGGTCTTCACCGAGGTGGCCGCCGAGCAGGGTGCCCCGCTCGAGGTGACGGATGTGGCGCCCACGGCGGATGGTGATCCGACCGGCCAGGGGATCTTCTTCCTGCTGGTGGCGGTCAGTATCGGGTCGTACGCGTCGGTCGCGGTGATCGGCGGTGCGGGGGCGGTGCTGGCCCTGCGGATCAGGGCCGGTCTGGCCATCGGCACCTCGCTCGTGGTGAGTGTGATCGGAGCCGCGTTCGCGGGGCCGGTGTTCGGTCTGGTGGATCACGGCCTCGGCGGACTGTGGGCGATGGCGTGGCTCTATTCGGCGGGGATCCTGCTGATCGGGGTGGGGCTGCACACCTTCCTCAAGCGGTGGACCACGCTCGGCGTGATGCTGCTCTTCGTCATGCTCAACTTCACGAGTTCCGGGGGCATCTTCCGGCCTGAGGTCCAGCCGGGCTTCTTCGGCGCCCTGCACTCCTTCTGGAACGGTGCGGGATTCGTCGAAGGGGTGCGCAGCCACGTGTACTTCGGCGGGCACGCCCTGGGCGGGCACCTGCTGGTGCTGGCTCTGTGGTTCGTGGCCGGCCTGGCCGCCCTGGGGGTGGCGGGCCTGGCCGAGGCGAAGCGGCGTCGCGAGGAGGCGGAGAAGGCGCGTGAAGCGGCCGCCGTGCGGGCTGCGGCCGGGGCCGAGGAGGAGATGGAAGAGGCCGTCGGGGTGTGACGGCCGGACGCCGGGGCTCTGTCCGCAGGCATGGAGGCCCGGCCGCTGCGGGAGGTTGTCCACAGCGGGCTCCGAGTTGTCCACAGGGGCAGACGGCTGTCACGGACGGTTGTACCGTCGTCCGCGGTTGATGTTGGTCGGACGGGACGGCTGAACGAGGCGGGGGAGGCGGCGCACCATGGGCGAAGTCGAGGCGACGGTGCCGGCACAGCGGATGACCGGGGACGGGCGTATCCCGGTCGTGCCCGGATTCGCGCGGCGCGTGGCCGGAGCGGTGCGGCCCGGACCTGGGGCGGCTTCCCCGAAGGCGGCCGGTAAGGCGCTGAGGCTCGAGGTGCCCCGGTCCGCGCACAGTTCGCTGGACCTGCCCGCCGGGAGGCCGGACGCGGTCCAGGCGGTCGTGGAGTCGAACGAGGGCCGGGTGCCCGGCCTCACGCCCATACGGGTGGGGCGGATGGCCGCGACGCCGTTCGCGTTCCTGCGCGGCTCGGCCGGTCTGATGGCACACGACCTGATGGGCACTCCGGTCACGGGCGTGGGCGCCCAGCTCTGCGGTGACGCGCACGCGGCCAACTTCGGGCTGTACGGCGACGCGCGCGGCAACCTGGTCATCGATCTCAACGACTTCGACGAGACCGTGTTCGGCCCGTGGGAGTGGGATCTCAAGCGGCTCGCCACCTCGCTGGTGCTCGCAGGCAGAGAGGCGGGGGCGGACGAGGCCACCTGCCGGCAGGGCGCGTACGACACGGTGGGCGCGTACCGCCGCACGATGCGTCTGCTGGCGGGGCTGCCCGCACTCGACGCGTGGAACGCCATCGCGGACGAGGAGCTCGTCTCGCACACCGATGCCCGGGACCTGCTCGGCACTCTGGAGCGGGTTTCCGCGAAGGCGCGGAACAACACGAGTGCCCGCTTCGCCGCCAGGTCCACGGAGGAGTGCGAGGACGGCGGTCGCCGTTTCGTCGACTCACCGCCCGTACTGCGCCGTGTGCCCGACGCGGAGGCGGCGGCCGTGGCGGCGGGGCTGGAGGGTTACGTCGGGACGATCTCGGCGGACAGGGTTCCGCTGCTGGCCCGTTACGCGATCCATGACGTGGCGTTCCGGGTGGTCGGCACGGGAAGCGTGGGGACCCGGTCGTATGTGGTGCTGCTGCTCGACCACCGCGGTGAGCCGCTGGTGCTGCAGGTGAAGGAGGCCCGCCCGTCCGCGCTCTCTCCCTATCTCGGGCGGATCGGCTTCGAGGTGCCGGACGTGGTGCACGAGGGGCGCCGGGTGGTGCTCGGCCAGAAGCGGATGCAGGTCGTCAGCGACATACTGCTCGGCTGGGCCGAGGTCGACGGCCGGCCGTATCAGGTACGCCAGTTCAGGAACCGCAAGGGGAGCGTGGATCCGTCCGCACTCGTCGCGGACCAGGTGGACGACTACGGGCGGATGACCGGCGCCCTGCTGGCCCGGGCCCATGCGCACAGCGCGGACCCCCGGCTGCTCGCGGGTTATTGCGGGAAGAACACCGAGCTGGACGCGGCGGTGGCCGATTTCGCCGTGACGTACGCGGACCGGACCGAGGCGGATCATGCCGAGCTCGTCCGGGCTGTCCGGGCGGGGCGAATAGCCGCTGAGCTCGGCGTCTGAGCGGGTTCTGCGGCCACCGTGTGTCCTCACGGCGCGGGCCGTGGCCATACGCTGGACGGGTGACCCACGAAGCCGCCGGGGTGCCGACCACCCGGAACGACGAAGACCGGCAGAACCAGGACCGGCAGGACGCGCCGAAGCACGCGCGGGATGTGCCGCGGCACGCGGAGGACGCGTCGCGGGGTGACGACCTGCGGGCGGGCCCGGACGGTGCGCCGGAGGCGGGTCCCGCCTCCGGCGACGCGGCTGGTGATCCCGCAGGCGGCGCGGCTGGTGAGGCCGGCGGTGACGCGGCGGGTGAGGGGGCCGTTCCTCGGCCCGAGGAGCGGCTCGCCAAGGCTGTGCGGGTGGCCGAGCAGGCGCTGATCGAGTTCGAGATCGCGGTGGAGACCTTCCGGGTGGAGGTGGAGAACTTCTCCCGGCTGCATCACCAGAAGCTCGGCCCGATGTACGCCCGCCTCGACGAGCTCGACGCGCAGATCGCGGAGGCGCGGGCCGCGAAGACCGGCGATCCGGAGGACCTGCGCAAGGCCCAGGAGGCGCGGGCGATCGTCATGCCGATGCCTGGTGTCGAGGAGCTCTTCCACGACTGGATGGACTCGGACGGCCTCTCGCCCGAGGCCTCGGCCATGCTCACCGACCAGCCCGTCCGGCCGCCGAAGCGGGTCAGGCCCAGCGAGGAGGCGCGCAAGCTCTACCGGGAGCTCGCCCGTCAGGCACACCCGGACCTGGCACCGGACGAGACGGAGCGGGCACGGCGGGACGAGTTCATCGCCCGGGTCAACGCGGCCTACGGGCGCGGAGACGTGGCGTTGCTGAAGGAGCTGGCCGCGGAGTGGGCGGCGGGGCCTGTGACGCCGGAGCTGCGGCTGAGCGAGAGCGAGGAGCTCTACGCACGGCTGGAGTGGCTGAGCCGCCGTAAGGAGCTGCTGACGGTTCTGGCCAAGGAACTGGAGGAGAGCGCGATCGGTTCGATGCTGCGGATGGCGCCGGACGACCCCGACCGGCTGCTGGACGACATCGGCGAGAAGCTTCTGGCGGAGGTGTCCCAGCGTGAGGGCGAGCTGGCTGGGCTGGTGCAGTAGCGTTCCGGATGACCCTGGCGCGTACGTACGAGAGAAGGCACACCCATGAATTTCGCTCCACTGCCCTCGGTGGACGTCGCGGCGGTTCCGTCGGACGGCTTCGTGCTGGACGTCCGGGAGGACGACGAGTGGGCGGCCGGGCATGTCGAGGGTGCTCTGCACATTCCCATGAGCGACTTCGTGGGCCGCTTCGGTGAGCTGACAGAGGCGGCCGACGACGGTCGGCGTGTGCACGTGATGTGCCGCGTCGGAGGCCGGTCGGCCCAGGTCACCCAGTATCTGGTGCAGCAGGGCATCGACGCCGTGAACATCGACGGCGGCATGCTCGCCTGGGACGGCGCCGGGCGCCCGATGGTCACGGACACCGGGAGCTCGGCCTTCGTGCTCTGACCGCTTCCGCGGCGCCGTGCGCACGGCGGTCGTGCGTACGGCGGTCGTGCGTACGGCGGTCGTGCACACGGCGGTGCCGGCGCGGGCAGGTCACTTTTCGGGCGGGGCCGCGCGACCTCCTCGGGCGGCCCCGGCGATCGGCTGCATCAGCGTTGGGCGGTCTCAGCGGTCGAAGTCGAGTTCGACCTCGGGGGTGACGGGGTGCGACTGGCAGGCCAGCACGAAGCCTGCTCCGGTCTCCTCCGGTTCCAGGGCGAAATTGCGGTCCATCCGCACCTCGCCCGAGACCAGGAAGGCCCGGCAGGTCCCGCACACTCCGCCCTTGCAGGCGTACGGAGCGTCCGAGCGGCTTCGCAGCACCGTTTCCAGCAGCGATTCGCCGTCCTGCACCGGCCAGCTGCCCGACCGCCCGTCGAGTGTCGCCGTGAGCCTGCTCTCCGACGGCGTTGCCACCCTGGCGGCCGTCGGCAGGGCCGTCCCCTCGTCGGCGACGTGGAAGATCTCCTGGTGGATGCGTGACCGGTCGGCGCCCAGTGCGCGCAGCGCCCCTTCCGCCCCCCGGACCAGGCCGAGCGGCCCGCAGAGGAACCAGCCGTCCACGTCGGGCACGGACAACAGGGCGGGCAGCAGTCCGGTGAGCCGCTCGCGGTCCAGCCGGCCCGAGGGGAGCCCGGCAGCCTGTTCCTCCCGGGACAGCGCGGTCACCAGCTGGAAGCGGTCCGGATAACGGTCCTTGAGGTCCGCCACCTCGTCCAGGAACATCGTCGACGCAGCCGTACGGTCGCTACGGATCAGACAGAAGCGCGCCGAGGGCTCGCGTGCCAGCAGGGTCGCCGCCATCGACAGCACCGGGGTGATTCCGCTGCCACCGACGATCGCGGCGAAGTGGCCGGGGCGCGGAGCGAGGACGAAACGGCCCATCGGAGCCATCGCCTCCAACTGGTCCCCCACAGCCAGCTCCTTGAGGGCGTACGTCGAGAACGCACCTCCGTCGACCATGCGGATGCCCACCCGCAGCAAGGGGTCGCCCGGCTGCTCGGTGGCCGGGGCGCAGATCGAGTACGACCGCCGGATCTCCTCGCCATCGACGCGGTAGCGCACATTCAGGTGCTGGCCGGGAGCATGGCGGAAGGTCTCGCGCAGTTCGGACGGCACGGCGAAGGTGACGGCCACCGCGTCGTCCGTGATCCGTTCGATCGCGCTGACCCGGAGCGGATGGAACATCTACAACTCCTTGAAGTGGTCGAACGGTTCGCGGCACGTCACACAGCGGCGCAGTGCCTTGCAGGCCGTGGAGGAGAACCGGCTCAGCAGCTCCGTGTCCGTGGAACCGCAGTGCGGACAGCGCACCGAGAGCGTCAGAGGAATTGGCCCGCCGGGCCCGCTCCCCGGCCGAGGCGGCGCTATGCCGAACTCCGCGAGCTTGCGGCGCCCCTCGTCGCTGATGTCGTCGGTCGACCAGGCAGGGGCGAGGACCGTGACCACGGACACCTCACTGACGCCGTGGTCGTGCAGCACACGCTCGATGTCGGCGGACATGGCCTCGATGGCCGGGCAGCCGGTGTACGTCGGGGTGAGCCGAACGGTGACCTTGTCCGGTCCCTCGGCCCGCACGCCGCGGAGCACGCCGAGCTCGGCGAGTGTGAGAACCGGCAGCTCGGGATCGGGAACGGAGCCCGCCAGACGGTGGAGCTCCGCTTCCAGCGGGGTCTCGGTGGTCACCATGACGCCCCCGGGTGGCTGCGGTGCAGGTGCTGCATCTCGGCGAGCATCCGCCCGAAGGGCTCCGTGTGCAGACCCTGCCGGCCCGCTCCGGCCGCCCAGGCGCCGGAGTGCGGCCCTGACGGGAGGGTCAGGGTGGCCCGCTCCACCACCGAGGTGACAGCGGCCAGCCAGCCGTCGCGCAGGGCCTGCCGGTCGACATCGACTCCTTCGACCGGCTCGAACAGCTCGCCGGTGAACCGCCACAGGGCGTCCAGCGCCCGCTGCATGCGCTCATGGCTTTCCGTGGTGCCGTCGCCCAGCCGCAGGACCCACTGCTCCGCGTGGTCCCGGTGGTAGGCGACCTCCTTGACCGCCTTGGCCGCGAGATCCGTGAACTCGCCCTCGCCGGCGGCCAGCGCCTCCCACAGCAGGTGCTGGTGCACGGAGAAGTAGAGCTGGCGGGCGATGGTGTGGGCGAAGTCGCCGTTCGGCTGCTCGACCAGCTGGACGTTGCGGAAGGCTCGCTCCTCACGGAGGTACGCCAACTGGTCCTCGTCGCCCACGAACGAGAGCAGCATCCTGGCCTGACCCAGCAGATCGAGGGCGATGTTGGCCAGGGCCACCTCCTCCTCCAGCACGGGAGCGTGGCCCGCCCACTCCCCCAGCCGGTGCGAGAGCACCAGTGCGTCGTCGCCGAGGGCGAGAGCCGCGCTCACAGGTGCTTCACCCCTTCCGGGATCTCGTAGAACGTGGGGTGACGGTACGGCTTGTCCCCGGCGGGCTCGAAGAACGAGTCCTTCTCGTCCGGCGAGGACGCGGTGATCTCCGTAGAGGGGACCACCCAGAGGGAGACGCCTTCCGAGCGCCGGGTGTACAGATCGCGGGCGTTGCGCAGGGCCATCTCGGCGTCCGGCGCGTGCAGGCTGCCCGCGTGGGTGTGGGACAGCCCTCGCCGGGAGCGCACGAACACCTCCCACAGGGGCCAGTCGGTCGAGCTGCTCATGCGGTCGCCTCCACGGGCTGGGCGGCCGCTCCGGCTGTGCCGTGCCGTGCCGCGTGCTTGTCTGCGTATGCCGCCGCCGCGTCGCGGACCCAGGCGCCTTCCTCGTGGGCCGTGCGCCGCTGGGTCAGCCGTTGTTCGTTGCAGGGGCCGTTGCCCTTGAGGACCTCCTGGAACTCCGTCCAGTCGATCGCCCCGTAGTCGTGCTGTCCCAGCTCCTCGTTCCACCGGATGTCGGGGTCGGGGAGGGAGAGCCCCAGCGCCTCTGCCTGCGGGACACAGATGTCGACGAAGCGCCGGCGCAGCTCGTCGTTGGAGTGCCGTTTGATCTTCCAGGCCATCGACTGTGCGGAGTGCGCCGAGGAGTCGTCGGGCGGACCGAACATCATCAGGGAGGGCCACCACCAGCGGTTCACCGCGTCCTGGGCCATCTCGTGCTGGGCGGGGGTACCGCGGCTGAGGGCGAGCAGCAGCTCGTACCCCTGACGCTGGTGGAAGGACTCCTCCTTGCAGACCCGGACCATCGCGCGGGCGTACGGGCCGTAGGAGCAGCGGCACAGCGGCACCTGGTTGGTGATCGCGGCGCCGTCCACCAGCCAGCCGATCGCGCCGACGTCCGCCCAGGTCAGCGTGGGGTAGTTGAAGATCGAGGAGTAGCGCTGCCGCCCGGCGTGCAGCTTGTCGAGCATCTCCTCGCGGCTGGTCCCCAGCGTCTCCGCCGCGCTGTACAGATACAGGCCGTGCCCGGCCTCGTCCTGCACCTTCGCCATCAGGATCGCCTTGCGGCGGAGCGAGGGCGCCCGGGTGATCCAGTTGGCCTCGGGCTGCATGCCGATGATCTCGGAGTGGGCGTGCTGGGCCATCTGACGGACCAGCGAGGCTCGGTACGCCTCGGGCATCCAGTCCCGCGGCTCGATCCGGTCGTCGGCCGCCACGGCGGCGTCGAAGGCCGCCAGACGCTCCTCGTCCGCCTCGTCCGCCGCGCCTGCTGTCCTCTGCGTCGTCTGGTCCGCAGTCACTGCCGCCATCCCGGGCTCCCTACCGACCGATCGTTCGGTTCATCCGCTTCAATGGTGATCCGGAGGCCCGTAGGGTGTCAACCCTGTGGATAACTGAGTGGTGATCGACGGTGATCGGGGCGAGATGGATGCGGACCACGGTGGGCGCACCGGTAACGAGAAGAAGCTCGCCTGGCCCGGCGTGAAGAACCGCCGGTCAGCGGATCAGGAGGCGGAGGCCGCACCTGCCGGAATACCGGACGCCGGGGCAGCCATCCCCCCGGACCCGGACCCGGACCCGGCCTTGGACCCGGACCCGGTTGCCGCCGTGCCGTCGCCGGAGCCCGCCGCCGAGCCCGGGCCAGGCACCGGAGGACCCGAGCCCGGGCCGGCCGGACGCCGGCCGGGCGGCGGGATGGCAGCGCTCTCGCTTCCGTACCAGGTCGTCGCGGTGCTGGCGCTGTCCGGCCTCGGGCTGCTGGCCTGCACACACATAGCCATGATCTTTCTGCATGTCGCGCCGTCCAACACACTGACGAAGCAGCACGGCAAGGTGGTCGACGACTGGGTCTACCCCGAGTTCGAGCAGAACTGGAAGCTGTTCGCACCCAACCCGCTCCAGCAGAACATCTCCGTGCACGTACGCGCCGAGGTGGCCGACGACGGCGCTGACGGGAGCAAGGTCACGCGCTGGATGGATCTCTCGGGCGAGGACGGCGAGGCGATACGCGGCAACCTCCTCCCCAGCCACATCAACCAGAACGAACTGCGCCGTGCCTGGGACTTCTACTCCGGATCCCACGACAGCGAGCACCGGCCCAACGGCTTGCGCGGCGAGCTGTCCGAGCGCTACATCCGCCGCATCGTCATGCTGCGTCTCGCCGACCACGGCTACGGCGGCACGGTCGAGCGCATCCAGGTGAGGTCCGCCGTACGTTCCGTCGCTGCCCCGGCTTGGAGCGACGAGAAGATCAACACCCGGCCGGAGTACACGGAACTCCCGTGGTGGACCGTCACCCCGTCCGACCTCTCCGGGGCTGCCACGGTGGATGAGGCCTCGCAGGCCGGAAAGGCGGAGCAGTGAGCGCCCCCGCCCCCGTCGGTACGGGCGCCGGGGCTGTCGGCCCTGCGCTCGCCCGCGCCGTCCAGCGCGTCACGGCCGCCCCCCTCGGTGCCTACCAGAGCGCCGTCGTCCGGATCGGCGTCTCCGCCACCTGCCTGCTGTTCCTCCTGCGCGAGCTGCCCCACCGTAACGAGATGTACGGTCCCGACGGTCCGTGGAGCTGGGGCATGGCGCGCCGGCTCATCGCCAACAACGACGCCTTCACCGCCCTGATGTGGTCGGACTCCACGGTCTGGTTCGAGACCGTGTACGGGCTCACGCTGGTGTCGGCCGCGCTCCTGATGGCCGGCTGGCGGACCCGCGCCATGTCCGTCCTGTTCATGGCCGGGGTGCTCTCCCTCCAGAACCGCAGCATCTTCATGGGCGACGGCGGCGACAACGTCATCCATCTGCTGGCCGTCTACCTGATGCTGACCCGCTGCGCGCGGGTGTGGTCCCTGGACGCGCGCCGTGCGTCGCGGGACGCCTCACGTCTCGCGGAGGGCGGCCCGCCGGCGCGTGATGTCGCGGGGCCGGTCCTGTGGGCGGTCCTCGGCTGCGTCCTCCTGCCGGCGACCTTCATGGGAGGATTCGGCGGCACATGGTGGCTGCCGTCCCTCCTGTGGGTGCTGTGGCTGGGCAACGGCACCTGGTGGGCTCTGAACCGTCGCGCGCCGGACCATGAGCTGCGTGCCCTCCTCGACGTCCTGGCCAACCTCGCGCACAACGCCGCACTTCTCGTGATCATGGCCGAGGTGTGTCTGATCTACGCGACCGCCGGCTGGTACAAGATCCAGGGCTCCCGCTGGCAGGACGGCACCGCGGTCTACTATCCGCTCAAGCTGGACTACTTCACCCCGTGGGCCGGTCTCTCCGGGCTGATCGCGTCCAGCGCCCTGTTGATCATGGTGCTGACGTACGTCACGGTCATCGTGCAGGTCGCCTTCCCGTTCACCCTGTTCAACCGGCGGGTGAAGAACGTCCTGCTGGTCCTCATGATCGGTGAGCACGCAGGGATCGCGGTCATGCTGGGGCTGCCCTTCTTCTCCATGGCGATGATCGCCGCGGACGCAGTCTTCCTGCCGACGGTCTTCCTGGTGTGGCTGGGGCACAGGGTGTCGCTGGGCCGGCAGCGCCTGTCGTCGGGGACGGCCGGGAGGTTGAGGCTCCCCGGGCAGCGGCGGGCAGGGCAGGACGACGAGGAGGCCGCGCGCGACGGCGGTGGCGGTGGCCATACGCTCGTCGGGTGACCAGCGAGACCGGCAGTGCAGAAGAGCCCCGGGCGGCAGCCGCGCCCGGCCCCTCCGAGGAACCGATCCAGTACGACGAGGGGTACGGCGCCGTGATCGGGGTGGGTCCGCACCCGCTGCCCTGGCCGGAGGGGGAGCGCTACGACCCCGAACTCCTCGCCCAAGGTGACCGGCGCAATGTGGGTGACGGCTACCGGTACTGGACGCGGGAGGCGATCGTCGCCGATCTCGACCTGCGGCGGCACGATTTCCATGTGGCGGTGGAGAACTGGGGCCATGACTTCAATATCGGCTCGGTGGTGCGCACCGCCAACGCCTTCCTCGCGAAGGAGATCCACATCGTGGGGCGGCGGCGCTGGAACCGGCGAGGTGCGATGGTCACCGACCGCTACCAGCATGTGCGGCACCACCCGGACACGGCGGACCTGACCGCCTGGGCGGCGGCCGAGGGACTGCCGATCATCGGGATCGACAACCTCCCCGGAGCCGTGCCGCTGGAGCGGACCGAGCTGCCGCGCCGGTGTGTGCTGCTGTTCGGGCAGGAAGGGCCCGGGCTGACGGAGGAGGCACGCAAGCACGCCTCGATGGTGTGCTCGATCGCGCAGTTCGGTTCGACCAGGTCGATCAACGCCGGTGCGGCGGCCGCCATCGCGATGCACGCCTGGGTGCAGCGGTACGCGGACGTTCCGGATCCGCGGGACGGGTGACGGACCGGTGGAGTGTGGGCCGGCGCGGGCCCGCACTCCACCGGATGCCGTCGGCCGGATCCGTCCTCAGGCCTGGCGGCGGACCTCCACCACCCGGAAGCGGTTGGAGACGAACGCGCCGTCGCAGAGCGCCGCGTTGGCAGCCGGGTTGCCTCCCGAACCGTGGAAGTCGGAGAAGGCCGCCGTCTGGTTGACGTACACGCCGCCGGTGAGGTTCAGCGAGAGCTGAGCCGATTCGTCGAAGCAGACATCCTCCACCGCGCGTTCCACGTCGGGGGAGGTGGTGTACGCGCCGACGGTCATCGCGCCCTTCTCGCGGATCGTTCGGCGCAGCAGGTCCAGCGCGTCACCGGTCGAGTCGACGGCCACCGCGAACGAGACCGGGCCGAAGCACTCCGAGAGGTAGGCAGCCCCGTCGTCGGGCTTCGTGCCGTCGAGTTTTACGAGGGCCGGCGTGCGGACCACGGCGTCGGGGAAGTCGGGGTTGGTCACCGGGCGCGAGGCGAGCGCCACGTCACCCAGGTCCGGGGCCCCTTCCAGCCGGGCCTTCACGTCCGGGTTCACCAGGGCGCCGAGCAGTCCGTTGGCCCGGGCGTCGTCACCGAGCAGCCCGTTCACCGCCTCGGCGAGGTCCGCCACCACGTCCTCGTAGGATTTGGCGCCCGCGTCGGTCGTGATTCCGTCGCGCGGGATGAGCAGGTTCTGCGGGGTGGTGCACATCTGGCCGCTGTAGAGGGAGAGCGAGAAGGCCAGGTTGGAGAGCATGCCCCGGTAGTTGTCGGTGGAGTCGAGGACGATCGTGTTGACGCCCGCCTTCTCCGTGTAGACCTGGGCCTGCCGGGCGTTGGCCTCCAGCCAGTCGCCGAAGGCGGTGGAACCCGTGTAGTCGATGATCTTGATTTCGGGGCGCACCGCCAGGGTCTTGGCGATGCCCTCGCCGGGCCGCTCGGTCGCCAGGGCGACGAGATTCGGGTCGAAGCCTGCCTCGGCCAGCACCTCGCGCGCCAGCTGGACGGTGAGCGCGAGCGGCAGCACCGCCCGCGGGTGCGGCTTGACCAGCACGGGATTGCCGGTCGCCAGCGAGGCGAAGAGGCCCGGGTAGCCGTTCCACGTGGGGAACGTGTTGCAGCCGATCAGCAGGGAGATGCCGCGCCCCACCGCTGTGTACGACTTGTCCAGCCGCAGCGGCTCGCGCTTGCCCTGGGGCTTCGACCAGTCGGCGTTGCGCGGTGTACGCGTCTGTTCCGCATACGCGTACGCCACGGCCTCCAGGCCGCGGTCCTGGGCGTGCGGGCCGCCCGCCTGGAAGGCCATGACGAACGCCTGCCCGCTGGTGTGCATCACGGCGTGGGCCAGCTCGTGCGTACGCGCGCTGATCCGGGCCAGGATCTCCACGCAGACCAGGGCCCGCGTCTCGGGGCCCGCCGCACGCCAGGAGCCCATCGCGGCGCTCATGGCGGGGAGCAGGATGTCCGGGTCGGCGTGCGGATACTCGACGCCGAGCTCCGGACCGTACGGCGAGACCTCCGCGCCGGTCCAGCCGTCGGTGCCGGGCTGGCCGAGGTCCAGCCGGGTGTTGAGCACGGCGTCGAACGCGGCTTTGCCCTCGGCCGCGCCGAGGCTGCCGGGAAGGCCTCCCTCGCCGTAGGCCTTGGGGTGCTCGGGGTGCGGGGACCAGTAGGCGCGCGTGCGGATCGCGTCGAGGGCCTGGTCGAGCGTCGGGCGGTGGATCTCGGACAGCTTCTCGGGGGAAAGCTCGGCGGCCATGACGGACCAACTCCTCGTCGAGCCGGGCAGGGACATGCTGACGGAGTTAGAGTAACCGAACGATCGGTCGGGACAAGGGGCCCCAAGGAACCTGTGGACAACTCATGGGGGAGGATCGCGGTCATGACCACGGCCAAGCGGGACACGTACACCCCGGAGACACTCCTGACCGTTGCCGTCCGCGTCTTCAACGAGCGCGGCTACGACGGCACGTCCATGGAGCACCTCTCCAAGGCGGCGGGCATCTCCAAGTCGTCCATCTACCACCACGTGGCGGGCAAGGAGGAACTGCTGAGGCGTGCGGTGAGCCGGGCGCTCGACGGGCTGTTCGGGATTCTCGACGAGGCGGGGGCCACCCAGGGGCGGGCGATCGCCCGGGTCGAGTACGTCACGCGCCGGACGGTCGAGGTGCTCATGGCGGAGCTGCCGTACGTCACGCTGCTGCTGCGCGTACGGGGCAACACGAAGACGGAGCGCTGGGCCCTGGAGCGACGGCGTGAGTTCGACCAGCGGGTCTCCGAGCTGCTCAAGGCCGCGGTGGCGGACGGAGACCTGCGTGCGGACGTGGACATACGCCTGGCGACCCGGCTGCTCTTCGGCATGGTGAACTCGCTGGTCGAGTGGTACCGCCCGCAGCCCGGCGGATCCCAGGAGGCGGAGCAGCTCGCGGACACGGTCGTCCAGCTCGCCTTCGAGGGGATGCGGGCCGGCTGACGGGGACAGTCCTCAGCTGAGCTCGGCCGTGCGGTCCGGGCGTGGCCCCAGGTCGGTCTCCTCGAACACCAGCAGGGTGCGGGTGGACAGCACCTCGGGTATGGCCTGGATCCTGGTGAGTACCAGCTCGCGCAAGGCCTGGTTGTCCGGGGTGTGCACCAGGAGCAGGACGTCGAAGTCGCCGCTGACCAGCGCGATGTGGGTGGCACCTGGAAGCGCCTGGAGCTGTTCGCGCACGGTGCGCCAGGAGTTCTGGACGATCTTGAGCGTGATGTAGGCGGAGGCGGCCTGCCCTGCCCGTTCGTGATTCACCCGTGCGCTGAAGCCCCGGATCACGCCGTCCTCGACGAGCCTGTTGATCCGGGCGTACGCATTGGCGCGGGAGACGTGGACGCGCTCCGCGACGGCCCGTATCGAGGCGCGGCCGTCCGTCTGGAGGATGCGCAGGATCGCGCGGTCGATGGAGTCCAGCGGCCGGGCGGGCGGAGTGCGGTCCGGGGTACCGCCCCCGTCGGCCATTTGTTCAGCTGCCATCTGCCCGCGCCTCCCTGTTGTGGACGACCTGCCTCTATCCCAGGCTGTGGAGAACCGTTTGTCCACAGGCTGAAGGCGCCTGTAGCCAAATTGCCCTCGCGACCGAACAATCGGTAGGTGAGGCGCACCACATCCGCGCCTTGCCCACACCCGACATTCTGCAGATTTCGACACTCCTCGATATATCTCGATGCCAGGAGGTGCTTGTCATGACGGTCCAGGAGCTGCCCGGCGCAGCCGCCTACCGGCCCACGCCGCCCCCGGCCTGGAAGCCGCTCACCGATCCCGCGCCGCTGCTCCCGGACCCCGAGCCCTACCGCGTGCTCGGTACGGACGCGGCGGCCGGGGCCGACCCCGAGCTGCTGCTGAGGCTCTACGCCGAGCTGGTGCGTGGCCGCCGGTACAACGCGCAGGCCACCGCACTGACCAAGCAGGGCAGGCTCGCGGTGTACCCGTCGAGCACCGGCCAGGAGGCGTGCGAGATCGCTGCGGCGCTCGTCCTAGAGGACCGGGACTGGCTCTTCCCCAGCTATCGCGACACGCTCGCCGCGGTCGCGCGGGGCCTGGACCCGGTCGAGGCGCTGACGCTGCTGCGCGGGGACCGGCACACCGGCTACGACCCGCGTGAGCACCGCATCGCCCCGCTCTGCACCCCGCTGGCCACCCAGTTGCCGCACGCTGTGGGCCTGGCGCACGCGGCGCGCCTCAAGGGCGACGACGTGGTGGCCCTCGCGATGGTCGGCGACGGCGGGACGAGTGAGGGCGATTTCCACGAGGCGCTCAATTTCGCCGCCGTCTGGCGGGCCCCGGTGGTCTTCCTCGTACAGAACAACGGCTTCGCGATCTCCGTGCCCCTGGCCAAGCAGACCGCGGCACCGTCCCTGGCCCACAAGGCCGTGGGCTACGGGATGCCGGGACGCCTGGTGGACGGTAACGACGCGGCCGCGATGCACCAGGTGCTCAGCGAGGCGGTGGCCCGCGCCAGGCGGGGCGAGGGACCGACGCTGGTCGAGGCGGTCACGTATCGCATGGACGCCCATACGAACGCCGACGACGCCACCCGCTACCGCGGCGACAGCGAGGTGGAGGCATGGCGCGCGCACGACCCGATCAGGCTTCTGGAGCGGGAGCTGACCGGGCGGGGGCTGCTGGACGAGGACGCCATCGGGGCGGTGCGCGAGGCGGCGGAACGGATGGCGGAGGGGCTGCGGGAGCAGATGAACGCCGACCCGTCGCTCGACCCGATGGATCTGTTCGCCCATGTCTACGAGGAGCAGACCGGCCAGCTGCGGGAGCAGGCGGCGCGACTGCGGGCCGAGCTGGACGCCGGGGACGGTGCGCACGACGAGAGCGGCGTGGAGGAGGGACGATGAGCACCGCTGCGGCCACGGCCGGTGAACGGACCGGCAGGGCCAGACCGGCCACGATGGCGCAGGCCCTCGGAAGGGCGCTGCGTGACTCGATGGCGGAGGATCCGACGGTGCACGTCCTCGGGGAGGACGTGGGCACGCTCGGTGGCGTCTTCCGCGTGACCGACGGCCTGGCGAAGGAGTTCGGCGACGAGCGCTGTACGGACACTCCCCTGGCCGAGGCGGGCATCCTCGGCGCGGCCGTGGGCATGGCGATGTACGGGCTGCGGCCCGTGGTGGAGATGCAGTTCGACGCCTTCGCGTATCCGGCGTTCGAGCAGCTGGTCAGCCATGTCGCCAAGATGCGGAACAGGACCGGGGGCGCGATGCCTCTGCCTATCACGGTGCGCGTGCCGTACGGCGGCGGGATCGGTGGGGTCGAGCATCACAGCGACTCCTCCGAGGCGTACTACATGGCGACCCCCGGGCTGCACGTCGTCATGCCGGCCACGGTCGACGACGCGTACGGGCTGCTGAGGGAGTCGATCGCCTCCGACGACCCGGTGGTCTTCCTGGAGCCGAAGAGGCTCTACTGGGCCAAGGCCGACTGGTCGCCTGACGCGCCGGCCCGGGTCGAGCCGATCGGGCGGGCCGTGGTCCGCCGCCCCGGTCGCAGCGCGACCCTGATCACCTACGGCCCGTCCCTCCCGGTGTGCCTGGAGGCCGCCGAGGCGGCCACGGCCGAGGGATGGGACCTCGAAGTGGTGGACCTGCGCTCGCTGGTTCCCTTCGACGACGAGACCGTGGCCGCGTCGGTGCGCCGCACGGGGCGTGCGGTGGTCGTCCACGAGTCGTCCGGGTTCGGCGGGCCGGGCGGTGAGATCGCGGCACGGATCACCGAGCAGTGCTTCCACCACCTTGAGGCGCCTGTCCTGCGCGTCGCCGGGTTCGACATCCCCTATCCGCCGCCGATGCAGGAGCGGCACCATCTGCCGGGCGTGGACCGGGTGCTCGACGCGGTCGCCCGTCTTCAGTGGGAGGCCGAGAACTGATGGCGCAGGTGCTCGAATTCAAGCTCCCGGACCTGGGCGAGGGCCTGACCGAGGCCGAGATCGTGCGCTGGCTGGTGGAGGTCGGCGACGTCGTCGCCGTCGACCAGCCGGTGGTCGAGGTCGAGACGGCCAAGGCCATGGTGGAGGTGCCCTGCCCCTACGGGGGCGTGGTGACGGCACGATTCGGCGAGGAGGGTGCGGAGCTCCCGGTCGGCGCCCCACTGCTGACGGTGGCAGTGGGCTCGATGGAACGGGTGGACGGGCACGAGGCTTCCGGCCGGCCCTCCGGCGACGGTGCCGGGAGTGAGGCGTCCGGCAATGTGCTGGTCGGCTACGGCACGGCCGCACCGGCCGCGCGGAGACGTCGGGTCCGGCCCGCTCCGGTCTCGGCGCAGACGGCTGAGCGGACAGCCTCGGCGCAGGCCCCGGCCACAGCCCGGGAGTCGGTCCTCGCGGCGGCGGAGCAGTCGGCCTCCGGGACGTCGGCGCCCCCGGTGGGGGATGCGCAAGGGCCCGTCGCCGTCATCTCCCCGCTCGTCCGGAAGCTGGCGCGGCAGCACGGTCTCGATCTCCGGCAGGTCATCGGTACGGGACGGGACGGGCTGATCCTCCGTACCGACGTGGAGTGCGCGATCAGAGCCGCGGACGAGGAACGCTCTGCCGGCGCGGCCCCGGCCGACCGGCCGGAACCGGACACATCGGCCGAGCGGATCGCGCTGCGCGGGGTCCGGGGCGCGGTGGCCGAGAAGCTCTCCCGCAGTCGGCGTGAGATTCCCGATGCCACCTGCTGGGTCGATGCCGATGCGACCGAGCTGATGGCGGCGCGGGCCGCGATGAACGCCGCCGGGCCCAAGGTGTCGGTGCTCGCGCTGCTGGCCCGCATCTGCACGGCGGCCCTGGCGAGGTTCCCCGAGCTCAACTCCACGGTGGATGCCGAGGCCCGGGAGATCGTGCGGCTGCCCGGGGTCAATCTGGGCTTCGCAGCCCAGACGGAGCGAGGCCTGGTGGTTCCGGTGGTCCGGGACGCGCACACGCGTAACGCGGAGTCGATCGGGGCGGAGATCGCCCGGCTGACCGAGGCCGCCCGGGACGGGAAGCTGACCCCCGCGCAGCTCACCGGAGGGACGTTCACGCTGAACAACTACGGGGTGTTCGGCGTAGACGGTTCGACCCCGATCATCAACCACCCCGAGGCGGCCATGCTCGGGGTCGGCCGGATCGTGCCCAAGCCCTGGGTGCACGAGGGCGAGCTGGCGGTCCGCCAGGTCGTCCAGCTCTCGCTCACGTTCGATCACCGGGTCTGCGACGGCGGCACGGCCGGCGGCTTCCTGCGCTACGTCGCCGACTGTGTGGAACAGCCGGCGATCCTGCTTCGCACGTTGTAGCGGAGCAGGACGGTGGACGGCCCGGGCCCGGGCCCGGGCCCGGGCATCGTGTGAGTTCGGTCCCCGGGGGCTCCGTCATCGGCGGGCGGCCCCCATACTCGTGGGCATGACCGCGTATGACGCCATCGTGCTTGCCGGAGGGGCTGCGAAGCGCCTCGGCGGGGCCGACAAGCCAGGGCTCCGCGTGGGCGGCCGTGCGCTGCTCGACCGGGTGCTCGCCGCATGTGCCGACGCCGCGTCCACCGTGGTGGTCGGCGGACGCAGGCCCACCGTGCGTCCGGTCACCTGGACACGTGAAGTGCCGGAGGGCGGCGGCCCCTTGGCGGCCCTCGGCGCCGGGGTACGGCACACGGCCGCGGAGAGCGTGCTGGTTCTCTCCGCGGATCTGCCGTTCCTCGGGGAGGCGACGGTCCGCTCGTTGCTGTCCGCGGCGGAGCCGGGAGGCCGCGAAGGCGCCCTGTGCACCGACCAGGACGGCCGGGACCAGCCGCTGGTCGCGGTCTACCGGGCCGAGCCGCTCCGCCGTGAACTCGCCCTTCTCGTCACCGAACACGGCAGCCTGGCCGGTCTCCCCCTCCGGCTGCTGACCGCCGAACTGGATCTGGCCCGGGTCCAGGCCGGCCCGCTGGCCGCGTTCGACTGCGACACCTGGGAAGACATTGCCGCCGCCAGGGCCCGGATCAGGGAGCATGGGACCGTGCTGGACGAATGGATCACCGCAGTCAAGAACGAACTGGGCATCGAGCTCGACGTCGACACCGGCGTCCTGCTGGACCTCGCCCGGGACGCCGCGCACGGAGTGGCCCGGCCCGCCGCGCCGCTGACCACCTTCCTGGTGGGGTACGCGGCGGCGATGGCGAGCAGCGGCAGGAGCCCGGAGGCCGCGGCTGAAGCCGTGGCCGAAGCCTCCCGCAAGGCCACCGCCCTCGCGCTCCGGTGGGAGGAGGAAACGGCGGCGGGAAGCGAACCCGGCACGCCATGACCCCGCACGGACGCGATGCGCGGGCGGCCGAGGAGGAGCGGGCAGCGGCCGAGGAGGAGCGGGCGGTCGAGCAGGCACTGGCCCTCGTGGGCCGGCAGTCAGGCACTCCGCAGCCCGCACCGGGCCGGCAGTCAGGCACTCCGCAGCCCGCACCGGACCGGCAGTCAGGCACTCCGCAGCCCGCACCGGACCGGTCCGGAGCGGGGGAGCCGCCTTCCACGCCGGCACCGGCGGCGCCGGGCATGCGCACCGGCCCGACCCCGGACGCCCCTTCGCCAGGAGGGGCGGAGCCGGGCGGCCCGGCCCCGACCCCCCCTGGTCATCACGGATCCCCGTCGGCCCACGGTTCTTCCTCCCACGCCCACAGAGCCGAGGCCACCGACTGGGCCGCGGCGCGTGCTCTGGCCGACCGCCTGGGCCGGGCCGCTCCCCTGGCCGCCCACCGGCTCCCGCTGGACCGGGCTCTCGGGCACGTCCTCGCCGAGGCCGTCGTCGCGCTCACCGATCTGCCGTCGTTCGACACCTCGGCGATGGACGGCTGGGTCGTCGCGGGGCCGGGCCCCTGGGCCGTACGGGAAGGGGAAGGGCTGCTCGCCGGACGCGGATCCGCGGAGCCGCTCCCTGACGGGCACGCCCTGCGGATCGCCACGGGCGCACGCCTCCCGGCGGAGGCCACCGCCGTGATCCGCAGCGAACACGCGCACTGCGACGAGGCCAAGGGGCTGCTGCACGCCACCCGCGCAGTGGTGCAGGGCCAGGACATCCGGCCCCGGGGCCAGGAGTGCCGGTCCGGCGACGAGCTCCTGCCCGTGGGGACCGTGGTGACCCCGCCCGTTCTCGGGCTGGCGGCTGCCGCGGGGTACGACGCTCTCGTCGCCGTGCCCCGGCCCCGCGTGGACGTCTTCGTCCTCGGTGACGAGCTCCTCACGGCCGGGCTTCCACGGGAAGGGCTGATCCGCGACGCGCTCGGCCCCATGCTCGCCCCCTGGCTCCGCGCCCTGGGTGCGGAGGTTGCCGAGCCCAGGCGGCTCGGTGACGACGCCGACGCCCTCCGCCGGGCTCTCGTCTCCTCCGATGCCGACCTGATCCTCACCACGGGCGGGACGGCCGCCGGCCCGGTGGACCATGTCCACCCGGTCCTGGCCGGGATCGGGGCCGAGCTGCTGGTCGACGGGGTGGCCGTACGTCCAGGCCATCCGATGCTCCTGGCCCGACTCGCCGAGGGCGGCCCCTGCCTGGTCGGCCTGCCCGGCAACCCCCTCGCGGCGGTATCCGGACTGCTGACGCTGGCCGAGCCTCTGCTCCGGGGGCTCGCCCGTCAACCCGCCCAGGACCGCTACAGCGCGCCCGTCCATGAAGAGGTGCACGGTCACCCGTATGACACCCGGCTGATCCCCGTGGTCCACCGCGACGACAGCGTCGTACCCCTCCACTACAACGGTCCCGCCATGCTGCGTGGGATCGCGGCCGCGGACGGGCTGGCCGTGGTGCCACCCGGCGGGGTACGGTCCGGCACCGAGGTGGAGATCCTCGATCTACCGTGGGCCTCGGCGTCGCCGTGGACGGAAGGGTGTTTCACGTGAAACTTCCCGGCCACGATGCGATGGCCAGGCGGGCGGACGAACATGTTGTCCCCACCCGGGTGCTCCTGCCCCGTCGCGTCGTCGACAGACCGCTGCGACAGGTGGCCAAGCGACTGGCAATGGCTCTCACGGTGCTGGCCATAACGGTCTTCATCGTCTGGGCCGACCGGGACGGCTACCACGACAACGCCGACGAGAAGGTCGACTTCCTCGACGCCGTCTACTACGCGACGGTGACGCTGTCGACGACCGGCTACGGCGACATCGTCCCGTACAGCGACCCGGCCCGGCTCGTCAACGTGATTCTGGTGACGCCGTTGCGGGTGCTCTTCCTGATCATCCTGGTCGGCACCACCCTCGAGGTCCTGACGGAACGGACCCGCGAGGACTTCCGGCTGAATCGTTGGAGAAGCAACTTGCGTGAACACACCGTGGTCGTCGGCTTCGGTACGAAGGGCCGCTCTGCCATCCAGACGCTCTGCGCCACCGGTCTGAAGAAGGACCAGATCGTCATCGTCGACCCGGCCGGCAAGGTGATCGAGGCGGCCAACGCGGAGGGCTTCGTAGGCGTGTTGGGTGATGCGACGCGCAGTGATGTGCTGTTGCGGGCCGAGCTCCAGAAGGCCCGTCAGATCATCATCGCCACCCAGCGCGACGACACCGCGGTGCTGGTCGCCTTGACCGCGCGTCAGCTCAACCGGGGCGCGAAGATCGTGGCCGCGGTCCGCGAGGAGGAGAACGCGCCGCTGCTTCGGCAGTCGGGCGCCGACGCTGTGATCACCAGCGCGAGCGCGGCCGGACGGCTGCTGGGCCTGTCGGTGCTCAGCCCCAGCGCAGGCACGGTGATGGAGGACCTCATCCAGCAGGGCAGCGGGCTCGATCTTGTCGAACGGCCGGTGATAAAGGCCGAGGTGGGCAAGAACGTCCGCGAGACCGACGACCTCGTGGTCAGCGTCCTGCGCGGCCACCGGCTGCTCGGTTACGACGACCCGGCGGCCAGCCCCCTGCAGCTGACGGACCGGGTGATCACCATCGTGCGTGCCTCACCGATCCACACGGCGCCGACGAGCTATCCGCAGCAGCCCAATCAGCGGCCGTAGGAGCGGGGCCCGGACGCGGCGCAGGCACGTCCGCCACCGTCCGGGACTCTGTACGGAGTAGCCTCGCGGCCATGTATGCGATCACGATCCCAGAACCCGGTGGCCCCGAAGCGCTTGTGTGGGCCGAGGTTCCCGACCCCGTACCTGGCGAGGGCGAAGTTCTCGTCGAGGTCGTGTCCAGCGCGGTGAACCGGGCCGACGTGCTGCAGCGGCAGGGCTTCTACAACCCCCCGCCCGGCGCCTCCCCGTACCCCGGCCTGGAGTGTGCGGGCCGTATCGCGGCGCTCGGCCCCGGGGTGACCGGGTGGTCCGTGGGCGACGAGGTGTGTGCACTGCTCGCGGGCGGCGGATACGCGGAGAAGGTCGCTGTGCCGACCGGACAGTTGCTGCCCGTGCCCGACAGCGTGGACCTGATCGAGGCGGCGGCGCTGCCCGAGGTCACGTCGACGGTCTGGTCCAATGTCTTCATGGTGGCCCACCTGCGGCCCGCCGAGACTCTCCTGGTCCACGGCGGTTCCAGCGGTATCGGCACGATGGCGATCCAGCTCGCCAAGGCCGTCGGCGCGCGCGTCGCGGTGACGGCGGGAGGCCCCGAGAAGCTGGCGCGCTGTCAGGAGCTGGGCGCCGACATCCTCATCGACTACCGCGAGCAGGATTTCGTCGAGGAGGTGCGGCAGGCGACGGACGGTGCCGGAGCAGACGTCATCCTCGACATCGTCGGGGCGAAGTATCTGGACCGGAACGTCCGCGCCCTCGCTGTGAACGGCCGTCTCGCCATCATCGGTCTCCAGGGCGGGGCCAAGGGCGAGCTGAATCTGAGCGCCCTGCTGAGCAAGCGGGCGGCTGTCACGGCCACGTCGCTCCGCGCGCGTCCGCTCGCGGAGAAGGCCGCGATCATCGCGGCGGTACGCGAGCATGTGTGGCCGCTGCTCGCCGACGGTGTCGTCCGGCCGGTCGTGGACCGCACGATGCCGATGGCGGACGCGGCGGAAGCCCACCGGCTGATGGAGTCCAGCAGCCACATCGGCAAGATCCTCCTGGCCGCGCCGAAGGCCTGACGAGGGCGCCCAGGACAGACGCCGGGGCCCGGCACACATGGTGTGCCGGGCCCCGGTGCGTACCGCGGTCGGTATGGGCTCAGGTCACTAGAGGTACGGGCCGGAGCGCGCCGGTCCGTGCGGGTCGACGCTGCCTTCCTCGTCCTCGTGGCCGACACCCGGAGGGAGGGCGCGGCGCATCTGCTCCAGCTGCGCACGGGCCGCCATCTGCTGGGCGAACAGCGCCGTCTGAATGCCGTGGAAAAGGCCCTCCAGCCAGCCGACCAGCTGGGCCTGCGCGATCCGCAGCTCGGCCTCGGAGGGGACGGACTCCTCGGTGAACGGCAGCGAGAGCCGTTCCAGCTCCTCCACGAGCTCCGGCGCCAGACCGTCCTCGAGCTCCTTCACCGAGCTCGCGTGGATCTCCTTGAGCCGGACACGGCTCGCCTCGTCGAGAGGAGCCGCCCTGACCTCCTCCAGAAGCTGCTTGATCATGCTGCCGATCCGCATGACCTTCGCGGGCTGCTCGACCATCTCCGTCACCGGAACCTCGCGCGACTCGTCGTCACCGCCACCACCGCCGATGGCCATTCCGTCCTGCCCCACCACGAGGACTTGGGGGTGCTCCTGCGACCGTTCATTCCTCGGCATTTCCATGCCGCCATTGTCTCCCACACCGGCTTCACAACACGGTGGTGCCCCCGGAAAGACAAGATCCACCCTTTCCGGGGGCACCGGAACACCCGCTCACGCCACGAGGACGCTCAGCCCGCGCGCCGTGCCAGGGCCAGCCGTGATCCGGCGAACGCGGCGGCCAGCAGCCCTGCCAGCACGGGTACGCCCAGGGCCAGCAGCCCGATGGTCTCCCACGGCATCACGATGGGTGTGTACGCGGAGTCCATGGGCTGGGCACGCATCGCCTCCATCGCCTCCCGCAGGTCGACCAGACGCAGGGCCACCGCCGGCACCACGCCCGCGGCCGTGCCGAGCAGCACGCCCGTGAGCGCGACGACCACGCACTGGAATCCGGAGAGTGAGCGCCGGACGCCGGGCGGTGCCCCCACCGCGCTGAGCGTGGTGAGGTCGGCCTCCGCGTCGGCCTTGGCGAGACCGGTGGTGATGGCCGCCGCGCCCAGGGTGACGACACCCGCGAAGAGCGCGAGGATCAGCAGGACCACATCCTCCTCGCGCGTCTCCGTCAGTGTCTCGCTCTGCAGGTAGACCCCGTTCCCGGCCTGGGTGAACGCGGCCGCCACCGCCTGCTGCTCGGCGTCCGTCGGCGTGTGCGTGACGGTGTAGATGCTCCCGTAGGCCGTGGTGTGCAGGCCGAGCCGGTCCGCGGCCTGCTGCGGCAGGATCATCCGGATCCCGGGGGTGGCGGCGTACTTCGCGGGGGCGACGTACACCTTCAGCCGGTCCGTGGTGGTCCTGGACTTCCCCGGATGGAGCTTGCGGTTCTCCTTGTCGCGCTCGTTGTACGTGTGTACGGCCTTGAGCGTGACCTGGCCGTCCTGCGCGTACGCCGGGTTGAGCAGCACGGGAGTCCCGGCAGCCAGGGCTTCGGCCGCCGCCGGGTCGTCGAGTTTCACGTACGACCTGAGGAGCGAGGCGTCCCCTACGGCGATGTTGCTGTCGCCCGTGGAGAGCGCCTGCGCGGTGATGTACTCGTCGACGCAGGCGGGGGAGTTCATCAGCTTCTTGTGCTCGTCGGCGGAGAGACTCCCGGCGAGCTTCTTGGCACCCGTCCCCTGGAGCGGGCAGCTGTGGCCCTTGCCGGTGGGTTTGACCAGTTCGAGCCTCCCGCAGCTGTTCTCCTCCTCGTAGTAGACCGTGCAGTCGGATCCGGCCCAGACCCGCCCGATGTCGGCGCGGCCGCCGCTGACCGCCAGATTCTGTTCCGCGGCGGTCCTGGCAAGGGGGAGCTGGTCCACGCCGGTCGGTTCCGCGGCGATGAGCGCAACCGTGCCCGGGGTGAGGGAGCGCATGTGGTCGTAGTCGTGTTCCGCCATGACGCTGGTGGTGTACGTGGCGATGGCGACGGTGCCCGCCACGGCCGCCATGACGGCGGCGACCGCCGGCGCCGTACGCCCTCGGTTACGTGCCGCGTCGCGCAGTGCCATGCGCGGGGAGAGCGGCAGCCGGGTGCCGAGCCGCCCGAGGAAGCCGACGATCACCGGGATGCAGGCGAGCACCCCGAGTTCGGCGACCACGGAGCCGCCGGCGACGAACCGGGTGTCGCCGGTCGTGCCGCCGTACACGGCGACCGCCACGCCGCCCGCCAGCGCCACGCAGCCCACGACGGGCAGGACGCGTGAGCTCCGGCGTGTTCCGCGGCGCCCGGTGAGCGATTCGAGAACCGACTGCCGGCCGGCGACGATCGCCGGTGCCAGAGCCGCCAGGATGCCGGTGACGAGGCCGATGACGGCGATACCCAGCAGCTCCCAGGGGCGGATGTCGAGCTCGCCGAAACGGCTTTCCCTCCAGCCCTCGATCATCGGACGGAACAGGACGGTGAGGCCGATCCCGGCGGCGACACCGGCCACGGCGCCCACCGCGCCGAGGACCAGGCCCCCGGACAGCACGACGGCTCGCACCTGGCCCCGGTCGCCGCCACAGGTGCCGACGAGGCCGAGCTGCCTGCGCGAGCGCCGCGCACCGACGGCGAACGCGGGGCCGGCCAGCAGGACGATCTCCAGGACCGCCATGGCGACGACGGTCACCAGCGCCGCGCTCAGCTCCGAGGAGCTCTCACCGAAGGAGGAGACGTCCTGGTGCGCGAGCAGCGGGACCTCGGAGTCCGGGGGCGGATCGAGAGCGACCTGGCGGGACAGCACCACGACGCCCTTCTCGTTGGCCTTGAGCACGTCCGGCCAGGAGATTCCGTCGCCGGCGGGGCCTCGGACGAGCCAGGTCATGTCGCCGGGGTAAGGAGGGACGATTTTCTCGTCACGGTCGGCCGCCGTCTTCCACGGGGCGAGTACCGCCCCCGGGTCGGCGTACAGCGCGCTCTTGGCGAGCTCCCCGGGCAGCTCGACGCTGCCTGTGATCGTGTACGTCTGCTCGGGGCCGCGCAGTGTCGTGCGGGAGCCGATACCGAGTCCTGCGGACTCCAGGAAGTGCTCGGTCGCGACGACTTCCCCCTCCCCGTGCGGGTACGCCCCGTCGACCAGGTCGAGTCTGCCCCGGACCGCCGGATCGGAGGTGCGCAGCTCCACGATCTCGGTGTTGGCGACCCCGTGCCGCGTGGTCACCACGGCGGGAACGGACTGCTCCGTGAGGTACCGCGAACCCTTCGGGAACGTGGCCGGCACATCGACGGGCGCACGCTCGTCCTCGGCCGCGATCTCGGCCCTGTCGTCAGGAGTGCCCCATGTGCTGGCGTCGGGCATCTGCTCCAGAGGGGCGGGCCCGATGCCTGCCGAACTGAACACGGCGTCCGCCGAACCCATCTTGGCCGTCAGGTCCTCGGCGACGGTGGGAGTGGAACTGCGGTACGTCACGTCGGCGGCCGTCACGCCGAGGACCGGCAGGGCGATCATCGCGACGACGAGCGCGCTGCGGCCCTTGGCCCGCAGGGCGTCGCGCCGGGCGATCCGGAGGGCGGCGCGCCACCCGGTGAGGACGCTCACTCGGCACCTTCAGCGGCGAGCAGGGATTCGGCGGCGGTGGCCACCGTCTGGTCCACGATCGACCCGTCCCGGAGGAAGACCACCCGGTCCGCCCAGGCCGCGTACCGGGGCTCGTGCGTCACCATCACCCCGGCAGCGCCCTGGTCGCAGCGGTTGCGGAGCAGGGCGAGCACGGCCTCACCCGTCTCGGAGTCGAGCGCTCCGGTCGGTTCGTCGGCGAGCACGAGGCGACGGTCACCCACGAGGGCGCGGGCGATGGCGACACGCTGCTGCTGGCCACCGGACATCTCGTCCGGGAAGCGGTCGGCGACCTCCGCGAGGTGCATCTCCTCCAGCGAGGCCATGGCCTCCTTGCGCGCCTTGCGTACGGAGACGCCGTCGAGTTCGCGCGGCAGGGCGATGTTCTCCGCGGCGGTGAGAGCGGGGATCAGGTTGTAGTCCTGGAAGACGTAACCGACGCTGCGCCGGCGCAGACGTGCGATGCCCTTGCGGCCGAGCGTGGAGATGTCCTGGCCCTCGATGACGACCTGGCCGCTGGTCGCGGTGTCGAGGCCGCCCGCCAGGGTCAGAAGCGTGGACTTGCCGGAGCCGGAGGGGCCCATCACGGCGACGAGCTCACCGGTGTGGACGGACAGGTTGATGCCGCGCAGGGCGTGCACCTCGGCGATACCGGAACCGTGGGTACGGGTCAGGGCCTTCAGCTCGAGGACGGGAGCATCCACGGAGAGACCGGTGGACGGTGCGGGGACGGACGAGGACATGGTGGGCTGTTCCCCCCTGAGAACGGTGTACGGAAAGGGGCCGCGGGCCGGAGTGGCGCGGGCCGGAGTAGCTGCCGTCGCCGGCGGTCAGCGGCGGGTGGACGCTCGCGAGGTGGCGGACCGCGTGGCCCCACGGCTCGTGGTCGCGGCGGGGCGTGCGGTGGGTTCGGTCGCGGCGGCCTCGGCGAGGCGCACGAGACGGGACTCGCAGTGGTCGAGCCAGCGCGCCTCCGCCTCGGCCTGGAAGATCAGCTGTTCCACCACGAGCAGCCAGGCGACCTCGTCACGGTCGGCGGGTACGTCGGCGAGTGCCTGGGCCTTCAGCCGGGTGTAGTCCTGCATCGCCTTCAGCGTGTGGCTCCGCTGGGACTGGATGACGGCGCGGATGTCGACACCGGGCGCCCCGACCGCCATCGCGAGCTTGATCGCCAGCTCGTCGCGGGGCGGACTGCTGCGGTCGACGGGGGTCTCGAACCAACTCCTCAGCTCGCTCCGCCCGTCCTCGGTGATCGAGTAGAGGGCGTGGCCCGCGTCGTCCTCACCGTCCTGGGCGACCATGCCGTCCCGCTCCAGACGGCTGAGCGTCGTGTAGACCTGCCCGACGTTCAGCGGCCAGGTGGAGCCGGTGCGGGACTCGAACTCGGTGCGGAGCTGGGAGCCGTACCGAGGCCCCCGCTCAAGGAGGGCCAGCAGCCCGTGACGGATCGACATACTGAGTATGTATACCCAGTATGTTGCTCGACGCAAGCGTCCCTGGCCAACGCCCCGGCCGTTCGGACGGGTCAGTTCGGGCGGCGCATACGGAGGGCCAGAAAGGCCAGTCCCAGTCCGACCAGGGCGATTCCGCTGCCCAGCGACACGTCCCGCACCTGCTTCAGGGCGGGTTCGTCCAGCGCCTGCCGCTGCCGCGCCGTCTCACCGGGCTCCGGGAACGCCTCGGGCGGCGGTGTGAACGCGGGAACCTTCACGGGATCCGGATCCGGCGGCATCTCGTCCGCCGCGGCCTCGGACTCCGCGACCTCCAGGGGGGAGAGGGACCTCCCCGGCCGCGCCCGCCCCTCCCCGGCCTGCCGCCCCGCCAGAGGTGACTCGGCGGTGGAGGCGGTGGGGCTCGCGGTGGGGGAAGAGGAGCCCGGGGGCCTCGCCGGAACCGGAACCGGAACCGGAACCGGAGCCGGAGCCGGATACCCCGGGTGTGCCGACTGAGCCGACTGTGCCGGGCGAACGGACGCGACGGCCCCGTCCTCCCCGTATGCCAGGGCGGGGGGCCCGAGTGCTACACCGACCGCTGTCACGAGGCAGGCGACACACCGTGACGACCGTGAAGCCGGGAGTCCTGGAGGCATGGGATCAGCGTCACACGCACCGATATGTCCGGCATCCCGGGTGCGTCCGGACGCCGCACCTCAACCGCGCCGGATCAGCGCGGGAAGGCCCGGCAGCGGGCGGAGGGAGGCGGCCGGCCGGTCAGGCCGGGTCACCCGTCGCGATGCGCAGCTCGAAGTGGGCGTTCCGCTCGGCCACGGCCGCGCCCGAGGTCGGGAACTGGTCGATGACCTGGTCCTCGGCGTAGGTGTTGCCCTCCACCTTGATCTCCTTGATCGTCCAGCCTGCGGCCTGGGCGCACGCCTTCGCGGAGAGGATGTCCTTGTAGACGAAGTTCGGCGCCTGGACCTTCGCCGGGTCGTCCGTGTCCTCCGTGGCGTCGGTGCACTCCTCCTCGTCCATCGTCCGGTTACGCTCCGGCGGCCTGTGCTCGCCGGCCACGCTGGACTCGCTGGAGCTCGGGTCGCCGCCGCCCTTGCCGTTCTCCGAGTCGCCGTTCATGTTCAGGAAGGCGATCAGACCGCCGATCGCGACCAGGGCGACCACGATCGACCCCACGACGACCGGCATGTTGCGCCTGGACCCGCCGCTGCCGCCCGCACCCGTCGAGGTCTGCGGGGACATCGTGTACGGCGGCGGGGTCTGGTGCCCCAGCGGTGCCGGGGTGCCGTACGGCTGGGCCGTCTGCGGGTAGCCGTAGCCCGGTGTGGGGGCGGGGGTCGGTACGCCGTAGGGGCCTGGCTGGTGCTGCTGGTGGGGGTGCGGCTGGTACGGCGTCTGCACGCTGTGCGGTGCCGGGGTGGCCTGGTCGACGGGCGGGAAGACCGCCGATCCGACGCCGGCGCCGCTGTTCGCCGGGGAGCCGCCGCCGATGATCACCGGGGCGCCCGCGGGACCGCTCGCGCTCAGGACGCGGGTGATCTCGTCCTGCATCGCCGCGGCGCTCGGGAAGCGCTCGTTCGGGTTCTTTTTCAGCGCGCGGGCGACGAGGGCGTCCATCGCGGGCGTGATCGACCGGTTGACGCTCGACGGGGCGACCGGCTCCTCCTGCACATGCGCGTACGCGATGGCGAGCGGGGAGTCCGCGTCGAACGGGATACGTCCCGTGAGCAGCTGGAAGAGCATGATGCCGACCGAATACAGGTCGGAGCGCGCGTCGACGCCGCGGCCGAGCGCCTGCTCGGGGGAGAGGTACTGCGGGGTGCCGACGACCATGCCGGTCTGGGTCATCGAGGTGACGCCGGACTGCATGGCACGGGCGATGCCGAAGTCCATGACCTTGACGACGCCGCGCTTGGTCATCATCACGTTGCCGGGCTTGATGTCGCGGTGGACCAGGCCCATCTCGTGGCTGGTCTCCAGGGCGGCGAGCACGTCGGCCGTCACCTTGAGGGCCTTGTCGGCCGGCATCGCGCCGTACTGCTGGATGTCCGACTGGAGCACGGAGCCGAGCGGCTGCCCCTCGACGTACTCCATGACGATGTACGGCATCAGCGCACCGCCGAGCTCGTCCTCGCCCGTGTCGAAGACCGAGACGATGTTGGTGTGCTGCAGCTTGGCGACGGCCTGCGCCTCGCGCCGGAAACGCTCGCGGAAGGACTGCTCGCGTCCCAGCTCCGTGTGCAGCGTCTTGATGGCGACCTGGCGGTCGAGGGCCGAGTCGTACGCGAGGTAGACGGACGCCATGCCGCCCTCGCCGAGCAGGTCGCGCAGCTGGTAGCGGCCGCCGGCCACGGAACCGCCCGCGTAGCGCCCCTGGGCGCCGTGTGCCCCGTCGTGGCTCATGACTTGCATCCCCCTCGGCGCCCGACGGACGCGATCATCCCTATTACGGGCCAAGTCTGCCCGAGGGGTACGACACGTCAAGCCGGGTGCCCGTTCCGTGACCCTACGCACAAGAAGCGTCTCGGAAGCGTTACAGGAAGAGCATGGAATTTGCGCGTAAGGCACGCGAGCCGATTGGATGACCGGTCACTCTGGAAACCGGTGTGTCGGACAGAGGCTGTAGCGTGACGTGGCAATGCAGCAAGGCACCGTGAGAACCCGCGGACGCGCGGACAGATACGACGGCGAGGACTGATGGCACCCGGATCCGAAGCAAACGGCGGCGGAGTTTCGGATGGCACCGACTCCTGGGGTGTCGGCGGTGTGGTCGGAGACGGCCGTTACCGCATGACCCACCGGCTCGGCCGCGGCGGCATGGCCGAGGTCTACGCCGCGGAGGACGTGCGTCTGGGGCGCACGGTGGCGGTGAAGCTGCTCCGTTCCGACCTTGCCGAGGACCCGGTCTCCAAGGCCCGCTTCACGCGTGAGGCACAGTCGGTCGCGGGGCTCAACCACCACGCGATCGTCGCCGTGTACGACTCCGGTGAGGACGTCGTGGGCGGGTCGACCGTGCCGTACATCGTGATGGAGCTCGTCGAGGGCAACACCATCCGCGATCTGCTGCTCGAGGCCGAGGCCCCGCCGCCCGAGCAGGCGCTGATCATCGTCTCGGGCGTCCTGGAGGCGCTGGCCTACTCCCACCAGCACGGCATCGTGCACCGCGACATCAAGCCGGCGAACGTGATCATCACGCACTCCGGCGCGGTCAAGGTGATGGACTTCGGCATCGCCCGCGCGCTGCACGGCGCACAGTCGACGATGACCCAGACCGGCATGGTCATGGGCACGCCCCAGTACCTCTCCCCCGAGCAGGCGCTCGGCAAGGCCGTCGACCACCGTTCCGACCTGTACGCCACGGGCTGCCTGCTCTACGAACTGCTCGCCCTGCGGCCCCCGTTCACCGGCGAGACCCCGCTCTCCGTCGTCTACCAGCACGTCCAGGACACCCCGGTCCCGCCCTCCCAGGCCGCCGGGTCCGTCCCGCCGGAGCTGGACGGCCTCGTCATGCGCTCACTCGCGAAGGACCCGGACGACCGGTTCCAGAGCGCCGAGGAGATGCGCGGTCTCGTCCAGTACAGCCTGCAGATGCTGCAGGTCCAGGGCGGGCACACGGGCACGTGGAACACCGGCCCGGTCAACGTGCACGACAGCGGCCACACCGCGGCGATGAACGTCGGCGGCAGCACGGCGGCCATGGGGCACCCCATGCACGGGGACACCTCGCAGGGCCCGATCCTGCCGCCCATGAACCCCGACGACGGGGCGTACGCGGGCGGCAGTCACCGCGAGGGCGGCGGTCGCGGCAAGATGTGGCTGTTCGTCGTGCTCGCGCTGATCGCGATCGGTGGGGGCGTCGCGTTCGCCCTCCAGGCAGCGAACGGCGACGGCGGCAACAAGAAGGCCCCGGTCACGCCCTCCACTTCGTCGTCCACGTCACCGACCCCGTCCTCGGCGGAACCGACGGACGAGGAGACGGAGGAGACCGAGGAGCCGAACGGCTCCACGGGCGGCCAGACCTGGCCCACCGACGACCCGACGTGGACCCCGTCGAACGACCCGACCGAGCCGACGCAGGAGCCGACGGTGACACCCACGACGCCGACCCCGAGCACGGGCGGAACGTCGGACGGCGGTACGACGACGGATGGCGGCACCGGTGACGACGGTGGCACCGGTGACGACGGTGGCACCGACGACGGTGGCACCGGTGACGACGGGGGAGCGACCACGGAGGGAAGCACCACCGGCACCTCGGCCGGCGCCGCGGAGGGCGCCGCCGCAGGAGCTGCGGGCGCCACCGCCGGGTGACCACGGGCACCATCGGGCGGTGACGAGGGCTCTCACCCCGTGAAGGCCTCGCCGACCGCCTCGTACTCACGCGTCCACCACACCGCCAGGGCCGACACCGCAGGGAACTGCGGGTCGGCCCTGCGGTCGTGCAGGCGGTAGCGCCAGCGCAGTATCCAGAAGTCGTTGAGGCGCTCCCACCAAACCCGGTGCACCGCGGCCGCCAGCTCGGCCGCCCCGGCGCCCGCCGATCGCCGGTAGGCGCGGGCGTACGCCCGGACCTTCTCCAGCGCCAGCTCGCCGTCCGGCCGTACGAAGAAGATCGCCGCCGCCCGTACGGCCTCCTCGGCCCGCGGCTGCACGCCGAGCCGGTCCCAGTCCACGATGGCGACGGGGTCGGCGCCCCGGTAGAGGAGGTTCAGCGGGTGGAAGTCGCCGTGCACCCATCCCCTGGCGGACCCCTCGGGCGTGGGCGGGCGGCGGTGCGCGTGCTGCTCCAGCAGCGCGCGGCGCTCGACGAGACGGTGCACGGCGAGCTCGTCGAAGGCGTCCCGGGGGCCCATGTGCCGCGCGGCCGTCAGCAGCTCGTCGATCAGCGTGAACGTGTCGGCGGGATCAGGGCTCTGGCCCCGTGCCGGAGGCGGCGGCGGGTCCGCCTCCATGACCTGCTCCAGACCCATGTGTACGGCGCCGAGGAGCGCCCCGAGCCGACGCGACTGTGCGGTCGTCAGCTGGGCGCCGTCCCGATGGAGCCCGTCCACCCACCGGTGCAGGGCGTAGCGCTGCCCCTCGATCACCGTGACCGTGTCACCCTCCGTGTCCGAGAGCGGCGGGGCCACCGGCACACCGAGGGAGTGCAGCTGCTGGGTCGCCCGGTGCTGCCGCACGATCGTGGCGTGGTCGCCGCTGGCGTCGTCGAGGTGGTGCTTGTCGAGATGGTGCTTGAGGAAGTACGAGCCGCGGGTGGTGGACACGCGGTAACCGTGGTTGAGCAGGCCCTTGCCGATCGGTTCGCACGCGAGGGGCTCACCGGTGTCCGGGTAGCGGCGCAGGACCTCGACGACCGGAGGGACAGGCGGAAGGGTCACAGATGAGCGCAGCACTCGCCACATGTTAGGTGACGCTGAGTGGCCGGTTTTACGGACTTGCGTCGAAGGTCAGAGTGTGCATATGGGACAGGTGCGGATCGAGCCTCAGATACACCGGATCGAAGTGCTCGCCGTTCACCTCGGCCGGACCGGACCCGAAGCGTTCGCGCTGGTCGAAGGCGGGTTCCACGATCTCGGCGGGGCCGGTGAACTGCACCGACCAGAGGTCCTCCGTACTGCCGGACGCGGGGGAGTTGAAGTTGTCCGCCCCATAGGCGACGACGCTTCCGTCACAGGACTCGTGGAAGCCGAGTCCCCTGTGCATCCGCAGGACGACACCGCCCTCGACCACCAGGTGCCGGGCCACCGCCAAAAAGGGCAGGGCCCGCATGCTCATGGCCAGCCGGCCGTAGCGGACACTGCCGAGCAGCTCGATGGCCCGGCGCTTGTCCGCCACGGAGGAGACGGTGGAGGCCGACGGGCCGGAAGGGCCGGACGCGCCGGAAGGGCCGGATGTGCCGGAAGGGCCGGATGTGCCGGAGCCTGCCGCGGCGCCGGTGTCGGAGGGGCGGGAAGAAAGCATGCCCCCACTCTCCGCCACGGGTAGGAGCCGTGTAAGGGTCCGCCGCCCCCGACGGTCAGGGACCAAGGTCCCTGACCCGCCCCTTCAGCGCTTCTCGGCCTGAAGCCTCGCCACGTACGCCGCTGCCTGTGAACGCCGCTCCATGCCCAGTTTCGAGAGGAGGCTGGAGACGTAGTTCTTGATGGTCTTCTCGGCGAGGTGCAGCCGCTCGCCGATCACCCGGTTCGTCAGCCCCTCGCCGATCAGGTCGAGGATCTTGCGCTCCTGCTCGGTCAGCCCGGCGAGACGGTCGTCGCCCTTGCCGTCCTTGCCCTCGCGCAGCCGTTCCAGCACGCGGGCGGTGGCCGCCGGGTCCAGCAGGGACTTGCCGGCCGCCACGTCGCGCACGGCGCTGAGCAGCTCGTTGCCGCGAATGGCCTTCAGTACGTACCCCGAGGCGCCCGCCATGATCGCGTCGAAGAGTGCCTCGTCATCGGCGTAAGAGGTGAGCATGAGGCACTTGATGTCCTCGTCCCGCGAGCGGACCTCGCGGCAGACCTCCACCCCGCTGCCGTCCGGCAGCCGGACGTCGAGGACGGCGACGTCGGGGCGGGTCGCCGGGATCCGTGCGAGCGCGTCCGCGGCCGTGCCCGCCTCGCCGACGACCTCGATGTCCTCCTCGGAGGAGAGCAGCTCGTGAACTCCGCGCCGGACGACTTCGTGATCATCGAGCAGGAATACCGTGATTTTTCCTTCTTCGCGCACATTCGCAGTCTCACACACTCCTTAGTCGTCCGCCCTTCCCTGTGACTGCCGACCGGGATAACGTGCCGTTGTTCCGGCCGCCTGCAAGGCTGTTACCAGTGCTGTGACCAGCGGGACTTGGCGATTTTCTGGATTTACTTGGAAATCCAAGCAAAATCGCAGGTCACAAGGTGTTTCGCAGTTATGCGATGCACTGGGTAACGTGCTTATGACAGGACGCTCGCCGGGGCACCTGTCACGCCTGTTCCCGGCCGAGTGGCACCCACCCCGTGCACGGGTCCGGATACAGGCGAGCCGCACTGGTTCCCGGCCATCCCGGGGGCCGGACCGACGGAGGAGCACGCACGTGACCGTGGAGAGCACTGCCGCGCGCAAACCGCGACGCAGCAGCAAGCGGACCAGCGCCGCGAAGACGCCACAAACAACCGAGCCCCAGCTGGTACAGCTGCTGACGCCCGAGGGCGAGCGCGTCGAGCACCCGGATTTCGAGATCGACCTGAGCGCGGACGAGCTCCGTGGGCTCTACCGTGACATGGTCCTGACCCGCCGCTTCGACGCCGAGGCCACCGCGCTCCAGCGCCAGGGCGAGCTGGGCCTGTGGGCCTCGCTGCTGGGCCAGGAGGCCGCGCAGATCGGCTCCGGCCGGGCGCTGCGGGACGACGACTACGTCTTCCCGACCTACCGGGAGCACGGCGTCGCCTGGTGCCGGGGCGTGGACCCGACGAATCTGCTCGGGATGTTCCGTGGCGTGAACCACGGCGGCTGGGACCCGAACACCAACAACTTCCACCTGTACACGATCGTCATCGGCTCGCAGACCCTGCACGCCACCGGCTACGCCATGGGCGTCGCCAAGGACGGCGCGGACTCGGCCGTGATCGCGTACTTCGGCGACGGCGCCTCCAGCCAGGGCGATGTCGCGGAGGCCTTCACCTTCTCCGCCGTCTACAACGCCCCCGTCGTGTTCTTCTGCCAGAACAACCAGTGGGCGATCTCCGAGCCGACCGAGAAGCAGACGCGAGTGCCGCTCTACCAGCGCGCGCAGGGTTTCGGCTTCCCGGGGGTGCGGGTCGACGGCAACGACGTACTCGCGTGCCTGGCCGTCACCAGGTCGGCGCTGGAGCGGGCCCGGCGGGGCGAGGGGCCCACCCTCGTCGAGGCGTTCACCTACCGGATGGGTGCCCACACCACCTCCGACGACCCGACCAAGTACCGGGCGGACGAGGAGCGGGCGGCCTGGGAGGCCAAGGACCCGATCCTGCGGCTGCGTACGTACCTGGAGAAGCAGGACCTCGCCGACGCGGCGTACTTCACCGCGCTGGAGGAGGAGAGCGAGACCCTCGGCAAGCGGGTCCGCGAAGCGGTGCGGGCCATGCCCGACCCGGACCGGCTGGCGATCTTCGACCACGCCTACGCCGACGGCAATCCGCTCGTCGACGAGGAGCGCGCCCAGTTCGCCGCCTACCAGGCATCGTTCGCCGAGGAGGGCAACTAGCCATGGCCGCTGAGAAGATGTCCCTCGCGAAGGCGCTCAACGAGTCGCTGCGCAAGGCTCTCGAGACCGATCCCAAGGTCCTCATCATGGGTGAGGACGTCGGCAAGCTCGGCGGGGTCTTCCGCATCACGGACGGGTTGCAGAAGGACTTCGGCGAGGGCCGGGTCATCGACACCCCGCTCGCGGAGTCCGGCATCGTCGGTACGGCGATCGGCCTGGCGCTGCGCGGATACCGCCCGATCGTCGAGATCCAGTTCGACGGCTTCGTCTTCCCCGCGTACGACCAGATCGTCACGCAGCTCGCGAAGATGCACGCCCGGGCCCTCGGCAAGATCAAGATGCCGGTCGTCATCCGCATCCCGTACGGCGGCGGCATCGGTGCCGTGGAGCACCACAGCGAGTCGCCCGAGGCGCTGTTCGCGCATGTGGCGGGGCTGAAGGTCGTCTCGCCGTCCAACGCGAGCGACGCCTACTGGATGATGCAGCAGGCCGTCCAGAGCGACGATCCGATCATCTTCTTCGAGCCCAAGCGGCGCTACTGGGACAAGGGGGAGCTCGACACCGAGTCCATCCCCGGTCCGCTCCACAAGGCCGCCGTGGCCCGTGAGGGCTCCGACCTCACGCTCGTCGCGTACGGCCCGATGGTGAAGGTCTGCCTGGAGGCCGCCGCCGCGGCGCAGGAGGAGGGCAAGTCGATCGAGGTCCTGGACCTGCGGTCGATGTCCCCGATCGACTTCGACGCCGTACAGACCTCGGTCGAGAAGACCCGCCGGCTCGTGGTGGTCCACGAGGCGCCGGTGTTCTACGGCTCCGGGGCCGAGATCGCGGCCCGGATCACCGAGCGCTGCTTCTACCACCTCGAAGCACCGGTGCTGCGGGTCGGCGGCTACCACGCCCCCTACCCGCCGGCCCGGCTCGAGGACGAGTACCTGCCGGGGCTCGACAGGGTGCTCGACGCCGTCGACCGCTCGCTGGCGTACTGAGGAGAGGGTCGTGACGACGATGACCGAAACGTCCGCGCGTTTCCGTGAGTTCAAGATGCCCGACGTGGGCGAGGGACTGACCGAGGCGGAGATCCTCAAGTGGTTCGTCCAGCCCGGCGACACCGTCACGGACGGCCAGGTGGTCTGCGAGGTCGAGACCGCCAAGGCCGCCGTCGAGCTGCCGATCCCGTTTGACGGGGTGGTGCACGAGCTGCGCTTCCCCGAGGGCTCGACCGTCGACGTCGGCGAGGTGATCATCGCGGTGGACGTGGCGCCGGGCAGCGGTGACGCCCCGGCGGCTCCCGAAGCCGTGCAGGAGCCCGTGCAGGAGCCCGAGCCGGAAACGCCCAAGGGCCGTCAGCCGGTGCTCGTCGGCTACGGGGTGGCGGAGAGCTCCACCAAGCGCCGGGCCCGCAAGGGGGCCGAGATCCCGGGGCCGGCCGCCGCCGCGATCCAGGCCGAGATCAACGGCCACGGCGCGAAGGCCGTGGAGAGCCGTCCCCTCGCCAAGCCGCCGGTGCGCAAGCTGGCGAAGGACCTGGGCATCGACCTCGCCACGGTCACCCCGACCGGGGAGGGCGGCGTGATCACCCGCGAGGACGTCCACGCGGCTGTCGCCCCGGCCCCGGCCGAGGCCGCCGTCCTGACGGAGGAAGCCGCCCCGGCCCCCGCGCCCTTCGCGGTACCGGTGGACCGGGCGGGCCGCGAGACCCGCATCCCCGTCAAGGGCGTGCGCAAGGCCATCGCGCAGGCCATGGTCGGCAGCGCCTTCACCGCGCCGCATGTCACCGAGTTCGTGACCGTCGACGTGACGCGCACGATGAAGCTCGTGGCGGAGCTCAAGGAGGACAAGGAGATGGCGGGGGTCCGGGTCAATCCGCTCCTGATCATCGCCAAGGCGCTCCTGGTCGCGATCAAGCGCAACCCGGGGGTCAACGCCGCTTGGGACGAGGCCAACCAGGAGATCGTGCAGAAGCACTACGTCAACCTGGGCATCGCCGCCGCCACCCCGCGCGGTCTGATCGTGCCGAACATCAAGGACGCGCACGACAAGACCCTGCCCCAGCTGGGTGCGGCACTGGGCGAGCTGGTCTCCACCGCACGCGAGGGGAAGACGTCCCCCGCGGCCATGGCGGGCGGCACGGTGACCATCACCAACGTCGGCGTCTTCGGCGTGGACACGGGTACGCCGATCCTGAACCCGGGCGAGTCCGCGATCCTCGCGGTCGGGGCGATCAAGCTCCAGCCGTGGGTCCACAAGGGCAAGGTGAAGCCCCGCCAGGTCACCACCCTGGCGCTCTCCTTCGACCACCGGCTGGTCGACGGCGAGCTCGGCTCCAAGGTGCTCGCGGACGTCGCGGCGATCCTGGAGCAGCCGAAGCGGCTGATCACCTGGGCGTAGGTGTGAACGATGGGCCCGCGCAGTCTGCGCGGGCCCATCGGCATGTGCGCCGACGGTTCGTCCGACTACTCTGCGGGCAAGATGTGTCATTCGACGCAGTCACCCGAGGGGGCGCCCTGTGCCATCGAGTTGCGATCCCCGGGACGCTCCCGCCGGCGATGTGGGCGCGGCGCTGATGATGATCGACTCCCGGCTCAAGAGCATCCACGACGGCAACGCCGAGAGCGACCTGGAGCAAAGGGCGCTGGCGGAGCAGGTCGTCGCTTCCCTGGGCCCTGGAGGTGCCGAAGACGTACTGGACGGCACGTGCACGATCATCTACATGTTCATGAGCTGGCTGCGGCAGGCGCATGAAGCGCAGGACAAGGACGTCATCGAGTACGTGGTCCCCACCCTCGTGGCCTCGCTGCGCCAGATGCCCAGGAGTATCCGCCCCGAGGCCATCCCCACCATGGCCGGCCTGGTCGTCGCCGCGGGTACGGGCCTGAGCCCCAACCTGTGGCGCAAGCAGTACGGGGACTGGACCGAGGGGGAGATGAATCCCTTGGAGGCCACCGCGTTCCTGCTCGCGGAGCACATCAACCGCATCACGGACGACCCGGACTTCGCCACCCGCACGATCGCCGAAGCGCTGTCCCTTGCGGAGGAGGGCGCCTGAACTGCCGTTCCGCAGTCACTCCACGGTGAGTTCGGCGAAGACGGTCTTGCCGACGGTGCGCGGCTCGACGCCCCAGCGGTCGGCGAGCCGGGCGACGACGAGCAGCCCCCGCCCGTAACAGTCGTCGGCGCCGACTTCGCGCAGTCCGGGCAGCCGCTCGCCGCGGGGGTCGCTCACCTCGATGCGGAGGGCGGTGCCGGTGAGGGTGAGACGCACCCGGAAGAGCCGCCCGCGCATGCAGCCGTGCAACAAGGCGTTGGTCGCCAACTCGCTGACCAGCAGCGCGGCTTCCTCGGCGCGATGGGGCTGCCCCCACTCCGCGACGAGGCGCGCCGCCCGTCGGCGGCAGAGGGAGACGCTACGGGCGGTCGGGGTGTAGTCGAGGCGGTCCTCGTGGAGTACGGGTTCGGGGGCCGGGATCTCTTGGGCTGCGGTCATGCGCGCGAGCTCCTTGGGTGCGGGCGGTGGCGATGTCGCGCCTGCGCAGGGGCAGGGCGGTGCACTTCCGCCGTGGCGGTGCCGCTGGGAGCGGCGGTTCGCCGAACGTAGCGAGCACGGGTCTATGGGTGCAAGTGAAACGGAGACAAGTGTCTCCAACGAGTGACGGTGGTCGACGACCCGGGCCGTGGGGCGGGACACTGAAGTGGTGAATCGAGCGACTCAGCAAGGCAACCGGTCGTCAACTGTTCTGGCACGCAGGCTCGGTAGTGAGCTCCTGCGCCTGAGGGACGCGTCCGGGAAGACGCAACAGCAGGCAGCCCAGGTCATCAGCGCGACCAACTCGAAGATCGTGAAGATGGAGCGAGGCTGGGTTCCGATGAGGGACCCGGACGTGCGCAGCCTCTGTGAGTTTTACGGTGTCGAGGACACGAAGCTCGTCAGCGGCTTGCTGGAGGTAGCCCGACTGGATCGGGAGCGCCGCAAGGCGAAGGGCTGGTGGAACCAGTACCCGGAGCTGCGCTCGCTGGTTGAGTACGTCGCGCTCGAAGACATCGCTACGGCGGTCAGGACCTGGCAGGGGGCCTTTGTGCCGGGGCTGCTCCAGACGCCGGACTATGCGCGGGCGCTGGCGGTCGGCAACGCGGACTGGGACGACCCGGACGAGATCGAGCGCTTCGTCGAGGCGAAGATCGCCCGGCAGGCGCGCCTTGCGGACAGCGCCCCACTGGCGCTGTGGGCGATTGTCGGCGAAGGAGCGCTGCGGCAACTGGTCGGCGGTCGCGAGGTGATGCGCGCGCAACTGGATCGTCTGGCTACGGCTGCCACCGAGCCAAATGTCACGGTGCAGGTTGTCCCCTTCCTGGCCGGATCCCACCCGGGCATGACCAGCGCTTTTAGCGTTGTTTCGTTCGCCGAACCCGGTGCGATGGACGTGGTCTACATGGACACCACGTCGTCTACGCTGTGGCTGGAGAGCGAGAGGGACGCCGCCCGTCACAACGTCACGTTCAGTCGTATCGCCCGATGCGGACTCGCTCCCCGCGATTCCATTGCCTTGATAGGGCGTATTCGCAAGGAGCTGTAATCGTGCGTTGCTTCGAGTTCGTCAAGTCCAGCTACAGCAGCGGCAACGGCGAGTGCGTCGAAGTGGCCCGCAACGTTCCCGGCGCCGTTGCCGTCCGCGACAGCAAGCGGTCCGACAGCCCCTTCCTCATCCTCGCCTCCGCCGCCTGGGACCGCTTCATAGCGGATCTGCGCCGGCAGCTCTGAGGACGACGGAGGGCCCCGCCCGCGCATCGCGCGAGCAGGGCCCACTTCGGCCTCGGCGCTACTTCTTGAAGGCGTAGTCCAGGAGCTTCTTCGCGTCGGCCGTCCGGGTGGTGGCGGACGTCGAGGTGAGGACGGTCCCGATGAGCGTCTTGCCGTTACGGGTCGCGGCGAAGACCAGGCAGTACTTGGCCGACGGGCCCGAGCCGGTCTTCACGCCGATCGCGCCGCTGTAACTGCCCAGCAGCGGATTGGTGTTCGACCACGACATGTAGCGGTAGCCGCCGCTCTTCGTCGTGACCTTCTGCTTGGTGGACTTCGTCTTCACGATCGCGCGGAACGTGGAGTTCTTCATCGCGCTGCCGGCGATCTTCGTCAGGTCACGCGGCGTGGAGTAGTTCGAGCCGCTGCCGATGCCGTCGAACGAGTCGAAGTGGGTGTTCTTCAGGCCGAGGCTCTTCGCGGAGGCGTTCATCTTGCCGATGAAGGACTTCACCCGGGCCGCGCGCGTGGAGCCGGAGCCGAACTTGTCGGCGAGGGCGTACGCGGCGTCGCAGCCCGACGGCAGCATCAGGCCGTACAGGAGCTGGCGGACGGTGACCTTGTCGCCGACGATCAGCCGGGCCGACGAGGCGGTGTTCTTGACGATGTAGTCGCTGTACGCCTTCTGCACCGTGACCTTGGAATCAAGGTTCAGGTTCTTCTGGGCCAGCACCACCTTGGCGGTCATTATCTTCGTCGTGGAGCCGGTGGAGCGGCGGGTGTCCGCGGCTTTTCCGTAGAGCGTCTTCGCAGTGCCGCTGTTCATCACGAAGCCGCCCTTGGCGGCGATCGTGGGCGTCGGCGGTGCCGCGGCCTGAGCCGTGGAGGCGAACGCGCTGCCCGCGAGGACGGCGCCCGCGGTGAGAGTGACGGTGGCGGCGACGCTTACGCGGTTTATGCCCTTGAGACCAGTTTTCAAGTCGAACGCTCCAAATACACCTGAAATGCGGCCACATGGGGTGCCGCTCGGTGGTGAGACTCGCGAGCCGCCCGGATGGATGCCCTCTCGTACGGGTGATTTCACACCTGGCCGGAGCCCGGCCGGACGCCAGGGTCGGATGTCCGCCCTCCCCGTCCGGATCGCGGACGGGGGAAGCGGACGCACCCATCTTGTATCTATGCTGTGTGCATGCCTGCCGCACCCACCGCCGAACCCGCCGCCCACAAGGCGGCCCCCAAGTCGCCGCCCGCAGCCGAGCGCGTCTACACCCACATCAAGGAAGCCGTCCTCGACCGCCGTTACGAGGGCGGCACGCTCCTCACCGAGGGCGACCTGGCCGAGGCCGTCGGTGTGTCCCGGACCCCGGTGCGGGAAGCGCTGCTCCGGCTCGAGGTCGAAGGGCTGATCAAGCTCTACCCGAAGAAGGGTGCGCTGGTGCTCGCGGTCTCCGCGCAGGAGATCTCCGATGTGGTGGAGACCCGGCTGCTCGTGGAGGAGTTCGCCGCGCGGAAGGCCGTGCCCGCGTCGGCGCAGCTGATCGCCCGGCTGGAGCGGCTCCTGGAGGAGCAGCGGGAGCTCGCCGAGGCGGGGGATCTGGCAGCGGTCTCCGTCAAGGACCGGTGCTTCCACGCCGAGATCGTGAAGAACGCGGGCAACGAGATCCTCTCCCGTCTCTACGACCAGCTCCGTGACCGGCAGCTGCGGATGGGCGTGGCCGTGATGGAGGCGCACCCCGGCAGGATCGCCGCCAACATCACCGAGCACGGGGAGCTGCTGGACGCCATCAGGGCCGGCGACGCCGAGGGCGCCGCACAGGTCGTGCGGCGCCACGTCAGCCGGGTCAAGGTGCTGGTCCGGGGGGAGGACCGATGAGCTCAGCGTCCTCCACCCTCTCCCTGCCCGGAGACCCGCCCGGCGGCCGGCGTGCCGCGTGGGTCTGGGGCATCGGCGTCGCCGTCTACTTCGTCGCCATCATCTTCCGTACGAGTCTGGGCGTCGCCGGGCTCGACGCCGCCGACCGGTTCGAGGTCAACGCTTCGGCCCTGTCGACGTTCTCCATCCTGCAGCTGCTCGTCTACGCCGGCATGCAGATACCCGTGGGCCTCATGGTCGACAGGCTCGGCACCAAGAAGGTCCTCACCATCGGGGTGGTGCTCTTCACGCTGGGGCAGCTGGGCTTCGCGCTCTCCCCCTCGTACGGCATGGCGCTTGCCTCCCGGGCGCTGCTCGGCTGCGGCGACGCGATGACGTTCATCAGCGTGCTGCGACTCGGCGCCCGGTGGTTCCCGGCCCGGCGAGGACCGCTGATCGGACAGGTGACCGGGCTCTTCGGGATGGCGGGCAACCTCGTCTCGACCCTCGTCATCGCCCGCGCGCTGCACGGATTCGGCTGGACCGCGACCTTCGTCGGCAGTTCGCTGGCCGGCGTGGTGGTGCTGGTCCCGCTGCTGCTCTTCCTCAAGGACCACCCCGAGGGCCATGAGCCGCCGCCCGCCGAGCACGCCGGAGCGGCGTACGTGCGGAAGCAGATCGCCGCTTCCTGGCGGGAGCCGGGCACGCGCCTGGGCATGTGGGTGCACTTCACCACGCAGTTCCCCGCCATGGTCTTCCTGCTGCTGTGGGGCATGCCGTTCCTGGTCGAGTCCCAGGGGCTGAGCCGGGGCACCGCCGGTGAGCTGCTCACCCTGGTGGTGCTCTCCAACATGGCCGTGGGGCTCGTCTACGGGCAGGTCATCGCCCGCCACCACGGGGCGCGAGCCCCGCTGGCCCTGGGGACGGTCGCGATGACCGCGCTGCTCTGGGCGTCGACGATCTTCTACCCCGGCGACCACGCGCCGATGTGGCTGCTGATCACCCTGTGCGTGGTGCTCGGCTCCTGCGGACCGGCCTCGATGATCGGCTTCGACTTCGGCCGGCCGGCCAATCCGCCGGAGCGCCAGGGCACCGCTTCCGGCATCGTCAACATGGGCGGGTTCGTCGCCTCGATGACGACACTGTTCGCGGTCGGCGTCCTGCTGGACGCGACCGGGGACAACTACCGCGTCGCGTTCGCGTCGGTCTTCGTCCTGGAGGCGCTCGGCGTCGTACAGATACTGCGGCTGCACGCCGGCGCCACCCACAGGGAACGCGACCACCACGTCGTCAGCCGGGTCGAAGCCGTGCACGTCCCCGCCTGACGGCGGACCCGGCGGCGCGCCCGTCCCGGACTGTCCACGGGCGGGCGCCGCCGGTCACGGTGTCACGGGGTCACGGCGAAGTGGCGCAGGATCTCGGCCGCCAGGTCCTGGTCGCCCTCGATCTTGATCCGGTCCTCCACGGCCTGCGCCCGGACCCGGCCGCAGGCCAGCCGGTAGTAGGTCTCCCAGTCCATCGCCAGGGCCGCCGCGGGGCCCAGCGACGGCGCGCCGTCGACCGAACCGTGGCCCTCGCCGTCGACCCTGACCGTACGCAGGAACTCCAGCGGGCCGTGCACATCGAAGACCACGGCCGAATTGGGCGGCGCGCCCGCGTCCTTGGCGACCACCTTCGCCAGTCCGGCCAGCAGGGTGTCCCGGACGACCAGGGCGCCGGGGGAGTCCAGATTGCCGGGCTGACCCAGCGTGGTGCGCAGGTCCTGCTCGTGCACCCAGACGTCGAACGCCCGCATCCGCAGTGCCAGTTCCAGCGTCTGCTCGGCGCCGAGGGGCGCCCGCACCATGGTCTCGGGGGCGCGTGACTCGTTGCGCAGCTGACGCATGCGCCGGATGAGCGTGTACTCCAGCTCCGAGGTCATCTCCGGCGCGGTGTGGTGGCGCCGTACGTCGACCTGCATCTCCATGTAGCGCTGGTGGTCGTTCTGCACGTGGTAGAGGTCGCGCGGCAGCGTGTGGATCGGGCGGGGGTCGCCGAGCTGCTCGCATTCCATGCCGATGACGTGCGAGACGATGTCGCGCACCGACCAGCCCGGGCAGGGCGTCCGGCGGTTCCACTCCCCCTCGACGAGCGGCTTGACCAGCTCGGATATCGACTCGACGGAGTGGGTCCAGGCATCGGCATAGGTCTGGAGGCTGGGATGGACGGTCACGGGACCCCTCGTGCGGTTCTGCGGTGCATGGGCTGGAGAGCAGGGAGTGCCGACTGGAGGGCCGGCACCGACGTCGCTGTCTGCGGGCTGCGGGCTGCGGGCTGCGTGGGAGGTTCGCTCGCTAAGTTACGCTGCGAGCAGGCACCCCGGCAGTGCTTTCGTGTGACGATCGTAGGCCCGCGTTGACGGCTTCCATGCCAGGACGGTGGTAGTGTGCACGCCTCCCTCATCCAGATCGCAGTAAACCCGGATGAATCGGTCAATTCCCGTAGAGAGCGCGCGGCTTCGCTGGTCGTGGCCCAGCGGGGTGCGGACCTGGTCCTCCTTCCCGAACTCTGGCCGGTCGGCGCCTTCGCCTATACCGCGTTCGCCGATGAGGCCGAGCCCTTGCAAGGCCCCACCCATGACGTCATGGCGAAGGCGGCGGCCGAGGCCGGGGTCTGGCTGCATGCCGGGTCGTTCGTCGAGCGCGCCGAGGACGGCGCCCTCTACAACACGTCGCTGGTCTTCTCGCCCGAGGGCGAGCTGGCCGCCTCCTACCGCAAGATCCATCGCTTCGGCTTCGACAAGGGCGAGGCGGTGCTCATGGGTGCCGGAGAGGAACTTGTCACCGTCGCTCTGCCGGAGACCGTGGTCGGCCTCGCCACCTGCTACGACCTGCGCTTCCCCGAGCAGTTCCGGGGGCTCGTCGACGCGGGGGCGGAGACCCTGATCGTCGCGGCCGGCTGGCCGGAGCGCCGCCGCTCGCACTGGACCCTGCTGGCGCAGGCCCGTGCGGTCGAGAACCAGGCGTACGTCCTGGCGGTCGGGTCGGCCGGCACTCACGCGGGGGTCGAGCAGGCGGGCCACAGCATCGTCGTCGACCCCTGGGGCGAGGTGCTCGCCGAGGCCGGGGCCGGCGAGGAGGTGCTCACCGTGGAGTTCGACCCGGCGAAGGCCACCACCACCCGGGAGCAGTTCCCGGCCCTCAAGGACCGCCGGCTGGGCCTCGCGCCACGCCGCCTGGCCTGAGCCGTACGCAGACGTCCCGAGGGCCCGGTTTCACGTGAAACCGGGCCCTCGGCTGTCCGGCCGGCCCCCGGTCAGTCCTCGCCGTGGTCCTTGTCGTGTTCCTTGTCCGCGAGGACGATGACGCACACCGCCACGGCCAGAAGCAGCGGCACATCGGCGTCCTCCCGCACGATGTCGACGCCGTAGGTGTCGCGGACGGTCAGCCAGCGCCGGGAGACCTGGGCGAGCAGCTCACCGTCGTAGTCGATGGCGAACTCGCGGTCCAGGATCTTGCCGCTGACGTCCAGCTCGGTGCCGTCCACCAGGGTCACCCGGTAGTGGTTGCGCAGGAGCGAGAGCCGCTTCCGTTTGATCTTGGCGAGTTCCTCGCCGTTCCGCTCGATCAGCATCGTGTCACGCAGGCTGATCAGTTTCTGGCGGATCTCCACCAGCACCTGGCCGTTGGTGTCCTTCAGCTCGAAGGTGTCACGGAGCCGCATGGCCTTGCCGTCGACGAGGAAGAGCTTCCGCCCGTCCGCGTCCTCGATCCAGTAGTCGTCGCCGACGCCGAACAGTCGCTCACGTACGAGAAGTCTCATGGATCACAGGTTCCCCGACGACCTGCCGGAATGCGGGCAGGCCACGGTGCTGTTGACTGTTGTCATGACAGCACGTGCACGTGTCCGCGCCCCCGAACTGATCGGCAAGGGCGGCTGGCTCAATACAGGCGACCGGCAGTACACCCTGGCTGACCTGCGGGGACGCATTGTCATTCTGGATTTCTGGACATTTTGCTGTGTCAACTGTCTGCATGTGCTCGATGAGCTGCGTGAGCTGGAGGAGAAGCACCGCGACACGGTGGTGATCATCGGTGTCCACTCCCCGAAGTTCGTGCACGAGGCCGAGCACCAGGCCGTGGTCGACGCCGTCGAGCGGTACGGGGTGCACCACCCCGTCCTCGACGACCCCGAGCTCGCCACCTGGAAGCAGTACGCCGTCCGCGCCTGGCCCACGCTCGTCGTCGTGGACCCCGAGGGCTATGTCGTGGCCCAGCACGCCGGTGAGGGCCACGCGCACGCCATCGAGAAGCTGGTCGAGGAGCTGGAGGCCGAGCACGCCGCGAAGGGCACCCTGCATCGCGGCGACGGCCCCTACGTCGCTCCGGAGCCGGTCGCCACACACCTGCGGTTCCCCGGCAAGGCGCTAGCCCTCCCGGACGGCGGCTTCCTGGTCTCGGACACCACCCGGCACCGCCTGGTGGAGCTGGAAGCCGACGGTGAGACCGTGCGGGGTCACTTCGGCGCCGGTGAGCGCGGATTCGTGGACGGCGGCCGCGACGACGCCCGGTTCAGCGAACCGCAGGGCCTCGCCGTCCTGCCGGACGGCCGGATCGCCGTCGCGGACACGGTCAACCACGCGATCAGGGCGCTCGATCTCGGGACGGGGGTGACGACCACGCTCGCCGGGACCGGACGCCAGTGGTGGCAGTCCTCCGCCACCAGCGGCCCGGCCACGGAGGTGGCCCTGTCGTCGCCGTGGGACATCGCCTGGTTCGGTGACCGGCTGTGGATCGCCATGGCCGGGGTGCATCAGCTGTGGACGTACGACCTCGAGCAGGGCACGGTGCGCGTCGCCGCCGGGACGACCAACGAGGGCCTGGTCGACGGGCCCGGGGACGAGGCGTGGTTCGCGCAGCCGTCCGGTCTGGCCGCGGCAGGCGACCGTCTCTGGGTCGCCGACTCCGAGACCTCGTCGCTGCGCTACGTGGACCGGGAGGGCGCTGTCCACACCGCCGTCGGTACCGGCCTCTTCGACTTCGGCCACCGCGACGGCCCCGCGGAGCAGGCGCTCCTCCAGCACCCGCTGGGCGTCACGGCCCTCCCCGACGGCTCCGTGGCCGTGAGCGACACCTACAACCACGCGCTGCGGCGGTACGACCCGGAGAGCGGCGAGGTCACCACGCTGGCCACCGATCTGCGGGAGCCCAGCGACGCGGTCCTGGTGGACGGCGATCTGGTCGTCGTCGAGTCCGCACGGCACCGGCTGACCCGGCTGCGGCTTCCCGAGGAGGCCGTGCGGGTCGCGGACCGGGCCCACCGCACCCGGCGCGCGGCCACCGAGGTCGCCGCCGGCACGCTGAGGCTGGACGTGGTCTTCCAGGCGCCCGCAGGGCAGAAGCTCGACACCCGGTACGGTCCCTCCACCCGGCTGCTGGTCTCCTCGACCCCGCCGGAACTGCTGGCCGAGGGGTCGGGCCAGGGGACGGATCTGGGTCGTGACCTGGTCCTCGCGGACGGGGTCACCGAGGGCGTTCTGCATGTGTCCGCGATGGCGGCGTCCTGCGACGACGACCCGGACAACGAGTACCCGGCCTGCCATGTGCACCAGCAGGACTGGGGCGTCCCCGTGAGCGTCACCGCCGGAGGGGCGTCCAGGCTCCCGCTGGTGCTGGCCGGGATGGACGAACAGGGCTGACGGCGGACCGAGCGGCGGCGCCGCGCCACGAGCCCTCAGGGCACGTGCCGGCGCCGAGCCGCGTGTCGGGACGTCAGCTCACTGGTAGCGGCGCTCGTCCTCCGAGACGACCGTGGTGGTGGGCGGCACGACCATGCGGCGACGCCGCGCGATGCTCACGTAGACGAAGACCCCGACGAGGCCGACGAGCATCATGATCCAGCCGACCAGGTCGACGTTGACGGTATCCATTTCCCAGTCGGTGGCGAACGCCAGAATCGCCCCGGCACCGATCAGGAGAATGCATCCTCCGAGTCCCATGATTTCCGCCTCCTCGACGGCCCGGTGAATCCGAGCCGGTGTACGGGTCGCGTACCCGGCCCGGCAACAACCATGTCCGCCGGGGCGGTTGGGACGGTCGGGTTCAGCCCGCGAGGAACGCCGTGAGCGCGTTTGCCAGGAGGTACGGGTCGTCGGCGCCGCAGAGTTCGCGCGCGCTGTGCATCGACAGGATCGCCACGCCGATGTCGACGGTCGTGATGCCGTGCCGGGCCGCGGTGATCGGGCCGATCGTCGTGCCGCACGGCATCGAGTTGTTGGAGACGAACGTCTGCCACGGCACGCCGGCCTTCTCGCAGGCCGCGGCGAACACGGCGCGGCCGCCGCCGTCGGTCGCGTAGCGCATGTTGACGTTGACCTTGAGGATGGGCCCGCCGTTGGCCACCGGGTGGTGCGTCGGGTCGTGGCGCTCGGCGTAGTTGGGGTGGACGGCGTGGCCGGTGTCCGAGGAGAGACAGACGGTTCCGGCGAAGGCCCGGGCACGGTCCTCGTACGAGCCGCCGCGGGCGAACACGGAGCGCTCCAGGACCGTGCCCAGCAGCGGGCCGTCCGCGCCGGTGTCGGACTGGGAGCCGTTCTCCTCGTGGTCGAAGGCGGCCAGCACGGGGATGTACGGGAGCTCGGCGTCCGGCTGCCCGGACACGCCGGCCAGCGCGGCCGTCGCGGCGTGCACCGAGAGCAGGTTGTCCATGCGCGGACCGGCGAGGAGTTCACGGTCCCGGCCCAGGTAGGCGGGCGGCTCGACGGGGTGCGGCATGAGGTCCCAGCCGGTGATCTCCGCGGCGTCGACGCCCGCCGCGTCGGCGACGAAGCGGATGAGGTCGCCCTCCTCGACGTCACCGAGTCCCCAGATCGGCTGCATGTGCTTCTGGCGGTCGAGTTTGAGGCCGTCGGGGTTGGCGGACCGGTCCAGGTGCACGGCGAGCTGGGGGACCCGCAGCAGGGGCCGGTCGATGTTCACCAGCCGGTGCGTGCCGTCGCGCAGGGAGATGCGGCCGGCGAGACCGAGGTCCCGGTCGAGCCAGGTGTTCAGGAGCGTCCCGCCGTAGACCTCGACGGCGATCTGGCGCCAGCCGTGCGCACCGGAGTCGGGCAGCGGCTTGACCCGCAGGTTCGGGGAGTCGGTGTGGGCGCCGACGATCCGGAACGGGGTGTGGGCGGTGGCGCCCTCCGGCACGTACCAGGCCACGATGGCGCCGCCCCGCAGGACGTACTTCCCGCCGGTGGAGCCGTCCCACGCGTCCGTCTCCTCGACCTGCCGGAATCCGGCCTTCTCCAGCCGCGCGGCGGCCGCGGCCACAGCGTGGTACGGGGAAGGGGCCGCCATCAGGAAGGCCATCAGATCGTCGGTGTGCCCGCGGTCGAAGCGGAGGGGAGAGCTCATGTTCTTCACTGTAACGACGGCGGACCGGGACGTTTAACGGTGTACGACGTCGGGCCGCCGCCGTGTCCGGAAAGTTGCCCCGCCCATGACGACGCCGCCACCCGGAGGGATCCGGGTGGCGGCGTCATGATGCGCGGGGTGAGCGGCGACGACTAGAACGCGGCCTCGTCCAGCTCCATCAGCGAGTTGTCGACGGACTCGGCCAGCGCGCGCTCGCCGGAGACGCCCGGCAGGACGTTCGCGGCGAAGAACTTCGCAGCGGCGATCTTGCCCTGGTAGAAGGCGGCGTCCTTGGCGGAGGCGTTGCGCAGCTTCTCGGAGGCCACGACCGCGCCCTTGAGCAGCAGGTAGCCGACGACGACGTCGCCCGAGGCCATCAGGAGGCGGGTCGTGTTGAGACCGACCTTGTAGATGTTCTTGACGTCCTCGCCCGTGGCGGTGAGGTCGGTGATCATCGTGCCGACGATCGCCTCCAGGTCCACCGCGGCCTTGGCGAGGTTGTCCAGCGAGCCGGACAGCTCCTCGTCGCCCTGGGCGCTCGCGAGGAACTTCTTGATCTCCTCGGAGAGGGTGTTCAGCGAGGCGCCCTGGTCGCGGACGATCTTCCGGAAGAAGAAGTCCTGGCCCTGGATCGCCGTCGTGCCCTCGTAGAGGGTGTCGATCTTGGCGTCGCGGATGTACTGCTCGACCGGGTACTCCTGGAGGTAACCGGAGCCGCCGAACGTCTGGAGCGACTGCGCGAGCTGCTCGTAGGACTTCTCGGAGCCGTAGCCCTTCACGATCGGGAGCAGCAGGTCGTTGAGGCCGTTGAGCGCCTTGGCGTCCTCGCCCGCGGCCTCCTTCACCTGGATCGCGTCCTGGACGGAGGCGGTGTACAGCACGAGGGAGCGCATGCCCTCGGCGTAGGCCTTCTGCGTCATCAGGGAGCGGCGCACGTCGGGGTGGTGCGTGATGGTGACCTTGGGGGCCGTCTTGTCCATGAACTGCGACAGGTCGGTGCCCTGGACGCGCTCCTTGGCGTACTCCAGCGCGTTGAGGTAGCCCGCCGAGAGGGCCGCGATGGCCTTCGTGCCGACCATCATGCGGGCGAACTCGATGATGCGGAACATCTGGCGGATGCCGTCGTGCTTGTCGCCGATCAGCCAGCCCTTGGCGGGGTGCTGGTCGCCGAAGGTCATCTCGCAGGTGTTCGACGCCTTGAGGCCCATCTTGTGCTCGACGTTCGTCGCGTACACGCCGTTACGCGCACCGAGCTCGCCGGTGGTCCGGTCGAAGTGGAACTTCGGGACCAGGAAGAGGGAGAGGCCCTTGGTGCCCGGGCCGGCGCCCTCGGGGCGTGCCAGGACGTAGTGGAGGATGTTCTCGGACATGTCGTGCTCGCCCGAGGTGATGAAGCGCTTCACACCCTCGATGTGCCAGGAGCCGTCCTCCTGCTCGACCGCCTTCGTGCGGCCGGCGCCGACGTCCGAGCCGGCGTCCGGCTCGGTCAGCACCATCGTCGAGCCCCACTGCTTCTCGACGGCGATCTCCGCGACCTTCTTCTGCGCCTCGTTGCCCTCGTCGAAGAGGATGCCGGCGAACGCGGGGCCGGAGGAGTACATCCAGACCGCCGGGTTCGAGCCGAGCAGCAGCTCCGCGTAACCCCAGATCAGGGAGCGCGGCGAGGTCGTGCCGCCGATCTCCTCGGGCAGGCCCAGGCGCCAGTACTCGGAGTCCATGAAGGCCTGGTAGGACTTCTTGAAGGAGGCCGGGACGGGCGCGGTGTTCGTCGTGGGGTCGAAGACCGGCGGGTTGCGGTCCGCGTCGGCGTACGAATCGGCGAGCTCGTTCTCCGCGAGGCGGGTCACCTCGTCCAGGATGCTCTTCGCGGTGTCGACGTCCATCTCCGCGAACGGACCGGTGCCGTACAGCTTGTCGCGCCCGAGGACCTCGAAGAGGTTGAACTCGATGTCGCGGAGATTCGACTTGTAGTGCCCCATGGGAAGGCTCCGTAATCAATAGCAGTGGCGCGCAGCGCCCCGTGGAGGAGTGAGGATCGGGCGACGGACGGCCGGGCGTGGGTATATCACCTGACCCCCACGATGATGCTACCCGTCAGTAATAAGACGCAACCCCCCGAGGCACAGATGTGTCCGATTACTCTTTGCGGCATGTATGGCTACGACCAGAACCAGGGCGCGCAGCAGCAGATGGGCGGCGGCTACGGCGAGCAGCCGTTGTACCCCGAGCCCTCGCCGCCGTCCCTGGCCGACGCGGTACGGGCCTTCACGACCGGTTCGCTGTCCGCGGAGGACTTCCAGCAGATCTTCGCCACGGCGAAGGTCTACTGCCCGCGCGGCGACAACCCCGGCTTCCTGGCGCTCCACAACACCCAGCAGCCGGTGATCCCCATGTTCACCACGCTCAAGGAGCTCCGGAGCTACGCCGGCAAGGAGTCCAAGTACTTCGTGATCACGGGCGCCGAGGTGATCGACCTGCTGCCGACCGGCTACGGCTTCGTCCTGGACATGGAGGGTGATCACCGCATGGTCTTCGACGCCAAGGCGGTCGAGCAGATGGTGGACTTCGCGATGCGCCGCATGTACGGATAGCCGCCCCTGCTCCGCGGACGGCCGAGGACGTCCGCGGCCCGAGGCGCCCGAGGGCCCGCACCGATCGGTGCGGGCCCTCGGTGCTGTCCGGGGCGGCGGGAATGAATGCCGCCTTGCTAGATGTTCACCGTTCAACTAAATTGGACGCAGAAGACTCCCGGAGGTGGCTCCCATGCCCGCAGTGACCGTCGAAAACCCGCTGACCCTGCCGAAGGTCGCTGCCCAGGCCGAGGCCGTGGCCCGCCCTGTGCTGACCGTCACGACCGCGCCCAGCGGTTTCGAGGGCGAGGGGTTCCCGGTGCGGCGTGCCTTCGCCGGGATCAACTACCGGCACCTCGACCCGTTCATCATGATGGACCAGATGGGTGAGGTGGAGTACGCGGCCGGCGAGCCGAAGGGGACCCCCTGGCACCCGCACCGCGGCTTCGAGACCGTCACGTACATCATCGACGGGAGCTTCATCCACCAGGACAGCCACGGCGGCGGCGGTGCCATCGAGAACGGCGACACCCAGTGGATGACCGCCGGCAGCGGGCTCCTGCACATCGAGACGCCGCCCGAGGCGCTCGTCATGTCCGGCGGCCTCTTCCACGGCCTCCAGCTCTGGGTGAACCTGCCCAAGGCCGACAAGATGATGGCCCCGCGCTACCAGGACATCCGTGGTGGCCAGGTCCAGCTCCTCGCCTCCCCGGACGGCGGCGCGCTGCTCCGTGTCATCGCCGGTGAGCTCGACGGCCACGAGGGCCCGGGCATCACGCACACACCGATCACCATGGTCCACGCGACGATCCGGCCGGGTGCCGAGGTGACGCTTCCGTGGCGCGAGGACTTCAACGGCCTCGCGTACGTCCTCGCCGGGCGCGGCAGCGTCGGTGAGGAGCGCCGCCCGGTCCGCACCGGGCAGACCGCGGTCTTCGGCAAGGGGTCCTCGCTGACCGTCCGTGCCGACGAGACGCAGGACGGCAACACCCCGGACCTGGAGGTCGTGCTGCTCGGCGGGCGTCCGATCCGTGAGCCGATGGCGCACTACGGGCCGTTCGTGATGAACACCCAGGACGAGCTCAAGCAGGCCTTCGAGGACTTCCAGGCCGGCCGCCTCGGCAAGGTCCCGGCGGTCCACGGCATGTGACCGGCCCCTCCGGTCGTACGGGTGACGGGCCGTCACCCGTACGACCGTGCGGAAGGGACACCACTCCCCGCCCGTGATCGGGTGGGAGGGTGCCTATCCGGAAGCCCCTCCTGCCCGATGTCGCGCGGCGGACGGCCGCTTGGTGCGGCGTTCTGCTCCTGGTCGTCGGCGTCGTGGCTGTGGCCATCTGGCTGGTGGTGGTGCTCAAGACCGCGGTCACCCCGGTCCTGCTGGCGCTGCTCGGCACGGCACTGCTCGGCCCTGTCCACCGCTGGCTGACCGCCCACAAGGTGAACAGATCCGTGGCGGCCGGACTCACCTGCGCCGCGCTCGTCGCGGTGGGCGGCGGAGCCGGATACATCGTCGTCACCGCCCTCGTCGACACCGGCGACCAGATCGTGGCCTCGCTGAAGGACGCGGCACAGTGGGTCATCGACCACTTCGACATCGAAGGGGTCGCGAATGTGGACGACCTGGCGGACAACGCGAAGAAACTGATCGGGAAGTTCGGCGCGAGTGCGGCGGGCGGACTGCTCACCGGGATCAGCGTCATCGGGTCGCTGGTGACCACCGCGGTCCTGGCGCTGCTGCTGACGTTCTTCTTCCTGCGCGACTCCGACCGTGCCGTCCACCTCGCCCACACGATCGCTCCGCGCGGCACGGGCGAACTCGTGGAGGCCATGGGGCGCAGGGCCTTCGAAGCCGTCGAGGGGTTCATGCGCGGCACCACCTTCATCGCCCTGATCGACGCGCTGTGCATCACGGTGGGCCTGCTGATCCTGCGGGTGCCGGGGGCGGTGGGGCTGGGCGCGCTGGTCTTCGTCGGCGCCTACATCCCGTATCTCGGGGCTTTCATCTCCGGTGCCGTGGCCGTGCTGGTCGCGCTCGCCGACCGGGGCATCGTGATCGCGCTCTGGGCGCTGGGAGTGGTGCTCGCCGTCCAGGTGCTGGAGGGGCACGTGCTCCAGCCGGTCATCCAGAGCCGTACGGTCCAGATGCACCCCGCCACGATCATGATCGCGCTGACCGCGGGTGCGAGCGTCGCGGGGCTGCTGGGCATGCTGCTGGCGGTGCCGGTGTGCGCCGCGGTGTTCGGGGTGATCGGCGAGCTGCGCAAGGGATACGAGGCCGGAGGCCGGGAAGGCGCGGTTCCCGGGAGCTCATGAACCGGCGACGCCCAGCTCGGCCGGCTCCGCGGACTCGTACAGCTCGAACCAGATCGACTTCCCCTCGCCCCTCGGGTCCACCCCCCAGACGTCGGCGAGCATCTCCATCAGCACCAGCCCGCGGCCGCTGGACGCCATCTCCCCGGGTCGCCGCTTGTGCGGCAGCTCGTCGCTGGCGTCGGCCACCTCGACACGCAGCCGCCGCTCGCCCCGCTCGCCCGTCACCTCCGCGACGAGCAGCGCGTCCCCGTCCGTGTGGACGAGCACGTTCGTGGACATCTCGGAGACCATCAGCTCCGCGGAGTCGACCTGCTCCGTGTCCGCCCAGTCGTGCAACAGCTCCCGCAGCTGCTGCCGGGCGGCCGCGACGCGCTCGGGCTCCGCCTGGGCGATGGTCATGGCCGAGCGCCGCCCCGGGGCCCTGCGCGTCCGTACGGCCTCGCGGCGCAGCACCATGACCGCGATGTCGTCCTCGCGGCGGTCCACCAGCGGCCCGGTCGTGTAGTGGGAGCCGGGGCCGTGCACCGTCTGCACGAGTGCGTCCGCGAGCTCCTCCAGGTCCTCGACGGGTTTCTCCAGGACCGGCCTGAGCCTGGTCCATCCGGTGGCCATGTCGTGTCCGCCGGTCTCGATGAGCCCGTCCGTGCACAGCATGATCGTTTCGCCGGGCCCCAGAACCACGCGGGTCGTCGGGTAGTCGGCGTCCTTCTCGACGCCCAGGGGCAGCCCTCCGGCGGTCTGCCGGATCACCGCGGTGCCGTCGACGCTGATCACCACCGGGTCAGGGTGGCCCGCGCGGGCGACGTCGAGGGTCCCGTTCTCGGGGTCGGCCTCCGCGTACAGGCAGGTCGCGAAGCGCGTCGCGTCGGACCGGTCCTCGCCGTCGTCGAGGTCGTAGCTCTCGGTCAGTCCGGACAGGAAGCGCGAGGCCCGGGAGAGCACGGCGTCGGGGCGGTGCCCCTCGGAGGCGTACGCGCGCAGGGCGATCCTCAGCTGGCCCATCAGGCCCGCCGCCCGCACGTCATGGCCCTGGACGTCACCGATGACGAGGGCGATACGGCCGTTAGGGAGCGGGATCACGTCGTACCAGTCGCCCCCGACCTGGAGCCCTCCTCCCGTCGGGATGTAACGCGCCGCCACCGTCAGGCCGGGCACACCGGGGCCCAGGGAAGGCCTCATCGCCCGCTGGAGGCCCAGCGACAGCTCGCGCTCGGTCTCGGCGGCACCGGCGCGGGTCAGGGCCTGTGCCAGCATCCTGGCCACCGTCGACAGCACGGAGCGCTCGTCCGGCGAGAAGGCCACGTTGTGCCGGAACCCGGCCATCCAGGCTCCCATGGTGTGACCGGACGAGATCAGCGGCAGAAAGGCCCAGGACTGGCGCCCGAAATCCCGGGCGAGGGGCCAGGTGGCCGGGAAGCGCTGCCGGTACTCCTCGGGCGAGGCGAGGTAGATGGCCTGACCGGTCCGCACGACCTCGGCCGCCGGATAGTCGGTCTGCAGCGGCATGTCGGTGAACGGCTTCTCGTCGCCGACGTTGTGCCCGTGGTGCCCGATGACCGTCAGCCGCTCGCCCGACACCCCGAAGACGGCGAGCCCGTCGGGCGAGAAGCCGGGCATGGAGAGCGAGCCCGCGACCCGCAGGACCTCCTCGGTGGACACCGCCTCGGCCAGCGCCCGTCCGGCGTCCAGCAGGAACGCCTCGCGTGACCGCCGCCAGTCACCCGTGAGCGGGGTCTTCGCCGCGGTGTCCTCCGGGGGCGGGGTGACCTCCTGGAGGATGCCCGTCAGCACGTACGTGTGGCGGCCCGGGGTGTCCAGCGGGATCGGCTTCGACCGGGTGCGCACCGTGCGTACGACCGCGCCGTTCTCGTCCACGATCCGCATCCTGGCCTCGGCCACCGTGCCCTCGGCGATCGCGAAGTTCACGATGCCGTCGATCTCGTTCCAGTCGGCCTGGTGGAAGCGGGGGCGCACTTCCTCGCCGGGGCGGGCCGTGGCCTCGGCGGGTAGTCCCACCAGCCGCGCCGCCTCGGCGTCGAACGTGACCGTGCCCGATGAGCTGTCCCAGCTCCACAGCCCGGTCCCGATCGCAGCCAGGATCTCCTCGGTGCGCATTGCCCCACTTTAGGAAGATGTTCTCCGCGGTCGCCACCGAGGGAGGCCGCCCCTGGAGGCCTTCGGGCGGGTCTCGGACAGCCGTGCGGCGACAATGCCAATGAAGCGGTGCGTCCACGGGCGGTAGCCTGGGGTGTCAATCCACCCCGACCGCGAAGACTGGATGAACGACGATGCATCGGTACAGGTCCCACACCTGCGGCGAGCTCCGCGCCTCTGACGTCGGCACCGACGTCCGGCTGAGCGGCTGGCTGCACAATCGTCGAGACCTGGGCGGCATCCTCTTCATCGATCTGCGCGACCACTACGGTCTGGTGCAGCTCGTCGCCCGCCCCGGCACCCCCGGCAACGACGCCCTGTCGAAGCTGACCAAGGAGACCGTCGTCCGGATCGACGGCAAGGTCTCCGCGCGCGGCTCCGACAACGTCAACCCGGAGCTCCCGACCGGTGAGATCGAGATCGAGGTCACCGAGGTCGAGGTGCTGGGCGAGGCCGGCCCGCTGCCGTTCACGATCAACACCGAGGACGGGGTCAACGAGGAGCGGCGCCTGGAGTACCGCTTCCTCGACCTGCGCCGCGAGCGCATGCACCGCAACATCATGCTGCGCTCGTCCGTGATCGCCTCCATCCGTTCCAAGATGGTGGCCCTCGGCTTCAACGAGATGGCGACCCCGATCCTCGCCGCGACGTCCCCCGAGGGCGCCCGCGACTTCGTGGTCCCGTCCCGTCTGAACCCGGGCAAGTTCTACGCCCTTCCGCAGGCTCCGCAGCAGTTCAAGCAGCTGCTGATGATCTCCGGATTCGACCGCTACTTCCAGATCGCGCCGTGCTTCCGCGACGAGGACGCCCGCGCCGACCGCTCGCCCGGCGAGTTCTACCAGCTCGACGTCGAGATGTCGTTCGTCGAGCAGGAGGACGTCTTCCAGCCGATCGAGAAGCTCATGACCGAGCTCTTCGAGGAGTTCGGCAACGGCCGCCCTGTCACCTCGCCGTTCCCGCGCATCCCGTTCCGCGAGTCGATGCTGAAGTACGGCAACGACAAGCCGGACCTGCGTGCCCAGCTGGAACTCGTCGACATCTCCGACATCTTCGCGGACTCGGAGTTCAAGGCCTTCGCCGGAAAGCATGTCCGCGCCCTTCCGGTGCCGGACACCGCGGGCCAGTCCCGCAAGTTCTTCGACGGCCTCGGCGCGTACGCGGTCGAGCACGGCGCCAAGGGCCTCGCCTGGGTCCGCGTCGGCGAGGACGGCACGCTGGCGGGCCCGATCGCCAAGTTCCTCACCGAGACGGACATCAAGACCCTCACCGAGCGTCTGTCCCTCGTCCCCGGGCACGCCGTCTTCTTCGGCGCGGGCGAGTTCGACGAGGTCTCCAAGATCATGTCCGTCGTCCGCGTCGAGGCCGCCAAGCGCGCCGGCCTCTTCGAGGAGGGCGTCTTCCGCTTCTGCTGGATCGTCGACTTCCCGATGTACGAGAAGGACGAGGAGACCGGCAAGATCGACTTCTCGCACAACCCGTTCTCCATGCCGCAGGGCGGCATGAAGGACCTGGAGGAGAAGGACCCGCTCGACATCCTGGCGTGGCAGTACGACATCGTCTGCAACGGCATCGAGCTGTCCTCCGGCGCCATCCGTAACCACGAGCCCGAGGTCATGCTGAAGGCCTTCGCGATCGCCGGTTACGAGGCGGAGACCGTCGAGAGGGAGTTCGCGGGCATGCTGCGCGCGTTCCGCCTCGGCGCCCCGCCGCACGGTGGCATCGCCCCGGGTGTCGACCGCATCGTGATGCTGCTGGCCGACGAGCCCAACATCCGCGAGACGATCGCCTTCCCGCTCAACGGCAACGCTCAGGACCTGATGATGGGTGCCCCGAGCGTGCTGGACGAGACCCGGCTGCGCGAGCTGAACATCCAGCTCCGCAAGCCCGTCGCGGCCGCGAAGGACAAGCCCGACGTCACGGACGCCGTGGCGAAGGACACCGGAGCGAAGTAGGCGTCACCGGTTCCGCTTCGGTTCCACGTGAAACAGTCCCCGGCCACCGGCCGGGGACTGTTTCACGTGTGGAGCCGGCCAGGCACTCGCACAGGAACGCACAGCCGGCTCTCATCTCCCTGCCAGCCTGGCTGCCTAGGGTCACCGCTCATGACGGAGAATCAGGGACCCGCACACAAGAAAACCCTCACCCGGCGCCGCCTGGTGATCGGCGGAGCGGCGGTCGTGGCCGCGGCAGGAGTCGGGGCCGGGGTCGTTGCCACCGCCTCGGCCCAGGAGGAGGGCGAGGCGTCCGGCGCGGCGACCGGACAGGGTGAGGCGTGTTACCGCCTGACCTCGGAGACCACCGAGGGCCCGTACTACATCGACGCCGACAAGATCCGGAAGGACATCACCGAGGGCAAGGAGGGCATCCCGCTGACCCTGCGCCTGAAGGTGATCGACTCCGACACCTGCAAGCCGCTGAAGAAGGCGGCCGTCGACATCTGGCACTGCGACGCACTGGGCATCTACTCCGGTTACGAGAGCATGAGCCAGGGTGGCCCCGGCAGCGGCACTCCGCCGAGCGGCGCCCCCACGGACATGCCGACCGGAACCCCCACCGGAACCCCCACCGGGACGCCTCCTTCCGGGGGCCCGGGCGGCGGCGGTGGCGGACACAGCGAGCCCACCGACGACAAGCGCTATCTGCGGGGCACGCGCCTCACCGACCAGCACGGGTACGTGGAGTTCACGACGATCTTCCCGGGCTGGTACCAGGGCCGCGCCGTGCACATCCACACCAAGGTGCACGTCGGTGGGAAGATGACCGACGCCGGGTACGAGGGCGGGAACACCTGCCACACCGGTCAGTTCTTCTTCGCCGAGTCCGCCGTCCTCGACTCCGCGAAGGAGGAGCCGTACTCGACGAGCACCACCACCCGCACGACCCTCACCGAGGACACCATCTACGACCAGAGCGGTCTGACGGGCGGGCTGCTGAAGCTCTCGTACCGCAAGGGGAAGATGGCGCGCGGTGTGATCGGCTCCATCACGATGGGCGTCGACCCCGACGAGACCCACGACGGAACCGACCTCTAGACGGCACAGGACCCCCGGTGAAGGGCCCGGAACCATGACGGTTCCGGGCTCTTTGCCTGCGTACGGGTGGACCGTGCGGAACTCCCGGACCTCGGGTACACGAAGCGGGTACATCCGGATGGCCCCGGTTCCGGTTCGGCGCCGTCGGGCCCGGCAAGGACTGGCACGGGAAGTGCTCGTCCGCCCCCACCCGAGGAGTTCCGCACCGTGTCCGTCCCGCGCCGTCCGTACGTCCTGCTAGTCGCCCTGTTCCTGCTGGTCATCGGCTGTTCCGCCGGGGCGGTGCAGACCACCGACCCCTCCGCGCCCCGCGGCGCGGCCGGCCCGGAGTCCTCGGCCGCCACGCCCCGCACCGTGGAGAGCGTCCGCCCCCCGGCGGAGATCCCGGGGCTGGGCCCGGAGACCCGGGCGCAGATCCCGGCCACGGCCCGGCAGGCCGTCGTGGTGACCGGGCAGGGCCCCGATTCCAATCGGTCCGCGGTCATGCTCCACAACCTCGACGACCCCGCTCTCGGCTGGAGACCCGGGGCGGGCCCCTGGCCCGCCCACAACGGCATGGAGGGCTGGACGGACCACCATCTCGCGGACGACCTCCGGTCCCCCGTCGGGGTTTTCGGCCTCACCGACGCGGGCGGCCGGCTGCCCGACCCGGGCGCGCTGCTCCCGTACGACGAGCAGCACCGCTTCGCGGTGAGCGGCGAGGGCTTCCTGGGGGAACCGCTCGAAGGCTCCTTCGACTACGTCGTCGCCATCAACTACAACCGGACCCCGGGCACCAGTCCCCTGGACCGCACCCGGCCGCTCGGCGCGGAGAGGGGCGGCGGCATCTGGATCCACGTGGACCACGGCGGGCCGACCCAGGGCTGTGTCTCGCTGACCGAGGACCGGATGCGCGAACTGCTGCTCACCCTCGACCCCGCCAAGCACCCGGTGATCGTGATGGGGGACGCAGCGTCGCTGGCCCGGTGAAACGCCGGACGCGCTGACGGGTCACACGCAGGAGCCCGGGTCCCGATGTGTTCGGGTCCCGGGCTCCTGCACTGCGTACGCCGCTTATGCGGGCTTCTCCTCCAGGCGCGGGAACAGCACCGCGCCCTTCGTCACCGTCGCGCCCACGGCCAGCTGACCCCAGCGGCCCGCGTCCTGCACCGGCTGGCCGGCCAGTGCGCCCAGGGACGCCTCGGCGCCAAGGGACTCCCACAGCTTCTGCGAGGTGTCCGGCATGACGGCGTTCAGCAGGACGGCGACACCGCGCAGTGACTCGGCCGCCGTGTACAGGATGGTCGCGAGCCGTGCCTGGCCCTCGGGCGACGTGTCCTTCGCGACCTTCCAGGGCTCCTGCTCCGTGATGTAGCCGTTGACCTGCTTCACGAAGTCGAAGATCGCCAGGATGCCGCCCTGGAAGTCCAGCTCCTCGCCGATCTTCTGATCGGCCGAGGCGACGGCCTTGACCAGGCCCTCCTGGACCGCCCGCTCCGCGTCACCGGCGGCCGTGGCCTCCGGGAGCGCGCCGCCGAAGTACTTGCCGACCATGGCCGCGACGCGCGAGGCGAGGTTGCCGTAGTCGTTGGCGAGCTCGGAGGTGTAGCGGGCGCTGAAGTCCTCCCAGGAGAACGAGCCGTCGCTGCCGTAGGCGATGGCCCGGAGGAAGTACCAGCGGTACGCGTCCACGCCGAAGTGCGAGGTCAGGTCCTGCGGCTTGATGCCCGTCAGATTCGACTTGGACATCTTCTCGCCGCCGACCATCAGCCAGCCGTTGGCGACGACCTTGCCGGGCAGCGGCAGGCCCTGCGCCATCAGCATGGCCGGCCAGATGACCGAGTGGAAGCGCAGGATGTCCTTGCCGATCAGGTGCACGTCCGCCGGGAAGGTGCCGTCGAACTTCTCCTGGTTGGCGCCGTAGCCGACCGCCGTCGCGTAGTTGAGCAGCGCGTCGATCCACACGTAGATGACGTGCTTCGGGTCCCACGGCACCGGGACACCCCAGTCGAACGTGGAGCGCGAGATCGACAGGTCCTGCAGGCCCTGCTTGACGAAGTTCACGATCTCGTTGCGGGCGGACTCGGGCTGGATGAAGCCCGGGTTGGCCGCGTAGAACTCCATGAGCTTCGGACCGTACTCACTGAGCTTGAAGAAGTAGTTCTCCTCCTTGAGGAGCTCCACCGGCTTCTTGTGGATCGGGCACAGCTTCGTGCCGTCCTCGGCCTCGATCAGGTCGCCGGGGAGCTTGTACTCCTCGCAGCCCACGCAGTACGGGCCTTCGTACCCGCCCTTGTAGATCTGGTCCTTGTCGTACAGGTCCTGCACGAACTCCTGCACACGGTCGGTGTGCCGCTTCTCCGTCGTACGGATGAAGTCGTCGTTCGCGATGTTCAGGTGCTCCCAGAGGGGCTTCCAGGCCTCCTCGACGAGCTTGTCGCACCAGGCCTGGGGCGTGACGTCGTTCGCCTCGGCCGTGCGCATGATCTTCTGACCGTGCTCGTCCGTGCCGGTGAGGTACCACACCTTCTCGCCGCGCTGGCGGTGCCAGCGGGTGAGCACGTCGCCTGCGACGGTCGTATAGGCGTGCCCCAGGTGAGGAGCGTCGTTGACGTAGTAAATGGGGGTCGATACGTAGAAACTCTTCACGCCGTCGCCCCCTTGCTTCTCGGATCCAGTGGCCGCCATGGTCGAAATCCTAACGGTCCGTGGGAGATCCACTCACATCGATTACGGCCGCCCCGGCCACGGAGAGCCGGCGACCGGACGCGGCTGGAGTGACACGGCGTCTGTCGTGATGGTCCACGGCGGTACGGTCACGGCGCTACCCGGCCCGGAGGGCGGGCTCGCCGTGACCGTACGGCTGCCGGTGGATCAGTCCTCCGCGACGGCCCCGCGGGCGCCGGCCCAGGCGGGCAGTGCGGCGAGGACCTCCCGGTAGAACGCCGCGTCGGGGACCTCGCGCGGGGCGGGGCCCGCGTGGAAGAACCCGGCGTTCTCGACGTCCAGCCTGCGCAGGAAGTCGAAGGCCTTCGCGTCCTCGTCGCCGAATGCGACGAACTGGAAGAACAGCGGCAGCCGTGCCGCGTCCGCGAGGGCCTGCTTGGCCGCCACCTTGGCGTCCGGGGCGCCGTCCGTCTGGAAGACGACCAGTGCCGGGCCGCTGGCGCCGGACTTCTCGTAGTGCGCGACGACCTCCTCGACGGCCCGGTGGTAGTTCGTCCGGCCCAGGCGGCCGAGGTCCGCGTTCAGCTCGTCGATCCGGCCCTCGTGGGCGGTGAGGTCGATCGCCCCGGTGCCGTCGATGTCGGTCGAGAAGAAGACCACGGGCACGGTGGCGTTCGGGTCCAGGTGGGCAGCGAGCGCCAGGGCGCGGTCGCCCAGGTGCTGGGCGCTGCCGTCCTTGTAGAACGGCCGCATGGAACCGGACCGGTCGAGCACCAGATACACGGTGGCCCGCAGCCCGGTCAGCCCGTGCGCCTTGAGCCCGGCCTGTGCGGCCTTGTACGGGGCCACGAGCGCGGGCGCCGCCGCCTTGACCCGGGCGAGGGTGACGGCGGGCTTGCCCGCGGCGGCGGCGGACTTGGCCGCGGGTGCGGCGACGGGCTCGGCGGCGGCGACGGGCTCCGGGGCGGCTTCCGGCTCGGCGGCGGCGACGGGCTCGGGTGCGGCTTCCGGCTCGGGCTCCGGCTCCGGTGCGGTTTCGGCGACGGGCCGGGCCTCGGCGACCGGCTCGGCGGCAGCGACCGGCTCGGGCGCGACGGCCGGCTCGGGCTCCGCGGCGGCGACCGGCTCGGCCGGCTTCTCGGTGGCGGCCGGCTCGACGACCGCCTCCGCCTTCTCCTCGGCGGCCGGTGCCTCGGCAGCAGGAAGCTGCTCCGCCTCCGGCTCCGGGTCGATGTCGATCGTGATCGGCGCGGCGACAGCCGGTTCCGTCAGCGTCACCGCGGCGGTCTCCTCGGCCGCGTCCTTCCCGGCGTCCGCGGCCGGCTTCGCCTCCGGGTCCGACCCCTGGGCCGGAACCCTCGGCGCGGACGTGGAGGCAGGCGTGGCCGCCGAGGTCGTGGCCGCCTTGTCGAAGGCCGCCGCGACCAGGTCCGACGCCTGTCCGCTGTCGTCCCCGGTACCGGCGGACCGGTCCGAGGAGGAGGCCGGGGCCGGTACCGAGGCCTTCGCGGGCTCGGCCGCCGAAGTGGCGTTCTCCGGCTCCGGCTCCGTGGGCTGGGTGCGCTCGGCCTGGGGCGGGACGGTGGCCGTGGTCGGCTCGTCCTGCTCCGTCCGGCCGAACACCTTGCGCAGCAAGCTCCGAATGCCCATGGGCGAGGCCTTTCGCATGAGTTGGGTGCGATAAATGTCCGTACTGCGGGAATTGATCCCTGGCCAGGGCGGATACGTAAGGTTAGCGGCCGGATCCGGCCGTTCGGCGGCGCGGCCCGCCCCTGCGTCAACCGAGCTCCAACCGAGTCGTCATCGAGTCCTGAACGGGGCCCAGGACAAAGGGAAGAGGAGCGGTGTCCCGGACTTCACCCTCCGTTCACCGGCAGTCCCACGAACGGCGTGGATGCGCACCTACCGTCACGCGTGACACACAGACGGAGGGACGAAAACGTGCGCGATCTGCTGCCGCTCATCGGCTCGCACCAGGGCGGGCGCTCTGCGCTGACCTGCCGCTACCGCTGCGGTGACGCCTGCTTCCAGGAGGTCCCGAACACCAGCGACAACGAGTACGCCGGCGACATCATCGCCGGTGCCCTGTCACGCCGGTCGATGATGCGCGCCGCCGCCGTGGTGACCGTGGCAGCCGCCGCCGGAACCACCGCTCTGGCCGGCCCCGCGGCCCCGAGTGCCGAGGCCGCCCCCCTCGCGGGCCGTACGGGCGGCAAGCCGAAGCCCACCGCCCAGGGCGCCCGGGGTCTGCGCTTCGCGGCGGTCGCGCCCAACACGGACGACAAGGTCACGATCCCCGACGGCTACGGCCAGAACGTCGTGATCCGCTGGGGCGAACCGATCCTGCGCGGCGCTCCCCGCTTCGACCCCGACAAGCAGTCGGCGAAGGCGCAGGCGGGACAGTTCGGCTACAACAACGACTTCCTCTCCCTGCTCCCGCTGCGCGGTGAGCACGGCCGTCAGGTCCTGGTCGCCAATCACGAGTACACGGACGAGATCCTGATGTTCCGTGCATACGATCCGGCCAGTCCGACCCGTGAGCAGGTCGAGATCGCCTGGGCGGCGCACGGACTCTCCGTGGTCGTCGTCCAGGAGGAGAACCGCACCGGCAAGCTCGCGCCGGTCAACCGCCACCCGCTGAACCGCCGTCTCACCGCGACCAGCGAATTCCGGGTCACCGGCCCCGCCGCCGGGAGCCCGTTGCTCCGTACCTCCGCCGACCGCACCGGCCGCAAGGTGCTGGGCACCCTCAACAACTGCGCGGGCGGCACCACCCCGTGGGGCACCACGCTGCACGGCGAGGAGAACTTCAACCAGTACTTCGCGAACGGTTCCACCGACACCGACAAGCGCTACGGCATCGGCACGGCCGCCACCGAGCGCAAGTGGGAGCGGTTCGACAAGCGCTTCGACCTGGCACAGGAGCCCAACGAGGCGCACCGCTTCGGCTGGGTCGTCGAGCTCGACCCGTACGACCCCGACTCCACGCCCCGCAAGCGGACCGCGCTCGGCCGGTTCAAGCACGAGGCGGCGCAGCCCCGGCTGACCGCCGACGGCCGTCCCGTGGTCTACATGGGCGACGACGAGCGGTTCGACTACTTCTACAAGTTCGTCTCCAGCAAGCGGATGAAGAAGGGGAACTCGCGGGCCGCCCGGGAGCACAACCTCACGCTGCTGGACGAGGGGACGCTGTACGTCGCCAAGCTGACCGGGGACTCCCCGTCCGCGGAGTTCGACGGCACGGGCAAGCTCCCCTCGGACGGCGAGTTCGACGGCAGTGGCGTCTGGATCCCGCTCGCCACCGGCACCACCTCGCACGTCCCGGGCATGACGGCCGACGAGGTGTACGTCTTCACCCGTCTGGCCGGTGACAAGGTCGGCGCGACGAAGATGGACCGCCCCGAGGACGTCGAGCCCTCGCCGCGCACCGGCCGGGTCTACATCGCGCTCACCAACAACACCGACCGCGGCAAGGCGGGCAAGGCCGGCGCCGACGAGGCCAACCCGCGCAACGCCAACAAGCACGGTCAGATCCTGGAGCTCGCGGAGAACTGGGACGATCCGGCGGGTGACGGCTTCGCCTGGCGGCTGTTCCTCGTCGCGGGCGACCCGGAGGACCCCGCGACGTACTTCGCCGGGTTCCCGAAGGAGAAGGTCAGCCCCATCTCCTGCCCCGACAACGTGGCCTTCGACGACCACGGCAACCTCTGGATCTCCACGGACGGCGCCCAGCTCGGCTCGCACGACGGCCTGTTCGGCGTCGCGACGCAGGGCGAACGCCGGGGCGAGCTCAAGCAGTTCCTGACCGTGCCGACCGGCGCGGAGACCTGCGGCCCGGTGATCCAGGACCGCCGCGTCCTCGTCGCCGTGCAGCACCCGGGCGAGGTCGACGGCGCCTCCGTCGAGAAGCCCGCGAGCACCTGGCCGGACGGGAAGGGGAGGATCGTGCGCCCGTCGGTCGTCGCCGTCTGGCGCAAGGACGGCAGCGACATCGGCGTCTGACCGGCCCGGAGACCGGCGCCGGCCACCGCGGCGGCGCCGGAAACGGAAGCCCGTCTACGGACTGTGCGCGCCCGGTGCATGCCTGATGGGGGTCGTCCCTATGTGTGAGCGGGGAACGCAGTTGCGTTGCTAGCGTGACCGGCCGGTGTGCCTGATGACCGATCAGATGCACCGGCCGATCGGTTCACGCGCACTCACGAAGGGCCCCCACATGGGACAACCATCCCGCAGAACACGCCTCGCGGCCTGTGCCGTGGCGGCAGGCGCACTGCTGTCCGCGCTGGTCCCGGCGGCGGGAGCCACAGCCGCCCCCGCCTCCGCCCCGCGCACCGTCGCCGCGGACGACCCCGTCCCGGGCCATGAGGGCATGCCGGACGACGGCTTCGAGGACGAACCCGAGGGCGAGCAGGACGATCTCGCCGGCCCGGACGGAACCCTCACCGGCCGGTCGGCCGCCGACGTGCTTCCGGCCCCGGTCCCGGGCCGCGCCGGGGACTTCAAGCTGGCGGCGGGTTCCTCCCTCACCGGCCTGGTGAACGATCTGGACGCCGCGCTGCCCAAGCAGGGCCTCACCGAGCTCATGGAGCAGGCCAACCGCCCCGCAGGCTGGGAGGGCGCCTGTGGCAGTTCCAGCATCTACGGACCCGATCTCGCGGTGAACCACCGCATCTGCTGGAAGAGCGACGACGCCACGTCCACGGAGTGGATCCCGCAGGCGATCACCGGCGTCTCGGACGCGCAGGAGGACGAGGACTGGGGTTCGTCGAACGCGGAGCCGATCGCCGTCGCGGGGTACGACGCCGCCAACCCGGGCCGCAGCGACTACACGTCGGGCCGGGACAACTGTGTCCAGGACTCCGCTTCCGACGCCTGCAACGAGAAGGGCATCCGGGTCAGCTTCTTCAACCAGGCCACCCAGATGTACCGCCATGTGCTGCTGGTCTGGCCCTACGTCAATTCCAAGGACCACATCTCCTTCGACGCGCTGCACGCGCGTGAGGGCACGTGCACGACCAGCGTGACGGCCTCCTGCAAGGCCCAGGGAGGCATACACGCCGGCGGCATGGTCTGGTACGGCAACTACCTGTACGTCGCCGACACCGCCAACGGCATGCGGGTCTTCGACCTGCGCAAGATCATGGACCTCAACCCCGACAACGACGCGGATGTCAACGACCCGACCCCGGACGGCCTGGTCAGCGACGTCCTGGACAAGAAGCGGGTCGGTCGCCAGAGCAACGTCTGGTACAGCTACGGCTACCGGTACGTGATGCCCCAGGTCGCCACGCTGAAGTTCACGACGGCGAAGAACGGTCAGGAAACCAGCGGGAACCAGTGCTACTCCACCGGCCGCCCCAAGGCCTCGTACATCTCGCTGGACCGGACGGACACCGATCACCTCGTCCTCGGTGAGTACTGCAACCACAACAACGGCGGTGACAGCACGGGCCGGGTCGGGACCTATCCGATGACCGCCCTGACGGCCGCCGTCGAGGGCGCGGCGGGGACGACCGCGAGTGCCGACCTCGCGTACGGGCTGCCGGCCGGTGCCGTCTTCAACGGCGAGGACCTGTGGCACAAGATCCAGGGCGTGACGCGGTACGAGGGCAGGTGGTACTTCCACCGCAGCAACGCGTCGGGCAACGGGCGTCTGCTCCAGGCCGCACCGCAGTCGGCCGACGGCACCTCGCAGCTCGTCGGGAACGCGAAGGTCCTGCAGTCCGCGGTCGGGCCGGAGGACCTCTACGTCGCGCACGGCCGGGGTGACGGCTTCGCCCCGCAGCTCTACTCGCTCGGCGAGCACGCCCCGACCACGGAGTGCCCCGGGTGCAAGCGTGAGATGTACAGCTACAACATGGCCGAGGTCATCGGCGACTTCGGTTCCTGACCCGTCCCGCGGCGCCTCACCGGATTAGAGTCGTAGGCATGGTTTCCGGTGAGGCGCCGCAGGCGGAGGGAAGCGTCCGGGTCGATGCCTGGATCTGGGCGGTCCGGCTGACGAAGACCCGGTCGCAGGCGGCTGCCGCCTGCCGCGCGGGACATGTGCGCGTGAACGGCGAGCGCGCGAAGCCCGCCCAGGCCCTGCGTACGGGCGACGAGGTGCGGCTGCGGCACGCCGGCCGGGACCGGATCGTGGTCGTCTCCAAGATCGTGAAGAAGCGGGTGGGCCCGCCGGTCGCCGCAGAGTGCTTCGTCGACAACAGCCCGCCCCCGCCGCCGCGCGAGATGGCGGTCCAGGTCCCGGTCCGCGACCGGGGCACGGGCCGCCCGACCAAGCGGGACCGCCGCGAGATGGAACGCCTCCAGGGCTTCCAGGGCCGGGGCCCGGACGCCGGCTAGACGGCTCGGCAGCCCTTCAGCTCTGGTAGCCCTCCACCTCGTCGGCGGGGCGCACCCGCGCCTGGGAGGGGTCCTCGCCGAATTCGCTGAGCGCGCGCCGCTGCCGCAGCAGGTCCCAGCACTGGTCCAGCTGGACCTCCACCTCGCGCAGCCGTGACCGCTCCTCGGCGGAGAGGCCCAGTTCGGCGGTGGAGCGGGCGCGCAGGGCGCGCTCCTCGGTGATCAGCCCGTCGATGTTCTCGAAGATGTCCTGCTCGGCCATGAGAGCTCCCGGTCGGTGTCCTGGTCGGTGTCCTGGGACTACGTGTCCTTCAGATGACGAAGACGGTCTTGCCGCGCGCCCCGCCCGCGCGGTTCTGGGCGAGTGCCTGCGGTGCCTTCTCCAGGGGCAGCTCCATGTCGATGGGCACATCAAGCTCCCCACGCGCCACCGCCGAGGCCAGCTCCTCCAGCACCGCGGCGGTCGGAGCGAGCCGGAAGTCGGCCCAGGCGATGCCCGGCGGCGCGGTTACGCCCCGGGTGGTGACCGCGACCCCGCCGTCACGCACCAGGGCGGTGTACGCCGCGAACGAGGCTGCGTCCGCCGAGACGAGGTCGACGAGGGCGTCGACGCCGTCCGGGTACAGATCGCGCACCGCGGCCTCCAGCGCTTCCGGGCCCATGGTCGTGTCGACCGTGGCGGCGGCGCCGAGCGCCCCCATCCGCCGCTTCTCGTCGCCACGCACGGCGGCGACCACCGCTGTCCCGCGGGCCGCCGCGAGCTGGGTCAGGAAGCTGCCGACACCGCCCGTCGCCCCGACGACCAGCAGGCTGAGTCCGCTGCGCACGGCCGTGCTCGACAGGATCTGCGCGGCGGTCGACCCGGCCGACGGGAGCGCCGCCGCCAGCTGGAGCGGCATGTCGCGAGGGACCAGGGCGATCGGGGAGTCCTGCGGGACGCACACGTATTCGCCGTAGGCCCCACAGCGTCCGAGGGGCGGGGCCGTCGCGCGGCCGAAGACGGGGTCACCGACCCGGAAGCGGTTGTCGCCGCTGCCGATCATGTCCACCCGGCCGGCGAAATCGGTGCCCAGGACGAGTGGGAACACCTGCGGGACGGCACCGTCCGGAGCGGCGTCGGCGGTCTGCCAGTCGAGCGGGTTCAGCGCCGCGTACTCGACCTTGACCCGCACCTCGCCCGCACCGGGGTCGGGCTTCGGCAGCTCGACGGGACAGGGCTCCGCACGGAACGCGCTGACGGCGATGGCTCGCATACGGCAGACCTCTCACTCGCCCCCGGCTCTCACGCATCCCACTGTCGCCCGGCCCACGCACCCCCGCACGTCGGGCCCGGGACCCGGGATCACCCGTCGTGGAGGGCCAGCGAGACGAGCAGGGCCCGGTGGTCGGTGCCGCTCAGGTCCAGGAAGCGGGCGGACCGCACGGAGAAGTCGTCGCTGACCAGGACGTGGTCGATCTGGGTGCGCAGGGGCGTACGGCGGTCGGCGGGCCAGCTGTACGTACGGGACCTGCCGGCGATCCTCGCGCTGTCGTGGAGCGCGCCCGCGTCGAGCACCTCGCGGAAGGCGGCATGGTCCTGGGAGGCGTTGAAGTCGCCCGCCAGCAGGACCGGCCCGCCCTTGGCCTCCGCCGCGAAGTCCTTGATGCGGCCGAGCTCGTCCCGCCACCCCCCGACCCTGCCCGGCACCGGCGGCAGCGGGTGCGCGAGCTGCAGCCGGACGTCCCTGCCGGCGACTTCGGCCACCGATCCCGGCATCGCCATGACTCCGTCGACAGGGTCGGCGGGCCGCAGCGGATACCGGCTGAGCAGGGCGGAGCCGAGCGAGCCGTCGAGGCGGACGACCTCGCGGTAGGGGTACACGGCCTCCGGGATCCGGGCGGCGAGGGCGTCGGCGCAGAGCAGATCGCACTCCTGGACGAAGACGAGGTCGGGCCGTTCGCGCCGGACCGCGTCGATCAGCCCTTCCGTGGCGCCGCCGAACTCCACGTTGGAGGTCAGGACGCGCAGCTCGGCCAGGACGGGCCCCTGCGCCCCCGTGGTGCCGGGGCCGTACGGCTTGGCGTACCAGCCGGTGGCCGCGAGCACCACGACCGCCCAGACCATGCCCGTACGCCACCGGGCGATGCCCGCGAGCACGAGGCCGGCGCCGCCGGGGACGAGCAGCCAGGGCAGGAAGGCGAGGGCCTGGGGCACCGGTGTGGGGCCGTCGGCGTCCGCGGCGCGGAAACCGAGGACGAGGGTGGCGCAGGACAGGGCGAGCGCGGCGCACCCGCCGGCGGCTGTGCGCCCCCGCCCGCGTGGGTGGGCCCCGTCCTCCACGGCCGCCCTCGCGGCGCTGCTGCTCACGCCGGGAGTCCTACCCGCGCCGCGCCGCCACGACCCGTCCCACAAGGCCGACGACCGCCAGGACCGCCCCCACGAGCAGCACGATCCACACGGTCGTACGCAGGGACGCGGTCAGCGCGTCGTACACCGCGGCGGCCCCGTCCCGGTCGGTTCCGGGCACCTGGTCGAGCACCCGGTCGCGGCCGGCCGCGACCGCGATCCGGAGCAGGCCCGCGCCGAGGACGAGGCCACCGCCGGCCAGGGCCGAGGCCGTCAGACCGGCGTGGAGGCCGCCGCGTACGAGCGTGAGACCCAGCACCAGGACGAGCAGCACCACCGTCGCCACGGCCGGCCAGACGCTGCAGTACCTGAGCCACTGGAACGAGGACCGCAGGTCGTCCGCGCGGTCGGCGGACAGCACGGTGATGGAGGTCTCCCTGACCGGGATCCGGTCGGCGAAGGGCACCCCGCTGCTGACCAGTTCCTTCTTGACCTCCTCGATCACCGGCGCGAGACCGATGGTCACCGCCTGCCCGTCGTCCCCGTGCAGTGAAGCGGTCACGGTCTGGTGCGCCGTCCGGTTCGCGCTGTCCCAGGCCCGCCGGAACGCCTCGGTCGTGGTGAACGACAGGGCGGACTCGTGCAGGAACTGCTCGACGGTGTCCTGGAGCGGACCGACGTCGATGTTCTTCATCGCCTCGTCCGTGACCAGCGTGGCGACGGTTTCCCGTACATCGGCGTCGGAGGCCAGCGGTGAGACGGCGGCCAGATAGCGGTCGGTGTCGTCGAGCTCCAGATCGACCCACGCCGAGAGCGCGCTCACCGGGACCAGCAAGGCCAGCACGACGAGCAGCACCGCCGAGAGAGCCGCTGACAGACAGTTCCGCACAGGCCCCAGCCAATCCCCTGTGGCGGCGGGGCGCTCCGGGCCGTGGGCCATTCGAGTTGCCGGGTGGCCCGGCCGGGTGTGCGCTGGAGGAACACAGGGACGGGGGCGACGGAAGGAGCTGTGCGCCATGGCCACACACGCGACGATGCCGACACGCCGACGGACGCAGGCCCGCGCCCCCGCCCCCACCCGGCAGGAGCACCGGCACACCGCGCTCGCCTGGGCGGTGCCCCTCGCGCTGGGCGTGATCCTCGGCTTCTGGGCCTTCTTCATCAACCGGGACGGTGGAGCGACCACCGGTGGGCAGATCTGGCTCGGAGTCGTCTCCGGGGTGGTCTTCGCCGCGCTCTGCTACGCACTCGCGCGGGTCCGGTGGGCCTTGCCGCGTGAGTTGCGGGCAGCCGCCTTCGGCGTGCTGGCGGGGGGCGCGGTCGGCTTCCTCTCCAGCCTGAACGGCAAGAGCGTGCTGATGTCGGGCTTCATCGGGCTGGTGATAGCCGCGGGCACCTTCTGCACGATGTTCTACGCCTACTACACGCGCGAGGAGTGACGCGGCCGTCCTTCCGGAGGAAGGGGCGCGGTGGCCGGATCCGATCCGGCCGCCGCGCCCGTCCCATTCCGTCCGATCCGCCCCACTACCGGCGTGCACCGTGCCATCGTTGGCCCGTATCCGCCCTCGACAGAGCCGACAGGGAAGGGACCATGAGTACTGAACTGGCCATCGAGACCACGGGGCTGGTGAAGGTCTTCGGTGACAACCGCGCGGTGGACGGCGTCGATCTAGCCGTGCCCTCAGGCACCGTCTACGGGGTGCTGGGCCCCAACGGGGCGGGGAAGACCACGACCGTGAGGATGCTGGCGACCCTGCTGCGGCCGGACGCGGGCCAGGCGCGGGTCTTCGGACACGACGTCGTGAAGGACGCCGACACGGTCCGCGGCCGGGTCAGCCTCACCGGGCAGTACGCCTCGGTCGACGAGGACCTGACCGGCACGGAGAACCTGGTGCTGCTGGCCAGGCTCCTCGGCCACTCCAAGCCCGCCGCCAGGACCCGGGCCGCGCAGCTGCTGGAGGCCTTCGGGCTGAGCGAGGCGGCGGGCAAGCAGGTGAAGAACTACTCCGGCGGGATGCGGCGCCGGATCGACATCGCCGCGTCGATCCTGAACACACCGGACCTGCTCTTCCTCGACGAGCCGACGACCGGGCTCGACCCACGCAGCCGTAACCAGGTGTGGGACATCGTGCGGGCCGTCGTCGCGCAGGGTACGACGGTCATGCTGACCACCCAGTACCTCGACGAGGCCGACCACCTGGCCTCCCGCATCGCCGTGATCGACCACGGCAAGGTGATCGCGGAGGGTACGAAGGGTGAGCTCAAGGCGTCCGTCGGCGCGGGGTCCGTCCATCTGCGTCTGCGCGACCCCGGGCAGCGCCCCGAGGCCGAGCGGGTGCTGGCGCTCGCGCTCGACGCGGCGGTGCAGCTGGACCACGACCCGGTGGCGCTGACCGCCACGGTCGGGGGCCACGGCACCGACAAGGGGGCGGCCGAACAGGCCGCACGGGCGCTGGCGGAGCTGGCCCGGTGCGGGATCCACGTGGACAACTTCTCGCTGGGGCAGCCCAGCCTCGACGAGGTCTTCCTCGCGCTCACGGACAAGAAGGGGGTAGCGGCATGAGCACCGCGCCCACCACGGCCGAACGTGACGACGCCGAACTCACCGCACCGGACGCGGAGACCCTGGCCTCCCTGCTGGTCGGCCAGGAGCGGCCGCACCGGCCCGGCGCGCTGTCGGCGTCGCTGACCTTCGGATGGCGGGCCATGCTGAAGATCAAGCATGTGCCTGAGCAGCTGTTCGACGTGACGGTCTTCCCGATCATGATGGTGCTGATGTTCACCTATCTCTTCGGCGGGGCGCTGGCCGGCTCGACGGAGGGCTACATCCAGTTCCTGCTGCCCGGGATCCTCGTCATGAGCGTCGTGATGATCACGATGTACACGGGCGTCGCGGTCAACACCGATATCGCGAAGGGGGTGTTCGACCGCTTCCGCACCCTGCCGATCTGGCGGCCGGCGCCCATGGTCGGCTATCTCCTCGGCGATGTCGTGCGCTACCTCCTGGCCTCGGCCGTGATGCTCGTCGTCGGCATCGTCATCGGCTACCGGCCGGACGGCGGACTCCTGGGAGTGCTGGCGGGCGTCGCGCTCCTGCTGGTGTTCTCCTTCGCCTTCTCCTGGATCTGGACGATGTTCGGTCTGATGCTGCGCACCGAGAAGTCGGTGATGGGCGTCAGCATGATGGTGATCTTCCCGCTGACGTTCCTGAGCAACGTCTTCGTCGACCCCAGGACCATGCCCGGCTGGCTGCAGGCGTTCGTGAACAACAGCCCGGTGACGCATCTCGCCGCCGCCGTACGGGAGCTGATGGCCGGCAACTGGCCGGCGACGGACATCGCCTGGTCCCTGGGCTGGTCGGCGCTGTTCGTGGTGGTCTTCGGCGCGGTGACGATGAGGCTGTACAACCGGAAGTGACAGCGGCGGACCGGAGCTTGACCTTCCCGGCGGGGGAAGCCCCAGCATCGGCGTGGCCGGGCGTATCCGCCCGGCGCGAGGAGGCCGTGGTGGAACACGAAGGCGCGGAAGGGCGTGCCGGGCTGGTGACGATCGGGGAGTTCGCCCGGCTGTCCCGGCTCTCGGCGAAGGCCCTGCGCCGCTACGACGAGCTGGGGCTGCTCCGCCCCGCCCTGGTCGATCCGGTGAACGGCTACCGGCACTACGACCGGGCGCAGGCGGAGCAGGCGCGGCTGGTGGCGTGGCTGCGCAGGATCGGGATGCCGCTCGCCCGGATCTCCGAGGTGGTGGCGCTCGACGACGGCGCGGCCGCGGCGGAGATCCGCGCCTACTGGGGGCGGGTGGAGGCCGAGACGGCCGCCCGCCGGGAGCTCGCGGCCTTCCTCGTCGACCATCTGTCAGCGAAGGAGAACGCCGGAATGTCGAACGGCGACGGGACCGGCCGGGGGCCGGCCACCCTCGGAATCCGCTATGCGGCACTCGCCCACCCGGGCGCGGTGCGCACCTCCCAGCAGGACACGGCGTACGCCGGGGCACGGCTGCTCGCCGTGGCCGACGGCTTCGGGGTGAGCGGCGCCGGCGCGAGCGCGGCGGCCGTCGCCGCGCTGAAACCGGCCGCGCGGGGTGCGGTGGACGCGGCGGATCTGCTCAGCGCCCTGCACGAGGCGGCGGAGTCTTCCGCACGGGCGGTCCACGACGCGGTGGCCGGTGACGGCGCGCCGGAGGAGTCCGGGACCACGCTCACGGCCCTGGTGTGGACGGGGGAGCGGCTGGGTCTGGTGCACATCGGGGACTCGCGGGCCTATGTGCTCCGTGGTGGCGAGCTGTTCCGGATCACGCACGACCACACCCTGGTGCAGTCGATGATCGACGACGGCTCACTCGGCCAGGAGGAGGCCGCCTCGCACCCGCAGCGCGCGATGCTGCTCAGGGCTCTGGCCGGCGGTCCGGAGGCGCAGGCCCGCCCCGACGTCCGGCTGCACGACACGTTGCCGGGCGACCGCTATCTGCTCTGCTCGGACGGGCTGTCGGCGGTCGTCGACGAGGCGGAGGTGACCCGCGCGGTCATCGCGGCGGACGGCCCGGACGCGGCCGTGCGTGCTCTGGTCGCCCTGGCCGGTGATGCCGGTGCCCCGGACAACGTGTCCTGCGTCGTGGCCGACGTCGTCGCCCTCCGACATCGCGTCCCGCCGGAGCCGGGCCCAGACTGGAAGGGGGACGGAGACCGGCTCTGGAGGAGCCATGACGGCGACGACATGGAACGAGACGCCCGTTGCGATCCGGACCGACGAGGCGGAGCTGCGCAGGACGGAGATCGGCGGTGACCTGAGTGTCGCCCTGATCCGGCTGGTCAAGGGCGCGGACATGGGCCCGGCGCTCAAGGGCCTCCCCGACGACATGTGCCCCTGCCCGCACTGGGGCTACCTCCTGAAGGGCCGGCTGAGGCTGCGGACCGGCGCGGGCCCGGAGGCGTACGAGGTCTACGAGGAGGGCCAGGCGTTCTACTGGCCGCCCGGGCACGTGCCCGAGGCGCTGGAGGACTGCGAATTCGTGGACTTCTCGCCCACGAAGGAGTTCGACCGGGTGATCAGCCACATCAACGCTCAGGGCTGACGCGTCCCGGAAGGGCGGGCATCCGGCGTACCGGAGGCCCGCCCGTCGGCGTGTTCGCTCAGTCGCGGACGACGGTGACCGGGCAGTCGGCGTGCTGGGTGACGTGAAGGCTGACCGAGCCGAGCAGCGTCGCCTTGAAGCCGGTGTAGCCTCGCGCGCCCACGACCAGCAGGTTCGCTCCTCTGGCGCGGTCCAGCAGAGTCTGGGCGGGGTTGCCGATCACGACGATCTTCTCGACGGCCGCCGCCCCCTCCGTACCGAGGGCCTCCTCCAGCGCCTCCGTGAGCGCCACGGTCGCCGCCTCCTGCGGGTCGAAGTCCTCGGGCATGCCCGGCATCATGGACGCCCAGCTGGTCGCGGGGTACTCCCAGCTGTTGACCGCCTCGACGGTGTCGCCGGTCAGCTCGGCCTGACGCACGGCCCAGCGAAGTGCCTTGATCGAGGCGTCCGATCCGTCCACGCCCACGACGATCCTGCCCATGTCTGCCTCCATTGTTTTCAACATTTACGGCATACAGGCGCCAACTGTAGTCAAGGCGGACATCGGGGGCCGGGCGGCCCCCGATGCCGGGGTTCAGCCGACCCGCAGACCGGCGAGCTGCTCCTCGAACGGGACGACCGCGTCCTCGCCGTCGTCGAGGGTCAGGGCCCGGGAGGCGCCGGAGACGGTCCGCCCGGTGACGGCGGAGGCGAGCTCGCCTCCCGCGCGCCGGATCCGGGAGGGCAGGCCCTCGGTGTACTCGTCGCCGTTCGAGCCCCAGTCCTCCGACGCCGCGTACACGGAGGTCGGCAGGACGACCGCGCGCAGATAGGCGAAGAGTGGGCGCAGCGCGTGCTCCAGGACCAGCGAGTGCCGGGGCGTCCCGCCGGTCGCCGCGATGACGACGGGCTTGCCGGTCAGTGCGGTGTGGTCGATCAGGTCGAAGAAGGACTTGAACAGCCCGCTGTACGAGGCGGTGAAGACGGGCGTCACGGCGATCAGCCCGTCCGCCCCGGTCACCGCGTCGATCGCCTTCTTCAGGCCGGCCGGCGGGAAGCCGGTGACCAGGTGGTTGGCGATGTCCACGGCGAGGTCGCGCAGCTCGACGACCTGGACCTCGACGCGACGGTCCTGGTCCGAAGCGAGCCGCTCGCGCGTGGCCTCGGCGAGCCGGTCGGCCAGCAGCCGGGTGGAGGAGGGGCTGCTGAGTCCCGCCGCGACGGCGACGATCTTCAGGGGGGTGGTGGCGGGCACGGTCATCGGAGCTCCTTCGGGTCCCCGGCGGCGGCGCGGGCGGCGGTGACGGCGGGGTGGACGGGGGCGTCCGGCACTCCGGCCGGGCGCAGGCGGGCGAACTCCTTGCGCAGCACGGGCACGACCTCCTCGCCCAGGATGTCGAGCTGCTCCAGGACCGTCTTCAGCGGCAGACCCGCGTGGTCCATCAGGAAGAGCTGGCGCTGGTAGTCACCGACGTCCTCACGGAAGGAGAGGGTCCGCTCGATGACCTCCTGCGGGGAGCCGACGGTCAGCGGGGTCTGCTGGGTGAAGTCCTCCAGGGAGGGCCCGTGCCCGTAGACCGGCGCGTTGTCGAAGTACGGGCGGAACTCCCGCACCGCGTCCTGCGAGTTCTTCCGCATGAAGACCTGGCCGCCGAGGCCCACGATCGCCTGCTCGGCGGTGCCGTGCCCGTAGTGGGCGTAGCGGCGCCGGTAGAGGTCGACCATCTTCCTGGTGTGTTCCATGGGCCAGAAGATGTTGTTGTGGAAGAAGCCGTCGCCGTAGTACGCGGCCTGCTCGGCGATCTCCGGGGAGCGGATCGAGCCGTGCCAGACGAACGGCGGGACGCCGTCCAGCGGGCGGGGGGTCGCGGTGAAGGACTGCAGCGGGGTGCGGAACTTCCCCTCCCAGTCGACGACGTCCTCGCGCCACAGCTTGTGCAGCAGCGCGTAGTTCTCGATCGCGAGCGGGATGCCCTGACGGATGTCCTTGCCGAACCAGGGGTAGACCGGCCCGGTGTTGCCCCGGCCCATCATCAGGTCGACGCGGCCGTCGGCCAGGTGCTGGAGCGTGGCGTAGTCCTCGGCGATCTTCACCGGGTCGTTGGTGGTGATCAGCGTGGTCGAGGTGGAGAGGATCAGCTTCTCGGTGCGGGCGGCGATGTAGCCGAGCGTGGTCGTCGGGGAGGACGGGACGAACGGCGGGTTGTGGTGCTCGCCGGTCGCGAAGACGTCCAGGCCCACTTCCTCGGCCTTCAGCGCGATCGCGAGGGTCGCCTTGATCCGCTCGTTCTCGCTCGGTGTCGTACCGGTCGTGGGGTCGGTGGTGACATCCCCGACGGTGAAGATCCCGAACTGCATGGCGCCCGCCTCCAATGGTGTTGAGCGGAAGTTGTTGAACCTTGAACTATGTGAACACACCCTACAACGGGGCGCCCCCTCTCTCTATTCCAGCCCTCTCCGGGACGCCCGGCCGGCAGGAAAACGGTCCACGCTCCGGGGACCGGTGCGCGCTAGACTCCGCTCATGACCTCCGTACCGTGCCGGAACTGGTGGCGCTCCTCCTAGGAGCGGCCACCTTCTCTGCACGGAACCAGGGCCGTTCGATCTTCGGACGGCCCTTTCTCGTTGCCCCGGTGCCCTGTGACGGGCCGTCCTCCACGCGTAGACCACCAGCGAGGAGACCCCCGTGACCACCACCACCGATCTTGCCGTCAGCCCCGCCGCGCGCCGCAGCGCCGAGCTGGAACAGCAGCTCGCCGGGGACCCCGGCCGCTTCCGCGTCCTCACCGGCGACCGGCCCACCGGAGCCCTGCACCTCGGGCACTACTTCGGCACCCTCCAGAACCGGGTGCGCCTCCAGGACCTCGGCGTGGAGGTCTTCGTGCTCGTCGCCGACTACCAGGTCCTCACCGACCGTGACGTCGCCGAACGGCTCACCGAGCATGTGGAGGGGCTGCTCCTGGACTATCTCGCCATCGGGATCGACCCGGCCCGCGCGACGGTCTTCAACCACAGCGCGGTCCCCGCCCTCAACCAGCTGCTGCTGCCGTTCCTGTCCCTCGTCTCCGTCGCGGAACTCGGGCGCAACCCCACCGTGAAGGACGAGATCGCGCACTCCAGGCAGTCCGCCGTCAGCGGCCTCATGTACACCTACCCGGTGCACCAGGCCGCCGACATCCTGTTCTGCAAGGGCAACCTCGTCCCCGTCGGCATGGACCAGCTGCCGCACCTGGAGATCACCCGCACCGTCGCCCGCCGTTTCAACGAGCGGTACGGACATGTCTTCCCCGAACCCGACGCGCTGCTCTCCGCCGCGCCCCTGCTGCTCGGCACCGACGCCACCAAGATGAGCAAGAGCAGGGGCAACTCCATCGCCCTGGGCGCCGACGCCGACGAGACCGCCCGGCTGATCAAGGGCGCCACCACCGACGCCGACCGGCACATCACCTACGACCCAGGGCTCCGGCCCGGGGTGTCGAGCCTGGTACTGCTGGCCGCGCTCTGCCTCGACCGCGACCCGCACGAGGTCGCCGAGGAGATCGGAAACGCCGGCGCGGCCGGTCTCAAGCGGACCGTGACGGAGGCCGTCAACGCCCGCATGGCCCCGATCCGCGCCCGCCGGGCCGAGTACGCCCAGGACATGGGGTACGTGCGGGACGTACTGCGCACCGGCAACGAGCGGGCGAACGCCGTTGCCGAGGAGACCCTTCAGGAGGTGCGGGACGCGATGGGGACAATTCGTTAGCCCGGCGGCGGGCCCCTGGGCACACTGGCCCGCATGCCTGTCTCCCTGCATCACATCGTCATCGACGCCCATGATCTGCCCGCCCTGGCCCGGTTCTGGGCCGACGTCCTGCGCTGGCGCATCCTGTCCGAGCGGGAGAAGGAGGTCGTGATCGGACCGGACGTGAACGCGCCGGTGGGCATCTGCTTCATGCCGGTGACGGACCGCAAGAGCGTCAAGAACCGCCTGCACCTCGATCTGACCTCCGCCGCGGAGGACCGGGAGGCCGAGATCGAGCGCATCCTCGCACTCGGCGCCCAGCACGCGGACGTCGGGCAGACCGGCGACGAGTCGTGGACCGTGCTGGCCGATCCGGAAGGGAACGAGTTCTGCGTGGTCCGCCCGAAGGAGACCCTCATCGGCTGAGGGTCTCCGCCGGCCTCACCGCCGCATCGCCGAGCGCTGCCCGCGCAGCATCTCGGCCAGACCGCGCCGGGTCGCGGCGATCACGACCCGGTCCTCCGGCCGCAGCACATAGCCCGGGTGCAGGTCCCAGACCAGGCCGGAGGGCCGGTCCGGGCCCCCCGGGCCCGGGGGGCCGAGGGGGTCGTACGGCGGTACGGCCGCCAGGTCCGGGAGGCGGTCGGCCGGCGGGGTGGCGTCCAGGGCCAGGATCCGCCAGGCGCCCGCCCGGAACGCCTGGTCGACGGTCCGGCCCTCCAGATGGGGGTTCCCCGCCACCTCCAGGGCGGCGAAGAGCATGACCTTGCGCTCCACCGGTACCGCCCCCAGGATCTGCCGCCCCATCATGGCGACCGCGAACGCCGGTGCGGCCAGGTGCGACACGGAGCGGGAGCGGGTCAGGGCGCCCGGGTGGACCGTGCGCAGGGTGCGGTAGACGGCCGTGGCGAACTCGTCGTCGTACAGGCGCAGCGCCACCCGCAGGCCCGGCTTCACCGAGCGGGCGTACAGCGCGGCTTCGAGGTTCGTCGTGTCGACGCTGGTCAGGGCGAGCAGCGCGCGGGCCCGGCGGATCTTGGCCGCCTCCAGGACGCCCTCCTGGGTCACGTCCCCGAGGACCGTCGGGACGTGCAGGCTGCGGGCCAGCGGGATGCCTCGCGCCTCCGGGTCCTCCTCGACGACCACCACCGGGATGTCCAGCTCGCGAAGGCGCACCAGGACCCTCGTGCCGATCTTGCCGAGTCCCAGCAGGACCACATGGCCGGACAGCCCGCGCGGGGGGCGGCGCAGGGAGGACGCGGTACGCAGCGTGCCGAACGCCTCAAGGACGGCGGCGACCAACAGGGGCAGCAGCAGGAGCCCGGCCATGCCGGAGAGCAGCTGGATGACCTGGCGGGAGTCCGAGTCGGTGTCCTCGACCGCGGGGTCGCCCATCGCCAGCAGGTCGAGCAGGGTCAGATAGGCGGCGTGCACCGGGTTGTCGCCCGTGGTGATCACCGAGGCGACGGCCAGGCCGACGACGGCCGCCGCGACACCCAGCGCCGACCAGCGCAGCCGCCGGGAGAAGACCTGGCCGAGCGGCGCGCCCCTGCCTCCCATGCGGGCGGGCCCCCGGTCGGGCCCCGCCTGGCTGATGGCCTCCAGGACGACCGTGCCCCGGCCCGTGGCGGCGTGCACCGTCGCGCGGTCGGGCAGGAGCTGAGGGCCGTCCTCACCGCTGCTGTCGGAGCCCTCGCTGCCGGCCGGGTCCTGGCTGGTGGAGGAGAGGAGCGCCAGCGTGCACAGCCCGGGGTCGGCGAGCTCGCCCGGGCGGGGCGGGGTGCGTTCCACGGCACGCAGGAGCAGGCCCTCGGCCTGGATGACCTTGCTGCTGCCGGTCAGCGCGGTGGCCGCCAGGGCGGGGGCCGCGGTGTCGGCGTCGGACAGGACGGTGGTGGAGGCGTCCAGCGCCGCCGGGTCGAGTCCGGGCATGGAGACGGCGGCCGCCTGGTCGAGCAGCGTCTCCAGATGCTGGCCCAGCTTGCGGTTGTAGAGCCGGATGACGAGGCGCAGGCGCGGATTGAGCCGGCGGGCCGTCAGGGCGGCGCGGATGTTGAGCTCGTCGTCGTCGTAGACGAGCGCGAGCGCGGCGGCCCGGTCGACTCCGGCCTCCTCCAGCACCTCGTCGGAGGGCTCGTGCGCCTCCATGATGCGGACGGCCTCGACCCCGGCGTTCGTGTCACCGCTCCCGTTCGCCCCGCCTGCCCCGTTGCGGTTCATCGCCGCCGACATCCGCCCGAACAGGGCGCCGGCCCGGGCCCGTTGGGTCAGGGGCACGTCCGGTCTGCTGGGCTCCCGGCCCGGCGGGACGAGGAGCGTGACCCGCTCCCCGTAGACGTAGCGCAGCTCCACGGCGAGCCGGCGGCCGAGGGTGTCGTCCCCGCAGACCACCATGTGGCCGCTGCTCGGGGGGCGTTGGGGCTGTTGCGGAAGTGAGGACACCTGACCCAGCATGCCTTGCTCCGTTGCTTTGAGTATCAAGGGATCTCAGCAATCCCGGCGTTTCTGCCGGAATGGTCCGTGACGGTGTCACCAGAGTGCGAGTTGCGTCCTGATGTCCGGTTGACGGTCTCCCGTTTCTGTCCAGGCCCGGGGGCCGGGGATTGTGCCACCTGCCCGCCCCGTCCCGGCCGTGAGGCGCGGGCGGGTGGTACGGGTCTTGCGGACGGCTCCACGGGGCTTCGACTCCGCCGTCGCGGCGGGGTCCAGGTCTCCGGCCACTCCGGTACCTGTGAGGGAGGGCGGTGCGGGTCGCGAGGGGGTCATCCGGTCCACCCCCTGTGACGCCGTGCGGTCCGGGGGACCGGGCGGCGTCGGGCGGGACGGGGGACCGGCGCTGCGACACCGCGAACGGCGTCGCAGCGACCGGTTTCTTCCCCCGTGATCCCCCGTAACCCCCGTGATTCCCCCGTGTGTTGCTGAACAGATTTTGTCAGTCGGGCCGGTCCGGGCGCATTGCCGGAATCCGGCAGCCTTTACGGGGCCGGCCTGCCGGGCACCGGCACCGGCTTCCGCGCGTTGACGGGATGACGATGCCGGCGAGGTGTGGAGGAGTGGCAAGTGGCGGAGCCCGAGATCCCCGAACGGTTCCTGGAGGGCTATGCCCGGATCCTGGCCGAGATCGCGGACACCGGCCGCCGTCTCACCCGGGACGAGCTGGAGACGCGGCGCACGCTCGGCCGTGAGGCCGCGGAGGCCGGGCATCAGCTGCGGGCCCTGGTGCGGCTCCATCTCTCGGAGACCCGCGCCGCCTGGCCGCTCACCACGCAGGGCGCGGTCGCCACCGACGCCGTGCTGGGCGCCGTGGAGCAGTCGGTCGACGCGTTCGCGGAGGGCTTCGAGCGGGCGCAGCGCATCACGGTGCGGCGGGAGGAAGCGGCGCGGCGGGAGTTCATCGACGACCTGCTGTACGGGCGCAGCGACCTGGGCCGGCTCGCGGAGCGCGCCACCCGGTTCGGGCTGCGGCTGTCGCGGGCCCATGCCGTCGCGGTGGCGGCGGGGCCGGAGGCCTACACCGAGTCCGACGCGGTGCCCCGCAGCGTGGAGGCGGCCCTGCTCGCCCGCTTCGGCGGCCGGAAGATCCTGCTCACCACGAAGGACGGGCGCCTCGTCTGCATAGCCCCCGGCAGCCAGCCCGACGTCCTGCGGTACTTCGCGAAGCAGGCCCACGCCGCGACGGACGGCGGCCAGGTCGCGATCGGCCGCCCCCACCGGGGCCCCGGCGGGGTGGTCCACTCGTACGACGAGGCGCTCGACGCCCTCGATCTGGCTCAGCGGATGGGCCTCGACGACCCCGTGCTGTACGCCGCCGACCTGCTGGTCTACCCGGTGCTGACCAGGGACCGGCAGGCGATGGCCGACCTGGTGCGGAGCGAGCTCGGTCCGCTCAAGGAGGCACGGGGCGGCGCGGAGCCCCTGCTGCGCACGCTCTCCGTGTACTTCGACGCGGGCTGTGTCGCCGCCGAGACGGCCCGCCGGCTGTCGCTGAGCGTGCGCGCGCTGACGTACCGGCTGGAGCGGATACACCAGCTGACCGGCTCCGACCCGTCCGACCCGATGCACCGCTACACGCTGCAGACCGCGGTGATCGGCGCCCGGCTGCTCGACTGGCCCGCGAAGGAGCTCTGACGGCCCCCGGCCGGCCCCCTCGTACGTCTGGACCGCGGCCTCCGACGAGGCCGGCCTCGCCGCCCTCCGCATGCGCCGCGTCCTGGACGGCGAACGCGACAGGGAGGCCGTGCTCGCCCGGTTCGTCTCCGCGCTGTCCCCCGGTGACGAGGCGGGACTCCGCGCGCTGCTCTCCCGCGCGGCCGACGATCACGACGACGACCCCGGCGGTCCGGAAGGCCGATAGCCACCACGATGGGCGTCTTCGTCCACCTGCCACTCGTCCTGCCGCTGACCGCCCTGCCCATGGCGCGTCTCGCCGGACAGCACCTGCACCCCAGGAGCGCCACCCGGCTGCTGGCCGCCATGGGTACGACGCTGGCCCTGTGCAGCACGCTGTGCCTGGCCCTGCTCATGGTGGTGGGCACGGCCCAGCTCCCCGGCAACCCGCTGCCCGACGGCTGGTCGGACCCGGAGGTGCGCGCCGCGTTGCCGTACGACGAGAAGACAGGCCTGGTCGCCATCGGCGCCCTGGGTGCGGTGCTGGTGGCGCCACCACCGCTACCTGCTGGTGACACAACTGGCGGCCCGCGCCAACCCGTTCCTGCTGCCCCTGCGCACGGCGGTGGCGTACAGCACCGAACGCTGGGCGGACGAGGAGGCGGCGTACGCGGTCGGCAAGGCGCGCTGTTCTCGCACCGCACGCCGGGGCCCGCCGTGCTCCCCGCCTTCGCTGCTTCCTCGCCGGCGGGTCCCGTGCCGCGCCGGGTGGCGGCGCTGCTCGATCCCGAGGCCTTGGCCGGACTCCGGCCCCCGGCCTCCGTGACCGCGACGGTGGGGACGGCGGCCTCGGCGCTGTCGTCGCTCAACGCGGCGGTGACGCTCGTCGGCATCCTCCACGCGGCCACCCCGCTCTGACCGCCGTCCGGCGGACCCGTCAGTCGGATTCGCGCCCGGCGTGCTCCGGCGTGAGGTCGTCGTGCGACGGCATCGGCTGGTCGGCCACCACGGCCGGCTTCTTCCGCTTCCCGGCCAGAGCGGCCTGGAGCTTCGAGGCGACCGGCTCCGTCCAGCGGGCGGTGAGGGGCCCGACGATCACCAGGATCAGCACGTACGCGGTCGCGATGGGCCCGATCCGCGGCTCCGTGGCCACGGCCAGACCGGCGATGACGATCGAGAACTCCCCGCGCGCGACGAGCGTGCCGCCCGCGCGCCAGCGGCCCCGGGGCCCGATGCCGGCCCGCCGGGACGCGTACCAGCCGGTGCCGATCTTCGTGAAGACCGTGACGACCGCCAGCAGCGCCGCCGGAAGCAGCACGGGCGGGATCTCCGCCGGGTCGGTGGACAGTCCGAAGAACACGAAGAAGACGGCGGCGAACAGGTCCCGCAGCGGCGTCAGCAGCTTGCGCGCACCCTCGGCGACCTCGCCGGACAGGGCGATACCCACGAGGAAGGCGCCGACGGCCGCGGAGACCTGGAGCTGCTGGGCGACGCCGGCCACCAGGACGGTGAGCCCGAGGACGACGAGCAGCAGCATCTCCGGGTTGTCGGAGGACACCGCGCGGCTGATGAGCCGGCCGTGGCGCAGTGCGAGGTACAGCACGAAGCCGACGGTCCCGAGCGCGATCAGCAGGGCGATGCTGCCGCCGGCGAGGCCGACACCGGCCAGCATCGCGGTGAGCAGCGGCAGGTAGACGGCCATGGCGAGGTCCTCGATGACGAGGACACCGAGGATGACGGGCGTCTCGCGGTTACCGAGCCGCCCCATGTCGGTCATCACCTTGGCGATCACGCCCGAGGACGAGATCCAGGTGACCCCGGCCAGCGCCACGGCCCCCACGGGGCCCCACCCGAGCATCAGACCGGCTATCGCGCCGGGCGTCGCGTTGAGCACGAAGTCGACGGCCCCGGACGGGTACTGCGTCTTGAGGCTGGTGACGAGCTCCGACGCGCTGTACTCGAGACCGAGCAGGAGCAGCAGCAGGATGACGCCGATCTCCGCCCCGATGGCGGTGAACTCCTCGCTGGCGCCGAGCGGCAGCAGACCGCCCTCACCGAACGCGAGCCCGGCCAGCAGGTAGAGCGGGATCGGCGAGAGACCTATCCGGCCGGCGAATCTTCCGATGATGCCGAGCCCCAGAATGACGGAGCCCAGCTCCACCAGCAGTGCGGTCGTGTCGTGCACGGTCAGCCCTCCGCAATGATCTCGGAGAGCGTGTCGACGCCCTCACGCGTGCCTACAACGACGAGCGTGTCCCCGATGGCCAGCCGGAAGTCCGGCCCGGGCGACGGATGCGCACTGTGCGTACGCAGTACGGCCACGATCGAGGCCCCCGTCCGCGTCCGCGCCCGGGTGTCCCCGAGCAGTCGCCCGCCGTACGGGGAGCGGGTCCCGAGCGGGATGTGCTCGGTGACCAGGTCGATCCCCTCGGTCCGTACGGCGTCGATCGGCGCGGCGTCGATGAGGTGCGCGAGCCCGGTGGCCTCGGTGGTCGTCAGGGGTACGGAGAGCACGCACGAATCTGGGTCGTCCTTCTCGTAGAACCCCAGAAACCGTCGCCCGTCGTGATGCACGACCACGGAAATGTGCTGCCCCGACTCGGTGATGTAGTCGTACTGGACGCCGACTCCTGGCAGCGACGTGCGGTGCGTTCCCATGGCTTCCTCCCGAGGGGCGCGCGGCTGCACGGCGCGCTTTTGATCAGCTTTTTATCTGCTCATTACCCTAACCGGAGCAAGGTTTCGGCCCGGGGCGCGGCGGAGCCACAGGCTCCTGCACGAGGCGGGGCGGGCCGTCGTAGGCACAAGAACCCGGCTCTGCCGCGCTCGTGCGACAGTCGGCCGCCCGGACGAGGCCGGGCCCGGCGGTGACCGAGGGTCGCCGCCGGGCCCGGAGGGAACAGCGGTGCGTCAGTCCTTGATCTCGATCTTCTCGCCGTCCGCCGCCGACGCGGGCGCGGGGACCGCCGGTGCGGACACGGCGCCACCCGCCTTGCCCTGAAGGTTCCGGAGCAGCGCGGCCAGGTCGACGCCTGTGGTGGAGTTGAGGAGCTCCACCCCCTGGGCCACGTTGTCGGCCACCGTGCGGGACAGCTGACTGGCGCCGTCCGTCGAGATGACCGTCAGCTTGTCGATGGCGCTCAGCGGCTCGGACGCCTTGGCCACCACCTGCGGCAGCACCTCGACCAGCATCTGGAGGACGGCCGCGTCGCCGTACTGCAGATAGGCGTCGGCCTTCTTCTGCATGGCCTCGGCCTCGGCGGCGCCCTTCGCGGCGATGGCGGCCGCCTCGGACTCACCCTCGATGCGTACGGCGTCGGCGAGGGCGGAGCGGTGGAGCTTCTCACCCTGACCGGTGAGGCGGGAGCGCTCCGCGTCGGCCTCGGCCTCCTTGACCTGGGCGATGCGGCGGGCCTCCGCCTCCTGCTCCGCCTGGTAGCGGGCGGCGTCGGCGGGCTTGCGGACCTTGGTGTCGAGCTCACGGTCCGTCAGAGCGGCCTGGCGCTCGGCGACCTTCTCCTGCTCGCTGAGGACTTCCTGCTGGCGGGCGGCCTCGGCGAGGGGGCCCGCGGCGTTGGCCTTGGCCGCCGCGGCTTCGGTCTCGGCCTTGATCTCGGCCTGCTTGAGGTAGAACGTCCGCTCGGCGATGGCGATCTCCTCGGCCGCCTTCAGCCGGGCCTGCTCGGAGGCCCGCCGGGCGATGGCCTCGGCGATGTCCGCCTCCTGCTTGGCGCGGGCGGCCTCCGGACGGCCGAGGTCCTCCAGGTAGGAGCCCTCGGTGGTGATGTCCTGGATCTGGAAGGCGTCCAGGATGAGGCCCTGGCCGGAGAGGCTGGCCTCGGCCTCCTCCGCGACCTGCCCGGCGAACGCGGCGCGGTCACGGATGATGTCCTCGACCGACATGCGGCCGACGATGGCGCGGAGGGCCCCGGAGAGCACTTCCTGGGTGAAGCCGACGATGCCGTTCTGCTGCTGGAGGAAGCGCTGGGCCGCGGCGCGGATCGCGTCCTCGCTCCCGCCGACCTTGACGATCGCGACACCTTCGAGGTTGGACTTCACGCCGCGCAGGGTGACGGCGCCGCGTACGGCGACGGGGATGTGGCGGCTGGAGAGGTCCAGGGTGAACTTCTGCTGGACGAAGGGCACGACGAAGACGCCGCCGCCCACGACGACCTTCTGGCCGCTGTTGTCGATGCTGGTGCGGCCGGTCACCGGGTCGGTGGACTTCTTGCCGCGGCGCCCCGTGATGATGAAGGCCTGGCTGGGGCCCGCGACCTTGTATCTGGTGATCACGGCGAGGGCCAGGAGTACGAGAAGTACGACGATGCCGATGACGGCGATGACTACTGGGCTCATGAGAGGTGTCCCCCTTGCCCTCCCCACGGAGTTCCCGGCGGGACGGCAGTCTGTTCGGCTGTACGGGTTTCGGACAGGCGTGTGTCTCTGTGCTGGTCGGGCTCTGTGCTGGTCAGCGCTCGACGGGGCGGACCGTGACCGAGGTGGTCGAAAGCGTGGCCTCCACCCAGATCTCGGCGCCGCGTTCGACCGGGACGGCGCTCTTCGCGGAGAACTTCACGGTCTGGCCCGCGAGCCGGAGCAGGACCTCGCCGTAACCGTCGGCCGGGATCGGAGTGACCACCGAGCCCGAGGTGCCGACGAGGTCGTCCCCGCGTGGTGTGGCCGTGGTCTGATCCCGCATCAGGGCCTGGCTGAACTTCCATGTCAGCCAGGCCGCGACGACGCCCGCCGCCGCTCCGGCCGCGAGGGCCAGGGGGATTCCGGCCCCGGTGGTGCCGAGGACGATCGCTCCCCCGAAGCCGAGCATGGACAGGAAGCCGGCGATGACGGGCAGGGAGAGCAGACCGTCGAAGAAGCCGTTCAACAGCCCGCCCAGGGCGTCACCGAGGAGCCCTTCGAAGATCCCGTCGAAGATCAGGGAGAGGGCGAGAAGTGCGATTCCCGCAATGCCGAGACCGAGGAGAACGGTCACGTGATCACTCCCCCGTTTGTTCGCTGTCCCCCGAAACGCTTCCGTCGAACCGACTGAATGGTCCCACGGAGGACGTGGTGGCGGCACTGCCGGAGTCCGGCAGTTTTCAGCGCGTTCCGATGCCGGAAAGCTGCTGGGCGAGCGTGTCGAGCGACTGGAAGGTGGCACCGAGCAGGGCGACGTGCTTCCACCGCACCACGCCGTCCGGCCCGATCAGGAAGACGGAGCGGCGTACGCCGATGCCGGGTGCGGCGACCCCGTAGGCCCGGGCGGCCTCCCGCCCCGTGTCGGCCAGCAGGGGCATGCGCAGACCGTGGCCGCGGGCGAAGGACTCATGGCTGTCCACACCCTGTGGACTGATTCCCCAGACCTCGGCGTCGAGGTTCTCGAAGGTCTCAAGGCCCGAGGAATAGGAGCAGAGCTGCTTGGTGCAGACGGCCGTGTTGTCACCCGGGTAGAACGCGAGGACGACGGCCCGGCCGCGCGCGGCGGAGAGCGTGTAGTCGCGCCGCGTGAAGGTGTCTTCGGCGAGTATGCCTCCGGGCAGGGTGAAGTCCGGCGCGGGCTGGCCGATTTGAGGTCCTGACGCCATGTCGGCGGCTCCTTGGGTCGCGTACGGGAAGAGTCCGTGCGTCCCCCAGTGAACGGCACTTTCCACGCATCGACACGTTCGACCCATCCGTCGGCCCTCCGGCACCGAACATGGGGTGTGCGGGCGTCGGCCCGCGACCCCGATCTGGAGGTACGCGTGGCCCGAAGACCGCCGTCGGCAGCGGTGCTCGTTCTCCACGGCGGTTACGAGACGGGCATGGCCGCGCCGGCACCCGGCGCCCTGAACCTGCCCGGTCTGCGGATGCTGCCGGTCTCGCGCGCGGTGGCCCGCGCGGTGCGCGGTGACCCCGGCGTGCGCGTGCAGCGCGTCCGTTACACGCACCGGGGCTGGAACGGCTCCCGTGAGGACCCGTTGCACGACGCCTTACGGGTGCTGGACGCCCTGCGGCGCGAGGCGGGCGACATCCCCGTGGTCCTTCTCGGCCACTCCATGGGAGCCCGCGCCGCCCTCCACGCCGCCGGGCACCCGCTGGTGCGCTCGGTGGTGGGCCTCGCGCCGTGGTGCCCGCCCGGCGACCCGGTGACGCAGCTCGCGGGGCGCGACGTCGTCCTGCTGCACAGCACGCGGGACCGGGTGACGAGCCCGCTGGCGTCCCAGTCGCTCACGGCCAGGGCACGCCGGGCGGGCGCCCGGACCTGTCTGGTGACGATCCCCGGCAGCGACCACGCGATGATTCGCCGGGCTCCGGCCTGGCACCACCTGGCGGGTCTGCTGGTGACCGGGCTGCTGGGCCTCGCACCGGTGCCGAAACGGGTCGAGGTGGCGTTCGGGCTGCCGCGGGGTGCCACGGCCTCCGAAGGGACCCTGTCGCTGGACGGACTCGACGCCGGCAGGCCGGTCACGCGGAGATGCGGGGCGGTGCGGGACGGCGGACGATGAGGGGCCGGGCGCCCGGTGGCCCGTGAGGGCCGTGCGCTCCGCCCCCGCCCGGCATGATCCCTCCGGAGGCTCCGTTGCAGGCCGAAGAGCACGCCGATCCGCCGCCCTTCGACGTGACGGCGCTGGCCGCGCTGATCGGCAGCAGCCCGGCAGGGGTGGCGGTCTTCGACACGGAGCTTCGCTATGTGTACGTGAACCCGGCACTCGAACGGCTCAACGGGGTGCCGGCCGCCGCGCACCTGGGCAGGGGCGTCGCCGAGGTCCTGCCGGACATGCGCGTCCGGACGCACGTCATGCGTCAGGTGCTGGCCGACGGCAGGCCCCGTGAGATCACCACCAGCGGACAGACCTGGGTGGACTCCGTCATCGAGCGGAGGTACTGGCGTGTGGCCCTGCACCGGTACGAGGAGCACGGGCGGGTGCGCGGGCTGATCGCGATCGCCCAGGAGGTCACCGCGACCCAGAACGAGCGGGAGGAGCTGCGGCGGGCCAGGAGCTATCTGACGCTCCTGGACAACGCGGCCGTCGAGATCGGTACGACGCTGGATGTGGAGACCACCTGCCAGGAACTCGCGGAGTTCGTGGTGCCGGTGATGGCCGACGTCGCCGTCGTCGAGATGATCCCGGAGGACAACGGGCGCCCCCGGCGTGAACCGCCGGCCGGAGTGCTGCGGCTGCGGAGGGCCGGGCTGGCCGCGATCCCGGAACTCGCCGACGCGATCTCCCAGTTCGGCGGGCCCGGTACGGACATCGACTACCAGGAGGACGCGGCCGTGCCCCGCTGCCTGGCAGCCGACGAGCCGGTGATCGAGAACCTGTACGGCGACGAGCAGCTCAGCCGTTCGGAGCCCACCCCCGAACGGGTCGCCGCCTACCGGGCCGTCGGCCTCCACTCGGCCGTCGTCGTCCCGCTCACCGCGCGCGGACGCCCGCTGGGGGCGCTCAGCCTGCTGCGGGCCGGGGACTCCCCTCCCTTCACGGAGGGTCTGGACGTGGTCGTCGCCCGTACGCTCGCGGGCCGCGCCGCCGTCGACGTGGACCACGCCTACCGCTACACGCACGAGCACCGTGTCGCCCGGGAACTCCAGCGCTCCCTGCTCTCCGAGCCGCGGGGGCCGAACCCGGGCATCGAGATCGCGTCCCTCTACCTTCCCGCGGGAGCGGGGGCGCTGGTGGGCGGGGACTGGTTCGACGCCATCCCACTGCAAGGGGGGCGGCATCTCAAGGTGATGGGCGACGTGATGGGGCACGGGGTGGAGGCCGCCGTCGCCATGAGCAACTACCGCTCGATGCTGCGCATCATGGCCGAGGACGACCAGCCCCCGCACCGCATTCTCGAGCGGCTCGACAAGGCCGTGGAGCACTCCGGCCTCGACCGGGCTGCGACCTGCCTGATCGCCGTGGTCGACCGGAAGGAGGGGGTCTGCGCGGTGGCCAGCGCGGGACATCCGCCGCCGGTGTTCATCGACCCCGGGGCGTCCGGGGCGCGGGTGGCGCGCATGCCCGTGGGACCGCCCCTCGGTACGGGCCTCGGGGGATACCGGACAGCGGTGCTGCCGTGCGGTCCCGGGACGGTGCTGTTCATGTACACCGACGGCCTGGTGGAGCGCCGGGGCGAGGACATCGACGACTCCATCGAGCGGCTCACACGGCTCACCATGCCGGTGAGCGGACGGCTCCAGGACCTGCTGGAGGAGGTCGTCGACCGCTTCGCCGAGGGGGCCGAGGACGACATCGCGGTGCTCGTCTCGCGGAGCCGGGGCTACTGACCGACGCCCGCAGTACGGGGCGTTGTCAGTGGCGGGTGCGAGGATCCACGGCATGGAACCCCTGCTGCTCACCGACATCGAAGCCGCCGTCCGCAGCAGTTGGGACGCGGACACCACCACGCCCGCGCACCGGGCGCAGTGGGATCCGGGGAACCCGGCCCGCGACCAGTGCGGCGTCACCGCCCTGGTGATCAACGACCTGCTGGGCGGTGCGCTGGTCCGGGGAGAGGTGCGGGTCGACGGTGTCCGCGTCGACTACCACTGGTGGAACCGGCTGGGTATGGGGATCGAGATCGACCTGACGCGGGAGCAGTTCGCCCCGCACGAGCTGGTGTCAGGGGGTGTGGTCGTCGAGCGTCCGGCGGAGATCGTGCGGCTCCGCGAGGAGTACGAACTGCTGAGGGCCCGGGTGCTGGAGAGGCTGCGAGGACGGATACGGGACGGGGCGGTCTGAGCGAGAGGCCCTGGTGGCGGTGCCGGTTCAGCCGGAGTGCTGCCGGGAGTGCCCGCGCAGTCGGCGCAGGATGATCAGGGCGGACGTGACCAGGGGGAGCAGCCCGGCCACGGTGTTCGCGGCGGTCATCTTGCCCTGGGTGCCTCTGGCCCGGCGCATCTGCTTGACGGTGCGGACGACGGCGATCGCGCTGCTGCCCAGGCTCAGGAGCAGGCCGACCTTGGAGCTCGCGGTTTTCCTGGGCATCTGCGTGCCTCCCGGTGACATCGCTGCGCGGCCCCCGCGTCCACGTAACCGGCTCCCGGCCGGCTCCGCAATCGGGGAGGTCGGGGGAGACCGGGGGTAGAGCGAGATCGGTGGTCACGCGAGATCGAGGGTGAGGCGAGATCGGTGGTCGGGCCGAGATCGGTGGTCAGGCGAAGAGGAAGCCGGCCGCCGTCGCAGCGCCCGCGGCCGCCCCCGCCATCGTCTGGGCCACCGAGTGGTAGCGCAGCGCCACCCGCGACCAGCACACGGCGAATGCCGCCACGCCCGCGCACAGCCACCACAGGGAGTGCGTGACGCTGAGAAGGGCCACCACGGCCGACGCCACCGCCGAGTCCACGGAGATCTTCCAGACCGTGTTGACCGCCAGGAGCACCGTCGTCATGGCCCACAGGGAGATCATCGCGACCAGGATGCCGAGGGGAGCGTGGCCCAGCACCATGATCAGCGCTCCGGAACCGATCGAGCCGAGGATCACCAGGAAGATGGGCGCCCGCTGGGTCCGGTCCACGACATGGCGGTCGCCCCAGGTGCCGCGCCCGCGTTCCCACTCGATGTAGCCGGCGGGGACGAGTCCGGCGCAGAGGGCGCCCAGGAAGCCCCAGGGGAGCCCTGTCCAGTCGCCGGCGGACGCCAGCCCGATGGCGAGCATGCCGACGAGCAGCACATTGCGGGGCTGTAGGACGTCCGTGACCCTGCGGGCCACCGTGGTGGCCGTGGTCGTGTCCGTGCCGCTCATGCTGGGTGTGCTCCGGGTCGCGCGGGCCGCGCGGACACCGGCGGCCGCGCGTGAACGTAGCCCTTCACGACGGGGGATGCGTGAAGGGCTACCCGAGCAGTATGACCGTTCGCCGGTCTGCCGACAACTGACCGGTCGGTCAGCCCTGTTGGGGTGGTCATGCGGCTACGGAGGGCTCCCGCCGGGCACCGCCCGGTCGGCGGCCGCACGCGGGCGACGCCGGTGGGGTGGCGGAAACCTGTTCCGGCGGCAATAGACATGACCTACCCGTACGCCTAGGGTTTCTCGTGCAGCCAGGCCACATCGGTGGTCGGTGCGCAACAGAAGAGGTGCAGATGCCCCCGGAGTCCCCGTCGCATGCCACGGACCGTCTCGACGACGACGACTACCCCGCGTACACGATGGGGCGGGCCGCCGAGATGATCGGTGCGACGCCCGGCTTCCTCAGGGCCATCGGCGAAGCCCGACTGATCACGCCGTTGCGCTCGGAGGGAGGTCACCGACGCTACTCCCGCTACCAGCTCCGTATCGCGGCCCGGGCCCGGGAGCTGGTGGACGCCGGCACGCCGATCGAGGCAGCCTGCCGCATCGTCATCCTGGAGGACCAGCTCGAGGAGGCGCTGCGTCTCAACGAGGAACTGCGGCAGCCCGCGCCCGGCCGGAGCGGCGTCGATTCCTGACCGGCGCACGGGTGTATATCTGTTTCGGTCGGCACAGAAATACGCGCAATCAGCGGTGAGGGTTTATGCCCTGCGCGATGGAGTGAACCATAGTGATATGGCGTACAGCTCGCTTGTGCCCGAATCGTGCTACTGTTGATCTCAGTTGCAGTTGTGGTTCCCAAAACTTCAAGTGCACTCACCGTTTTCACTCCGGTGGGCGCGCTTTTGTATTTCCGGTTTCTTCCGGTCGGGGCAATCATTTGCGGCGACGTAGGGCTCACACAGTGTGGGCCCACGGGCAACGCCCCGAAGGAGATATGACATGGCTACTGGCACCGTGAAGTGGTTCAACGCGGAAAAGGGTTTCGGCTTCATCGAGCAGGAGGGTGGCGGCGCTGACGTCTTCGCCCACTACTCGAACATCGCCGCCCAGGGCTTCCGCGAGCTGCAGGAAGGCCAGAAGGTGAACTTCGACGTCACGCAGGGCCAGAAGGGCCCGCAGGCGGAGAACATCACCCCCGCCTGATCGCTCAGGCGTACGGCGCAGCTGGGGCCCGCACCTTGGGGTGCGGGCCCCAGCTCGTTGTGTTTTCCCGGCCGTGCCGAGGTCGTCGCACCGGTGGAGTAATTCCCGGTGAGGGCGGGCCGGGGCACGGCAGTTATCTGCAGTCATATGGAGTGCCGAATCCGGCTGGTTCATCCGGCGGACGGACTTCGTTTTTCGATATTTCATCGGCTCGTTCTTGCGATTCTTGGCGCCGTACATGGCTGCAGCCGCCCGGAAAGAATCCCTCGATACGTGCCATTCGAGGGAAGGGTTCTTCTTGAACCGCGATCGCACAGCTCGCACGAACGACCGATTTTCCCGGACACGCTCCGGCGGATCCGCAGGCAGTCGTACCGCCAACGGATTCCGCGGGACGGCATCCGGCCGCCAGGGCGCCCCGGGTTCGGGTGGCCGCTCCGGCGGACCCAAGCGCTCCGGTGGCTACGGCCGCCGCTCCTCCTCCGTCTCGGGCGAGTTCGCCCTGCCGGTGACCATCACCCCCGCCCTCCCCGCCGCCGAGTCCTTCGGGGACCTGGACATGCCCGCGCCCCTCCTTGCGGCGCTGGCTTCCGAGGGCATGTCCGTGCCGTTCCCCATCCAGGCGGCCACCCTGCCGAACTCGCTCGCCGGACGGGACGTCCTGGGCCGCGGTCGCACAGGATCGGGCAAGACGCTCGCCTTCGGCCTGGCCCTGCTCGCCCGCACCGCGGGCAACCGTGCCGACGCGCGCCGTCCGCTGGCCCTGGTCCTCGTCCCCACCCGGGAGCTGGCCCAGCAGGTCACCGACGCGCTCACCCCGTACGCCCGGTCCCTCAAGCTCCGGCTGGCCACGGTCGTCGGCGGCATGTCGATCGGCCGCCAGGCCAGCGCCCTGCGCGGCGGCGCCGAAGTCGTGGTCGCCACTCCGGGCCGGCTCAAGGACCTCATCGAGCGCGGCGACTGCAAGCTCGACCGCGTCGCCATCACCGTCCTCGACGAGGCCGACCAGATGGCTGACATGGGCTTCATGCCCCAGGTCACCGAGCTGCTGGACCAGGTCGACGCCGAGGGGCAGCGGATGCTGTTCTCGGCCACCCTGGACCGCAACGTGGACCTGCTGGTCCGCCGCTACCTGCACGACCCGGTGGTCCACTCGGTGGACCCCGCAGCCGGTGCGGTGACGACGATGGAGCACCACGTGCTCTACGTCCAGGGCGCCGACAAGTACGCCACGACCACCGAGATCGCCGCCCGTGAGGGCCGGGTGATCATGTTCCTGGACACCAAGCACGCGGTGGACAAGCTCACCGACCACCTGCTGCACAGCGGTGTGCGGGCGGCCGCGCTGCACGGCGGCAAGTCGCAGCCCCAGCGCACCCGCACCCTGGACCGGTTCAAGACCGGTCATGTCACGGTGCTGGTCGCCACGAACGTCGCCGCCCGTGGCATCCACGTCGACAACCTCGACCTGGTCGTCAACGTGGACCCGCCGAGCGACCACAAGGACTACCTGCACCGCGGCGGGCGTACCGCGCGGGCCGGGGAGTCCGGCAGCGTCGTCACGCTCGTGCTGCCCAACCAGCGCCGCGAGATGACCCGGCTGATGGCGGACGCCGGCATCACGCCGCAGATCGCCCAGGTCCGCTCCGGCGAGGCCGAGCTCAACCGCATCACCGGAGCCCAGGCGCCGTCGGGTGTGCCCGTCACGATCACCTCACCGGTGTCGGAGCGCGCCAAGGGCAGCGGTTCCGGTCCCCGCGGCCGGCGCGGCGCGCGTCCGGGCCAGGGGCGCCGCTCCAACGCCAACACGCCGACGCCGCAGGCGCGTGCGGCGTCGGCGCAGCGCCGGGCCAACAAGGCCGCGTAGTCGCCCGGCCGGGAACCCGGCCGACCCTGTCCGGCTTTCTCCACGACCACCCTGTTGAGGCACCATGCGCTGTGTCATCGCCCGCTTCCCTTTCGACCTCTTCAAGCACGAGGTCGAGGACTCGATGAAGGGCGTCAAGCCCGAGCCCGTCACGGGTGACGCGGTGGTGGTCAACCGCCGCGTCTACCCCGTCAAGCAGGTCGGCGAGATCATCACCCGGCAGGACCGCCGGGACTTCTCCGCCGGCGAGGTGACCAGGGCGCTGTCGCGTCTCGGCTTCACCTGCCGCCCGGCTGAGGTGCCCGCCCCCGCGGCGCCCCTCACCCCGCTGGAGAACGCGTCCGCCATGCTCGGAACTCCCGGCGAGGTCTGAGCCTCCGCCCCGTCCCGCGCGAACCGCACCCCCGAGGCCTCCGGGCCCGGGGGTGCGGTGCGTCCGGGGGCACGGCGCCGGGGAGGCCGCGGGCCGCCCCGGAAGCCGGCTGCTCAGGGGGTGAGGATCAGCTTTCCGGTGGTCCGGCGCGCGAGCAGGTCCTCGTGGGCGCGCCGGGCGTCGACCAGCGGATAGCTGCCGCCGGTCACGGGCCTGAGGCGGCCCTCGGCGACCAGGGTGAAGAGCTCCTTCAGGGGGCCGCTGACCCCGCCCGGTGCCGCGAGCGCGGGGCGCAGCCAGAACCCGACGACGGAGGCGTTGAGCCGGCCCAGCCGGCCCGGGTCGACGGGGGTGAAGCCGTCGCGTGCGGCGTTGCCGTAGGTCACCAGCCGGCCGAACGACGCCAGGGAGTCCAGGGCCTGGCCGAAGAGCTCCCCGCCCACGGCGTCCAGGACGATGTCCGCCTTCTCCGCGAGGGGGTAGGTGATCACCGCGTCCGCCCCGAGGTCCAGGGCGAGCCGCTCCTTGTCCGGCGTGGAGGCCTGGGCCAGCACCCGGCCCGCTCCGAACTCCCGGGCCAGCTGGACGGCCAGGCTGCCGACCCCGCCCGCCGCGGAGTGCACGACGACGGTCTCGCCGCTGCGCAGCCGGGCCGCGGACCGCAGCAGGTGCCAGGCGGTCAGGCCCTGCATCATGAGGGCGAGTGCCTGGGCCGCGCCGAGGTCCTCGGGGATCTCCACGACGCCGGACTCCTTGGCGGTCACCTGCTCCGCGTACCCGTGGGAGACCCGTGCCAGCACCCGCCGGCCGTCCTGGGTGCGGCCCACGACCTCGCTGCCGGGGACGTACGGCAGGGCGTCGGCGGCGAGGTAGGAGCCGTCCACCTGGTGGGTGTCCGCGAAGTTCACCCCGGCGGCCTCGACGGTGAGGAGCACCTCTCCGGGGCCGGGCACGGGAGCGGCCAGTTCCACGGGGCGGAGTACGTCAGGACCACCGAAGCGGTCGAACTGGATGGCGAGCATGCCGCAGAGTACCGCGGGGCCCTCCGGGCGGGGGCTTGTGCGGTCCGTTGTCGGAATCCGGTGAAGGGTGAGACGAAAACAGGACAATCGGTCGGTTATGGTCGGGTCCCTGGGGGCCTGGACGAGGTCCGGGGGAACGGCCCTGGCCGGGTTCCGGAGTGCCTGCCAGACTGCCGCCATGAGCGATCTTCTCCACGACAGAGTCGTCCTGATCACCGGGGCGAGCAGCGGTATCGGTGCGGCGGCGGCGCGGGTGTTCTCCGAGGAAGGTGCGACGGTGGTCCTGGCCGCGCGCCGGGAGGACCGACTGGCCTCGCTGGTGGCCGACTTGAGGGACAAGGGGGCCCAAGCCTCGTACGTCGTCTGCGATGTCACGGTGGCGGAGGACGCCGCCCGCGCCGTCGGTTTCACGGTCGACACCTACGGGCGTCTGGACTCCGCCTTCAACAACGCGGGGCTCGGCGGCGACCGGACTCCCCTCCATCTCATGGGCGATGACGTCTACGACGCGGTCATGGACACCAATGTGCGCGGTGTCTGGAACTGCCTCCGCCATGAGATCGCGGCCATGTTGCCCAACACCAGGGGCTGTTCCATCGTGAACAACAGCAGTGTGGGCGGCCTGGTGGCCATACCGACGGCCGCGCCCTACATAGCGGCCAAGCATGCCGTGGTCGGCCTCACCCGGGCTGCCGCGGACGAGTACGCCCAACAGGGCATCAGGGTCAACGCGGTGGCGCCCGGCACGACCCGCAGCGAGATCACGGCCGACTGGTTCGGGCGCAATCCCGGGCTTGAGGAGATGGTCAACAGCCGTACGCCGCAAGGACGTACGGCTGAGCCGGAGGAGATCGCCAACGCGGCTGCCTGGCTGCTCAGTGACCGCTGCCCCTTCCTCACGGGCACGGTCATGCCGGTGGACGGCGGCTTCATCAACCAGTGAGCCGGGTCAGCCGCAGGGACCGGTGAGCCTGCCCCGGAAGACCGTTTCTCCGTCCTGTTCAGCGGTGACCAGGACGGAGATCTCCCCGGGGCCGGCGGGCAGGGTCTCCGCCTCGACCCAGCAGGGGCGGTCGAATTCGGCGTACCGCTCGAACGCGCTGGTGACGGTGGTCGCCTCGAAGCGAGCGGGGTGCACCGCAGCGTGCGCGGCCTGGTGCGCGGCTTCCATCAGGACGAGTCCGGGGACGTGGTCCACCGGGTGGTCGTAGAGCACGATGTTCTCCACGTCGTTGCGCAACTGCCAGTGGCGGAGCCGGTTTCCGGCCGCCAGGACCACGTCCGCCGGGGAGTGCCGGCCGACGGTGCGGGGGTCGACCGGGGCGGGCAGGGGCCACGCGTTCCAGTCGACGGCGAGGTGCCCACCGCGGAGCCGGCGGTAGGCGCGCGGAGAAATCCAGCCGAACTCGGACTCCGCGCGGGCCACCATGCTGTCACCCTGGAGGACGCGGACGTCCATTCCGAGCGAACTGACGGACCGCCCGCGCTTCTTGGGCTCCGTGACGGAGACCTCGACGGCGAGATCACAGGAGCCCTCCGGGGGAATGCTGAACCCCGGGGCGACGGTGAAGTCGAAGTAGTGGAGCAGGGTTTGATCGGAGAGGGGAACGCCGTACGCCGCGTGCGCGATGACCAGACCGCTCTGCCGGATGGTCTGTGTGAGCACGCGGGGGTCGTACGGGAGCCCGGCCTCGGGGGCGGGCCACCTCGCGGAGAGCGAGAACTCGCCATCTTCGAGGCGCCGCCAGGCGGTCAGGAAGACCATGTCGGGACGTCCGAGGTGGACGTACTCCTTGGGGATGCCCTTCTGGTCCTCCGCTGCGTCGCGCGGCGGGGGCGGAGCAACAGGTATGTCGGGCACAGCCCTCCCGGACATAGAACAAAATGGGCATTACGGCGCTGATATGATACCGGTTCACCGGTACTTTTTGAAGAAGCGTCAGGCCACGTTCAAGGAGAGCGCGAGTTGGCACGACAGCAACGGGCGATCCGCACGCGCAGAATCTTCCTGGAGGCCGCGGCGGAGGTCTTCGACGAGCACGGCTACGACGCCGCCACGATCGCCGCGATTCTCGACCGGGCCGGCCTCACGAGGGGTGCGCTCTACTTCCACTTCACGTCGAAGGAGGAGCTGGCCCGCGGTGTCCTCCAGGAGGCGGTGACCTCGGACGGGGTCACCCCGCAGACCTTCAAGCTGCAGGAATGGGTGGACATAGCTCTCCTGCTGGCCTACCGCCTGCCGCGGGAGCCCCTGCTCAGCGCCTCGATCCGGCTCTCCGTCGACCCACGGGCACGCGGGCTCTTCGGCACCCGCTGGCCCGACTGGATCACCCTCGGTACGGAGATACTCACCGAGGCCCGGGAGCGGGGTGAGCTCCTTCCGCACGTCGATCCGGAGGCCACATCGCGGCTCTTCGTCGGGGCGTGGACCGGGGTCCAGCTGGTGACCGAGTCCATGGCCGAGCCCCCGGACCTCGTCGGCGAGATCTCCGCCCTCTTCGAGCTGATCCTCCCGAACAACGCGGTCCCGGGCGTGCTGGCCCGGCTCGACACCTCCCCGCACCGCGCCGCACGCATCATCGAACAGCAGCAGGCGGTCGCCGTTTCCTGACCCCCGGACGGTGCAGGGGCCGCGTCGGTACGGGGTCACCCGACTGGGTGTGGGCGCCTGCGACGTCGCTGGTCAGCCCGCATGGTGGCCCTATGTGGCTTCGCCGAACCGCCGTGTGCGCCATGGTCGTGCCGCTGGCGTTCCTGGTCCTCCGGGACGCGCCGGTACGCCTTGCCGCGCCCGATCGGGCCACCGCGAAGCCGGCTGCGCCGCCCGCCGCCCCACGGCCCGCGATCGTCAGCCGGGCGCAGTGGCACGCGGACGAGAGCCTGGTGAAGGAGCACGCGGTGTACACGGGGGCGGTGAAGGCCGTCTTCGTCCATCACACCGGCCACACCAACAGCTACGACTGCGCCGACGCCCCCAAGATGCTCCGCGCGATGGAGGAGATGCACGTCCGGGGCGAGGGGTGGGACGACATCGGCTACAACTTCGTCGTCGACCGCTGCGGGACCGTGTACGAGGGCAGGGCGGGGGGTGTCGGACGCTCCGTGCGCGGGGCCCACACCACCGGGTTCAACGCGCACAGTGTGGGCATCGCGGCCCTCGGCACCTTCGACCCCGGCGTGCCGGTGCCGAAGGCGCTTATCGAGGGGATCGCGAAGGTCGGCGCGTGGAAACTGGACCGGACCGTCGACCCGCGGGGCTTCGTGCGTCTGGTCTCGACGAACGACGACAGCCTGTACCGGCGCGGTGAGGTGGTCCACCTCCACGCCGTGGCCGGCCACCGTGACACCTTCTCGACGTACTGCCCCGGAGAGGCGCTGTACGCCCGGCTGCCGGCGATCCGCACGGAGATGGCCAGGCTCCGGGACCGGGCTAGCGCGCGACGTACTGGGTGAGGACGGCCTGCACCTCGTAGATGTCGACGCCCTTGGTGAACGTCTTCTGGATCGGCGTCGCTGAACCGGAGACCCAGATCTTGAGCTCGGCGTCCAGATCGAAGGTCCCAGCCGTCTCCACCGCGAAGTGCGTGATGCTCCGGTACGGCACGGAGTGGTACTCCACCTTCTTGCCGGTGATCCCCTGCTTGTCGATGAGGACGAGCCTGCGGTCGGTGAAGAGGATCGTGTCGCGGATCAGGAGATACGCGGCGTGCACCTGCTCCCCCTGCCCGAGAAGCCGTGCGTAGTCACGCTGCGCGGCCGCCGGATCGACGGTGTGCGCGTTACCGAACAGTGCCATGAGGGACCCTCCACCCGAGTGAATGTGCGGGCGTTGAACGCGTCAAAGCCCAACGAAAAGAATATCGGCGGCTTATCTGTTCGTGCCCTTGCACACCTTCCGGAGCACAGCGGAGGAAATACCGTCATGCCGGCATCACCCCTCGCCAAGCGGCCCGTCGAATCGGTGCTCGCCCTTCTGCTCGTCCTCCTGAGCGTGCTCGGCCTCGCCGGCCGCAGCGTCGCCGACGCCCCCGCCCAGGCCCCGGCCCAGGCACCCGCCCAGGCCGTACCGGCGCAGGCCGCCCCCGCCCGGGCCGTCATCGCGCCGACCGTCACGGCGGGCACCGACTGGGACCGCATCGCCGAGTGCGAGAGCAGCGGGCGCTGGAACACCAACACCGGCAACGGCTACCACGGCGGCCTCCAGTTCGCCCCGTCCACCTGGCGGGCCTACGGCGGCGGGAAGTACGCGCCCCGCGCCGACCTCGCCACGAAGTCCGAGCAGATCGCCGTCGGGGAACGCGTCGCCCGGTCGCAGGGAATGGGCGCCTGGCCCAACTGCGGACGCCTCGGTGCGAACGGTACGTCGAGCTCCTCGTCCGGCAGCGCCGAGAGCGGCAGCGTCGAAGGGAGTGACACGGCGCAGACAGCCCCTGAGCGCCAGTCGACCGGTAGTTCGAACAGCGGCTCGTCCAGCAGCACGTCGTCGGGCAGCACGTCGTCCGGGAACACGTCCTCCGGCAGTACGTCGGGCAGCACGAGCGACAGCGACGACAGCACCGCCGGCAGTGACAGCGGCGCGACGCACTACTCCGAGGACCTCGCCGACACGGAGACGTACGTCGTCGAGCCCGGTGACTGCCTCTCGGCGATCGCCGAGCGTGCGGACGTGTCCGGTGGCTGGCCCGCGCTGTACGAGCTGAACCGCGAGGCCCTGGACCACGGACCGCACCTCATCTTCCCCGGTCAGCACCTCCGACTGGACGCCTGAACCATGACGACCGCGGTGATTCAGCGACCCGGCAGGGCCGGAACGTCCTCGGGGAGCAGCCGGCGCAGCACGTCGAGAGCAGGGGAGTCCAGTCCGGAGAGCCTGCGGGCCTGGTGCGTGGTCATGATGTCGAGGATCTGCCGCGAGGTACGCGCGTTGCCGAACGAGGCGTCACGCGGAAGCGCGTCCACATAACTGTGAAGAGCCTTGAGCGTGTCGTCCGGACAGTCGTATCCGGAGTCCGCGGCGTGCCGGGCCATGATGCCGACGAGTTCGTCGGTGGTGTAGTGCTCGAATTCCACGGTACGCGAGAAGCGTGAGGCGAGACCCGGGTTGGAATCCAGGAAGCGCCGCATCTCGTGGGTGTAGCCGGCCGCGATGACGACGACGTCGTCACGGTGGTCCTCCATCAGCTTGAGCAGTGTCTCCACGGCTTCACGTCCGAAGTCGGAGGTCGCCCCCTCGGGAGTGAGGGTGTAGGCCTCGTCGATGAACAGCACACCACCCAGGGCGCTTTCGAAGACTTCCTTGGTGAGCTGCGCGGTGTGGCCGACGTAACGGCCGACGAGGTCCGCGCGTGCCACCTCGACGAGCTGGCCCCGGGGCAGTACCCCCAGAGAGTGCAGGAGCCCGGCGTAGAGGCGGGCCACGGTGGTCTTACCGGTGCCGGGAGGCCCGGAGAAGATCAGGTGGTGGCTGACCTTGGGTGTCGGCAGACCGGCGGCCTTGCGGCGGCGGGAGGAGTCCAGGAGGGACACCAGGTCGTTGACCTCACGTTTGACCGCTGCCAGACCGACCATGGAGTCGAGCCGGGAGAGGAGTTCGGTGGAGTCCGACGCACCACTCGCGGGATCGGCGGGCGGAGCCACATCGTCCGGCAGGAGCATCGAGAGGTCGCTCTCGGCGGGTTCGGCCATGCTGCTCAGCCGGAAGGCCTGGCGGTCGACCATCTCCTCGAAGACACGGCGGGCGGCCCGGCCGTTGCCGAAGGAGGCGTCGCGGGTCATGGACGTGTAGTGCGCGGCGAGGGCGTCGAGCGTGCGCGGGTCCAGCTCGTAGCGGTGGGTCTCACACATGGACTCGGTGATGGTGACGAGCTCTTCGACCGAGTAGTTGGCGAATTCGACGGTGCGGGTGAAGCGGGAGGCCAGGCCGGGGTTGGACGTGAGGAAGGAGTCCATCTCGCCGGTGTAGCCGGCGGCGATGACGACGACGTCGTCGCGGTGGTCCTCCATGAGCTTGAGCAGCGTGTCGACGGCCTCCTTGCCGAAGTCGGCGCCGGACCCCTTGCTGTCGGAGAGCAGGGCGTACGCCTCGTCGATGAACAGGACCCCGCCGAGGGCCTCGTTGAAGGCCTCGGTCGTCTTGATGGCGGTGCCGCCGATGATCTGTGCCACCAGATCGGCGCGGGAGACCTCGACCAGATGTCCTGAGCGCAGGACGCCGAGGTCGGTGAGGATCCCGCCGTAGAGCCGGGCGACGGTGGTCTTGCCGGTTCCGGGCGGGCCGGAGAAGACGAGGTGGCGGCTCATGGGCGGGGCCGGCATGCCGAGACGGGCGCGTCGCTGCGCCAGCTGGTTGAGGTGGACGAGAGTGCGGACCTGGTGTTTGACGTCGGCGAGGCCGATCAGTGACTCCAGCTCCTCCAGGGGGCCGGCGGGTGGCGGAGGTGAGGCCTTGCGACCGGGCGCGCCGGCCTGGCCCGGTGTGGTGCCGGCCGATTCACCCCAGGAGTCGGGGAGCGCGTTGTCGGCACTGATCAGGTGCTCGACGACGAGCCGGTCGCCCGCTGTGGTCCGGCGCAGGCCCGCGCCGCGGTTGTCGCGTACGGCGCATCCGGTGACGGTGACCGCTTCGGCGGTGTCGACGCGGATGCCGTCCCCCACGTTCGCGTCCGCCCGGCAATCGTCCAGGGATGCCCGGGATCCGGCCGCCAGCAGCACGCCGTGGGCACCCGAGGCGGTGAAGTGGAGGCGCAGCGCGGTCAGTTCGCCTCCGCCCTCGACGAGGACGCCGGACGCGGCGGAGGACCGGACGCTCCCGTCCCGCACGGTGACGGCTCCCTGGGGGCCGACGACAATGCCGGCCTCACCGCTGGCCTCCACGGTGGTGTCGGCGATCTCCGGCCGGCCCCCGTCGGCGGCCCGGACGCCGGCCTTGCCCGCCCCGCGGACCTCGCAGGACTCCAGCCTGCCGCGGCCGCCCTCGACGACCTCGACTCCGTGGCCGCCGGGCGAGGCGACCCGCGCCCGGCGGAGCAGCGGCTGGGCGCCGGATCGGATCAGGATGCCCGTCCCGGCCGGGTCCGTGACGTCGAGTCCGTCGAACTCCGCCAGTGAGTCGTCCTCCAGGACGACCGCGCCCGAAGTGCCCGTGTCTGCCGCGCAGTCGCGGACGGACGTGGCCGTGAACATCGGGGTGCTCGATCCCCGCACGAGGACGGCGGGTGCGGCCGAGGCGTCGAACTCGCAGCCGTCGAAGGTGCCCCGGGAGCGTTCCGAGACCACGAGCCCGCCGCCACCGGTGCGTTGGGTCCGGCAGCGGCGCAGTTCGGGGTCGGCGCCCGAGGCGAGGGCGATCCCGAGTCCCGTGGTGTCCAGGACGGTCACCTCTTCGAGGGCGGGCCGGGCGTCGCTGGTGATGTAGACACCGACAGCCGTGTCGTGCACCGTCGTCTGCCTGACCTGGGTCGAGCTGCTGCCTTCCAGGGCGACGGCGGGTTTGCGCGCACCGGAGATGTCGCAGTGTTCGACGACCCCTTGTGCCGAGCCGTTGGCGAGGACGCCGTTCCCCCGGGTGTCGCGGATCCGGCAGCCGCGCACCGTCGTACGGGCCTCTTCGCTGAGGACCACGCCCGAGGTTCCCAGGTTCTCCACGACGCAGTCGGCGACGACGCTGCCCGTGGGGGACATGTCCACGATGCCCGCGCCCGCCGGGTTGGTGATGCGGCAGCCCCGCAGGGCGAGTGCTCCGGTCTCCCTCGCCAGGACGGCGGTCCACCCCGACCCGTGGACGGTGCAGCCGTCCATGCCGAGCTGGCCGCGCGGCGCGTCCACGACGGGCAGGTCGTCGGCGCCGCCGCGCAGGGTGAGGTCGGTGAGCATCACCGCGTCGGCGAGGAGGACGAGGGCGCTGCCACGGCGCGGGCATATCTCCACGCTGCCGGCCTCCCCGTCGGCGACGAGGGTGACCCGATTGCGTACGGTCAGGCTCTCGGGGTAGCGGCCGGGGGCGATCTGGATCACCGCTCCGGTGCGCGCCGCGGCCAGGGCCTCACCGATCGTCCGGAAACCACCGTTCGGTCGTTCCGGTGACACCGTGAGCAACTGCCGTGACACGCCCTGAACCCCCTCGCTTCGCCGCCGCGTCCGATACTTCCGGACGCCGGGGGACGGGACGGGAGGGCCTCGGTGTGCGCTGGGTGAAGCCTGGGGGAACGGCGGGTGTCCCGGCGGGCGTCGAGGGTGGCGGTGCTGTGCCGTACACGTCGCCCCGACGTCATCTGCGGTGCCTAGCGTGTGGGCCATGCGACGAGCTTGCTGCCACCGTGCATCCGCAGGACCGGGAGCGACGGCGGCTCTCGCAGCCGTGGCCGCCATGCTGGTAACGGTGGGCAGTACGCCCGCTGTCGCGGCGGACACCGTCGAACTCCCCGTCGTGCGAGGCCTTCTCGCCCGGGATGAGGCGTGTGCCACCGCGTCCGGCCGCAGCGCCGAGGCGGAGCCCTGGACGGTGCGGGCCCTGGGGCTGTCCCGGGCGTGGACGCTGGACGACGGCGACGGGGTGACCGTGGCCGTGGTCGACACCGGGGTGGGGACGGACGTTCCGGCGCTCGCCGGACGGGTCCGTGCGCTGGGGGAAGCGGGCGAGGACTGCGTGGGCCACGGGAGCTTCGCCGCCGGGATCATCGCCGGTGCGCGCATCGAGGGGGTGGGGCCGGCGGGCGTCGCGCCCCGCGCACGGATTCTGGCCGTACGCGGCACCGACCGGCGGGGGGCCGCGACGCCGGGCCGGGTGGCGGCGGGCATCAGGGCCGCCGTGGACGCGGGGGCCGGGGTCGTCTACGTCGGGCAGGCGCTCGCCACGGGGGAGAAGGAGCTGACCGCCGCGGTCGCCCATGCCACCGCGGGGGACGCCCTCGTCGTGGCACCCGCCGCGCCGGACGCGCTCGCCGAGGACCGGGACGAACCGGGCGGGTACGCGCCTGCCGCGCCCTGGTACTGGCCGGCGGCGGCCCCGGGGGTCGTCGCGGTCACCGACTTCGGTCCGGACGGAGGGCGGCCCGCGAACGCGCCGGGTGTGCGCGGCGCGGACCTCGCGGCGCCGGGTGACGCCGTGGTCAGCGTCGGGCCGAAGGGCGCCGGGCACTACCTCGGTTCGGGAGCCTCACTGGCCGCCGCCCAGGTCGCGGGGGCGGCCGCGCTCGTACGGGCGCAGCACCCCGGGATGACGGCGGCCCGGACCGCGCGCCAGCTCATCGGGGCGGCGTACCCGGCCACGCCACCACGGCTCGACCCGTACGCGGCGATGACGGCGGTGCTGGACGGCGGCCTCGGTGGCGTACCGGAAGCGGCGCCCGCCCATGTGGCGGCACCGGCGCCCGACGGACCGCGCGACCGGGCGCTGTTCGTCGCCGGGATCTGCGGCGGGCTCGTCCTGCTGCTGGCGGGGGCGGGCGTGGCACTGCCCCGGGGCCGGGCGCGGCGCTGGCGGCCGGCCGGCGACGAGTAGCGACCTCAGGGCGTGTCCAGCAGGGCCGTCTGCATCTGCACCGTCCTGCGGCGGGCGATGCGGGTGGCGCGGCCGGGCGGGAGGTTGCGGCCCTTGACGTTGCCGAAGACGTAGCCCTCCGAGGGCGGGCAGGACAGCAGCAGACCAGGCGTGTTGACCTCCTGGAGCCTGCGCAGCAGATGGTCGCCGAGGCCCCGGCCCGCCCCGGCCGCCGAGCGGGCGACGACCAGGTGGAGCCCGACCTCCCAGCCGAGCGCGAGCTGGTCCAGGAGGGGGTCGAACGGGGCGTTCATCGGGCCGGTGCCGAGCATGTCGTAGTCGTCGACGAGGACGAACAGCCGCGGGCCCGTCCACCAGTCGCACAGCTTCATCCGGGCCGGCGCGATGTCGGGGCCCGGCACCCGTGTGCGCACCGCGCGGGCCGCGCCGTCGACGAGGTCCTTGAGCGCGTCGATGGAGACGGCGTGGCCGAGCCGGTAGGCGTCGGGGACCACCCCCACCAGCTCGCGGCGGTAGTCCACCACCATGATCCTGGCCTCGGCCGGGGTGTAGCGGGCCATCACGGCCTCGGCCGTCAGCCGCAGCAGATTGGTCTTGCCGCTCTCGCTGTCGCCCACCACGATCATGTGCGGGCTCTCGCTGAAGTCGTGCCAGACCGTCGAGAGCTCCTCCTGCTCCAGGCCGAGTGCCATACGGAAGTCGCCTTCCGGCGGGGGGAGTTCCGAGGACGGCAGCGCGGTCGGCAGCATTCGTACCGGCGGTGCGGGCGGCCCGGACCAGGACTCCTGGAGGGCGGCGACCAGACCGGTCACCCCTTCGGCGAGGTCGTCGGCGCCCTCCACCCCGTCGATGCGGGGCAGCGCCGTCAGGTAGTGGAGCTTGCCCTCGCGGGTCAGGCCCCGGCCGGGGGTACGGGGGACCGTGGCGGCACGGCGCATGTCGATGCCGGAGTCCATGGGGTCGCCCATCCGCAGCTCCAGGTGGGTGGCCGCCTGGTCGCGTACGGCCGAGGACAGCTCCACCCAGCGGGCGGTGGTGACGATCAGGTGGATGCCGTAGTTCAGCCCGCGCGCCGCTATCGCGTTGAACGTGCTGATGTGGTGGTCGTAGTCCTGCCGGACCGTCGACCAGCCGTCGATGACGAGGAAGACGTCACCGTGCCGCTCCTCGGGGAACTCCCCGGCCGCGCGACGGCGCCGGAACGTCGCCATGGAGTCGATGCCGTGCTCCAGGAAGAAGCGCTCGCGCGCCGCCATCAGGGTGTTGACCTCGGCGATCGTACGGCCCACGCGTTCGCTGTCGAGGCGGGCCGCGACGCCGCTGGTGTGGGGCAGGCCCGCGAGTGACGCGAGGGTGCCGCCACCGAAGTCGAGGCAGTAGAACTGCACCTCGTCGGGGGTGTGGGTGAGCGCCAGGGACGTCAGGATCGTCCGGACCATGGTGCTCTTGCCGCTCTGCGGGCCGCCCGCGACGGCCACGTGCCCGCCGGACCCGGCCAGGTCGACCTGGAGCAGGTCGCGGAGCTGGTCGAAGGGCCGGTCGATGATGCCGATGGGCACCCGCAGCCGGCCGCGCCCCTCCCAGCCCGTCGTCGTCAGCCCCAGAGCGGGGTCGGGGGTGAGCGGCGGCAGGATCTGGTCGAGTGTCGGGGGCAGGCCGAGCGGCGGCAGCCACACCTGGTGCGCGGGCGGGCCCGCGCCCAGCAGCCGCTCCACGGCGACGGACAGCAGCGTGTCGCCGGTCTCGTCGGGCTCGGGCTCGGGGTCCGGGGCGGCGGGCAGATGGCGCGGCACCACGTAACCCGTCGTCCAGGGCACGGTCTGGCTGGCCACCCTGGCCTGGTTCGCCCCGCCGGCGCGCTGCCGGTAGGGGCCCGAGACGTAGGCGGCGCGGAACCTGGTCAGCGCCTCCACGCCCGACTTGAGGTAGCCGCTGCCCGGCTGGGGCGGCAGCTGGTAGGCGTCCGGTACCCCGAGGACGCCGCGGCTCTCCATCGCCGAGAACGTACGCAGGCCGACGCGGTACGAGAGGTGGCTCTCCAGCTGGTGCATACGGCCCTCGTCGAGCCGCTGCGAGGCCAGCAGGAGGTGCACGCCGAGGCTGCGCCCGAGCCGGCCGATCATCACGAAGAGCTCCATGAAGTCACGGTGGGCGGAGAGCAGTTCGCTGAACTCGTCGACCACCACGAAGAGGCTGGGCAGCGGGGCGAGCGGGACGCCGGAGGCGCGGGCCTTCTCGTAGTCCAGCGCGGAGGCGTAGTTGCCGGCGCTGCGCAACAGCTCCTGGCGGCGGATCAGTTCACCGTGCAGGGCGTCCTGCATGCGGGAGACCAGGGCGGCTTCGCCAGCAAGGTTGGTGATCACGGCCGAGGTGTGGGGGAGTTCGTCGAGACCGAGGAAGGTGGCGCCGCCCTTGAAGTCGACCAGGACGAAGTTGAGCGTCTCGGAGGAGTTGGTGAGCGCCAAGGCCAGGACCAGTGTCCGCAGCAGCTCGCTCTTGCCGGAGCCGGTGGCGCCGATCAGCATCCCGTGCGGGCCCGACCCGCCCTGCGCGGACTCCTTGATGTCGAGCTCCACCGGGGTGCCGTCCGCACCGACCGCGATCGGCACCCGCAGCCGGGCGGGTCCGGTGTTCCGCTGCCACAGGCCGGGCGGATCGTGGCGGTACAGGTCTCCGATGCCGAGCAGGGCGGTCAGCTCCACGTTGGTGGAGAGCGGCTCGCCCGTGTCGGTGCCGGTCCCCATGCGGTACGGGGAGAGGCGCCTGGCCAGGGCGGCGGCGCCGGTGGGGCCGAAGCGGTCGGGGCGGCCGAGCAGCGTCGTCTGCTCCTTGCGGTCGCGGTCGGTCCGGACGAGGCCGAAGGAGTCGGGGGTGACGTCGAAGCGGAGGGTGACCCGGCCGGGGCGCCAGGTCAGGGCCCCGGACAGGTCGAGGACGACGGTGTTACGGAGGCCGGGCCCGTCCAGCCGGTGGCCGGCCGGCACGGTGCCGCCGTCCACGACGATGACGGTGAACGGCTCCTCCCGTCCGGCGGCCGCGTCCGGGTCGAACGGCGGGCGTTCCAGGAACTCCGCGCCGAGCAGGTCCTCCAGCTCGTTGAACGCCGCCCCCGACATCCTGGCCGGGCCGGCGCCGTCGCTCTCCTGCGGGTGCATGTGGTGCGGGAGCCACTTGGCCCACTCCCAGTCCGGCCGCCGTTCGTCGGACACGCACAGGGCCACCCAGACGTCGTCCGGCGCGTGGAAGGTGACCAGCTGGGCCACCATCGCGCGTGCCACGGAGCGGATCTGCTCCTCGTCGCCCCGGAACAGCACCCGCGCCCAGGCCCGCAGATAGATCGCGATGGGCTGCTCGGGGACGGTGGCGTACGCGCGGATGAAGCTGCGCAGGGCGTGCGCGGCGAGGGGCTCCAGGTCCTCCACGGGGCTGGTCGCCATCGGTGTCAGCCGCAGCCCCAGCTTCTGCTCCCCGACGGCGACCCGGACCTCGCCGAAGTCCTCGTCCTGCGGGCGGCGTTCCCACAGCCGGGTGGAGCCCACCAGGGACCACAGTGCGGCCGGTTCGGGGTGGCGCCAGGCCAGGGCGCGCTGCTGGTCGACGACGGCCGCCCTGACCTTGCGCCGGGTCTGGCCCAGATAGCGCAGGTAGTCGCGGCGTTCGCCCTTGAGCCGCTCCTTGCGCTCGCTGCTCCTGCGCATGGCCTGGCCGACCATCATCGCCCCGGTCGACAGGACCATCAGGCCCAGCGCGAGGTAGATGAAGCCGCCGCTGCCCTTGGTCATGCCGGGCCGCATGAACATCAGCATCATCGACACGGACATGAGCGCCATCGGCAGGTAGGTCCAGACGGCCGAGGAGTCCGGGACGACCTCGGGCAGCGTGGGCGGTTCCTGCAGGCTCAGTTCACCGTCGGGCATCTCCGGGCCGCGTCGACGGGCCGGCCGGCGGAACAGGACCACGCTCAAGGAAGGCTCTCCATCGTCAGACGGGTCACACAGGGGTTCGACGAAAGCATGGGCCGGGGGCCGTGAACGGACGGACAACGCCCAGGGGCGGATCAGTGAACGCTGGCGGAGAGTCGGCCGTCACCCCCCTCCGGGCGCTCCGGGAGAGGGACCGCCGTGCTTACGATCCGTCGGACGTCCCCCACAACACCCTGGGCAGCGGCGTTCGTTGGAGCCCTCGTGGCTCAGGCGGGCGCCCGCGCCGCACGGTGGCCGTGCCCCGGGAGAGAGGCCCCCATGACCGACATCCAGGTGGCCGGAGTGTGCCGCCTGACCGTCCGTGCTCCCGCCCGGAGCATCGACCTCGCCGTGCCCGCCGACGTACCCGTGGCAGATCTCCTGCCGGCGGTGCTCGGTTACGCGGGAGACGACCTCGCCGAAGAGGGCATCGAGCACGGGGGCTGGGTCCTGCAACGCCTGGGCGGCCTTCCGCTCGACGAGGAGCGCACCCTCGACTCGTACGACCTGCGCGACGGCGAGACCGTCTATCTCAGGCCCCGTACCGAAGCGCTGCCCGAGGTCCACCTCGACGACCTGGTGGACGGCATCTCCACGACGATGAACGGCCGCCCCTACGGCTGGGGGCCCGCGGCGGGGCGGCGGGTGCTGTGCGGTCTCGCGGTGGCCGCCCTCCTGGCCGGGCTCCTCGTCCTCGCGCTCCCCGCACCGCACTCGGGGACCCGTGCGCTGTGTGCCGCCCTCGCCGGGCTGCTGCTGCTGGCCGGGGCGGCGGCGGCGAGCCGGGCGGTCGGTGACGCCGGGGCGGCCGCGGCACTCGGCTTCATGGTCGGTCCCTATCTGGCGCTGGCCGGCTGGCTGCTGACCGGCGGCGACCTCGGCGGCCCGCACCACGAGGACGTCCTCGGGCCGCGGCTGCTCGCCGCATCGGCGGCCGGCACGGGCGGAGCCGTGCTCGCCCTCGCGGTGGTGGCGGCGTTCGCCGCGCTGTTCCTGTGCGCGGCCGTGATCGCCGTGTTCGGGGTCCTCGGTGGCGTTCTGATGATCACCGCGGACCTCGCACCGGCGGAGGCGGCGGCGGTCTGTGTGCTGGCCGCGGTGGTGCTCGGCGCCTTCGTGCCCTCGCTGTCGTTCCGGATGTCCGGGCTGCGGATGCCACCGCTGCCCACCAACGCCCAGCAGCTCCAGGAGGGCATCGAGCCCCACCCCACCGCACTCGTCGCGAACCGGACCGTGCTCGCCGACGGCTGGATGACCTCGCTCTACGGTGCGGTCGGGCTGATCTGCGCCGGCTGCCTGGGGGTGCTGGTCCGCCATGCCGGGCTGCCCGAGACCGTCCTGGTGTCGGTCCTGATCGTGCTGCTGGCGCTGCACTCGCGCGGACTGGGCCACGTCTGGCAACGGCTCTCCCTCGTGGTGCCCGCCGCGGGAGGCGCCCTCCTGCTCGCGGTCGCGGGCGCCTGGACGGCCGATCCGGGGCCCCGGCTGCTGGTGACCGGCACCCTGCTCTCCGTCGCCGCGCTGGCCGCGATCCTCTCCTGGACCGTGCCCGGCCGCCGACTGGTGCCGTACTGGGGACGGGCAGGGGAGCTGCTGCACTCGGCCACCGCGATCAGCCTGCTGCCGCTGACCCTGTGGGTGCTCGGTGTCTACGGCGCCCTGCGCGCCCTCAACGCCTGATTCCGAGGGAGCGCCGTGCAGTCCAAACGCGATCAGGTCCAGGCCCACATGTTCGTCATGGGGCGCCTCACCTCCGGGATGCTCCGGGGCGATCCCGACGCACCGGAGAGCCCGCAGGGGCGCACCAACCGGGGCATCGCCCTGGGCATCGTCATCGCCGTGCTGTTGTCCGCGGGGGCGTTCGTCTTCGGGCTGCTGAAGCCAGGCACGACGGACTCCTGGAAGGAGGCCGGGACGTTGGTCGTCGACAAGGACACCGGCTCCCGCTACCTCTACCTGGACGGCCGGCTGCGTCCCGTACGCAACTACGCGTCCGCGCGGCTGCTGGCGGGCGCGGAGATGAAGACCACGCAGGTCGGGGGCGCCTCGCTGCGGGGCACCCCGCACGGCACACCGGTCGGCATCGCCGGCGCCCCCGACGCCCTGCCCGCCGCCGGCGATCTGGAGACCGGCGCCTGGCAGGTGTGCTCGGGGAGCGCGACCGGTTCCGCGGCCACCACGCTGGCCGTGGGCGCGGGCACCGGGGGGCAGGGGTTGCCCGCGGACCGGGGACTGCTGGTGAGCGGTCCCGACGGCACCGACTACCTGGTGTGGCATGGCAGCAAGCTCCGGCTGGACCGTGCGGGCGGCGCGCCCGAAGCGCTCGGATACGCCTCGGCTCCCCGGTTGCGGGTGTCGGCCGCGTTCCTCAACGCCCTTCCGTCCGGCCCCGGTCTGGAGCCCGTCGAGGTCGCTGGGCGGGGCGGGAAGGGACCCGTACTGGGTGGCCGGGAGACCCGTATCGGCGAGGTCTTCCGGATCATCGTCCCCGGGGCCGCAGGGCGCTACCACCTGCTGACCGAGGAGGGCCTCGTGCCGCTCACGGCCACCGGTGCCGCCCTGGTGCTCGGCGACCCGGACACCAGGAAGAAGGTCTACGACGGTCGCTCGGCCACCGCTGCCGACCTGGGGGCGGACGCTCTCGCGGACCACCGGGCGCCGTCCGGCACGGCCGCCGGGGAACTTCCGGAATCGCCGCCCGAGGCGGTGCCCCTGGAGGACGGGCGGACCCTCTGTGTGCGGATCCAGGCCGGCGACTCCGGTACGCGGGTGAGCGTGGTGCTCACCCCGCAGGGCGCGCTGGGCACCGCCGCGCAGGCCCCGGCAGAGGGGCTGACCCCGGCCTGTGTGCGCGTCGGCCGGATCACCGTCCCGCCGGGCGGTGGCGCGCTGGTGCACGCGCTCGGAGCGGGCGGCGGCGAGGTCGGCGGCACGGTCTACCTGGTGACCGACACCGGCATGAAGTACCGGGTCGGCACGGAGAAGGCGGCCGAGGCCCTCGGCTACACCGCGAGCGCGGCCGAGGGACTGCCGGCCCCGCTGCTGGCGATGCTGCCGACCGGGCCGGACCTGACACCCGAGGCGGCGGCGACCGGACGCTCCGCGACCACCGCGGCCCGGTGCGATCCGAAATGACGGGTTACCGGAAATGCGTGGCGTACGGAAAGTGAATTCCAGGGGCGGTGACTGCCAATAGAGCAAGGCGGACCGAGGAATTCCCAGCCTTTCGTTGCTGCCTCAACTTCCCTTTGTCTACGTTTGATTGACACGACACCCACAGGTGTCGCCATTACCAGGAGGTGCTGTCCATGGCGGGCATGCAGCAGTCGGAAGCACGCGCCACACAGAACGGTGTGACCGCTCTGGAGCAGGCGTTCACCGGTGTCCAGCGCAGCCGGCAGGACGTCGAGAACATGAAGTTCAACCTCGCCTCCGGCCTCAAGGGATCGGACGGCAAGGCCTATCAGGACCTGCTGAAGCAGTGGGACGACCAGGCGGAAATCATCTCCCGCAACGTCCGGGAGATGGTCGACACGCTCAACGAGACGCTCCGCACCCAGGGCATGACCCAGGGATCGTCCAACGAGTCCATCAATCAGGCCTACAGCCAGTCGCAGTCGGTCTTCGACGCGCTGAAGGGCTGACTCCGAACCGCTGGGCCCCCGCATTCCCCCACCCCTTGCGAAACGAGGCCGGACCATGAGTGATTTCAGCGACGGTTACATCTATGTCGACTACTCCCATATGCAGAATGCCGCCGACGACATGGTCCAGCAGACCAAGGCGATAGCGAGCATCCTCGTGAACCTGGACGCCGAGCTGCAGGAGCTCAAGAACACCTGGGAGGGCGAGGACCGCCAGGTGTACACGCAGAAGCAGGTCGCCTGGAACTCGGCCGTGGACGCGATGAAGGGCCTGCTCGCCAGCCACTCGGCGCTGCTCACCGATGTCTCGGGCAGCTACCAGTACAGCGAGAAGTCACTGACCCAGCTGTGGGAAGGCGTCCGCGTCGGCCGCTGACCGCGCGGCACATCCCCACGGGCGGCTGCCCCCGGCACGGGCCGTGGCGGCGGCCGCCCTCATGTTCTGTCCCCACGGCACCAGGAGGTATCGGTATGGCGCAGGGCACGCCCGTGAACCTGGACAAGGCCTGGCTGGAGAAATTCCTCAGCCAGGACATCAAGGGTTTCTCGGAGGAGATTCGGAAGATCCAGGGCGACGGGACGGACGCACCCGCGCTCTCCAACCTGCTGCCGGAGGGTGAGCGCCCGGAGGGCACCCTGGCCGGGGCGTCCGTGCCACTGACGATCGGCGGCATGGTGAAGGACACCCTCACCAACGGGCAGCGCCTCAACAAGGCGGTGGTCGACATGATCACCGAGATCGTCACGATCCTCGAGGAACAGAAGACCCTCTTCAGCAGTATCGAGGAAGGTCTGGAGAGCACGATCGAGGATCTGTTCAAGACGCAGGGGGACAATCTGGAGAAGATCGACGGGCAGAAACTGCTGGACATCTTCTCGGATGTCGACGACGTGCTCGGCGGAGGCAGCGGCGAGGACGACGACTGATCATGGCCGACGAGAATGTCAAGCCGCTCACCGCGGCCAACGATTCCTGGCAGCAGGCGGTGATGTTCTTCACCGGATACAAGGCACCTGCGCGCGACACCCTCTTCAAGAGCCTCGAAGGCAACGAGGGCATTCCGCAGATGAAGGTGGAGATCAGCAAACAGAACTCCGTGACGTACGTCGATGTGGACGACCTCAACTGGATGGTGGAGAACTCCGGCTGGCGCATCGAGAACACGGACTTCGTGATTCCGTTCTACGCGACCAGCGATGACACGGCGTCCACGGGCGACCAGATCTCGATGTACAAGGCGCGTTTCACCCTGCTCGGCAACAAGAGCAACGACGGCCCTCCGGAGGGGGGCGTGGTGGAGGGCGGCGAGTTCAAGAGCCAGTACGACAATCACCTTGGTCTGTCGGGGGACAAGGCGACCTGGAGCACCGAGGACCTCACGCAGTACAGCTACGGCACGGGCCGGGCGCTGGAGGCGCTGCTGTACAAGGACCAGGGGACGCACGGCTTCGCCTGGAACGGTGTGGACGTGCCGAACGACCAGGCCGTCTCGCTGGGCTCCTTCGACACGGCGGCGGCCTCATTCGACCGGGTCGCCCAGTTCTTCGCCGCGCGCAGCAAGGCCGTGGAGGAGTGGGAGAGCAGGCTCGGGACCGAGCAGAACGAGGCGTGGCGTGGCCAGGCCGCCGGTGTCTTCTGGAACCTCGTCCACACGATCGGCAAGCAGTACGCCGGCTATGAGAAGGACATGCGGCCGGCGGATACGACCGGATCCCTCCAGGGCGACGAGATACGCCAGGCGAAGACGGACTTCCGTAACGCGGTGGTCGAACTGCACCGCCGGTGGATGGACTGGGAACTCTATATGGGGAACCCGCTGCGATGGCTCCATGACCTGCTGAAGGAAATAGCAGATCATGTATGGCACAACAATATAAAGAAGATCACTTATAAAGTAAACAGTACGGGTGGGCAGTATGCGTCCTACTACACCACCTATCACACGACGGATACGTTCAATCAGGATGCGACCCGTCTGGGTAAAGCCGATAATTTCGGTAATCTGACGGAACTCTCGACGTGGAAGAAGGTCGGGGAAAGGGCCATCGAGAACTGGCAGGCGTCGGTGATCGAGAATCTGGTGAGCCCCGCCGACGAGGCGATCCGCCAGGTGCACAACAGCTGGAGCACCAAGAACTTCGACCTCGGGTCCATCAGGACCAGGGGCGGCGACGACCTCTCGTCCCAGTACGCCGAGGACCAGGCGGCCAAGGACAAGGCGGATGCGGAGGCCGCGGCGGCTGCGGCTGCGAAGAAGCAGGAAGAGTTCATGCAGTGGCAGAAGGACCAGGCGGCGGCCGCCGCCGCGGCTGCCGCTGCTGCCAAGGCCGAGCAGGACGCGAAGGAGAAGGCGGCCAAGGCCGAGCAGGACGCCAAGGAGAAGGCCGCCAAGGCCGAGCAGGACGCCAAGGAGAAGGCCGCCAAGGAGGAGCAGGCCCGGCGCGACGCGGAGGCTGCGGCCAAGCAGGCCGAGGCCGAGGCGAAGCAGGAGGCGAAGGAGGCCGAGCAGGAGGCGAAGCAGGAGGAGAAGGAGAAGGAGCAGGAGGCCAAGCAGGCCGAACAGGAGGCCAAGCAGGAGGAGAAGGAGAAGGAGCAGGAGGCCAAACAGGCCGAACAGGAGGCCAAGCAGGAGGCCAAGGAGGCCGAGCAGAAGGCCGAGCAGGAACGTCTGCAGGCCGAGCAGGAGGCCAAGCAGGCCGAACAGGAGAAGAAGCAGGAGGAGGCCCAGGGGCGCCAGGAGCAGATGCAGCTGCTGCAGATGAACCAGGCGAAGAGCGAGCAGGAGCGGGCCAGGAAGGAGCAGCAGGAGCAACAGGCCGAGCAGGAGGCGAAGCAGGAGGCGAAGGAGGCCGAGCAGGAGGCCAAGCAGGCCGAGCAGGAGGCGAAGCAGGAGGCCAAGCAGGCCGAGCAGGAGGCGAAGCAGGAGGAGAAGGAGAAGGAGCAGGAGGCCAAGCAGGCCGAACAGGAAGCCAAGCAGGCCGAGAAGGAGAAGGAGGCCGAGGCCGCGCAGGACGCGGCGCGCAAGGAGGCCGAGCAGCAGCAGGCCGAGCAGGAGCAGCGGCAACAGGCTCAGGAGAAGGAGCGCGAGGAGGCCCAGGCACAGGCGCAGGCAGCGTACGACGAGCAGCGACAGCAGGTGCTGGGCGGCGGCTCCCTCGACGGCGGCTCCCTCAACGGCGGGTCGCTGGACGGCGGCACCCTCAACGGCGGCGACCTCGACGGAAGTTCGGCGGCGCGTGAAGCGCTCGGCAGGATCTCGGCCGACGCAGGAGCGGTCGGCGGCGGGTCCCTCAACGGCGGATCCCTCAACGGCGGGCCCCTCAACGGCGGGTCCCTCAACGGTGGGTCGCTCGACGGTTCCCTCGGCGGTGACGACCTCACCTCCCCCACCAGCATCAGCGGCCCCGTCTACCAGGGCGACGGTCTCCCCGGCCCCGACGGCGCCGTCACGCACATGGACAGTGACGGCCGGGTGGTCACGGAGCATCCGGACGGCAGCAGGACGACCATCGACCCGCAGAACCACACAGCGACGATCACCCGTCCGGACGGCACGTCCATGACCGGCCCGCTGAACACCGGCGACACCCTGCCGAACCCCGACGGGAGCCTGTCCCACCTGGACTCCGAGGGGCGGCTCGTCACGGAGTTCCCCGACGGCAGCAGCTCGGTCCTGGACCCAGGCACGGGCGCCACCAGCTACACGCTCCCGGACGGCACGACGACCTCCGGCTATCTGAACGGCGGCACCGGCAGCCCGCTCTCCGGGTACGACGGGGCCTCCTACGGATCCGGCTCCCCCTACGAGGAGGAGCTGTACGACGAGCTCCCCTACGCCTCCCCGTTCGACCGGGCGGCGGCCGCCTCGGCTTCCACGCCGATGATCGGCACGCCCCTGAACACCGGCTCACTGCCCGGCTCTTCGCTGCCCGGCTCTTCGACGTCCGGCGCCGGGCAGACGGGCGGCACACCCATGGGCGGCATGCCGATGGGCGGGATGCCGATGGGTGGCCAGGGTGGCGGTCAGGGCGGTCAGGGAACCTCCGAGCGCATCCGCAACGTGATCGACGGCGGTCAGGTCGTCAGCAACCGCAGGAACAGGGGTGGTGCGGGCCTGTCGGCCGCGAGCAGGGCGCCCGACGAGGCCCCCATCGCCCTGCCGCGGAACGCCACCACCACGAGTGGCATGCCGATGGTCCCGCCCCCGGGCGGTGGTGCTCCGGCCCGTCCGCAGACGGAGAGCGGCGACCGCGCGAGGGACGCCTGGATCCAGGAGGAAGAGGACGTCTGGGGTACGGACGAGGGAGGGGCGCCCGCCGTGATCGGCCGATGATTCCGGGAGATCCGCTCGAGCCCATGGAACAGCGCGTGGCCCAGGCGATGGCCGAGCTCCAGGCGGTCGAGGCCGCCGTCGCCCGGGCGGAGGAGGACCTGCGCGATGCCTCGCACACCGTGCGCTCGCGTGACCGCACCGTCGAGGTGACCGTCGGGCCGCAGGGCGAGCTGACGGGGCTGCGCTTCCTGGACGGCCGGTACCGCTCCATGCCGGCCGGCCAGCTCGCCGCGTCGGTGCTGGAGGCCGCGGACCAGGGGCGCGCGGAGATGGCACACCGGGTGCGGGAGGTCTTCGAGCCGCTGACCCGGCCCAGCGGTGTGGCCCCGGAGTTCGGCGGGTTCGACGTCGACTGGGACCGCATCCTCGGCCCCGCCCACGAGGGTGCCGGGGGCGGCGGGCGGACGGCTCGCGACCGGCTGCGGGACGAGATCCACGACGACACCGACGACGGACGGCCGGGCACAGGGAGAGGCGGACGGGCATGAGCGGGCTGTACGAGGCGGACCCGGGCGGTCTGCGGCGCAGCATCGAGGAGATGAAGAACCTGCCCGCCCTGGCGAAGCAGATGGGTGAGGCCTTCCGTCGCCAGGAGAACGACTACACGGAATGGCCCGGCTGGACGGACGACTTCGCCCGCGAGGTGCGTCCGAAGTACGAGGAGAACAACAGGTACTGCACCGACATCACCCAGGGCCTGTACGAGGCGCTGGACGCCCTGGTCTCGGCGACGCTCACCAACCTGGAGAACATCGAGGGCACCCGCACCGACACCACCGAACAGATCCAGGCCCACCAGCGGAAGACGGACGAGGCCCTCCAGGGCGACGGCGGGCAGGGGAAGCGCTGAGTGCAGGAGATCAATTTCCCCGAGGACGTCAGGAAGATGCTCTGGATCCTGCTCGGCGAGATGCCGTTGCAGGCCAGGGAGAACCTGGCGTGGGACAGCCGTGCCCTCTACCTCGACCTGGGGAAGCGGGTCCTCGAACTGCGTGACGCCGTACAGGAGTCCGTCCAGAACGCCGGCCGTGCGCTGCCGGAGGACGTCGCGCGCGGTTACGTCCAGGGTCTGTCCCTGCTGACGGACGACGGGGGGATCAACCGGCTCCAGGAGCTGGTCCGGCAGCTGGACGACATGGCGGACGGTCAGATCGACTACTCGATGAAGATCCAGGAGTCGAAGTGGGAGATCATCGCCGAGATCGTCATGCTCCTGATCGAGCTGGCCTTCCTGGCGGCGATGGCGTTCTTCACGGGCGGCACCTCGATCTCCCAGATGGCGCTGGCCCGTGCCCGCAGCCGGCTGGCGCTGCTGATGATCATCGACCGGCTGCTGCGGATGACCCATATCGCCCCGGCGCTCAGCGAGGCCTTCGCGGAGGCCATCCAGACGCTGGCGGTCAAGCTCGCCCAGATCGCGTTCAACCCGCCGGGCCGTAAACCGGACGGGATCGACTGGGGTGACGTCGGCAAGGCGGCGGCGTTCGGTGCCCTCGGCGGCCTCTTCGAGAGTGTCGGCGGGTACTTCTCGAACAAATTCAAGAACTGGCTCAACAACAGCGGGGACTACTTCGACAACCTGGACGTCATCGATTTCCCCAAGCCGAATCCGTTCGTGACCAAGGTGCTGAACGACGTGTACGACGTCCCGGCGGTCTTCGTCGTCTCGGGGCTCAGCGAGACGCTCGCGGAAGTGCTGGTCAACGGACTCTTCGACGGGAACTGGGAGTTCAAGTGGGAGACGTTCGTGGGGTCCGGCACCAGCGGGGTGTTCGGGATGTACGCGGAGTCCGCGGTCGGGGGCGGGGCGCTGTGGCTGAACAACAAGTTCTTCGCTCCGCCGGTGGGCCCCGGTGGGCTCAACGATCTGCCTCGTACGGGAGGGCCGGGCGGCTCCGACGGCCCGTCGAGTTCGGTGCCGTCCGCCGGTCCTGGGCTCAGCTCCGTGCCGGGCCCCGGTCCGGCGACCGCGACCGCGACCGGGACCGGCCCCGGCCCCGGCACGGTCGTGGGGAGCACCCTGCCCCTGACCACGACGCCTCCGGTCACCACACCACCGCCGCCGTACGTGGCAACCCCGGCGGTCGTGCCGCCGCTGACCTCGTCCTCGCTCCCCACGGCACTCACGTCCGACCCGCGGACGGGCCCTGAGCCCGTTCCGTCGTCCGGCCCGTTGCCGTCAGGGTCCGCGCTTCCGGATTCCACGCTCTCCTCGCCGCCGACGGTCCTCCCGACTCCAACCGCGACTCCGACTCCAACCGCGACTCCGACTCCGACCGCGAATCCGACTTCGACTCCGTCCCCCATGCTCCCCAGCCCGTCGGGCGGGACGGCGGACCTCGATCCCGAGCTCACCAGCGACGACGAGCTGACGTCCAAGGACGCGGCGACGCAACCGTCGTCGGCGGCGACACAGCCGCCGCCCGGGCGAGGTGCGGCAGGCGTGACCCCGGAGCAGCGGTCGCCCGGCGTGACGGAGTCGGACGGCGAGGGCACGCAACCCGGACTCGGCAACGAGTCGCCGGAGTCACCAACCACCGCGCCGCATCTGCCCGCAGCGTCCTCGCCCGCCCCGCACGTGCCTTCGTCCCCGGCCGCGCGGGCGGGGACCGGGGCGGATCGGTCGGGCTCGGTCGAGGAACCGGGGCTGGAGCACCCGGCCGTCCCCGGGACGTCGGCCGTCTCCGGTTCGCCGACGGCGGTGCACGGGCCCTCCGCCGCACTGCCGGACGCGCCGGCCGCGTCGCCGGACACTTCCGAGGCACCCGTGACCGTGCCGTCGCCGGTGCCCACCATGCCGGCCACGGGCGCCCCAGGTCAGTCCGTCACGCCGTCGACCGCCCCCGTCGCTCCGTCATCCACCGTGCCCACGTCCTCGCCGCGGCAGGAGGACCTGCCCGGCGAACCCGGCCCGGCGACGGACCGTCCCGAGGTGGCCGGGGCGTCCGGGCCCGCACCGGGGCCCGCTGCCCCCGGCGTCACCCCCGGGTCACCCGCGTGGGAGGCGGCGCGCGACGGGGCGGAGCCGGTGCCGCGCTCGCACACCTGGGTGGACCCGGTGTCAGCTCCGCCGGACCCTCAACGGCCCGGTGGGACGACCCAGTTCGCGGTCCGGTCGAAGTTCGACGTACGCCGCTTCGAGCTGGACGGGGAACAGGTCACCGACCTCACCGTCAAGGTCGGTGTCGGCAGCCCGGACCGGATGCCCGAGGGTGTCTGGGAGAAGGTGCTCAGCGGCGTCGAGACCGCGCTCAACGCACCGGGCCACCGGCTGCCGAACGGTGACCTCCTGCATGTGACCGTGGAGCGCGTCGAGAGCGACCCGCACCCCAACGGGCTGAACGTCGGCTTCATCGGCCGCGACCAGCAGATGACCCGCTCCGCCTGGTGGGCGGACGCCGACCCCGTCGACTACGCCCACGAGATCACCCACATGCTCGGCCTGCGCGACGAGTCCCGGCACGCGGTCGCTCCCCACCGCCCGGACGTCGAGGGGAGTCTCCTCGGGGACTACCGGCGCCCCGCGCCCGAAGGGCTCGCCCAGGGCGGCCTGCGCGGCCGCCATCTGCAGCTCATCAGCACGCTCGTCGGGGACCTCACCCCCGCCCGCGCCGAAACCGTCGGCGCCACCACGGCACCCGCACCCGCGACTGCACCCGCACCCGCACCCGCGACCGCGACGGCGACGCAGTCCGCCGCGCCACCCGTCCGCCGCCCGGCCACGACCGGCGGCGCGCCCGGCGCCGAGCCGTACGCCCCCGTGCTCCCCACCACCCGGCCCCCCGTCCTGGACCGGGACCTGCCACGGCCGCTCGGCGGGCGCCGGGACCGGGCCGACTTCGGCAACGGCTCCCGGATGCCCGCCTACATCGACGACGTACAGGAACTCCTGCAGGACGCGCCCCCGGAGGTTCTTCTCGAACTGGTCTCCGGTGGCGTGACCTTCGGGCACAGCGACGTCGTCCTGCGCGGCACCGGCCAGGCGCTGGCCGAGATCGGCCGGCTGCTGTCCGCGAGGGCCGACACCGTGCGTCCGGCGCGGCCGAAGAAGGGCCGCCCGACCGGTTCGAGCCTGATGGACGACGTCACGTACGCCTTCACCCAGGAGCCCAAGACGCTGGCCGGGGACGGGCGCGTCTTCCCGTACACCGCACAGGACGGCAGCGCGCGGAAGCTGTCGGTCGTCGTGCGGCACTACGGCGACTGGGAGCAGTTCACCGACACCTACGGCAGCCCCGTCAAGGTGGACGGGATGCACCGCTCGGTCGTCACCGCCGGGCAGAGCAAGACCATGCAGTCGGCGGTCCAGATCGCGCTCGGCGGGCCCGTCGGACCCGTGGGTGCGGCCGCCTTCAGCGGCTTCGGGCGGATCGGTCTGCGGCTCGGTTTCACCGACCGCGTGGGATACGGGCAGACCGAGCAGGGGACGAGCCAGACGGAGACCCGCGCGCTCGACGGCTCGCGGTCGTACCTGGACCACGTCTACTACGACCTGCGGGTCACCGACGCGGAGGGCCGGATCGTGACCGGCCCCGAGCCCGCCGTCTTCGGGTTCGCGGTGCGCGACGGGCTGTCCGTGCGGCTGCCGGACAGCGTGACGAGCACGACCGCGTCCCCCGGGCGCATCCCCCGCTCGCTGGAGCTCGGCCGGCAGTCGGCCTACCGGCTCGTCCGGACGGAGGGGTTCGGCCCCGTCTCCCGGATGCGGGACTGGGCCGCCCAGGAGATCGGCGTGGCACCGGGCAGCACCGCCTACGGTGAACTGAACTCCTTCTTCTCCTCGTTGAGCTTCCAGCGGCAGAGCCCCGCACTGTCGAGGGGCCGGGTCACCACCGTGCCGCTGTTCGCCGACGACAAGGCCCGCACGCCGCTGGGCGTCTTCGTCGTCGATGTGGTGCCGGGCCGGGCGACGCTGATCACGGAGACGCCCGACGCGGAGATGCGCGACATCAACACCCTGACCGTGCGCAACGACCGGAGCGTCCAGAAGACGGCGGCGCTCGGCATCGACGGCGTCGCGGGACCGGCCTTCAACTTCTTCGACCTGGGGAACGGCACCCTCAATCTCCGGCTCCAGTTCGGCGGGGCGTTCCGCTACCTCTTCTCCGTGTCGCGCACCGCCGGCCTCGGCGGCTCCGGGGCGATCAAGACGGCAGGCCAGGTCAAGGGCGACGCCACCGGCCTCTACCTGGTCCGCAAGACGGTGTACGTCCAGCGCAGCGGCAGCGGCGCCCGGCCGCAGCAGTTCCACACCTGGAGTGTGGACCGGATGACCCGTACGGAGGCGCGGCGGCTGGCCGGCTGGGACGACGGGCTGCGGCGCGCGCTCCGGGCAGGAGCACCCGAGCCGTTCGCCCCCGCGTATCTGACCCCGGACAGGCCGCCCACCCTGGGCATGCACCGGGTGGAGGAATTCGCCTTCAGCGACGGCACGAAGACCGGGCCGGCCGGTGTCACAGGGCAGGAGCGCACCCTCCTGGACACCTTCGCCGACCAGGTGCTGACGGCGCTCGCGGCGACGTATCCGGGGCTGGTCGCACGGCTCGACCAGCTGGCGCCGCCGGAGCACAGGACCTGGCGGGAGCGGGCGCACGTCCTGCTGGACCGGCCCGACCCGTCCGCCGTCGCACGCCCCGCGCCGACGACGCGGTGGCGGAACGACGACGAGTACCGCACGGCTCTCGCCAACACGCTGGAGGTCCTCAGCGCCCTGTCGCACCGGAGCATGGCGGGGAACCTGGAGGCACTGACCACGACCGGCATCCGGATCCGGTTCAACGAGCCGGGCCGGATCGGACAGGGCCACCGCTACATCTGGCTGCACGGAGAGCTGACCAACCGCCGCTTCGAGGGCGTGCAGGACGACTTCAAGCTGCGCTACAGCTCGGTCGGCGTGGAGCGGGTGGACGGTCAGAAGAGTGCCAAGCGCATCGGGGAGGCGGGCGTCGAGGGACTGCTCGCCTTCCGCGACCCCATGACCGACGACATCGGCGCCCCGAACAACTCGGGCGGTCCGAGCGCCGGCGTGCGCTGGGGGTGGCAGAACGACGAGGAGACCAGCTTCGGCGCGACGGCCACGTACGAGCCGATGACGGTGAGCGCCGGGCCGTCGCACCTCTACCGTTACGACCTCTCGCTCACCGTGGACCGCGGCGGGTACTGGCGGTTCCGGGGCCTGCTGCGAGGGGCGGCGACGCTGGGGCTGCTCGGGACCCAGCCGTTCGTCTTCAGCCGGCCGCAGGACCTGCTGATCGGTACGGCCCCCGGCGGGCGCCGGATCGGTGGTGGCCCCCTGGCCGCGCAGGTGCTCATCAGCATCCCCGGCACCCACGCGCCCGCGGTGGACCCGCACCACCACGGCGCCGCCAACCCCTATGCGAGCGTCGCCCTCCAGCCGGTACGCACCCTGCGCCCCGACCGGGCGCGGGCGCTGGCCCTAGGTGACCTGTCCCGGCCGGGCAGCCTGGTGCGCGCCACCGACCTGGTAGGGGGCCCTGGCCCGGTGACGGCGGACGGCCGGGGCTCGAAGATGTTCCGGGACCTGCAGAACCATCCGTTCCTGACCATCGACGTCGTGTCGTCACCGGCACTCGTCTCGGCCCTGGGGCAGACGATGACCTCCGGGTCGGGCGGTGCGTGGCAGCTCACCGAGGAGGGGGCCCCGACCCGCGAGGCGGTGCTCCGTGCCTTCCAGCCGCAGTATCTGACGGCCAACTTCGACCAGAGCTCCGGGCCGCTGGGCTGGAGCGCGTCGGGGCTGATGGGGAAGGGCCCGTACGCCACCCTGTGGGCCACCTTCCGGCACCTGACGGCGGTGAACGGCATCCAGGCCCTGACCGGGTCGGTGCCGATGGACACGGAGATGGTGCTCGGCGGCACCGGCCAGACGGCGGGGAAGCTCACGAAGACCCGCACCTTCTTCGTCGGCGGGCAGCTCGTCTACGCGCGCTCCCACGCGGCCGGACCAGGACTGCTCGGCACCTACGGTCTGGTCGCCAGCCCCTGGTCGACGGCCGACCAGTCGAGCAGGACCGTGACCCGCTCCTTCGTCCACGACATGAACCGCAAGGGCTTCGGCCACCAGGTGCTCGTGTCGGGCACCGCCGAGCACTGGCTGGCCCTGACATCGAGCCTGCTGAACCGGGGCGCCGCCGGGAGACCGCTCGTGCCCGACTGGATCGCCGCGGCGGCCGGCCGGATGACGACCGTGCCCGGCGGCTGGCTTGCCCATGTCCCGGAGAAGAGCGCCCACCTCGTGGGGCTGATCGACGACGGCATGGGCGAGGTGCCGCGCTACACCCGCCACCGCTGGTCCCCGCAGCCATGGCTGCGGGAGGAGAACTTCGGTACGTACGCCGTCAACGCGCTGGACCCGACGACGGCGCTCGCCGCGTTCGAAGCGCAGGTGGCCGCGCTCGGGCTCGACGACGCGGGCAGCGAACGCGTGCGCACCCTGGTCTCCTCCCGCGTCCTGCGGTCCCTGGACAAGGAGACGACGGGCAGCGGCTCCTCCGTCCCCGCCCGCACCGGGGCGTGGGGCTGGCACACCCTCCGCCTCGGCAAGCGGCAGGTCCGGATCAGGGTCCAGCTCGAACCTGGCACGCCGACGTTCGAGATGCTGGACCACAGCGTGGAGATGGAGGAGAACCGGCGGGCCATCGAGACGGTCACCGAAGGCGCCGAGTCCACGAGGGGCGCCGACTTCGGCTACCTCGTGGGGGAGGCCGTCCACACGGAGAACACCACGGGGGCCGTGGCGGGGGGCCCCACCTTCACGGAGACCGGCTCCGGCCGGAAGTCCAGCGGCGAGAGCCGTACGGAATCCACCCTGACCGTGTTCCGGGCGGCGTCGACGGAACCGTATGCGGAGATCGCCACGCCCTACACCCTCCGGATCACACTGGAGGCGGACGACCCGGCGCCGGGGGAACGGGGGCCCGTACGGAAGGGGTTCGACCGGTTCCGCGGCAGGCAGGTCATCAGCGTGGCGCACTCCGCCGGGACCCTGCGCGAGCACGTGCCCCTGAGCCTGATGGCACCCGACGCCGAGCCGGGCACCGATCTGCTGCCGCCCCCGGACCTGACGCGGCTCGCCGCGCCCCGGCAGGGCATCTCGCCGTACGTGCTGGGCCCTGACACCCTGCACGGTGACGGCACCCTGAAGCCGTTCCGTTTCCCCGCCACCGGTTTCGACGTCCGCCGGATCGTCGGCCTCGCGGACATCCAGGTGGCGAACACCTACGCGCTGGCCCTGTCGTACGACGCGGGGTTCTCCATGGACGGGCCCGACGCGGCGCGCCGGGCCAGGGACACCGGGCTGACCCGGCTGGGCACCGGTTCGGCCCAGGCACTGGAGGACGGCTCCGGCAACGCCGCCCTCACGGCGTACTACCACCGCGCGGTGACGCCGCAGGGCTACGGCATCCCCGGGCTGACCGAGAAGAACATCGCCGCCACCGAGAGCGCGCAGCTCGAGCTGTACGCCAAGCCCGACTTCAGCCGTGCCCGGCTGCTGACCGTCGCCGACGGCAAGAAGATGGAGATGCTCCGCCGGACCGGGGTCGGCGCCGCGGCTTCCGTCGGCCGGGAGAACGTCCAGGACTCCGCTCTCGGGGCGGGAGTCCTGATCAGCTCCGACAAGACGGGCCTCCACCAGGTCGGCGGGTCGGGCACCGGGCCGTACGCCGCCGAAGGCGACGCGCTGCCCACCTCGGCGGATCAGCTGACCTCCATCAACACGAAGCCCAAGACGGGGCGGGTGTTCCTGTTCGCCGTGCCGACCTCGTGGCTGAGCGTCGCCGATGTGCGCCGGGGCATCAAGGACACCCCTGTCGGGCGCTTCGTCGGCGGCACGTTCGGGCGGGTCAGGCCCGGCCCGAAGGCGGTGGGCTCGGAGGCGTACGCCCTGACCTGGATCAGGGACGACGTCGCCAGGGACCTCGGCCTGATCGACGACACGAACTTCCCCGCCCAGGTGGGCGCCGCGTGGGACGCGGTCGGCAAGGCGAGCAAGGCCTGGGTCGACGCGGACAAGGCGTTTTGGAAGAAGCGCCGTTCGGCGACCGGCCTGAGGGAGGAGCGGGACGCGGCGCAGGTCGTCCTCGACGACGCGGAGACCGCTGCCGGGGCTGCGGGCCGACGGCTGTCCCGGGCGTACGACGTGGCCGAGGCGGCCCACCGCGCGGTGGACGCGGCGGAGGAACGCCTGGACCGGATCCGGAGTGCCGGTCAGCGAGACGTACGCGAGGCCCGGGAGGCCCTCGACGCCGCCGAGGCGGCCGACACCGGCGAGGCCGCCCATGACGGCTGGGCGGAGCTGATACGCGAGCAGATCGCGGAGGCCCGTACGGCCCTGACCGCAGCCGAACGGGCCGCCCGGGAAAGGGTCGCGGCCGCACAGGTCCGCACCGTCACTCCGCGGGAGCGGGCGGTCGCGGCCGACCGGCGCGTGACGGCGGCCGAGAAGGACGTGGCCACGGCGGACAGCCGGGTCGGGGCGGCCACCCGCCGGCGCGACGCCGCCGCCACCGCCTTCGGTAACCGGCGCGCACTGCTCGACACGCTGAGGACGACCGCGGAGGACGCGGCGGCCGAGTACCACCGGGTGCGGTCGGCGACGGCCCAGCTGACCCGGTGGCACCAGGAAGCGGCCACTGCCGAGGGCCGGGAGCGCCTGGCGGGCCGGGCGGAACCCCCGGCGGTCACCTACCGGAAGCCCGCGGCGGTGCCGCCGCCCCCCGCGTCGCCCGCGCCCCCGGCGTACACGAGGACCGGCACCGGCACGGACGCCCGGCTGACCTCGCCCGACCACGTCACGTACGCGCTGCACGACGTGCCGGAGGACGGGGACGCCTTCCTGCACTCCCTGGTCGAGGGGCTGAGCAGGAGCGCGCCGCACCTGCTCACCGACCAGGGAGTGGACCTCGGAGACCGGAGGGCGGCGGCCGACGCCGTACTACGGATGCTCACCGCCAGGCTCATGGACCCGTCGGACGCGGACCTGCTCGACGCCGTGGCCCCGGACGTCACGGACACCTTCAGCGACGCCGAGGCGACCGGGGCGGGGCTGCGGGGGGCCGGGCCGCTGGGGTCGCGCACCCCTGGGGGCCGCGAGTTCGACGGGCTGGGAGGGCTGATGCCGCACTCCGTGACCCCGGACCGTGCGGCCCGGGCCACATTGGCCGTCGCCCAGCTGACGCGCCCGGGGAACACGGAGGGCGAGGCGGGCTGGAACCACGGGGCGGCCGATCTGCTGCCGGTGCTGGCCGCCCGGACGTTCGGGGTGGACATCACCGTCGTGGACGAGGCAGGGCGCTTCCAGGACTTCGGGCCGGGACCGTCCGACCCCACAGGGCACCTGGCGGGCTCGCTGGACGCGCTGCCGGACGGCCCGAGGCCGCGCGTGGTGCTGAGCCTGGCCGACCGCCACTACCAACTCGCGGTTCCCGAGCCGGTGATGACGGAGACACCGAAGCCCGAGCCGACGCCGCAGTCTGAGCCCGAGCCGAAACCGCAGTCTGAGCCTGAGCCGAAGCCGAAGCCGAAGCCTGAGCCCGAGCCCGAGCAGGCACCGAAGCCGAAGCCCGGGCAGCGCCCGCCCGGCGCGGCCAAGGGGCGGCCCGTCCGGGTTCCGGGCACCGGGGCGTGCCTCTTCCTCTCGTTCATGGCGAGCGACCCCGGATACGTACGCAGCCGGCTGCCCGCCCTGGCGGAGTCCCACCCCACCGCGTACGCCTGGCTCGACGACGCCGGCACCGTACGCCGCGAACTGAGCAGCCGTGCGGAGGTCCGGTCGACGAGCGGGTACTACCCGGGCGGCCCGGAGACCGCCGTCGTCGACGCCATGCGCACGGCCGTCGAGGACTACCTGACCGGCAGCGAGGGCCGGCTGCCCCCGTCCCTCATCGGGCAGCTGCGCCTGTCGACGGTGGCGGAGTTCGGGTCCAGGATCGCGCGACTGCACCGGGCGGGACTCGTCTCGCTGCTCGCGCACCACGGGGTGGACGCGGACACACTGGTCGACCGCTCGGAGGCGGGCCTGCGCACGGAGCTGGCGCTCCTGTACCCGACGAGTGAGGCCCCCCTGGACCCCGCGGAGACGCACGCGGTCCTGGACGCCGTCTCCCACTGGGAGGACCGGTACATGACCGACGTCGGCGAGGTCTTCCTGCCCCTGCTCGCGTACACCTTCGAGGCCCGGGTCGAGGTGGCGTGGAACGGCCGCCTGGCCGACACCCGCAGGGCCGGCCCCGGCGACGCGTCCCGTGTGATCGAGGTCCACTACAACGGGGTGGACCACTACGACGGAAGCAGCGCGGAACCCGGTGACCTGCTCGTCTTCGGCGAGAGCGTGGCGCCCAAGCGCGTGAAGCCCGAGGAACGTGACAGCGAGGGTGACGTACGGGTGAACCCGCTGTGGATCCCCCTGGACGAGGTCGACCCCGATCTGATGGTCACGGCGAACCCGGACGCGGTGTGGATCTACACCGTGACCGGGGACGGGCGGGTCCTGCTCGGCAGCGAGCAGCCGAGCGCGATCCTCACGCAGGAACAGTTCGACGCGCTGCTCGACGGGATGCGGCGGGTGACGCCGGACCTGACGACGGACGCGCTGCGGAGGGACCTGGACGGTCTCGGGCACACGGGCATCGCGGCGCGGTTCGGGGAGTCGGGCCGGTCGGAGCCAGGGATGAGCCGGGTCTCCGGCGAGTTCCTCTGGAGCAAGGAGCTGAAGCGGTGGACGGTGAACGACAAGTCCGGCCGCTACATGAGCGAATCCGTCCGGCCCGGCCTCGATCCGGCCATCGCGGCGGGCTGGTTGCAGGAGGTGGCGAGACTCTTCACGGAACGGCTGGGCGTGCGGGTCGTACCCGAACAGGTCAAGACCGCCTCCGCCGCCCCCGCGCATCCTCCGGCTCCGCCCGTGGTGGAGCCGGTAAAGGGGATGGTGTCGCTCGCCGAACTCGACGCGATCGGGGTGTCGTTGTCGCTGGCGCAGTCCACCCAGGCGGCGATCCTCGGTGACAGACTGCCCGTCGGCGAACTGGGCCTGACGCCGGAGCAGCACCGGCTCATCCGGGTGCAACGAGGCGAGCCGGACACCTCGGCGCCCACGCGGTTGCTGCTCGATTCGCCGGAACCCTCGTCGCCGGGGAGCAGCGTCGACTCCCTCGACATGATCCTGGACTGGGAGGACGGTGACGGGGGAGGCAGCCCGCACGTCGAGCCGGACCACCACCAGATCCTGGAGGACCTCTACGGCCCCGGGATCGACGCGGCCCCGCTCTACCCGGCGCTGCGCGAGACCCTGGTGCGGCTGGACACCCTGCGCCGGGCGGTGGCCACATCCCCTGTCCGTGACGGCCCGTTCGACCTGGACGCGGTGACCCGGTACGTCCTGGGGCTCGGCGAGCAGGCGCCCGTGAGCAAGGCGCAGCGCGGCGAACTGTTCCGGGTGGCACTCGACGAGAACGTGGAAGGGGCCACGAACCTCGCCGGCTTGGCCGCCTTCCGTCTGATGCTGGACGGGGTGTTCTCCGTCGCCCGCACGCTGCCCCGGACCGGTGGCAGCCGGGGGAGGAACTGGACGGGTGACAGGATCAGGAACCTGGACACCGCACAGACGGCCGGAGCGGCTCAGCAGCCGTACGGGGAGCTCCCGTTCGGCGACACCGGCCCGGCGCCGTACGTCGTCCTGGCGGCCGAGGGCGGCCACGACCACGTCGTCGTGCTGGACGGGGACGGCACCCCGCACCGAGTGACCACGGAGGTGTTCGCCGAGCTGCTCGCTCTGGACCCGGTGCTGGCCGGGCTGCCGGACGACACCCCTGTGGTCCTGCTGGTCCCGGAGGCCGGGGCGCGGGGCCTTGATCTGCCGCGCGCCGTCGCCGACCGCACCGGCCACAAGACCTGGGCCACCAGCGGTCGTCTGCGGTTCACCCCGCAGACGGCGGGTGGCCCGGCCGTCGTCTCACCGGAGCACCGTCCCGGTGAGACGGCGGGGACCTGGAGCGTCAGCGAACCGGGCGAGGTGCTGGGGCCGGACGACCTGCGGGACGCGCCCGCCTGGGAGAGCGAGGTCGTGTCGTACACCCAGGTCGCGGAGGGCCGGTCGATCGGACGATTCGTGTTCCACCCCGCCGAGGCAGCCCGCTTCGAGGGGCTGATGCGGCGGATGCCGGCGGCGACGGAGCTCTGGCACCAGGACCCGGTCACGGGTGTCCTGACCAAGGACCCCGACCCGGTGCCCTGGGCGGGCCGGCCGGCCTACTTCTTTGCCGTACACGGGTTCCCGGGGATGACGGACATGGCGCTGGAGGACGGCACGAGCCACATCGTGCGGTCCACCGCGACCGGTGCCTTCCTCAAGCGGCGGCCGAGCGTGGCATGGCTCTCCGACGACCACGTGATCGTGATGGACGAGTGCTGGCACGCGACCGCGGGGGGCCCGGACTTCGTCAACGGGGACGCCCCGCTGATCCCCTATGTCGCCGACCCCCTGGCGACCGTCAGCGACGCCCAGCACACCGCCAACGAGACCGGCCGCACGGTGTTCGCCTCCACCAGGCCGAGCGGCATCCAGCGGCTGAGCGCGGAGCAGGGCGGCGGATACGTCCGCATCCTGAGCACCGATCCGCGGGGCAGGCGGGGGCGGTGGCTGGAGTTCCGGCCCGAGCCGTCCGGTGCCGCACTCGACGAGGTGGCCCGTGCCGCCGGCCTCCACCAGGACGACGGTCCGGCTTCGCCCGCCGTCCGGGACGCGACCCTGCGGCTGATACGCGCCCTGCGGACGGTCTTCGGGGCGGACGTGGAGCAGGACGCCGACCACCCCCGACTGCTGGCCGGCCTCGGGGCCCTGGAGACGATGCGCGGGAGAGATCCATGGCTGGCCGGCGCCACGCCGTTCACCATGGACCTGCTGGACCACGCCGTACGGGAGATCCGTGGGTCCCTTCCCGACGGTCCGCCGGACGGCGCCGCCCTCGGCGCCGAGGACTACCGTGCCGCGCTGCTGCACACCGCCACGGCACCCGGCACCGATGCCGCCCTCACCGCGTTCGTGCCGCTGCCCCCGCTCGTGGAGGCGGCCCGGCGGCTCGGCGGCTTCGACGGGCCCGGCGCCCTCGACGCCGAGGCCGTACGCGTGTTGCGGCTGCCGGACGGCGCCGCGGTGGGGCCGGCCCAACGGGCCCGGTTGTTCTGGGCGACCGCGACGGCGCTCGCCTGGGAGCGCCGGACCCCCGACCCGGACAGCGCCGGCGCGCGGATCCTTCACCTGGAGCGGGCCGACCCGGCGCGGCGCGGCGAGCTCGTCGGCCTGGTCGCGATGGCGGCGGCCGCCGGACGGGACCTGGACAACCCGGCGGCCCTGGCCGCGTTCCATCTGGAGGTGCTCGGGGCCCTCGCACCGGAGACCCGGCTGCTCGGCGCGGACGGCACCACGGCGGGACGCACCTGGTTCCCGAGTGCGCGGACGCCGGGACCGCTGAACACGGATGTCCTCGTCACCGCCGTGCCCAAGCCGGGCGGCGGACATCAGCCGGGCGGCGTGGAGCCCGCGCCGTGGAAGACCCCCGGCGGCCCCGACCCGTACGTCATCTGGGCCCCCGGTAACTCCGGCCATCTCCTGATGTCCCTGCCCGGCAGCCCCGTTCTCCGGGTGCCGTACGACGAGGTCGGCGAGCTGCTGTCCTGCGACCGGGAACTGGTGGGCAAGCCCCTGCGGACCGACCTGGTCCTCGCCGTGCGGGAGGCCGGGGCGGCTGCCGGGGCCGACCCGCGCGACACGGTCAGCGCGCTGACGGGCCGGGGCGTGTGGACCACCACCGACAAGGTGTTCCTGACCGGCAACGCCGCGCCCGGCTCTCCGTACGTCGTCGTGTCCCTCAGGGATCCGCCGGCCCCGGGCGGGCCGTCGGCTGCGGGGGCATGGTCGCGTGCCCGGCCCGGGGACTCCGCGCGGCCGGAGCCCGGCACCACGGTGCCGCACACCGGTGAGCCCGGGCTCATGCTGACGCCGGACAGCGCACCGGGCGCGCCGGACGTGGAGAGGCAGGCGGGGCCGGGCGACGACGGCGCCGCCGGGCCGGCCGCCGCATCCACGTCCGTCGGCGCCGGCACGCTCCCCGGATCCGCCCCAGTGCCGCGAGCGGGCGGAGGAGCGGAGTGAGGGAAGAACCACTGACCGGTGCCGCCGCGCCGGGGAGCGGGAGCTGCCGTATGTTCACCCAGTCTTCATGACGTAACTGCCGCTTTTCTGCCACCAGTTGGGCCTACTCGGGTGATGTGGGGCGGGTGTGGTTGCCGAGGCGTAGACACGTGAGGACCGTATGACCGATCCCGGAGCCGGGCTGTGAGCCGATGGTCCCTCAAGCGCAAGAGGGAGACCGCTCACGGCCGCACCCCGGAGGCAGCCGGCACCGCCGTGTTCGCCGTGGAGGAGTACGACGGGATCGTGCTGCTCAGGTCGTCCACGGACGACTCGCTCACCACCGCCGACATCGGCGACCTGGCTCGTTCCCTGGCGTCGGACGACGGCACGGTGACCGTGGTGACCGGGGCGGAGGAGGAGACGGCGGACGCCCTGTGGCCGCGCCTCGCCGCCCTGCTGGACTCCCTCCGCGACGAGGACGTCACGTCCGTCAGGCTGGTCATGTCCGGCGCCGGGGACGACCGGCCGGGCCGCGAGGCACCGGCGCGCCGCATCGCGGAGGCCTGGGGGCTGGAGGTCATCGCCCCCGACGCCGTCGTCCTCGTCGTACCGGGCGGTGGGCTCTTCGTCCCGGGGGTGCGCCCCGACTCCCGTACGGTGTGCGGCTGGTGGCGCTTCGCGCCGGGTGAGGAGCCCGTCGCGCTCGGCCCTCGTCAGCCCGTCCCCGCCTGGCAGCCCGGGCCCCCGGCCCGGGTGGAGAACACCGCGGGCGGATGCGTGGTCGAGCAGATACCCGCCGGACTGCTCGTACGGCCGAAGGACGCGCTCGCTCCGCGCCTCGGGGACCTCTGTTACGCGATACCCGTGGACCGGAGCGGACCGCTGGTCCTGGTCGGCGTCCCGGACGGGGAGGACGTCCTGCCCGCCGATGTGGCCGAGGCCGTCGGATCGCTGCCCGCCTCGGCGCGGTCCCGGGTCCGGATCGCCCCCGGGGGACGGAGCGACGTGCTGGACGCGGGCCGCTCCCTGGCCGGGTCCCTCGGCCACGATGTCGTCGTCCACACCGGGCTGCCGCTGCTGCCCACGGGCGGCCTGACGGACCGGTACGCCGTACGGGCCACCATCGCCGACGCCGACGGGGTCCCGCGCTGGCATCCGTACGTGGACGCGGTCGTGTGTCCCCCCGGGGAGGAACCGCGGCTGCTGCGGTGGAGCTCTCCGGTGCCGGGCCGGGGGCGGGGGGAGCGGGGCGTGCTGCCGCTCTCCGACCGCTGGCAGGCCGCCGTGACGCGGGCGGGGCTGTGGATCAGCGGCCCGGACGGCGACCCGGTGGCGGTCGCCGGGCGCCCGGTGGCTGCCGACGGCCCGGTGATCGAGGTGGGGAGAGCCGGCGAGCCGCTGGACGCGTCGCTCTGGCCGGAGCTGTCCCGGCTGCTCGACGCGCTCGGGCCGGATGTCTGCGCCCGTGCGCGGCTCATGGTGCACGGCACCTGCGTGGACGGCGGCCAGGCACTCCGGGGTCTGGCCGGGCGCCATCACCTGCGGAGCCTCCGCTTCGGGACGCTCCCCGTGCCGGGGGCGGGGCGTGCGGGACGTTCCACGGCGGCGGCCGTACCGGCGCCGGCCTCGCCCGCCGGTTCCACGGCGACGGCGACGGCGACACAGGGGGCCCGGCCGGCCCGGGGGCTCACGTCCGGCGCTGCGCCTGTCCGGGCCTCTGCGCCCACCCGGGCCTCTGCGCCTGCCCGTGCCTCCGCGCCGGCGTCGGCTCCGGGGTCCGCTTCGTCCGCTCCGGGGGCCGCGTCTGCCTCCGCCTCTGCGTCCGCTCCGGGGGCCGCGTCCGCCTCTGCCTCTGCGTCCGCTTCTGCTCCCGGGCCGGTGCCCGCGCGCGCCCCCGCGCGTGCGCTTGCTCCGGCCGCGCGTCCGCGCGGAGCCGGCCCTCGGATCCCTCTGGCCCAGCTCCTTGAGCCGGACGCCGGCCCCGAGCCGGTCACGGTGTCCGGCTCCCCGGCGCCCCCCTCGCCCGCTCCCGCGCCGACGCCTGCCACGGTCACGGCGGAGGAACCCCGCGCGGCCACCGGGACAGCTCCCGGCGCCGGCGAGCCGGGCCCCGCGCGATCGTCCGGCGCCGCGGAGGCGTCGGGCGTGACCGTGCCCCCGGGCGAGTCCACAGACCCAGCGACTGCCGCCCCAGCTCCCGCACCTCCGGCGCCCGAGCCCGCCGAGCCGCCCACCGCGCCCGCCAGGGTGATCGCGACCTCCTCGGACCCGGACCCCGTACCGGTGGCTCCGACGGCGAGCGGCGCCGTCCGGGGCGCCGAAGCCTTCGCCCCGGCGCCCTTCCTCCCCGGATACAGCAGTACGGAGGAGGAGCGAGCCGCCTTCCGGGAGCTCGCGGGGAGCGAGTGGGAGCGTTACGGGGCCGCCGTGGCCCGGATGCTCACCCGCATGCCCGCGCTGCGCGGGCGGGAGCAGGAGGCGGCCCGGGCCGACCTGATCGCCCTGCGGCTCTATCTCCGGGGAGCGGAAGGTTCGTTGAGCCACGCCGCACTGCGCCACGCCCTCGGAACGGGCGATGGGAGGCTCCTGCCCTACGCCGCCTGTGTGGCGTCGGGGCTGCGCCGTCTGCCCGCCTTCCGGGGAGCCGTCGTGCGGGGCGCAGGCCCGGGGGAGACCCCTGCGGCCGGGAGCCTGCTGAGGGACGCCGGCCCGGTCAGCGCCCTGCCGGCCGACAGCGACCAGCCGGTGCCCGGCGGCGCGCGCTACCTGGTCTCGTCGGTCACCGGGCGCCGGGTACGGCAGCTGTTCGACGGATCCGCGGACGACGTCCGGACCGACGAAGTGGTCTTCCCACCGGGGACGGTGTTCCGGGTCCTGGACGTCCGCCCGGACAGTGGGTCCCCCGCCTCCGCTCTGATTCTTCTGCGTGAACTCCCTGGAATCCCACCGGCGTCCGCCTCCGGCGGGGCACCGCTCGTCGACCAGGACAACGCCGCGCTCGCACGGCTGGACGCCGCGCTCAGCGGTGGCCCCGCGGCAGCGGCCCCGGGCCCCTGGCCCGACCGCTGCTCCGGACCGGTCGGCCTCCCCCACAGCAACGGAAAGAGTGACTGATGGCCCGTGAAGAAGGCTCCACGCAACCTGCGGTGCGCCGCGCCACGGCTCTGCCCCAGGTCTCCGGCACCGCCGTGGGCCCCGGACTCACTCCTCGTACCCCCGCGGCCGGCCGGCCGGCGGGCGAGGAGCCGGGTGGAGAGGCGGAGGGGGGCGCGAGGGCCGTGGGAACCGCCCCGGCGCCCGCGACCGTGTCCGAACCGGAGACCGGTTCAGGGCCCTCCGCCACCGCCACCACCGCCGGTGCCACGACGGCCACCCCCTCCGCCGAACCGGACCACACGGCCGCGGTGGCGCCAGGGTCCGGTGGCATGACCGAGCCGCCCGCGGCGACGGCGGCCGCCGGTGAACCCCCGTCCCCCCGGCCCAACAAGCCGCTCCTGGCCGCCGCCGCCATCGGGGGCAGCCTCCTCATAGGCGTACCGCTCCTCTTCATGGGGATGAGCGACGACGACACCCGGACCCGGCCCGCCGCCGCGTCGGTCTCGTCCGACGTGATGCCGCTCGACAAGGGGCAGACCGGCCGCACGGCGGGGAGTTACGTGCCCGCCTCGCCCTCCGCGACACCTTCTCCCACCGGCACGCCGAAAAAGCCCGCCGGGCCGTCGCCGTCGGCGCCGGTCACGCAGGACAGCGGGAAGGGCACGACGAGCGGTGCGCGGAAGCAGACGGAGGCGAAGAGCACCGGGAAGCCGGCCCCGTCCAAGGCCGCTGTGCGCCGGGCGGCCGTCCGGGCCGGGGGCGCGCTGCCCACGGCGGCGCAGTTCTCGACGGTGACGGGCGTTCTGATCAAGAACCGGATGACCGGGCTCTGTGCCGATGTCCCCAATTACGGGAAGGGGAAGCTCAACGGCAAGGTCGAACAGTTCACCTGCGACGGGTCCAGCCGGGACAACCAGCTCTGGGACCTGGTGGTCAACCAGAAGGGCGCGGGCCCTGGCGGCGCCGACCTGTTCACGGTCCGCAACGCCAAGGACGACTACTGCCTCGACCTGCCGGACTACGGGTCCCGGCCCTCCCGTACCGGCGTCTTCGAATGGCACTGCAACCCCGGCGCGGGTGACAACCAGATGTGGTTCCTGGACAAGCGGGCCGACGGTTCCTTCTGGATCCGCAACCACAAGAGCTCCAGCCTCTGCCTGGACGTCTCCGGCTTGGGAGGCTCCGGCGGCCGTGGCGCTCATCTGACCGTGTTCACCTGCTCCGCCCAGGACGACCACGCGTGGTCGTTCGCGTGATCCCGTACCGGGCCGCCCCCGGCCGCGCCCGCGTTCCCTCACCCCACGGAGGTTGATCCGATGCCCGCTCCCCGGGCTCCCGAAGGCCCCGGATCCGCTGCCGCGGCCGGTCCGCCTGCCGTCCGCCAGGCGGTCGCGCTCCCGGCGGGCACCGGAGCGCCCAGCGGCGCCCTGGCCCCGGCCGGTTCCCGGCGCGGCCCCGCCGCCCTCCCCCAGACACCCGGCCCAATCGCCGCCCCGCACGGGGGAGGGAGCACGGAACCGGAAGCCGGGACGGCCGCGACGACAGGCGAGGCCACGGCGGTCGGCGGGGAGCCGACGACGTCCGGGCCCACGACGTCCGGGCCCACGACGTCCGGGGCCACAACGACCGGGGCCACGACGGCCGGCTCCCGGCCGGCCACGGGCGAGGCCGCGGGTGGCCCCCCGGCCACGGGTGAGGCCGGAGTCGCAACGCCCGGTGGGTCTCCGAGCGCCGCGGCCGCCGCGCCCGACGAACCCGACGCCGGTGCGGACGGGGCGCACGCGGGGCGCCCGAAGAAGCCGCTGCTGGCCGCCGCCGCGATCGTCGGCTCCCTCCTGGTCGCCCTGCCCTTCGCGCTGGCCTCGGACGGCGGCCGGGACGAGGCGGCGGCCGGTCTCGTCACCTCGGCCACGACAGGCACCGTGCTCCACGACGACCCCACCGGCCTGCCCGGTGCCTTCACCGCTGAGTCCCCCTCCGCGTCCCCCGCGGCCTCCCCATCGGCGGAAGCCGCCACCGAGAAGCCCAAGAAGACGGCCCCGAAGTCCCCGGAGCCGCCCGCGGCGTCCACCGCGCCCGCGAAGGTGAAGGAGAAGGAGAAGCCCGCCGCCACGCGGAAGGCCGCGCCTGCGGCGGGTACCGAGAAGGCGGCGCCGCGCCACCCCGGACGCCCCCTGGTCAGTGCCCAGTCCGGCAAATGCCTGAGCGCGGGTTCCGGCAAGGACGGCACCCAGCTCGAGCTGTGGACCTGCGACGGATCAGCCTCCCAGCGCTGGGACTTCAGGTCCGACGGCACCGTGCGCGCCCTGAACATGTGCATGGACGTCGCCTGGGCCTCGACGGAGGACCTCACGGCGATCCAGGTGGCGTACTGCAGTGGCAACCCGGCCCAGCAGTTCACGCTCAACTCCACGCAGGACCTGGTCGCCGGGATCGCGAGCAAGTGCGTGGACATCTATCAGGCGGACACGGCGAACGGCACCCCGGCGGTGCTCTTCCCCTGCTCGGGCGGCCCGAACCAGACCTGGTCCTGAGCCGGGACGCCCCTCACCGCCCGACGGGCCCCAGCCCCCGGGTGGTGTCGGAGGTGCCCTCGGACTTCGCCTCGTAGCTGTGGCACTCGGGGTTGTGACACGGCCCGGCTCCCCAGTGCGGGACGAAGATGCCGAGTGTCTTGTGCCGAGCCAGGACTGTCTCGACGGGCTGCTTGCAGGCCGGACACACGTAGTCCGCCTGCCGGTCGGTCTGACGCTCGGTTCTGGCCATGCTTTTACGGTAGCCCCGAAAAGGACATGTAGAAACTTTTCCGACTTTTTGCCAAGCCGGTCACGAGGAGCGGTCCGGGCCGGAACCTGGTGCCATGGAACGGGGAGACGCCTCGACGAAGGGACCACCGGGCATGGCACGTGCAGCGTCACCGGCCGCAGTCCTGCTCTCCGTGCACGCCGTCGTCTTCGACACGGACGGCGTGATCACCGACTCCGCTCCGGCGCACGCCGCGGCCTGGAAACAGGCGTTCGACGCCTGCCTGGCCACCGCCGAAGGTCAGCGGCCCTTCGACGAGGAGGTCGACTACCGGCGCTACGTCGACGGGAAGGCGCGCATGGACGGTGCCGCCGCGTTCCTCGCGTCCAGGGGCCTCGACCTCCCCGAAGGCAGCCCCGACGACCCCCCGGGCACCGGGACCGTGCGGGCGGTCGCCGCGCGCAAGGACCAGGCGTTCACCCTGCGCCTGCGCGACCGTCCGATCGAGGTCTGGCCGGGGACGGTCCGCCTCCTGCGCGTGCTGCACGAAGCGCGGGTGCCGTTCGCCGCCGCGTCGGCGTCCCGGCATGCGACCGAGCTGCTGGCCGGGGCCGGTCTGCTGGACCTGTTCACGGCGGTCGTCGACGGCAACGACGCGCGCCGCCTCGGACTGCCCGGCAAACCGGACCCCGCCCTGTTCACCGAGACGGCACGGCGGCTGGGCGTCCCGCCCGGGGACACCGCCGTCGTGGAGGACGCCCTGGCCGGGGTGGAAGCGGGCCGGCGGGGCGGCTTCGGGCTCGTCGTCGGGGTCGACCGGACGGACAGCCCGGAGGGAGCCGCCGACCTGCGCCGTCACGGCGCGGACCTCGTGGTGGCCGATCCGGGAGACCTGCTGATCAACGGGGTGGACTGATGGCGCGCGGCTGGATCTGGGCGTACGAGGGGTACGACCCGGAGAAGGAACGCCTGCGCGAAGCGCTGTGCACCCTCGGCAACGGCTACTTCGCCACCCGCGGAGCCGCGCCCGAGACCCCGGCGGGGGAGACGCACTACCCGGGTACGTACGTCGCGGGCTGCTACAACAGGCTGACCTCCTCCGTCCAGGGGCGGCAGGTCGAGAACGAGGACATGGTCAACCTCCCCAACTGGCTTCCGCTGCGCTACCGCATCCGTCCCGCCGGTTCCCGCCCCGGCCCGTGGCTGACCCCCGACCACGCCCACCTCGTCGACCACCGTCAGGCGCTCGACCTGCGCGGCGGGACACTGACCCGCCGCTCGGTGTACGAGGACAGGGCCGGCCGCCGGCTGACGGTGGAGCAGGAGCGCCTGGTGCACATGGGCAACCCCCATCTCGCCGCGCTGCACACGGTGTTCACCGCGGAGGGCTGGTCGGGCGAGCTGGAGGTGGAGGCCGGGATCGACGGGGACATCCGTAACAACGGCGTCGCGCGCTACCGCGACCTGGCCGACCGCCACCTCACCGGCTGGGAGACGGGCACGGAGCCCGGCTCCATGGTGTGGCTGCGCTGCCGCACGGTGGAGTCGGACATCGGCGTCGCCCTGGCCGCCCGCACCGTGGCCTCCTGCGGCCCGGAACGGAACGGCGACCACCGGGCCGAACCGGAGCAGCAGCCCCGCGCGGTCCACCAGACGCTGCTCCTCCCGCTCGCCCCGGACTCCGGCGCCGTCGTCGACAAGACGGTCGGCCTCTACACCTCCCGCGACCCGGCCATCGGCAGCCCGCTGCGGGCCGCCGTGTCCGCGGTGGGCGAGGCTCCGGCGTACGTCCGGCTGCGGGCCTCGCACCGCCGGGCCTGGGCGGACCTCTGGCAGCAGGTGAAGCTGGAGGTGCCGGGCGAGCCGGGGCACATCCTGCGGCTGCACCTCTTCCACGTGCTCCAGACCCTGTCCCCGCACACCGCCGAGCTCGACGTCGGGGTGCCGGCCAGGGGGCTGCACGGCGAGGCGTACCGGGGGCATGTCTTCTGGGACGAGCTCTTCGTCCTGCCCTTCCTGAATCTGCATCTCCCCGAGGTCTCCAGGGGGTTGCTCGACTACCGCCACCGGCGGCTCCCCGCGGCCTGCGCCGCCGCGCGAGCGGTGGGCAGGGCGGGAGCGATGTATCCGTGGCAGAGCGCCGACGAGGGGCGCGAGGAGACCCAGGAGGTCCACCTCAACCCCCGCTCGGGACGCTGGCTGCCCGACCGCTCACGGCTGCAGCACCATGTCGGTTCGGCGGTGGCGTACAACGTGTGGCAGTACTGCCAGGCCACCGGCGACACGGAGTACCTCTACTCCAAGGGCGCCGAGATGCTGATGCAGATCGCCCGCTTCTGGGCGGACAGTGCCGAGTGGGACGACGCCCTCGCGAGGTACCGCATCCGGGGAGTCGTCGGGCCGGACGAGTACCACGACGCCTATCCGGATTCCGAGGCCGCGGGGCTCGACGACAACACGTACACGAACGTGACGGCGGCCTGGGTGCTGGCCCGGGCCGGTGAGCTCTGCCGCACTCTGCCCCGGAGCCGGTGCCGGCAGCTCCTCGACCTGATCCGTCTCGACCCGTCGGAGCTGGAACGCTGGGACGACATCTCCCGGCGGCTGTACGTTCCCCACCACGGGGGTGTCATCAGCCAGTTCGCCGGCTACGGCGACCTGGCGGAGCTGGACTGGGACGGCTACCGGCAGCGGTACGGGGACATCCGGCGGCTCGACCGGATCCTGGAGGCGGAGGGCGACACCGTCAACCGCTACCAGGCGTCCAAGCAGGCCGACGTGCTGATGCTCGGCTACCTCTTCTCACCCAAGGAACTCGTCGCGCTGTTCGGCCGGCTCGGCCACACCCTCGACGACGAGACCTGGCGGGCCACCGTCGACTACTACGTGGGCCGTACGAGCCACGGCTCCACCCTCAGCTCCCTCGTCCACGCCTGGGTGCTGGCGCGCGTCCACCGCGACGACGCCTGGGCGTACTGCGAGGAGGCGCTGATCGGCGACGTGGCCGACATCCAGGGCGGTACGACGGAGGAGGGCATCCACCTGGGCGCGATGGCCGGCACCCTCGACTTCGTGCAGCGCGGCATGACGGGCCTGGACACCCGCGAGGACGCCCTGTGGCTCGCGCCGGCCACGCTGCCCCAGCTCTCCAAGTTCCGTGTGAGGCTCCGCTTCCGGCGGCACTGGGACGTGGACCTGCGCATCCGCGCCGAGAGCCTCCGGATCGCCGTACCGGACTCGGAACGGCCGGGGGTCCGGGTGAAGCTGGACGGCAGCGCCCACATCATCGAGCCGGGTACGGCGCGGTGGCTGGAGCTGCCCGAGGACACGCCCGGCGGCTGGTGAAGGGCAGGTTCACGCGGGCGGGGGCGCCGTTCACGCGGGCCGGGAGGAGACCAGTACGCCGATCTTGTCGATGCGGTGCTCCGGATTGTGGTGGACGTCGCGCCAGAAGTTCCCGGCCGCGTCGTCCTCCGGGGTCGCGCAGGTGGACAGGGTGATCATCGGCCGGGTCGGCTTCTCCCCCGGCTCGCCCGGCACCTCGGCACGCTGTTCGGCCAGCGAGCGCTCGGACCGGAAGGACGTCTCCCTGGTCTCCGTGATTCGGTACTCGTACACCGTGGAGCCCTCCGTGACCAGGACCTTGTCGCCCTTCTCCAGCGACGGCAGATCGCGGAACGGGCCCCCGGCGGAGAGCCGGTGGGCCGTCACGAGGTAGTTCCCGGTCTCGCCGGGTCCGACGCCGCCGTCCTCGCCGTACGGGCTGGCGGCCGCACCGCGGTCCTGGACGCGGGTCCCGGGCCCGTCGTCCGTCGTCCCCTCGTACGGCACCACGCGCAGTTCCGTCAGTCCGATCGCCGGGACGGTGAGCTCTGCGGTCGCCGTGCGCGGATCGGTCCGGTCGGCCGGGGCCCCGGCGGACAGGCCCGCGACGGCCGGCGCTGCCGCAGGCGCGGCCGGAGGGCCGGCGGCGGCCACCGCCGGCCCTCCGGCCGCCACCAGGGCGACGGCCGCGCCCGCGAGGGCCCGGGAAACGCCTCGGAATCGGAATCCTTGAGGACGGTGCATGACGGGATCCGGATCAGTAGCCGGTGATGCCTGGGGCGGGCCCGGGAGCGCGGCCCGCACCCTTCCAGTACACCACCGGTCACCCGATCGCGTCGGGCGTGCCGAGCAGCTCGCGCACCTCCTCGGCGCTCAGCTCGGTGAGCTCCTCGCCCACGAGCAGCCAGCGGGTGATCCCGACCGAATCCAGGAACGCCAGATCGTGGCCCGCGATCATCAGCGCGCCCTCGTAGGACTCCAGGGCGCTCGTCAGCTGCCGCACGCTCGCCAGGTCCAGGTTGTTGGTCGGCTCGTCCAGCATCAGCAGCTGCGGGGCGGGTGTGGCGAGCATCGTCGCCGCGAGCGCCGCGCGGAAGCGTTCGCCGCCGGAGAGGGTGCCCGCCGGCTGCTCGGCGCGTGCCCCCTTGAACAGGAAGCGGGCGAGCTGGGAGCGGATCTCGTTGTCGGTGGTCCCGGGCGCCGCGCGGGCCACGTTCGCGGCGACGCTCAGCCCGTCGTCCAGCACGTCCAGCCGCTGCGGAAGGAAACGCAGCGGCACATGTGCCCTGGCCTCGCCGGCCTCCGGCGCCAGCTCCCCGGTGAGGGTGCGCAGCAGCGTCGTCTTGCCCGCCCCGTTCCGCCCGATGAGCGCGATGCGTTCCGGCCCCCGGACGTGGAGTTCACCGTCGCGCAGGGCACCGAAGCGGGGACGCAGGCCCTGCGCGCTCAGGACCGTGCGGCCCGCCGGGACGGCGGTGTGCGGCAGCCGCACCCGGATCTCGGCGTCCTCCCGGATCGCGTCCGACGCCGTGTCGAGCCGCTCCCGCGCCTCCTGGAGCCGGTCCTCGTGCAGACCGTGGAGCTTGCCGGCCGCCTCCTGGGAGGACCTCTTGTGCGCACCCGCGACGATGCGGGGAGCGCGCCGCTGGGCATCCATCTTCTTGTTGTGCCGCTGGCGGCGGGCGACCTTGATCTGGGCCTCCTCCAGCTCACGCTTCTGACGGCGTACGTCGGACTCGGCGGCCCGCACCATGCGCCCGGCCGCCTCCTGCTGGGTGGCCAGCGCCTCCTCGTAGGCGGACCAGCCGCCGCCGTACCAACTCACCGCACCGGCCCGCAGATCGGCGATGCGGTCAACGCGTTCCAGCAGGTCACGGTCGTGGCTGACCACGAGGAGCACTCCGGAGCGCCAGGACTCGACGGCGTCGTACAGCCGGCGTCGCGCGAAGACGTCGAGGTTGTTGGTCGGCTCGTCGAGCAGCAGGACGTCGGGGCGTTCCAGCAGGAGCGCGGCCAGCCGGAGCAGCACGGTCTCGCCACCGGACAGCTGTCCCACGGTGCGGTCGAGACCGATGTCGCCGAGGCCGAGGGACCCCAGGGTCGCCAGGGCCCGCTCCTCGACGTCCCAGTCGTCGCCGACGGTCTCGAAGTGCTTCTCGGCGACGTCGCCGGCCTCGATCGCGCGCAGCGCCGTACGCCGCTCGGTGATGCCGAGGGCGTCCTCGACGCGGAGGTCCGTGTCGAGGGTGAGGTTCTGCGGGAGGTAGGCGAGGTGCCCGCCGACGGTCACCGAGCCGGCGGAGGGCTTCAGCCGGCCCGCCAGCAGCCGCAGCAGGGTGGACTTCCCGGAGCCGTTGGTCCCGACGAGCCCGGTGCGGCCCCGGGGGACGCTGAGGGACAGCCCCTCGAAGACCTCCGTGCCGTCCGCCCAGCGGAAGGACAGGGCGGAGCAGCTGAGGGAGACGGCGGGCGTAAGGGGGTGGGTCATGTGGTCCTCGCAGTCGCAAGCGTGTGAACAGGGGCTTCGTGTGCGAGCACCACGCGGCGACCGGCCGGAGAGAAAGGGGTGCGGTCCTCCGGGCATACCGGGGACGGATCCTGCACCGAGGTCGCATCCACGCGGTGGGTCACGCGGCGGCGGAAAGCCGACAAGGCGTGACGGGCTACGGCAGGGGCCGTACCGCGCGATGATCGCGGACCTCAGATGCGCAACGTCCACCTCTATCGGAGACGACAGGACTCAAAAACTGTACACCGGGCCCGGCCCCGGCGGTCCGGAATCACGGCGGGGACGCTCCGTGCGGGGGCGGCGGGCCCTCTTGACGCGGGGCTGTGGGCATCCATACCGTCTGCTCGCCCGATCGCACGCCGTTCGAAACTTTTCGGTCCCGCGAGGCGACCAAGGGAAGAGGAGGCGGCGCTGCGCCGGGACCCCCGTCCGGAGGTGCCGCCCGGGCACCTCCGGGCAAGGGGGCGTCCGCATCCCGCCCCTCCAGCCCAGGAGACACGCCTCCATGAGACCGCACCCCGCAGGATTCCCGGCAACCCCGGACACCGCCCGCCCCGCCGGCTTACGGGCCGCCCGCCACCTGGTCGCCGTACTCACCGGAGCGCTGCTCCTGGCGACGGCGGCCGCACCCGCCATGTCCGCCGAGGCCGCGTCGGCCGGCCACAACACGCGTTCCTGGACCGGGACATGGGCCGCCGGGCCCACGACCGCCCCGGCCTCGGACACCACGGAGTTCGAGAACGAGACGATCCGCCAGACCGTCCACACCAGCATCGGCGGCGACCAGGTCCGCGTGCGGCTGTCCAACGAGTTCGGCAGCGGGCCCCTGGTCATCGGTGAGGCCCGTGTCGCCCGCCCGGCGGCCGGCGGGCCCTCCTCCCGTATCGACCCGCGCACCGACCGGCCGCTCACCTTCGGTGGGCGTACCTCGGTGACCGTCCCCGCGGGCGCCCCGCTCCTCAGCGACCCGGTCTCCCTGCGCGTGCCCGCCGGGACCGACCTCGTGGTGAGCATCCACCTGCCCGGGCCCACCCGCGGCTCGACGCTCCACGCGTCCGCCTTCCAGCACAATCACGTGGCCGCCGGGAACGTCACCGGCCGTGCCGACATCGAGCCGACCGCGACCATCGAACGCTGGTACTTCCTGACCGGCGTGAGCGTGAGCACCGGCCGGTCCTCCTCCGCCGTGGTCACGCTCGGCGACTCCATCACCGACGGCTCCGACACCGACGTCGACGCCAACCACCGCTGGCCCGACTTCCTCGCCGGCCGGCTGCGCGCCTCCGCCGGGCCGGACGCCATGGGCGTACTCAACGAGGGCATCGGCGGCAACCGCCTCCTGCACGACCCCAACCCGCCCGCCGGGTCCGACGCCGAGGACTTCGCGGCGTACTTCGGGCAGAGCGCCCTGCGCCGCTTCGACCGTGACGTCGCGTCCCAGCCCGGCGCCGAGCACCTGATCGTGCTCCTCGGCGTGAACGACCTCGGCCACCCCGGCACCGTCGCCCCCGAGTCGGAACGGGTCACGGCGGCAGAACTCATCGAGGCCCACCGCCAGATCATCGCCCGCGCCCACGACCTGGGCCTGAAGGCCTACGGCGGCACGGTCCTGCCCTTCAAGGGCGACACCCTGGGCTTCTACAGCCCGGAGAACGAGGCTGCCCGGCAGACCCTCAACCGCTGGATCCGCACCGGCGGCGAGTACGACGGGGTGGTCGACTTCGACAAGGCGCTGCGCGACCCGTCCGACCCGCAGCGCCTCCTCGCCCGCTACGACAGCGGCGACGGCCTCCACCCCAACGACGCCGGGGCCGAGGCGATGGCCGCGGCCGTGCCGCTGCGCCTCCTGCGCTGAACCCTGTGCTCCCCCGCCGCACCGGCGGGGGAGCACAGGAACGAGGGAGCTGGGTCGTACGGCCGCGGTGAGTGCGATCGACGACATCCGGGGCTGGATGCGCCGCGGCCGGGTCTCGGTGCCGGAGATCACCGAGGACCACCTCGGCGTCGCCCAGCCGGTGCGAGCCCGTTACGAAGCGCTCGACCTCGACCTCGCCGACGCGGTGAACGTGTCCCTGGCCGCCGACTACGACACCGACGCGATCCTCACTCTGGACCGCCGCGACTTCCGCGCCGTGCGTCCGCTGGGCCGCCACAAGGCGTTCCGTATCGTGCCGGACGACCTGCCGCTCTGAGCCCGGCCCTGCCACGGCTGGCCCCGCCCGGTCAGTGCAGGGTCTTCAGCATCTCCGCCCCGAACGGCGTGATGTCCTCCGTACGCCCCCGCAGGGTCTTCGCGGCCCACTCCGGGTCGGCGATCAGCGCACGGCCGACGGCGACCATGTCGAACTCGTCGCGCTCCAGCCGGTCCAGCAGCTGGTCGACGCCGGTGACCGAGGAGCTGTTGCCCTGGAAGGCGCTGAAGAAGTCACCGTCCAGGCCGACCGAGCCGACGGTGACCGTCGGCCTGCCGCTGATCTTCTTCACCCATCCGGCGAGGTTCAGGTCGGAGTCGTCGAACTCCGGCAGCCAGTAGCGGCGGGTGGAGGCGTGGAAGACGTCGACACCGGCTTCGGCCAGCGGCGTCAGGATGGTCTCCAGCTCCTCGGGGGTCCGGGCGAGCTTCGCCTCGTAGGCGTCCATCTTCCACTGGGACATGCGGAAGAAGAGCGGGAAGGCGTCGGACACGGCCGCGCGGCACGCCGCCACGATCTCCGCCGCGAAACGGGTGCGCGCGACGATGTCGCCGCCGTACGCGTCGGTGCGGCGGTTGCTGCCCTCCCAGAGGAACTGGTCGATCAAGTAGCCGTGCGCACCGTGCAGTTCGACGCCGTCGAAACCGAGACGCTCCGCGTTCGCCGCCGCGTCGGCGAACGCGGCGATGACGTCGTCGAGGTCCTTCTGCGTCATCGCGCGCCCCTTGGGGTCGCCCGCCAGGGTCACGCCCGACGGGCCGACCGGCTCCGCCTCCGCCACCGGCGGGGCGCCCTCGTCGCGCGTGACGCCCACGTGCCAGAGCTGCGGGATGATCGCGCCGCCCTCGCGGTGCACGGAGTCCACGACACCCGCCCAGCCCGCGAACGCGTCCTCGCCGTGGAACAACGGGATGCGGCCGCTGGTGCCGGCGGAGGCGTGGTCGACGTAGGTGCCCTCGGTGATGATCAGCCCCACGCCGCCCGCGGCGCGGCGTGCGTAGTAGTCCGCCACGTCCTGGCCCGGAACACCGTTCGGGGAGAACTGCCTGGTCATGGGTGCCATGGCGATCCGGTTGCGCGAGGTCAGGCCGCGGACCGCGAACGGGCGGGAGAGGGCGGCTGCTGCTCGGCGGGCATTCTCGTCTGTCACTGCGTGTCCTGTTCGAAGGGTGGGGGCAGGTCCACCCGTCGCCAACAGACGACCGCCGCCTCCGCATCCCCGGACCGGGCCCGATGTGGTGAAGGTCTCCCCTTGATCTTCGGCCCCGGCATCCAGCAACCTTCGACGGAGCCGAAGCGTTCGGCGTCTGCCGAAGGGATGGATGTCCATGACCAGCGAGCACCCCGGGCTGTACGAGAGCTTCGACGACCGGTTCCGTGCGGGGCGGTGCATGAACGGCGACGACGCCCTCGAGGTCCTCCACACCGGCTGCCGCTGGGCCGAAGGCCCGGTGTACGTGCCCGCCTGGCGCCACCTGATCTGGAGCGACATCCCGAACGACCGGCTGCTGCGCTGGGAGGAGGAGACGGGCGCCGTGAGCGTCTTCCGCCGTACGGCGGGGCACACCAACGGCAACACCCTCGACCGCGAGGGGCGGCTCGTCACCTGCGAGCAGGGCAACCGGCGGGTGACACGGACCGAACACGACGGCACGGTGACCGTGCTCGCGGACCGCTGGCAGGGCCGGCGTCTGAACAGTCCCAACGACGCCACCGTGAAGTCCGACGGCTCGATCTGGTTCTCCGACCCGGACTTCGGCATCACCAGCGACTACGAGGGCTACCGCGCGGAGAGCGAGATCGGCTCCAACAACGTCTACCGCGTCGATCCGTCCACCGGCGAAGTGCGCCTGGTCGCCGACTGCTTCGGCGCACCGAACGGGCTCGTCTTCTCGGCGGACGAGCAGCAGCTGTTCGTCTCCGACACCCGCGCGGGCTTCGTCCGGGTCTTCGACGTACGGGACGACGGCACGCTCTCGGACGGTGAGATCTTCGCCGAGGCCGCGGCCAGGGGGGCCGCCCGCTTCGACAACCTCCGCTTCGACGACGGCGGTCGGCTCTGGGTGGCGGCCATGGACGACGGGGTGCACTGCTACGACCCGGACGGCACGCTGATCGGACGGCTCGTCGTCCCGGAGGCGGTGGCCAACATCTCCTGGGGCGGCGCCAAGCGCAACCGCCTCTTCATCACCGCGGAGACCAGCCTCTACTCGGTCGTCATGGGAGTCACGGGCACCCACCCGACGGGCCCCGGCCGCAGGCCCTGGCTGGACGCGGCACGGTGAGGCAGGCCTCGGCGCAGGGAACACAGCCGGCTGGAACACCTCGGACAGCGCGGCCCGCACCGGCAGCGGCGGGGGCGCGTACGGGGAACCTCCCCGCACGCGCCCACGGCCGGCGCTGACCCCGGAGCCTCCCTGTCGTGGACGACGGCTCAGCCGGGTGTGATCGCGACGCGGTCGATGCCCTCGTCGAGGAAGGCGGCGAGCCCGTGGCCCTCCTCCTCGACGGCTTCCCGCTCCTGGGGCGAGAGGGGCCGCAAGGGCGTGATGCCGAGGCGCCGGCCGTGCGTCGTCCAGGTGGCGGCGACGCGGCCGTCGACGAGCACGGCACGCTCCCCCGCGACGGACAGGCCGAGGTCGGCGTCGTCGATGATGCGGCTGCGGTCGCTGTAGCCGAGGATCGCGTTGTCGAAGGCCGGGAGGAACCGGACGGGGGCGGGTGTGTCCGGCGCCGGCCGCGGTGCGTCGGGCAGGTCGAGGAGCAGTCGCCCGCGTTCGTCCCGGAAGGTGATCAGCTCGTCCCGGAGGGCTTTCACCGCCGCGGGGAGACCGGCCAGACCGCTCCATGAGCGGATGTCCGCCGTGGCGGCGGGCCCGTAGGCGGCGAGGTAGCGGCGCACCAGCCGCTGTCCGACCGGGTCGTCGGCGTCGTCGGGCAGCGGGGCGGGATCACGTCCGAGCCACGCGGCCAGGGGCAGGTTCCGCACGCCGGCCGTCGTCTTCCACAGACCGCGCGGGGGAAGCTGCGCCATCGGGACGAGAGCGGCGACGACGAGCTCGCCCAGGGCGCGGCGCGGTGGGCCGGGCCAGCGGTCCTGGAGCGCCTGGACGAGCTCGGCCATGGTGCGGGGCCGGCCGTCGGCCATGACCGCCCGCCCGGCCGCGGCCACTTCGCCGGGGTCGACGCCGGCGAGTTCGAGCCGGTAGGTGCCCCTCACCCGCTGGAGCAGCATGGCGTCGTGACGGGACCGCCAGGCGAGAGCGTCGTCGTCGGTGACCAGGTGGACGGTGCGCCGCATCAGGTGTGTGCGTACGACGTGACGTTCCGTCAATGCCTGGTCGAGCCGGTCCGGTGTGAAGGCGCGCAACCTCGTCCACAGGCCGGTGAAGGGCTCCTGCGGTTCCTGGGCCTGGAGGCCCGCGAGGTGCGCCACTGCCTCCCGGACCGGTGTGGTGGCACGCTCGAGCAGGTACTGGCGGGCGAGGGTGGCGCGGTTGAGAGCGCGTGCGCCGAGGACGGTCATGGGGGCGCGGATCAGCCGTTGTACGGGGCGGCGACGTCCAGCACCCAGGTCACGCCGAAGCGGTCGGTGAGCATGCCGTAGAGCGGTGCCCACCGCGACGGCTCCAGGGGCTGCACCACCGTCGAGCCCTCCGCCAGCTTCTGCCAGAGGGCGCTGATCTCGTCCGTGTCGTCACCGCGCACGGAGACGAAGAAGGGGCTGCTGCCCTGGTCCCAGGGCAGCTGGGACGGCACGTCGTAGGCCATGACGTGGAAGCCGTTGTCGCCCGTCACCTCGCCCCAGACGACCTGGTCCGCCTCGCTCTCGTTCCGCACGTCGCCCATGTCCTTGTACGTGACGGCGGTGACGCGCCCCCCGAAGACGGACCGGTAGTGGTCCAGCGCCGCCCTCGCGTCGCCCCGGAAGTTCAGATGGGTGGTGGTCGTGACGGACATGGCCTTCTCCTTGCTGCTGCGGCTGATCTCGGTACCGACCTTTCCACGGGTAGCGGACAGGTTGTGTCCTGTAATCCGGGGAGAATGGTGAGCATGCAGAAGACGTCCTCCCGGCTGCTCGCGCTGCTCTCGCTGCTCCAGACGCACCGCGACCGGTCCGGTGACGATCTCGCCGAGCGGCTCGGCATCACCCCGCGCACGGTGCGCCGCGACATCGACCGCCTACGGGAACTGGGCTACCCGGTCCGCGCCTTCAAGGGGCCCGCCGGCGGCTACCGCCTGGACGCCGGCTCGCAGCTGCCCCCGCTGCTGTTCGACGACGGCCAGGCCGTCGCCCTGGCTCTCGCCCTGCAGTCCGCGGCCACCGACGGCACGATCGGCGAGGATGCCGCACGAGCCCTGGCCACCCTTCGCCAGGTCATGCCGCCCCGTCTGCGTCAGCGCATCGACACGCTGCGGGTCACCGCCGTCCAGCCGCCCGGCGCCGAGGAGGCCTCCCCGGCCGGCACGGAGCTCCTCGTGGAGCTGGGCCGCGTCATCCACGCACGCGAGGAGCTGCGCTTCGACTACGGGTCCGGCGCCCCCGGCGGGGCCCGCCGGGCCCAGCCGCACCACCTCGTCACCTGGCGCGGCCACTGGTATCTGATCGCGTGGGATCTCGACCGTGACGACTGGCGCACCTTCCGCGTCGACCGCATACGTCCCCGCACCCCCACAGGCCCGCGCTTCACGCCGCGCGACCTGCCCGGGCGGGACGTGGCCGCGTTCGTCACCGGCCGGTTCCGGGGGACCGACGGCTCCACCGCCGACTGGCCCTGCCGTGGCGAAGTCGTCCTCGGCCTCCCCGCCCAGGCCGTGGCGCCCTTCGCGCGGGACGGAATCGTGGAGGAACTCGGCCCCGACCGCTGCCGCCTCACCCTGGGCTCCTGGTCGTGGACCGGCCTCGCCACCACCATCGGCCACTTCGGGACCGACATCCGCGTCGTCGGCCCACCGCCGCTCACCCGTGCGTTCGCCGAACTCGCCGCGCGTTACGCCGAGGCAGCGGGCGGTGGTTCCGAAAGGGAACTTACTTAGTATGGGCGGACTGTCCCACCCTCGCCCCTCCGGAGTGCAGCCATGAATCCACGCCGCGCCGCCGACGACACCTGTGGGATCGCTCAGGCGGCCGCCGTGGTGGGGGACTGGTGGAGTCTGCTGGTGCTCCGCGAGGTGGCACGCGGGCATGTGCGCTTCGAGAGCCTCGCCCAGGAACTCGGCGTCTCTCGCAAGGTCCTCACCGAGCGGCTGCGCGGACTGGTCGGGAGCGAGGTCCTGGAGCGCCGTCTCTACCAGGAGCGCCCGGAGCGGTACGAGTACCACCTGACGCCGCGCGGGCAGGGGTTCGTGCCCGTCCTGGTCTCCCTCCAGGACTGGGCGGACCGCTGGCTGCTCGGGGACGGCACCGTCACAGGGCTCCCGGGCGAGGAGGCCGCCGAGACCCGGCGTACCCGGGGGCTGGTGGGGGAGACGGTCCCCGCGGGTCTGACCCTGCCGGGCACGGACGGCCGACCGCACGGCGTGGTCGGCGAAGGGGCGCGGGCCACGGTCGTCTTCGCGTACCCGGGCACGGGCATCCCGGAGGGGATCCCGGGCGGCGTGGGATGCACCCTGGAGAACCGCCTGTTCCGGCAGGCGTGGCCCCGGTTCGAGGCGGCCGGAGTCGTCGTCCACGGTGTCAGCACCCAGTCCCCCGAGACGCAGGCGGACTTCGCGGAGGCCGAGGAGCTGCCCTTCCTCCTGCTGTCCGACGCCCGGCTCCGGCTCACGGCGGCGCTGCGGCTGCCGACCTTCCGCACGGGCCAGGATCTCCGGATCAAACGCCTCATCCTGATCGTCGGCCCGGACCGCGTGGTGCGCCACGTGATGCTGCCCGTCACCGACATCCCGGGCGCGGTGTCCGAAGCCCTGGACCTGGCGGCCGCCCTTCCCGGCAGCTGAGCGGGGCCCCGGCCCGGCCCCGCTCCGCCGGGGCCGGGCCGCGTGCGACGCCCGGCGGCTACTCCGGGGGGTTGAGCTTGCGGAAGTAGGTCCAGCTGGTCTCGTTCGGCTCGCTCCACTCCTCCGGGGCGTGGGCGAACTCCGGGTGGTGACCCGCGATGTAGGCGCGGGTCCGCCCGGGGACCTCGGCGTACGAACCGAGCTTGCGGCCCCGGCAGTGGAAGGTGAGGCCGCCGGGCCGCTGCCCGCGGGCCATCCACGGGAGCCACGGGGACATCCGGCTCCACGACATGGTGGCCGGGACACCGGCCCCCGGGCCGGCCAGGTCGGCGCGGTCGGCGAAGAACTGGAAGAGCTCCAGGGCCTTGTACGTGTCGCCGGCCGAGTGGACGGGGTACTGGGCGACCGGCAGCGGCGAGGGGTAGGCGAGCGGGATCTCGAGGCTGAAGCAGACCTGTCCGCCGAGTTCGGTCGTGGGGATCGGGAAGGGACGCCACTTCTGGTTCGCGGGGTCGTTCCAGACGTGCACCACCGGCAGGTCCTGCCAGGTCTCCAGGATCTCGCGAGTGGCGGGGTCCAGGTAGAAGGCGGCCTCACGGGTGAGCAGTCGGTAGGCGTCCGGGCCGGCCTCGGCATCCTGGACCAGGCGGGAGACGTTGAGACCCTCGAAGCCGAAGACGCGCTGGTAGGGCTCGTCAGGGGCCCAGGAGTACACGTCCCCGGACCACCAGTACGTGACCTCCTCACCGTCGAGCGAGGCGCGGGTCCGGGCGAAGGAGCGGAGCAGCTCCGCGGGAGTCGTCATAGGGACCACTGTGCGCGACCGCCGCCCCGGCCGGGGGGCGAACGCATGGGCCGGGGGCGGCCGATACGGCGGGCGGCCCGGCGAGGTACGGCCGGACGCCGTTACTCAGGCCCGGCCGATTCAGCAGGACCACCAGGAGCAGCCGCGCACTCGGCGTGCCCGTTTCCAGCGGTACTCCGGCCCGCCCGGACATCGACGGGCGCGCCGCCGTACGACTGCGCGGGTCCGGGCCGTGGCGTGCGTTCAGAACACCGGCAGGGCGACGACCGAGCCCTTGTTCAGGAGGAACACCCGGTTTCCCGCGGCGGCCATGTGCCAGTCGCCCTCCGACTCGGGCTCGTAGGTCCACATGAGCTCGCCGTCCGATTCGCTGCTCGGGCTGTCCCCGAAGGCCGATACGCCTGACGAGGTGCCCCCCTCGACGATCCAGAGAGTGCTGCCCTGGACGACCGGTGGTGTACGGGACGGGAGGGTGCTGTCCGGCCACGCGACGTATCCGTCCTCGGCACCGGATGCCTTGTCGACCCGGTAGAGGCGGCCGTCGTCGATGGCGACGAGCGAGCCGCCGGATATGGCGGGGGAGCCCCACCCGTCCTGCTCGGGGCTCAGGGAATGCGAAGACGCCGACCAGACCTCGTCGCCGCTCGCCAGGTCGAGTGCCAGGAGCGACTCCCCGCCGACGTAGACGAACCGCTCCTCGACGGCGGGGGTCAGCGCCGTCCCGGCGTGGCCGCCCAGCTGCCAGGCCTCGTCGCCGTTGGCGGAGTCGAGGGCGAAGTAGTGCCCGTCCGCCGTGCAGACGACCAGCCGGCCCGGTCCGGCGACGGCCACGGCGGCCTGGTCGACGGTGGCCTCGGCGGGGGCGCCCACCGTCCAGCGGACCTTGTGCGCCTCGGTGTGGACGGCGGCGATTTCCCCGTCCTTCGTCAGCACGAAGACGAGCTTCGTGTCGGACGCGGTGGCCAGCAGCTTCTCCGCCTTCGCCGGGACACTCCACTGCGGCTCGCTGGTGGACGCGTCGTAGCAGCGGACGTTGCCGTCGGCGTCGGCTGCGACGAACTGCTCGCCCGTCACCCTCAGGAAGCCGGCGGACGGCGACACCTCCGGGAGCGTCCACTTCAGGCGGCCGTCGGTCACCCTGTGCGCCGCAAGACCCTCCGACGAGCCGGCCATCATGACCACATCCCGCACCGGCAGCAGCATGGAGGCACTCGGAGCGGCTGCCTCCAGCGGCCCCCACAGGGGCTCCGGCAGCGTGCCCGACTCGTACTCACCGGCAGCCAGCAGCTCCGCCGGCGCGGCGTCCGCGGCTTCGGGCAGACCGGGCCCTGCGTTCAGCCACCAGGCCGTCGCGCCGCCTCCCAGAGCGAGCACCGCTCCTCCGGCGGCCAGCGAGGTGAGGAAGAGCCGCCGCGACGGCTTCGCCTCCGCGACAGTGGTGCCGGCCAGAGTGCTGAGCCGGCTCGTCCGGGTCTCGTGCTCCTTGATCTGCGTGCCGAGAACCCCCTTCTTCCACAGCCTGTCCGCACCGCGAGGAGGCGCGGACATCTGGATGACCGCAGAGGGCTGGGGACGGTGTGCGGGATCCTTGGCCAGGCACGGCGCGATGAGGGGGCGGAGTGCTTCCGGCACGGCGTGGAGCGCGGGGCTGCCGTGCACCACCTCGTACTGCACCGCCGCGACATGCGCACCCTCGTACGCCTGCCTGCCGCTCGCCGCGTACACCAGGACCGCCCCGAGGGAGAACACGTCGGCCGACGGGCCGACGCGCTGACCCAGGATCTGCTCAGGTGCTCCGTATCCGGGGGTCGCCGGCGCCTGGCCCGTGGTGGTGAGGGTGAGGCCGTGTTCGGGGCGCGCGATACCGAAGTCGATGACGCGGGGACCCGACGAAGTGAGCACGATATTGGCCGGCTTGAGGTCACGGTGGATCAGCCCTGCCGTGTGGATCTCCCGCAGGGTCGACGCCAGTGCGGCGGCCAGCGCGCGTACACCGGCTTCGTCCAGCGGCCCGTGGCCCGCGACCGCCTGCTCCAGCGTCGGCCCCGACAGATACTCGGTGGCTATCCAGGGACGCCCGCCCTCGGTCTGCGACCCGACGACGCGTGCCACGCCGGTGCTGGTCACCGCCTGCGCGGTCTGGGCCTCGCGCAGGAACCGCTGGGCGAGGTTGTGGTCGTGCGCGAGCTCGGGGCGGAGCACCTTGACGGCCGCGAGGCGGCCGGAACTGTCATGACCCACGTACACCTTGCCCATGCCGCCCTCGCCGAGCACACCGGCGATGCGGTACGGCCCCAGCCGGATCGGGTCGCCGAAACTGAGAGGTTGCATGGTGTGAGCCGAGCCCTTCGTGGTGATGAGGTGGGGCGCCTACGACGAGGCCTGGTCCGAGGGCGACTCCAGCGGCAGGGCGGCCACGGGCCCCTCTCCGACGCCGATGAGCAGTCCCTCCGCGATCAGGGCGCTGAACTTGTCGAGACTTTCCGGGTGGAGCCAGGCCGTTTCGTGGCTGCGGAGACCGATGGCGCGCAGCCCCGCCGCGCAGTGCTTGTAGACGTAGTCGTCGTCGACCGTGGGTGCCACCCTCAGCTCGTGCCCGGACGCCACGGGGTTCTTCTCCCGCCACAGGAGTGTGCCGGTGCCCGCGTCGATGGCCACGAGGCCGCGCTCTCCCACTGCCTCCACCGCGTAGACGACTCCGTCCTTCACCGCCGGAGGGCCGTACGCCGTCACGTTCGCCCCCTTGTAACTCCAGGCCTCCTTGCCGTCCTTCACGCGCCGCGCCCTGACCGCGTCCGACGCGGTGTAGAGGTGCTCGGCGTCCACGGAGACGGGACTGCGCGCGGCGTCGACGGCCGTGAGACCGAGAGGCGCCCGCCAGACGCGGGTTCCTGTACGCGTGTCGCAGACGAGCGCGTCGACCCCGCCGGCTTCCGTACGGAAGAAGAGGACCAGGCTCGAACCGGTCACCCGGGCACCGGTCACCCAGGGGTAATCCCCGGGCACGGCCTCGTCCAGGACCAGCTCGGTGCGCCGCTTGCCCGTCGAGAGCGAGAAGGAGGCGATGAGCCAGCCCCGTTCGGGGCCGACGCCGCTCGACTCGGCGGTGTCCTCCTCACGCACCCGCGCGGTGAGCAGCCAGGCCACGTCCCCGTGGACGCAGAGAAGCTGATTCCCCACCAGCTTCCCGTTGTACGCCTTCTCGACCACGACCGGATCCGTCAGAGACCCGTCGCCGAGGTCGATCTCCGCGATACGGACCCCTTCTCCCGGGTCCAGGGAGTAGTCCACCGCGAAGAGCCGCTCCCCGTCCGTGGCCACGTCCCAGGAGCTCAGCACCGCGTTGCCCGACCAGACAGGCCGCCCGGTCGACGCCTCCACGGCGCTCACTCCGGCCTCGGTGGTCACGATCAACTTGTCGCCGACCACCAGCGGTCGTCCCAGCTCATCGGGCGGAGCCGTCGTGATGTTCCGCTTCCACCGGGCCACAGGAGCGCTGCCCGAGCCCGCGGCCGTCGGCGCGTCCGGGCCCCGCTCCCGCGTCGCCGCCCAGACACCCGCGCCGGCCGCCGCCGTGGCCAGCAGCGCACTGCCGCTGATGGTGAGGAGCTTGCGGCGGCTCATGCCGGGTGCTGCGGTGGCCGGGACGGTCTCGGCCACCGCGTGACCGGCGGGAGCGGGGAGCCGCTCGGGCCGGTGCTGCCAGACCTCCGACGCCCTCCGGGCTATGTCGGCGAGCAGGGCGTCCGGCAGATGGTCGGCGAAGTGACCCTCCCCGCTGTGGAGCCGGCTGACCAGGTCGTGGGTGGTGGGCCGCCCTGCCGGATCCTTGGCCAGGCAGGGGGCGAGGACGGCGGCCAGGGCCGGGGGGAGGCCGGAGAGGTCCGGTTCGGCGTAGCGGACGCGGTACAGGAGGTCCGCGGCCTGCCCGGTGCCGAAGGGGCCGTGGCCGGTGGCGGCGTACAGAAGGACACCGGCGAGGGCGAACACGTCACCCGCGGGGGTGTGCTCCTGGCCGACCGCCTGCTCGGGGGACATGAAGGCGGGGGTTCCGGCGGCGGATCCGGGGCGGGTGAGGTGGTCGCCGCCGGAGGCGTGGGCGATACCGAAGTCGATGATCTTGGGCCCGTAGGCGGTGACCATCACGTTCGAGGGCTTCAGGTCGCGGTGGACCACGTCCGAGGTGTGGAGCTGACCGAGGGCCCCGGCGAGCGCGGCGCCCAGTGCGCGTACGGACTCCTCGGGCAGGGGGCCGCAGAGGGCGACGGCGTCGTCGAGGGGCGGGCCGAGGACGTATTCGGTGGCGAGCCACGGGGCGGGCGCCAAGGGGTCGGCGTCGAAGACGACCGCGCCGTGATGGCCGCCGATGATGCGCGCAGCGTCCGTCTCCAGGCGGAAGCGGGTGCGCGACGCCGGGTCGGCCGCGATGGACGGGTGCATGGTCTTCAGAGCGACCGTGCGGCCGCCCTGCGAACGAGCCAGGTAGACGGTTCCCATACCGCCGTGGCCCAGCCGCGCGAGCAGGCGGAAGCCGGCCGGCCCGGCCGGATCGTCATGGGTCAGAGGGGAGAGCATCGCGTCAGGTCCTGGCGGTCTGTGAGATCGGAGTACGGACTTCCGCGGCGAGGACCTCCGCGGACTGGCGCGCCACGGCCGCGACCACCCGGCTCGGCAGCCAGCCCGGCCCCAGCAGTGCGCCGGCCGGGTCCAGGACCGTCGCCACGGGGGCGGACGAGGCTCCCGCCAGCGCGCCGAGCACCTCGGGCGCGGCCGGGCGGGCGGCGGCGTCACGCGCCAGACAGCGCGCGACCAACGACCGGAGGGACTCCGGCAGTTCCGATGGGTCGGGGACCGAGTGCCCGGTCGCGGCGTATGCCAGCACCGCGCCCAGTCCATAGACGTCGCCGGGCGGCCGGGGCCGCCCGCCCGAAGCCTGCTCGGGGGCCAGACTGCCTGGCTCGAGCCCGGGCAGGCCGGTGCGTCCCGTGCCGTCCGGGGCCGCCGCGCGGACCGCGCCGAAGCAGGTGAGGCGTGGTCCGTCCCAGGCGAGGAGTACGGAGGCGGGGGACAGACCGGCGTGCGTGATGCCGACGGCGTGCGCGCCCGTGAGGGTCTCCGCCAGGGCCGCGCCCAGGGACCGGACCGTGCGCTCGGGCAGGGGCCCGCCGTGCACGGCGAGCGCCACCGGGAGCGGGAGCACGGGGAGATACGGGGCCGCGTACCAGGGCGTGTCGGGCGGGGCGGCAAGCTCCGCGACGGGCAGGACCCAGGGGCCGAGGAGCCGGCGGCCCGCGTCGGCCTCGACGAGGAAGCGCCCGGGGTCGGCGCCGTCGAGCGGCGCGCTGATGAGTACCGTACGGTCACCGTCCGCGCTGCGCCCGATGAACCGGCTTACGGGGACGGGCGGTTGGCCCGGTCCGCTCGGGTCGAGCCGGGCGATGAGGTGGTACGGGCCGATGCGCCGCGACCCGTCCGGGTGCGGGCGGTCCGTGCGTGCTCGTTCCATGTGCGAATCCCCCCACCCACGACAGCGGCCAGATGAGACTACCGGCGTGCCCGACCGCAGGCGCCGCCACCCTCCGCCCGGGGACGTGGAGAGCGACGGCAACCCGGGAACGCCGCGCGGCGGCGCGTCAGGACCGCCGGGTCAGCAGTCGGCTCGGGCCTCGGCGGCGGCCTTGAGGTCCTTCAGCCAGATTTCGAGGCCAGCGCCCAGTGCCTCGGTCGACGTGGGGACGTCGGCCTCGGCCTGTTCGCCGGTCCAGGTCTCCTCGGTACGGACGAGGACACCGCCCTTGACCTCGGTGAAGGTCCACACGTGGGTCCCCTCGTCGATGTGTATGCCCTCGCCGTCCGCGGGCCCGGTCCAGCGGACGCAGTGATTGCGCTGGAGCTGCTGGACGGTGGAGGTGATCTCCAGAGTGGTGGCCGGCGTCGCGGGGGTGGCGGGCACCGGGGTGGTCCACCTGAAGGAGGACCCCGCACGCAGAGGGCCCGGGTCGAGCCGCTCGCTGGTGAGGACGGCATCCTGCCAGGACGGCCACTGCTCCACGTCCGTCTGCGCCCTGAAGACCGTACTGAGCGGTGCGTCGATCTTGGTCTGGGACCGGTAGCGGACGCGGGCGTCGGTATCGACGCCCTGCCCGCGGCACTCGAGAGCCGCGGTGTGACGGCCTGTGTGCGCGGGCCCCGAAGCGGCCTGGGCGGACGAGGTGGTGGCCGCGAGGACACTGCCGGCCGCGGCGAGCGAGAGTGCGAGCGCTGCGATGTGCGTGGCGAGGCTGGGCCGGGTGTTGAACATGGGGACGGATTCCTTCCGCGAAGAGCGTCTGAGCTCGGGGAGTTGTGGACGTGCGGGGCAACGGAGTTCGGACGCGACGTACGAGGCAGGGGCCTTCAGCGTCGGCGGACTCCGTGGAGGGTGAGGAGGAGTGCGGCGGACGCGGCGACGATCAGCCCGATGAACCCGGGGTGGATGTCCTTCGACAGGCTCGGTGCGCCGTCGGGCCGCGTCTGCCAGATGACGAACGGGATCGCGTAGGTGACGGCGAGGGCCATGGCTGCCGCCTTGACCACCCCGTCGCGGGCCCGTGCGAGGGTGCCGATCAGCACGATCAGGACCGGGACGAATGCGACGAACGCGAACCCGGTGAGCACCAGCAGCGGGGCGACCCAGGCGGAGACGGTCACCGCCAAGGGGGTGCGCCGCCCCTCACGTGCGATGGAGCCGGACAGGTGTGCCACGACTTCCTCCTTGCTTCTCTCGGTCTTCCGTTCCGGGCTTACGGTTGTAAGGCTACGGTCGTAACGTGAGTACGGCAAGAGGTCGCGGCCATAAACTTTCACCCGTAAGGTCACGTCGGCCGCAGGGTGGCGAGAGGCTCCCCGGGTGAGGGCAGCGCCGCGACGCCGCGACGCCGCGACTCGCACGCCGGGCCGTGGCAGGGGGGTATTCGCTTGGGACCGCTCGAATTCCACTCGACGGCTGAGCTAATTCCGAAAGCCATCCGCCGAAGCCTCGAATCGTTCTCGCGTCGCATTTATCTGCAGTGGCTGCGCTTTGCCTGCGATGCGAAAATATTCTCCCACTGCCCTGTCGGAGGAAATTGCTCGCTGCTTTCGTGGTATAGTCCTAATGGATTTACAGGACGCCGCGAAAAAAGGGGAATGGCGTGAATACCGAGAAGGTCACGGCTCGACGTCTTACGGCCGCAGAGGTTTCCGAACTCGGCCTCCAGGACGGCATCTTCGTCACGGCAGGGACGGACGGCCTTCCTCTCGACTGCTACGCACCGGCTTTCCTCACGGAGCCGGGAAAGAATTTCGAGGGAGGGGCTTTCGCCGTGAGGACCATCTTCGGCGAGGAGGCCCATGTTCTCCCGGACAATGCCGAGGAGAGCGGGATCTGGGTTGCCGACAAGGCGGGGGAAGAGATCGAGGTTCTCCAGAGTGCCGGCGTCCTCCTGAATCTCGCCCTTTTCGTGCCTGCCGGGAACAAGGATTCCCTGGAATCGCTCTACTCCGCCGCACGGGACGCGTTCGGCGCGGGCATCGTGCAGCGCTGGAGCGAGGAAACCGTCGCGGTGCCGGACGTCAAGGTCGACCTGTACGAGGAGCCGGCCCGGGGCCGGAAGAGCGCGAACAGCCAGAACCGCGACCGCCGTGCTCTGGACATCTACCCCACCCGGGTGCGGTTCCTGGAACCCAGCGACGGCTGGAGGTTCATCGTCGAACCGCACAAGGAGATCGTCGACGAGACGCCGACGATCTGACCTGACGACAGGCTGAGCCTCAGTCTTCCGCGGAGCCCGTCAGCTTGCTGACGGGCTCTTCGTCTGTCCCGGAACCCCTGCGTTTGTCGCCGGCCCCCTGCGGGTTCGTCCGTGATCGGTAACAGGGGTGCCTGGCCAGGACGTTCGTGTGACTTGATGGGGGCACGGCATCGGCGGAAGCAGCAAAGGGGCGGTCGGACATGGCAAGGCACAAGGGAAAGGGATGGCACGGCCGGCTCCTCGCCGCAGGGCTCGGGGTGACGGTGGTGGCCGCCGCCGCCTCGGTGTGGACCGCGCAGGCCGACCCCGCCGGAGAGCGGAAGCCGCAAGTGCATGTCTCGGCACCGGTGGCCGAGGTGGCGGCCGACATCGCGCACGCCTCCGACCGCGGCGCCCGCGGCGTCAACATCACCATCGACGACGGACCGGACCCGGTCTGGACGCCGCAGGTGCTGCAACTGCTGGAGGACAACGGCGTGAAGGCCACGTTCTGCATGGTGGGCACGCAGGCCAAGGCGTACCCGGACCTGGTCAAGAAGGTCGTGGCGGCCGGACACCGGCTGTGCGACCACACGGTCGCGCACGACACCACCATGGACACGCAGTCCGAGGCGTTCCAGTCGCAGCAGATCCTCGATGCCGAACGCATGATCACCGAGGCCTCCGGAGGCGTACGACCGCAGTACTACCGGGCCCCGGGCGGTGCTTTCACCCCGTACAGCCGGCAGCTCGCCGCGTCCCGGGGCATGCGGCCGTTGGGCTGGAACGTCGATTCCAAGGACTTCGAGCTTCCCGGCGCGGACACCATGGTCGCCACCGTGAAGAGGGAGATCTCCAACGGCCCGACCGTCCTCTTCCACGACGCGGGAGGGGACCGTTCCCAGACCGTGGCGGCTCTGCGCGAGGTGCTGCCCTGGCTGAAGCAGCAGGGATACTCCTTCGGCTTCCCCGTGCGGTGAGTGCGGCCCGGCCGTCTCCACCGGTACACCGAGAAGTGCGTCAGCGGGGAAGGCCGGGCTCGCGGGGCGTCATCCGCGTCTGCGAACTCTCAGGCTGACGCCCCGCTGTCGACGACCAGGTCGGTGCCGACCATCGCGCCGGCCATGGGCGAGGCGAGGTACAGCACCGCGGCCGCCACTTCCTCGGCCTCCGCGACCCGGCCGAGCGGGTTCTCCGACTTCACCCGCTCGGCGCGGTCGGCCTCGGTCTCACCGGGCCGTAGCGACATGGGCGCCGCGGATGCGCCCGGGCTGACCGCGTTGATGCGAATGCCCTGGTGGATGTGGTCGAGAGCGGCGGCGCGGGTCAGCGCGGAGACCGCTGCCTTCGAGGTGATGTACGCGGCGGCGTTCGGGATGCGCAGGTGCGCGCCGAGGTTGGAGGAGATGTTGACGATGACCCCTCCGCCGCTCTCCTTCATGTGCGCGATCTCATGCTTCATGGCCAGCCAGACGCCGGTGACATTGGTCCGCAGCACCGCGTCCCAGTCCTCCTCGCTCACGTCTCCGACGGGTGCGGTGCCGCGGAGTATCCCTGCGTTGTTGACCGCGATGTCGAGGCCGCCGAAGCGGGCGACGGTCGCGCGTACGAGGTTTCGGAGCATGCCGGAGTCGGTCACGTCGGCGGTGACGGCGGCGGCCGTGCCGCCGGCCGCCTCGATGAGGCCGACCGTCTCGTCCAGAGAGGCCGCGGTGCGGCCCGCGACGATCACGGACGCCCCCTCTGCGGCGAAGGCGAGTGCGATCGCGCGGCCGAGACCGGAGCCCGCACCCGTGACGAGCGCCCTCTTGCCGGTGAAGCGGTTCATTTCGGTAACTCCTTGCGTGAGGGATTACTTGGTGTGGTGGTTGAGGAGGGCGACGAGAGCGAGGGCGGCCCCCGTCGCTCCGAGCGACCGGTCGTCGCCGCCGAGCGAGAGCAGCGCGGCGAACAGGACGGTCGGGCCGAGCTCCATGGCGCTGTTCAGCACACTGCCCGCGAGCCCGGTCTGCTGAGGCGGTACACCTTCGGCGGCGAGCACGGCGGCTCCTCCGAAGCAGGCCGCGGCGCCGGCCGACAACACAACCAGGCCCGGCACCAGTCCGTATGCGTACGGGGTGTGCGCCTGCAGCCCGGTGGACGCGAGGAGTGTGAGTCCGGCCGCACCGGTGCCGAGTCCGGCGGTCGTGACGGCACGGGCCCCGTACCGGGTGATGAGCGGCCCCGTCGCCCGGCCCGAGACGATCAGCGAGACGGCGAACGGCGTGAAGGCGGCCGAGGTCTGCAGCGGTGACCAGTCGCGTGACTCCTGGAGGTGGAGCGAGAGGACCACGAAGGTCGTCGCGGTCGCACAAGCGCTCAGCGCGATGGCCGTGAGGGCGAGGGCTCGCCGCTGATCGAGGAGGAAGGAGGGCGGCAGGAGCGGGTCGCGGGAGCGGCGCTCGGCGTACAGGAACCCGGCTGAGAGTGCGGTACCGCCGAGTAGGGGCACGAGCACGCCGGCCGAGGACCAGGGCCGGGTGTCGGTGACGACGAGCCCGTAACTGGCGAGGGTGATCCCGGCGGTGGCGAGCAGGGCGCCCGGAAGGTCAAGGGTTCTGCCCAGGTTCGGAGAGGTGGGCGGCAGTAATCGGGGAGCGAGAACGAGGGCGGTGACCGCGACCACGAGGGGCACCGCGAAGGTCCAACGCCACGAAAGCAGCGACAGGATGACGCCGGAGAGCAGATTGCCGGCGGTCGCGCCGAGTACGGAGAGCCCGCCCCAGGTGGCCATGGCCGCGCCGTACTCGGTGGGGGAGGGGAAGACGACGCGCAGCGCCGCCATGGCGGCAGGTGCGACGAGGGCCGCGCCGGCGCCCTGCGCGAAGCGGGCCGCGATGAGCGCCCCGAGGCCGTGTGCTGACGGGGCGACGGCGGAGGCGACGGCGAAGAGGGCGAGGCCGGCGGCGAGCGTGGGCCGCCCGCCGTAACGGTCGGTGAGGCGGCCGCCGAAGAGCAGCAGTCCGGCGAAGGTCAGTCCGTATGCGGCACTGAGCAGGATCAAGTCGGCCCGCGACAGGCCGAATTCGCGTCCGATGTGTGGCAGCGGTACGGCGATGGCGGAGAGCGTGAAGACCAGCGTGATCTGGATGCTGCCGAGAAGGGCGAAGGCGTATCGGTCCTGCACGTCGACGGCGCGGGTGACTCCCTCGGCAGTCATGACCCTCTCTCATACTTGATCGATCGGTCTATTATCCGGCCATGAAAAGGGAGCCTGACGGCACTGGCGGGTGCGATTCAGTCCAGCAGGGACAGTGCCTGTTCGGCCGCGTCCCGCACCCGGGCGGGATCGCTGGAGGCCTTCCCGACGATCCGGACGCCCTGCAGCAGGACGAGGAGCATGCGGGCCAGTGCCCGAGGGTCGCGATCCTCGGGCAGCTCGCCCTGGGCCTGGGCCCGCACGAGCGCGGAGTGCAGCGGGGTCTCCAGGTGTTCCCAGCTGATCTCCACCCGACGCGCCGCCGCGGAGTCGTGCGGGGCCAGCTCGGCCGCGGTGTTGGTGATGAGACAGCCGTTCAGTCGGCCGTCGGGGGAGGTGGCCTCCGACGCGAAGCGTCGTACCACCGTCCGCACGGCGGGCAGTGCGGGTCCCGGCTGGGACAGCTCGGCGACGAGGGACGGATCGCGCCCCTCCGAGTACCGGTCCAGGGCCTTCAGGTACAGCTCGTGCTTGTTGCCGAAGGTGGCGTAGATGCTGGCGCGGCCGATGCCGAGGTGCTCGACGAGGTCGGCCATCGACGTTGCTTCGTAACCGCGTCGCCAGAACAGCTCGAGGGCCGACTGCAGCGCGGCGTCCGGATCGAACTCCTTGGTCCTGGCCACACCGGAGACCATAAGCGCATGTAGAACGATCGGTCAATAACTCGCGGGCGCCTCATCCCGATACGCGGGTCACATCGTGAACCGGACCGCACGCTCGCAGCCGTCCGACCGGCGGCAGTGGGCCCGCGATCTCGCGAGACGTACGGGTGCGGGGCCGCCCGGCCACGGCCTCGGGCGCATCGCCGGCGGGACAGGACTCGCGGTCCGGCTTGACCCTCACGTCGCGTGAGGCCGCACCGTGGGGTGCATGAGCGACTACTACGACGCGTTCGAGATGAGCCCCGTGCCCGACCCCGGCCCGGGAGCGGTTCCGCCGGAGCCGTTCCGGGGCATCTACGGGATGCCGGCGTTCGTGACGATCCCCACGACCGATCTGGCGGCGTCCATGGACTTCTGGATCCGTGGACTCGGCTTCATCGAGCTGTTCAGCATCCCCGGACAGGTGGTGCATCTGCGCCGGTGGGCGTTCCAGGACGTACTCCTCGTCCCGGCGCCCGGCGTTCCGGAGCGGGCACCGGCGGTCACCTTCAGTTTCGCCTGCGTGCTCAGCCAGGTCGACTCCCTCGTCGAGGCCTGCCGTGCCTTGCGTCCGGACTCCGTCGAGGGCCCACGGGATACCCCCTGGAACACCCGGGATGTGGCGGTGACCACCCCCGAGAACGCACGGATCATCTTCACCGCGGCGAAGCCCTTCGACCCGGACAGTGAGGAGGCGCGGAACCTTGCAGCCGTCGGGATCACCCCACCGGGCGTCGGCCCCGGGGACAATGAGGAGCATGCCTGATGCCACTGACGACGACGACCTGACCGTCGGGCAGGTCGCGGCGCGTCTGGGGGTGACGGTCCGCGCGCTGCACCACTGGGACGAGATCGGTCTGGCGCGCCCGTCACTGCGTACGACTGCCGGATACCGGCTCTACACCGCCGCTGACCTGCAACGTCTGCACCGCATCGTCGTCTACCGGGAGATCGGGCTCGGCCTGGACAGGATTCGGGCCGTCCTGGACGACTCGACCGCGGACGTGCCCGGTGCGCTGCGCGCGCAGCGCACCCAGGTCGCCGAACGGATCGACCGCCTCCAGCAGCTCACCGCCGGACTGGACCGGATGATCGACGCCCACGAACGCGGCCTGCTGCTGACCGCCGAACAGCAGGCCGCGATGTTCGGTCCCACATGGAACCCGGACTGGCCCGCCGAAGCCCGCCGGCGTTACGGAGACACGACCCAGTGGCTGCAGTACGCCGAACGCTCGGCCTCCCGTGGCCCGGAGGAATGGAAAGCCGTCGCCGAGGCCGTGGCCGGCCTCGACCGGGCCCTGGGAGACGCGATGGACGCGGGCGTCGCGCCGGGGAGCCCGGAAGCGAACCAACTCGTCGAGCGGCACCGCGAGGTCTTCGCTTCGTACTTCCCCCTCACCAGGCAGATGCAGGTCTGCCTCGGCCGCATGTACGAGGCCGATCCGGGATTCGCCGCCCACTACGACGGCATCCGCGACGGCCTTGCCGCTTGGTTCCGCCGAATCGTCGACGCCTCCGCGCGCGCCCACGGCATCGACCCCGACACCGCGACCTGGCAGTAGAGCGCGGTCCGGGGGGCGGCGCACCTCTCCGAAACGGGGGGGGCTCCTCCGGGGCGGGACATGAGAAGCCCGAGGCGGACGGGCGTCTTCAGGTCGGGTACGTCTACGCGACGATCCGGTTCGAGTCCTACCTGCATCCCGGTTACGCGTCGGTGGAGTTCTGGGCAGCGACGTCGGGGATGAGCCGCTTGTTCGCACGGTCGGCCAACGTCAGGAAGGTGTTCACCGACCTCACGGCCGCCAGTGGCGGAGTGTGCTGTCTGTTCGACACCGGCGACGGCGGCCCCGAGCAAGTGTGCTGGCTCAACGGTGAGATGGCCGAGGAGATGGTGCCCGGACCCCGCTTCCCGGACCGGCGGGCCCTTGTGGAGACGTGGCCCGACCCCGGTGACATCGAGATCGCTCAAGACTCATGACCGCCGACCGCCGACCGGGGATCGCCGACCGGGAATCGAGCGGCCGAGCCACAGGTGACGGGAGGGCGGGTCAGTCGCGGAGGTCCATCCCCAGAGTGAGCGAGCCGGGCTCGTCCGCGAGTTGCTCGAAGCCCAGGTGGCGGTAGAAGCCGATCGCGCGGGTGTTCGCCTTCCCCACTCCGAGGTGGACGCCGCGAACGCCTTGCGCGCGCAGCGCACCGAGCAGGGTGCGGATCAGACGGGAGCCGTTGCCGCCACCCTGAGCCTCGGGCAGAAGATCGATATGCAGGTGGGCCGGGTACGCGGACGCCAATTCGGCCGGTGCGGTACGGGGATGGGTGATCCACTCCCAGGACCGGGCATCCGCCGTACCCTCACGGACCGCTTCCCCGTCGTACCGGTGCCGGAGCGCGGGCCACCACTCCCGTTCCAGGGTCTGCTCGAACGAGGCCGTGTCGGCGACGCCGAGGACGTACCCCGCGGGGGGCTGGCCCGCCTGGGCGAGAACCCAGGCGAGATCGGGTGCGTACCGCAGGTAGGGGCCGACGAAGATCTCCCCCGGCAGGCGGGGGTCCTCGAACATCGCTGTCGCGTCCTCGCCTCCCGCCGCCGTGCGTACGCAGATCTCGTAGAGCCGGTCGACTTCGGCCCTGTCGTCCGTGTCGGCGGCGCGGATCTCGAACTCGGTGGCCGGTTGCGGACGATCGATCACGTGCACCTCGCAGAGGGGATGGGCTGGGCCGTCCATGGGGGGCGGGCAGGGCGGGGCCCGTGATCAAGCCTATGACGTGAGGCTGACGACCGGGCGTCCTGCACCGGCCGTCACGCCGCGCCGGTCACGCCGGCCGTCACGCCGCGCCGTTCGGTTCCCTTTCGACCAGAGCCTTCGTGGGGAGGGGCCGCTGTCCACCGCCGCCGTGAGCGCCGACACGCGCCCGCGGCACACCCTCCGCCGCGGGTCGTCGTGGAAGGATCGCGGCGATCCGGACGTCCGACCGGACCGGATCGAGAACTCGGTGCGTGGGAGAAGAGATGTCCCTGCCGGAACCGCCGGAACCGGAGCGCGAGGCCGAAGCCGCGGCGGCCATCGGCTTCGACCTCAGCGAATGTGTCCGGGAGCCCATCCACCGTCTGGGCATGATCCAGTCCCACGGCACCCTGCTCGCGGTGGAGGCCGATACCGGCATTGTGGACACCGCAGCCCTGAACACGGCCTGCCTGTTGGGTATCGCCGCCGAGGAGCTGGTCGGGGGGCCCATCACGCGGGTGCTGTCCCCCGAGCACTGGGCCGAGGCGCTCGAGGTCGGTGCCCAACACGATGCGGCGAGCCTGGTTCTCCCTGTCTCCATCGATGTGGCGGGCGCCCCCCGGATGTTCGACGTGACCGCTCACCGGCAGGGGCCCCTACTGGTCCTGGAGTGTGAGTCGCGTGCCGCCGCGGCTCCGCACTTCGCGCACTTCTACCAAGGGGTCCGGCGAGCTCTGACGCGTCTGCGGTCCTCGACGACGGCGGCCGAGTGCTGCCAGGCGGCCGCCCGTGAGATCCGGGCGCTGACCGGCTTCGACCGGGTGGTCGCCTACCGCTTCGACGGAGAGAACGGGCCAGGAGAGGTGGTCGCGGAGGACGTCGCCGAGGGCCGCGAGCCCTGGCTGGGACTCTGGTTCCCCGCCAGCGACATCCCGCCCCAGGCGAGGCGGCTCTACCGCGACAACTGGATCCGCGCGATCGCCGACGTGGACGACGTCAGTGTGGGCCTGCACCCTCCGCTCCGAGCCGATTCGGGCCTGCCGCTGGACCTGTCGAACTCCGTGCTGCGCACGGTGTCCGGCTTCCATCTGGAGTACCTGCGGAACATCGGTGTGAGGTCGTCGATGTCGGTGAGCGTCCTTCGGGAGGGCGAGCTCTGGGGGCTGATCGCCTGTCATGGCTACACCGCTGTCACCATCCCGCCGGAACTGCGGGCGGCATGTGAGTTCTTCGGCGTGGCCTTCTCCCTCCAGCTCGCGGTCATCGAGGAACGGGTGCAGGCCGAGGCTCTCACCGCGTCCCGCGAGCGCCTCGACCGGATCATCTCCCGGGTCACGTCCGACCTGGAGGACTCGCTCCTGGCAGGTGACGACGCCCTCAGCACACTGCTGGACGCGGACGGTGCGGTGCTCTCCCGCGGCGGCAGCAGCACCATCAGCGGGATGAGCGTTCCACCCGCTCTGCTGGAGGCCCTTCAGGAGCGCGCGGCAGGGCCGGCACCCGGCACGGTCTGGAGCACGGACCGCCTCGCGGAGGAGCCGGACATTCCCGCCCACGCGGTGGAGGACGGTCCGGCGGGGACCCTGATGGTGACACTGAGCCGTTCGGGCGACTTCCTCGCCTGGTTCCGCAGGGCCCGTCCGACCGCCCGCCAATGGGCCACCGACCCCTCCAGACCCGTCCAGGTCGGGCCGCGAGGCGAACGGCTCACCCCTCGCGGGTCAGGTGCCGTGTTCCGCGCGGTGGTGCACGGACAGTGCCTGCCCTGGACACCGACCGACCGTGCCACCGCGCAGGAACTCTGGCGCACGCTCACGGGAGTCGTGCTCCGGCACGAGGCGGAACTCGCGGCGCTGAACGAACAGCTGCGCATCACCAACTCCGACCTCGACTCATTCGCCCACGTGGCAGCCCATGACCTCAAGGAACCGCTTCGAGGCATCTCCAACGCCGCGGCCTTCGCCATCGAGGACGCGGCAGCGGAGCTCGACGCCACTACCGTCCGCCGACTGCACACCATGCGGCGACTGGCCGGCCGGATGGACGACCTGCTCGACTCGCTGCTGCACTTCGCCCGACTGGGCCGAGGCGGGCTGCACCGCACCCGTGTCCCCCTGGACCGGGTGCTGGACTCCGCTCTCGACGTGGCCGGTGAACGGCTGGCCGATGCCCACGTGCGGGTCGTAAGACATGACCTGCCGGAGGTGTACGCCGACGAGAACCGGCTCTACGAAGTCCTGGTCAACCTCCTGGTGAATGCGGCCAAGTACGCCGCCGACCGCGACGATCGCACGGTCGAGGTCCTGGTCGACACGCTCCGCCCACCGGCAGGCGGGCCTCCCCAGCAGACCGTCGTGGTCAGGGACAACGGCATCGGCATCCCGCCGGGGCAGCAGCAAGAGGTCTTCGAGCTGTTCCGCAGACTGCACGGGCACGGCGAGCGCGGGGGTGGCACCGGCGTGGGACTGGCGATCGTCAAGCGGATCGTCGAGCGCCACGGCGGCGAGCTGTGGCTCGACAGCGAACCAGGCCGCGGGAGCACCTTCTTCTTCACTCTCGGTCAGGAAGGAGGCTGAGCGGCGGGACCCTCCTCCTCACCCTTCGCCCTTCCCTGCCAGTAGTCGACTGCCCCCTTCAGTACCGCCTGGAAAAGTTCGAAGTTGACCGGCTTGTAGATGTAACTGTCGGCGCCTGCCGCATAGGTCGTGTCCACGTCGTCCGGCCCGGTGGCCGACGTGAAGGCGACCACGGCCACGTCGTCCAGTTCCGGCCGGGAACGGATCGACCGCAGCACCTCGGCTCCCCCGGGACCAGGCAGCTTGAGGTCCAGAAGGACAAGCCCCGGCCGTCGGCCGGCTTCCAGCAGGCGCTCGACGAATCCCGTCCCCCGGTCGGTGAATTCCAGTGCCAGACCGGGGTGGGTGCGGCCGAGCGCCCGCGCGATGGCCTCGGCGTCCTCCGCCGAGTCCTCGACCACCCAGACGAGGTCGTGATCGATCCTCTGCTCCCCGGCAGCCCCGCTCATCCGACGAGCTCCGCCCGCGCGACCAGCACGGCGATGTCGTCGGCGCCCGTCGCCCGGAATTCCACAGCAGCCTCTGCCAGCCGCTCGGCGAACCCCTGGGCCTCACCGGTGCCCTCCTGCGCCACCGCCTCCTGCAGACGTGACTCGAAGAACGTCCCGTCAGCCGCTCTCGCCTCGGTCACGCCGTCGGTGAACATCACCAGCGCGTCTCCCGGCGCCAGGTGCACCGACCCGGATCCGTACTCGATCTCCTCCAGTACGCCCAGCAGATCCCCGTGGGCCGGGAGCTCCTCCACGGTGCCCTCCTCACGCCGCACCAGAGGCGCCGGATGCCCGGCACTCCAACAGCGCACACGGAACCCCTCTCCGTCGGGTGCCAGCACCGCTACGAGCGCCGTCACGAAGCGGGACGTACCCTCCCTGACCAGGGCCTCGTTCAGCCGTCCCAGCGCGTGCTCGGGCGTACTGCCGTCCTCGAGAAGGGTGCGCAGGGTATGGCGGGCCAGCCCCGTGAGGGCCGCCGCCTCCGCCCCGCGACCGCAGACGTCACCGATGAGGAGGGTCACACCCCCCTGCGCCCCCGGCACGGCGTCGTAGAAGTCACCGCCCACATCGAGCGAGACGTCACCCACTTCGTATGCGGAACTCAGCGTCAGCCCCGGAATCCGCGGCAGCTCCCTCGGCAGGAGATGTCGCTGGAGGGAGACCACGTGAAGGCGCCGCTGTTCGTACAGGGTGCTGCTGTCGATGGCCAACGCGGCCCGGTCGGCCAGACCCGCGAGGAACCGCGAGGCCCCCTCGGCCACGACCACCCGGTGGTAGATGAAGGTCAGGGTGCCCAGGGCCCGGCCCCGGGCATGGAGCGGGTTCACACTGATCGCATGCACGGCACGGCCCGCCCCGGACGAGGCCGGCCCGAACGGTCCCCCCTCCAGCTCCTCACCCTTCAGTACCAGTGCCTGCCCGCTGTCGAGTACCCGCTGCAGCACATCCGTCAGCCAGGTGTCCTCGGCCGCGACCCTGCCGAGCCACTGCTGCTCACCGGCGTCCATGTGCGCGAAGGACACGGGCGTCAGCCCTTCGAGCAGACCCAGATGCACGACGCACCCCTCGGCGATGGCGGGAACGGCCGTGCGGGCCACCCGTCGCACGGTGCTCCTCACATCAAGGCTCGAATCCATCTGCAACGACGCCTCCGCCAGGAACGCGTCGCTCACCTGACGCACCTCGTCGTCGCGCCGCGCCGTGATGCGCCTGTCCGAGACCATGGCGACCTCGGCCACCTGCTTCAACCGCGTCCGCAGCGTCGCATCGACTGTGTCCCTGCCCGCGGTGCCGACCATGAACGACGCCCAGCCACCCTGTCCCAGCGGCACGGCACACTCGGCCACGCTCCGCGCTCCGGCTGCCGCCAGCACCTGGACATGCGGCATGGTGCCGTCGAGCTCCGACACATCGTGAACCGTGACAGCCGGGTCACCGTGCGGAGCCCCGGCAGCGCCGGATTCACCGTAATCCTGTTCGATTTCTACGCGTGACGGCATCGGCTCCGCCGAAGTGACACTGCGCAGGTAGTGCAGCAGTCCGCCGCTCCAGCGGGTACCCACGACGGTCAGTACGCCGGGCATACGGAGCAGCATGGCGTAGAGGGAATCGGACAGCCCCGCCACGTCCTGCGCCGTCTCGGCGACACGCCAGAGCTCATGCAGACGGCCGGACCACCATCCGTCATCCGTCTGACGGGAAGCTCTGCCCTCGTGCTGCTCCACCGCTGATCCGCCGTCCCGTATCGCCACTGTCGGCCCCGGCCCATCAGGGGAAACGCTATGCCAACCCGAGGCCGAGCGCCTCCAGGCGCGGTCGGCCCGGGCGGTCACGAGGACCGGCTGCCCGACGTGGGTGACGCACCGCGAGGTGGCCGATCCCCGCAGCCGGCGCGGCAGCCCCGGAGCGAAGCTGTCCCTAAGGGCACGGACGGGGCGCGCCGGCGAAACTCTCGTCCTCGGCGTATCCGTCGAAGGGAAGCCCGCTCTGTTCGCAAGCATTGACTTGCCCGTTCATGCCGCAACTCCATACGCACAGCGCGTGAGTGAGCGATGCTGGGGGGATGTTCAAGGACTTCGCATCCGAGCAGATCCACGTCGAAGGAGCATCGATCTTCACCCGCTGGAGTGGCCAGGGACCTCCGGTCCTGTTGTTGCACGGCCACCCCAGAACCTCCGCGACATGGCACCGAGTCGCGCCTCAGCTGGTCGAGCGGGGGTTCACCGTCGTCTGCCCCGACTTGCGGGGATACGGACGCTCCCGGGGCCCGGCACCCACAGCGGACCATGCGGGTCACTCCAAACGCGCGGTCGCCGCCGACATGGTGGCAGTCATGCAGTCGCTCGGCCACTCCCGCTTCCTGCTCGCCGGGCACGACCGCGGCGGAGCGGTGGCCCTGCGGCTGGCCCTCGACCATCCCGATGTGGTCGCACGGGTGGCGCTGATCGACTGCCTGCCCATCAGCGAGCACCTGTCCCGTATCACCGCGAAGTTCGCCACGAAGTGGTGGCACTGGTTCTTCTTCGCGCAGCCGGAGATCCCCGAGCGTGTCATCAACGCCGACCCGGACGGCTGGTACCGCGGCGACCCGCGGAGCATGGGGCAGGAGAACTACGACGAATGGCGCGAGGCCACCAGGAACCCTGATGTGGTGCGGGCGATGCTGGAGGACTATCGCGCCGGGCTGACCATCGACAAGCGCCACGAAGAGAGCGACCGTACCGCCGGTGTACGGATTCAGTGCCCCGCGCTCGCTCTCTGGTCGCTCCAGGACGATCTCGAAGACCTCTACGGCGACCCGCTGAAGGTCTGGCAGCAGTGGGCACCCGACCTACGAGGCCACGGAATCGACTCGGGGCACCATGTGGCCGAAGAGGCTCCGGATGCGCTGGCCGCCTCCCTGGGCGACTTCTTCGCCGACTGACCGAGGGGCACGCGCGTCACCCCAGGGAGGGAAGGACGATGGCGGCGGCGGCGCTCAGCAGCCCGGTCATCTGCGCGCGGGTGACCTTCTCGTTCAGCAGCGTGAGGCCGAGGACGGTGGGCCGGACCTGCGCAGTGGCGCAGCCGGCTGTTCAAGATTCGGCTTCCGCCGTCGTACGGCTGCTCGTCATGCTGGCGACGAACGCCATGGACGTACCGCGGCAGGACGGCTTCGTCGACCGCAGGCCGGGCATGGAGGCACACGCGCAGGTGATCCTTTCGCGCTTCCCGGACGGCTCGCAGTTCCTCACGAACACCCGCGACGGCGACGACCACCCCGAGAGCTGAAGTGGGGTGTCCGGCTCGGCTTCCCAGGAGTTGCCGAGCGGGGGTCACCACCAGCAGCTGTCTGCACGCGTGGCCACCGGACCGGTGGGGAGGTCCGACGAGGTCGACGAGCTGTCCAGGGCCCGTGTGGGCGGTCAGCGCAGGCCGGCGAAGAGATCGGTCTCGGGTACGGCCGCACCCGTGGCGTCCCTGACGCGTACGAAGGTCTCCATGCCCATCAGCTCGCCGAACCGCTCCTTGCCCATCTTGAGGAAGAAGATGTTCTCGCCCTGACTGGCGTGCGCGGCCAGCGCATCGAACTTCTGACCGCTGAACGCGGTGGTGTCCACCCAGGTGGTGATCTCGTCGTCGGGGAGGCCGATCTCGGCCATCGCGGCCTCCTCGGCAGGATCCGGCTCCGGCGCGTCCTCATTCAACTCGCGCATGGTCTCCCCGAACCGCTGCATCATCGAGCGGGGCATCGTCGTCCAGTACACCTTCGGTGTCAGCGCGGTCATCTCCAGCGCCGCCATCGTGATGCGGTGGGCCTGGATGTGGTCGGGGTGGCCGTAGAAGCCGTTCTCGTCGTAGGTGACGACCACATCGGGCCGGTAGTGCCGCATGAGTTCCGCGAGCCGGGCGGCGCCTTCCTCCACGGGGGTCTGCCAGAAGGATCCGGGGGCGTCGTTGCTCGGCCAGCCCACCATCCCGGAGTCGGCGTAGTCCAGCATCTCCAAGTCGCTGATCTTCAGCACCTCACAGCTCGCCTCGAGTTCCTGACGGCGCATGGAGGCGACGGCAGCCGGATCGTGCCCGGGTTCGCCTGGCTTCGTGCCTCCGGGACCGTCACCGCAACCGCCGTCGGTACATGTCACAAGAACCGTGCGGATGCCCTCCGCCGCGTACCGCGCGAGGACCCCTCCCGTTCCGGTGGCCTCGTCGTCGGGGTGAGCGTGTACCGCCATGAGCGTCAAGGGCCGGTCAGTCATGGAAACAGTCCTCCTGCAGAACTACGTGCTGGTCCGAGTGCGCGGCGGGCGTACCGCCATCCTGGGGCCCGGGCCCTGGTGAGGCGGAAGACCTTGTGGTCTCCGTGCTCCCCGCCCGTGCGGCGCCGGTCCCCCCGGTTGCAACCGTGCCGGCCGTGCCGGCTGTTCCCGGACCGGCCGACCGGCGAGATCCGTGAGGTTCACGCAGCGGCCTGCACCGGGCGAACGAGGCATGGCGTACCTCGGAAAGCCTGGGCTGTGATGCCGTGCTCGGTCGGCCGGGAAGAGGCCCTCAGGTACGAGGAAGCCCCGGGCCGCCGGCCTGGGGCTTCGGCACGTGGTGGCACGGCCTCCCGTGCGGCGTCGATGAGACGCCGTCTGCGGGCCTTTGTCGTGTGTTCCCCGTGACCGTCAGCCGACCGGCATGGTCACGGCACGGATCTCGCTGTACGGCGAGTAGTTCCCGGCCGCGTCAAAGGTACGGGCTCGGTATTCATGGGTGCGCCCGTCGGCGGGCAGCGGGTCGCAGACGGTGGCCGTGGCGCCCAGGCGCGGATCGTAGCCCTTGCGCAGGACGACCGACCAGGGATCCGTTCCCGCTGTGCGGCGCTCGATCGCGAAGCCGGTGAAGTCGCGGATCGGGGCCGGCGTGTAGTCGGTGGAGGTCGCCTGTATGCCGCTCGCGCAGGAGCCCAGGGTCAGCTCGGGGGCGTAGACGGGGGCGATGCCGTCGGGGATGTCGAGCCAGAGCTCGTTGGTGGCGGTGGCGTCGAGCCAGCCCGGGTTGTAGGTGGTGGTGCCGCCGTCGTTGGTCACGAGTACGCGGTAGTGGCGGGTCTCGCCGTCGGCGACGACGGGGCCGGTGGTCCAGGTGCTGCCCTTGGTGGTGCCCAGGGGGACCCAGACGTAGGAGCCGTTCACCTTGTCGTTGCTCAGGACCGTGTAGCGGTCGAAGTGCGGCTCGGTGTTGAGGGGCCACTTCATGGTGACCTTGCCGGTCGCCTTGTCGTAGGTGCCGGTCAGTGAGGTGACGACGGGCAGTGGACGGACGATGGTGTCCGTGCTGCCCGACGAGGTGTTGCCCGCCTTGTCCTTGGCGCGAATCTCGTAGTAGTAGGGCGTGCGGTCGTCAGGGTTCACAAGGGGGTCGGTGTGGCTGCGTGCGGTGGTCGTGGTGACCCTCGTCCAGGTGCCGGAGCCGACGGGCCGCCGATACAGGGAGTAACTCGCCAGGTCCATCTCCTTGTTGGCGGACCAGGAGACCGTCGTCCTACGGGTCGTGGTGTTGTAAGCGGTCTTCACGCCGGTGGGGGCAAGTGGCTTCGTCCTGTCGTACGTGGCCGAAGTCCGGGGTGTGTACGCGTACGTGACCTTCGCGGCGCCGGTCCAGTTCACGTAGTCGACGCGGAGGGCGTGCTTGCCGGAGGGGACGGTGAGGTTGACGCTCTTGGACCGGGCGGTGTCACCGGTGCCCTTCCACAGGTCGATCTTGCGGACGCCGTCCAGGTAGACGCGGACGCCGTCAGTGGCGGAGGTGGTGAACGTGAAGGGACCACCGGAGCCGAAGTCGCGGGTCACCGACCAACGGACACCGAAGTTGTTCGACGGCACGCCGGAGACCGGGCCGCCGGACCAGTTCTGACTGATGGCGCTGTCGCAGTCGGTCCTCACCGGGGAGCCGGAAAACGAGGTGTTCTTGTAGAACGTCCGCTTGTATACGTTGGTCGAGCAGGTGACGTCGGCGGCTGCCGCCTGCGGGGCGGATACCAGCAGGCTGCCGAGGACGACGGCGGACATGACGCCACCGGTCCGGGCGGCGACGAGACTCTTCAGGTGCACGGGGGCCTTTCGCGCTGTGCGGGCAGAACGTACAGCGTGGAGACCCACGGGGTGGGAGGAAGGTTGCACGACGCGCCCGGTGACGTGAAGGAGCGCAACGGCGGAGAAGGGGTCAGCCGTACTGCTGAGAGGCTGAACTGCCCGTGCGACGGCCACGGGAAGAACACGCGCAGGGCTCCTGGCCACGGGCGTGGCCGAGAGCCGCCCTCACCGCAGCACCCCAAGGCCGTGACAGTTCCAGGCAACAAAGAAGCCCCTGGCCACTGGCCTGGGGCTTTTTCATGGAGCGGGTGACGAGAATCGAACTCGCGCTCCGAGCTGGAGGACCAGCGGTTCTCGGGACGTCGAAGGCCCATCTGACTGGACACGCCATCGACGAGGCGCTCCCCAGGGGCGCGGGAATGACTGCGCTGACGGAGGCCCTGGTGTGGAGCGCGATGTCGACGGTGCTGGTGCCGCCGGTTCGTCAGACGATGACGGGGACGGCCTCGGCGCGGTCGGTGGCCCAGTTGGTGACGATGGGCTTGTCGACGGTGGCGGTGTCGGGGAGCTTGAGTTCGGCGGGGTCGGGATCGTCGTTGGTGGTGGCGATGATGACGTTCTCGAATTCCTTGCCGCCATCGCTGTTGGTGGTCTTGGGGCTGATACCGGTGTATGCGACGGCGGAGCCGGTGAGCTTGATGGGGTCTGCGCCGCCCTGTCCGACAGGGGAGGCGACGCCGTCGGCACCGGAGCCGAAGGACACGCTGGGGGTGTTGACGTCCAGGTAGCAGGTGATACCGGACTTGGCCTTGGCGGTGACGAGGTAGTAGCCGCCGGCCTGGGACTCCGAGGTGACCGTGAAGTCCAGGTCGTTGGTACCGCAGGACTGCCCGTAGCCGCTCTTCTCGCTGTCCCCGGAGTCGCCGGTCTTGTCATCGGGGACGCCGGATGCGGAGGAGCCGCCGGAACCGGCCGCGCTGGCGGAGAGGCTGTTGCCGGAGGAGGGGCTGTCGCTCCCGCCGCTGCCGGCGGAGGGGGCCGAGGAGCTGCTGGTGTCCTTGACGTCGTCGGCGCTGCAGGCGGTGGTGGTGGCGGCGAATGCCGTCACGGCTGCAGCAGCGAGGACGAGACGGGTGGAACGGGCGGCGAGGCGGGAACGCATCATGATCTCCAGCGGCTGTCGTTTGCGGTGCTTCCTGCTTGCACCGACGACACTAGGGCCGAGGCGATCTTGAAATGATCCGGGACATGTCCGGGTTCTGTCTCAGCGACATCGGTTCCAAGGATCGGGGTCGATTTTCACCACCCCGGCTCAAGGGGGATGGCTTCTGGCCGGGCCGACTGCCCGAACTGCCCCTCACCGGGGGCGGTGGTCGAGTGGCAGCCGGGAGCCTGGGAGCCGTGTGTGCCCGCCGCTGCTCGCTCCGTAGGGCACGGGTGGGCCAAGGCACCAGCAGGTCGGCAGCGCGCGAGCTTGTCGGAGGGAGGCCCCAGTCGGCTGCATCGGGTTACGACCACCGGCTGTCCGTGCACGGAAATTGTCAGTGCCGGGCGGCAGGATGCCGTGCCATGACCGCACTGATCAGTGAGTCCTGGACGCGAATAGAGAATTGGTTGGCCGAGCACGCTCCGGTGACCTACACCGCGCTGGCGCCGCCCGCAGATGTGGCGCACATCGCCGCGGCCGAACGCGTCATCGGCCGGCCGCTCCTCAAGCCCTTGGTGACGTCACTTCTGCGACACGACGGCCTGCTCGACCAGTGGAGCTCCCTGATACCCGGGTCCTACAGTTTGGTGAGTACACGTCAGATAGGGGCTGAGTGGGAACTTTTCACCAGCTTCCACGACAAGCCCGCCGCAGACGAGAAGGGCGACGAGGTGGACTACGACTTCATGAAGATCGGGGTCAGTAGCGTCCTGTACGGCGATCCGCAGTTGATTCCCATCGCGCGGGAACTCGGCGGGGGCTACCTCGTCCTGGACCACCGTCCCGAGATCGACCGGGGTCGCGTGCACGAAGCCGAGTCCACGGAGGGCGTTATGCGCAGACCACACGAGATGTGGACGTCCCTGCCCGCGCTCATGGACGCGATCGCCACGTCTCTTGAGACCAACCAGCCCCTGAACGACTACACACCCGCAGTGGATGAGAATCAGAGGCTGTGCTGGGATTTCATACCGTTGTGTGGCCGGACCTCGCATCGGCCATGACGCGGCAGCGGATCGTGGGTCGCTTTCAACAGACCCGCCCTACCTCGTCTTCAGCTGGGCCACTGGCCTGGGGCTTTTTCATGGAGCGGGTGACGAGAATCGAACTCGCGCTCTGAGCTCGGAAATCACTGGTTCTCAAACGGTTGTGTTGGCTCTGACCTGTATGTTTGGCCGAGACGTGCGAGCCGCCGAAGATCTTAGAGCGGGCCTCGGCGAGCTCCTCGTCGCTGAAGCCTCCGTGCTCCCTCTCGTGCCGGCGAAGGCCGTCGCACAGCAACTGGTGCCGGATCGGGCGGGCCACTGCTTCCGCCACGCAGCCGGAAACGTTGTCCGTGAGCTTGCGCAGCTCCGCCACCTGATCGCTGGGGAGCGTGACGGTGATGCGAGTCGCTGAGGACATAGACGAAGCATGCGGTGTGCGCCGGGAGGATCAGGTCATGACCTCGAACCCCACGGCGGTAGCTGTCATCGCAGCGCTGGGCTCAGCTGCTCGGCGGGATCGCGCCGCATGCCTCCCGCCGGTCTAGGACAGGCCGTCGAGCGGCCTGAGGAACCGGCGCTCGTAGCGCTTGATGCAGCGGGTCTCACGAGCCAGGTCGAACGCTTGCTGGCACTCCGAGTCGGACATGCTGTCCGAGCGGTACTGCTCGTACGCGGCCAGACTGGGGAAGGAGAACAAGGCGTAGGCAATGTCGCTGTCGCCCTCACTCGGCAGGAAGTAGCCGTGGTGTGTCCCGCCGAACCGGTCGACGAGCCGGACCCAGCGGCGACCGTACTCCTCGAAATCCTCAAGCTTGTCAGCGTCGATCTCGTACTTCAGGTGGATGGTGATCATGCTTGCATCATGCCGTGTGACGGACGGGCACCCGTACGATCGGGGCCGGTGGCGAGGGCACCGGGCACGGATATGGCCCGGCGGACGCAAAGAAGCCCCCGCCGCTGGTCTGGGGCTTCTTTATGGAGCGGGTGACGAGAATCGAACTCGCGCTCTGGGCTTGGGAAGCAGGCGGCACCCATCCCCGTGTATCGCACCTGACCTGCGGGAACGTGCACCGGTGACATCGTCCCGGCTGTTCCGTCAGCCCCCTTGGTGACCGCTGCTTACCGCCCCTTCTGGCACGTGTGGCAGGGGCTCCCGTACGGGCAACTGCTCGGCCGGGGCCGGGGTCAGGCGGGCGGGGTGTCGGGGCGGGCGTCGTACGCGGCGCGGGCGGCGTCGATGTGCGTGAGGTGGGTGATGCTCCACTCCAACAGGGGCGCGGTGGCTTCGCGGAGGGTCCTGCCCATCGGAGTGAGATCGTAACTGACGTGCGGTGGCATGACATTGCGGACGGTCCGTGTGAGGATCCCATCGCGTTCCAGGCCGCGAAGGGTGACGGTGAGCATGCGCTGGCTGATCCCGTCGACGGCCCGCTTGAGTTCGGTGAAGCGGCGTGGCCCCTGGCTGAGGTTGCGCACGATCAGCAGCGACCACTTGTCGCCGACGATGCCGAGCACTTCACGGGCCTGGCACGGGTCCTCCGCCCGTGCCGCCCTCGACTCGCCGCCCGCTGTGCCGTTCATGGTTACCTCCAGAGAACCAGGGCACGTAAATGTGCCTTATTGATCGGGGTGTGGCAGATGCAGCACGATGATTACGGTTCCCGAAGAGTACCGAGGCACAAACAGGAACCATGATGTCCCCGTGCCGACACGCCCCGAAGAGGAAGAGAAATCCCCTCATGGCAACTTTTCTGCTGGTACACGGCGCCTGGCACAGCGGCCGGTGCTGGGAGCGGGTGGTCCCGCTGCTGGAGTCGGCCGGACACCGCGTGTTCGCGCCCTCGCTGACCGGCTACGGCGACAAGGCACACCTGCTCGGCCCCGAGGTGGGGCTCGACACGCACGTCCAGGACGTCGTAGAGCTGATCCACGAGGAGGACCTGAGCGAGGTGGTGCTCGTGGGGCACAGCTACGCGGGGCTGGTCGTCTCGTCCGTGGCCAACGAGGTGCCGGAACGGATCGCGCATCTGGTGTACCTGGACGCGATGGTCCCGGAGCACGGCGAGACCGCCGTCGACGTGCAGCCCATCACCCAGAACCTGATCGACCTGGCCGCCAAGTCCGACAACGACTGGCGCATCCCGCCGCTGCCCGAGATGCCTCCGCCCCTCGGGCTGTTCGGGGTCACCGACCCGGCGGACATGGCATGGCTGCGTGCGACGCTCTCCGACCAGCCGGTGCGCTGCCTGCGGCAACCGGTCCGGCTGGACAACCCCGCCTTGGACTCGGTTCCGCGTACGCACATCCACTGTGTCGGCGCCGAGCCGGAAGGCATCGTGCGGCGGCCTGTCCCCGCGACACAGCCCAACGGCTCCCCGGCACGGATACGGGAACTGCCGACCGGACACGACTGCATGATCACCATGCCGTCGGACCTGAGCGAACTGTTGCTTGAATCCACTCTTAGTTAGCAGCCTTCTGGTGCGGATCTGGTGCGGTCCCCCTGAACGGGCCAGACAACAGAAAAGCCCCCGGCCGTTGGCCTGCGGATTTTTCATGGAGCGGGTGACGAGAATCGAACTCGCGCTCTGAGCTTGGGAATCAGCGGTGCTTGGGCTGCTAAAAGGGCTCTGACCTGCGGTTTCGGAACGGGCAGGTGGATGGCTCCCGGTCTCTGGGCGCCGTATCTGACCGCTGTTGTCGGCTCTGCTGGGCACGGATGGGGCACGAGGGTTGGCAGTGCGACGCGTGCTCCGGGCGGGCCGGCTGGTCAGAGGGGGATGATGCGGACTTGGTTGCCGCAGAGCTTGGTCATGTCATCGCTGTCGGAGGTCAGCAGGGCGACCGGTTTCGGCTGGCGGAGCGCGACCTCGGCGACCGTGGCGTCGATGGCGTACTTGTGCCCGTGCAGTCCGGCACCTTTGAGGAGCTCAGCCGCCGCTTTCGCCGCCTGCTCGGTGACCGGCTCCACCTTGACACGGGACAGGGCCCAGTTCAGGCGAGGCATGTTAGTACGGGAGTGGGTGACTTCCACGATGGTGTTCGCCCCGATCACCAGGTCGGCTCCCATGTCGTGGAAGACCTGCAGCATCGCGAGGAGCTTGCGGTCCTGCGCGATCCAGGCGGAGAGTCCTTCCGAGTCCAGGACAACGGTTTCGATGCGCTCGCTCACGCGGCGTCCGCGTCCTTGGAGGTGCCGGCGGCACCGAAGATCTTCGAACGGGCCTCGGCGAGTTCCTCTTCGCTGAAGTGTCCGTGTTCTTCCTCGTGGCGGCGAAGGTCATCGCCCAGCAGTTGGTGCCGAATCTGGCGGGCCACGGCTTCCGCCACGTAGCCGGAGACGTTGTCCGTGAGCTTGCGGAGCTCCGCCACCTGGTCGCTGGGGAGCGTGACGGTGATGCGAGTCGTTGAGGACATAAGTCAAAGCATACTGGAGTATGCACATGCTGGCTCGGGTCTCAGGGCCCCAGCCATTGACCAGGGCCTTAATCAAAGAGCGGGTGACGAGAATCGAACTCGCGCTCTGAGCTTGGGAATCAGCGGTTCTTGGGCAGACGCAGTGCCTTTGACCTGCATGTTCGTCCGGGCGGGGCGAGGTTGGCGCGCGTCTCTGGCCACTGCTCTTGACCGCTGTTGTCCGCTCCGAAGGGCACGGACAGGGCACCGTCGCTGAGGTCTGAGCAGCCTGATGTGCATCCTGCTGAGCGCCCGGTCTCTATGTAGCCATCAGTCTTCGTGCGGAGCTTCCAGTTCTTGGAGTCGTTCGCCGATGTCGTCGCCTCATGCCTGTGCCCACTGCCGTAGCCCGGTGATTGCTTGCTCGTCGAGGCCGTAGGCGGCGAATTCTGTGTCGTCGATCCAGTCGGATCCGCCCAGTCGGGCTTGCAACTCGCTCAGCTCGAAGGAGTCGCGCGCATGGCGCCGCCCGAGCTCTTCGAGTTCGACATGGCTCCAGCGGTCCGCAGCGGCCTGCACGTCGATCAGGTCTCTGGCGAGTCCGCGGTCGGCGAGTGCGCGGACCTTGGTCCCGACGACATCTTCGAGGGACAGCACCAAGCCGTGCTCTGTGTGTACGGGTGGCCGCCAGAGTGCTTCCTTGAGGATGTCGACCTCGCACTCTTCACGGCTGACGGGATCGGTGACGATCAGGCGTGCGGAGAGCGGGTCTGTTTCCAGAGCGCTGACCTGCCACCCGCGTTGTTCCAGGCCAGCGCGCACGGCAGCAGCGATGTCCTCCATGCGAGGTTCTCAGTCGCGACGTCGAGGTCTTGGCTGAGCCGGTCGACCAGACCGTGGGCCTGAACCGCGTAGCCGCCGGTGAGCGCCAGAGGGTATGCACCGCCTACGGCGAGCACATCTGCAGGCAAGCGACGGTGCAGGTCGGTGAGGTTCACGCAGCGGCCCGGGCGCTGTGAGCCAACTCGTCGAAGGAGCGTTCCCAGACTTCACGAACATCACGGCTGATCAGTGTGCGCAGTGTGGGCCACAAGCTGACGAGGAGGCCGCGATTGAGATATCGGACCAGATCATCGTGCTGGCCCTCGGCCAGGACGATGCGGTAGTAGCTCATCCGCAGCCGGGGCTGGTCGAGGTCGAATGTGGTCAGTCCCGACCACGCCAGGTGAAGCGGCAGGCTTACTGTGCCGTGCTCGGGGCCCGCAAGCTCGGACAGCGCTGCGGGCACACGCCGGGCGAACTTGGCACGGCGGAGATCGGAAAGGCTGGGCTGTGATGCCATACCTCGATTATCCGGGGAGAGGCCACCGGGGCCGACCGGACGGTGACAAGGTGCGGCATACAAAGAAGCCCCCGGCCGCTGGCCTGGGGCTTTTTCATGGAGCGGGTGACGAGAATCGAACTCGCGCTCTGAGCTTGGGAATCAACGGTTCTTGGGCTGCCAGAGGGTGCCTGAGCTGGGGTTTTGCAGCGGGCAGGTGGATGAGCCCGTGCCTCTGAGAGCCGTATCTGACCGCTGTTGTCCGCTCTGCTGGGCACCTGGGGCACGTCGGCGGCGGGTCATCAGTCTGAGGTTCTGCGCTGGAGCGGGTGACGGAAACGGAACGGGACCACCTGTGCTGCAGATGCTCCGGTGGCGCAGACGTCAGGCCCAGAAGGCTTCGGTGACGACGATCTGGGGATCGGCGTGGCGCCGCATGAAGGTGTAGATGAGCCAGCCGCGTCCGCCGGCCAGGTCCACGATGTGAGGGCCGCCGGGGCTTGTAGAGGCCAGAGGTCGGACGGTCATCCAGTGCGGGAGCGAGGCATCGGCGTCGATCCCCCGGAAGTACGGGTCTTCGGCCGTGATCAGTTCCGCACGGGCACTCATGATCAGGTCGCTGCCTTCGGCGGGCATGTTCTGGAAGTCGTGCTGCGCCTGCTTCGTCCAGTCCATTTCCCAAGGCGGCCGGAGTGGTTCGTCGATCACTCTCCGGGCTTCCTCTCAGCGGCTTCGTGCCGGAGGCGGCTGTACTCCTCCAGAAGCCGGAGGGACTCCTCGGGGTCCACGGACTTGGCGGCGCGGGCTTCGAGGTCGCGAAGGTGCGAGTCGAGAACGGGATTCCGCGCGATGGCGTACTGCGTCCACCACAGGCGCATGAAGGCGGGCACGGGCGTGATGTTGAAGGCGTCGCCGATGACGCGCTTCCAGTGCGCCTCAAAGTCCGGGAGGAGGTGCGGAGTGTGTTCCTGAATCGCCAACCGAAGTGCCTGAGGCGTGCGTTCGGGCATGGGCGGCAACCGCAGGGGTTCCCCCTCGTAACCATCGAAGTGGAGTGCGTGGGCGGGCATGGTTCGTGCTCCTTGGTGTGGAGGGTGGGTCAGGCCGCCTCGTGTCGGTCCTCGTGTGGCTGGCGCCCGCGGGCCATCTGCTCGAACCACTCGGCCGGCACCAGGTAGGCGACCGTCTTGCCCTTGCGGGTGATGGCGGCGGCCTCGCCGGCGATCCGGGTCCGGTCCAGGATCTCGCCCATCCCCTTGCGCAGGTCGATGGTTGTGTACGTCTTCGTCTCCATATGCCGAAACATATAGCAACTATCATAGTTGACATACATGCCCGTGGGGTGCGACGGCTGGAGGAAGCCAACGGGCACGTCGGGTGCAGGGTGAGCGCGGGGTGCCTGATCGGGCTTGTGGCAACAAAGAAGCCCCCGGCCACTGGCCTGGGGCTTTTTCATGGAGCGGGTGACGAGAATCGAACTCGCGCTCTGAGCTTGGGAATCACGACCCCCTTCGGATCGATCGTGCCGTTGACCAGCTACGAAAGTCCCTAGCCGCCTCTGCACCCCGGATCCCAGGAGGCCATTGGTGACCGTGGTTTGCCGCCCGATCTGGCAGGCAACTGGCACGCCGTCACCGCTGCGCGCTCGATCACGCCCAGGGTCGTGGGCGCCAGTTGCGGCGGACCAAGTGCATGCCTACATACAACGGCATCATGCAGGCACTGAGTGCCATTTCGGGCAAACGGCTGACAGGGCCGTCTAGTCGGTTATATTCTCCCGCTCCCGAACAGTCAGGAGTGCACAATGATTCTGCGTGAGTTCTTGTACGTAGATACCGACAAAGTCAGGGCCATGTTGGCGCAGTTGGATGGTGGAGTGGCCGAGGAGACTCGGGATACCAGTAGCACCGAAAAGAAGAACACCCTTGGGCCGAGAAGCATGGCCCAACACTTGCAGGTGACTGGGACCGAGACCTATACGCAGAAATCTCTCGGCGATGCGATCTTCCCCACGCTTGAAGATGCGCTGGAATCCGAGGGTCTACTGCGAGACATCTCGGAAGAGGTGGCCGAACTTTCTGAGTGGACGTCGGGTAATCTGCGCAGCATCGCCCCGCCGGGGTCGCTCGTTCGAATTACGGCCAAAGGTTCTCTGTTCGATAGTCGTTACAGCGCGAGCGTCTTTGCTGCTTTCGCCTCTGCTGCAATCGGTCTTCAGGGCTTGGGTGTTGACCTGGGGCCTGTTGCCAAAGCGTCTGCGGGTAAGGGGAGGCCGGGGCAACAGTCTGCGCGCCCACCGAAGCGGAATCACGTCGAGGTGGATCGGCAGTTGGAGGATTCGATCCCTGACTTCACAGGCCCGGGAGGTGTAGACGCAGATTCTCTGAGGGCTATCATTCGAATGGCGAGGGGGATTTTTGCTCCAGGACTTCACATCAACCTGTCCCCGGTTGATTCGGGCGAAGTTATGATCGGGTCGCGCCTCCAGGAGGGGCGGCAGTACCTCGACACTGAGGCCGATATTCTGTTCGCGCGATATGGTACTGAGCCTCAGGAGTGGACGCTGGTTGGCAGTGTCGGAAGTTACGGTCCCGAAGATACGACAATGCCGGACCTGAATTTCGTTCATCCGGGAGGTTCGGTTAATCGGGGAGCTTTCGCAGATGGGATTAATAGCCTCATGAAGCATTTGGGCGGAATGGGGTTTATCGATCTGCCGCAGTATCCTGGATTCTCTCTCATTCCGTTCGCTGTATATCGCTCGATTCCACGGAATTCGAGTGCGCTGGCTCTAGGGGAACGATAGGTCGGCGGAGCGGGTTTGGCCGGTGTCCTGCCCGGTTTGGGGTCGAGCATGATCAGGGGGCCGTACGCTGGCCGGCAACTCGGGCAGGCTGTGATCCTGCCCGGAATTTGAACGAGTGGCCCCCTGGTCTTGCTCGACGCGGGACCCGAACCGGGGAGGTGGCTAAAGCCGTGGAGCCGACCGCCCCAGCCACAGCGGGTTTCTCCCCACCATGGTGCTCGCTCCAGCCGCGCGACCGGCGTAGCCGGGGCCAGAGCGGGCCGAAGGCAGGAGCGTCAGGCCCCGGCGGTGAGCCGGGGAGCGCGCGGCGAGCGGAGCGAGCCGCCTTGATGAAGTAGGGAAAGTTCTACCGCGCTGGGAGCAGGTGCTTGCCGTCGTGGCTCCGGACGTGGGGGCCTGTCTCATCGAGGGCGTCCAGCAGGCGGATCGCGTAGACCTCGGACATGCGCTCGGTGATCTGTTCCGGGGTGAGCCACTCGACTGCGGTCGACTCGTCGGACGTGCGCTCCGTGCCTCCGGAAGGCTTGCACCGGAAGACCATGGCGACGACGCCGCGGCTGGTGTTCTTGTAGACGCCCGTGAGCTGGTCGACCTCTACGTTGATGCCGGTCTCTTCCCAGACCTCGCGGCTAACCCCCGCCTCCGGGGACTCCTCCAGCTCCAACACCCCGCCCGGCAGCTCCCACTTCCCATTGTCCGCCCTGCGGATCGCCAGGAGCCGACCGTCCTCGCGCACCACCGCCCCCGCCACGGACACACTGTGCTTCGGCGTTGACGCGGCTTCTTGGGCGCTGTTACTCATGTACAGGAGCATAGGAGAGTGAGTAGGACGATGGGAACAGCAGTAGGAGGTGGCAAGTCCGTACCTCGATACGTTCAGATCGCCGACGAGATCGTTCAGCAGATCCGGGCCGGTGTCCTCAAGCCGGGTGACATGGTGCCGAGCGAGTCCGAGTTGGTCGACCGCTACGGCGTGGCCGGCGGAACGATCCGCAAGGCCATGGTGGAAGTCCGCGCGAGCGGCCTGGTGGAGACGCGGCACGGCAAGGGCTCCTTGGTGAAGGCCCGGCCCCCCGTGCGTCATCGGTCCTCGGACCGGTTCCGGCGCTCGCATCGCAAGGGCGGGAAAGCCGCCTACCTCGCCGAGTCCGAGCAGGCCGGGGCGACCGCCAAGGTCAGTGTCCTGTTCATCGGCCCCGCAGATGCCCCCGACGACATCGCTGAACGCCTCGGCGTCGATGCCGGGGACAAGGTGCTGGCCCGCCGCCGCCTCTACTTCCGGAACGGGACTCCGGTGGAGACTGCCACGTCGTACCTGCCGTGGGACGTCGTGAAGGACATCCCGGAGCTCTTCTCCGAGAACCCCGGCCCCGGTGGGATCTACGCCCGGCTGGAGGACGACGGCCACGTCTTCGCGGAGTTCGTCGAGACGCTCCAGGCTCGGCCGGCCTCCAAGGCGGAATCCTCGGAGCTGGCGTTGAGCCCCGGTGCTCCGGTCGTTCACCTCATCCGCGACGCCGTCACCGAGGAGGGCCGCGTGGTCGAGGTCTGCGACACACTCATGGCCGCTGACCAGTTCGTTTTCAGCTACCGCATCCCCGCCGCCGACTGACACGCGCTCAACTCACCTCAACCCGCTGCGACTTCTTCTTCGCGGCGGGTTGACTCATGTATAGGAGTGGTGCACTCTTCTTCATGTCACTCATATACATGAGTGATGGAGTCAAGCACTTCTAGAGGAGTGATCTCTGTGCGTGTGATCCCCGTCGACATGTCCGGCATGACGATGCTGACCGCCCAGCCCCCGCAGCCGAAGCTCAAGGACCGGAAGACCGGTCAGATCGCCGTCGACGTCGAGACCGGCAAATCGCTGATGACCGTCGGCATCCTCTTCGTCGGCCACGGGATGGCGGAGGTGGTCTCCGTCGTCGTGGTGGAGGACGACATCTCCGGCGAGCTGACGACCGGTACCCCCGTGGCCGTCACCGGCCTGATCGCCAAGCCGTGGGAGAACGAGTTCAACGGCCAGAAGAAGCACGGGATCTCCTTCCGCGCTGCCGCCCTCACCTCGCTGGCGGGCTGAGCGATGACCGGCGGACACATTGCCGCGCTGGGTGTATTAGTGCTCATAGCCGTGGGCCTGCTGGTCCTGCGCCGCCTTCGGCCCGCGTGGTTCTGGGTCGTCTTCGCCGCCCCGGCCAAGCTCCTCCGCATCGCGGTCACGTACCGCTCGGTGATGGAGTCCTGCGGGTTGGACGAGCCGCCCTCCCGGCTCCGGCTGACAATCGCTGCGGCGACGCGACGGACACCGGCTCGGATGCTGCCCCGGATCACACGAGTCCGGATCAACGCCAACGGGCTCGTACTGCGCATTCGAATGCGCCCCGGCCAGGAGGTCAGGGACTTCGAGACGGCGGGCGAACGGCTCCGCCACTCCTGGCGGGCGTACGCGGTGCACATGTCGCCCCTGCGGCCTGGGTGGCTTCAGCTCCGGGTCATCGGATACGACGTCCTCCGGCGGGTCGTGATGCCGGAGACGGGTTCGCCTGAGCTGCTGCGCGTCCCCGTCGCTCTCCGCGCTGACGGACTCCCGCACTTCCGGGACTACCGGGCCATCGCCCACGAACTCGTCATGGGTGCAACGGAGTCGGGCAAGTCCGTCTACCTTCGCGGGCTCATCGCCGGACTCGCTCCGCAGCCGGTCGCCCTCGTCGGCATCGACTGCAAATGGGGAGTGGAGCTCGCGCCGTTCTCCCGTCGCTTGTCCGCTCTCGCCTGTACTCCTGAGGAAGCCGCGGACCTGCTCGACGCCTTGGTGTCCGAGATGACCGACCGGTACGAGCTGATCCGGACGATCCAGCAGTTCGCACCCGGCACCGGGCCCGAGGGAATCAGCTCGGATATCTGGGGCCTTCCCGAGGATCTGCGACCGGTGCCGCTGGTGCTGTTCGTAGACGAGGTGGCGGAACTCTTCCTCGCGTCGACCGCTGCCGACGAGAAGCGCCGGGATCGGATGGTCACCCAGCTCGTGCGCATCGCCCAGCTCGGCCGCGCCGCCGGCATCTACCTCGAAATCTGCGGGCAGCGCTTCGGGGCCGAACTCGGCAAGGGTGCAACGGCTCTCCGTGCTCAGCTCACCGGCCGGATCTCGCACCGGGTCAACGACGAGACCACCGCCAAGATGGCCCTCGGCGACATCAGTCCGCTGGCTGTCATGGCCGCCACCGCGATCGGTCCCGACCAGCGCGGGACAGCGATTGCCGGTGACTCCTCTGGGGGCTGGTCCATCGTCCGGAGCCCGCTGCTCACGCTCGACCAGGCCGTTGCCGCCTGTGCCGAGCACGCCCAGCTCACCCCGGACCTTCCCGGCCTCGCCGCCTTCCGCCCGCAGAGCACGCCCGTCTCGTACGCCCTGGTCCCCGACAAGGGCTGACCACCTCCGCCCCCGATCCCGAAGGGAGGGCCTGCCATGCGGTCATCGCTCCGCCTGGACGCCGTACTCGTCCAAGCCGTGATCGCCGGTGCACTGTCCTTCTCCCACCTCCATGATTTGGCCCAGGCCGCCGGGCAGAGCGGCTGGAAGGCGTGGGCTTACCCGGTCTCCGTGGACTTGCTCCTCGTCGCCTCCTGGCACCGGCTTCGCACCCTGCGGAACACCGACGCGCCCCGGCAGGCCGCATGGGTCTGGTTCACCGTCGCCCTCGCTGCCTCGCTCGGGGCGAACGTCGCCACCGCCGGACTGCTCGACCTGGCGGACGTGCCCGACTGGCTCCGCATCCTCGTCGCCGGTTGGCCGGCACTCGCCTTCCTCGGCGGAACGCTCCTGGCCCACTCGCCGGTCCCGACCCCGAAGCAGGACGAACCGGCCCCGGTTCCGGACGAGGCCCACGAGGAAGAGCTCGACCAGCCCGACCACCCGGCACCCGTGAGCGAGCTGTCCGAACCGGCTCTGCCGGAGCCGGAAGCCATCGCCCCGACCACCACCGCGCCCGCTCTCCCCGCGATTCCGTCCGTGCCTCCGGCTCTCATCGCCCATGCCCGCAAGCTCGCCGACAGCCACCAGGCCGCGACGGGCCACGCGATCGACCGGGACACCCTCCGCTCCCGCCTGGGAGTCCCCGCTCCGATGGCCGACGCCATCGCCGCCCAACTCACTTGAAGGAGGTGACTCGATGGCCCGCACCCGCTTCTGGGACGTCGACCGCATCGGTCCCGTCCAGATCGGCACCCACCGCGACCGTCACGGCCGCGAGGCGCACGCCGCCGCCTGCACGGCCCCCGGCTGCGACTGGTCCGCCGACTACCTGAACCGCGCCTCGGCCGAACTGGCCGCCCGTACCCACCGCTGCAACGCCCGCTGATCACCGAGGAGACACCGTCATGGACGTTCCGCTCTGGCTCGCCCTGGTCGCCGTCGGCGCTCTCGGCATCAAGCTCATCCGCCCGCCGCTGTGGCTGGTCGCCGTCCTCCTCTTCGGCGGCTACCTCCTCGCGGACAGCTTCCTCGCCCCCGCCATCGACAGCTTCGCCAAGTAGCCAGCCCAGAAGGGAGAACCACCGTGCTCACGCCCAAGTACCCGCAGTCCGATACCCACACCTTCACCCCCGCGAGCCACAACACTGGCCCGGCCCCGGTCCCGACCGACCGCATCAGCGAGTCTGCCCCCGCCGTCGCGCCCACCCGGTCCGGAGTGGTCGACGCCGTCCGCGCCAACCCCGTGGTCGCCATCACCGGAACCCTCGTGGTCGGTGCGGTCGTGACCTCGATGCTCCTCGCCGTCGCCATCACCGCGCTCGCTCTGTCCGTCAGCGGCGTCGTGCTCCTGGTCCTCGTACGCATCCTCCGCCAGGAACTGAACCGCTGACCGGCCTCCGGGCGGTGCCACAAGCCGCCAAGCATCGCCGCCGCCCGGACGGCCCACGCAACCCCTTCCAACCGCATCGAAGGAGAACCGTGGACACCCAAGCGCTCGCTCTCGCCTTACCGCTCATCGGCTGGGCCTCCCATACCGCCCTGCTCACCCACCGGCTCGCCACCGCCCGCCGGGATCCGCTCACCGGCCTGCGCACCCGTGCCGGATGGACCGTCCTCGCCGAACGTGTCATCCGCCGGCACCGGGACGCCGTTGTTCTCCTGCTCGACCTCGACGACTTCAAGAACCTCAACGACACCCACGGCCACGCTGTCGGGGACGTCGCCCTGGCCGTCACCGCCGATCGCCTCACCGCCTGGTGCGGTCGCCACGGCATCGCCGGACGCCTCGGCGGAGACGAGTTCGTCGCCATCGCCCGCCAGGCCCCGGACCTCGACAGCCTCCACCACGTCCTGCGCCAGCCGGTCACCCACGCGGGGCACCGGCTCCCGGTCTCCGTCTCCGTCGGCTCTTGCCGCCTCTCGGACCTGCCGGTCCGCAGCCTCTCCGACGCGCTCGCCGCGGCTGACTCCGCCATGTACGCGGCCAAGGGATCGACCGGCCGACGCGGGGCCCGGTCGTTCTCTCACTGATCCAGCTCTGACCAGCCTCCGGACGGCGCACAAGCCGCCAAGCATCGCCGCCGTCCGGACGGTCCGGCCCCTTCCAACCGCAATCGAAAGGACCACCATCATGGCCCAGCACACCCCTGCCCGGTCGCGCATCTGCCCGGACTGCGACGGCTTCCCCGCCGTTGCCATCGACACCGGGGCACTCCTGGACGACGGCACCCGCGCCACCCTCAAGGTCACCTGCCGCCGCTGCCGGGGCACCGGCTCGACCCGCGCCGTCCCCGCCCCGGTCGTTCAGCGGGAGCACGCGTGACGGACACCGCGACCCTCGCGGGCCTTGACCCGGCCACCCTCGGCGATCTGCTGCGGGTGGCCGGGTCCACCGGCTTCGACCGCTGGCAGGACCAGATCCGCCGCACCGGCGGCTGCTCCAACCCCATCCACCTCTCCGGCTGGACCCTCACCAAGGACAAGACCACCGGCCAGACCCTGCACCGCTACTCCACCGACACCGAGCCCGGAGGACGACTCCGCGTCGCTTGCGGCAACCGCCGCGCCTCCCGCTGCCCGGCCTGCGCCTGGACCTACTCCGCCGACACCTACCACCTGATCCGCGCCGGACTCGCGGGCGACCAGGACAAGGACGTCCCCACCACCGTCCGCGACCACCCCCGCGTCTTCGCCACCCTCACCGCCCCATCCTTCGGCCCCGTCCACAACCGCCCCGACACCGGCCGCTGCCGCTGCGGCACCACCCACTGCCCCGACGACGACACCCTCGGCACCCCGCTCGACCCCGACTCCTACGACTACGCGGGCGCGGTCCTCTTCAACAACCACGCCGGGGACCTCTGGCAGCGCTTCACCAACCGGCTCCGCCGCGAGATCGCCGCCCGCGCCGGCCTCACCCAACGCGAACTCAAAGAAACCGCACGCGTCTCGTACGGCAAGGTCGCCGAGTTCCAGAAACGCGGCGCCGTCCACTTCCACGCCGTCATACGCCTCGACGGCCCGGACGGACCCGACAGCCCACCGCCCTCCTGGGCCTCCGTGCAGCTGCTCGACGACTCCATCCGCGCCGCCGTCGCGCACTCGTACACGACCATCACAGTCCCGGCCGCCGCCGGCCAACCCACCCGCGAACTGCGCTGGGGCACCCAGCTCGACATCCGCCCCATCCGCGCCTTCGACGCCGGGACCGACATCACCGAACAGGCCGTCGCCTCCTACGTCGCCAAATACGCCACCAAAGCCGCCGAAACGACCGGCACCATCGACCGCCGCATCGGCAACCGCGAAGCCCTGGTCCTCCTCGACGTACCCGACCACCCACGCCGCCTCATCGAAGCCTGCTTCGACCTCGACCCGCTCTACCCCGACCGGCGGCTACGGGCTTGGGCTCACATGCTCGGCTTCCGAGGCCACTTCTCCTCCAAGTCCCGCCGCTACTCCACCACCCTCGGCGCACTCCGCCAGATCCGCGCCGACTACCGCGCCACCCAACAACGCGAAGAACTCGGCCTGCCCGATCCCAACCAGGACCCGACCGTCCTCGTCCTCACCGACTGGCAGTACGCCGGACAAGGCCACAGCCCCGGCGAATCGATCCTCGCCGCCTCGATCGCCAGAAACCTGCAACACAACCGCGAAACCGCACGCGAAGCCCTCGCCCTGGAAGGAGACCGGTCGTGACTGACCCCCTGCTCACCGTCGACCAAGCCGCCGAACGCCTCGGCACCACCGCCCGCTTCCCGCGCCGCCTCATCGCCGAACGCCGCATCGCCTTCGTCAAGGTCGGCAGCCACGTGCGCATCAAGGCGAGCGTCCTGGAGGCGTACATCGAGGGGAACACCGTCCAGCCGATCCGCCGCCGCCGCTCCCGCTACGGAAGGGCCGCCTGATGGCCAACAAGAAGGGCAGGCGCCGTACGTTCGGAGCGGTGCGGAAGCTGCCTTCGGGACGCTTCCAGGCTCGCTATCCCGGCCCCGACGGCGTGATGCGACCTGCTCCCGAGACGTTCGAGACCGCTCGCGACGCCGACGGCTGGCTGGCCGAGAAGCAGACCGAGATTCGGCGCGGTGACTGGCAGGACCCCGATGCCGGGGCAGTAAAATTCCGGGAGTACGCCCTTCTCTGGGTGAAGGAACGCCGCCTCTCGCAGACCACTGAGGAGCTGTACCGGCGACTCCTGCGGCTGCACATCCTGCCGGCCTTCGAGGACCTGGACCTCGACCAGATCACCGCGCCCCGCGTGCGGTCCTGGCGCTCGGAACGGCTCGACGCCACCGGGGCCGAGACCACCGTCGCCAAGAGCTATCGGCTCCTCAAGGCCATCCTCGAGACCGCCGTCGAAGATGAACTGATCCGCCGCAACCCCTGCCGCATCCGGGGAGCCGGAAAGGAGATCGCGGCCGAACGTCCCGTCGCCACCGTCGACCAGGTCGACGCGCTCGCCGACGTCCTCGGCCCCCGCTGGCGGCTGATGGTCTACCTCGGCGCGTACGGGCCCCTTCGCCCCGAGGAACAGGCGGAGCTACGCCGAAAGGACATCGACCTGGACAACCTCACCGTCCGCGTCAGGCAGGCCGCCCCGGAGCTGACCACGGGCGAGCGGGCGGAAGGGCCCACCAAGTCTGAGGCGGGCAAGCGGCTCGTCGTTCTGCCGGCCTTTCTGCGGACCGACCTTCGTCGACACCTCGACTGGTACGCCGAGAAGGGCGCGGACGGACTGCTGTTCGTGGGGGAGAAGGGCAAGCCGTTCCGCCGTTCCTCCTTCGGGCGGAAGTGGCGCGCGGCTCGCTCGAAGGTGGGTCTTCCCGATGGCTTCCGCTTCTACGATCTTCGTCACACCGGGCACACCCTGACGACCCGGTCCGGGGCCACGCTGAAGGACACGATGGTGCGCGCGGGGCAGTCGACCGAGCGGGCCGCGCTGATCTATCAGCACTCGGACCTTGAGCGGCAGCGTGAAGTGGCGGCCGGCCTCGACCATCTCGTGCGAGCCCGGCGTGAAGAGGCGGATGACCAGGCATCTGGCACGGATATGGCACGAGATACCTGAACTGGTCCAGACAACAAAGAAGCCCCCGGCCGCTGGCCTGGGGCTTTCTCATGGAGCGGGTGACGAGAATCGAACTCGCGCTCTGAGCTTGGGAAGCTCATGTTCTACCATTAAACTACACCCGCGAGGCGCACCGATGATCGGCTGTGCATCGCCCCACACTGTACCCCATCGCAGGCCCCCGGCGTGTTCGCCGCGGGGTCTGTGTGTCGTTCCGGAGGGTGGACGCGGGTGCGGGTGGGGGGAGTTGAGGGCGTAGCGTAGGTGGGCGGAGTGCCGCCTGGAGTGGCGTCCCGTTCATCCCCTAATGTGGCGGTCTCGTCCAAGGCTGGTTGGGGAAGGGACTTGATGGAGTCGATGGAGCGCACCGTCGTCCGCTGTGCCGAAGGGCACGTTTTCGCTACCTCGTCGTTCCCGATGCAGCAGCTCGGGTCCGGGCGGATCGGGCCCGGGCGGCTCATCCGCTGCCCGCGCTGCGCGCGGTTGCGGCAGGCGGTTCCCGTGATGTTCGAGGAGCGTTAGCGGGCGGAAGAGGTCTGAGGCAGGCACGCGCGGGGCGGTCCGGTTGGGGTCGGCTCGCGCGTTCTGCGTATCCTCGGAGCGTGCTTCTCTCAGATAAGGACCTCCGGGCCGAGATCGATGCCGGGCGGGTTCGCATTGACCCGTTCGACGCTTCGATGGTGCAGCCCTCGAGCATCGATGTGCGGCTGGACCGCTACTTCCGGGTGTTCGAGAACCACCGCTATCCGCATATCGATCCCGCCGTCGAGCAGGTGGACCTGACCCGTCAGGTCGAGCCGGACGGTGACGAGGCGTTCATCCTCCACCCCGGGGAGTTCGTCCTGGCGTCGACCTACGAGGTCATCTCGCTCCCCGACGACCTGGCGTCGCGGCTGGAGGGGAAGAGCTCGCTGGGCCGGCTCGGGCTGGTGACGCATTCCACGGCCGGCTTCATCGACCCCGGTTTCTCGGGCCATGTGACGCTGGAGCTGTCAAATCTGGCGACGTTGCCGATAAAGCTCTGGCCGGGAATGAAGATCGGGCAGCTGTGTATGTTCCGGCTGACGTCGTCCTCTGAATTCCCTTACGGTTCCGAGCGTTACGGATCGCGTTATCAGGGCCAGCGAGGGCCGACCGCCTCGCGTTCTTTCATGAATTTCCATCGGACTCAGGTGTGATACGGCATGGCTGGTGAAGTGCGGGAGAATCTGACGTACGAGGTCTTCGGACACGCCGTACGTGAGCTGGCCCAGACGGTGGCCGACGACGGTTACGAGCCCGATGTCGTGCTGAGCATCGCGCGGGGCGGGGTCTTCGTCGCGGGCGGTCTGGCGTATGCCCTGGACTGCAAGAACATTCATCTGGTGAACGTCGAGTTCTACACCGGGGTCGGGACCACCCTGGAAATGCCGGTGATGCTGGCGCCCGTGCCGAATGCCATCGACTTCACGCAGAAGAAGGTGCTCATCGCCGACGATGTCGCCGACACCGGGAAGACGCTGAAGCTGGTCCGCGACTTCTGCATCGATCATGTGGCCGAGGTGCGCAGCGCCGTCATCTACGAGAAGCCGCATTCGCTCGTGAAATGCGAGTACGTGTGGAAGAAGACCGATCAGTGGATCAACTTCCCGTGGAGCGTCGAGAAGCCCGTCGTGCGTCGTGAGGGTCAGGTTCTCGACTCCTAGGACCCCGCCCCCGCCACGGGACAGACATGGGAAGGGCCCCGGTGCGTCGCACCGGGGCCCTTCCTGCGCGTCGGATCAGATCGTGCCGAGCTTGATGATCGAGAGCAGCGCGATCAGCTGGATCGCGGAGGCGCCGAGCGCCTTCGGCCACGGCAGGTCGTGCGACTTGCTCACCATCGAGGTGAACAGCGCTCCGGCGGCCAGCCAGGTGATCCAGCCGAGGATCTGCACCAGGGAGTTCTCGCCGCCCAGGAACAGGGCGAAGACCAGGCGCGGTGCGTCCGTGATCGACATGATGAGCATCGACAGGCCCACGGTCGGCTGCCAGGAGCCCGTGCCGCCCAGCTGGCGGGCCAGGGTGTGCGTGACCGCGCCGAGGACCAGCCCGCCGATGACGAAGCCGACGCCCGTGAAGATCACGTACGGGGCGGCCGTGGAGACCTCCGCGTGGATCGCCTCGTCGCGGGCCTGGTCGAAGCCGAAGAGCGCGAGCAGGCCGTAGATGAACGTGACGACGATCGCGGTGCCCCAGACGGGGTAGTCGCGCATCTGCCAGAACGTCGGCCCCGGCCGCGTCACGATGCCGCTCAGCAGCTGCTTCCAGTGGAGTCTGGGCCCCGAGGGGTGTGCGGGGGCCTGGCCGGCCTGGTAGGTGTTGCCGTCGCCGTACGGGTCCTCGTTGATGCTGAACGCCTGGGTGTGTCCCGGGGCGTTGGCATACGGGTCCTGCTGCGAGGGCTGTTGGTACGGGTCGCCGAAGTACTCCGGTTCGCCGTGCCCGCCTGCGTGCCCGTTCCCACCCCCGTGTCCGTTGCCGCCGTGCCCGCCGCCGTACGGGGCGCCCTGGGGGCCTCCGTGCGGTGCGCCGTTGCCTCCTGCCGGGGGCCACGACTGCCCGCCGTACGGCGGCGGTGATGCCTGCGCGCCGTACGGCTGTTGCTGCTGCGGGTGTTGTTGCGGTGTGCGGTTGTCCCGGCCGCGTCCGATCCTGAATCCAGCCACACATCGAACGTACCTGGTCCGTGTGGGTGCGGTGTGAGGGCCGGGGGAACACGGGGCCCATTGCGGCCTAGCTGTGACATCCCCTAGGGGAACCCCGGGGGGTCCGCGCCACCCGTGAGCGGCCCGGCAGCACCCCTGGAACGCCGGAGCGGCCGGTCCTGCCCCCGAGGCAGGTCCGGCCGCTTCCGTGGAGGGAGACAGCTACTGGACGGGTTCCGGTTCCGGCTGGTCGGCCGTCTCCGCGTCGCCCGCCGGGTCGGCGGGTGTCTTCACCGACTCGAGGAGCAGCTGGGACACGTCGACGACCTGGATGGACTCCTTGGCCTTGCCGTCGTTCTTCTTGCCGTTGACCGAGTCGGTCAGCATGACGAGGCAGAACGGGCAGGCGGTGGAGACGATGTCCGGGTTGAGGGAGAGGGCTTCGTCGACACGCTCGTTGTTGATGCGCTTGCCGATCCGCTCCTCCATCCACATCCGGGCACCGCCGGCGCCGCAGCAGAAGCCGCGTTCCTTGTGGCGGTGCATCTCCTCGTTCCGCAGACCCGGGACCTTCGCGATGATCTCGCGCGGAGGCGTGTAGATCTTGTTGTGGCGGCCCAGGTAGCAGGGGTCGTGGTACGTGATCAGACCCTCGACCGGTGTCACCGGGACGAGCTTGCCCTCGTCCACCAGGTGCTGGAGCAGCTGCGTGTGGTGGATGACCTCGTACTCGCCGCCGAGCTGCGGGTACTCGTTGGCGATGGTGTTGAAGCAGTGCGGGCAGGTCGCGACGATCTTCTTCGTCGCCTTGGCCTTCTTCGTGGAGTCGTCCTCGTCGTCCTCGCCGAACGCCATGTTCAGCATCGCGACGTTCTCCTGGCCGAGCTGCTGGAACAGCGGCTCGTTGCCGAGGCGGCGGGCGGAGTCACCGGTGCACTTCTCGTCGCCGCCCATGATCGCGAACTTGACGCCCGCGATGTGGAGGAGCTCCGCGAAGGCCTTCGTCGTCTTCTTGGCCCGGTCCTCCAGGGCGCCCGCGCAGCCGACCCAGTACAGGTAGTCGATCTCGCTGAGGTCCTCGACGTCCTTGCCGACGATCGGGACCTCGAAGTCGACCTCCTTGGTCCACTCCACGCGCTGCTTCTTGGCGAGCCCCCAGGGGTTGCCCTTCTTCTCCAGGTTCTTGAGCATCGTGCCCGCCTCGGACGGGAACGCGGACTCGATCATCACCTGGTAGCGGCGCATGTCGACGATGTGGTCGATGTGCTCGATGTCGACCGGGCACTGCTCCACGCACGCACCGCAGGTGGTGCAGGACCAGAGCACGTCCGGGTCGATGACGCCGTTCTCCTCGGCGGTGCCGACGAGGGGGCGCTCGGCCTCGGCGAGGGCGGCCGCGGGAACGTCCTTGAGCTGCTCCTCCGTGGCCTTCTCGTTGCCCTCCATGTCCTTGCCGCCGCCGGCCAGCAGATACGGGGCCTTGGCGTGGGCGTGGTCGCGCAGGGACATGATCAGGAGCTTCGGGGAGAGCGGCTTGCCGGTGTTCCAGGCGGGGCACTGCGACTGGCAGCGACCGCACTCGGTGCACGTGGAGAAGTCGAGGATGCCCTTCCAGGAGAACTGCTCGACCTGGGAGACACCGAAGGTGTCGTCCTCGCCCGGGTCCTCCCAGTCGATCTCCTTGCCACCCGTGGTCATCGGCTGCAGCGCGCCGAGCGCGACCGCTCCGTCGGCGTTCCGCTTGAACCAGATGTTCGGGAAGCCGAGGAACCGGTGCCAGGCGACACCCATGTTGGTGTTGAGCGAGACCGTGATCATCCAGATCAGCGAGACGCCGATCTTCACCATCGCGGTGAAGTAGATGAGGTTCTGGAGGGTGCCGAGCGCGAGTCCCTTGAAGGCGAGCACGAGCGGGTACGAGACGAAGTACGCGGCCTCGTAGCCCTCGACGTGGTGGATCGCGCCTTCGAGACCGCGCAGGGTCAGGATCGCCAGGCCGATGACGAGGATGACGTACTCGACGAAGTACGCCTGCCAGGCCTTGGAACCGGCGAAGCGGGACTTGCGGCCGGCCCGGGAGGGCAGGTTCAGCAGTCGGATGGCCATCAGCGTCACGATGCCGAGCACGGTCATGATGCCGATGAACTCGATGTACAGCTCGAACGGCAGCCAGCTGCCGACGATCGGCAGCACCCAGTCGGCCTGGAAGAGCTGTCCGTACGCCTGGAGCAGCGTCGGCGGCAGTGTCAGGAAGCCGATCGCGACGAACCAGTGGGCGAAGCCCACGATCCCCCACCGGTTCATCCGGGTGTGGCCGAGGAATTCCTTGACCAGGGTGATCGTGCGCTGCTTGGGGTCGTCGGTGCGGCTGCCTGCCGGCACCGGCTGTCCGAGACGGACGAACCGGTAGATCTGCGCGACGGCTCGGGCGATGAGCGCAACGCCGACGACAGTCAGCACCAGCGACACGATGATCGCGGCGAGTTGCATTTGGGGGCTCCTCGGGCCTGCGAGGGTGGGATCCAGCGCGTACAAGCGATTACTAAGCAGTAACTTAATCAGTCTGTGCTGACACTATCCACTTATTCCGCCACGCTGTAGCCGGGCAGGCGGTGATCTGTGTCGCTCAGGTGAGCCTTCCCCGGGCGTCGCAGTCCGCGGAGTGCCGCACGCAGGGGGATGTGTGCGGATTGCGCCAGGATCGCCAGGTCGAGCCCTGTCCCATGATGCTCTGCGTAGTGCGCGTCCAGGAGGGCGGGTTCGTCCCAGGGCATCCCTGAGCGGGCGCGTACCTGGGCCAGCCCGGTCAGGCCGGGCCGGACGCTCTGCCGCCAGTGGCCGGCGGCGGCCCCCAGGAGGGTGGCCTCGTCCGGGGTGAGGGGCGCCGGGCCGACCAGGGAGAGCTCTCCCCGTACGACGTGGGGCAGCCGGGACAGCAGGTCCAGCCGGAGCCGCCGGGTGCGCAGCGAGCGCAGCTCGAAGGGGCGGCCGCCCAGGCCCACCCGGTTCTCGCGCTTCAGTACGCCTCCCCCGTCGCGGGGTGGCCGGACGGCCAGAGCCAGCGCGGTGAGGGCGAGCGCCGGGGCGGTCAGGAGCAGCAGCGCCGAGCCGAGTGTCAGGTCCAGGGCCCGTTTGGCCGTCATGGCCGACAGGGGGCCGGCGATCCGCCTGGCGGCCATGGATGTCAGAGCCCCGGTCGCGCGCCGGACCGTCACGGTTGCGACGGCGATCCCGGGGAAGGGGCCAGTGGCGGACCGGGGCACCCTGGCCGCCGACGGGGCGGGGGGCCGTCTCCTTCGTTCCGCAGTCTGCTTCGCGTTCCGCATGGCACCTGCCCGGAGTCGATGACGGGACGGTATGACCGTCTCGATGCATTTTGTGACAGAACGATCCCACGGTGCGATGGTGGGTGGGGTGTGTGTGACGTGCCGCGCATCGCGGTGTCGCGGATCGAGGCGGCCGCGGCGGGCCTCTTTCACCACCCGAACGCGGGAAATGCCTGTTCAGTGCGGCCGCGAGCACATAAATTGAGCGTAAGTGGCTCAGGTCCTTTGACTCAGGGGTGGGTGTCATGCATCCTTGAGTCAGATCCACTCAAGTAGTCAGTTGGAGGAATTGAAATGGCACGTGCGGTCGGCATCGACCTGGGCACGACTAACTCCGTCGTCAGCGTTCTCGAAGGCGGCGAGCCCACCGTCATCACCAACGCCGAAGGCGCCAGGACCACGCCGTCCGTCGTCGCCTTCGCGAAGAACGGCGAGGTGCTGGTCGGCGAGGTGGCCAAGCGCCAGGCGGTCACCAACGTCGACAGGACGATCCGTTCGGTCAAGCGCCACATGGGCACTGACTGGAAGATCGAGCTCGACGGCAAGAACTTCAACCCGCAGCAGATGAGCGCCTTCATCCTGCAGAAGCTGAAGCGCGACGCCGAGTCCTACCTGGGCGAGAAGGTCACCGACGCGGTGATCACCGTCCCGGCGTACTTCAACGACTCGGAGCGCCAGGCGACCAAGGAGGCCGGTGAGATCGCGGGCCTGAACGTCCTGCGTATCGTCAACGAGCCGACCGCCGCAGCCCTGGCGTACGGCCTCGACAAGGACGACCAGACGATCCTCGTCTTCGACCTCGGTGGCGGCACCTTCGACGTGTCCCTCCTGGAGATCGGCGACGGCGTCGTCGAGGTGAAGGCCACCAATGGTGACAACCACCTGGGTGGTGACGACTGGGACCAGCGGGTCGTCGACTACCTGGTGAAGCAGTTCGCCAACGGGCACGGCGTGGACCTGTCCAAGGACAAGATGGCTCTCCAGCGTCTCCGCGAGGCCGCGGAGAAGGCGAAGATCGAGCTCTCGTCCTCGACCGAGACCACGATCAACCTGCCCTACATCACGGCGTCCGCCGAGGGCCCGCTGCACCTGGACGAGAAGCTCACGCGCTCGCAGTTCCAGCAGCTGACCGCGGACCTCCTGGACCGCTGCAAGAACCCGTTCCACAACGTCATCAAGGACGCGGGCATCCAGCTCTCCGAGATCGACCACGTCGTTCTCGTCGGTGGCTCGACCCGTATGCCGGCCGTCGCCGAGCTCGTCAAGGAGCTCACGGGCGGCCAGGACGCCAACAAGGGTGTGAACCCGGACGAGGTCGTCGCCATCGGCGCCTCGCTCCAGGCCGGTGTCCTCAAGGGTGAGGTCAAGGACGTCCTGCTCCTCGACGTGACCCCGCTGTCCCTCGGCATCGAGACCAAGGGAGGGATCATGACGAAGCTCATCGAGCGCAACACCACGATCCCGACCAAGCGTTCCGAGATCTTCACGACGGCCGAGGACAACCAGCCGTCCGTGCAGATCCAGGTCTACCAGGGCGAGCGCGAGATCGCGGCGTACAACAAGAAGCTCGGGATGTTCGAGCTCACCGGTCTGCCGCCGGCCCCGCGTGGTGTGCCGCAGATCGAGGTCGCCTTCGACATCGACGCCAACGGCATCATGCACGTCGCTGCCAAGGACCTCGGCACCGGCAAGGAGCAGAAGATGACCGTCACCGGTGGCTCCTCGCTGCCGAAGGACGAGGTCAACCGGATGCGCGAAGAGGCCGAGCAGTACGCCGACGAGGACCACCGCCGTCGCGAGGCCGCCGAGTCGCGCAACCAGGGCGAGCAGCTCGTCTACCAGACGGAGAAGTTCCTCAAGGACAACGAGGACAAGGTCCCCGGCGATGTGAAGACGGAGGTGGAGACCGCGCTCACCGAGCTGAAGGAGAAGCTCAAGGGCGAGGACACCGCCGAGATCCGCACCGCCACCGAGAAGGTCGCGGCCGTCTCCCAGAAGCTGGGCCAGGCGATGTACGCCAACGCGTCCGAGGGTGCGACGCCGGGTGCCGAGGCGCCGGGCGACGACCAGGCCAAGGCCGCTGACGACGACGTCGTCGACGCCGAGATCGTGGACGACGAGAAGGACACGAAGGGCGGTGCGGCGTGACCGAGGAGACTCCGGGCTTCGACGAGAAGCCTGACGTCCCCTCCGGCGCCGATGCCGACGACGCCGAGCCGAAGGCCGCCACCCCCTCCGAGGAGGAGGCGGCGGCGGCCCCGGCCGGGGACGTACAGCAGACAGCGGCCCTGACGGCCCAGCTGGACCAGGTCCGTACGGCGCTCAGCGAGCGCACGGGCGACCTCCAGCGGCTCCAGGCCGAGTACCAGAACTACCGTCGCCGCGTCGAGCGCGACCGGGTGACGGTCAAGGAGGTCGCTGCGGCTGGCCTGCTGACCGACCTCCTGCCCGTGCTCGACGACATCGGCCGGGCGCGGGAGCACGGCGAGCTCGTCGGTGGCTTCAAGGCCGTGGCCGAGTCGGTGGAGACGGTCGTCGCGAAGATCGGCCTCCAGCAGTTCGGCAAGGAGGGCGAGCCCTTCGACCCGACGATCCACGAGGCCCTGATGCACTCGTACGCGCCGGACGTCACCGAGACGACCTGCGTGGCGATCCTGCAGCCCGGGTACCGCATCGGGGAGCGCACCATCCGCCCCGCGCGGGTGGCCGTGGCCGAACCGCAGCCGGGCGCCACGCCCGCGGCGGCGAAGGAAGAGAAGGCAGACGACGAGGAGAGCGGTGGCACCGAAGAGGTCTGACATTCCGTCCGACCACAGCGGTGAACACCGACGGGGCGTGGGGGGGGGGCCCCGGGGGGCCCCCCCCCCCCGCCGGGCCCGCCGAACGGCACCGAGATGGCCCGGCCCGCCAAAACGGGTGGCCACAACAACGACAGAAACAGCGCCCACCCCGCCCACCACACCCCC
>NZ_JBIVVD010000006.1:0-134497 GCF_044757505.1 Streptomyces sp. NPDC091271 | reverse complement strand
GGGGGGGGGGCGCGAGCCCCCGCGGGGCCGGCGGGGGGGGGGGGCGGCCCCCCCCCGGGCCCCCCCCCCCCCCCCCCCCCGGGCCCCCCCCGGGGGGGGGGGGGGGGCCCGCCCCCCCCCCCCCCCCCACGGCCGATCGTCCGGAAGGAGGGACGTCGATGAGCACGAAGGACTTCGTCGAGAAGGACTACTACAAGGTTCTCGGCGTCCCCAAGGACGCCACCGACGCCGAGGTCAAGAAGGCGTACCGGAAGCTCGCCCGCGAGTACCACCCGGACGCCAACAAGGGTGACGCCAAGGCCGAGGAGCGCTTCAAGGAGATCTCCGAGGCGAACGACATCCTCGGCGACCCCAAGAAGCGCAAGGAGTACGACGAGGCGCGGGCCCTCTTCGGCAACGGAGGCTTCCGGGCGGGACCCGGCGGTGCGGGCGGCAACTTCAACTTCGACCTGGGCGACCTCTTCGGGGGCGCCCCGGGCGGTGGCCAGGGTGCCGGCGCCGGCGGTTTCGGCGGAGGCGGCGGTGGCGGCCTGGGCGATGTCTTCGGCGGACTGTTCAACCGCGGTGGCGCGGGCACACGTGTCCAGCCGCGCCGTGGCCAGGACATCGAGTCCGAGGTGACGCTCAGCTTCACCGAGGCGGTCGACGGGGCCACGGTCCCGCTGCGGATGTCCAGCCAGGCCCCCTGCAAGGCGTGTTCGGGCACCGGCGACAAGCACGGCACGCCGAGGGTCTGTCCGACGTGCGTCGGCACCGGCCAGGTGTCGCGGGGCACGGGCGGCGGATTCTCGCTCACCGATCCCTGTGTGGACTGCAAGGGCCGGGGCCTCATCGCCCAGGACCCCTGCGAGGTCTGCAAGGGCAGCGGCCGTGCCAAGTCGGCCCGCACGATGCAGGTCAGGATCCCCGCGGGGGTGCTGGACGGCCAGCGGATCCGGCTGCGCGGCAAGGGCAGTCCGGGCGAGCGCGGCGGCCCGGCCGGCGACCTCTACGTCGTCGTCCACGTCGACGCCCACCCGGTCTTCGGCCGTAAGGGCGACAACCTCACCGTCAGCGTGCCCGTCACCTTCCCGGAGGCGGCGCTCGGCGGCGAGGTGAAGGTCCCCACGCTCGGCGGGCCCCCGGTCACCCTGAAACTCCCGGCCGGCACACCCAACGGCCGTACGATGCGGGCCCGGGGCAAGGGCGCCGTGCGCAAGGACGGCACCCGCGGCGACCTCCTGGTCACCGTCGAGGTGTCCGTGCCCACGGAGCTCGGCGCGGACGCCCAGGACGCGCTGGAGGCCTACCGGAAGGCGACCGCGGGGGAGGACCCGCGGGCGGAGCTGTTCCAGGCTGCGAAGGGAGCTTGAGATGGACGGCCGTCGACGCAATCCGTACCAGCTGACCGACGAATCACCGGTCTACGTCATCTCGATCGCGGCCCAGCTCTCGGGCCTGCACCCGCAGACACTGCGCCAGTACGACCGCCTCGGCCTGGTCTCGCCCGACCGCACGGCCGGGCGCGGACGGCGCTACTCGGCCCGTGACATCGAACTGCTGCGCACCGTGCAGCAGCTGTCGCAGGACGAGGGCATCAACCTCGCGGGCATCAAACGCATCATCGAGCTGGAGAACCAGGTCGCCGCGCTCCAGCAGCGCGTCGCCGAGCTCTCGGCGGCGGTGGACGGCGCGGCCGTGGCCATGCAGCAGCGCGAGGCCCAGGTGCACGCCTCCTACCGGCGTGATCTGGTGCCGTACCAGGATGTGCAGCAGACGAGCGCACTGGTGGTCTGGCGGCCGAAGAGGCCGAAGGACTGACCGGGCCGGAAGGGGCCCGTCGCGGAGTCTCACGACTCCGGGGCGGGCCCCTTCCCCGTGGCCGCGGCGGAGTCCACGAGGCCCGACCGCGTGATCAGGACGCCGAGGTGGGTCCGGCTGGTGGCGCCCAGCACCTGCATCAGCTTGGCGATGTGGGAGCGGCAGGTGCGGATGCTGATGCCCAGCCGGCGGGCCACCGCGTCGTCGACATGGCCCTCGCTGAGGAGCCGGGCGATGCTCTGCTGGACGGCCGTGGCCTGGATCCCCGGGGTGGTCGTGGGGAGTTGCTGGGTGAACGGGGTGGCCTGCGCCCAGAGGACCTCGTAGACCTGGACGAGGTAGCGGACGAGGGCGGGGTGGCGGATCTGCAGCGCCGCACCGCGGTCGGCGGTGGCGGGGATGAAGGCCACCGTGCGGTCGAAGATGAGAAGCCGCTCCACGGTCAGCTCGGTGGTGCGCACCTGGAGGGACTCGGCCGGCACCTGACGCAGGTATTCCCGCACCTGGGTGCTGTAGCGGGCTGGGTGCTGGTAGATGTGACGGAGCCCGGCGCCCCGGGCGATGGCGGTCGTGGCGTTGTCCAGGGCCGTCCGCAGGGTGGCACGGGGACGGGTGCTTCCCGGCTGTGCCGTGAGGACCTCGTCCGTGGCCTGGGAGGTGGCCTCCTGGATGGCGGTCCGTATCGCTTCGGGCCCTTCCAGCATGGTGATGGCCAGATGGGGGTCACCGTTGGCTATGACGGACAGGGGCGCCAGGGACCGCGTCAGTTCGAGCGTCCGCTCCACGCGCTCGTCTATCTCGCGTGTGAGCGGCTGCAACAGGCGGGCCAGGGCTGCCGACGGCGGGACGGGGCGCAGCCAGTTCTCGTCCCAGGGATCGGCCTGGACCAGCGCCCCGTCGGTGAGGCACGGTGCGGCGCCGAGCTCCGAACGGGCGATCCGCCCCTGGCGCAACGCCCGCTCGTACAGCTCGAGTCCGGGACCGCAGAGTTCTCTCGGCCCGTGGCTGTGCGGCGGTTGCACCGGTTCTGTTCCCATCTGGGAGCCCCCCGTTTTGTGCACTGCAACAAGTTGCCGGTGGCGCAAGCCTAGTGGCCTGGTGGAGTGTGGACCTGTTGTGGCCGTGGGGGACCGCCCGGGTACGCGGGCCGTACCGCTCGCCGTCGGGCGGCGGCCCCTCGCCCGCCGGGGGCCTCGGCCGTCAGCTCTGCTGGTCCAGGATTCCCGACTGCGAGATGAGGTAGCCGAGCTGGGCCCGACTGCCGCTGCCGAGCGCGGCGTTGAGCTTGGCTATGTGCGCACGGCACGTGCGTACGTTCATGCCGAGCCTCCGGGCTATGGAGTCGTCCACGTGGCCCTCGACCAGCAGTTGGGCGATGGAGCGCTGCACCCCGCTGATCCCGGCGGGAGTGGGGGTGTAGGAGACATCCTCCAGCAGGGGGGTGGCGCGTTGCCAGAGTTGCTCGAAGACGTTGATCAGGTAGGAGACGAGGCCCGGGTGCCGGAGTTCCAGCGCGACCGTCAGGTCGTCCTGAGCGGGAATGAAGGCGACCGCGCGGTCGAAGATGAGCATGCGCTGCACGAGCTCCTCGAGCGTACGTATCTCCACCCCCTCGGCGAGCCGCTCCGCGTACGCGAACGTCCCGTGATGATGGCGGACCGTGTGCTGGTAGAGGGTGCGGATGCTGACGCCGCGGTTCACCACGGCTCGTCCCCGCTCCAGCCCCTTGCTGAGGATGTCCTCGCTCCGGGCCCCTCCTGGCTGCACGGTGAGCACTTCGCTGCGGCACTCCGCCGTGGCCACGTCGATGGCCGCGTTGATGCGGGTACCGCCTTCGAGCACGGTGATTGCGTGCGTCGTGGGCGGATCCTGGGCGCTGATGTCCATGAAAGGTTCGAACGACTCGGTGAGTTCCAGGGAATGGCGTCTGCGCTCCTGGATCTCCCTCTCGATGGGGTGCAGCCGCTGGGCGAGGGCCGCCGAAGGAGGCACGGGGCGTAGCCAGTCGGCATCGTCCGGGTCGGGGTGGAGCAGGGCGAAGTCCATCAGGCACGGAGCCGGCTCCACCTCGGAACGCGGTATGCGGCCGGACCGCAGCGCACTTGCGTAGAGGCGCTGCCCCGCATCGCATAGTTGGGTGATCCCGTGCCGATGCGCCCCATTTGAGTCGCATGTATCCATATCTCCACCCCCCATGTTCCTGAACGTGCAAGAACATGATGCATCGATCCAGTGGTGCTTGCGTGTCCGCGTGAGACATCGTCTTGAGAGCGGGGGAGATGAATCCATCAAGTGAGGACGAAGCCGAAATGTCTAAGCGAATGCTTCGCTCGGTGCTTGCCACAGCTTTCGTGGGGGCCCTGGCCTACGGTGCGTCGGGAGCCCACGACATCACCTGGGGGGCTGCGCAGGCCGAGCAGGCGTCGGCCGTGCCCGGCGACATCACATGGGGTGCGGCTGCGGGTGACATCACGTGGGGTGCGGCTCCTGCCGACATCACGTGGGGTGCGAACGCGGGTGACATCACATGGGGGGTCGCTCCGGGTGACATCACGTGGGGTGCGGCTCCGACCGGCACCGCGGCATGACCACCCCACCGGACGACCGCACCTTCCGGCGGGAGATGGCCACGGCGTATCGCTCAGGGTGGCATTTCATCGATCTGCTCACGGCACTTACCCGCCAGGGCGATTCGTTGATGGTCACCCTGTTCGGAGAGCCGATTGTCGTCGTGATGGAAACGGATGACGATATCCGCGCCTATCGCTGTCTTCGCCGGCCACGCGGAGCCCCGCAACCGGTTCGCTGTGCCGTGAGGTACGGCATGATTTTCGTAAATCTCGATCAGCGCGACCATGAACTGTTCGAGCAAGAAGCCATTTCCGCCACCCCCCGCAGTGCCTGAACGATTCCCCCGTCGTTCCATATCGTTCCGGCACTTCCCCCACACAGCGGCGCCATCGTGACCTGAACACGATGGCGCCGTTGTGCTGCCCGGAATCAATTCGGCATTCCTAAGGGCTGTCCCGTAAAACCTGGCGGGCGCACGACGACAGCTACGGCACCTCGCTGCGTTGTCGGAACGCCCGAATACATCCAGTATGCGAACGCCCCTCCGCCCTGCGATGCACCGCATCTGACGCCGTGCGCTGATCCACCAGGTATTACGGGACAGCCCTTAGGCGTTTCCGAGCGCCCTGTCGACGGCGATCTCGATGACGACCCGCTCCGGGTTGTGCCGAGGGGTGCGCTCGTAGCGCTCCGCGTAGCGGCGTACCGCGTCCTGGATCTCCTCGGGCTCCGTGCGGACCACCGCGCGGCCCTCCAGGGTCGCCCAGCGGCGCCCCTCCATCTGGCAGACCGCGACCCGCGCGCCCCCGGGGCCCGCCGCCCGGACGTGGGCGGCCTTTCTGGTGTTCCCGCCGGTGATGACGCGGGCGATCCGCGTCTCCGGGTCGTAGGTCACCCCCACGGGCACCACATGCGGTGTGCCGTCCGGGCGGAGCGTGGTCAGGGTGCACACATGGCGTTCCCGCCAGAAGGCGAGGTATCCGGGGCCGGGGTTGCGTACGTCAGGCATGGGGTCAGCCTAGAGAGGGGGCATACGGACGGGGAGGGAAGGCGCCGCATCGGCCTTGAGTGGAATAGACTCAACTTTGTACCCGTTGTTCGAGTCAAAGTCCTGTAAGCACCAGTACGAGGAGGAGACAGCGCCCGTGGACGCCGAGCTGACCAACAAGAGCCGGGACGCCCTGAACGCGGCCACCAGCAGGGCCGTCAAGGACGGTCATCCCGATCTGACCCCCGGGCACCTGCTGCTTGCGCTGCTCGCGGGCGAGGACAACGCGAACATCACCGACCTGCTGGCCGCCGTCGACGCCGACCAGGTGGCCGTGCGCGAGGAGACCGAGCGGCTCCTGAGCTCGCTGCCCAGCGTGACCGGCTCGACCGTCGCCCCGCCGCAGCCGAGCCGCGACATGCTCGCCGTCATCGCCGACGCCGACCAGCGCGCCAAGGAGCTCGGCGACGACTATCTCTCCACCGAGCACCTGCTGATCGCCCTCGCGGCGAAGGGTGGCCGCGCCGGTGAGATCCTCGACGGGCAGGGAGCCAGTGCGAAGAGGCTGCTGGACGCATTCGAGAAGAGCAGGGGAGGGCGCCGGGTGACCACTCCCGACCCCGAGGGCCAGTACAAGGCGCTGGAGAAGTTCGGTACGGACTTCACGGCCGCCGCCCGCGAGGGCAAGCTCGACCCGGTCATCGGCCGTGACCAGGAGATCCGCCGCGTCGTGCAGGTGCTGTCGCGCCGTACGAAGAACAACCCGGTGCTCATCGGTGAGCCCGGGGTCGGCAAGACGGCCGTCGTCGAGGGCCTCGCCCAGCGCATCGTCAAGGGCGACGTACCCGAGTCCCTGCGGAACAAGCGGCTCGTCTCCCTGGACCTCGGCGCGATGGTCGCGGGCGCCAAGTACCGCGGCGAGTTCGAGGAACGCCTCAAGACCGTCCTCTCCGAGATCAAGGAGAGCGACGGGCAGGTCATCACCTTCATCGACGAGCTCCACACCGTCGTCGGCGCGGGCGCCGGCGGCGACTCCGCGATGGACGCGGGCAACATGCTCAAGCCGATGCTCGCCCGGGGTGAGCTCCGCATGGTCGGCGCCACCACGCTGGACGAATACCGCGAGCGCATCGAGAAGGACCCCGCCCTGGAGCGCCGCTTCCAGCAGGTCATGGTCGCCGAGCCGTCCGTCGAGGACACCATCGCCATCCTGCGCGGCCTCAAGGGCCGCTACGAGGCGCACCACAAGGTCCAGATCGCCGACTCCTCGCTGGTGGCCGCCGCGACGCTGTCGGACCGCTACATCACCTCCCGGTTCCTCCCCGACAAGGCCATCGACCTCGTCGACGAGGCGGCTTCCCGGCTCCGCATGGAGATCGACTCCTCCCCCCTGGAGATCGACGAGCTCCAGCGGTCCGTCGACCGTCTGCACATGGAGGAGCTGGCGCTCAAGAACGAGAGCGACGAGGGCTCCAAGCAGCGCCTGGAGAAGATCCGCCGCGACCTCGCCGACAAGGAGGAGGAGCTGCGCGGCCTCACCGCCCGCTGGGAGAAGGAGAAGCAGGGCCTGAACCGCGTCGGTGAGCTCAAGGAGCGCCTCGACGAGCTGCGCGGCCAGGCCGAACGCGCCCAGCGCGACGGCGACTTCGACACCGCCTCCAAGCTGCTGTACGGGGAGATCCCCGGCCTGGAGCGGGAGCTGGCCGAGGCCGACGAGGCCGAGCAGGAGGCCGCCCAGGACAAGGACACGATGGTCAAGGAGGAGGTCGGCCCGGACGACATCGCCGACGTCGTCGGAGCCTGGACCGGGATCCCGGCCGGACGCCTCCTGGAGGGCGAGACCCAGAAGCTGCTGCGGATGGAGTCGGAGCTGGGCAGGCGGCTGATCGGCCAGACCGAGGCCGTGCGCTCCGTGTCGGACGCCGTACGTCGCACCCGGGCGGGGATCGCCGACCCCGACCGTCCCACCGGCTCGTTCCTCTTCCTCGGCCCGACCGGGGTCGGCAAGACGGAGCTGGCCAAGGCGCTCGCCGACTTCCTGTTCGACGACGAGCGGGCCATGATCCGCATCGACATGAGCGAGTACGGGGAGAAGCACAGCGTCGCCCGGCTCGTCGGGGCCCCGCCCGGCTACGTCGGTTACGAGGAGGGCGGCCAGCTCACGGAGGCGGTCCGTCGGCGCCCGTACAGCGTCGTGCTGCTGGACGAGGTCGAGAAGGCCCACCCCGAGGTCTTCGACATCCTGCTCCAGGTGCTCGACGACGGCCGGCTCACGGACGGGCAGGGCAGGACGGTGGACTTCCGCAACACCATCCTGATCCTCACGTCGAACCTGGGCAGTCAGTTCCTGATCGATCCCCTGATCGAGCCCGAGGTGAAGAAGGAGCAGGTCCTGGAGGTCGTACGGGCCTCGTTCAAGCCGGAGTTCCTCAACCGGCTCGACGACCTGGTCGTCTTCTCCGCCCTCTCCGGAGACGAGCTGGCGCACATCGCGGGGCTTCAGGTGGCCCGTCTCGCCGGCCGGCTGGCCGACCGCCGGATCCAGCTCGACGTCACCCCGGACGCCCTGGCCTGGCTGGCCGTGGAGGGCAACGATCCGGCGTACGGCGCGCGGCCTCTGCGCCGGCTCATCCAGACCGCGATCGGCGACCGGCTCGCGAAGGAGATCCTCGCGGGCGAGGTCAAGGACGGCGACACGGTCCGGGTCGACCGGGCCGGTGACGGACTGATCGTGGGCACCGCGACCGCGGCGAAGACCCTGTAGGCGGTAGCCGGTGTCCCCGGCCGGAGACCTCGCGTCCCGGCCGGGGACACAGGTGTGTACGGCCCGCGTCCGCATTGATGTGTGCATCCGGCACGCATCATCGGTGGAACGGCCCACCAAATTGAGCCGAAAATTTCAATTCCGTGGCCGAATGGGGGGCGCGATACGGTCCGGACCATGCCTTTTGTACCGGGGCGATACATATCTGTGCGCTCGGTCGGAACCAGCGGGGCGGCTGTGCGGGTGATCGTGTTCCGCGCAATATCAGGACACTCCGGGCCCATTTCCTTTGAGTCGGGGGTGGGCCGGTCCGAATTCCGAAGCCGGTAAGGTACGCGCATGACGGAGCGGATACCCGGTGAGCAGAGTGCGGAGCCGGTGGATTGCAAAAGTGACAGCCTCATTCGGCTGAGCGAATTTCGTACGCTGTGGGCGGCTTTTGCTCAGTCGGTGCTGGGTGACCAGCTGGCGCGGGTGGCGCTGTCGCTGCTGGTGTTCGAACGCACCGAGTCGGCCGGCTGGACCGCGGCGACCTACGCCCTGACGAGCCTGCCCGCCCTGCTGTCCGGGGTGCTCCTCACCGGTCTCGCCGACCGTTTCCCCCGGCGCACGGTCATGATCAGCTGCGATCTGGTGCGCGCCGTCCTCGTCGGACTCATGGCCCTGCCCGGTACGCCCTTGCCGCTGCTCGCCGGGCTCCTGGTGCTGGCCCAGCTCGCCGAGGCGCCTTTCGGGGCGTCGCAGGGCGCCCTCATGCCGGCCGTCCTGGGCGAGCGCCTGTACGAGCGGGGGCAGCGGGTCATGCTGATCACCCACCAGGCCGGACAGCTGGTCGGCTTCGCCGTCGGAGGGGTGCTCGTCGTCTGGCTGGGCAGCCATGTCTCCCTCGGGCTGAACGCGGTGACGTTCCTGATCTCCGCGGCCCTGATCAGACTGGGTGTGAAGGCAAGGCCGGTGGACAGGGAAGCCGACGCCCCGCCGAAGCGGATGCACACCCAGGTCGGGAAGGCCGCCGCACTGATCTGGTCGGACCCCCGGCTGCGGTCGCTGGTCGCGCTCGGCTGGCTGGCCGGGTTCATCGTGCTGCCGGAGGGCTTGGCCGCCCCCTTCGCCGAGGAGGCCGGCGCCGGCGCCGCGTCGGTGGGGCTCCTGCTCGCCGCGCATCCCACCGGCATGGTCCTGGGCGCGGCGTTCCTGGGGCGCGCGGGTTTCGACGTGGAGCGGCGCCGCCGGCTGCTCGGGCCGCTGGCGGTGGGCGCGAACCTTCCGCTGGTCGTCTACTGGGCGGGCCCCGGTGTGGGCGTGGCCCTGCTGGTCCTGCTGGTGTCGGGCCTCTGTTCCGCCTACCAGATCACCGCGGGCGCGACCTTCGTGCTGCTCACCCCGGCCGATCAGCGCGGTCAGGCACTGGGCCTGGCCAGGTCGGGGCTGACCGCCATGCAGGGGATCGGCGTCGCGGGGGGCGGCCTGGCCGCGGAGCTGTCCGGGTCCTCGGCGCAGACGATCGGAGGGGCGGGCCTCGTCGGCACACTCTGCGCGGTCCTGGTCGCGGTTTCCTGGTCGCGTGCCAGGGGAACGAGCGCGGGGACGATTCCCCTGAGCGCATAGGACCACCGGCCGCGATGGCGGCTAGGGTCGAAGCCAGGAAACCACGTGCGATCCACAGGAGTACCCAGCGATGTCTATCGACCCGTCCTCGATCCCCAACTTCGGGGGTCAGCCCGAACCGCAGACGTCAGGCCCCGAGGGCCCCGTGGTCCCCGACCAGGACCTCGTCAAGCAGCTTCTCGAGCAGATGGAGCTGAAGTTCGTCGTCGACGACGAGGGCGACCTCGCCGCGCCGTGGGAAGACTTCCGGACGTACTTCATGTTCCGCGGCGAGGAGGAGCAGCAGGTCTTCTCCGTCCGGACCTTCTACGACCGCCCCCACGCCCTGGACCAGCGGCCCGTTCTGCTCGACGCGATCGACGACTGGAACCGCCGCACCCTGTGGCCCAAGGTCTACACGCACGCCCACGAGGGCGAGGAGGGCACCGCGGCCTCCGTACGGCTGGTCGGTGAGGCGCAGATGCTCATCGGCACCGGTGTCAGCCTGGAGCACTTCGTCTCCTCGACGGTCAGCTGGGTGCGGGCCTCGATCGAGTTCGACAAGTGGCTCGTGGAGCGTCTCGGCCTGGAGCCCGCCGAGAAGAAGGACGAGGGCGAGGAGCCCACGGAGGCCTGATCCGGCCGGACCACGGAGGCCCGGTCCGGAGCGCGGCCCACACGGCCGGCGCCCGGGCCGGGCCTCCGTCATGGGCGGTCAGGAGGCCCGGAGGGTCTTCAGCCGGGTGACCGCCTCGGTGAGCACGTCCGTGCGCTTGCAGAACGCGAAGCGTACGAAGGGGGCGCCCTGCTCGCGGTGGTCGTAGAAGACCGCGTTCGGCACGGCGACGACCCCGCAGCGTCCGGGGAGCGCCCGGCAGAAGGCGAAGCCGTCGCTCCCGTCGCCGAGCGGGCGGATGTCGGTGGTGACGAAGTACGTTCCGGCGGGTTCGTAGACCTCGAACCCGGCCTCGGCGAGGCCCGCGGCGAGCAGGTCGCGCTTGGCGCGCAGGTCGGTGCGGAGACCGTCGAAGTAGCTGTCGGGCAGCCGCAGGGCCTCGGCGACGGCGTACTGGAACGGGCCGCCGGAGACGTACGTGAGGAACTGCTTGGCGGAGCGGACCGCGGTGACCAGTTCCGGGCTCGCGGTGATCCAGCCGATCTTCCAGCCCGTCAGCGAGAACGTCTTGCCCGCACTGCTGATGCTGACCGTGCGCTCCCGCATGCCGGGGAAGGACGCGAGGGGGATGTGCTCGCCCTCGAAGACGAGGTGCTCGTAGACCTCGTCGGTGACGACCAGGAGGTCCCGCTCGCACGCGAGTGCGGCGACGGCCGCGAGCTCGTCACGGGTCAGGACGGTGCCGGTCGGGTTGTGCGGGGTGTTGAGCAGGATCAGGCGGGTGCGGGGGGTGACGGCCGCGCGCAGCTCGTCGAGGTCGAGCCGGTAGGCACCCTCGTGGGGCCTGAGCGTGACGGGGACGCGGGTACCGCCTGCCATGGCGATGCAGGCGGCGTACGAGTCGTAGTACGGCTCCAGGGCGATGACCTCGTCGCCGGGCTCCAGGAGGGCCAGCAGAGAGGCGGCCACCGCTTCCGTGGCGCCCGTGGTGACCAGGACCTCGGCGTCGGGGTCGTACTCCAGCCCGTAGTGCCGCAGCTGGTGCTCCGCGACCGCGGAGCGCAGCTCGGGGACTCCGGGGCCCGGTGGGTACTGGTTCCCGTGGCCGGCGCGCAGGGCGCGTACGGCGGCCTCGCGGATCTCCTCGGGGCCGTCGGTGTCGGGGAATCCCTGACCGAGGTTGATCGATCCGGTCTGTACGGCCAGCGCCGACATCTCCGCGAAGATCGTCGTGCCGAACTCGGTGAGGCGGCGGTTGAGCAGCGGTCGTCCCTGTGTCATGGGCGCCATCCTGTGCCGAAGCTCTGGAGTTGCTCAAGTCTGCTTTGGCCGCGGCGGGGCGCGGGAATCCAACGGGCAGTCGAGAAGCGGGGACCTCGCTTCGGGGGACAGAAGGATGTGAGGTCGATGGAGTCGTTCTTCTTCATCGTTTTTCTGGTGATCGTGGTGGTGGGCATCGCCGCCCTCGCCTCGGGATCCGGTGGCCGCAGCAGGGCGCCGTCGTCGCGCGCCGGGCGCAGTGGACGCCGCAGCTCGGACAGCGGCTCGGGAGGAAGCTCGGGCAGCTGGTGGGCCGGGGACAGCGGCGGCGGTGACTCCGGCGGGCACTCCTGCGGAGGCGGCAGCAGCTGTGGCGGTGGTGGTGGCTGCGGCGGTGGCGGCGGCAACTGAGACGGGTTCGCCCGTCCCGTACGGGGGGCGGGGCGGGTGCGCCTGAGGTGTCCGGTGGGAACGAACTCCCGCCGGACACCTTTTTGTTGGGCGCGCGGGAACAGGTGAACCGTCCTGCCCCCTGAGGGATGGAAACCACGGCAAGTTGGGTAAAAGCGCTGTGAGTGCGACGTACTTCGTGATTGCATCGATGTAGAGAACATTCAGCCCCCGGAACCCAGTTGGGCGTAACCCAGTTGGGCCGGATCGGGCCCCTCCTCCCCTGCGTGCGCCGGCACGGGGGTGCCTCCTGTCCGTATGTCCCTGTGCGTTTTGCGGAGCCGATCCATGCTCACAACCCTCCAGACCGCCTACTCCGATACCCGAGCCGCCGATCTGGCATGGACGCTCGGGCGGGAACCGCTGCCCGCCCTCGCCGTACTCGACCTCGAACTAGCGGGTGCGAAGGTGCAGTTGAGGCTGCTCGGCGCCTCTCATCAGGTGTTGCTGGAGGAGGGGCGCCGTACGTGCTCCGAGACCGTGGCCTGTCTGCCGGGCAGCAGCACGCCGCTGCCGCTGGGTGTCGCCGAGAGCCTGGGTGACTGGGACTACGAGTTCGCTGCGCGCGTCGAGACGCTTTCGGAGGGCTCGTTCGCGGGGCGTGCGCAGGAGTTGCTCGCGCTGGTGGCCGACCATCCGCACGGGTTGGCGGGGACGTTTCCCGGCAGCCCGTACGCCTTCACCGCGATGCTCGCGCAGCGGACGGAGGGCCAGGTGCGCTGGCGGACCTGGCACGCGTATCCGCAGGAGGGGCAGCTGGTGGTCACCCGGTCGCGGGTGGGGGCGCGGGTGCCGGCGGCGGTGTCGTGAAGGGAGTGCGCGGGCCCGAGCGGTGCGGTGCGCGGCGGCCCCGGCGCGCGACACTTACACCCTTGTGGGTGACAAGCGGCGACCTTCCCGTCACGTAGCGTTCATTTCATGATCGACCAGCAGATGTCGCTGCGAGGGGGCGTGGCGGGGCTTCCCGTGCGGCCGAGGACCGGCCGGTTCCTCGTGCTGGCCGTGGTCTTCATCTGCGCCGCGTGCGGTCTGGTGTACGAGCTTGAACTGGTCGCGCTGGCCTCGTACCTGATCGGTGACTCGGTCACGCAGGCGTCGGTCGTGCTCTCCGTGATGGTGTTCGCTATGGGCATCGGCTCACTGCTCGCGAAACGTTTACGCGGCCGCGCCGCCGTGGGGTTCGGGCTGATCGAGGCCGCGCTCGCGCTCGTCGGCGGCACGTCGGCGCTGATCCTGTACGCCTCCTTCGCCTGGCTCGGGGAGTCGCGCTACGCGCTGGTCGGCTTCTCGCTCGCGATCGGGATCCTGATCGGCGCGGAGATCCCGCTGCTGATGACGCTGATCCAGCGGGTCGACCGGCAGGACGCCGGCGGGGCGGTCGCGGACCTCTTCGCCGCCGACTACGTGGGCGCGCTGGTCGGCGGGCTGGCCTTCCCGTTCCTGCTGCTGCCGATGATGGGCCAGCTGACCGGGGCGCTGTTCACCGGCGCGGTCAACGCGGCGGCGGGCGGGGCGCTGGTGCTGTGGGTGTTCCGGCGCGATCTGGGCACCAGGTCACGCTGGCTGCTGATCCTGGTCAACTGCGTGGTGATCGCCCTGCTGGCCACGGCCTCCGTCCTGGTCGACGACTTCGAGCGCGCGGCGCGGCGCGCGGTGTACGGGGACGAGGTGCGGGTCGCCGTGCAGACCGACGTACAGGAGATCGTCCTCACGGGGCCGGGGCGGGGCTCGCTCGACCTCTATCTGGACGGCCGGCTCCGGGTCAGCTCACGGGACGAGCACCGCTACCACGAGGCGCTCGTGCACCCCGCGATGAAGGGCGCCCACCGGCGGGTGCTGATCCTGGGCGGCGGCGACGGGCTGGCGGCCCGTGAGGTGCTGCGCTACCCGGATGTCACGTCCGTCGTGGTGGTCGAGCTGGATCCGGCCGTCACCCGGTTGGCCCGTACGGACCCGGCGCTCTCCCGGCTGAACGGGCACGCGTACGACGATCCCCGGCTGACGGCGGTCGCCGGGGACGCCTTCACATGGCTGCGAACCGCACGCGAGCGCTACGACGTGGTGATCTCGGACCTCCCCGACCCGGGGATCACGGCGAGCACGAAGCTCTACGCGGCCGAGTTCTACGGGCTGGTCGCCGGGGCACTGGAGCCAGGCGGCCGGCTGGTGGTGCACGCGGGTCCGCCGGCCAGCAGACCGACGACGTTCTGGACGGTGGAGGCGTCGGTACGGGCGGGCGGCCTCGCGACCCGGCCCTACCGCGTCGACGGGCGCCTCACCGGGTTCGCGGCGGGGCCGGACCGGGCCGCGGCGGGCGGGGCGGAGGCACCGAGGGACTGGGGATTCGTGCTGGCGGCCCGGCAGGAGGTGGGCCGGCTCGGGCTGGACCCGGGAGTGCCCGCCCTGCGGACGCTGGGGGAGCGGGAACTGCTGGCCGGCCGGCGCTCCGCGGAGCGGGTGCGGCAGCAGGGGGTACTGCCGTCGACGCTGGTCCACCCGCGGTACTGGGAGGAACCGTGAGCACGCTGGTGCGGCGCGGTCCGCACGGTATCCGGGGTGGAAGCGCTGACGGGACGGCCGGGGCTGAGTAGGCTCGGTCGGTATGGAGCATGAGGTGTTCGTTCCGGTTCCGGTTCCGGCCCTGCGGCGGACGCTGGGTGATCCCGCCCGCGTCGCGCGCTGCGTGCCGGGACTCCAGCAGGATGCCGACGCGTCGGCGGGACCGCTGGCGGGCCGGCTGAAATTCCGGGCCGACGGCCACACGATCACGTACCGCGGGGCGCTGACGCTGCGGCCTTCGGGTGGAGGCGACTCCTTCTCCGTGGCCGGGGAGGGTGTCGAGGCCCGGGGCACGGGCTCGGCGAAGCTCGCACTGACCGTCGGCCTCACGGAGACGGACGGTGGCACGACGATCGGATTCACCGGCACGGTGAGCGGTGACGGTCGCATCGTGGACCTGGACGCGGCCGCGGCGCTCGCCGCGGCGCAGCGGTTGCTGGACCGTTTCACGCAACAGTTGGTGACGGAGACCCTGGCGACGCGGGACGGTGCGGGGGAGTCCGACGCGGCGTCCGGGAAGCCCGACGCGGCGTCCGGGGAGCCCGGAGCGGCGTCCGGGGAGCCCGGAGCGGCGTCTGCCGAGGCCACTTCCCCCGAGCCGTCTGCCGATTCGCCTTCTGCCGGATCGCCGACTCCCGAGCCGCCCTCCGCGGACAAGGGGGCCGTGTTCGACACGCCCGTGCCGCCGCCGTCGCTCGACCCCTCCGCGGAGATCGAGTTCACCGTGCCGGACGAGCCGCCCGCCGAGGCCGCGCACGCCCGCCGCACGATGATCGGACGCAGCACGGAGGAGGTCGACCACGCCCCGCCCCGTGGCCGGTACGCCCCCGTCCCGTCACCCGAGGCGGGCGCCGCGGGCATCACGCTCCGCTGGGCCGCCCCGGCAGCCGCCCTGGCGATCGCCTCGGCCGTGGTGGTGGGCAGGGCACTGCGGCGCAGGCGGCCGTAGGGAGCCGCCCCGCGCCAGTAGTGTCGGGGGGGTGAGCAGAGTTGCGAAGAACGCCCGGCTGACCGCCGGCGACGTCGAATTGACCGTTGACCCCGTGAACGGCTGCCGGATCAGCAGCCTGCGGATCGGGGACACCGAACTGCTGCGCCAGGGCGAGCGGTACGGCTGCTTCCCCATGGTGCCGTGGTGCGGCCGCACCGAGAACGGCCTGTTCCGCAACGGTGGTGAGCCGCACCAGATGCCGCTCAACTCCCCACCGCACGCCATCCACGGAACCGGCCGCGACACCTCCTGGCGGCCGGCCCGGGAGGGCGACGCCGAAGCCGCCTACTTCTACGACCTGGCCGACCCATGGCCGTACGAGGGCCGGGTGACGCAGTCCTTCGAGCTGACCGAGGAATCGCTGACGCTGAGCCTCGGCATCGAGACGTACGGGGACTCCTTCCCGGCGCAGGCCGGGTGGCACCCCTGGTTCCTCCGGAACCTCGGCGGCCAGGACGTGCGGATCGACTTCGACGCGGCCTGGCAGGAGGAGCGCGGCGACAACCACCTGCCGACCGGCCGCCGGATCGATCCTCGGCCCGGCCCGTGGGACGACTGCTTCGGGATGCCCGCGGGCGTCGACGTGAAGCTCACCTGGCCCGAGCAGCTGGAGCTGACGGTCAGGAGCCGGGACGAGTGGGTGGTGATCTACGACGAGCAGGCGGAGGCGGTCTGCGTGGAGCCGCAGTCCGGGCCGCCGAACGGGCTCAACACGGCCCCCCGGCTGGTCACCCCGATCGAGCCCCTGGAGATCACGACGACCTGGAGCTGGGCGCGGCTCTGACCCTCGGCGGCAGCCCTTACCCTCGTTGACATGACTGACGTACGTGCTGAGCTGCTCCAGCAGATCAAGGACAAGGCCGTGGTACACGGCAAAGTGACCCTCTCCTCGGGTCTGGAAGCCGACTGGTACATCGACCTGCGCCGGATCACGCTGGACGGCAAGGCCGCGCCGCTGGTCGGCCAGGTGATGCTCGATGCCACCGCCGAGCTGGACTACGACTGCGTCGGCGGTCTGACGCTGGGCGCCGACCCGGTGGCCACCTCGATGCTGCACGCGTCGGCGGCGCGCGGGAAGAGCCTGGACGCGTTCGTCGTCCGCAAGGCGCAGAAGGCCCACGGGATGCAGCGCCGCATCGAGGGCACGGACGTCAAGGGCCGTCGCTGCCTCGTCGTCGAGGACACCTCGACGACCGGCGGCTCCCCGCTGACCGCGGTGGAGGCCGTGCGGGAGGCCGGCGGCGAGGTCGTGGCCGTCGCCGTGATCGTCGAGCGTGGAGCCGCTCCGGCGATCGCCGAGGCCGGTCTGCCGTACGTCCATGTCTACTCGGTGGCGGACCTCGACCTGGGCTGACCTGGGACTTTCTTGGGGTGCTCCCCGTTTCACGTGAAACGGGGAGCGGCTGTCCGACGGGCAGCGTGGAGCCGAGGCGAGAGTCTGGGAAGATGTGGGCGACGATGACGTCGCCCCCAGGTCAGGGACCAAGCACTGCACACCCGCACATCCCAAGGAGCGGACAGATGCCCATCGCAACCCCCGAGGTCTACGCCGAGATGCTCGACCGGGCGAAGGCAGGCAAGTTCGCCTACCCGGCCATCAATGTGACGTCGACCCAGACCTTGCACGCTGCACTGCGCGGCTTCGCGGAGGCGGAGAGCGACGGCATCGTCCAGATCTCCACCGGTGGTGCCGAATTCCTGGGCGGCCAGTACAACAAGGACATGGTGACGGGCGCCGTAGCCCTGGCCGAGTTCGCGCACATCGTCGCCGCCAAGTACGACATCACGGTCGCGCTGCACACCGACCACTGCCCCAAGGACAAGCTGGACGGTTACGTCCGTCCGCTGCTCGACGTCTCCGCGGAGCGCGTCGCCAAGGGCCTGAACCCGCTGTTCCAGTCGCACATGTGGGACGGCTCGGCCGAGACCCTCGCGGACAACCTCGCCATCGGCCAGGAGCTGCTGGCCAAGGCCGCCGCCGCCAAGATCATCCTTGAGGTCGAGATCACCCCGACCGGTGGCGAGGAGGACGGCGTCACGCACGAGATCAACGACGAGCTGTACACGACCGTCGACGACGCGCTGCGTACGGCCGAGGCGCTCGGCCTGGGCGAGAAGGGCCGCTACCTGCTGGCAGCGTCCTTCGGCAACGTTCACGGCGTCTACAAGCCGGGCAACGTCGTCCTGCGGCCGGAGCTCCTCAAGGACCTCCAGCAGGGTGTCGCCGCCAAGTACGGCAGGCCGGCCGGCAGCCAGCCGTTCGACTTCGTCTTCCACGGCGGTTCGGGCTCCACGGCCGAGGAGATCGCCACCGCGCTGGAGAACGGCGTCGTGAAGATGAACCTCGACACCGACACCCAGTACGCCTTCACCCGTCCGATCGTGGACCACGTGTTCCGCAACTACGACGGTGTGCTGAAGGTCGACGGCGAGGTCGGCAACAAGAAGGTCTACGACCCGCGCAGCTGGGGCAAGTCCGCGGAGGGGGGCATGGCCAAGCGCGTCACCGAGGCCTGTGCCAACCTGCGGTCCTCGGGCACGAAGCTGAAGTAGTCGCTGCGGTGTCACGGGCGGGCCCGGTCTCCCTTTGGGGGCCGGGCCCGTGTTGTGCCGCTGCGCGGGGCTTGTCCCCTGCCCGCCCCTCCCGGAACCGGGGCTCCGCCCCGGACCCCGCTCCTCAAGCGCCGAGGGGTTGGGGGGTTCGAGTGCCGGCGGGGCTGGAAATGGCTTTTCGGGTGGTGTGTGAATGGCCGGTCGGGGCGGTAGCGGTGATGCTGCTCCTATGACTGACACGGACGGCGCGGACGGCGACGGGATCCGGGTGGCCTCGCCCGTGGGCCGATGGGTCGTCCTGACCACCGTGCTCGGCTCCAGCATGGCTCTGCTCGATTCCACGGTCATCAATGTGGCCCTCCCCCGCATCGGCGAGGACCTCGGCACCGACATGGCCGCCCTGCAGTGGACCGTCAACGCCTACATGCTCACCCTGGCGGGGCTGATCCTGCTCGGGGGTGCGCTCGGGGACCGGTTCGGGCGGCGGAGGGTGTTCGTCCTCGGGGTGGTCTGGTTCGCCGTGGCCTCGCTGCTGTGCGGGATCGCCCCGAACGCGGAGGTGCTGGTCGCCTCGCGGGCGTTGCAGGGGGTCGGGGGCGCGCTCCTCACCCCCGGTTCGCTGGCGATCATCCAGGCGAGCTTCCACCCCGACGACCGGGCCCGTGCCGTGGGGCTCTGGTCCGGGCTCGGCGGGGTCGGCGCGGCAGTCGGGCCGTTCGTCGGAGGATGGCTGGTGGACGGGCCGGGGTGGCGGTGGGTGTTCCTGCTCAATCTGCCGCTCGCCGCCGTCTGTGTGCCCGTGGCCCTGCGCCACGTGCCGGAGTCCCGGGACCCGGACGCCCACGGCCGGTTCGACGTGCTCGGTGCAGCCCTCGCCGCGCTGTCCCTCGCCCTGGTCACCTACGCGCTGATCGAGGTGCCCGAGGAGGGCGCGTCCGTCGCCGTGATCGGCGCGGCACTCGGAGGCGTGGTCCTGGGGGCAGCCTTCGTGCAGGCCGAGCGTCGCCGGGCCGACCCCATGGTGCCGCCGTCGATCTTCGCGTCGCGGCAGTTCACGTCCGTCAACATCGTCACGTTCTGTGTGTACGCGGCCCTGGGCGGGTTCTTCTTCCTGTCCGCGATCCAGCTCCAGGTGGTCGCCGGTTACTCGGCGCTGGGCGCGGGCACCGCGCTTCTGCCCACGACGGTGCTGATGCTGCTCTTCTCCGCCTCGGCGGGCGACCTCGGGAGGCGGATCGGGCCCCGCGTCCCGCTCACCGTCGGCCCGCTGCTGGCCGCCGCCGGGATGCTGCTGATGCTGCGGGTCGGCCCTGGCGCCTCGTACCCGCTGGACGTCCTGCCCGCCGTGCTGGTGCTGGGCCTCGGCATGGTCACCCTCGTGGCGCCCCTCACCGCGACGGTCCTGGCCGCCGTGGACACCGGCCGGGCCGGGCTCGCCAGCGGCATCAACAACGCGGCGGCGCGGGCAGCGGGGCTGCTCGCGGTGGCCGCCCTCCCGTTGCTGGCCGGGATGGGTCCGGAGGCGTACCGCGACGCGGGGGAGTTCGCCTCGACGTTCCGGCGGGCCATGCCGATGTGCGCCGGTCTGCTGGTGGCGGGCTCGGTGATCGCCTTCTTCGCCGTGCGGAAGTCGGTGGAGCCCGGACGCGGGCCGCGACCCGAGTGCGCGATGCACTGCGGCGTCACGGCCCCGCCCTTGGAGCCGGAACCGGGATCCAGGCACACTTGAGCCATGTCCATCCACGAGAACCTTCTCGGGGGCCCTGCCCCGACCCACCTGCCCGACGACCCTGAGCCGCGCGAGCTGCTCGCCGGCGGCACGGCCCCCGCCGACGTCGCGGCGAAGTACCCCACCTCCTCGCTGGCCTGGGCGCAGCTCGCCGACGAGGCGTACGAGGGCGGCCGGGTCGTCGAGTCGTACGCGTACGCGCGCACCGGCTACCACCGCGGCCTCGACGCCCTGCGCCGCGCGGGCTGGAAGGGCCACGGCCCCGTCCCGTTCGAGCACGAGCCGAACCGCGGCTTCCTGCGGGCCCTGCACGCCCTCGCGCGCGCCGCGCAGGCGATCGGTGAGCAGGAGGAGTACGAGCGCTGCTCCTCGTTCCTGCGCGACTCCTCGCAGACCGCCGCCGACATCCTGGGCTGAGACGACGCCTTCCTCCGGGGCCCCGCGGGCAGCAGCCCGCGGGGCCCCGGCGCGTCGCGCGGAAGGCCGTTAGGATGCCGAGCAGGGGACCGGAGCTCCACCACCTCAGAGGAAGGGGCGGACCGCTACCCGGAAGCTCGTGTCGAGGAGACAGAAATGTCGACGATCCACCCCGACCCCGAAGCCACCGGTGCGGACAACCCGCACCTGGACTTCGCGGGAACGACTCCGTACGAGGACTACGTCCAGGCGGATGTCCTGACCCACCTCCAGCACCTGCGCTCGGACGATCCCGGCGAGATGGTCTTCCTGGTCACCACCCAGGTCATGGAGCTGTGGTTCACGGTCATCGTCCATGAGTGGGAGACGGCGGCGCACGCCCTGCGCGAGGACCGCATACCGGTCGCCCGTGACGCCCTGAAGCGTTCGCTGCGGGAGCTGGAGGCGCTGAACGCCTCCTGGAAGCCGCTCGCCGGCCTCACCCCCGCCCAGTTCAACTCCTACCGCGGCTCCCTCGGCGAGGGATCCGGCTTCCAGTCGGCGATGTACCGCCGGATGGAGTTCCTGCTGGGCGACAAGTCCGCCTCCATGCTCGTGCCGCACCGGGGCGCGCCCCGGGTCCACGCCGAGCTGGAGAAGGCGCTCCACGAACCCGGTCTGTACGACGAGACGCTCGCCCTGCTCGCCCGGCGTGGATACGCCGTGCCGCAGTCGGTGCTGGAGCGGGACCTCTCGCGGAAGTACGAGCCGTCCCCCGCGGTCGAGGCCGTCTGGGCGGAGATCTACGCGGACGCGGACCAGAACGCCGAGCTCGTGCGGCTCGGCGAGGTGCTGACCGATGTCGGGGAGCTGGTGTGGCGCTGGCGCAACGACCATCTGACCGCCACCCGCCGGGCTATGGGTTCGAAGACCGGAACCGGCGGATCGGCCGGGGTCGCCTGGCTGGAGAAGCGGGCCACCAAGAGCGTGTTCCCCGAGCTGTGGACGGCGCGTAGCCATGTCTGACTTCAAGGAGCGCGCCGAGGCGCTCGACGCCGCCGACGAACTGGCCGCCCTGCGCGAGCTGTTCACCCTCGACGACACCGTCTACCTCGACGGCAACTCGCTGGGCGCGCTGCCCCGCCACGTCCCCGCGCGCATGCAGGACGTCATCGCCCGTGAGTGGGGCGCGCTGCGCATCCGCTCCTGGGACGAGAGCGGCTGGTGGACCGCGCCCGAGCGGATCGGCGACCGGATCGCCCCGCTGGTCGGGGCGGCCGCAGGGCAGATCGTGGTGGGCGACTCCACCAGCGTGAACGTCTTCAAGGCGGTCGTCGCGGCGGCCCGTCTCGCGGGCGAGGACCGCGACGAGATCCTCGTCGACGCGACGACCTTCCCCACCGACGGGTACATCGCCGCTTCGGCGGCCCGGATGACGGGCCACCGCGTCGTCGCTGTCGCCCCGTCCGACGTACCGGCCGCGCTCGGCCCCCGTACGGCGGCGGTCCTTCTCAACCACGTCGACTACCGCTCGGGCCGGCTCCACGACCTGCCCGGCCTCACCGCCGCCGTCCACGAGGCGGGAGCCGTCGCCGTGTGGGACCTGTGCCACAGCGCGGGCGCCCTGCCCGTGGGTCTCGACGCGCACGGCGTCGACCTGGCCGTCGGCTGCACGTACAAGTACCTCAACGGCGGGCCCGGTTCGCCGGCCTATCTGTACGTCGCCGAACGCCATCAGGCGGCTTTCGACTCGCCCCTGCCCGGGTGGACCTCGCACGCGGACCCGTTCGCGATGACTCCCGGATACGCCCCCGCGGACGGTTCCGTACGGGGCAGGGTCGGCACCCCGGACATCCTGTCCATGCTGGCCCTGGAGGCTTCGCTGGACGTGTGGGAGGGCGTCGCGGTCGAGGCCGTGCGGGCCAAGTCCCTGGCGCTGACGGACTTCTTCCTGGAGTGCGTCGCCGCCTACGTCCCCGAGGGCCGGGTCACCCCGGTCACCCCCGCCGCCCACGCGGAGCGCGGCAGCCAGGTCTCGCTGCGGTGCGAGAACGCGGACGAGACGGAAACGGTGATGCGCGCGCTCATCGAGCGCGGTGTGGTCGGCGATCTGCGCCGCCCTGACGTCCTGCGCTTCGGTTTCACCCCGTTGTACGTCGGTTTCGCCGACGCCGAGCGGGCGGCACGGATCCTCGCCGAAGTGCTGGCGGTCTGAGACCGACCGTCCTATGGGGGGCGGACGGTCGGTCCGACCCTCCGCCGCCGTGCGGGTCCACACTCCGGGCCCGTACGGCGGCGGTTCGTCGTACTGGTACCGTCCCCGCAGGTCAGTCCAGTTGGGCACGGGCCCAGGACGGTTGGAGCAGCATGTCGGATTCTGCCGCGCGTGATCGTGACGCCGCCGAGACCGAGTCGGCGTTCGCCCATCCGGTGGTCGCCCCCGACGGGTCCGCGGCCTACGGGAGCCACCCCGACCAGGTGATCGACTTCTTCGCGCCGCGGGACGGCCGTGCCGGGGCGCCGCTCGTGGTCCTGCTGCACGGCGGTGCCTGGCGGGCGCCGTACGACCGGCAGCACGTGTCGCCGTTCGCGGACTTCCTGGCGCGGCGCGGTTTCGCGGTGGCCAGCGTGGAGTACAGGCGCGGTGGCGAGATCCCGCGGCAGGGCACGGCGGGTCCGGTCGCGGGGCGCTGGCCCGAGACCTTCGACGACGTGGCCGCGGCGATGGACGCCCTGCCGGCGCTGGCGGCCCGGGGGCTGCCGACGGCGGATCTGCGCAAGACCGTGGTCGCCGGGCACTCGGCCGGCGGACAGCTCGCCCTGTGGGCGGCTGCCCGGCACGTGCTCCCCGAGGGTTCGCCGTGGCGGCTGCCCGCCGCGCCGCCGCTGCGAGGTGTGGTCGCGCTGGCGCCGATCGGGGACTTCGCGAGCGCGGTGGAGCTGGATGTCTGCTCGGGTGCGCTGCACCAGCTCCTGGGCGGCGTGGACGGCTTCGAGGCGCGGAGCGCGCACGTCGATCCGGCACTGCTGCTGCCGACGGGGATCGCGACCGCCGTGGTCCAGGGCGTGGACGACATCACCGTGCCGCCGGCCGTGACGGAGGCGTTCGTGGACGCCGCGGCGAAGGCGGGGGAGATGGTGGGACTGACGCTGCTGGACGGGGTCGGGCACTTTCCCCTGATCGACCCGTCGGCGGACGCCTGCGCCGTGGTGGCCGAGGAGATCGCCCAACTGGCCTGGTAGTACTTACGACGGACGGCGAAGGATCCGTATCACTGCTGACGACCGGAGCCCGGGGCGGCGCCTACCGTGTGAGCGTGACCGAGACGAAGACCAGAAGCCCGGAATTCCGGCTGGCCGCAGGGGCGATAGGCGGCCTGCGGCAGGACCTGTTCCACCACGGGTTCGATTACCGTCCCCTGCCCCCTCTTGGCACCGGCGGTCCCGTGATCAGGAGGCTGCCGAAGGCGATCCGTACGCGGGCGGTCTGGGCACCGCACGCGGTGGTCGGGGTGGTCGCGCTGATCTGCGTGCTGGCCGGCACCTTCGAGGCGAACACCTACTCGGTGTTCGGCATCGGAACCGTCATCACCGCCGGCGTTCCGGCCGCCGCCCTGCTGATGACGCTGGTCCGCCCCGTCCTCGGGTTCTGGGTGTCGATCGTGAGCACCCCCTTCGTGGCCGCCGCGGGCCAGGGGGACTGGCCGTGGGGTCCGAACGCCTTCGTGTGTCACCTGGGCGTGCTGATCGTCGTCGCGGCGAGGACCCGGCCGCGTACCGCCGCCTGGATGTGGCTGATCACCTTGTTCGCCGGGTCCTTCCTGGGCAACTTCGCCGGCCCCTACTCCTCCACCACCGCGCCCATGGCCGTCGCCTCGGCATTCGCCCTGCTCCTCGTCACCGTGGTGCAGGTACGCCGCGAGGCCCAGCGGGAGGTGACCGTGCAGCGCACCGTCACCGCCGTGGAGCGTGACCGGCGCACGCTCCTGGAGGAGCGCACCACCATCGCCCGTGAGCTGCACGACGTCGTCGCCCACCACATGTCCGTCGTCGCCATCCAGGCCGAGGCCGCCCCGTACCGGGTGGAGAATCCGCCGCCCGAGCTGGAGCAGGCGTTCGTGACCATCCGGGAGAACGCCGTCGCCGCGCTCACCGAGCTGCGCCGCGTCCTCGGCGTCGTACGGGCGGAGGACTACGAGGCGCCGGACGCCCCGCAGCCCACGCTCGCCGAGCTCGACCGGCTGCTGGACAACGTCCGGGAGACGGGCCTGGAGACGGAGAAGACCGTCACCGGCGCGGTGCGGGGGCTTCCGCAGGGCGTCGAGCTGTCGGCGTACCGGATCGTCCAGGAGGCACTGAGCAACACGCTCCGGCACGCGCCGGGCGCCACCGCCAAGGTGGAGATCGGCTATGTGCTCGGCGGGCTCGGGGTGCGTGTCGTCAACGGCCCCGCACGGGGGCTGGTCAAGCCGTCGCCGGGTGCCGGGCACGGAATCACGGGGATGCGGGAGCGGGTCGCGATGCTGAACGGGGAGATGACCGCGGGGGCGTCCGGGGACGGCGGCTACGAGGTCGCCGTGTTCCTGCCCGTACCGGCGCAGCGCTCCGGCGCGGAGGACGGTGAGGGCGCGTGAACGAGTCGCCCATCCGGGTCCTGATCGTCGACGACCAGATGATGGTCCGCGAGGGCTTCTCCGTGCTGCTCAACGCCATGCCGGGCATCGAGGTCGTCGGTGAGGCCGTCGACGGGCGGCAGGCCGTCTCGCAGGTCGCCGCGCTACGGCCCGACGTGGTCCTGATGGACATCCGGATGCCCGAGCTCAACGGCATCGAGGCGACCCGGGAGATCGTCGCCGCCGACGCGGACGCCAAGGTGCTCGTCCTGACCACCTTCGACCTCGACGAGTACGTCTACCAGGCCCTCCGGGCCGGCGCCTCCGGCTTCCTCCTGAAGGACGCCTCGGCGCGGCAGCTCGCCGAGGGCGTACGGGTGGTGGCGTCGGGCGAGGCGCTGCTCGCTCCGACGGTGACCCGGCGGCTGATCACCGAGTTCTCGAAGATCGCCGATGCGCCGAGACCGCCCGCCATGTCCAGGATCGGTGACCTCACCGAGCGGGAGACGGAGGTGCTCGTGCTGATCGCCCAGGGGCTGTCCAACCTGGAGATCGCCTCGCACCTGGTGGTCGCCGAGTCGACCATCAAGACCCATGTGAGCCGCATCCTGGTGAAGCTGGGGCTGCGCGACCGTACCCAGGCGGCCGTGTTCGCGTACGAGGCGAGGCTGGTCACGCCCGGATAGCGTCGGGCCCATGCACGTGTCCTTCGACCCCTGGTCCCCGGCGTTCGTCGCCGACCCGTACCCCGCCTACGCCGCGCTGCGCGCCACCGGCCGGGCGCACTACTTCGAGCCGACGCGGCAGTGGCTCGTCCCGCACTACTCCGATGTGTCCGGGCTGCTGCGCGACCGGCGGCTGGGGCGGACCTATCTGCACCGCTTCAGTCACGACGAGTTCGGCGTGACCGCGCCGAACTCCGCCCACGAACCGTTCCACACGCTCAACGGGCACGGGATCCTCGATCTGGAGGCCCCCGACCACACCCGGATCCGGCGGCTGGTCGCCAAGGCGTTCACGCCCCGGCGGGTCGAGGCCCTCGCCCCGACGGTGGAGCGGCTGGCCGCCGGGCTCGTCGACGACTTCGTCGAGGCGGGCGGCGGCGATCTGCTGAGCGCGGTCGCCGAGCCGCTGCCGGTGGCCGTCATCGGCGAGATGCTCGGGGTCCCGGAAGCCGACCGGCATCTGCTGCGGCCCTGGTCGGCGGCGATCTGCGGGATGTTCGAGCTGAACCCGCCGGAGGAGACCGCGCGGGCCGCCGTACAGGCGTCGGTCGAGTTCTCCGGCTATCTGCGCGAACTGATCGCCGCGCGGCGCGCGGACCCGGGGACCGATCTGATCTCCGGGCTCATCGCCGCCCACGACGACGAGGACCGGCTGACCGAGCAGGAGATCGTCTCCACCTGCGTGCTGCTGCTCAACGCCGGTCACGAGGCGACCGTCAACGCCACCGCCAACAGCTGGTGGATGCTCTTCCGGCACCCCGGGCAGCTGGCCTCCCTGCGCGGGGACCACAGCCTGCTGCCGACGGCGGTGGAGGAACTGCTGCGCTACGACACCCCGGTGCCCATGTTCGCGCGGTGGGTCCTGGACGACATCGAGGTCGACGGCACCGTCATCCCGCGCGGTGCGCAGGTCGCGCTGCTCTTCGCGTCGGCCAACCGGGACCCGGAGCGTTTCGCCGACGCGGAGACGCTGGACCTGTCCCGGCGGGACAACCCGCACATCTCCTTCGGCGCGGGCATCCACTACTGCCTGGGTGCCCCGCTGGCCCGCCTCGAACTGACCGCTTCGTTCGGTGAGTTGCTGCGCAAGGCGCCCGGTATGCGGCTGACCGCGGAGCCGGAGTGGAAGCCGGGCTACGTCATCCGGGGGCTCCGGGAGCTACTGGTCGAGATCTGAGGAGAGCGCGCCGGAGAGCCGTATGTGGTCCGGGTGGTGCGGGTTCGTGCACGGCGGGAGTCCCCACGTGGACAGGGCGAGGACTCCCGCCGTGCACGTGCCGGCGACGAGGGCCCGGGACCGCAGGGATCTGGGCCCGCGAAGCAGACGCAGGGTCAGCAGCCAGGTGAGCGGCGGGATCAGGGCTCCGGCGAGCAGGACGAGGGGCAGCTCCGTCCAGAGGACGGAGAGGTCCCTGCCGTGCCCCTCGAAGCCGGCGCCCATGTGCAGGCCTGTACGCAGTGACGAGCCCCAGACGTACAGGGCGGTCGCCGCCCCGAGCGCCGCCGTCGCACACCCGCCGTAGCCCGCCGCGTCACGTTGCTCCATACGCGTCCAGACGTGCGCGCACCAGGGCCGGTTCCCTACTTGGTCTGCAGGTCCCGTCGCCGGAAGCCCTCCAGGCCGAGCAGGATCAGGGCGGCGGCGATCAGCGTGAGTACGGCCATGGGCGTCCAGCTCATGGGGGCCGCGGGCAGCTGCGGCACATGGCCGAAGGGCGACACGTTGTTCATCCAGTGCGGGAACCGCAGCAGTCGGCCCAGGTAGCCGACCACGAACGCGTACACCGGCACGGCCCAGGCCGCCGATGCCGCCCGGGGCAGCCAGCCGAAGAGGACGGCCGCGACCCCGACGGTGACCCAGAGCGCCGGAGCGTACGCCAGCGCGGCCCCCACCAGCTTCAGGAGCAGCCCGGAGTCGCCGGCCGACGCCGCCCCCGCGACGCCGATGCCGAGCCCCGCGAGGAGCAGCACGAGCGTGCCGCCCGTCAATGCCACGGCGAGGTGGCTGCCCGCCCAGCGGGCGCGGGACAGGCCGGTCGCGAGCAGGGGCTCCACCCGGCCCGCGTTCTCCTCGGACCTCGGCCGCAGGGCGGCCATCACCACGTACACGGCGGCGACGACGGCGAGGACCACCATGACCATCGAGGCGAAGGACTCGGCCATGGTCGTGCCGCCGATGTCCTTCAGCGCCTCCTGCAGCTGGTCGATGTTCTTCAGCATGTCGTCCGCGTTGCCGAGGATCGACCCGTACATCGCACCCATCAGGAACAGTCCGGCGCCGAAGCCGGCGAGCACGGAGCGGTGCAGCCGCAGAGCGAAGCCCAGTGGTCGGGTCAGGGACCTGGACGCGACCGGGCTGCCGAGCCGCGCGGCACGCAGCCCGGCCCCCACGTCCCGCCGGGTGGACAGGACGAATCCGGCGCCCGAACACAGGACGGCGAGTGCCGCGCAGAGCAGCAGCGGCCACCAGCGGTCGTCCACGTACGGGTAGGTGCGCTGGACCCAGCCGATGGGGGAGAGCCAGGAGAGAGTGTCGTTGCCGCCCGCGTCACCGGCGGCCCGCAGGACGTACGCGAGGCCGATGACCGCCATGGCCATGCCGGAGGCGCCCCGGGTGTGCGCGGTGATCTGGACGGTGACCGCCGCGACGCCGGCGAAGACGACGCCCACGGCCGCGTGCGAGAAGCCGTAGAGCAGGGAGCCGCCGGTGTCGATGGAGTCGATGCCCATCGAGCCGAGACCGACGGCCAGCAGCAGCGCGAGCGCGAGGTTGGCGAGCACCGCGACGGACAGCGCGGCGGCAAGGTGGGCGTGCCGGCCGACGACGGTGGAGCGGACCAGCTCGGCGCGGTTGGTCTCCTCCTCGTCCCGGGTGTGGCGGGTGATGATCAGGACGCTCATGAGGCCGACGAGCACGGCCATGAAGCCGAGCATCTGGTGGCCCGTCATCGAGCCGAAGGTGTAGTCGTCGAGATAGTGCTCGGGCCCTGTCATGGCCAGTCCGGCCGGGCTCTTCATGGTGGTGACGACGGAGGCGCGGTCCGCGGGGTCGGCGTACAGCGTCGTGTAGTTGCTCGCCGTGGAGGCCGTGCCGACGAACAGGGCGAGGACCCAGACGGGCAGCCGGACACGGTCCCTGCGCAGGTTGAACCGGATCAGGGTGCGGGTGCCGGCCAGAGCGCCACCGCTGTGCGTGAGGGGCCGGGCGGGTGCGGGTGCCCGGGTCGTGGTGGCGGCGGTCATCGGACGCCTCCCTCGGGGTGGCCGCCCACGGCGAGCTCGTCGCCGTAATGGCGCAGCATGAGCTCCTCGAGGGTCGGCGGATGGCTGATCAGGCTGCGTACGCCGCATTCGGCGAGCCTGCTCACGGCGTCGTGGAGGTGGCCGCCGTCCACGGCGAACCGCACCCGGCTTCCCGGCCCGTCGTCGCCGACCTCCACGGAGTGCACCCCGGGCAGGCCGTCGAGCCCGGTGGCGGGCCGGTCCGTCTCGGCCTCGATCGTCGTACGCGTCAGATGCCGCAGCTCGCTCAGCGACCCGGACTGCACGGTCCTGCCCAGCCGGACGATGCTGATCCGGTCGGCCAGTTTCTCCACCTGGGCCAGGATGTGGCTGGAGAGCAGCACGGTCCTGCCCGCGGCCTTCGCCTGCAGGATCACGTCCTGGAAGACCACCTCCATCAGGGGGTCGAGGCCGGAGGTCGGCTCGTCCAGGAGCAGCAGTTCCGCTTCGGAGGCCAGCGCGGCGACGATGGCCACCTTCTGCCGGTTGCCCTTCGAGTAGGCGCGGCCCTTCTTCGTCGGGTCGAGGTCGAAGCGCTCGATCAGCTCGTCGCGGCGCCGCTTGTCGGCCCCGCCGCGCAGCCGCGAGAGCAGGTCGATGGCCTCGCCGCCCGTGAGGCCCGGCCAGAGCTCCACGTCGCCGGGCACGTAGGCGAGGCGCCGGTGCAGCTCCACGGCGTCGTGCCACGGGTCCTTCCCGAGCAGCTGGGCCGCGCCCGAATCGGCACGGAGCAGGCCCAGCAGGACCCGGATGGTGGTGGACTTCCCGGCGCCGTTGGGCCCCAGGAAGCCGTGTACCTCGCCGGTTTCGACGGTGAGGTCGAGGCCGTCCAGCGCGTGCGTCCGCCCGAACGACTTGTGCAGTCCGGACACGGTGATTGCCTTCGTCATGTTTCTGAACGTACGCTTGTTTCACAAAGTTGTGAAGTTAAGGAAACGTATAAAGTTGGTGCCGTGACCGGAGAAGGGGAGGCGGCGGAAGCTATGGCGAGCGGGACCGGGGAGTCCGGGAGGACGAAGGACGGCGCGGACGGGCGTGACGAGGACGCGGTGTCCCGTTTCGTCGAGCGCTTCGCGGCGGAGATGACCGAGGCGGGGATGCAGCGGATGGCCGCGCGCGTCTTCGCGGCGCTCCTCGCCGACGACGACGCCTCCATGACCTCGGCGGACCTCGGGCGGCAGCTGCGGATCAGCCCGGCCGCCGTGTCGGGTGCGATCAACTACCTCACCCAGGTCGGCATGGTCGGCCGCGAGCGGGACCCCGGCTCACGCCGCGACCGCTACCGCCTGCACGACGAGATCTGGTACGCGACCTTCGCCAACCGTGACCAGGTGCTGGTCCGCTGGGGGCGCACGATCAAGGACGGTGCGCGCTCCCTGGGCGAGGACACACCGGCGGGAGCGCGCCTCGCGGAGACGGCGGAGTTCTTCGAGTTCATGCAGGCGGAGCTGGTCGGCGTCCTGGACCGGTGGCGCGAGAGCCGCAAGACCTCGGGGTGAGGCCCCGGGGCGGCCTCAGGCCCCCGCCGCGGGGAGCACAAGCCCCCAGGCGCCCGCCCGTACGGTCCATGTGCGGGTCCTGACGGGGCCCGCGACCTGTATGTCCGCCCGGTAGCGGAAGTCGGGCCCGGAGACCGTGACCGCCTTGGCCTCCGCCGTGTGGGTCGTGCCGGAGGCCGTGCGGATCACCACGTCGGCAAGGCCTCCGTCGCCCTGGGCGGTCACCGAGACGCCCTCGACCGGCCGGTCCAGGTCGTTCAGCAGGACCCCGTCCGCCTCGACCCTCAGCCGGTGGGAGCGGGAGGGGCCCGAGGACGAGGGCGGGGCGGGGCGGACCAGTGAGGCCACGAGGGTGCGGCAGGTGTCCCACACCGTGTGGGGCGGGCCGGGCGAGGGCCAGGCCGCGGGGATGCGCAGCTCCCCGAGGACCACCCCGTCGCTGTCGTCGACGAGCAGGTCCAGCCGGCGCACGGCCCCGTCGAGCGCGGTGCGCGCCGCCGCGACCGCGCCCCGGGGCACGCCGAGCGCGTGGGCGAGTTCCAGCGTGTGCGCAGCGCCGACCGGGATCAGGGAGAGCGCGCTGTCGGCCAGCTCCCGCTCCCGGTGGAGCTGGGACACCGCTCGCAGCAGCGCGTGGTCGTCGCCGACGACGACCGGGCGCCTGGAGCCCCTCCGGTGCAGGGCTCTGGCGAACTCGTCGGGGCCGTCCGCGAAGCAGATCTTGGCGTGCGCGCCGGCGCTCAGCACATCCTTCGCGATGCGCACGGATTCGCCGTCGTAGCGGCGGGCAAGGGGGTCGATGAGCACGAGTAGCTGGTGGTCGCCGTCGCCGGGGGGCTCTGCAGCCGACACCTCGGTCCTTCCTCGGGTAGCATCTTGGTGCAAGAGCCCCTTGCGCTATTGCGCCAGGGGCTTCGTCTATTCCGGGGCACCCGGTTCGACGGCTCAGGCTTTGCCGTACATCGTCGTGCGGCAGGTACGACCTTTACGTACGCCCCCTGACCTTGGACATGCCCCGCCCGGAAGGGGTGTACGCCTGTGCCCGCACTTGTGCTGCTCGGTGCTCAGTGGGGTGACGAGGGCAAGGGGAAGGCCACCGACCTCCTCGGTGGATCCGTTGACTATGTGGTGCGATACCAGGGCGGCAACAATGCCGGCCACACGGTTGTCGTAGGCGACCAGAAGTACGCACTGCATCTCCTCCCCTCCGGAATCCTTTCGCCGGGGTGTACCCCGGTCATCGGTAACGGTGTCGTCGTCGACCCGGCGGTCCTGCTCTCCGAGCTGAGCGGTCTGAACGAGCGAGGCGTCGACACGTCCAAGCTCCTGATCAGCGGCAACGCTCATTTGATCACTCCGTACAACGTCACCGTCGACAAGGTGACGGAACGCTTCCTCGGTAAGCGCAAGATCGGCACGACCGGGCGCGGTATCGGCCCGACGTACGCCGACAAGATCAACCGCGTGGGCATCCGCGTCCAGGACCTCTACGACGAGTCGATCCTGGAGCAGAAGGTCGAAGCGGCGCTGGAGCAGAAGAACCAGCTCCTCGCCAAGGTCTTCAACCGGCGCGCGATCGAGGCCGACAAGATCGTCGAGGAGATGCTCCAGTACGCGGAGCAGATCAAGCCGTACGTCGCCGACACGACGCTGATCCTGAACAACGCCATCGACGAGGGCAAGGTCGTCCTCTTCGAGGGCGGTCAGGGCACTCTGCTGGACGTCGACCACGGCACGTACCCCTTCGTCACCTCGTCGAACCCGACCGCGGGCGGCGCCTGCACCGGTTCCGGCGTGGGCCCGACGAAGATCAGTCGGGTCATCGGCATCCTCAAGGCCTACACCACCCGCGTCGGTGCCGGACCCTTCCCGACCGAACTTCTCGACGAGGACGGCGAGGCGCTGCGCCGGATCGGTGGCGAGCGCGGTGTCACCACCGGCCGTGACCGCCGCTGCGGCTGGTTCGACGCCCCGATCGCGCGGTACGCGACCCGGGTCAACGGCCTCACCGACTTCTTCCTCACCAAGCTGGACGTGCTGACCGGCTGGGAGCAGATCCCGGTGTGCGTGGCGTACGAGATCGACGGCAAGCGCGTCGAGGAGCTCCCGTACAGCCAGACCGACTTCCACCACGCGAAGCCGGTCTACGAGATGCTGCCGGGCTGGTCCGAGGACATCACGAAGGCCAAGACCTTCGGCGACCTGCCGAAGAACGCGCAGGCCTACGTGAAGGCGCTGGAGGAGATGTCCGGGGCCCCGATCTCCGCGATCGGTGTCGGCCCCGGCCGCACCGAGACCATCGAGATCAACTCCTTCCTGTAGGAGATTCCTCAGCGCGACGGCCGGACCTTCCCCCGCGGAAGGTCCGGCCGTCGCTGTTGCCGGGGGCGGGCGCCGTCAGGGCAGCTGCCGGAGGAACGCGACCACGAACAGCGCCCCGGCGGCGGAGCAGACGAGCACCGCCGGCAGCACCCAGCCGGGCCTGCGCTCCCCGCGCAGCGGCGCCGTCAGCCGCTCGTGCAGCCGGGCGACGCCGGTGAGCGCGGCGACCGCGGCGACGGCGCAGGGGGTGGCGACGGCGCAGTGCGCGAGCCAGGCCCCCGCCCTGCCCGGGCCGCCCCAGGAATGGTCGTAGGGGCCCTGGTCCACGAACCCGTAGAACAGCCCCCGGGCCACGGCCATCAGGAGCACGCCGGTCAGGACCAGGGAGAGCGCGCCCAGCAGCACGGTCGCGACGGCGTGACCGGCCGCTCGTACGACTCCCGGAGGTGGTGCTACGGGCCCGGCGTCAGCCCGTAGCAGGGAGCGCGCGGACCCTCCGCGGCCCGCGGCGGCCGCTCCGAGCGCTGCCACCCCGCGGGGCAGCAGGGTGACCGCGTCCCAGGTGCGGAGCGCGATGAGGCGTGCGGTGAGGGGCGTCCGTCGGGTGTTCATGGGCGCGGATGCTAGGAGCGGGTCCGGCCGCGTCGCCAGATACCAGGGTGCTGTCCTCGCCCCCTACCCCGGTATGGCTCAGCCCTCCCCGCAGAGCCGCATCCCCTTCGGGGTCGCGCACGGCAGGTGGCCGTTGGTGCGCATGATCTCCTCGCCGTAGTTGTCCAGGTAGTTCAGGAAGCCGGCCACCAGGGATTCCGCGGGCGGTGATCCGTAGGTGTACGCGTACTCGATCTCCTGGTACGGGTAGCTGCTGGCCCCGATCGTGTCGACGGACGGGGTGGTGCCGTCGATGGCCGTCCGGTGTGCCCCGTCGGGCACTTCGCCGTTCCGCAGTTCGGTGTAGCCGATCGCGCCGTCCAGCTCGGCGACCTCGGACAGGACCTGGTCCGTGCCGTCGAGTTCGCAGCGCATGACAGGGGCGTCGGCGTAGTCCTTGGTGGTGCAGTCGCGCGAGGAGGTGGCGAGCTCGTTGGTGTTCAGGACGCGGCGCTGGAAGACCTCGCGGGTACCGGAGTTGGCGTCCCGGCTGACGAGGCGGATCTCCAGGTCGGGGCCGCCCTCGACGATCTCGTTCCAGTTGCGGATCTCGCCTCGGTAGATCCGTCTGACCTGGTCGAGGGAGAGATCCTTCACCGGCACCGTGTCGTTGACCACGAGGGAGAACAGCGAGATCGCGACCGGCTTCCCGTGCAGCTTGGTGAGAGCGGCGGGCCTGGGACCGTCGGACAGGGCGATCATGGTGGGTGATCCGGCCGATCCGGCCTTCGCGCCCAGGGCGTCGAGCTTCCGCACCCCGGCGTTGCTGCCATGGATGTCGAGGCGGATCTCGGCGCCCTCGCACTCGTCCTCGTACTTCTCCTCCAGTTCCTCCAGGACCGGCTCGAACGCGGTGGAGCCGGTGACCGTGAGGGTGCCCACGGCACAGTCCATCGGGGGAGGGGAGTCGTCCCGTACGACGATGATGCCGGCGAGGGCGATGACACAGGCGGTGAGGGCCACGGTGATGAGCCTGGCCCCCCGGCCGAAGATCGGGGGCTTCTCGTCGGGGCGGGCCGCCTTGTTCCGCTCCACCTTTCCGTCCCGGATGCTCCCGGTGACCTTGATCGGGCCGCCCACGTTCGAACCGGTCAGCAGGACCAGGAGCTTGAAGTGCTCGTTGCGGTTGAGCGGGACGCGCGGCAGCCAGATGAGGGAGCCGTTGTGCTGGACGGCGTCGTCCGGGGTGAAGGTGTCCATCAGGTGGTCGGCGCCCGGCGCATGGGTCACGGCGATACCGCGTACGGTGCGGCCCGAGAACTCGACGGTGAGGCCGGGGTGCACTGCGCGCTGGGGGTAGTCGTCCTCGCCGATCGACTGCGAGCCGTCGTTCTCGATGCGCAGCAGGACCAGGGTGGCGTCGGCCATGCCCGGGGTCTCGTTGAAGAGGCCGACCCGCACATTGACCCGGCCCTGGCTGACGCCGCTGCCTATCGGGGTGTCCATCTGCACGCGGTAGCCGATGCGTTTGCGGCGCGGGACGCGGCGCTCGTACCAGAGCACACCCGCCGAGGTCAGGATGCCCAGCAGGGCGGTGAGGACGGCTACGACGTTCTCGGGGGTGAACAACGAATCCATGTTGCTCGCGCTCCCTCGTGGGTGCGGTGTGCCGGACGGCGTCACCGTACGGCCGGGGGCCGTGGGGTGGGGGAGCCTCCGGATTCCTTCCGGTGAAGTTCGCCTTCTGTTCAACAAGCTGGTGCTGAGGCGGAGTTGGGGCACGCGGTCCGATGGGCGAGTTCTGGTCTAGACCTTGACAGGTCCAGACCATCGACGCTTGAGTGGGCCCAACCCCCCATGGCGGCGCTCGCTCGGTGCGGGCGCCGCGCCGAAGGAGTGATCCCGTGGCCAAACGTGTCATGAGCCTGATCGCCGCGCTGGGCGCGGTCATCGCGACGTTCGTCTTCCTCCCCGCCTCCACGGCATCGGCCGCCGCCTGTGCCCCTGCCTGGAGCGCGTCCTCCGTCTACACGGGCGGTGGATCGGCCTCCTACGGCGGGCACAACTGGTCCGCGAAGTGGTGGACGCAGAACGAGCGGCCGGGCACGGCCGACGTCTGGGCCGACCAGGGCAGTTGCGGGTCCGGCGGCACGGAGGAGCCGAACCCCACGGGCTTCGTCGTGAGCGAGTCCCAGTTCAACCAGATGTTCCCGAGCCGGAACTCCTTCTACACCTACAGCGGGCTCACCGCCGCGCTGAGCGCCTACCCCGGCTTCGCCAACACCGGCAGTGACACGGTCAAGAAGCAGGAGGCGGCGGCGTTCCTCGCCAACGTCAGTCACGAGACCGGTGGCCTGGTGCACATCGTGGAGCAGAACACCGCGAACTACCCGCACTACTGCGACACCAGCCAGTCCTACGGCTGCCCGGCCGGCCAGGCCGCCTACTACGGCCGTGGCCCGATCCAGCTCAGCTGGAACTTCAACTACAAGGCCGCCGGTGACGCGCTCGGCATCGACCTGCTCGGCAACCCCTGGCAGGTGGAGCAGAACGCGGCCGTCGCCTGGAAGACCGGTCTCTGGTACTGGAACACCCAGTCCGGCCCCGGCACCATGACCCCGCACAACGCCATCGTCAACGGCGCCGGCTTCGGTGAGACGATCCGCTCGATCAACGGCAGCATCGAGTGCAACGGTGGCAACCCCGCCCAGGTGCAGAGCCGCATCGACAAGTACCAGGCGTTCGTCCAGATCCTCGGCACCACACCCGGCTCGAACCTGAGCTGCTGAGCCCGGCCCCACCCCGGGGAGCGGGGGCGTGTCCGGCAGCGGCCGGGCACGCCCCCGATTCGCGTTCCGGGGCCGGTGGTCGGCAGGATCACCGACCATGGACACGGACAGCGACGCCACACCTCCCACGACCACCGAGGCCCGGCTCGCCCTGATCGACAGCGTTCTCGCCCTGCCGTACCCCGCGGGGGAGGAGAGCGAGGACGACGGCGTGCACAGCAGCGGGCCCGGACACCACCTGCTGATCCTGCAGGTGAGCCAGGACTTCTGGGACGACCGGTCGCCCGAGCTCGTCGAACCCGCCGAGCAGGAGATCGAGGACGAATTCAGCGTCCTGGCGAACGCGTTGAGCGGGCGGTGGGGCGAGCCGGAGACCGTCGACCTCTGGCCGTATCTGGAGGGGGACGAGGACGGCGTGCGCGCCGCCGTTCCCGAGCCGATGGGGCAGCTCTGCAATCTGGCGGGCAGCATGCAGGTCTGGCGCGTGCCCGGCGGCACGCGGTGGCTCGGTCTCGCCGTGGGGCAGGCCGACAGGGAGTTCCCCATCTGGCTGATGGCCGCCGTGGGGGAGACGTCCATCCTCCCGGGGTGAGACCCGGAGGCTCCCGCTCCACCGAGGAGGTCAGAGCAGCGGCGGTTTCACGGACATCAGCAGGTGCTGGTGCGTGGCCGCCCCGGTGCCCTCCCCTCCGGTGATCATGGCGCGCTGTCCCGGCCCCATCAGCTCCATCCGGACCGTCGCGTCCTCGAAGGAGGACAGGGCGTCCATCAGATACGCGGGATTGAAGGCCACCGTCATCTCCGTGTCGCCGGGAGAGGCCGTCGGCAGCCGCTGCGAGGCCACGTCGTCCTCGAACCCCGCCTGCAGCAGCACCGAGCCGTCCGGTCCGGCGGAGAAGGACATCTGGAGCGGGCTGCCCCCGTCCGCGACCACGGAGACCCGCTTGACGGCCTCCACCAGGCGGGCCCGGTCCAGCACCACGACCGCGGGGTCCGTCAGCGCGAACAACTCGTCGTGACGCGGAAGTCGGCCGTCCAGCAGGCGCACCGTCGTGCGCGTCCCGGCGTGCTCGAATCCGACCGACCCCCCGTCCACGGAGACGTCGACCTGTCCGGCCCTGCCGAGCGACCGGGCGATCTCGGCCAGTCGGCGGGCCGACACCACGACATCGGCCGTCACGTCGGGCGCCGTCGCCCTGAACGGCAGGGTGCGCACGGCGAAGCGGTACCGGTCCGTCGCCGCCAGCGTCATCGTGGAGCCGTCGAGCCCGAGGCGGATCCCGGTGAGCGTCGGCAGGGTGTCGTCCCGCCCCGAGGCCACGGCCACCTGCGCGACCGCCGAGGCGAACTCCCCGGCGTCCACCGCCCCGCGCACCTCCGGCAGCGGCGGCAGGGCGGGGTAGTCGTCGAGGGGGAGGACCGAGAGGCCGAAGCGGGAGCCGTCTCCCGTGACCGTGAAGCGAGAGCCCTCCACCGCGCACTCCACGGGCCCCTCGGGCAGGACCTTGCAGATGTCGAGCAGCCGCCGCCCCATGACCAGCACCTTCCCCGGCCGGACCGTGTGCGCCTCCGTCCCGACGCGCGCGGAGGCCTCGAAGTCCAGCCCGGACACGAGGAGTCGGCCGGGGTCGGCTTCGAGGAGGAGCCCGCCGAGGACGGGAACGGGGGAACGCGCGGGAAGCACCCGCGCCGCCCGGGAGACGGCATCGGTCAGCGCACCACGTTCCATGCGGAATTCCACAGCAGGGGGCCTCTCCGGCGTACGACACGGTCGAGAACCACGCTAGGCGGCACCACTGACAGCCGGCCGCGGACCGACGACAGCGACCACCCCCGTGAGCCGCTGCCGCCGTGCCTTCCGGACGTCCCCCGACGTCCTCAGGCCCCCGGATCCGGGGCGTCCTGACGTCCCCCGACGTCCCCCGAACGCCCCGGAACACGCTGGGGACTTTAGGTGGGCGGGACGGCGTGCGGGGAGATTCAAATCGCACTGTGTGGCCTCCGACGGGTATCAAACCGCACAGCCGGACCGGTACTCTGCACTCCGGTTTCGGGGAGGAACGGAGGACACGTGCGTGCGCGTGAACGGGCCGACGACGTACTGCTGATGTACCGGCTGGCGCGGACCGGTGGGTCGCCGGAGCTGCTGCGCAGGCTGGCCCAGCGGGCCGAGGGCTGGGCCGGGATCCTGGACGGGGGCGGCACGGTGCTCCAGTCCGTCGCCGGGAACGTCCGCTGGCCCGGCCACGAGGCCGCCGGACTCGCCGCCCGGGCGGCGCGGGAACTGACCGCCCGGAGCGCCGGCTCGTACGCCCTCGACACCGAGGAGTGCTCCGCGCTGCTGCTTCCCCTCGACCGGACACCCGAAACCGACGGCGCGGTCCTCGCTCTCGTAGCACCCAAGCCTCTGCCCGGCGGGCTGACCACGCTCATGGCCGACGCGGTGATGCCGCTGGCGCTGTCCTGGGCGTCGGAGAGCGTCGAACGCAAACGGCGTCGGGTGGACCTCGCGGAATCCCGGGGCCGCGAGGCCGTGCTGCATCTGCTGATGACGGGCCAGCTCTCCATCGCCCACCAGGTGGCGGGCGCCCTGCGGCCGAAGCTCCCCGATCCCGTACGCGTCTGCGTCGTCGAGTGCTCCGGCGGGCAGCGGGACGAGGTGGCCCGGATCTGTACGGACGTCTCCGGCGGCCGGACATGGATCGTGCGCTGCCCGGTCTACGCCCGGCATCTGATCCTGATCGTGCCGGCGGACGAGGAGACGGAGGCGGAGGGGCCGGAGGGCGGCCGCACACTCGGAGCGGCCGTCGCCGGGCTCGTGGACGACTGTGTAGTGGGCGTCAGCGAGGAAGTACGGCTGCCCGACACGGCGACCGCCTACCAGCAGGCCTTCCACGCCCTCGCCGTCGCCCGTGGGCTCCCCGGGCGCCACGCCAGATTCGGCGCCGCCCAGGAGCCCGCGCTGGTGGCCGGCGCCGCCGGCGCGCGGTGGGCCGATGCCCTGCTCGCCCCCCTCCTCGCCCATCTGCCGCGCCGCTCGCAGGACCCGGGCAGCCAGGAGCTGTCGGCGACCGTCGCGTCCTGGCTGGCCTTCTCCTCCCATGCCACCCAGCACCTGAAGATCCACCGCAACACCCTGGCCGCCCGCCTCAAGCTCGTCGGCGAACTCCTCGGCCTGGACCTGAACCGGGTGCCGGACCAGGCGGCCGTCGACCTGGCGCTGCGGATCCGGGCCACTCCGGCCCTGCGCCGCTCCGGCCCCGCGGTCTCCACGCCGTCCGAGGACCTCGACACGGTCCTGCGCGCCCCGGAAGTACAGGACTGGGCCGTCCAGCAGCTGCGCATCCTCGCCCAGGCCGGACCGATGGCCGAGGAGACCCTGCGCACGTGGCTGCGCTGCGAGGCCCAACTGAGCCCGACAGCCGCCGAACTGGGTATCTCCGTGCCCGGTGCGCGCAAGCGCCTCACGCGGCTCGAGGCGTTGCTGTGCCGGTCGCTGCTCCAGACGCCCAGCGCACGGTACGACCTGTGGCTCGCGTTCCGGGCGGTGGACGTCGCGGCGTGAGCCGGACGGCGGATCCCACAGCGTGAGCCGGACGGTGCACTCGCGGCGTGAGCCGGATCGGTCCCGTACCGCTCAGCCTGTTTTCGTGTACGTCAGGCTCTGGCCGGTGGCGGTGATCTCGCGGCGCAGGGAGCCGTCGGGCAGCAGCGTCAGGACAGTGGGCTCCCCCGGGGTGCACGACGACTGCGGTTCACCCTCGGTGACCCGGGAGGGGCCGATGCGGACGGGCCCGCCGGAGGAGGGCTCGCTCGCCAGGTCGGCCTGGAACACGCAGCGGTAGGAGCCGCCGGTGTCGAGCGGGCCCTCGGTGGTGAGGGACAGGACCGCGTCTCCCACTTCGCCCTGATGCACGACGAGTTGACGGGTGGACGCTCCCGCGCCGCCCTCGACGGCCCCGGACCAGGTGCCCAGGAATCCGGCCGGGACGGTGCCGTCGTCGCCTGTGCCGTCCTCGCCCGCGCCGTCGGAGTCGGTGCCGTCCGGGCTCTTCCCGCCCGCGGTGGAGCCGTCGCCGGAAGGGGAGACGCTGCCGGTCGGGGACGCCGTGGGACCGCCGTCCCCGCTCCGCATGAAGGCGTAGACCCCCCAGCCCGCCCCCACCGCGACGATCAGGGCGACGGCCACCAGCAGCAGGGTGGAGCCCGCCCTGCGGCGCTCGGGTGCGGGCGGGGCGAAGCCGCCCGGCGGGCCGTACGGGGGCGTGGGCCCGTATCCGTAGGCGGGGGCGGGCTGTTGCGGGTAGCCGTACGACGCCGGCTGCGACACCGGGACAGGCGGCCCGACCGCCGTGGGGAGCCCGTGCGTGGCGCCGGGCGCCCGTGCCGGTGGGGGTGGAGCGGGCCTGGTGGGGGCGGCGGGCGGCACGGGCGCGGGCGGCGCCGCCCGCGGGCCCTCCGCTGGGCCCTCCTCCGGGTCCTCGGAATCCAGCAGCTCCACGGCGTGCCGGCCCAGCTGGGCGATCAGCGCGCCCGGAAGCCATGGCTCCGCCGTGTCCGTGTCGCCGAGCCGCTCCAGGACGCTGTCCGTGGAGGGCCGCGCGGCCGGGTCCTTCGCCAGGCAGTCCCGGATGAGCTCGACCAGGTCGACGGGCACGCCGGTGAGGTCGGGATCCTCCTGTGCGATCCGGAACATCAGCGCGTGGCCCCCGCTGTCCGCCGCACCGAACGGCAGCCGGCCGGTGGCCGCGTACGCCAGCACGGAGCCGAGGCAGAACACGTCGCACGCGGGCGTCACACGCTCGCCCCGCACCTGCTCGGGCGACATGAATCCGGGGGAGCCGATCATCGCCCCGGTGCGGGTCAGGCCGCCGTCGGCGGCGGTCTCCAGGGCGCGGGCGATCCCGAAGTCGATGACCCGGGGGCCGTCGATCGTCATCAGGACGTTGGACGGCTTCAGGTCACGGTGGATCAGCCCGGCCCGGTGGATGTCCTGGAGGGCCCCCGCGAGCCCGGCGCCCAGGATGCGGACGGAGCGCCCGGGGAGCGGACCGTACGCCCCCGATTCGGTCACCGGGGCGCCCGGAAGGCCCGAGACGATGCGGTGGAGCGAAGGGCCCGCTACGTAACCGGTGGCCACCCACGGCACCGCGTCGTCCACTCCGGCGTCGAGCACCGGCGCGGTCCAGGAACCGCCGACCCGCCGGGCGGCCTGCACCTCCGCACGGAAACGGTCGCGGAAGTGCTGCAGTTCGGCGAGCTCGGGGCGGACCAGTTTGATGGCGACGGTGCGGCCCCGGTCCGAGCGGGCCAGGAACACCTGGCCCATACCGCCGGCGCCGAGGCGCCCCAACAGGCGGTAGCTGCCGATGCGTTGCGGATCGCCGGAGCCCAGCTTCTCCATGGTGCGCTTCCTCCCCCGTACGGCCGTGGCGGGCCGTGGGTCGAGAATAGCGGCGCGGGTGCCCGTGGACCGCCCCTCAGCCCCCGGAGGACTCCCCCTGCTGTCCGGCCGGGGACGGCAGGGTGTCCATGGCGTCCGAGAGCCGCTCCAGCACCTGGACGGTCCGCGCGAACTCCTCCTCGCCCAGCGCCTCGGCGAGCCGTGCCGCGAACTCCGCGTGGTCGGGGACGATCCGGCTCACCGCCGCCCGTCCCTCCTCGGTGGGCCGGAGCAGCTTGGCCCTCCGGTGGGCCGGGTTCGCGACGTATTCGGCGAGGCCCCGGTCGACCAGCAGGTCGGCGACCCGTTGCACGCTCTGCCGGGTGATCCCCATCGCGCGGGCGATGCCCGACACGGGAAGCGGCTCTGTAAGGACCGCACCGAGGACCTGCCACCGGGCCGCCGTGAGCCCGGCGGGCCCGGCCAGCTCCTCGGCCACGGCCAGGAACCGGCCGTTGAGCCGGAACACCCCGATCGCGGCGCGGCTGAGCAGCGAGGAGTTCTCGGCGTTCCCGTCGGCCGTACCGCTCATTCGTTCAGCTCCTCGTAGGCGCTCGCGTCCGAGTCGTGGAAGAGCCGGTACCAGGCGTCCAGCTTCTTCGGTCCGAACACCCCGAGCAGCTCGAAGATCTCGCGGGCGAAGGCGATCGGCTCGGTCGGCCCCGCCGTGACGAGAGCGCCGCGCGACGCCCCGCCGGCGTCCGTCACCGCGTCGGCCTCCACGTAGTGCGCGCCGCCCGCGTATCCCGTGGCGGCGAGGTAGAAGGAGACGGCGCTCGTGTGGGAGCGGTCGTCGAGCAGCCCCTCGCGGGCCAGCCCCGCGGTCGCCCCGCAGATGGCCGCCACGGGCACACCGGCGTCCAGGAAGTCCCGTGCCGCACGGGCGAAGGGGTCGAGCGTGTCGCCGGTGTCCCAGAGCGAGGCGCCGGTGAGGATCAGCAGCTCGCTGTCGCCGGGGGCCAGGCCGGCGAGCGCCAGGTCGGGCTGGACGCGCACCCCGCCCATGGTGGTGACGGGAGCGGTGGTGAGGCCGACGGTCCGCACGGTGTGGCCGTGGTCGGTGAGCTGGGCCGTGGCGAAGCCCGGCTCCCAGTCGGCGAAGGTGTCGTAGACGGCCAGGTGGACGCTCGTGCCGGTCATGGTGACCTCCGTCGGGGAACTGGCGGGAACGTTGTGCACTTCGAGCTCTATGACAGAAGGCTGTCATGACGACAGCATGCTGTCAATTGGTTGGCCGGTCGCGGCCGTGAACCCGACACCCTGCCGAGCCGCGCGGCCCAAGCCGTACACAGTGGCCATGGAGGACGCCCCGCGCCGCCGCATACGCTCGCCGCATGAGCACCGATGCCCCTCGCGCCCCGTACGTCGACTCCGCAGCGGGCGCGGCCGTGAAGGCCGCCGACCGCGCGCACGTGTTCCACTCCTGGTCCGCCCAGGGCCTGATCGACCCGCTCGCCGTCGCCGGCGCCGAGGGGGCGTACTTCTGGGACTACGACGGCAACCGCTACCTGGACTTCACCAGTGGTCTCGTCTTCACCAACATCGGCTACCAGCACCCCACCGTCGTCGCGGCGATCCAGGAACAGGCGGGCAGGCTCGCCACGTTCGCCCCCGCCTTCGCCGTCGAGGCGCGTTCGGAGGCGGCACGCCTCATCGCCGAGCGCACCCCCGGCGACCTGGACAAGATCTTCTTCACCAACGGCGGCGCCGAGGCCGTCGAGAACGCCGTCCGCATGGCCCGGCTGCACACCGGGCGCCACAAGGTGCTCTCCGCCTTCCGCTCGTACCACGGCGCCACCGCCACGGCGATCAACCTCACCGGCGACCCGCGCCGCTGGGCGTCCGACACCGGTTCGGCGGGCGTCGTCCGTTTCTGGGCTCCGTTCCTCTACCGGTCCCCGTTCTACGCGCAGACCGAGGCCGAGGAGTGCGCCCGCGCGCTCCAGCACCTCGAGGACACCCTCGCCTTCGAGGGCCCGGCGACCGTCGCGGCCGTCGTCCTGGAGACGATCCCCGGCACGGCGGGAGTCATGACGCCGCCGCCCGGCTATCTCGCGGGCGTCCGCGAGATCTGCGACCGGTACGGGATCGTGTTCGTGCTGGACGAGGTGATGGCCGGCTTCGGGCGGACCGGGAAGTGGTTCGCAGCGGACCACGACGGTGTCGTGCCGGACCTGATCACGTTCGCGAAGGGCGTCAACTCCGGTTACGTGCCGCTCGGCGGTGTCGCGATCAGCGCCGAGATCGCCGCCACTTTCGAGACCCGGCCCTACCCCGGCGGACTCACCTACTCCGGGCACCCGCTGGCCTGCGCGGCGGCCGTCGCGACGATCAACGTGATGGAGGACGAGAAGGTCGTCGAGAGCGCGGCACACCTCGGTGAGCACGTGCTCGGCCCCGGTCTGCGCGAGCTCGCCGAGCGCCATCCGTCCGTCGGCGAGGTGCGGGGCCTGGGCGCCTTCTGGGCGCTGGAGCTGGTCCGCGACAGGGAGACCCGCGAGCCCCTGGTCCCGTACAACGCGACCGGCGAGGCCAACGCCCCGATGGCGGCCTTCGGCGCGGCCTGCAGGAAGCACGGTCTCTGGCCCTTCATCAACATGAACCGCACCCACGTCGTCCCCGCGTGCAACATCACCGAGGCCGAGGCGAAGGAGGGCCTCGCGGCCCTTGACGCGGCCCTCTCGGTCGCCGACGAGCACACGCTGTAGAGCAGGCGCGTGCACGGTGTGACCGGCCCGGACGTGGTGCCGTCCCCCGTCCGCCGGTCGGTCTAAGGTGACCCGAGCCGAGAACGGGAGGGGGCGTCATGGGTGCGGGCGGAGGTGTGACCCGCAGTACGCTGCGGCAGCAGATCGCCGACGCACTGCGTGACGAGGTGCTCGCCGGGCGTCTGCGGCCACGGGTGGAGTTCACCGTCAAGCAGATCGCCGAGCAGTACGGGGTGTCCGCGACGCCCGTGCGGGAAGCGCTCTTCGACCTCTCCGCGCAGGGACTGCTCGAATCCGACCAGCACCGCGGCTTCCGCGTCCGCGAGTTCTCCGTCGCCGACTACCGGGCGATGGTGGAGGCGCGCGCACTGGTCATAGACGGGGTGTTCCGGCGGATCTTCGACGGCTCCGGTTCGGCGCCCGCCGTGATCGGCGCGCACCGCGCCGCTCTCGTCTCCGTACGCCGCCGGGGCGAGGAGGCGGCACGGGCGACGCGCAGCGGCGACCTCGACATCCTCATCGGCTACGACCTGCGGTTCTGGCGGGAGCTCGGCGCCGTCATCGGCAACGCCTACATCAGCGACTTCCTGCAACGGCTGCGGATGCAGGCCTGGGCCTTCGCCGTCCCGTACCTGCGCGGGGACGGCGACGTGCGCGACTGGCTGTGGAACGGCCACCAGGAGCTGGTGGAGGCGATCACGGCCGCCGACGGGCCGGCCGTACGCACGGTGCTGGACGACTACTACACCCACGGGCTGGACTGGGCGGACCGGCTGGCCGCCGACGACCCCCCGCATCCGGGCCACACCTGAGCGCGTACCGCTCCGACGCGGACCGCGGTCGGCCCGCACCCTGTGCGCGGGGTCGCGGCCGCATTACGCTGTCCCGACCATCGCACGAACCCGTTGGAGAGCGAGACTTCGTGGCCTGTGACCTGTGGCTGGTCCCCCTCGTCGATGTGCTGTGCCACAGCCCCGACAATCCGTTCGCCGAAGAGATCGCCGTCTACGACAAGGCGTTGACCGAGGCGGGGCTGCCGCCCGTGCCGGTCTACGCCTACATGCCAGGACTCACCGGGGACGTCGCCCCGGTCGCGGGCTTCGACTACGACGCCCTGCACTTCCTGCGCCGCGCCTACCTGCTCCAGCTGAGCGGCCTCGCCGTCACGCCCGTCGACGAACTGGGCGGGGACTACGAGCAGTTGCTGGAGATGTTCGAGCAGAGCGCACAGGAGTCCCACCTGGTCTGGCACTACGACCACGCCGGAGCGTATGTCCCGGTGGACTTCCCCCGGCCGCTCTCCGACGACCAGCTCCTGGAGGGCGGAGGCCCGCTGGGCTCCTCCCACGGGCTGCTGCGCGAGCTGGAGTTCGTGGCCCCGTCCATCGGCATCGACCCGGCCAACCCGCCGGCCGCCCCCCTTCCGCCCGCCGGTCCCACCTCGCTGGAGGAACCGGCCGCTCCGGTCCCGTACGACGAGAACCCCTTCGCCCGGGAGCGGCACGTCTGGCTGGGCCTGCACGCGGCGGCCACCCGTAGCCTCGCGCAGGGCTCGATGATCATCTTCAGCTGACCGGCGCCGGCCGCCCTGCTTCCTCAGCGGGGCGGGTCCGGTCTCAGCGTGCGGGTCCGGTTTCAGCGGGGCGGCTCCGGCGGCCGCTGGCGCGGCATGTTCGGCCGGACCGCCGCAGGCATCGTGAGCCGGCCGGGTGCGGACCCCGGCTCGGGGCGGCCGCCGGGCCCGCCCGTCACCAGCGACTGCATGCCCATGGGCGCGGGCCCGGCCCGGAACTCCACCATCCAGTCCGCCGTCTCCATGCGGACGAGCTCGGTGATGTCCTCCGAGAACCGTCGCAGCACCCCCAGGCACCGCTCCGCGGCCTCGCTGGCGGTGCCCTCCGTCGGCCCGAGCACCTCCCGGACGCACTCGGAGGACCAGTCGAACTGGAGCACCTGCAGGCGCCGCTGCACGGCCTGTGCCGTCGCGAGGTTCCTTATCCAGCCGGAGGTCAGGCCGAAGTACCGGTCGCACGCCATGCACGCGGCGCCCAGCAGCAGTGACAGATAGCCCCAGCCGGCCGACCCGTGCAGCTCCCCGGTCAGATCGAGCAGCGGGAGGGCCGCGCCCGCGACCACTCCGGCCGCCGTGCCGAGCCGGAGCAGCCTGGCCGTGCGCCGCTTGCGGACCCGGTCACGCAGATACCAGTCGGCGGTCTCCATGGCGCCGGCCTCGACCCACCGGTAGAGCTCGTCGAGCCGCTCGGCGGGTTCACCCCAGTCGCCGAGGGGGAAGGCGCGGCCGGTCAGGTCCCGGGGGCTCGAACCGTAGCGTGAACCGGACCGATCGGTTCCGGTGCCTGCACCGGATCCCGCGCCGGACTCCTTGCGGGGCGGCCCCTCGGGCTGCATCTCCGGCTGACTCACCGGGGCACTCCTCTGCACTCTGCGTTCGGCGCGTATCGACGCGGATCGGCACGGTTCTCGGTCACGGAGGGGGCCGGTGTCCGGCATATGACCGGGGCCCCACCCGTGTAACTCTGCGTTACCTTCGCTGTGCGTACGGGTACGGATACCCATCCTCTTCCTACCGCCGAATGGTGGGCCGCGGGGTCGAAATCGCGGGATTCCCGCCTGGACACGGCCTCTGGTCAGGTATAGGAGCACGGCAGGCACTTTTCAGAACTCACCCGAAAGAGTTGGTCCCCGGCGGGTGGGGCGCGGCGTCGGGCGAACACGTAGGCTCGGCATACCGAAACAATCCGTCGTCGAAGTGCCAGGAGTGACCGTGATTCCCGGTGGTGGCCAGCCCAACATGCAGCAGCTGCTCCAGCAGGCCCAGAAGATGCAGCAGGATCTTGCCGAGGCCCAGGAGGAGCTGGCCAGGACCGAGGTCGACGGACAGGCGGGCGGTGGTCTCGTGAAGGCCACCGTGACCGGGTCCGGCGAGCTCCGCGCCCTGGTGATCGATCCCGGAGCCGTGGACCCGGAGGACACCGAGACGCTCGCCGACCTCGTGGTCGCGGCGGTCCAGGCGGCGAACGAGAACGCCCAGCAGCTCCAGCAGCAGAAGCTGGGCCCGCTGGCCCAGGGCCTGGGCGGCATGCCGGGTCTCCCGTTCTGACCCTGTAGCGACCCACCCGTACCGGATACGGTACGAGCAGGAAAAAAGGAGAGGCGTTCCGTTGTACGAAGGCGTGGTTCAGGAGCTGATCGACGAGCTGGGCAGGCTGCCGGGCGTCGGTCCCAAGAGCGCGCAGCGGATCGCCTTCCACATCCTGCAGGCCGAGCCCACCGACGTACGCCGTCTGGCCCATGCCCTCCTCGAGGTCAAGGACAAGGTCCGCTTCTGTGAGATCTGCGGCAACGTCGCACAGCAGGAGCAGTGCGGCATCTGCCGCGACGCGCGCCGCGACCGCTCGGTCATCTGCGTGGTCGAGGAGCCCAAGGACGTCGTGGCGATCGAGCGGACCCGTGAGTTCCGGGGCCGCTACCACGTGCTCGGCGGCGCGATCAGCCCGATCGAGGGCGTCGGCCCCGACGATCTGCGCATCAGGGAGCTGCTGGCCCGGCTCGCGGACGGCTCCATCACGGAGCTGATCCTGGCGACCGACCCCAACCTGGAGGGCGAGGCCACCGCGACGTACCTCGCCCGGATGGTCAAACCGATGGGCCTGCGGGTCACGCGGCTGGCCAGCGGGCTGCCCGTGGGCGGCGACCTGGAGTACGCGGACGAGGTCACCCTCGGCCGCGCCTTCGAGGGGAGGCGGCTGCTCGATGTGTGACCCGGCATCTGACTGCGGTTTTATGCGCGGCGGCGCTATGTTCTACCCACCGTTCGCGACCGTGCCCACGGGAGGTCCCCTCGATGTCTGACGCCACGCTGAACTCCGTCACGCAGGATCCGGACGACTTCGCCGTCCAGATCGCGGACCAGATCAAGACCTTCATCGTCGCGGTCACCGAGGTGTCCAAGGCGGAGGAGCCCGAGGAGGCCGTCCCGGTCCTCCTCCTCCAGGTCTCCCAGCTCCTGCTGGCCGGCGGGAGACTCGGCGCGTACGAGGACATCCTCCCGGACGAGCGCTACGAGCCGGACCTGGGCGCCGAGCCGGACGCCGACGGGCTGCGTGAGCGCTTCGCGGAGCTCCTGGAGCCCATCGACGTGTACTCCGAGGTCTTCGACCCGTACGAGCCCCGCAAGGCGCCCGTACCCCACCGCATCTCCGACGACCTGGCCGACCTGGTCACGGACCTCGGCCACGGCCTCGCGCACTACGAGGCGGACCGCACGGCGGAGGCCATGTGGTGGTGGCAGTTCTCGTACTTCTCGAACTGGGGCTCCACCGCGTCCTCGGCCCTGCGCGCGCTCCAGTCGCTGATCGCCCACATCCGGCTCAACCAGCCGCTCCAGGAGCTCGACGGCCTGGACATCGACCAGGACCCGGGGGACGGGGACCTGGCCGAGGAGGCGGGGCGTGTGATGGCCGAGGAGATCGCGGGGCCGCTGGGCCTGCGACCGGTCCTGTAACGGTCCTCCGTGGCTTGTGCGACGGCTGCGCCTGTTGTGTCCTGGGACACAAAGAGGCGTGCGGTCCGGGGCAGCGGGCAACAGCCCGGTACGAGCAGTTCGGAGCGACATGCCGTTTCGGGTGGTGGGCGGGACATCTCACCATCCGGTACCGACGGGTTGATTCCGGACTGCTCGTTAAACTGAGCCGACCGCACCATTATTGAGCGAGGAGCGCACGTGGGCCTTGTCGTGCAGAAGTACGGAGGCTCCTCCGTAGCCGATGCCGAAGGCATCAAGCGTGTCGCCAAGCGAGTCGTGGACGCCAAGAAGAACGGCAACCAGGTGGTTGTCGTGGTGTCCGCGATGGGCGACACGACGGACGAGTTGATCGATCTCGCCGAGCAGGTATCCCCGATGCCTGCCGGGCGTGAGTTCGACATGCTGCTGACCGCCGGGGAGCGGATCTCCATGGCCCTCCTGGCGATGGCGATCAAAAACCTGGGCCACGAGGCCCAGTCGTTCACGGGCAGCCAGGCCGGTGTCATCACCGACTCGGTCCACAACAAAGCGCGCATCATCGATGTCACGCCCGGCCGCATCCGGACCTCGATCGACGAGGGCAACATCGCCATCGTCGCCGGGTTCCAGGGGGTCAGCCAGGAGGGCAAGAACATCACGACCCTCGGTCGCGGTGGCTCCGACACGACCGCTGTCGCACTGGCCGCCGCGCTGGACGCCGAGGTCTGTGAGATCTACACCGATGTGGACGGTGTCTTCACCGCCGACCCCCGGGTCGTGAAGAAGGCCCGGAAGATCGACTGGATCTCCTTCGAGGACATGCTGGAGCTGGCGGCCTCCGGCTCCAAGGTGCTGCTGCACCGTTGCGTCGAGTACGCACGCCGTTACAACATCCCGATCCACGTCCGCTCGTCCTTCTCCGGACTGCGTGGCACCTGGGTCAGCAACGAGCCGCAAGGGGACCAGCAGGTGGAGCACGCCATCATCTCCGGAGTCGCCCACGACGTCTCCGAGGCCAAGGTCACGGTCGTCGGGGTTCCCGACAAGCCGGGCGAGGCCGCCGCGATCTTCCGCGCCATCGCGGACGCGGAGATCAACATGGACATGGTGGTGCAGAACGTCTCCGCCGCCTCGACCGGTCTCACGGACATCACGTTCACCCTGCCCAAGGCCGAGGGCCGCAAGGCCATCGACGCCCTGGAGCGCAGCCGCGCCGGCATAGGCTTCGAGTCGCTGCGCTACGACGACCAGATCGCCAAGATCTCCCTCGTCGGCGCGGGCATGAAGACGAACCCCGGTGTCACCGCGGGCTTCTTCGAGGCGCTGTCCGACGTCGGTGTGAACATCGAGCTGATCTCGACGTCCGAGATCCGCATCTCGGTGGTCACCCGTGTCGACGACGTCAACGAGGCCGTGCGCGCCGTGCACACCGCATTCGGACTCGACAGCGACTCCGACGAGGCCGTCGTCTACGGGGGCACCGGCCGATGACAGGACGCCGTCCTTCGCTCGCGGTCGTCGGCGCGACCGGTGCGATCGGCGGCGTCATGCTCCAGATTCTCTCGCAGCACGAGGACGTCTGGGGCGAGGTCAGACTGATCTCCTCTCCGCGCGCGGCCGGCACCAAGCTGGTCGTACGCGGTGAGGAGACCGAGGTCCTCGCGCTCGCCGAGGACGTGTTCGACGGCGTGGACGTCGCCCTGTTCCTGGTGCCGGACGAGGTGTCCGCGCAGTGGGGGCCGGTCGCCGCCGCCAAGGGCGCGGTGGTCGTGGACGACTCGGCCGCCTTCCGCCTCGACGACGACGTTCCCCTCGTCGTACCCGAGATCAACCCCCATGCCGCGCGGATGCGACCGCGCGGCATCGTCGCGTCCCCGAACTGCACGACGCTGTCGCTGATCGTCGCGGTCGGCGCGCTGCACGCCGAATTCGGGCTGCGGGAGCTGATCGTCTCGTCCTACCAGGCGGTGAGCGGCGCCGGCCGGGACGGAGTCGCCGTGCTCCGCGAGCAGCTGGCCCTGGTGGCGGGTACGGAGCTGGGCACCCGCCCCGGCGACGTACGGCGGGCGCTGGGCGACGGCGAGAAGAGCCCCTTCGCAGCCCCGGTGGCTCTGAACGTGGTGCCCTGGGCCGGGACCGACGCCGGGGACGGCTGGTCGTCCGAGGAGCTGGCGATCCGCCAGGAGTGCCGGAAGGTCCTGGGTCTGCCGGACCTCAAGGTCACGGCGACCTGTGTGTACGTGCCCGTCGTCGCGACGCACTCCATGTCCGTGCACGCCCGCTTCGAGAACGAGGTCTCGGTGGCCCGGGCGCACGAGGTCCTGGCGACCGCGCCCGGGGTGGTGCTCTTCGACAGCCCGGCGGCCGGTGACTTCCCCACGCCGTCCGATGTCGTGGGCACCGACCCGACCTGGGTGGGCCGGGTGCGGCAGTCGATGGACGATCCGCACTCCGTCGAGATGTTCATCTGCGGCGACAATCTCCGAAAAGGCGCGGCTCTCAACGTGGCCCAGATCGCCGAATCGGTGGCGGGCGAATTTCTTCGTACCTGATCGAACCTGTTTTGTAGGATCTGTGTGCGCTCTGTGGGTAACTTGCTGGTCTGAACCTCTTGAGCTGGGGCGTTGTCATATCCGACGATGATCTCCTCGCCCTCCGCAACCGCTGGGCGGGCGCTACGCGTCTCTGTCGTCACTTCTTGCGTGGCTGGATGCGTTTTCGGGGCATTTGGGGAAGAGCAGGTACGAATGAGGGCATGTCGCACAGCATCGAACGCGGTGCCGTACGCGTACAACCCTGACGGGGGGAAGCGTGTCCAACTGGCGTGGCAGAGGTTCTCGACATCACAGTGGTGGGCCCGTTGCGAGGCGCTTCGGTGCGTCCGCTCCGGAGGCCCCGCGCGGCCGGCGGCATGCCGGTGATCGCGCCCATGCCCGCTGCGCGCTCCACCCGGCTGCCTTCGCAGCGCGAGGGCGCTGAGGAGACGGTGGCGGCAGGAACGACGGTCGACCATCTCACCGAGACCTATCGCGCGCACTACCGCTCGTTGCTGGGGCTCGCGGCGCTCCTGCTGGACGACACCGCGTCCTGCGAGGACGTCGTGCAGGAGGCCTTCATCCGGGTGCACTCGGCGCGGAACCGGGTGCGCGATCCGGAGAAGACGCTGGCGTACCTGCGCCAGACCGTGGTCAACCTGTCGCGCTCCGCGCTGCGTCGGCGCATCCTCGGGCTGAAGCTCCTCTCCAAGCCGATGCCCGACATGGCGAGCGCGGAGGAGGGCGCGTACGACCAGCTGGAGCGGGACGCGCTGATCAAGGCGATGAAGGGACTGCAGCGGCGCCAGCGTGAGGTGCTGGTGCTGCGCTACTTCTCGGACATGACGGAGGCCCAGGTCGCCGAGACGCTGGGTATATCGCTCGGTTCGGTGAAGGCGTACGGTTCCCGGGGCATTGCGGCACTGCGCGTGGTGATGGAGGCGCAGGCATGAGCAGGCCCGAGCACAGGCACGACGATGACCGGACTGGAAACGGAATTGTGAACCACGGGCCGGAAAACATCCCGAACACCGATCCGGAGCAGGACGGTGAACGGAAGCAGGACGCGGTCGACGGCGCGGAAGCCGCCTCAGGGACCGCCGCCCCGGCAGCGGACTCGGACGGCCTCGGCCCGGACGGCCATCGCCCGGACGGCCATCGCCCGGATGGTCACGGCGGCTCGGACGGTGACGGCTCTGACGGCCGTGACGTGGGTGGCCGTGCTGCCACGGCCGGCGACGGCGGCACGCTGACCGAACTCTTCGGCGGCGGGGGCGGCCAGGGCGGCGGTGCCTCCGGTGGCGGTTCCGGCGGTGTGGCCGGCGGTTTCGACGGTGAGGGCATGGACGAGGTCGCGCTGCGCCGCATGTTGCGGGGCGCCGTCCAGGGCCTGGAGCCCTCCGACGGCACCCTCGACCATCTGCACCGCGCGGTGCCCGCCCGGCGTGCCAGGCGGCGGCAGGGCGTGGTGGGCGCGGCGGCAGCGGCGCTGCTCATCGGTACGGCGGTTCCCGCGTTCGTCCACGTGGCGAATTCGGACGGCTCGGCCACCGCCAGCCCGGCCATCGCCGGCCACGGCGAGCAGGCGCAGGGAGGCAGCGGCGAGGACACGGACGCCGAGGCCGACGGCGGGAGGACGGCGGGCCCCGAGAACCGCCGGAGCGAGGGCGCCGAGGGCGAGACGGGTAACTCCGCGGCTCCGTCGCGGGGATCGGACCCGGGTGCCGAGAGCAGCGGGGCCGAGGGCCTGGACGACCCCCCGGGTGCCGGTGCGGCCGCGGCCACGGCCTGCTCCCCCGACCAGCTCGGTGTGGCTTCCGCCGACGCGGGCGCGGCCCGCGCCGACGGCACGGTGTACGGAACCTTCAAGATCGCGAACGTCTCCGGCGACTCCTGCTCGGTGACCACCAACGGCACCGTCGGCTTCCAGGCGGTGGGCGCCGCCGACCCGCTGAAGATCACCGTGGTGCAGCACACCGCGGGCGACCCGGCGGCCGGTCTGCCCGATCCCTCGCTGGAGCCGGGGGCCGTACTCCTGAAGCCGGCGATGACCTACGAGGTGCGCTTCGCGTGGGTGCCGTCGGACACCTGCCCGACCACCGGCGGTTCGCCCAGCCCGACGCCCACGGACGGCGGGGGAGGCGGCGGCGAGGGTACGACAGGGAGTGACGCCGGTACGACGGACGCGGCGGCGCAGTTCGGCAGCGCGGACGAGGGGCCGGCGGACGGCAGCATCGCGGTCACCCACACCCCGGAGGCGGGTGCGCCGACGGCGGAGACCACGATCGCCAACGCGTGCGCCGGCACGATCTACCGCACGGGCGTACTGGACGCGTCCTAGACGTAGAACTGACGGACTTCGTGTTCGGACCCGCCAGGAACTCTCGGGTTCCGGCGGCCCCTCCCGCTGCTGTCGCCGAAGCCGCCGCTGCGGTCCTGTCGTTCCCGCCTGTCGCCGGACCCCGTCAGTCGGCGTCGGCCGCGAGTCCCAGCTGGATGTCGCGCGCGGCCTCCGCCTCGCGGCGCATCAGCCGGAACCACATGAAGAGCACGAAGCCGCCGAAGACGAACCACTCGCCGGTGTAGCCGAGGTTCTGGAAGGCCTTCAGATCGAGCCCGCTGCCCTGCGCCGCCGCCGCTGGGACGGGCTCCATGCCGCCGTCACCCGCGTCACCCGCCGCCGGTCCGGGCAGGGTCACCCACGCGTCGTAGACGTCGTACGGCACGAGGTTCACGAGGGACGCCGCGCTGATCATGCCGAGCTGGCCCTCGGGGAGCCCGCCGCTGAGGTCGACACCGGTGGTGCCGCTGTTCTCGGAGGCCTGCAGATCGCCGGTCACCGTGACCTCGCCGGCCGGGGCCTCGGGCACCTCCGTACTGCCGGGGCTGCCCGCCAGCCAGCCCCGCACGACGGGCAGGGCCTTGCCGCTGTCGGTGCGCAGCAGATCCAGCACGTAGAAGCCGTCACGGTCGTCCAGCTTGCGGCCGGGGACCAGGAACTGATCGGCGTACGTCCCCTTCGCCACAGCGGGGCGGCCGGACGTGTCGGTGCTGACGGGGAGCAGTTCGTCGAGCGGTGCCGGGGAGCGGGTTCCCGGATCGGGGCGCTCCTCGGCCTCCTCGTGCGACTGCACACGGTCCTCGAAACGGCCGAGCTGCCATGTGCCCATGAAGACGCAGAACGGGATGGCCAGCACGACGAAGAGGTTGATCCCCCACCACCGCGGGGTCAGCAGGAACCGGTACACCCCTCCAAGGTACGGTTCCCCGCTCCGGTCCTCCGGAGCGGGGTGCACCATTTATCCGGACCTTATGCGGTCGGCTTCTTTCCCTCCTGTCCCGGCCCGAGGTGGCGGAGGGCGAAGTCCAGCTCCAGCCGCACCTGCTTGATCCGCTCCTCCACGACGAGCGAGCCGTGCCCCGCGTCGTAGCGGTACACCTCGTGGACCGCGCCGCGGGCCGCGAGGCGGTCCACGTAGTTCTCCACCTGGCGGATCGGGCAGCGCGGGTCGTTGACGCCGGCCGAGATGTAGACCGGGGCGCGCACGGCGTCCACATAGGTCAGCGGGGACGAGGCCTCGAAGCGCTCGGGCACCTCCTCCGGGGTGCCGCCCAGCAAGGTGCGGTCCATCGCCTTCAGCGCTTCCATCTCGTCGTGATAGGCGGTGACGTAGTCGGCGACCGGGACAGCGGCAAGCCCGAGGGCCCAGGCGTCCGGCTGCGTCCCCAGCCCGAGCAGCGTCAGATAGCCGCCCCACGAGCCACCGGCCAGCACCAGCCGCTCCGGGTCCGCGAGCCCCGACTTCACAGCCCAGTCCCTGACGGCCTCGACATCCTCCAGTTCGATCAGCCCGACGCGGTGCTTGAGCGCGTCCGTCCACGCACGGCCGTACCCCGTCGACCCGCGGTAGTTGACCCGCACCACCGCGAAGCCGTGGTCCACCCACGCGGCGGGACCCGACGCGAAGGAGTCGCTGTCGTGCCAGGTGGGCCCGCCGTGTATCTCGAAGACCGTGGGGAACGGGCCGTCGCCGGCCGGGGTCTGCACCAGGGCGTGGATGCGGCCTCCGGGGCCGTCCACCCAGGCGTCCCGCACCGGCACCGAGGCCGGAGCCTTCGCACCCGGCGGGTCGAGGACGACGGCGCCCGTCGTGGACCGCACCGCGGGCGGCTGCGCGGCCGACGACCACAGATACTCCACCGTGCCGTCCGGACGGGCCGTGGCGCCCGACACCGTCCCGGACGGTGTCTCGACCCGAACCGGCCCCGCGGCGCCCGGCTCGAATCGCCACAGCTCGCTGCGCGCCTCGAAGCTGTGCTCGATCAGCAGCGCGGATCCGTCCGGATACCACTCGGCCCCCGCGTCACCGGGCAGGTCGACCGGCAGGTCCGTCTGCGTGCCCGCGACCGGGTCCCAGATCATCGGCTCCCACCGCCCACGCCGCTGGTGCCCGACCAGCAGCCGGGTGTCACCCGCCACCGGGGCGAAGCCCAGCACCGACAGGCCGAGCTCCTTCGTGCCGCCCTCGGTGTCGTCCAGCTCCGCGACCGTCGAACCGTCGGGGCGCACCACCCGCAGCGCCGAGTGCATCGCGTCGCCGTGCTCCGTGTGTTCCAGGGCGATCAGCGTCCCGTCGTGGGAGAGGTCACCGACCCCCGCGGACTCCCGGTGCCGGTAGATCTCGACCGGCTCCGCCCCGGCGCGCACCAGATGAACGGTCGTCCCGTCCTCGTCGGTCGAACGGCCGACCACCGCCGTGCCGTCGCGGCCGATCGCGAGCCCGGCCGGGTAGGAGGGTTCGAGGCCGGGCGTGGCCACCTCGTCCGCACCGCCGTCGAAGGGCTGCCGCATCCACACGCCGAACTCGTCGCCGTCGGTGTCGGCGAACCACCAGACGGCCCTGCCGTCCGGCGTCAGCACACCGTCGGTCGTCCCGTTGGGCCGGTCCGTGACCTGGCGCTGCCTCCCGGTCGCCCGGTCCCACGCGTACAGCTCGTACGTGCCGGTGGCGTTCGAGACGAAGAGCGCGCGGTCGGGGGCGTCCTCGGCCCAGTCGGGCAGGGACACCCGCGCAGCGCGGAACCGCTGCTCCCACTGCGGCGGCTCCTGCTCCCGCTCCGGTACTGACGCGTCGTTCTGTGTGTCGCTCATGACCCCATCCAACCCGATGTGACCACGACGCCGGGCGGCCTGTGGATAACCGCTCGCAGGCACCCCCAGCCTGTGGGTAACTTTCACGGCATGTACGCACCGACGCCGGACGACTGGCACGAGGCCAACCGAGCGCGCTGGGACGAGCGCGTGGCCATCCACGCGGCCAGTGACTACTACGACCTGGACGCGTTCCGGGCAGGCAAGGAGGCTCTGCGCGGCTTCGAGCTCGCCGAGGTCGGTGACGTGACCGGCCGGACCCTCCTGCACCTGCAGTGCCACATCGGCCTCGACACCCTCTCGTGGGCGCGCCACGGCGCCGCCCAGGTCGTGGGCCTCGACTTCTCCGAACCCGCCGTCGAGACCGCCCGTGACCTGGCACGTTCGCTGGGTCTGACGCCGGAGCGGGCGACGTTCGTCGCGTCCGACGTGTACGACGCCGCGCAGGCCGTCCCGGACTCCGCGTACGACATCGTCTACACCGGGATCGGCGCCCTGAACTGGCTGCCTGACGTGCGCCGTTGGGCGGAGGTCGTGGCCTCGCTGGTCGCGCCCGGCGGGTTCCTCTACCTGGCGGAGTTCCATCCGCTGACCGACTGTCTGGACGACGACACCGGCTCGACGATCGCGTACGACTACTTCAGCCGCGATCCCTGGGTGGAGGAGACGCCGGGCACGTACGCCGACTTCGATGCCGCCACCGTCCACAACCGCAGCGTCGAGTGGCAGCACCCCGTGGGCGAGGTCGTCTCGGCGCTGGCTGCGGCCGGGCTGCGGATCGAGTTCCTGCACGAACACGATGCCTCGCTCTTCGCCCGCTACCCGGCGCTGGTGCGGCATGCCGACGGCTACTACCGCTTCCCGGCCGACCGTCCGCGCATCCCGATGATGTACTCGGTCAAGGCGTCCCGGCCGGTCAGCGGCTGACCGAGGCCGCGTCGAGGCCGATTGTCAGTGGCGGGGTCCACACTCTTGGACATGACCGATATGGCTGACAGTCCGGGCGCGGCGTGGGGCACGGCCGAGGTGCGAGCCGCCGTGGAGACGTACCGGGCCGCGGCGGACGCCCGCGACTGGGACGCGTTCGCCGCCACCCTCTCCGGCGACGTGGTGTACGAACTGCCGCAGAGCCGTGAGCGCATCCTCGGCAGGGAGCGCTACGTCCGGTTCAACCAGGTGTATCCGGGGGACTGGCGCGTCCGGATCGAGCGGGTGGTGGCCGACGGGGAGGGCCGGCAGGCCGCTGTCCGGACGCTCGTCACCGTCGGACCGGAAGAGACGCACGCCATCCACTTCTTCACGTTCGACGCGGACGGCATGATCTCCGGGGTGACGGACTTCTGGCCCGAGCCCTACGAGCCCCCGGCCGGCCGGGAGCACCTGGTCGAGCGGTACTGACCACGGAGCGCACCGAGCCGGGGGCCCGCCCGCCGTGCGGCGCGACCTCCGGCGGCGGACCCGCCCGGCGTGTGCCGGGCGGGCCCTCTCCATGCGCGCTACGCCACGGAGTCGAAGGCCGGAAGGTAGCCGTTCGACTGCCCGATGGCCTTGGGGTGGTAGGAGTTGGTGATCGGGACGGACACGCTGTGGATCCACGCGTCACCCGAGCAGAGTTCGTGCCCGGTGAATTCGTCCACCACACTCGAATACGTGAAGCCCGCGTCGGCCGCCCGCTTGGCGAGCACCCCGTTCAGTACGTCCGACGCGTTGTTGATGGCCCCGCGCTCGGTCTCCGTGAGGCCGGCGATGCAGGTGCCCGACAGCTTGTAGAAGCGCGGGTAGCCCAGGACCACCACATGGGCCTGCGACGCCCGTGAACGGATGCCCGCGTAGAGGGAGTCGAGCCTGCCGGGCAGTGCGTTCTCCATCTCGGAGACCGCGGTGTTCACCCGGGCCACACAGGCGGCCTCGCTCTGCAGGACGCAGGTCTGCATGACGTCCGCGAACCCGACGTCGTTGCCGCCGGCGGTGACGCTGACGAGCGTGGTCGACGAGCTCAGCGCGCCCAGCTGGCCGCTGGACACGGAGGCCGTCGTCGCACCCGAGCAGGCGACGAACGTGAACGACGACGGGGCGTTCGCGTTCTTCCAGAGGTAGGGGTACGCGTTGGTGCTGCGCTTGCAGTCACCGCTCTCGGAGGTGTAGCTCCCGGCGCCGACGCCGGAGGAGTAGGAGTCACCGAGGGCGACGTAGTTGTCGCCTGCGGCGGACGCCGGTTGTGCGAGGCCGAGTGCGGCCACGGCCGTGATCGCGAGGGTGGTGAGGGACGCCCGGAAGGTTCGTACTGACATGGCTGCCAGCCCTTCGAAATGTGGGGGACGAGTGGGGAGTTCGTGGGGCGTGCACGTTTGTAGCAGCTCCCGGTACTCGGCGGTAATGGCCTCGGGAAAAGTCGTCTGATATGCCCGAAGGATCGTTCGGTCGTCGATGCTCCGCGCGTAGATAAACCTTCAACAGGCCCTCGAACGGGTGAAGTTGTGGATCTCTCCGACACCCGGGGCGACTCCTGAGAGTCACCTTCAGGGGGGCGGCACCTGTTCGAACGGCAGCCGCTTCCCGCCGTCGCGCCGTCTTCACAACCGCCCCGTACCGCACACGCGCCCCGTACCGCACACGCGCCCCGTACCGCACACGCGTCCCGTACTGCACACGCGTCCCGCACCGCACACGCGCCCCGTACTGCACACGCGTCCCGCACCGCACACGACTGCGGCCGCCAGGAATCCTGGCGGCCGCAGTGGGGCGGGGGACGGTCCGGGGACTAGAGCGTGCGCTCCAGGCGGTCCGCCATCAGCCTGCTGAAGCGTGAGGGGTCACTCAGCTCGCCACCGTCCGAGAGAAGCGCGAGCCCGTGGACCAGCTCGGCCGTCTCGGCCAGTTCGGTGTGGGTGCCCTCCTCGCCGCTCTGCTCGGCGTACGCCTTGTTCAGCCCGCTGATCAGCGCGTGCGAGGGGTTGAGTTCGAGGATGCGCTTGATCTGCGGCACCTCCTGGCCCATGGCGCGGTACATGTTCTCCAGCGCCGGGGTGACGTCGTGCGTGTCCGAGACGATGCAGGCCGGCGACACGGTGAGCCGCGAGGAGAGACGTACCTCCTTCACGGTGTCACCGAGCTGCTCGGTCATCCAGGTCAGCAGGCCGGCGTAGTCCTGCTGCTGCTTCTCACGCTCGGCCTCGACCTCCTTCTTCTCCTCGTCGGTGTCGAGGTCGACCTCGCCCTTGGAGATGGACTGGAGCGGCTTGCCGTCGAACTCGGGGACCGACTGGACCCAGACCTCGTCGACAGGCTCGGTCAGCAGCAGGACCTCGAAGCCCTTGGCGCGGAAGGCCTCCATGTGCGGCGAGCTCTCCATGGCCGCGCGGGATTCGCCCGTCATGTAGTAGATCTGCTCCTGGCCCTCCTTCATCCGCTCCACGTACGAGCGCAGGGTGGTCAGTCCCTCCTCGTCCTGGGTCGAGGCGAACGAGGAGATCTCCAGGATCGCGTCGCGGTTCTCGAAGTCCTGGAACAGCCCCTCCTTGAGGACCCGGCCGAACTCCTTCCAGAACGTCTCGTACTTCTCCGGGGTGTTGGACCTCATGTCCTTCACCGTCGAGAGCACCTTCTTGACCAGACGGCGCCGCATCATCTCGATCTGGCGGTCCTGCTGAAGGATCTCGCGCGACACATTGAGCGAAAGGTCCTGTGCGTCGACCACGCCCTTCACGAAGCGGAGATACGTCGGCATGAGCGCTTCGCAGTCATCCATGATGAATACGCGCTTCACATAGAGCTGAACTCCACGCTTGTGGTCCTGCATGAACAGGTCCTGCGGCGCGTGGGACGGGAGGAAGAGCAGGGCCTGGTATTCGAAGGTTCCCTCCGCCTGCATGCGGATGGTTTCGAGCGGGTCGGTCCAGTCGTGACTGATGTGCTTGTACAGCTCGCTGTACTCCTCATCGGTCACGGAATCCTTCGACCGGGCCCACAGAGCCTTCATCGAGTTGACCGTCTCGGCCTCGGGCTCCGCTCCCTCCTCGCCCGCCACCGCTGCCATGCGGATGGGCCAGGTGATGAAGTCCGAGTAGCGCTTGACGATTTCCCTGAGCTTCCAGGGCGAGGTGTAGTCGAAGAGCTTGTCCTCGGCGTCCTCGGGCTTGAGCCGCAGTGTGACCGAGGTGCCCTGCGGTGCGTCGTCGACGGACTCGACGGTGTAGGTGCCCTCGCCACTGGACTGCCAGCGCGTGCCCGTGTCCTCGCCCGCGCGCCGGGTCACCAGGGTGACCTCGTCGGCGACCATGAAGCTCGAGTAGAACCCGACACCGAACTGCCCGATGAGCTCCTCGGAGGCGGTGGCGTCCTTGGCTTCCTTCAGTTCCTGGAGGAATTTCGCCGTACCGGAATTCGCGATCGTCCCGATCAGCTGCACGACCTCGTCGTGCGACATTCCGATGCCGTTGTCGCGCACGGTCAGCGTGCGCGTCTCCTGGTCGGCCTCGACGGCGATATGCAGATCGGACGTGTCCGCCTGGAGCGTGTCGTCGCGGAGAGTCTCCAGCCGCAGCTTGTCCAGCGCGTCCGAACAATTGGAAATGAGCTCACGCAGGAATACATCCTTGTTCGAGTAGATCGAATGGATCATCATCTGCAGGAGCTGGCGAGCTTCTACCTGAAACTCGAATGTCTCGGCCGGCATGGGTACGGGTTCCCTTTCCTGGGGTAAGTCATCTGAGCCGTTCCATATCGTAACCAGGCCCCGGGCACGTCATGTGCCGGTTCCGCCACGGGCGTTCACCGCCGGCCGTCGCGGCGGACGGTGGGCACGCGCACCCGTCGTGGGAGGAGCGGCTTCCCCCAGCAGGCAGACTGGGCACATGGGCGATACGCGAGCGACTTCCCGGGCCGTGGGAGACCTCGGCCTCCCTCCTGTGATCACGTGCCGGGAGCCGGGCAGTTTCGCCCGGGGCGTCATGGCCGAGCGTCATCCGGCCCTGATCGAGCAGGTGCGCGAAGCCTTCCCGTACGGCCCCCGGATCCACCGCGACCTGGACACCCTGCTCCACGAGATCGTCCACGGGGTCGTCGAACCGCTCGGCCCCGGCAGCCCGGACCGTGAGCTCTGGCTGGGGTGGGGGCGGGAGCACTTCGGACGTCCGTGGTTCGACGCGCCGTTCCTCTGGTCCGAGAGTTACTTCTACCGCAGGCTCCTGGGAGCCGTCGGCTACTTCGACGAGGGTCCGTGGCAGGGCGTAGACCCCTTCGCGTCCTTCAAGCGCGCGGAACTGCGCGGTCCCACGGTCGAGGAGGAACTCCGCTCGCTGGACGACCTCGCCGGCGCCCCCGCCGCCGATCGGGCGGCAGCCCTGCTCCAGGCCTCGCTGTGGGGGAACCGTGCTGATCTCGGCTTCCGCGGCCCGGCCGGCGAGGCCGACCCCGGCGAGGCCGACCCCGGTCTGGTGGCCGACGACAGCGCGGCGCTGTGGTCGCTTCTGCCCGTCGGGTCCCCGGCGACCGTCGCTGTCATCGCGGACAACACCGGGCGCGAGCTGATCCCCGACCTCGTCCTCATCGACCACCTTCTCGAACACGGCCACGCCGACCGGGTGGTGCTCCATGTGAAGCCCGGCCCGTATTACGTCTCCGACGCCATGACGGCCGACGTGGTCGACTGCCTGCGCCGGCTGAACAGCGCCCCCGGTGAGGCGGGAGCGATCGGCGTCCGGGTCTGGGAGGCCATGGGGGCCGGCCGGCTCGAGGTGCGTACCCACCCGTTCTTCTGCGCCCCGTTCCCGTACGAGCGGATGCCCGAGGACCTCCGGGCGGAGCTCGGCGCGGCCACGCTGACGATCCTGAAGGGCGACCTCAACTACCGGCGTCTGGTGGGCGACCGGCTGTGGCCGGCGACCGCGCCGTTCGCCGATCTCACGGCCTACTTCCCGAGTGCCGTCGCCGCGCTGCGCACGCTGAAGTCCGACGTCGTGGTGGGCCTGGATCCGCGGACCCTGGAGAGCCTGGACCGGTCCGGCCGGGAGTGGCGTACGAGCGGCACGCACGCCCTGGTACAGGTGCGGTCGCGGCCCGATGGGGCCGCCCTCAGCGCGCCACCCCGTAACGGCTGAGGAGGTCGTGCCAGCCCTGCTCCAACCGGTCGACGGCGATGCCCCGTTCACATGTCAGATGGTGGACGAGGGGCGTGTCGATCGACCCGAGCAGCGTGTGCGCGAGCAGTTCGGGCTCAGCCTCCGCGTGCGCCTGGCGGAGCAGCAGGGTGACATGGCTGAGCCTCAGCCGCTGCGCGGGGACCTCGTAGGTGCGCAGGGGGTCGGTGCGGGAGGCCAGGATCAACTCGTGGTGATCGCGTTCGTGGCGCATCAGGGCAGGGCCGAAGGCGTGCAGCCGCTCGGCCGCGGGGGCGTCCGGGCCCATGGGGGGTGGCCCGGAGAGGAAGGCGGCCTGCAGCAGGGCCTCGCGGTGGTCCAGGAGCGCGATGAGCAGGCCGGTGCGGTCCTTGAAGCGCCGGAAGACCGTGCCCTTGCCGACTCCGGCGGCTGCCGCGACCGATTCCATGGTGAGGTTCGCCGCCCCGCAGTGAGCCAGCAGGCGTGAGGCGGCGTCCAGCAGGAGCGCCCGATTGCGCGCCGCGTCCGCCCGCAGCATCTCGGGTTCGCCGACGGTGGCGAGCGTGAGATTCGTCCGTGCCTCGCCGGTGTCGGGCGGCCCGGGCGGCGGGGGGAGGGAGGCGGTCATGGCTTCAGGGTAGCCCCGGACGGACGGAAGTGGACCACGGTCCGTTTAGGTGGTACAACTTTAAACGGACTATGGTCCGCTTACTTCTGCAGTCTCCGTCTCCCGGGAGCTTCCCTCATGTCTGTACGCATCCTCGCCCTCGTCGGCAGCCTCCGCGCCGGCTCCCACAACCGCCAGCTCGCCGAGGCGGCCGTCAAGCACGCGCCCGAGGGTGCCGAGGTCGAGCTGTACGAGGGCCTCGTCGAGGTCCCCTTCTACAACGAGGACATCGACGTCGAGGGCAGCGTTCCGGCTGCCGCGGCCCGGCTGCGCGAGGCGGCCGGCCGGTCCGACGCGTTCCTGCTGTTCTCGCCCGAGTACAACGGCACCATGCCCGCCGTCCTGAAGAACGCCATCGACTGGCTGTCCCGCCCGTACGGCGCCGGCGCCATGACCGCCAAGCCGGTCGCCGTGGTCGGCACCGCCTTCGGCCAGTTCGGCGGCGTGTGGGCCCAGGACGAGGCCCGCAAGGCCGCGGGCCTCGCGGGCGGAGCGGTCCTGGCGGACGCCAAGCTCTCCATCCCCGGCTCCGTGACCCGCTTCGCCGAGCTCCACCCGGCGGACGACGCCGAGGTCGTCACCTCGCTGACCGAGGTGCTCCGTCAGGTCACCGAGGGCGCCACGGCAGCTGCTGCCGCCTGATCCACCCTTGACGGCGGTGCGCCGGGAATCCCGCACCCCGTCCTCGTGCCGCCCGGCATGACTCACGTGGGCCCGGTCCCCTCTCGTCACGAGAGGGGACCGGGCCCACGTGCCGTTGCGGGGGTGTTCTCCCGTGGGTCCGGTCCGCACCTCCGGCAATATGGCAAACAGAATCGTTGACAATCCTGTTCCCCTAGATTTAGGTTCGACAGGCACTCACTCAGGGGGGCAACGATGCCGAAGCAAGCCGGCCCGACCAGTGGGGAGCAGGCCAGGCAGCTGGCCCTGACCCAACTGCGGCAGGCGATTCTGCGCGGCGAGATGGCACCGGCCCAGCGGCTGGTGGAGAACGAACTCGCCGAGCAGTTCGGTGTGACACGGGCCAGCGTCAGAGCGGCGCTGATCGAGCTGGAGTCGGAGGGGCTGGTCGAGCGGATCCGTAACCGCGGATCGCGGGTTCGTGTGGTGAGCGTCGACGAAGCCGTCGCCATCACCGAGTGCCGTATGGCCCTGGAAGGGCTCTGCGCGGCCAAGGCAGCCGTCGCGGCCGACGCCGGACAGCTCGAACGGCTCACGGCGGTCGGCGAGGCCATGACCAAGGCCGTCGCCGACGGCGACCCCATGCTCTACTCCGACCTGAATCATGAGCTCCACGCCATGGTCAGGGAGTTCTCCGGGCAGCGGACGGCCGTGTCGCTCCTGGAGCGGCTGAACGGCCAGCTGGTGCGCCACAGGTTCCAGCTCGCCCTGAGGCCCGGACGCCCGCAGCAGTCCCTGAGTGAACACCTGGCCATGATCGACGCGATCAGGGCCAGGGAGCCGCAGGCGGCCGAAGCGGCCGTCCGCTCCCACCTGGCGAGCGTGATCGAGGCTCTGCGCGGGTGACGCGCGGCGTCTGATCGACGCACTGCGCGCATGGCGCGCCGCGCTGGTGGGCCGACGCCCTGTCCAGCAAGGAGAGTTCAGCCATGACAATCGAGACGGAGCGGATCACGGAGCCGCCGGCATGAGCGGCATCGTCGTCACCGGACCGCCGAGGGCGGACGCGCGGGACATCGAGGCGCTCGCACCGTACGGCGTCGCCACCGTGAGCGAGGCGATGGGCCGCACCGGCCTGCTCGGCCCCGAACTACGCCCCGTGCAACAGGGCGTACGGATCGTGGGCAGCGCGGTCACCGTGCTCAGCTGGCCCGGCGACAACCTCATGATCCATGCGGCGGTGGAGCAGTGCGGCGAGGGCGACGTCCTCGTCGTCACCACCACATCCCCCTCCACCGACGGCATGTTCGGAGAGCTGTTCGCCACCGCGCTCCAGAGGCGCGGGGTGCGCGGGCTGGTGATCAACGCGGGCATCCGCGACACCCAGGAGCTGCGGGACATGGGCTTCGCCGCGTGGGCGAAGGCGGTGTCCGCCCAGGGGACCGTGAAGGCGACCGGTGGTTCCGTCAACGTCCCGGTCGTCATCGGGGGCCAGGTGATCCGCCCGGGCGACGTCATCGTCGCCGACGACGACGGAGTGGTGGCCGTTCCCCGTGAGCGCGTCCGTGAGACCGCCGAGGCGTCCGGGGCGCGAGAGGCCAAGGAGGCCAAGGCGCGCGCGGCCTTCCTGGAGGGCCAACTCGGGCTGGACCGTTACGGACTGCGCGAGAAGCTCGAAGACCTCGGCGTGCGCTACACCGCGTACGAGGACCACGCGGGGGAGGCCGGGGCGTGACCGGCGGACCGGCCGAGGTCCGCTGCCTCCTGATGCGGGGCGGTACGTCCAAGGGGGCCTACTTCCTGGCGGAAGACCTGCCGCAGGACCCGGCCGCCCGCGACGACCTGCTGCTGCGGATCATGGGCAGCCCGGACCCGCGGCAGATCGACGGTCTCGGCGGGGCGCACCCGCTGACGAGCAAGGTCGCGGTCGTCTCCGTACCGGACGACCCGGACATCGATGTGGACTATCTCTTCCTCCAGGTCGCCGTGGACACCGCGGAGGTGTCCGACCGGCAGAACTGCGGCAACCTGCTCGCCGGGGTCGGCCCCTTCGCCTTGGAACGGGGCCTGGTCGCCGCCGGGGAGGGGCAGACGTCCGTACGCATCCGGATGGTCAACACCGGCGGCCTGGCCACGGCGGCCTTCCCCACCTCCGGCGGGCGCGTCGACTACACGGGGGCGGCCCGGATCTCCGGGGTGCCCGGGACCGCCGCACCGGTGGTGATCGAGTTCGCCCGGGGCGGCGGCCCGCTTCTGCCCACCGGCCGGGCCCGCGAAGTGATCGCCGGCACCTCGGTGACCTGCGTCGACAACGGCATGCCGACCGTCCTCATCCCGGCACAGGCCCTGGACATCACGGGTTACGAGACGCCGGGGGAGCTCGAGGAGAACAGCGCCCTGCGTGAGCGCCTGGAGCGGATCCGCCTCGAAGCGGGCCCCCTGATGGGCCTCGGCGACGTACACGACACGACGGTGCCCAAGCTCAGTCTGCTGGCCCCGCCCGCCCAGGACGGTGCGGTGACGACCCGAACCTTCATCCCGCACCGCTGCCACACCTCCATCGGCGTCCTCGGCGCCGCCGGCGTCGCGGCGGGGCTGCGCGTCTCCGGCAGCGTCGCCGAGGGCATCGCCCGGCTCCCCTCGGACAGCGACAGGCTGCGCATCGAGCACCCCACCGGGTTCATCGACATCGAGGCCGGTGTCGGAACGGGTGCGGACGGCAGTCCCGTCGTCAGGCGCACCGCGGTGGTGCGTACCGCGCGAAAGATCTTCGACGGCACCGTCTTCCCGCGGCCCGAGCGGACAGCTCCCCCGACCCCCGAACTCTCCCAGCAAGGAGCCACAGATGACTCCCCCTCTCGGTGACATCGCCCATGTCGGTCACGCCGAACTGCTCACTCCGGACCTCGAGGGCAGCGTCGGCTTCTTCACCGACTACCTCGGCCTGACGGTCAACGGGCAGGACGGTGACTCCGTCTACCTGCGCACCTTCGACGACTACGAGCACCACAGCCTCGTACTGACCGCCGCCGGGAAGCCGGGCCTGCGCCGCACCGCCCTGCGCACCTCCAGCGAGGAGGCCCTGGCGCGCAGGGTCGCCGAACTCGAAGCGGCGGGCCACGCGGGGCGCTGGGCGGAGGACGAGCCGGGCATCGGCAAGCTCTACCTCACGGCCGACCCCGACGGCCACGAGATCGCTCTGTACTGGGAGAGCGAGCACTACCAGGCACCCCCGGAGCTCAGGCCGGCGCTGAAGAACCAGCCGCAGGCCAAGCCCAACCGGGGTGTGGGGGTGCGCCGCCTCGACCACATCAACTTCCTCGCGGCCGACGTCGCCGCCAACGCCGACTTCCACCAGCACATCCTCGGCGCGCGGCCCACCGAACAGATCCAGCTCGACGACGGCAGGATCGGCGCGAAGTGGCTGACGTTCAACAACAAGTCGTACGACGTCGTCTACACCTCGGACTGGACGGGTTCCACCGGCCGCCTGCACCACATCGCGTTCGCCACCGACACACGTGAGGACATCCTGCGCGCGGCCGATCTCGCCATCGACAGCGGCGTGTTCATCGAGACGGGCCCGCACAAGCACGCCATCCAGCAGACGTTCTTCCTGTACGTCTACGAGCCCGGCGGCAATCGCATCGAGCTGTGCAACCCGCTCACCCGCCTCGTGCTCGCCCCCGACTGGCCCCTGATCACCTGGACCGAGGCCGAGCGCGCCAAGGGCCAGGCGTGGGGCCTGCGGACCATCGAGTCCTTCCACACCCACGGCACCCCGCCGCAGGACTGAACCGGCGGTGTGACGGGCAAGGCCGACGGGTCGGGGGCGACGGGGCTGGGGCCGCTTCGCGTGTTGCCAGATTGTTTCTGTGATTGTTGACAAAAACGTTGACGTTAATGGAGGGGTTCCTTAACGTCATCGGCACACTCGGATCCGCCGCGATCGAGCCGCACCCGCCCTCCCAGAGCTCCTTCAAGGGACAGAGCTGTCCCGGACGAGAGGAATACCCCGATGTCCTCCCCGACCCCCGCCCCCGGGGCCCGCAGCAGCCGGCTCGCCCTGCTGGTCGTCGGCCTGTGCTGGCTGGTCGTCCTCTTCGACGGCCTCGACATGTTCATCTACGGTTCCGTCCTGCCGCACATGCTGGAGACCAAGGCCCTCGGCATCGACCCGGGCAAGGCCGGTGACATCGGTTCCTACGCCACCTTCGGCATGCTGATCGGCGCCCTCTCCTCCGGCACCATCAGCGACTGGGCAGGCCGTAAGAAGACGATCGTCGTCTCCACCGCCGTCTTCTCGCTGGCCTCCGCCGTCTGCGCCGTGGCCGGCAGCCTCGGAGTCTTCAGCCTCGGCCGCTTCCTGGCGGGGCTCGGCCTCGGCGGCCTCCTGCCGAGCGCCATCACCCTGGTCAGCGAATACGCCCCGCGCGGCCGCGGCGCACTGATAGTCGGCTCCCTCATGACCGCCCACCAGGCCGGTGGGATCGTGGCCGGGTTCGTGGCGCTGTGGACCGGAGACTGGCGCGTGTCGTTCTGGGTCTGCGTGATCCCGCTCTTCGTCGGTGTCCCGCTGGCCATCAGGTTCCTGCCCGAGTCGCTCACGTTCCTGCAGGCCAAGGGGCGTACTGAAGAGGCGCAGGCACTCGCCGAGCGGTACGGCGTCGGGGCACCCGCCCCCACCGAGGACAGGAAGCGCCCGGTCGGCACCGACCGGTGGAGCGCGGTCGGCGCACTGTTCCGCGGCGGCCTGTGGGTGCAGACCCTCTTCTTCTGGCTGGCGTCCTTCGGCGGACTGCTGCTCGTCTACGGCGTCTCCCAGTGGCTGCCCTCGATGATGCGCGCCGCAGGCTACGACCTCGGCTCCTCGCTCGGCTTCGTCATCGTCATCAACCTCGGCGGCATCGTCGGGATGCTCGTCGGCGGCAAGCTCACCGACCGGTTCGGCGGCGCGCGCATCTGCGCGATCTGGTTCGGCGCCACCGCCGTCGGCGTCTACCTGCTGAGCGTCCACATGCCGCTGGCCGTCACCTACGTCGTGGTGTTCCTGACCGGCCTGTTCCTCTTCAGCGCCCAGGCGATGATCTACGCCACGGTGGCCGCCCACTCGGACGACGACAACCGCGCCACCGCGGTCGGCTGGACCTCCGGCATGGGCCGCTTCGGCGCGGTCTTCGGCCCCTGGCTCGGCGGCCAGCTCCTCGCCACCGGCTCGACCACCACGGGCTTCACCGTCTTCGCGGCCGCGGGTGTCTTCTCGCTGATCTTCATCGGCCTGACCGGCCTGCCGTCCGTGAAGCGCTCCACGGACAGCGACTCCACCCGCCCGGTGGCCGCGGCGGGCTGAACCGCCGGCCCGCCCGGCCCCCGGACACGACAAAGGCCAGGTCCTGAATTCAAGGACCTGGCCTTTGACCTGGTGTTTCAGCTGTCGGGGTGGCGGGATTTGAACCCACGACCTCTTCGTCCCGAACGAAGCGCGCTGCCAAGCTGCGCTACACCCCGATGTCCACCGATTGTCCCGGCGACATCGATTACTTTAGCCCACCCGCGCCCGGAGGCGAAATCCGGTTTATGTGCCCCGGGCGGGGAGCCTCAGTCGCGGGGCGTCAGTGTCAGCAGGGTCGCCTCGGGCGGGCAGGCGAAGCGGACCGGGGTGTATCGGTTCGTGCCGCAGCCCGCGGAGACGTGGAGGTAGGCGCGCTGCTCGCCGACCGTGTGGCCGGAGAGGCCCTTCACCCGGTCCGTGTCCAGATCGCAGTTGGTGACGAGGGCACCGTAGAAGGGGATGCAGAGCTGGCCGCCGTGGGTGTGGCCGGCCAGGATCAGGGGGTAGCCGTCCGCCGTGAAGGCGTCCAGGGAGCGCAGGTACGGGGCATGGACGACGCCGATCGAGAGGTCCGCGCCCGTCTCGGGGCCGCCGGCGACCTCGGCGTAACGGTCCCGCTTGATGTGGGGGTCGTCCAGGCCGGTGAACGCGATCTCGAGCCCGTCGGCCTTGATCCGGCCCCGGGTGTTGGAGAGGTTCAGCCAGCCCGCCTCGTCGAAGGCGTCCCGCATCGGCTCCCACGGGTTGTGGACGGCGCTGACCGCCGGTGCGTTCCCGTTGAGCCCGTGCTTGCCCTGCGTCTTCTCCAGGAGGTAGCGGACGGGGTTACGGAGCTTCGGGCCGTAGTAGTCGTTGGAGCCGAAGACGTAGACCCCGGGGAACTCCATCAGCGGGCCGAGCGCGTCGAGCAGCTCCGGTACGGCTTCCGGGTCGGAGAGGTTGTCGCCGGTGTTGACGACGAAGTCCGGACGGAGGCCCGCCAGCGACTGCAGCCAGGCGCGCTTCTTGCGCTGGCCGCCCACCATGTGGATGTCGGAGACCTGGAGCACGCGCAACGGGCGTGCCCCGTGCGGGAGTACGGGAATCGTGATCCGGCGGAGGCGGAACGAGCGTGCCTCGAATCCGGCCGCGTATACGAGGCCGGCGGCACCGACTGCTGCGCCGACTGCCGTTACTTTCAGGGGTACTCCGTAGCGTGCGCGCATGGTGCCATCGTCGCAGAAACGGCGCGGTGGGACGAAAACAGACGGGCGGCAGGTGCCCCGTACCTGTCACAATCGCCGCATGACCACGCTCAAGTCCAAGCTCAAGGAAGACCTCACCACGGCCATGAAGGCGCGTGACGAGCTCACCTCGTCCACCCTCCGGCTCACCCTGACCGCGATCACCAAGGAAGAGGTCAGCGGCAAGACGTCGCGCGAGCTCTCCGACGACGAGGTGCAGAAGGTGATCGCCAAGGAGGCGAAGAAGCGCCGTGAGGCGGCCGAGGCCTTCGCGCAGGGCGGCCGGACGGAGCAGGCCGAGCGGGAGAAGGCCGAGGGTGAACTGCTCGACGCGTACCTGCCGAAGCAGCTCTCCGACGACGAGCTGGACGTGATCGTCGCGCAGGCCGTCCAGGAGGCGAGGAGCGCCGGTGCCGAAGGGCCCCGGGCGATGGGCGCCGTCATGAAGATCGTCAACCCGAAGGTGGCCGGGCTTGCCGACGGCGGCCGGGTCGCCGCAACGGTGAAGAAGCTGCTCGCGGGCTGAGACCGACACGTGAAAGGAGGGGCGCCCCCGGCTCGGGGCGCCCCTCCTCTCTCATCAGGTCGTCGTGCGATCCGGACGGTCAGGGACCGTTGCCGCCGCGCCCGCCGCCGTCATTCCCGCCGATGATGCCGGGCGGCAGGGTGATGCCGCCGATGGGGTCGGAGCCGGGCTTGTCGTTGCCATTGCCGTTCCCGTTGCCGCCGCCGCCGCCACCGTTGCCGTCGCCGCGGTCGCCGCCGTCGTCCTTCTCCTTGTCCTTCGCCTTCTCCTTGGCGCGGGGCACCGAGATCGGGTTGAAGGACGGGGTCTCCGACGCGTCCAGCGCGCCGGTCATCGCCGTCTTCCAGATGGGACCGGGAAGGCAGCCGCCGCAGACCTTGTCGTAGTACTGGCCGCCGATGGTGATGTCGTACATCTTGGTCGTCTTCTCACCGATGTCGTCACCGACCCAGACCGCGGTGGAGAGGTTCGGGGTGTAGCCGACGAACCAGGCGTCGAGACGGTCGTTCGTCGTACCGGTCTTGCCGGCGTTGTCACGGTCGGAGAGACCGGCCAGTTGACCGGTGCCGTCCTCGACCACGCCCTTGAGCATCTGGCTGATGGTGTCCGCCGTCTTCTCCTCCATCGCGCGGGAGCACTTCGTCTTCGGTACGCCGATCTTCTTGCCGTTGGCGTCGGTGATCGACTCGATGGCGATGGGGGAGCAGTACGTGCCCCGGTTGGCGAACGTGGCGTACACGGAGGCCATCGACAGCGGGGTGCTCACTTCACCGCCGAGGGTGATCGAGGCGTTCTCCTCGATCTGCTTGCCGTCACCACGCTCGTAGCCGACCTTCTTCGCCATCTGGACCGTCTCGCAGAGCCCGGCCTTCTGTTCCAGCTTGGCGAAGTAGGTGTTGATGGACTTGCCGAGCGCGCTCGTCATGTCCCAGCTGCCCTTTTCGGACTCCATCTCGTTCTGGAGGTCCCAGTTGCTGCTGCCGGTCGGGGCTCCCGCACACGTACGGAAGGAGTTCAGCGGCAGCGAGATCTTCCAGTCGGTGGCGTAGCTCTCCGCCGGGCTGATGCCCTTCTCCAGGGCGGCGGCGGCGGTGATCGGCTTGAAGGTCGAGCCGACCTGGAAGCCGTAGGTGCTGCCGCCCATCTTGTTGCTGACGCCGAGGTTGAGGACCGTCTCGTTCTTCTTCTGGTCCAGGCCGTACGGCCTGGACTGGCCCATCGAGAGGATCTTGCCGGTACCGGGCTCGACCTGCACCACCGAGGCGGCGACCTTGTCGTCCTTGTAGACCTTCGAGGTCGCGGCCTCGTCGGCCGCCTTCTGCGCGCGCGGCGAGAGTGTGGTCCTGATGGTCAGGCCGCCGAGGTTCCAGAGCTTGGAGCGCTCCTCGTCGGTCTTCCCGAAGGCCGGGTCGGTCAGGATCGTCTTGCGCACGTAGTCGCAGAAGAACCCGGCGCCGCTCACGGCGGTGATGCAGCCGTTCTTCGGCCTGCTGACCTTCAGCGCGAGAGGGCTGGCGATGGCCTTCTGGGCCTCGGCCTTCGAGATGCTGCCGACGGCGGCCATACGCTGCAGCACGGTGTTGCGCCGCTTGGTCGCCTCCTCCGTGTCGTTGACCGGGTCGTAGCGGGTCGGCGACTGGACGAGGCCGGCCAGCATCGCGGCCTCTTCCACCTTCAGGTCCTTGGCGTGCTTGGAGAAGTAGCGCTGGGAAGCCGCCTCGACCCCGTAGGCCTGCTGCCCGAAGAAGGTGATGTTGAGGTAGTTCTCCAGGATCTTCTTCTTGCCGAGCTCTTCCTCGACCTGGATCGCGTACTTCAGCTCCCGGACCTTGCGGCCCAGGGTCTGCTGCGTGGCCTCGGCGACCTTGTCGGGGTCGTCGCCCGCCTCCTCGACGAAGACGTTCTTCACGTACTGCTGGGTGAGCGTCGAGGCGCCCTGTGCGGCGCCGCCCTCCTGCACGTTGCGGTTCATCGCGCGCAGGATGCCCTTGAGGTCCACCGCACCGTGCTCGTAGAAGCGCGAGTCCTCGATCGCGATGATCGCGTCCTGCATGTACGGCGAGATGTCCTTGAGCGGGACGACGGTGCGGTCACGCGAGTACACCGTGGCGATCGCGCCGCCCTCGCTGTCCAGGATCGTGGTCCGCTGGCTCAGCGGTGGGGTCTTGAGGTTGGAAGGGATCTCGTCGAATCCCTCGACCGTCCCCTTGGCGGCGAGCCCGAGTGCGCCGGCGGCCGGCAGTGCGATGCCGGCCAGCACAGCTCCGGAGAGCGCGGCGACACCGAGGAACTTGGCGGCCTGCTGGGTCGTCGTCAGACCCCCGCCTGAGCGCTTCTTTGGCATGGGGGCAGCCTACGTTCTCATTCGCCGGACACACGTATAGGCCTTGGCCTAAGCTGCTCTCAACTGTCACAGCAGTCCGGTTTTGCATCAACCCCCTTGCACGCCCCTCAACGGAATTCAGCCACCTGCCGAGGCATTCCCGAATTCGCCTCATGTGTCGCTCAATGTCCGTTGCGACTTGGGGTTTCTGTCCCGATTCCGTCGGGAAGGTCCCGCATGTCCTCCCGTCACTCCCCTGGGTGATCTGCCGCGTACGCATAGTCCGTTCGGACCATTCAAGATTGGGCCCGAAGGGGGTGTTGTGCTGTCGCCACCTTCCGTAACGTCCTCAACTGGCAGCGGTGAATATGCCGCTACCGCCGTGGGGGAGCCTCGATTCGGGAGAGGACGGCGCCGGCATGGGCTGGGTAACCGACTGGAGTGCGCAGGCAGCCTGCCGCACTACCGATCCGGATGAATTGTTCGTACAAGGGGCAGCGCAGAACAGGGCCAAGGCGGTGTGCACCGGTTGCCCGGTGCGGACCGAGTGCCTGGCTGATGCGCTGGACAATCGCGTCGAGTTCGGCGTGTGGGGCGGAATGACGGAGCGGGAGCGCCGCGCACTGCTGCGCCGAAGGCCAACCGTCACGTCCTGGCGCCGCCTGCTGGAGACCGCGCGCAGTGAGTACGAGCGGTCCACGGGGATGCTGCCGGCAGCGGTGGGTCTGCACGACGATCTGCACGACGAGGGTCTGCACGACGACGAACTGCACGAGACGTTCGCCGCCGTGGGGTAAGTGCGGGCAGTGCCGCACGGACCGCCCCGGGGCACGCCCGGTGGTGGTCCTAGGCAGCTCCGGCCGGCGCGGAAGCGGAACCGGTCGCGAGCAGTTCCCCGATGGCCCTGAGGCCTGAGAGGTCGTGTACGTCACCGGGCAGCGCGGCCACCTCGGCCACCGGCACCTCGGGGTGAAGCGTGGTGAAGTGGTCCCGGGTGTGCTGCTCGCGTGCGACGACGTGCATCCGCTCCGCGTGCAGCCGCAACAGACCCGCGGTCAGCTGCTCGATGGAGACCTCGACGGATACGGCGTCCGTGGCGGGTGTGCTGTGCCTGTCTGCTTCCGTGCGCGCGGCTTCCGTGTGCGCGGCTTCTGTGCGCGCGGCTGGTCCGGACGGGTCAGGCGATTTCCGGCCACGGCCGTGCGGCTCGGGCTCAGGGGTGTGCGTCGTCCGGTCGTGCTGGGGCGGCTCCTGCTGTGACGGCTCGTGCGGGGCGTGCTCGTTGCTGCGCTCGGGGGAGAGCGGCTCCGGGGCTTCGGGAGAGGCGGCGGACCCAGGGTCCACGTCACCAAGGCCAGCCTTCCCGGCCGTCTGATCCACAATGCCGACGCCTTCAAGATTTTCTGCGGCTGCCAGCGCCTGCTCCGAGGAGAGCCGTGCGGCCTCGCTTCCGTGCACCCGGTTGAGGACCAGGCCGGCCAGTGGCATCTCCTCCGCGGCCAGTCGTTCCACGAAGTACGCGGCCTCGCGCAGTGCGTCCCGCTCCGGCGTCGCCACCACGAGGAACGCCGTGCCGGGCGCCTGCAGCAGCTTGTACGTGGCGTCGGCCCGGGTACGGAATCCGCCGAACATGGAGTCCATCGCGGCGACGAAGGTCTGTACGTCGCGGAGGAACTGTCCGCCGAGCAGCTTGCCGAGCGTCCCCGTCATCATCGACATCCCGACGTTGAGGAACTTCATCCCGGCACGCCCGCCGATCTTCGCCGGGGCGATCAGCAGCCGGATGAACTTCCCGTCCAGGAAGGAGCCGAGACGTTTCGGCGCGTCCAGGAAGTCCAGCGCGGAACGGGACGGCGGAGTGTCGACGATGATCAGGTCCCACTCGTCGCGCGCCCGCAGCTGGCCCAGCTTCTCCATCGCCATGTACTCCTGCGTGCCCGCGAACCCGGCCGACAGGGACTGGTAGAAGGGGTTCTCCAGGATCGCGCGCGCCCGCTCGGCATCCGTGTGCGCCTCGACGGTCTCGTCGAAGGTGCGCTTCATGTCGAGCATCATGGCGTGCAGCTCGCCCTCGCCCTCGATGTCCTCGACCCGGCGCGGGATGTTGTCCAGCTGGTCGATGCCCATGGACTGGGCGAGCCGGCGGGCCGGGTCGATGGTGAGGACGACGACCTTGCGCCCGCGCTCGGCCGCCCGTACGCCGAGAGCCGCCGCGGTCGTGGTCTTGCCCACGCCCCCGGAACCGCAGCACACGACGATACGGATCTCCGGGTCGTCCAGGAGCGCGTCGGTCTCCAGCCCCGGTGCGATGTCCGTGCCCAGTGTCATGACCCCACCCCTTCTCCGGATCCGCGTCGCTTCCCGCCCCGGGCCCTCTGCCCCGCCGCGTCCGCGGTCTCGTCGCCCACACCCTGCTTGCGGAACTCCGCCGCCAGCTCGTGCAGCGCGTTCGGACTCACTCCCTCACCCATCAGCGGGAGCTCGGCCATGGGCAGTCCCAGCCCCGCCAGCACCGCCCGTTGCTCACGCTCCAGGCCGACGCGCTGGGCGTGCTCGGCGGCCTGCGTGACGAGCGGTCGTACCAGCCCGGCGGAACCTGTCACCCCGGCCCGGGTGAGCGTCTTCGCGATCTCCTTGCGACGGTCTCCCGAGGCCGTACGCAGCGCGTCCTCGTCCAGGAGGTGGGGCCGCACCATGTTCACGACGACCCGGCCCACGGGCAGTTCGGCGGCGCGGAGCTCGGCGATGCCGTCCGCTGTCTCCTGGACCGGCATCTCCTCCAGGAGCGTCACCAGGTGGACCGCCGTCTCGGGGGACTTCAGGACCCGCATCACGGCCTGCGCCTGATTGTGTATGGGGCCGATCCGCGCCAGCCCGGCCACCTCGTCGTTCACGTTGAGGAAGCGGGTGATGCGGCCGGTGGGGGGCGCGTCCATGATCACGTAGTCGTAGACGAACCTGCCCTGCTTGTCCTTGCGGCGTACGGCCTCGCAGGCCTTGCCCGTCAGCAGGACGTCGCGGACCCCCGGGGCGATGGTGGTGGCGAAGTCGATCGCGCCGAGCTTCTTCAGGGCCCGGCCCGCGCTGCCCAGCTTGTAGAACATCTGGAGGTAGTCCAGAAGTGCGCGCTCGGCGTCGATCGCCAGTGCGTGGACCTCGCCGCCGCCGGGAGCCACGGCGATCCTGCGTTCCTCGTAGGGGAGTGGTTCGGACTCGAAGAGCTGGGCGATGCCCTGCCTGCCCTCGACCTCCACGAGGAGAGTGCGCCTGCCCTCGGTCGCGAGGGCGAGCGCGAGTGCGGCGGCGACCGTGGTCTTACCGGTCCCGCCCTTGCCGCTGACGACCTGGAACCTGCTCACGTCTTCGAGCCTAACCAGTCGGCAGGCAGGCTACGCACGAGGCCGCCTGTGCCAGGCATTACAGTCGGCTCATGACCAAGTGGGAATACGCGACCGTGCCCCTTCTCGTGCACGCGACCAAGCAGATTCTGGACACCTGGGGCGAGGACGGCTGGGAGCTGGTCCAGGTCGTTCCCGGCCCGAACAACCCCGAGCAGCTCGTGGCCTACCTGAAGCGGGAGAAGCCGTAGTGGCGGGCGCCGTCGAGGCGAAGCTCGCCGAACTCGGCCTGGCGCTCCCGGACGTCGTACCGCCGCTGGCCTCCTACCAGCCGGCCGTGCAGTCGGGGGTGTACGTCTACACCTCCGGCCAGCTCCCGATGGTGGGCGGCACACTCGCGGTGACCGGCAAGGTCGGCGCCGAGGTGACGGCGGACGAGGCCAAGGAACTGGCGAGGACCTGCGCACTGAACGCCCTCGCGGCGGTGAAGTCGGTCGCCGGCGACCTGGACCGGATCGCCCGGGTCGTGAAGGTCGTGGGCTTCGTCGCCTCCGCCACCGACTTCACCGGGCAGCCGGGGGTCGTCAACGGTGCGAGCGAGCTCCTGGGCGCGGTCCTGGGCGACAAGGGCGTGCACGCCCGCAGTGCCGTCGGCGTGGCGGTGCTGCCGCTGGACGCACCGGTCGAGGTCGAGGTCCAGGTCGAGCTCGTCGACGCCTGATCCCGCACTTCCATGATCCCGTCCGGTCCTGGGACCGGGCGGGATCTGTGTGTAAGGGGCAGGGAACGGTGCCCGGGGGCCCTCGAACATCGGCGCGGTTCCGGATAGCCTCCGGCCATGTCCAACGGTCAGTGGTACCCACCGGAATGGCCCGCCCGGATCCGGGCCCTCGCCAGCGGCGAGCTGACAGCCGTGACCCCCAGGCGTGCGGCCACGGTGATGCTGCTCCGGGACGACACGTCGGGGCCGGACACCTCCGGTCCCGCCGTGCACATGCTGCGCCGGCGCACCTCCATGGCGTTTGCCGGCGGTGCGTACGCCTATCCGGGTGGCGGGGTCGACCCGCGCGACGACGACCACCTCGTGCGCTGGGCGGGACCGTCCCTGGACACCTGGGCCGCCCGCCTCGGTGTCGCCACGGCCGCCGAGGCTCAGGCCGTCGTCTGCGCCGCGGTCCGTGAGACGTACGAGGAAGCGGGCGTCCTGCTGGCCGGGCCGACCGCCGACACCGTCGTGAGCGACACCACGGGCGCCGGCTGGGAGGCCGACCGTGAGGCCCTCGTCGCCAGGGAGCTGTCCTTCGCGGGGTTCCTGGACCGCAGGGGCCTGGTGCTGCGTTCCGATCTGCTGGCCGCGTGGGCGCGCTGGATCACCCCCGCCTTCGAACCGCGACGCTACGACACCTGGTTCTTCGTGGCCGCCCTCCCGGAGGGTCAGCGCACCCGGAACGCCTCCACCGAGGCCGACCGGACGGTGTGGATCCGGCCCGGCGACGCCGCCGACGGCTACGACAAGGGCGAACTGCTGATGATGCCGCCCACCGTGGCCACCCTGCGGGCGCTGAGGCCGTACGGGACGGCCGCGGAGGCGCTGAAGGCAGCGGATTCCCAGAACCTTGCTCCCGTGCTGGCAGAAGCCCGTATGGAGGGCGACGAGCTGGTGTTGAGCTGGCCGGGCCATGACGAGTTCACCAAACACGTCCCGACGGCAGGCGGAACCGCTTCCCCCTCAGCTGCGGAGGGCGCGGATCCCACCACCGGCATCACGGACGGGGCCGCCTCGTGAGCGACGCGGCCGCACTGCCCGGACAGCCCCGCGGCGGGGTCCTCCCCGGGCCCGCCACCACCCGTACGGTCAACGTCCTGGCCCCCAACGCGTCCGCGATGACCCTGGACGGCACGAACACCTGGATCGTCGCCGAACCGGACTCGGACCTGGCGGTGGTGATCGACCCGGGGCCGCTCGACGACGTACACCTGCGGGCCGTCATCGACACCGTGGAACGGACGGGCAGGCGCGTCGGTCTCACCCTGCTCACGCACGGGCACCCTGATCACGCGGAGGGTGCGCCCCGGTTCGCCGAGCTCACGCGCACGAAGGTGCGCGCCCTGGACGCGGCGCTGCGGCTTGGCGACGAGGGGCTCGCCGCAGGCGACGTGATCACCACGGGCGGGCTGGAACTCCGGGTCGTCCCCACGCCGGGACACACCGCGGACTCGCTCTCCTTCCACCTGCCGGCCGACCGGGCCGTGCTGACGGGCGACACGATCCTCGGGCGCGGCACCACCGTCGTCGCCCACCCGGACGGGCGGCTCGGGGACTACCTGGACACTCTGCGGCGGCTGCGCTCGCTGACCGTCGACGACGGGGTGCACACGGTGCTCCCGGGGCACGGGCCGGTGCTGGAGGACGCGCAGGGCGCCGTCGAGTTCTATCTCGCCCACCGGGCGCACCGCCTGGCCCAGGTGGAGACGGCCGTGGAGGCGGGGCACCGGACGCCCGCCGAGGTCGTGGCGGCGGTGTACGCGGATGTGGACCGTTCCCTCTGGCCGGCGGCGGAGCTGTCGGTGCGGGCCCAGCTGGAGTACCTGACCGAGCACGGCCTGATCTGACCCGGACCGGCCCCGGGAGGTACGCGAAAGGCCCCACCGGCGGTGGGGCCTTTTCGGCGAGCGTGCGTGCGTCAGCGGGACCGCTTCGCCAGCCGCTCCACGTCCAGAAGGATCACGGCGCGCGCCTCGAGCCGCAGCCAGCCGCGGCCCGCGAAGTCCGCGAGCGCCTTGTTGACCGTCTCGCGGGAGGCGCCGACCAGCTGGGCCAGCTCTTCCTGCGTCAGGTCGTGCACGACGTGGATGCCCTCCTCCGACTGCACGCCGAAGCGGCGCGACAGATCGAGGAGCGCGCGGGCGACGCGGCCCGGCACATCGGAGAAGACCAGGTCGGACATCTGGTCGTTGGTCTTGCGCAGGCGGCGGGCGACGGCGCGCAGCAGCGCGGTGGCCACCTCGGGGCGGGCGTTCAGCCAGGGCTGGAGGTCTCCGTGGCCGAGGCCGAGGAGCTTGACCTCGGTGAGCGCGCTCGCGGTCGCGGTGCGCGGGCCGGGGTCGAAGAGCGACAGCTCCCCGATCAGCTCGCCGGGGCCGAGGACGGCCAGCATGTTCTCCCGCCCGTCGGGTGAGGTGCGGTGGAGCTTCACCTTGCCCTCGGTGACCACGTACAGGCGGTCGCCCGGGTCGCCCTCGTGGAACAGCGCGTCACCGCGTGCGAGGGTCACCTCACTCATCGAGGCGCGGAGCTCCGCGGCCTGCTCGTCATCGAGCGCCGCGAAAAGCGGGGCGCGCCGCAGAACGTCGTCCACGAGTTCTCTCCTTGTCGGCCTGTTCAGGGAAGCGTCGTTTCCATGATGCCGGACGGTAAAACAGTGCGATCGATCACAAACCAGTTTGACGCACGGGCGTGCCGGACCCTACGGCAGGGGGCCGATTGGGCGTGGATACGCGGTGACCGGGGCGGATGTCAGCCCCTGGCTCTAGGCTGGCCGGGTGTCCGGAACGCCGGTGAGAGCGCAGGCCAAGGGGGCTGATGGGGTGTCGGGAGACAGGAATTCCGCTGTGGGCGAACAGGCCGCACGAGGTATGAAAAAAGCTGCAAATCGCCCGACGGGAGCAGCGTCGGGCAAGTCCGCGAAGCCTGAGTCGCATCTCGCGATGGTCCGCCGTGCCCGCCGGATCAACCGCGAGCTCGCCGAGGTCTACCCATATGCCCACCCCGAGCTGGACTTCCGCAATCCGTTCGAACTCCTGGTGGCCACGGTTCTCTCCGCCCAGACCACCGACCTGAGGGTCAACCAGACCACCCCGGCACTCTTCGCCGCCTATCCGACGCCCGAGGACATGGCCGCCGCCGTTCCCGAGAAGCTGGAGGAGATCATCCGGCCGACCGGTTTCTTCCGGGCCAAGGCGCGCTCCCTCATGGGCCTGTCGGCCGCTCTCAGGGACGACTTCGGCGGAGAGGTCCCCGGCCGGCTGGCGGATCTCGTGAAGCTGCCCGGCGTCGGGCGCAAGACGGCCAACGTCGTCCTCGGCAACGCGTTCGGTGTACCCGGCATCACGGTGGACACCCACTTCGGCCGGTTGGTCCGCCGCTGGAAATGGACCGAGCAGGAGGACCCGGAGAAGGTCGAGGCCGAGATCGCCGCGATCTTCCCGAAGAGCGAGTGGACGATGCTCTCGCACCGCGTGGTCTTCCACGGGCGCCGCATCTGCCACTCCCGCAAGCCCGCCTGCGGCGCCTGTCCGATCGCGGCCCTCTGCCCTGCCTACGGGGAGGGCGAGACGGACCCCGAGAAGGCGAAGAAGCTCCTGAAGTACGAGAAGGGCGGCTACCCGGGCCAGCGCCTCAGCCCGCCCCCGGACTATCCGGGCAGTCCCGCACCGCCGCTGGGAGCCGGGTGAGCGGCCGGCCCGCCCAGGCGGGCCCGTGCGGAACGAAATGGCCGACGACAGGCGTTGGAACGACGGGGGTGCCCATGACGCACGCACAGAGGACACGGGCCGCAGCCGACGCGGCCGCCACCGGGACGAGCACGCCCCAGGACAGCGCGCTCACCGTCACCACCGACGGCCTGCCCGGCTGGCTGGAGCCGGTGGCCCAGGCGGCGCGCACGGTGCGGGCGCACCAGCTCAGCCGCTTCCTGCCGCCTGAGAGCGGCGCCGGGCGCCAGTCCGCCGTCCTGATCCTCTTCGGCGAGGGTGAGCGCGGTCCGGAGGTTCTCCTGATGGAGCGTTCCGGTTCCCTGCGCTCCCATGCCGGCCAGCCGTCCTTCCCCGGGGGCTCCCTCGACCCCGAGGACGGCGACCACACCACCACCGGGCCGCTCAGGGCCGCGCTGAGGGAGGCCGAGGAGGAGACCGGACTCGATCCGAGCGGAGTCCAGCTCTTCGGGGTGCTGCCCCGGCTCTACATCCCGGTGAGCGGCTTCGTCGTCACACCCGTCCTCGGCTGGTGGCGGACGCCGAGCCCGGTGGGAGCCGTCGATCCGGCCGAGACCGCCCGGGTCTTCACCGCCCCCGTGGCGGATCTCACGGATCCCGCCAACCGTGTGACAGCCGTCCACCCCAGCGGCCACGAAGGTCCCGCATTTCTGGTCGAATCCGCCCTGGTGTGGGGATTCACAGCCGGGGTGATCGACAGGATTGTGCACTACGCGGGGTGGGAACGCCCCTGGGACAGGACCAGGCAGGTGCCGCTCGACTGGCGCGCATGACAGGCTGACTCCCGTGCTGCGCTGTTCCGGGCCTGGCCCGGACCCCGTCGAACCGGACGGGCCAGGTGACGAATCTGCGAGGCTATAGACGGTGAACGTGCTGGACATCCTGCTGCTCGTCGGCGCCGTGTGGTTCGCGGTCATCGGCTACCGCCAGGGTTTCGTCGTCGGCATCCTGTCCGTGATCGGCTTTCTGGGCGGCGGGCTCGTGGCCGTCTACCTGCTGCCGGTCATCTGGGACCAGGCGACCGACGGGTCGGAAGTCTCCTCCACCGCCGCCATCGTCGCGGTAGTGATCGTGATCGTGTGCGCCTCGGTGGGCCAGGCTTTCACCACCCACCTCGGCAACCGGCTCCGCCGGTACATCACCTGGTCGCCCGCACGGGCCCTGGACGCCACGGGCGGCTCCCTGGTCAACGTGGTGGCCATGCTCCTGGTGGCCTGGCTGATCGGCTCGGCGCTGGCCGGTACGTCACTGCCGACCCTGGGCAAGGAGGTCCGTAGCTCCTCGGTCCTGCTCGGGGTCTCCCGGGTGATGCCCGATCAGGCCTCCAACTGGTTCACGGACTTCTCGTCCGTCCTCGCGCAGAACGGCTTCCCGCAGGTCTTCAGCCCGTTCGCCAACGAGCCCATCACCGCGGTCGAACCGCCGGATCCCGCGCTGGCGGGAAGCCCTGTCGCCGCCCGCGCGAAGAAGTCCATCGTCAAGGTCGTCGGCATGGCCCCGGGGTGCGGCAAGGTCCTCGAAGGGACCGGTTTCGTGTTCTCCGACCGCCGCGTGATGACCAACGCCCACGTGGTCGGCGGCGTCGACGAACCGACCGTCCAGATCGGTGGCGAAGGCCGGCTGTACGACGCCAAGGTCGTCCTCTACGACTGGCAGCGGGACATCGCCGTACTGGACGTCCCGGACCTCGACGCCGAGCCGCTGCGCTTCACCGACACCGACAAGGACGCGGGGAGCGGTGACAGCGCCATCGTCGCCGGCTTCCCGGAGAACGGCGCCTACGACGTGCGCTCGGCGCGCATCAGGGGCCGTATCGACGCCAACGGCCCGGACATCTACCACCGGGGCACCGTGCGGCGCGACGTGTACTCGCTCTTCGCGACCGTCCGCCAAGGCAACTCCGGTGGCCCGCTGCTCACTCCGGACGGGAAGGTGTACGGAGTGGTGTTCGCGAAGTCGCTCGACGACCCGGACACGGGTTACGCGCTGACGGCCGACGAGATCCGCGAGGACATCGAGCTCGGCAGGTCCACGGCCCAGCAGGTCGACAGCCAGGGTTGTGCGCTCTGAGCCGTGGGTAGGCGGAACCGGGAACCCCGGACCACCTGACACTGCCGTACTGACCCACGTACGGTCCCCGGTCCTCACGGGCCGGGGACCTGCGCGCGGCGTGCTGTCGAACGGCTACCGCGTCATCCGCGGGGATGGCGCAGGCGCGCCGAGACCCAGCGGGCCCGGCGGTGGAGAATGCGCGGAATGCCCAGCCGGAGATCATGGAAATCGCTCACATCGTGCACCCGGCTCAGGGAGCCGCCCCCCTCATGAATGCTCTGACCAGCAGGAGCGGTCGAGCGGCGGTTGCGTGCTGCGTCATTGAAGTCGCGCGTCCAGCTCATACCCCGACGTCTGCCCGTGACCCAAGGTCGGTAATCGTGCGCGAGTCAGCCAATTGGCTTATGCGGCAGGCAATTGGCTGTTCGTCGGACAACTGTGCCCGTCGACTACCGGTCGGGCTCAGGATCCTTGAGCCAGTTGATGAGTTCGGCCGAGAAGCCCACCGGATCCTCCTCGTGGGGGAAGTGCCCCAGACCGTCGAAAAGTCGCCACCGGTACGGCGCCTCGACGTACTCGCCGGACCCCGCGGAACTACGGGTCCGGATCGCCGGGTCGAGCGAGCCGTGGAGATGCAGGGTGGGCACACGCACCGGGCGCTTCATTCGCCGGTTGAACTGGACGCCGTCCGGACGGGCCAGTGAGCGGACCATCCAGCGGTACGGCTCGATCGAGCAGTGGGCCGTCGAGGGGATGCACATCGCGCGCCGGTAGACGTCCGTGGTCAGGTCGTCGGGGAAGCCTGGTGTCCGCGGCCCCGACCAGTCGCGGATCAACCGCGCCACCAACGCCGCGTCGTCCGCGACGAGCTGACGCTCCGGCACCCACGGACGTTGGAAGCCCCACACATGCGAACCGGCGCGGGACTGAGCGAAGTCCGAAAGCATCGAGGAACGCCAGCGGCGCGGATGCGGCATCGACGACACGACGAGCCGCCGGACCAGCTTCGGCCGCATCACAGCCGCCGTCCAGGCGAGATAACCACCCATGTCGTGCCCCACGAGCGCCGCGTCCGGCTCGCCGAGGGAGCGGATCACGCCGGTGACGTCGAGGGCGAGATTCGCGGGGTCATAGCCCCGGGGCGTACGGTCGCTGCCGCCGACCCCGCGGAGGTCCATCGCGACCGCGCGGTATCCGGCGTCGGCCAGGGCGGTCAGCTGATGGCGCCAGGTCCACCAGAACTGCGGGAAGCCGTGCAGCAACAGCACCAGCGGCCCGTCGCCGAGCTCGGCGATATGGAAGCGCGCGCCGTTGGCGGCCACATCACGGTGGGTCCAGGGCCCGTCGAGGCGGACAGGGCTGCCGGAACCGGCAGCCGGCCCCAGCGGCCCCACCGGACCGGATGCGCTGAAATCGGGGTCGGTCATGTGGACGAGCGTGTCACAGAGACCGCCTTGTCCTGGACAGGACGGCTCTCGATGGCCATGTCCGCGAGTGTGCTGCCCTGTGCCTGCTCGATCGCACGCGCGCCAGCGGAGGGGCGGGGGTGGGGCTTCACGCCCTGGAGGACCGCCGCGGTCTGCTTGGCCGAGGCGATGGACTTCTCCGGCGGCTTGACCTTCTTGAACTTGGCGAGCCCGAAGAGGGCGAGCAGAATCCCCAGCAGGATGAACGCACCGCCGACGATCAGGAACGACCAGGCGAGCCCGAGCCCGAGATTGTGGATGCCGTAGGCGGCGGCGAAGCTCAGCACGGGGATCGCGAACAGGATCAGCACACCCGTGACGATGAAAGCCACGCTGCCGATCGCGCCACGCTTGACGTCCTGACGCATCTCGGCCTTGGCCAGCGCGATCTCGTCGTGCACCAGCGCGGACATCTCAGCGGTCGCCGAAGCGAACAGCTGTCCGAGACTACGATCGGTGCTGCCCGCGTAGTTGCCGGGGTCGCTCATCCCTGACTCCCTCTCTTCTTCCGTACATCCGATGTCAGATCATGCCGGACTGTCCGGCTTGCTGCTCGCTGCCCCCGCCCGTTCGGCAAGGCGACGGTGCTCGGCAGCCTTCCTGTCGTAGATCGCGGCCATGCGCAGGTGATACTCAGGGTCGTCCTGCTCGTAGACGTCGGGCACCCCCGATTCGTCCGCGTCGATCTCCTCGGCCTCGTACAGCGCCCTGTATCTGCGTACCCGCAGTTTGAGCAGTACACCGGAGAGTACGGCGGCAATCAGGGAACCGATGAGCACCGCTGCCTTCACGTCGTTGATCATGTCCTCGTCGCCGGTGAAGGCGAGCTCCCCGATGAGCAGCGAAACCGTGAAGCCGATACCGGCCAGCGTGGCTACGGCGAAGACATCTGCCCAGGCGAGGTCCTTGTTCAGCTGAGCCTTGGTGAAGCGGGTGATGAGCCACGTGCCGCCGAAGATGCCCACGGTCTTGCCGATGACCAGACCGAGAACCACGCCGAGCGTCTCGGGCCGGGTGAAGACACCGGCCAGGGCATCGCCCTTGAGGGTGACACCGGCCGAGAAGAGAGCGAAGAGCGGAACCGCGACGCCAGCCGACAGAGGGCGCACCAGATGCTCGATGTGCTCGCCCGGGGAGTGCGTCTCTCCCTCGCGCCTGGTGCAGCGCAGCATGAGCCCCATGGCCACGCCGGCGATCGTCGCGTGGACGCCGCTGTTGTACATCAGTCCCCAGATGACCAGGGCGAGCGGCAGATATACGTACCAGCCTCGCACCCCCGCGCGCAGCAGCACGTAGAAGACGAGCAGACCCGCGAAGGCGCCGCCGAGTGCCAGGAAGTCGAGGTCCTCGGTGAAGAAGACCGCGATGATGAGGATGGCGAAGAGGTCGTCGACGACGGCGAGCGTCAGCAGGAAAGCGCGTAGCGCCGACGGCAGCGAGGTGCCGATGACCGCGAGAACGGCGAGCGCGAACGCGATGTCGGTGGCGGTGGGGACGGCCCAGCCGTCGAGGGACCCTCCACCGAGTGCGGCGGTCAGTGTGTAGACGACGGCGGGGACGGCCATGCCGCAGAGCGCCGCCGCTACGGGCAGGGCCGCGGCCCGGGGGTCGCGGAGCTCGCCGGCGACCAGCTCCCGCTTGAGCTCGACGCCCGCGACGAAGAAGAAGATCGCGAGCAGCCCGTCGGCCGCCCAGTGGGACACCGAGAGATTGAGCCCCAGCACCTCGGGACCGAAGTGGAAATGGCTGACGGACGCGTACGTGGAGCCGAAGGTGTTGGCCCAGATCAGCGCGGCTACGGCCGCGACCAGCAGGATGACGCCACCGACCGTCTCGGTGCGCAGGGCCTCCGCGACGTAATTGCGCTCGGGGAGGGAAAGCCGGCCGAGCAGAGTGCGGCGGCCGGAAGGGGGGACGGGCGGGGCCACGAGGGAGACCTCCGGGTCGGATTACGGCAGTGGTGGCATGGCGGATACACATGCCGACCAGACTTCCCGGCGCCCCTGTGGAGATTTTCTTGTGCTGTTGTCGCTCGCGCGCCGCGCTAGGCGTTCGGGCTTCTCACCGGCGGGCACGTGATCGCGCTGACGCGCTTCGCCGACGAAATCACCACTCTACCTGGGCTATCGGAAACGTATCCGGATGCGGCGTGCCCCGCGCGACGGCGCGCACCGGCATCCGTACGTCTCTGCCATTCCCCGGCAGCCGGAAGGGGCACCCGCGTGATTCCGGGTGCCCCTCGGGGTATGCGAACGGAGCCCCTTCGGGCCCAGGTCCGTGTATGGGCCTGGCCCGACTCGACCCGTCTCCGCTCTTTCCGGCCCGGTCTAGTCCTCGGACGAGGCGGAAGGCAGTTGTGTCTGGATGAGTGCCATGACCGAGGAATCCGTGAGCGTGGTGACATCGCCCAGCTCGCGGTTCTCGGCGACGTCACGCAGCAGGCGGCGCATGATCTTGCCGGACCGGGTCTTCGGCAGCTCCGCCACCGGCAGGACGCGCTTGGGCTTGGCGATCGGCCCGAGCGTGGTGCCGACGTGGTTACGCAGCTCTGCGACCAGCTCCTCCGAGGCGGTGGCCGTCCCGCGCAGGATCACGAAGGCGACGATGGCCTGGCCGGTCGTCTCGTCGTTGGCGCCGACGACGGCTGCCTCGGCGACGGAGGGGTGCGACACGAGGGCCGACTCGACCTCGGTGGTCGAGATGTTGTGCCCGGACACGAGCATGACGTCATCCACCCGGCCGAGCAGCCAGATATCGCCGTCCTCGTCCTTCTTGGCACCGTCGCCGGCGAAGTACTTGCCCTCGAAGCGCGACCAGTAGGTGTCGAGGAAGCGCTGGTCGTCGCCCCAGATGGTGCGGAGCATCGACGGCCACGGCTCGGTCAGGACGAGATAGCCGCCCCCGCCGTTCGGCACTTCATGGGCCTCGTCGTCGACGACGGTGGCCGAGATGCCGGGCAGGGCCCGCTGGGCGGAGCCGGGCTTCGTCGCCGTGACCCCGGGAAGCGGCGAGATCATCATGGCGCCGGTCTCGGTCTGCCACCAGGTGTCCACGATCGGGCAGGCATCGGCGCCGATGTGCTTGCGGTACCAGATCCAGGCCTCGGGGTTGATCGGCTCACCCACCGAGCCCAGGACGCGCAGGGAGGTGAGGTCGTACTTCGCGGGGATGTCGTCGCCCCACTTCATGAACGTCCGGATCGCCGTCGGCGCGGTGTAGAGAATCGTCACGCCGTACTTCTGGACGATCTCCCAGAAGCGCCCCTGGTGCGGGGTGTCGGGCGTGCCCTCGTACATGACCTGGGTCGCGCCGTTGGCCAGGGGTCCGTAGACGATGTACGAGTGTCCGGTCACCCAGCCGATGTCGGCGGTGCACCAGTACACGTCCGTCTCGGGCTTGAGGTCGAAGACCGCGTGGTGGGTGTAGGCCGTCTGGGTCAGGTAACCCCCGGAGGTGTGCAGGATGCCCTTCGGCTTACCCGTGGTTCCCGATGTGTAGAGGATGAAGAGCGGCTGCTCCGCGTCGAACGCCTCGGGCGTGTGCTCGGCAGACTGCCGGGCGGTGATCTCGTGCCACCAGACGTCCCGGCCCTCGGACCATGCGGTGTCCTGCCCCGTGCGGCGGACCACCAGGACGTGCTCGACGCTGTCGATGCGCGAGACTGCGTCGTCCACCGCGGGCTTGAGCGCGGAGGGCTTGCCGCGGCGGTAGCCGCCGTCGGCGGTGATGACGACCTTGGCGTCGGCGTCCTGGATGCGGGCGGCGATGGCGTCCGCGGAGAAGCCGCCGAAGACCACCGAATGCGCTGCGCCGATACGGGCGCAGGCCAGCATCGCCACGGCGGCTTCCGGGATCATCGGCAGGTAGACGGCGACCCGGTCGCCCTTGCCGACACCGAGCTCCGTCAGCGCGTTGGCGGCGCGGGAGACCTCGTCCTTCAGCTCCGCGTAGGTGATCGCGCGGCTGTCGCCGGGCTCGCCTTCGAAATGGATCGCGACCCGGTCGCCGTTGCCCGCCTCGACATGGCGGTCGACGCAGTTGTACGCGACGTTGAGTTTGCCGTCCGCGAACCACTTCGCGAAGGGTGGATTGCTCCAGTCGAGCGTTTCGGTCGGCTCCGTGGCCCAGGTCAGGCGGCGGGCCTGCTCGGCCCAGAAGCCCAGCCTGTCCGCCTCGGCCTGCTCGTACGCCTCCACTGTCACGTTGGCGTTCGCGGCCAGATCGGCAGGCGGTGTGAACCGCCGCTCCTCCTTGAGCAGATTGGCCAGGCTTTCGTTGCTCACGACATCTCCCATTCCCAGGGTGTCCGTTGTGTCCCGGGGGACAGCTCATCAGGCTGCGGGCCAGGTGACAAGTGTCTGCCGGAAATTGGTTTAGACCTGTGCCTCGTGTTAGGGAGCCACACGTCCCGCTTTCGCAAGCAGCGCTGTGCGGTGCGAAAGCGGGACCACAAGGTCTCACGGACCGGGCGGGTGAGTGGTTCAGGCGTCGACGGCGGTACCGGGAGCCGGGTGCGGTGTCTCGATGCCGTCCTCGGCGCCCCATACCGCGCCGGGGGCGACCCGGGCGAAGACCTCGTCGGGTCCGGTACCGGAACTGGCGCCCTCGGTCAGTAGATAAGCCTGCGCCTCACCGACATGAAAGTACATGCCGTGCAGCTGCAGGGTCCCCGCCGCCAGTCGGCGGGCCACCGATTCGTGCGCCCGCAGGTGCTCCAACTGCTGCACCACATTGGTCAGACAGAGCTGTTCCACCGCATCGGTGGGCAGGCGTCCGGCGATGCGGGCCCAGGAGTGGTGGCGGGAGCGCATGCGCTCCAGGCTCGGCAGACCGTGCCGCAACCAGCGCCACAGCGGTGTCCGGGGTGTCTCCGGTGCGGCTCCCAACAGGGCCTGCATCGCCCCGCATCCGGAGTGGCCGCAGATGGTGATGGACTCGACCTCCAGCACATCCACCGCGTACTCGATGGCGGCGGCGACGGAATCGTCGTTGCTCTCAGCATCCCCTGCGTCCGGAGGCGGCACCAGATTGCCGACATTCCGCACGGTGAAGAGGTCTCCCGGGCCACTCGCGGTGATCATGCTGGTGACCAGACGGGAGTCGGCGCAGGTGAGGAACAGCTGCGAAGGCCGCTGTCCCTCTGCAGCCAGCCGGGCCAGCTCCTCACGGACCAGCGGGGCGGTGGTGCGCTGGAATGAACTGAGGCCACTGAGAAGCCGATGGGCGCCGCGCCGGCGACCCGAGGGGCTTTCCGGGGCCTTGGAAGGAGAAGCCTTCGAGACGACGTGCGAGTCTGGGGCCGCGGTGGTCGGCGCGGTGTCCTGCACGCCGTCGTGGCAGTGATGGTTGCGCCACGGCGTCCATGGGCGGCAGCAGGAATGGGCGGCCGAAGCAGGCTCGGCGATCCGGCCACCCGAGCGCCCGGTGAACTCGATCCGGCCACCCAGCGCGGTCTGCGCCGCATACCAGTCCTGGATCGTCTCGTACGCCGCGTGGTCCATGAAGAAACCGTCCAACTCGACCACCGCGTCGACCCCTTGCGGGAGCTTGCCGAGCACGCGGCTGAGCCGGGGGACGGCCAGGAAGGTCAGCTGCCCGCGAGCGGCCACCAGATAACGGCCGTCCTGCTCGGTCACGGTGATCCTCGTGCGTGCCAGCCGGTGCAGGGCGACGGCCACCGCCACGACGATGCCGATCGCCACCCCTTCGAGCACCCCGGCCAGAACCACGCCGCTGATCGTGGCGCCGTACACCAGGAACTCCCGGTGTCTGTGGACCTTGCGGATGTGGGCGAAGCTGACCATCTGGATCCCGACCACCATGACCAGCGCGGCGAGGGCGGCCAGAGGGATCCACTCCAGGGCTGTGACCAGCAGCATGGCCGCCAGCAGCACCCAGACGCCGTGCAGCACGGTGGAGGCGCGGCTCGTCGCGCCCGCCCGCACGTTCGCGGAGCTGCGCACAGCGCCGCCGGATACGGCCAGCCCGCCGGCGAGCCCTGATACCGCGTTGGCGACACCCTGGGCCCGCAACTCCCGGTCGAGGTCCGATCGCTTGACAGGAGCGGGCGGCGTCGATCCGTCCTTGGTCGCGGTTGTCGAGCGGTCTGCGGCCAGCTTGTCCACCGAGACAGCGGCCAGCAGGGATTCGAGGCTGGCGACGAGCATGACGGTGAACACGGCTGTGGCCAGTGCGGCCACCGGGCCCTGCGGGAGTTCAGGCAGTGCGTGCGAGTGCCATGACGGCAGGTCCACCCGGGCGATGCCGGGTGCCGCCGCGGCGGCGACAGCAGTCGCGATGACCACGGCGGCGAGCGCGGCAGGAATTCTGCGCAGCGCCGCTCCGATCTGTCCGGGCATGCGCGGCCACGCGATGAGAAGAGCGATCGTCAGTGCGCCGACGAGGGGCCCGGCCGGCTCGAAGTGCGCCAGGTGGGAGGGGAGCGACAGGACGTTGTCGAGGGCGGAGCTCCGAGGTACCTCGCCGAACACGATGTGCAGCTGGGCGAGAGCGATGGCCACGCCGATTCCGGCGAGTGTGCCGTGCACGATGGCCGGGCTGACGGCGAGGGCACTGCGGGCCGCCCTGAGTGAACCCAGCAGGATCTGCAGGAGTCCCGCGCCGACGGTGATCGCGCACGTGGTGCGCCAGCCGTAGATCTGGATCAATTCTGCTGTGACTACGGTCAGTCCGGCGGACGGGCCACTGACCTGGAGCGGCGTGCCGCCCAGCAGTCCGGCGACGATGCCGCCGATGGCCGCCGAAACCAGTCCGGCGGCGAGCGGTGCGTCCATGGCGACGGCGAGACCGAGCGACATGGGAACGGCGATCAGGAAGACAGTGATCGATGCGGACAGATCCGCACCCGAGACGCGGAAGCGTCCGCGGCGGGGAGGCGGCGGACTGTGTGGACGCTTGAATCCCGAGGCCCGAGAAGGGCGCGAACTGCGGGATGAGTGGTCGTTGCGAGTGGGGACGCAGGCAGACATGTTCCCGTCTCCTCCGGGGCAGCGCGGTCGCGGTATGTGAATGACGGCGGCCGTAGGTCACGGCGTGCAGCGGTGGGGTACAACGGCGGGATTTCTCAACTCTCCGTAAACGAATCGTAATGGAGGGTAAAGAAAGGTGTCCATGCTTTCGAGCAAATAGCCCAGCCAGTCACTCTTCTCAGTGAATAAGCAGCTTTTCATCCGGCTTGTCGTACTGATTCCGGCAGAGCTGCGTGTGAGGTTGACCGCGCCGCGTCGGCACGTCAACGCACGAATCTGCAAGGAAGAGGGTGGACGGATGATGGCCGCCACGAAGCGGATCGCCCTGGGTGCCGTGGTCACGGCGCTGATCGCCGGCCTGGCCGGCTGCTCGGAGCCAGGTACGGGGGCAGCCGGATCCGCGCCCGGAACCGGGAAGCGGTCCGCCCCCGACGCGGATGAGAACTCTCCGGCAGCGGCGCCGAAGGGCGCGGTCAAGCTCATCGGCGACGGCTCCACCGCCTTTACGGGAGCCCAGCCGAAACTCCCGGTCGCCAAGCGTCTCAAGCCCGGCCAGAAGCCTCCGCAGTTCGTGGTGTTCTCCTGGGACGGTGCGGGTGAGGACAGCCAGAAACTGTTCTCGCATTTCCGCTCGGTCGCGAAGAAGTACGACGCCAACATGACGTACTTCCTCAGTGGCGTGTACCTCTTGCCGGAGAAGAAGAAGGAGCTCTACGACCCCCCGCAGCATTCGGCGGGCCGTTCCGACATCGGCTTCAACGACGCGGAGGGAATCCGCGACACGCTGACGGAACTGCGAGCCGCGTGGCTGGAGGGCAACGAGATCGGCACGCACTTCAACGGGCACTTCTGCGGCCCGGACGGGGGTGTCGGCACCTGGTCGGTCGACGAGTGGAAGAGCGAGATCAGCCAGGCGAAGTCGTTCGTGAAGAGCTGGAAGACCAACACCCCGGGCCTCAAGGGCGAAGCGCCGCTGCCCTTCGACTACGACAAGGAGCTGATCGGCGCTCGCACCCCGTGCCTGGAGGGGCAGAAGAACATGGTCGCTGCCGCGCGGACCATGGGGTTCCGCTACGACTCCAGCGGCATCGGAAACCAGGTCTGGCCTGCGAAGAAGGACGGGCTCTGGGATCTCCCCCTGCAACTCGTCCCCGTGCCGGGCCGCGCGTTCGAGACGCTCTCGATGGACTACAACTTCATGTTCAACCAGTCCGGTACCACGCAGGGCGACCCGGACAAGCACGAGTACTGGGGCAACCAGATGCGGGACGGCCTGCTTCAGGCGTTCGACCGCGCCTACAACGGGAACCGGGCTCCCCTGATCATCGGCAACCACTTCGAATCCTGGAACGGCGGCACCTACATGCGCGCGGTCGAGGAGACGATCAAGACGGTGTGCACCAAGCAGGACGTGCAATGCGTTTCCTTCCGCCAGCTCGCCGACTGGCTGGACGTGCAGGATCCGGCGACGCTCGCCAGACTCGGGACGCTGAAGGTGGGCCAGGAGCCCGAGCCCGGCTGGACCGCGTTCCTCGCGGGGACGGCTCCGGGTAAGCCCGCGGGCAGCCCCGTGCCTGCCAGGCCGGCGGATCAGCCGGCAGGCAAGGGGGCCGACGGGAGCGCGGAACAGGGTTCGTCCTCCGGCGTCGCTCCGTCCGGTCAGGCCGGCTGAACGGCGCCCGTCTCGGCGCGGTGCTCCTGCAGGACGAAGGCGGGGTCGACCTGGGCAGCCAGGTCGGCGCCCGTCTTCTCGTTGCCCCAGCTCTCCGCGTTCTTCAGATGGAAGTGCACCATCTGCCGCGTGTAGCGTTCCCAGTCGCGCAGCCCGTACGAGTCCTCGGCGGCGTCCTGCAGGGCCTGCAGCGCCATCCGGTTGTCCGCTTCCAGCAGTTCGAACGGGGCCGGCCGGCCCTTTTCCATCGTCCGGACCCAGTCGGACTGGCCGACGCCGACCAGCAGGTCGTCGCCGACCTCGGCGCGCAGGAAGTCGAGATCGTCCTCCCCCTGCACCTTGTTGCCCACGACCTTCAGGGCGACACCGAAGTCACGCGCGTACTCCTTGTACTGGCGGTAGACGGAGACGCCCTTCCGGGTCGGTTCGGCGACCAGGAAGGTCATGTCGAAGCGGGTGAACATTCCCGACGCGAACGAATCCGACCCTGCCGTCATGTCGACCACCACGTATTCGTCGGGGCCGTCGACCAAGTGGTTGAGGCAGAGCTCGACCGCTCCGACCTTGGAGTGGTAGCAGGCGACACCGAGATCGGACTCGTCGAACGGTCCGGTGGCCATCAGCCGGATTTCCCCGTCGTCGAGACGGACCGTGCGGGCGCAGGCGTCGTAGACCGGGTTGTCCTCGCAGACGCGCAGGAGCCGGGATCCTTCCCCGGGCGGCGTCGTCTTGATCATCGTTGCGGCGGAAGCGATGCGGGGGTTGCTTCCGCGGAGGTAGTCCTTGATGAGGGGCAGCTGGGCACCCATGGCCGGCAGAGCGGCGGCTTCCTTCTCGTCCAGGCCGAGGGCGGCCCCGAGGTGCTGGTTGATGTCGGCGTCCACCGCGACGACTTGGGCTTCATTGGCAGCGAGGTGGCGGATGAAGAGCGAGGACAGCGTGGTCTTGCCGCTGCCGCCCTTCCCTACGAAAGCGATCTTCATGTTCACCTAGGGTAGCGGTGTCATCGCTCACTGCTGTCATCTTCGTGAAGAAGGACACTCCTGGGCGGTATCCGTGGCGGGGGCGCGTAGCCTCGCTACTTATGAGTACGACTTCCCCTGACCCGCTTGCCGCTCTGGGTGACCTGCCGGGGGTCTCCGACGCGGTGGACTCCGTACGCAAGGCCGTGGACCGGGTCTACGGGCACCGGGTCATGCGGCGCCGCAGCAACGAAGTCACCGCGGAGGCGGCCCTGCGTGGAGCTCGTGGTTCGGCGGCGCTCTCGGGCGCCGACTGGAACCTCGAGGAGGTGCGCCGGCGCACGGACTTCAGCGGTGAGGACGAGGCCCGCACCATCGGTGCCGCGTTGAGACTCACGGCGGAGGCGGGGCAACTGCTCTCGATCTGGCGGCAGTCACCACTTCGTGTGCTTGCCCGCCTGCATCTGGTGGCGGCGGGCGGAGCGACTCCGGACGAGACGGTCGGCAGGCCGCGACTGGTGGGCGAGCCGGTCGACGAGCCGTTGATCGAAGCGCCCGTGCCGGGCGCGGACGAGGTGTCCGGACGTCTCGAAGGGCTGTCGCAGCTGATCATCGCCGGCGGCTCGGCGCCCGCACTTGTGACGTCCTCGGTAGTCCACGGCGAACTGCTCGCGTTGCGCCCCTTCGGGTCACACAACGGGTTGGTCGCCCGGACCGCCGAGCGGATCGTGCTGATCGGCAGCGGGCTCGACCCCAAATCGATCTGTCCTGCTGAAGTCGGTCATGCGGAGCAGGGCCGCGCTGCTTACGTGGCTGCGTTCGAGGGATATCTCTCGGGCAGGCCGGAGGGTATGGCGGCCTGGATCGCTCACTGCGGACGCTCTGTGGAGCTGGGCGTCAGGGAGTCCACGGCTGTGTGCGAGGCGCTGCAGCGCGGCGCGGCCTGAGCCGCGTTGCCCGCGGGGCTGATCGCGCGGTGGGCGCGGCCGGGTGCAGGGAGAGGGTTTCGGGCATGTGGGCAGGTCCCGGAAAGGGTTGCGGCGGTACCGGTTCCGGTACCGCCGCTGGCACGTCCGCCCAGTTACCAAGCGTCCTCGTTGTTTGCCCATCAGGTCGGGTTCTTTGCCCGTCACCTGGTGCGGCTGGCCCGTAATCGACGGGTCGACGTCGCGTGGGTACTCGGCTTTCGTGCTCGGTCCGTGGGGCCTTCTGCGTAACAGGTGATCCTCTCGGATGTCCTTGGTCTCGCGGGCCGTTGAGTCCTTTGTACTCCAGGACAAGGGGGAGCGGAAGTCCTGGCCGTTTTTCTTTACTTTTGTATTCAAATACGGGTGAGTCGGGCATTGAGGGTCGACGACAGCTCCCGCCCTCGACGGCCGGCTGTCAGGCGGTGATCGCGGCGGCGCGGCGACGATTGGCGTACCAGACGAGCCCTGCGGTCGCCGCGGCCGCGCCCACTGCCGCTGCCGCCACGAGCGCCGGCCGCGGTGGCATCGAGAACCCGGGCAGGCGCTGCTTGAGCCGGACCGGACGGTCGAAGGTGAGAATCGGCCACTCCCGGAGCGTGGCCTCGCGCCGAAGGGTCCGGCTGGGGTTGACGGCATGGGGGTACCCCACGGACTCCAGCATGGGTACGTCGGTGGCGGAGTCGCTGTACGCGTAGCAGCGCGACAGGTCGTACCCTTCCGACTCGGCGAGCGTCCTGATCGCCTCGGCCTTGGTCGGCCCGTAGGCGTAGTACTCGACCTCGCCGGTGAAACAGCCGTCGTCGCCCACGACCATCCGGGTCGCCACGACCCGGTCGGCACCCAGTAGTTCTCCGATAGGTTCTACGACTTCGGCGCCGGAGGTCGAAACGATGACCACGTCACGCCCGGCGGTGTGATGCTCCTCGATGAGAGTCGCAGCCTCGTCGTAGATGATCGGGTCGATCAGGTCGTGCAGGGTTTCGGCGACCAGATCCTTGACCTGCTGGACGTTCCACCCCTTGCAGAGCGCTGAGAGGTATTCGCGCATCCGCTCCATCTGGTCGTGATCGGCGCCCCCGGCGAGGAACACGAACTGTGTGTACGCAGTGCGCAGTACGGCACGACGGTTGATCAGCCCACCTTGGTAGAAGGACTTGCTGAAGGTCAGTGTCGATGACTTCGCAATGACCGTCTTGTCCAGGTCAAAGAAGGCTGCTGTACGCGGCGAGAAGCAGTTTTCCACAAAGGTGAGCATAGGGGCCCGCCATTCGGCGTAAAATCCGGCAGGTGGGTTTGCCTGAGAAGGGGCTCGGGTACACCATGGAAGTCACGGATCGTTCGCGACCGTGCTAACCCGGTCCGACTCCTCCCCCCCCGAGTCGGCCGTGGGGACGACCCCCGCTCTCCCCCCCGGCGGGGGTCGTCGCATGTCCGGATGCGTTTCGCGGCCGGGCATTTCGGCCCCCCTCTCTTGTTGCCGGTGTCGGCTGCCCTCTCGTGCGGGTTCACTCGATCATGACTCGTCACCGTACGTAGTGGAAGGGCTGCGCTGCGAAAGTCCCCTGTACGAGCTACCGAGATATTCACAACGCTTGAGTTGTCCACAGTTTTTGAGCAAGATCCACATGTTTTTCCGTGCCGTTGCATGTTGATTCCACCCGCGAAGTCCGTGGGTTCCGGAATCGCGCGTCTCGGAAGCGTTCGAGATCGCCGCGAAACCGCACTGGAGGAGACAGTGAGAGGGGCGGAGATCGTGGCTGGATCTTTCGTGGGCCAAGGGCCGTCGGGCGCCGAAGGGCGGCGGGACGGACCGCTGATCCTCACCGAGGACCCGGATCTGCTGGACGATCTGCTCAGGCTGTGCGCGGCGGCCGGGGCGGTGCCGGAAGTGCAGCACAGCCCTCCGGGGGAGAGGGGAGGCTGGGACCGGGCGCCGATGGTCCTGGTCGGTGACGACGCGGCGCGGGGATGCCGTGGAATGCCTCGCAGGCCCGGCGTGATGCTCGTCGGACGGGACCAGGAAGACCCCGACGTGTGGCGCCACGCGGTGGAGATCGGGGCCGAATACGTGCTGAGACTGCCCGCTTCCGAAGGCTGGCTCGTCGACCAGATCGCCAATGCGGTGGAGGGCGTGGGCAGGCCTGCGCTCACCGTGGGAGTGATGGGAGGCCGCGGCGGTTCCGGCGCGTCCACGCTGGCCTGCGCACTTGCCGTGACAGCCGCGAGGTCGGGCCGGCGGACGATGCTGATCGACGGTGACCCCTTGGGCGGCGGGATCGACGTCCTGCTCGGCGGTGAGGAATCCGAGGGCCTGCGGTGGCCGGATTTCGCCCGTTCGAAAGGGAGGCTGGGCGGAGGTGCGCTGGAGGACTCACTGCCGGCGTTGCACGGGCTGCGGGTGCTCAGCTGGGGCCGGGGCGACGAGGTGATCGTTCCGCCACAGGCCATGCGGTCCGTGCTCGCCGCCGCTCGCCGGCTGGGTGGAGTGGTGGTCGTGGATCTGCCGCGCCGGTTCGACGAGAGCGTGACAGAGGCGCTGGCGCAGCTCGACGTGGGGCTGCTGGTCGTGCCCGGGGAGTTGAGAGCGGTGGCGGCGGCGCAGCGCGTGGCGGCTGTGGCCCGCACGGTCGTGGAAGACCTGCGCGTCATTGCGCGGGGGCCCTACACGGCAGGTCTGGACGAGCAGTGGGTGGTGCGGGCGCTGGACCTGCCGCTCGTCGGTGACCTGCCCGCGGAGCCGGCGCTGTCTTCGGCTCAGGACAGCGGTGTGCCCCCGGGCGGTAATTCCCGCGGGCCACTGGCCCGCTTCTGCACGGCCTTCTGGGATCTGGCGGATGTCCCGGTCCGTCCGGACGCCGTTCCGGCCCGGTCTCGCGGGGGAGTGGCGTCATGACGGACGCGCTGCTCGAGGCCGTACGTCAACGACTGGCCCGTAGCGGTGCGGCGCCCACCCCGGCGGGGGTGGCTGCCGCGCTCAGGGAGCAGGGCCGGCTGCTCGGTGACGCGGAAGTGCTCGGTGCGGCCGAGGAGCTGCGGGGAGAGCTGGTCGGCACAGGAGTGCTGGAGCGGCTCCTGGCAGACCCGGCGGTGACCGACGTGCTGGTGTCCGCTCCGGACCGGGTGTGGGTGGACCGTGGCGGCGGACTCGAGCTGACCCGGGTCGTCTTTCAGGACGCGGCGGCTGTCCGGAGGCTGGCTCAGAGGCTCGCCGCGGTAGCGGGGCGACGACTGGACGACGCCCGGCCGTGGGTGGACGCGCGGTTGCCGGACGGGACGCGCATGCACGCTGTCCTGCCACCGGTGTCCGTCGGATCGACGTGCCTCTCGCTGCGTGTGGTGCGCCCCCGCGCCTTCACCTTGGCGGAGCTCGTGGCGGCGGGGACGGTCCCGCCCGGCGGCGACCGGCTGCTGAGAGCTCTGGTGGAGGCCCGGGTCTCGTACCTGATCAGCGGAGGGACGGGCGCGGGGAAGACGACACTGCTGTCGAGTCTGCTGGGTGCGGTCGGTGAGCGGGAGCGCATCGTGCTGGCAGAGGATTCGGCGGAACTGCGCCCGGATCACCCGCATGTGGTCCGGCTGGAGACACGGCCCGCCAATCAGGAAGGTGCCGGGCGTGTGACGCTACGGGACCTGGTGCGCCAGGCGTTGCGTATGCGTCCTGACCGGCTGGTGGTGGGAGAGGTCAGGGGCGCCGAGGTGACGGAGCTTCTGGCAGCCCTCAACACCGGGCACGAAGGCGGTTGCGGCACGGTGCACGCCAATGCGGCCGAGCACGTCCCGGCGCGCCTGGAGGCTCTCGGGACGGCTGCCGGCCTCGACCGGGCCGCTCTGCACAGCCAGTTGGCGGCAGCGCTGTCCGTGGTCGTCCATCTCGTACGCGACAGGGGCGGGCAGCGGCGTGTGGCCGAGGTGCATGTCCTCGAGCGGGATGCCGCAGGCCTGGTCGTCACTGTGCCCGCGTTGCGCTGGGGTGCCGAGGGGTTCGGGACGGAGCGGGGCTGGGAGAGGCTCGGGGCGCTGATCGGAGACAAGCCATGACCCCGGTGGGATCCGACGCGCTGATGCAGGTGCCGGCGTGGTCGCTGGCCGGTTGCGCGGGCCTGGCGGGCGCTCTGGCCGTGGCCCGGGGCCCAGGAGCCCGGCGCGCCCGGGTGCTGACAGCTCGGCGGGAGGATCCGTGGGGGCCGGCGGTGTGGGCCACGGCCCGCGCGATCCTCGACGGGCGGAAGGAATGGCTGTGCGCCCCTGTAGCGGCTCTTCTCGCGGCGCTGGGCGAATCGGCGCTTCCCCTGTTCGCAGGCGCTGTGGCGGTACCGCTCGTGCGGCGCTGGCTGCGTCGGCGGGCACGGCGGCGTGAGCGTGAGGAGGCGGCCGACGCGGTGACGTCGCTCTGCGGGGCAGTGGTCGGCGAGCTGCGAGCCGGGCACGAGCCAGGGCAGGCCTTGCTCGCCGCCGCGCGGAACGCTGGTGCACTGGGCGCCGCCGAGCCTGCAGTGCTGGCCGCCGCGCGGTTCGGTGGCGATGTGCCGGATGCGCTGCGGCAGGCGGCGGCAGGGCCCGGTCTCGACGGGCTCGCCGGTATGGCGGCGTGCTGGCGGGTGGCGGTGGACGGCGGAGCAGGTCTGGCGGCCGGCCTGGCGCGCCTGGAGAGCGCACTGCGGGGCGAGAGACGGCGGCGGGAGGAGCTGCGGGCACAGCTGGCGGGCGCCTGGTCGACGGTTGTGGTCCTGGCGTTGCTGCCGGTGGTGGGTCTGGGGCTGGGGGCGGCACTCGGCGCGGATCCGCTGGAGGTTCTCCTGCACAGCCCGGCGGGACTCGTCTGCCTGGCGGCGGGTGGGCTGCTGGAGGCGGCGGGGCTGTTCTGGGCATCGCGGATCGTGCGGGCCGGGGAGGCGGTGTGAGCGGGATGTCCGGTGCGGGGGGCGCGGCGGGGGCGGCCGGGGCGGTGGGGGTGGCGCTGGGCACAACCGCGTACCTCGCCTTCGCGCTCACAGGCCGGCGGCATGAGCGGGCGATACGCAGACGGGGGGCGCTGCTGGCCGGGTGCTGCGCGAGCGGCCCGGGACCGAGGCGGATGGACCTGCGGGCGCCCGGGTGGAGCCGTGCGCGGCGGTGGACGGTGTTCCTGGCCGTCTGGGCAGGCGTCTGGATTCTCGTCGGCGGAGTGGCCGGGAGCGGGGCCGGTCTTGCGGCGGCGTACGGCGTTCGGCGGTGGCGGCGCTCCGTCAGGGGGCGTGGGACCGCCGGCCGGGACGCCGAGGCTGCTCTGGTCGCCCGGCAACTGCCGATCACCGCAGATCTGTTGGCGTCCTGCCTCTCGGCGGGTGCCGGACCGCGGGAAGCCGCCGAAGCGGTCGGGGAGTCCGTCGGAGGCCCGGTCGGTGAGCGGCTGGCACGCACAGCGGCCGAGATCCTGCTCGGAGGTGAACCTGCTGAGGCATGGGGCCGGTTCGGGGAGCTTCCCGGTGCCGCGCCGCTGGCCCGCTGCCTTGAGCGTGCCGCGACGACGGGGGCTCCTGCCGCGGAGCCGGTTTCCAGGCTGGCCGACGAGATGCGCGCCGAGCGGGCGAGTGCGGCTGTGGCACGTGCCCAGCGGGCCGGTGTGCTGATCACCGCACCGGTGGGGCTCTGCTTCCTGCCCGCCTTCCTGGCCGTGGGTGTGGCGCCGGTGGTGATCGGGCTGGCGACTGGCCTGTTGCACCGCGGGTGAGCGGGAACAGCCGCCTCTCCCGGAAGCAGGCATCGAAGGGCGCGGGGCCGGACTCCCGCTTGCTCGAAGTGCGGGACCGAAGTTCTGAACGAAACAACGTGGTTTGCGGACATGGGGGTTGAGATGAACAGGAAAGCCGTGGAGTGGTCTCTGAGTGCGCTGCGTCGTGCGTGGGAGGCCAGGTTCGGCACGCGTGCCCGGCCCCGAGGCCTCGACAGGGGGATGACGACGTCCGAGTACGCGGTGGGGACCATCGCCGCCTGCGCGTTCGCGGCGGTGCTCTACAAGGTGGTTACCAGCGGGGCGGTGCTGTCGGCCTTGCAGTCGCTGATCAAGGACGCCCTAGATGCGAAGTTCTGAGGAGCTGTGGAGGGGCCGGAGCGGCGACCGGGGAGCGGTGACGGCAGAGGCAGCCATGGTCCTTCCCGTGCTGGTGGCCTTCGTCCTCGCCCTCGTCTGGGCGCTGGTTGCTGCCTCGGACCAGATCCGCTGTGTGGACGCCGCACGTGCCGGAGCGCGGGCCGCTGCCCGGTCGGAGCCGGAGGAATCGGTGCGGTCCGCGGCTCAGGCGGCGGCGCCGGGAAGGGCCCGGGTCGCGGTGGAACGGACCGGAGGGCTGTGGCGAGTCCGGGTGGAGGCGCCGACGCCGGGGCCTGGACCACTGGGCCTGACGCTGAGCGCTGAGGCGGTCGCGTTGGCCGAGGACACCGTGGGGGCAGAGCCGTGAGGAGGGGGAGTGCCGCTCCTGGGGCACGGGACCGGGGGCTGGCGACGGTCTGGACGGCCGTCATGACGGCGACGCTCTGCGTGGTGTTCGCGACGGTGCTCGCTCTCGGACAGGCCGTCTCCGCCCGTCACAAAGCCGGCGGCGCGGCGGATCTGGCTGCGCTCGCCGCGGCTGACCAGGCGTTGAGGGGTACGGAGACGGCGTGCGGGGCCGCTGGAGAGGTCGCCTTGGCCCAAGGGGCGGAGATCGTGCGCTGTGCGGTCCAGGGCGAGATCGCCGACGTGACCGCTCGGGCGCGCTTCGGCCCGTACGCACCTGAGGTCAGGTCGAGGGCGGGCCCTCCGGGCCTCTCGCCGCCCCCGGCGGCGCCGTCGTCCGCCGAGGAGGCCCGGCATGCGCGTGGCCTCATCCCGCCGCGCTCTCCGGCCTGGGGCCCTCCGGGCCCTCCGCCGGACGGCCTTCCGTGGGCTCGGACGGCGCGGTCCTGAGCAGCTCTGTCAGGAGGCGTACGGCGCCTCGCTTGTGCAGTGGCTCGTTGCCGTTGCCGCACTTGGGGGACTGGATGCAGGACGGGCAGCCCGCGTCGCACTCGCAGGACGCGATGGCCTGGCGCGTTGCCGTGAGCCACGTACGGGCCGTGTGGAAGGCGCGCTCCGCGAAGCCGGCACCACCCGGGTGGCCGTCATAGACGAACACTGTGGGAAGGAGCGTGTCGGGGTGGAGCGGCACGGAGACACCGCCGATGTCCCAGCGGTCGCAGGTGGCGAAGAGCGGCAGCATCCCGATGGAGGCGTGTTCGGCGGCGTGCAGGGCCCCTCCGAGGATCTCCGGGGTGATTCGGGCGGCATCGAGCTGGTCCTCGGTGACCGTCCACCACACGGCACGGGTGCGCAGGGTGCGGGGCGGCAGGTCGAGTTTGGTCTCGCCCAGGACCTCCCCGGTGATCAGCTTGCGGCGCAGGAAGGAGACGACCTGATTGGTGACCTCGACGGAGCCGAAGCAGAGCCGCCCGTCACCCCAAGGGATCTCGGTGTCCGTCTCCAGCACGGCGATCGCGGTCGTGTCCCGGGCGTTGGTCGAATACGGAGGGACGGCTTCCTCCACCAGGGCCACGGAGTCCTCCAGGTCCAGTGCGCGGACGAGATATGTCCGGCCCTGGTGGAGATGGACGGCACCCTCGTGGACGGCGGTGTGCGCCGCTGATTCGTCGACGGTCCCCAGCAGCCGGCCGGTGCCCTCCTCGACGATCTGGATCGGACGGCCGCCCCCACCACGGATGTCGGTGAGGTCGGCAGCACGTTCACGGCGCGTCCAGTGCCAGCCCGTCGTACGTCTGCGCAGCAGCTTCGCTGCCTCCAGCTGGGGCAGGAGCTCGGGTACAGCGGGGCCGAAGAGCTCGATGTCGGATTCCGTCAGGGGGAGTTCCGCGGCCGCGGCGCACAGGTGGGGAGCAAGGACGTACGGGTTGTCCGGATCCAGGACGGTCGACTCCACGGGCTGCTGGAACAACGCCTCGGGGTGGTGGACGAGGAAGGTGTCCAGCGGGTCGTCCCGGGCCACGAGGACTGCGAGGGCGCCCTGCCCCGAGCGCCCGGCGCGGCCGGCCTGCTGCCAGAGGGAGGCACGGGTACCCGGATAGCCGGCGATGACCACGGCGTCCAGGCCCGAGACGTCGATGCCGAGCTCCAGGGCGGTCGTGGCGGCCAGGCCGAGCAGGTCTCCCGAGTGCAGCGCTCGTTCCAGGGCCCGGCGTTCCTCAGGCAGGTAACCGCCGCGGTAGGCGGCGACGCGCCCGGGCAGCGAGCGGTCCACCTCGGCGAGCCGCTCCTTGGCGATGAGGGAGATGAGTTCGGCGCCGCGCCGGGAGCGTACGAAGGCGACCGAGCGCACACCCTGCAGGGTCAGGTCGGTCAGGAGGTCGGCGGTCTCGGCCGTGGCGGTACGGCGTACGGGTGCCCCCTTCTCGCCGTGCAGTTCGGTCAGCGGAGGCTCCCAGAGGGCGAAGACCAGCTCTCCCCGCGGCGAGGCGTCGTCGGCGACCTCCTTGACGGGCAGGCCTGTGAGACGGCCGGCGGCGACCGAGGGCTGCGCCGCGGTCGCGGAAGCGAGGAGGAAGACGGGTTCGGATCCGTAGCGGGCGCAGAGACGGCGGAGGCGGCGGAGCACCTGGGCGACGTGGGAGCCGAATACGCCCCGGTAGGTGTGGCACTCGTCGATGACGACGAAGCGGAGAGAGCGGAGGAACGAGGCCCAGCGGGGGTGGGACGGGAGGATGCCCCGGTGCAGCATGTCGGGGTTCGTGAGGACGTAATTGGCGTACTGACGCACCCATTCGCGTTCTTCGACCGGCGTGTCCCCGTCGTAGACCGCAGGCCGGATCGCGGAGCCGAGGGGCTCCGCGAGCGCCTTCACCGCACGGCGCTGGTCGGCGGCCAGAGCCTTGGTGGGGGCGAGGTACAGAGCGGTGGTGCCGCGGCCGTTCGGAGCACGGGAGCCGTCGAGGAGGGTACTCAGCACCGGAGCGAGGTACGCGAGCGATTTGCCGGACGCCGTCCCTGTGGCGATCACCACGGACTCGCCGTCCAGGGCGTGCTCAGCCGCGGCGGCCTGGTGCGTCCACGGATGGTCGATTCCGGCCCGCCCGATTGCCGAGACCACTTCCGGGCGGATGCGATCAGGCCAGAGGGCATGGGTTCCCGCACGCGGGGGCAAGTGCTCCGTATGAGTGATGCGCGCTGCCCGGCCCGCCGCTGCGGCGAGCCGGTCGAGAACCACCGTGGGAGAGGGGCGCGAGCCCGCGTTCTCGGGTGGTCGACTGGGGCGGTGATTCTTGGCCATCGGCACCGAGTGTGTCACTGGCGTGACGGACAATGGTCCCAAGGCGTCGTGCATGGCTGCTGGTAAGTGATTGAATGCCATCGCGGCTGGCGATCCGTCCCCTGGCCTCCGTCGGGGAGACCGAGGGGCGACCGCTCGATAGCAAGGTGCTGGAGGATCCGTGGACCTGTCCCTGTCGACTCGCAATGTGTCCGGACCTGGTGGCGACCGTACGGTCGTCGAGGTCGGTGGCGAGATTGATGTGTATACCGCGCCCAAGCTGCGCGAGCAGTTGGTCGAGTTGGTGAATGACGGCAGCTACCACTTGGTTGTCGACATGGAAGGCGTCGACTTCCTCGACTCCACCGGCCTCGGCGTGCTCGTGGGCGGCTTGAAGCGTGTCCGGGCCCATGAGGGCTCGCTGCGCCTGGTGTGCAACCAGGAGCGCATTCTCAAGATTTTCCGGATCACAGGTCTGACCAAGGTGTTTCCCATCCACACCACGGTCGACGAGGCTGTCGCGGCTACCGACTGACCGTCGGTGCAGGCCGGCGGCTCCAAGGCCGGCAGGCACGCTGCGACAGACCGGCAGGCGGCAGCAGACAGGCCGCCACGAGCAGGCGGTCGACCATGTGGTCGGCTGCCGGCTTCGTCGGTTCCCGGAGGAGAATGAGAGCAGGGGTACCGGGCGCCACGCCCGGGCCCCTGAGATGCACGCCCGTACGTTCGAGGGGGATGGCATGCCAACCGTTGAACTCCGCTTCAGCGCTCAGCCCGAACACGTCAGGACGGCCCGCCTCGTGGCAGCCGCCGTGGCGCGCCGGGCCGGTGTCGACGAGGCGGTGCTCGACGAGGTCAGGCTCGCGGTCGGCGAGGCGTGCAGCCGCGCCGTAGGGCTGCATCGCAGCCATGACATCGCCGCCCCGGTCACGGTCGTCCTGACCGAGGAGGACAAGGCGTTCTCCATCGAGGTCGGCGACGGGCACGTCGCCCCGGGTAGCGACGCCTCGGCGACGGGAGCGCCTGGCGGTGGAGGCCCGGACGATCCGGAGACCGACGCCGACAGCGAGGACGAGATGGGCCTCGCGGTCATCAGCGGGCTGGTCGACGACGTGGAAGTCCGCACGGGTGCGGACGGCGGAGTGATCCGCATGTCCTGGCCGACGACTCCCGCCGTAGTGCTTCCCTGAGACTGCGCCTGACGCCTGACGCCTGACGCCTGACGCCTGACGCCTGACCCGAGCCCTCCGGACCACTGTGCGCGGTACGGCCCCTGCTCTGCCCGGTGCGGTGCGGGCTTTCGCCAGCCGACGCCTCGTCCCGCGCCGTCCACACCCCGTCGGGTGGCAGGTATGATCATGTTTTCCGGTCCTGCTGAGCAGGGCCTTTTTATTTGTGCTTGATCAATGATCTACGGCAATTTTGTGGATGCCATGCGTCTGTCCCATTACTGCATTCGGGTTCACATGCGAGCGAGATCATTTGCCATTGGGTGGACGGAAGTCGATTTCATTGACCACCCACTGTTTTGATCAGGCTCCGCTCCCTACAATCCGTCCACGACTTGAGCGCTCAGCGTCAAGGAGGACGTATGGCGGAGTTCTTCAATACCCCACTGGCAGAACTGACGCACGTTCCCGTACCTTCCGGCCGGTCCACCTCACTCGCAGCCGCAGTACTCACCGACAGCAACCGGCTGATCGTCGTCGTCATCGCGGTCGTCGCCCTTGCCGCGCTGGTCGTGGCCCAGTTGCTCGTACGCCAGGTGCTGGCGGCGGGTGAAGGCACCGAACGCATGAAAGAGATCGCGGCAGCCGTCCAGGAAGGCGCGAATGCCTATCTGGCCCGGCAGCTGCGTACCGTCGGCATCTTCGCCGTCGTCGTGTTCTTCCTGCTCCTGCTGCTTCCGGCCGACAACTGGTCGCAGCGTGCGGGGCGCTCGCTGTTCTTCCTGGTGGGGGCGCTTTTCTCGGCGGCCACCGGATACATCGGCATGCGGCTCGCAGTACGCAGCAATGTGCGTGTGGCCGCCGCCGCGCGTGAGGCGACTCCAGCGGAAGGAGAACCGGAGAAAGATCTCACCACCGTTTCGCACAAAGCGATGAAGATCGCTTTTCGCACAGGCGGTGTGGTCGGAATGATCACGGTGGGCCTCGGCCTGCTCGGTGCCTCCTGCGTGGTGCTCGTCTACGCCGCCGACGCGCCGAAGGTACTGGAGGGGTTCGGCCTCGGCGCCGCGTTGATCGCCATGTTCATGAGGGTCGGGGGCGGCATCTTCACGAAGGCCGCCGACGTGGGTGCCGACCTCGTGGGCAAGGTGGAGCAGGGCATCCCCGAGGACGACCCGCGCAACGCCGCCACCATCGCCGACAACGTGGGCGACAACGTCGGTGACTGTGCGGGCATGGCCGCCGACCTCTTCGAGTCGTACGCCGTGACGCTCGTGGCCGCGCTCATCCTGGGCAAGGTCGCCTTCGGCGACGCGGGGCTCGCCTTTCCGCTGATCGTCCCGGCGATCGGGGTGGTCACGGCGATGATCGGGATCTTCGCGGTCGCTCCCCGGCGCGCGGACCGGAGCGGGATGAGCGCCATCAACCGCGGATTCTTCGTCTCCGCCGTGATCTCGCTCGTCCTCGTGGCCGTGGCCGTCTTCGTCTATCTGCCGTCGTCGTACGCCGGGCTGGACGGGGTCACCGACGACGCCATCACCTCGCACGGCGGTGACCCGCGCGTCTTCGCCCTGGTCGCCGTGGCCATCGGGATCGTGCTCGCCGCCCTGATCCAACAGCTCACCGGGTACTTCACCGAGACCAGCCGGCGTCCTGTCCGGGACATCGGGAAGTCCTCGCTGACCGGCCCGGCCACCGTCGTGCTCGCGGGCATCTCCATCGGCCTGGAGTCGGCCGTCTACACCGCGCTCCTGATCGGTCTCGGTGTCTACGGGGCGTTCCTGCTCGGCGGTACGTCGATCATGCTGGCGCTCTTCGCGGTCGCCCTGGCAGGGACGGGCCTCCTCACCACCGTGGGTGTCATCGTCGCGATGGACACCTTCGGACCGGTCTCCGACAACGCCCAGGGCATCGCCGAGATGTCCGGGGACGTCACGGGTGCGGGAGCCCAGGTCCTCACCGACCTGGACGCCGTCGGCAACACCACCAAGGCCATCACCAAGGGCATCGCGATCGCCACAGCGGTCCTGGCCGCGGCCGCGCTCTTCGGCTCGTACCGGGACGCCATCGCCACCGCGGTCGACGATGTGGGGGCGCGGGCGGGGGAGCTCGGGCTGAGCCTGGACATCTCGCAGCCGAACAACCTGGTCGGTCTGATCCTCGGAGCGGCGGTCGTCTTCCTCTTCTCCGGGCTGGCCATCAACGCGGTCTCCCGTTCGGCGGGGGCCGTGGTCTACGAGGTGCGGCGGCAGTTCCGGGAGCACCCCGGGATCATGGACTACACGGAGAAACCGGAGTACGGCCGTGTCGTCGACATCTGCACCAAGGACGCGCTGCGGGAGCTGGCCACACCCGGGCTGCTCGCGGTCCTCGCGCCGATCGCGGTGGGATTCTCCCTGGGGGTCGGTGCCCTCGGCTCCTATCTCGCGGGCGCGATCGCCACGGGCACCCTGATGGCCGTGTTCCTCGCCAACTCCGGTGGTGCGTGGGACAACGCCAAGAAGCTCGTCGAGGACGGCCATCACGGCGGCAAGGGCAGCGAGGCCCATGCCGCGACGGTCATCGGCGACACGGTCGGCGACCCGTTCAAGGACACGGCGGGCCCCGCCATCAACCCGCTCCTCAAGGTGATGAATCTCGTGGCGCTGCTCATCGCCCCCGCGGTGGTGCAGTTCAGTTACGGGGACGACGCGAGTGCGGGCGTGCGGGCCCTGGTGGCCGTCATCGCCGTCGTCGTCATCATCGGCGCCGTCTACGTGTCCAAACGGCGGGGAATCGCCGTGGGCGACAGCGACAGCGGTGGCCCGGGCGGCGACGGCGGTGACGACGGCGGGGGCGGCCCAGCCAAGTCAACCGACCCTGCGTCCGTTTCCTGACGCGAGAGGTCATGTGAGGAGCGGGCCCGTATCCGACACCCGCTCAGTACGGCGGCGGGCGACGCATTCTGATGCGTCGTCCGTCGTCGCATGTCCAGACGCCTCGCAGTCGGCAGGGCCACTCGGACATGTGTCCGAGTGGGCAGGTGAGTTGTATCTCCCTCGTTACCCTTGGTGCAAATGGCTGCAAAAGAATATATATCGGATGCACGCCGCCTGATTGCCGCCCGCTTGGCGTGTAAGTTCCGGGGCCGAGAGCCTTGGAAGGGACCCAATCCGGTGAACAAGAAGCTTGCAGCCGCACTGTCCGGCGGTGCGGTACTCGTACTGACGCTGTCGGGCTGCAGCGACGACAGCGACAACAAGGTGAACGACTGGGCGAAGAAGGTCTGCGACCAGGTTCAGCCGCAGTTGCAGAAGATCGCGAACGCCAATGCCGCGATCCAGCAGCAGACTGCCGACAACAGCAAGCCCGCTGACGTCCAGAAGACCGACTCGGCCGCCTTCCAGCAGATCTCGGGGGCCTACAAGGCGCTGGGCACGGCCGTGCAGTCGGCGGGCGCACCGCCCGTGGACGGCGGGGAGACCACCCAGAAGGAGGCCGTGAAGGAGCTCAACGCCTCCTCGGTGGCCTACGCGAACCTGAAGACGAAGGTCGACGCGCTCGACACGAAGGACCAGGCGAAGTTCGCCGACGGTCTCAAGGACATCGCCGACGAGCTGAACAAGATCAGCACCAACGGTGACCAGGCGCTGAAGAAGCTTCAGTCGGGCGAGGTCGGCTCCGCGATGGCCAAGCAGAAGGGCTGCCAGAAGCCGACGGCCTCGGCCCCGCCCGCCTCCGCTCCGTCCGCCCCGGCGTCGCCTTCGACGAGCGAGAAGGCGAGCGACGAGAAGGCGAGCGAGAAGGCGAGCGACGACAAGGCGAGCGACAAGGCGAGCGAGAAGGCGTAACGGCGGACAACGCCGGACGAGGGGCAGCGCGCAGCCGTCGTGGCGGACGAGCACCACCGCGACCTGCTGTAACAGCGCGACGCCGCCGTGGAGGAGACCTCCTCGCAGCGGCCGGCCGTCCCCATGGGCGCCCGGCCGCTGCCGTTGTCGGCGGGAGCGGACACAATGGGCGGGTGAGTACGTCCAGCCTTCCCGCATCCGACCGTGCCCCCCGGCTCCGCGAAGCCCTGATTGCCGCCGCCTTCACCGCCGACGGCCTCCTGGAACGCCTCGGCGCGCCCGCGTACACGGCGCTCGCCCGTAGCGAGACCGTCCCGGCGCTCCGGGCCACCCGCGGGGGCTCGCCGCTCGACACGCTGGTGCGGCTGTTCCTTCTGCAGCGCCCTGTCCCGGTCGCCGAGGCCTCCGCTGCCCTCCCGCTGGAGGCGTGTGTCGAGGACGGCTGGGTGGTCCACGAGGGCGACCTGGTCAGAGCGACCGTCGACGTGCGGCCCTACGGCGGGCCCGAGGGTCAGGACTGGTTCATCGTGTCCGACCTGGGATGTGCCGTCGGCGGGGCCGGCGGCATCGGCTCGCACGACGAGGGCGTCGTCCTCGGCGTCGGCGGTGCCTCCACCACGCTCGCCGGGATCACCGTGCGCAGGCCCGTGGCCTCCGCTCTCGATGTCGGTACGGGGTCCGGCATCCAGGCCCTGCACGCCGCCCAGCACGCCACCAGGGTGACCGCGACGGACGTCAACCCGCGCGCCCTGGAATTCACCCGCCTCACCCTGGCGCTGTCCGGAGCCGCCCCCGCCGACCTGCGTGAGGGCTCCCTCTTCGAACCGGTCGGTACGGAGACGTACGACCTGATCGTGTCCAACCCGCCCTTCGTCATCTCGCCCGGCGCCCGACTGACCTACCGCGACGGCGGCATGGGCGGCGACGATCTGTGCCGGGCCCTCGTGCAGGAGGCCGGGGACCGGCTCAACGAGGGCGGGTACGCGCAGTTCCTCGCCAACTGGCAGCACGTGGAGGGCGAGGAGTGGCAGGACCGGGTGCGCTCCTGGGTGCCCGCGGGGTGTGACGCCTGGATCGTGCAGCGCGAGGTGCAGGACGTCACGCAGTACGCCGAGCTGTGGCTGCGCGACAGCGGCGACCACCGGACCGACCCCGCCCTGTACACCGAGCGGTACGAGGCGTGGCTGGACGAGTTCGAGGCCCGCAGCACCAAGGCCGTCGGCTTCGGCTGGATCACACTCCGGAAGTCCGCCGCGGCCGCCGCCGGGAATCCCTCGCTCGTCGCCGAGGAGTGGCCGCACTCGATCGAGCAGCCCCTCGGGCCTGCCGTCGAGGCCCATTTCGTGCGGCAGGACTATCTGCGCGAACACGACGACGCGGCGCTGCTCGCCGCGCACTTCACCCTTGCCGAGGAGGTCGTGCAGGAGCAGGTCGGGCTGCCGGGGGCGGAGGATCCCGAGCATGTGGTGCTGCGTCAGCACCGCGGGATGCGCCGGGCGACCAAGGTCGACGCCGTCGGCGCCGGCTTCGCGGGCGTGTGCGACGGATCGCTGCCCGCGGGGCGGATCCTGGACGCCATCGCCCAGCTGATGGCCGAGGACCCGGTGCTGCTGCGCGACCGCACCCCGCAGGCGATCCGGCTGCTGGTGGAGGAAGGTTTCCTGGACCCCGTGCGGTGACGCGGCCGCCGCGCCACCGGTCTCCCGGCTCCTCCGCCGCGCCACCGGTCTCCCGGCTCCTCCGCCGCGCCACCGGTCTCCCGGCTCCTCCGCCGGGCTCCGCTCCGTATGTCCGAGGCTCGCGCTCCGGCGCTCAACACCCCTCTGACCAGGGCCTGCCCGTCTGCTCGCGCGCCGTCCCGGTGCGGTGGGCGGGTTCCGCTCACGGTCGTTCGCCGGGTGGCCGCACGGCGTTCATCCGGGGTTCGCGCCGAGGTCTCCCCGGCGTGGCAGCCTCCCCTCTGCCGAGGGCCGAGGCGCCCGCAGGCCAGAGCGTGAGGGGTACGGACATGGAGAGTGTCACCGCGGTCTTCGCCGGTGCGGCCTTCGCGCTGTTCGGTGCCGCCCTCCTCGTCTGGACGGGGGCTCGCACGATCCAGCGCGCGCCGGTCGCACTCGGTGTGAGCCCTGTCGCCTCCACCGCTCTCGCCACCCTCTTCGGCGTACTCTTCCTCGCCCTCGGCGTGTGGTGCTTCATGGGCGTCTGATCCGCATGTCCGGCGGGGGCACCGTCCGCCGGACGGCCGTCCCCGCAGGTCCCCCCGCTGGACCGCGAAACCCGCAGGCGACAGCCGGGCGCGGAGCGGACCGGGCGGTCCGGGCGGCAGGAATGGCGGAAGTCGGGTTACCGTTCGAGTGGCCGTTGCGGGCTTTTGCCGTTTGACACGGGGGCGGGTTGTACCGTCACACTCCGCAGCGACAGCACCGCGGGCAGCGTAAGAGCGCTGCCCGGATGCCCCACGAGTGCCGACCGGAGAGAAGAGCGAAGTTGTCCCCGACCAGCGAGACCGCAGGCCGCCGACTCGTCATTGTCGAGTCGCCTGCCAAGGCGAAGACGATCAAGGGCTATCTCGGCCCCGGATACGTCGTCGAGGCGAGCGTCGGGCACATCCGCGACCTGCCGAACGGCGCCGCCGAGGTGCCGGACGAGTACACCGGTGAGGTACGCCGCCTCGGCGTGGACGTCGAGAACGACTTCCAGCCGATCTACGTCGTCAACGCAGACAAGAAGGCCCAGGTCAGGAAGCTCAAGCAGCTCCTCGCCGAATCCGACGAACTCTTCCTCGCCACCGATGAGGACCGCGAGGGCGAAGCCATCGCGTGGCACCTGCAGGAAGTCCTCAAGCCCAAGGTCCCGGTCCACCGGATGGTCTTCCACGAGATCACCAAGGACGCGATCAGGGCCGCCGTAGCCAACCCGCGCGAGCTCAACCAGCGCATGGTCGACGCCCAGGAAACCCGCCGTATCCTCGACCGCCTCTACGGCTACGAGGTCTCGCCGGTCCTGTGGAAGAAGGTCATGCCGCGGCTCTCGGCGGGCCGTGTCCAGTCGGTCGCCACCCGCCTCGTCGTCGAGCGGGAGCGCGAGCGCATTGCCTTCCGTTCCGCCGAGTACTGGGACCTGACCGGCACCTTCGCCACCGGCCGCGCCGGTGACACCTCCGACCCCTCGACGCTCACCGCCCGCCTCAGCGCGGTCGACGGGCGCCGCATCGCCCAGGGCCGCGATTTCGGCTCCGACGGGCAGCTGAAGCAGGGGTCCGCGCAGACACTGCACCTGGACGAGGCGAACGCCCGCGCCCTGGCCGCCGCCCTCGCCGACTCCTCGTTCGCGGTGCGTTCGGTCGAGTCGAAGCCGTACCGCCGCTCGCCGTACGCGCCCTTCCGTACGACGACCCTCCAGCAGGAGGCGAGCAGGAAGCTGGGCTTCGGGGCGAAGGCCACGATGCAGGTGGCGCAGAAGCTGTACGAGAACGGCTTCATCACCTATATGCGTACGGACTCCACGACCCTCTCGGACACCGCGATCTCCGCGGCCCGGGCGCAGGTCACGCAGCTGTACGGTGCGAACTACCTGCCCGACAAGCCCCGCACGTACGCCGGGAAGGTCAAGAACGCGCAGGAGGCGCACGAGGCGATCCGCCCCTCCGGGGACCGCTTCCGCACCCCGGCCGAGACGGGCCTCACCGGCGACCAGTTCCGGCTCTACGAGCTGATCTGGAAGCGGACCGTCGCCTCCCAGATGAAGGACGCCACGGGTAACTCCGTCACGGTGAAGATCGGTGGCCGGGCGAGCGACGGCCGTGACGCCGAATTCTCCGCGTCCGGCAAGACGATCACCTTCCACGGCTTCATGAAGGCGTACGTCGAGGGCGCGGACGACCCGAACGCCGAGCTGGACGACCGTGAGCGCAGGCTGCCGCAGGTCGCCGAGGGCGACGCGCTGACCGCCGACGAGGTCACGGTCGACGGCCACGCCACCAAGCCGCCGGCCCGTTACACCGAGGCCTCGCTGGTCAAGGAGCTCGAAGAGCGCGAGATCGGCCGCCCGTCGACGTACGCCTCGATCATCGGGACCATCCTCGACCGCGGTTACGTGTTCAAGAAGGGCACGGCCCTGGTGCCGTCGTTCCTGTCGTTCGCCGTGGTCAACCTGCTGGAGAAGCACTTCGGCCGGCTCGTCGACTACGACTTCACCGCCCGCATGGAGGACGACCTCGACCGCATCGCGCGGGGCGAGGCCCAGTCCGTGCCGTGGCTGCGGCACTTCTACTTCGGCACGGGTGACGACACGACCGGCGCGGGCGCGGCCTCCGCCGCGGGCAACGGCGACGGGGACCACCTCGGCGGTCTGAAGGAACTGGTCACCGACCTGGGCGCCATCGATGCCCGGGAGATCTCCTCGTTCCCCGTCGGCAACGACATCAAGCTCCGCGTCGGCCGCTACGGCCCGTACATCGAGCGCGGCGAGAAGGACTCCGAGGGCCACCAGCGCGCGGACGTGCCGGAGGACCTGGCGCCCGACGAGCTGTCCGTGGAGCTCGCGGAGGAGCTGCTGGCCAAGCCGAGTGGCGACTTCGAGCTCGGGGCGGATCCGGTCAGCGGCAACCAGATCATCGCCAAGGACGGGCGCTACGGCCCGTACGTCACCGAGGTGCTGCCCGAGGGCACGCCCAAGACGGGCAAGAACGCGGTGAAGCCGAGGACCGCGTCGCTCTTCAAGTCCATGTCGCTCGATACGGTGACGCTGGCCGACGCGCTCAAGCTGATGTCTTTGCCGAGGGTCGTCGGCGAGGACGCCGAGGGCGTCGAGATCACCGCGCAGAACGGCCGCTACGGTCCGTACCTCAAGAAGGGCACGGACTCGCGTTCGCTGACCTCCGAGGACCAGCTCTTCGACATCACCCTCGAAGAGGCGCTGGCGATCTACGCCCAGCCGAAGCAGCGCGGGCGGGCCGCCGCCAAGCCGCCGCTGAAGGAGCTGGGCACGGACCCCGTGAGCGGAGCCCCGGTGGTCGTGAAGGACGGCCGCTTCGGTGCGTACGTCACCGATGGCGAGACGAACGCGACGCTGCGGACCGACGACAGCGTCGAGGACATCACGCCGGAGCGCGGTTACGAGCTGCTCGCCGAGAAGCGGGCCAAGGGGCCGGCGAAGAAGAAGACGGCGAAGAAGGCTCCGGCCAAGAAGGCGACCGCGAAGAAGGCCACGGCGGCGAAGAAGACGACCGCCAAGAAGGCCACCGCCACCAAGACGACGGCCGCGAAGAAGACGACCGCCGCCAAGAAGGCGCCGGCGAAGAAGGCGACCGCCACGGCGAAGAAGACCGCTTCGGCCTCCTCCGAGGAGAGCTGACCGCGAGCTGAGCCGCCGGCAGTCGGCTGCGGGAGCCGCGAGGAGCAGGTGGTCAGGCGTGCACGAACGCCGGAAGGGCCGGGGAGACCCGGCCCTTCCGGCGTTCTCGCGAGGTGCGGACAGCGTTCCCGTTGGGCATATGTTCGGACGCGGCCCCCGGGCACCGCACCGCTCCCGATAGGCTGGGCGGATGACGCGAGCCGAGCAGCCACCGGTCGTGAGCCCCACCTCCGACACACTTGCCGCAGACTCACGCGAGCGCGCCGTACGAGCCCTGTTGCGTGTTCCCCCGCTCAGGCGGTTGTGGAGCGCCCAGCTCGTCGGCAGTATCGGCGATTCACTCGCCCTTCTTGTGCTTGTGCTGTTGTCGCTGCAGGCGGCGGTCCTCGAGGGCTCCTTCGGGGCCGGATACCGCGGGGCGGCTTTTGCCGTCGCCGCCGTGTTCGGTGCCCGGATTCTTTCCACCGTGCTCTTCGGAGCCGTACTACTGGGACCTCTGACGGCGCTCACGGCGCCCGGCGGTCCGATCGACCGGCGCTGGCTGATGATCGGGGCGGACGCTCTGCGGCTCGCCCTGTTGGTCGTCGCGCCCCTGTGGATCGACTGGATGCCGGACAAGGCACTCATGATGATCCTGATCACCGTCTTCGTGGCAGGCGTCGGCGAACGGCTGTGGGCGGTGGCCAAGGAGAGCGCGGCTCCCGCGCTGCTTCCCGCCCCGCCCCTGGAGGGCGCCGCCGTGCGCCCGCTGCCGGACCACCTCGACGCCCTGCGCAGGCTCTCCCTGCGGACGAACTTCCTGTCGGTGCCCGCGGCCGCGGTCGTGCTGGTGGTCGCCGCGCTGATCGGTGAACTGCTGGGTACCGGCTTCGACTGGTTCTCCTTCCACCAGGCCGCCCTCGGTTCCTACATCGCGGCCGGGCTCTTCTCCGCCTCCGTCTCGACGCTGTACTTCCTCGAGCTTCCGGCCACGCAGACGCCCCGCCCGCGCTCGCCCCTGGAGGGCCTGCGCCGGCCGGCCACCGGAGCGGGGTCCGACAAGGGCCGCACCGGGAGCGTCCCGCTGGTCGTCGCCGCGTGCTCCGCGGTCGCCGGGGCCATCGCGGCCGCGGCGGGCGTCTCCGTGCTGCACGCCGCCGACCTCGGTGGCGGACCCGCCACCTTCGCCCTGCTGATCCTGGCCCTGAGCGGTGGCACCGCGCTCGGTATCCGTACCGCGCGGAAGGTGCTGCCCGCCCTGTCGCGCCGTCGGCTGCTGGCCCTGGCGGTCGCAGTCACGGGCGTGGCGCTCCTCGCGCTCGGCCTGGTGCCCGACACCGCCACCGGGCTGCTGATCGCGCTGCTCGCCGGTTACGCGGCGGGGGTCGCCGCCAACATCGGGCATGCGGTCATCGACCAGGAGACGGAGGCGTTCCGGCAGGCCAGGGCCACCGAGCACCTCCAGGCCGTGGTCCGGGTGCTGGTCGCGCTCGGGGCGGTGGGCGGACCGCTGCTGGCCGCCGCCATCGGACGGCACCGTCTGGGATCCGGTGACTTCGTCTTCGCTCACGGCGGCGCGGCCTTCACGCTGATGCTCGTCGGCGCGCTGCTGCTGCCCGTCGCGGTGATCGTCCTCGCCAGGACCGACGACCGTGCAGGTGTGCCGCTCCGCCGCGACCTGCGTGAGGCACTGCGCGGCGGCGACCCCGCCGTCGCGCCCGCGGCGAACGGTTTCTTCCTCGTCCTGGAGGGCGGAGACGGAGCCGGAAAGTCCACCCAGGTCGAGGCGCTCGCCGAATGGATCCGAGCCAAGGGCCACGAGGTCGTCGTGACGCGCGAGCCGGGGGCCACCCCGGTCGGCAAGCGCCTGCGGTCGATCCTGCTGGACGTGTCGTCGGCCGGTCTGTCGAACCGGGCCGAGGCGCTGCTGTACGCCGCCGACCGTGCCGAGCACGTCGACTCGGTCGTCCGCCCGGCACTGGAGCGCGGCGCGATCGTGATCTCCGACCGCTACATCGACTCGTCCGTCGCGTACCAGGGCGCGGGCCGGGACCTCGCCCCGACCGAGATCGCCCGGATCTCGCGCTGGGCGACGAGTGGGCTCGTACCGCACCTGACGGTTCTTCTGGACGTCGACCCCGAGACGGCACGGGAACGCTTCACCGAGGCGCCCGACCGGCTGGAGTCCGAGCCGGCCGAATTCCACACCCGGGTGCGGTCCGGCTTCCTCACGCTCGCGGCGGCCGACCCGGCCCGCTACCTGGTGGTGGACGCCGGACAGGAGCCGGAAGCGATCACCACGGTCGTACGCCACCGGCTCGACCGGCTGCTCCCGCTCTCCGAGGCCGAGATCAGGGCCCAGGAAGAGGCACGCAGGGCAGCCGAGGAGGAAGCCCGGCGCAAGGCCGAGGAAGAGGCCGCGCGCAAGGCCGAGGAGGAGCGGCTGGAGCGCGAGCGGCAGGCTCAGCTCGCCAAGCTCCGCGCCGAGGAGGAGGAGCGCAAGCGCCGCGAGGAGGAAGAGGCGCGGCAGCGCGAGGCCGAACGGCAGGCGGAGGAGGCACGGCAGCGTGCCGAGGAGGCCCGCCGCCGTGCGGAGGAGGAGCGGGCCCGTCTCGAGGCCGAGGAGCGGGTGCGCGAGGCCGAGCAGGAGCGGCTGCGCCTGCAGGCCCAGGAGGAGGCGCGGCTGCGCAAGGAGGCGGAGGAACTGCGCCTGGAGAAGCAGCGCAAGGCGGAGGAGGCGCTGGTGCGGGCCGAGGAGGCCCGCCGCCGTGCCGAGGCCGAGGCTGCCGCCCGGGCGGAGGAGGCGGCTGCGGCCGCCGCCGCGGAGCGCGCCCGGGAGTCCGGCTCCGGGTCCACCGGGCCGTCCGTGCCGGACAACGAGCTCACCGTCCCGACTCCGGTCGTGAACCCGAACGAGATCACGCAGCCCGTGCCGGTCGCCCGGCCGGACCGCCCGGCGCCCGACGCGGACGAGACGACGGTCCTGCCGCCGGTGCGCGACGCGGACGAGACGGCTGTCCTGCCTCCGGTGCGCGACGGGAACCCGTCGGACCGGGTTCCGCCGGGCGTCTTCCGCGACGAGCGCGGGGCGTCCCGCCCCGAGAGCGAGAACGAGCGCACGCGTGAACTGCCCCAGATCAGCGACGACCCGCAGGCGGGACCGGCGGCGCAGGGCGCTTCCGGCCGCCAGAAGCGTCCGCGTCCCGACTGGGCCGAGGAGACGCCGCTCGACGATCTGCCGTCCCTGGCCGACGAGCTGCTCGGCGGCAACGACGACGATCAGGGCGGCTCCGGACGGGGCGGGCGACGGCCCCGCCGCTGACGGGCGGACGCCGGGCGCGGGCACGGAACGCCGGGACTGTCGGACCCTTCCCGCACAATAGGGAGGCGCCGGGGTTCCGGCGTTCCAGCACCACGCCACCGGAAGGGCGGTGACCATGACCGTTTGGGACGACCTGGTCGGACAGGACCGGGTGCAGGAGCAGCTCGGTGCCGCCGCCCGGGACGCCGATGTCCTGGTGACCGCCATCTCCGAGGGCGAGCCGGTGCCCCCCGGCTCGAAGATGACGCATGCCTGGCTGTTCACGGGCCCGCCCGGATCCGGCCGGTCCACCGCCGCCCGTGCCTTCGCCGCCGCGCTCCAGTGCACCAGCCCCGACCGCGCCCTGGGCGGGGCTCCCGGCTGCGGCTTCTGCGACGGCTGCCACACGGCCCTGATCGGGACCCACGCCGACGTCGAGGTGATCCGGACGGATCTGCTCTCGATCGGTGTGAAAGAGACCCGTGAGCTCGTCCGCCGTGCCCAGCTGTCCCCCGCGGTGGGCCGCTGGCAGGTCATCGTCATGGAGGACGCGGACCGCCTCACCGAGGGCGCGGGCAACGTCCTGCTGAAGGCGGTGGAGGAGCCCGCGCCCCGCACGGTGTGGCTGCTCTGCGCGCCCTCCCTCGAGGACGTCCTGCCCACGATCCGCTCCCGCTGCCGTCACCTCACGCTGCGTACGCCTCCGGTCGACGCCGTGGCCGATGTGCTGATCAGGCGGGACGGCATCGACCCCGAGCGTGCCGCCTCGGCCGCCCGTGCCACGCAGGGGCACATCGGCCGGGCGCGCCGGCTGGCCACGGACGAGCGGGCGCGTGCCCGGCGTGCCGCCGTGCTCAAGCTCCCGCTGCGTGTCCATGACGTCGGCGGCTGCCTCAAGGCGGCCCAGGAGCTGATCGACACGGCGACCGACGACGCCAAGCAGGTCGCCGAGGAGGTCGACGTCAAGGAGACGGACGACATGAAGGCGGCGCTCGGCGGCGTGGCGGGGGGCCGGATGCCTCGCGGGACGGCGGGTGCGATGAAGGAGCTGGAGGACAGGCAGAAGCGCCGCAGGACGCGTACGCAGCGCGACAGCCTGGACCTCGCGCTCAGTGAACTCACCGGCTTCTACCGCGATGTGCTGGCGCTCCAGCTCGGCTCCCGGATCGCCCTCGCCAACACCGATGTCCGGGACTCCCTCGACCGGATCGCCGAGTCGTCCACCCCCGAGCGCACCCTGCGCCGGATAGAGGCTGTGATCGCCTGCCGCCGCGCCCTCGACCGTAACGTCGCGCCGCTGCTGGCCGTGGAGGCCATGGCGGTCGCGCTCCGGGCGGGCTGAGGCCGGCGTCCCCGCTCGGCGCGCTCCCGAGGTGCGTGGGGGGCGGGTGAATTCACCCGTATGAGCAGGGAATCGGTTGAGTCGTCACACGACGGCTACGCTCCGGGGATGGACACCAGGCGCCTGCTCCGCATCTTCGCCACCGCGCTCGGCACTGCCGGCCTCCTCGTCTCCGGCTGCAGCAGCGGAAGTTCGGCGCCGAGCGCGTCGGCGACGGGTTCGGCCGCCACCGAGGAACTCGAGCCGTACTACGGGCAGAAGCTGCGCTGGCGGAACTGCGGCGTGGAGGGCTTCCAGTGCACCACGATGAAGGCCCCTCTGGACTACGCGAAGCCCGACGGCGGGGACGTCGAGCTGGCCGTCTCGCGCAAGAAGGCCACCGGACCGGGCAAGCGGATCGGTTCCCTCCTGGTCAACCCGGGTGGCCCCGGCGGCTCGGCCGTCGGCTACCTCCAGGGGTACGCCGCCATCGGCTACCCCGCCCCGGTCCGCGCCCGGTACGACATGGTGGCCATCGACCCGCGCGGAGTGGCCCGCAGTGAACCGGTCGAGTGCCTCACCGGCAAGGAGATGGACGCCTACACAAAGGTCGACCAGACTCCGGACGACAAGGGCGAGATCACCAGGCTGGACAAGTCCTTCAAGAAGTTCGCCGACGGCTGCGCGAAGCGCTCCGGCAAGATCCTTCCGCACGTGTCCACGGTCGAGACGGCGCGTGACATGGACATCCTGCGGTCCCTGCTCGGCGACGAGAAGCTGAACTACGTCGGCGCCTCGTACGGCACGTTCCTCGGTGCGACCTACGCCGATCTGTTCCCCGCCCGGGCGGGGCGTCTCGTCCTGGACGGGGCGATGGACCCCTCGCTCCCCGCGGTCGACATCAACCGCGATCAGACCGCCGGCTTCGAGACGGCCTTCCAGTCGTTCGCCGCGGACTGTGTGAAGCAGGCCGACTGCCCGCTCGGCACCAGGTCCACCGCGGCGGCTGCGACCGCGCTGAAGAAGCTCTTCGCCGATCTGGACTCCGAGCCCGTGCCGACCGGCGAGCCCCGGAAGCTGACCGAATCCCTGGCGACCACGGGTGTGATCGCCGCCATGTACGACGAAGCCGCCTGGCCCCAGCTCCGCGAGGCCGTCGCCTCGGCTCAGCGCGGTGACGGCTCCGGCCTCCTCGCCCTGGCCGACAGCTACTACGAGCGTGACCCGAGCGGCAAGTACGCCAATCTGATGTTCGCCAACGCCGCCGTGAACTGCCTCGACCTGGCCCCCGCCTTCGCCCGCCCCGCAGAGGTGGAGAAGGCGGTCCCGGAATTCGAGAAGGCCTCCCCGGTCTTCGGCAGGGGCTTCGCCTGGGCCGCGCTGAACTGCGGATCCTGGCCCGTGGACCCCACCGGCACCCCGCACCGCACCGAGGCGGAGGGCGCCGCCCCGATCGTCGTGGTCGGCACCACCCGGGACCCGGCCACCCCGTACAAGTGGGCCGAGTCCCTCGCGGAGCAGCTCTCCTCCGGCACTTTGCTGACCTACGAGGGCGACGGACACACGGCGTACGGCCGGGGGAGCGACTGCGTCGACACGGCGATCAACACCTACCTGCTGGACGGCACTCCGCCCAAGGACGGTAAGAAGTGCACCTGACCTGCTAATACGGCAGCGGCGCCGGGCGGTACGGAGCACCCCCGGAAACTGTGTAGACTTGGCGTCGCTGCTGACCGCACCATGGTGCGACAGAGCGTGCCGCCTTAGCTCAGTTGGCCAGAGCAACGCACTCGTAATGCGTAGGTCTCGGGTTCGAATCCCGAAGGCGGCTCTGTGGAAGCCTCAGGACTCACTCGCCGTGACCTGGGGCTTTTGCTTTTGCCGGACTCCGCCAAGGGCGGGGTGCCGGCCGCGCGAGTACCGACGGTCTCAGTTCTGGTTTCGGTGGGGCCTGGATCCGGCCTCGGATCGTCGTCCGTCCCTGACGCCCGATCGTGCACCCGGACATGCCGCCGGGCGGCCGCTGCCCACGGGGGAACGATGGCAGCGACCGCCCGGCGGCGGCACGGTGGGGCGGGGGCCTACGGACGCCCCTCCCGCCGGCTTGCTAGCGGAACGCCGGCAGGTTGCGGGTCACCCAGTCGCCGAAGGGGCGGGCCGGGCGGAGGAGGACCTTCTCCACGTCGGGGCTGACCTGCTGCTCGACCGGGAGCGGGGAGCCGAGGACGTCGAGGGTGCCCTCCACGACGGGCGGCGGCATGAACTGGGACATCTGCTCGGCGGCTGCCTCACGGGTCAGGTCCACATAGGTCACCTGCTCGCCCAGCGCCTCGGAGATGATCTCGGCCTGGCGGCGCGGGGTGATGGCCTCGGGGCCGGTGATCACATAGGTCTGGCCGGCGTGACCGTCCTGGGTCAGCGCGGCGGCCGCGATGTCGGCGATGTCCGCCGGGTCGACGACCGGCAGGGCCACGTCGCCGAACGGGTGGAAGACCGACCGCTGGGTGCGGATGGGGTCGGCCCAGGCGAAGGAGTTGGACGCGAAGCCGCCCGGACGCAGAATCGTCCACTCGAGCCCGGACTCGCGGACGGCGGCCTCGAACTCGCGCAGGCGGTTGTGCGAGAGCGTGTCCGAGCGCGTACCGGCCAGCTGGGAGGAGACGAGGACGACGCGCTTGACGCCGGCCTCCTTGGCGATGCCGAGCAGGTTGACCGCGGGCTCGCCGGGGCCGTTCAGCTCACCGGCCAGCAGGATGAAGAAGGCGTCGGCACCCGCGAGCACCGGGCGGACGCTCTCGAAGTCGCCGAGGTCGGCCTGGGCGTGCCGGACGCCCTCCGGAAGACCCGACGCCAACGGACGGCGCGAGACGGCCACGACCTCCTGGCCGGCCTCGGCGAGTTCCGTGACCAGCAGACGGCCGATGTTACCTGTGGCTCCGGTGACAACAATCATGAAACTGCTCCCTCGTGGGTGGGTCAGGGGTGAGATTGCCGCTGCCAAGCAGCCGCGTCGTACGGGTCCGACGGCGATCCCCGTCGTCACGTCAGGAAAGCTAGCATCGGCGGCATAGTAGGTACCTAGGGGAAAGTGACTGCCCCTCAGGTGCAAGTCGCGACCGGAGGGCTCGTTCCTACAAGTCCTTGTCAAGTGGCTGCACGGAGATCGGTCGGTCCGGAAAGCTGGCGTCATGACTGACGCCACGTTCCCCTCGTCCACCCCCTCAGCCGACGCCACCGACCCGCGCGACGGCCTCTTCAAGGCCGTCGCCCTGGCCGGCGAGACGCTCGCCGCACTGCGGCCGGAGCAGTACGACGACGCCACTCCATGTCCCGAGTACTCGGTCCGTGACCTCGCCAACCACCAGGTCTCGGTGTTGCGCCGGCTCGCCGTCATGGGGGCAGGCGGCTCGTTCATGAGCCACCCGCACTTCGCCCAGGACGTCGCCGACGGCGAGTGGGACCGGGCGTGGGCAGAGTCCCGCAAGGAGTTCGACGAGGTGTGGTCCGACCCGGCCGTGCTGGGGCGGGAGATCGGTCTGCCGTGGGGCCCGGTACCGGGAGCGGTCGCCTCGGTGATCTATACCAACGAGTTCGTGCTGCACATCTGGGACCTGGCCAAGGCCACCGGTCAGTCGCCCGAGTGGGACCCGGAGATGCTCGCGGCCCCGCTGGCTTACATGCACCGGGCCGTGCCCGCCGAACCGCGCGGCAACCCGGTGCCGTTCGGTCCGGTGGTGGAGGTCCCGGAGGACGCTCCGGCCATCGACAGGCTGGTGGGCTGGTACGGCCGGCGCCCCTGAGGTCCTCCGTCCGCCGCTTGCCCCTCCGCTCTCGCACAGGGAGCGGAGGGGCAAGCGGGCGGTTCACGCGCGTACGGCCTCGACGATGCTGCACAGGCCGCCGCCCGGCAGGATCCGGGACAGCTTCAGCCCGGCCCGCGCGAACAGTTCGGCGTACTGCTCCTCGCTGCGCTGCACCCCGTCCGCGTGGGCCATCATGTTGAGGTCCATGAGCTTGACGGTGAGTCCTTCGGCACCGTCCGGGGGCATCACGACCTCGACCAGCAGGACACGGGCGTCGTCGGTCATCGCCTCGCGGATGCGGGTGAGGATGGCCTGTGCCTTCTCGTCCTCCCAGTTGTGCAGGACGTTGACCACCAGATAGCCGTCACCGCCCTCGGGCACGGACTCGAGGAAGTCCCCGCCGGCGATCTCCACGCGGTCGCGCACGCCCGCCTTGTCGAACTCGTCGCCCGCCCCGGCCACCACCTCCGGCTGGTCGAAGAGAACGCCCTTCGTCTCCGGGTTGGCCGCGAGGACGGCTGCGAGGAGCTGGCCGTGACCGCCGCCCACGTCGACCAGCCTGCGGAACGAGCTGTAGTCGTAGGACTGCACCACCGGTGTGGTGACCTGCGAGGACGTGTCGGTCATGGCCAGGTCGAAGATCCGGGAGACCTCGGGGTTGTCCCGCATGTACTCCCAGACCGGCTTGCCGTGGACGCTCTCGAAGACGGAGCGGCCGGTGCGGACGGAGTCGGCGAGTCCTGTCCAGGTCGAGCGGTCGGCGGGCAGGCCGACCCAGCGGGCGAAGTTGCGCATCGAGTCGGGTGCGTCGCTGCTCAGCGCCCGGCCCACCTCGGTGACGGCGAAGGTGCGGCCCGCGCTCTCCTCGAAGAGGCCGATGTCGGCGGCGGCCCGCAGCAGCCGGTAGAGGTTGGTGGGGTCGGCGTCGAGCTCCTTCGCCAGGGCCTCGATGTCCTGGGGGCCATCCGTCAGGGCGTCGGCCACGGCCAGTTCGGCGACGGCGCTGACCGCCGCGGCGACCCAGCTGGCCATCGACAGCTGGAGGATCCGGGCGGAGGGGGGAATCTCGGTGGGTGCGGACGACACGGCGGTCACAGCCTTTCGGTACGGGGTCTGCCGGGCAGGGGACGGAGGCGGGTCAGGCGGCGCCGACGGACTGCGGGAAGTTGAAGAAGCGCTTCGGGTCGTACTTCTTCTTCACCGTGAGCAGCCGGGCGTAGTTGTCGCCGTAGTAGGACCGCTTCCAGTCCGGGAGGGCGGGGTCCATGTAGTTCACGTAGGTGCCGCCGTTGGAGTACGGGTCGACCGCGGCGAATCCGCCGTTCACCCACGCCTGCGAGACGGCCTTGCCCGCAGCGGTGGCCTGTGCGGTGTCCGCGATGGTCGACCGGTAGCTCACGCAGTAGAGCGTGTCCCGATGGGGGTAGGCGGTGGCGGATTCGGCGATGTCGTTGGCGGCGCCGCCGAACCAGTGCACCTCGAGGGTGCGTCGCTGGCCGGTGGCGCGGTGCGCGTCGAATGCGGCCATGACCTGTGACCAGCCGGCGGCCGGAAGCGGGTCGGTGACCATGCGCATCCGCTCGACGCCGAAGGCGGGCCGGGGCAGGACCCCGGTGGGACTCTTCTCCGAGCGGCGGCAGGCGTCCTGGCTGAGGCTGCCGCAGCCGAAGATGTTCACCATCAGGTCCCGGTAGGACGTGGTCATGTCCTGCCGGCCGACGGGCTGGCCGGTCATCGCGAGCAACCGGGCTGTCTCTGCGGCCAGTTCGGCGGAGGTGCCACGGGAGACCAGGGTGATGGCGGTGTCGGGCACCGCGCCGGGCGCGGCGTCGGGCAGCGTGATGTAGACGCCGCCGCTGATGGAGCGGGGCGCGTCGACCAGCCAGCGGGTGGAGGCGTCCATGATCTCGGCGGCGCGCTCGTACGGGAAGAACAGGTACGAGACGAGCAGGGGGCCGACCACGTGATGGGTGAGTTCGTACGACGTGATGATGCCGAAGTTGCCGCCGCCTCCTCCGCGTATCGCCCAGTACAGGTCGCTGTTCCTGTTCGCCGAGGCGGTGACGGTGCTGCCGTTCGCGAGCACGACCTGGGCGGAGCGCACGGAGTCGCAGCCGACTCCGAGGGTGCGCGTCATGAAGCTGAGCCCGCCGCCCTGGAGGAAGCCACCGGTGGCGACCGTGGGGCAGCCGCCGCTGCTGAGGGCGACGCCCTTGGCAGCAAGGGCGTTGAGGACATCGATGTTGAGGGAGCCGGGGCCGAGGGTGACCGTGCTCGGCCCGACGTTGATCGCCTTGATCTCCGAGACGTCGATGACCAGGCCGGGGCCGGTGGAGGCACCGGCGTAGTTGTGACCGCCGCTGCGGACGGCGACGGGCACACCCTGCTCCTGGGCGAAGCAGACTGCCTTCGACACGTCGGCGGAGCTGGTGCAGTAGGCGACCGCCTGGGGGCGGATGACGTCGAACTGGGCGAGTTCGAGCTGCTTGGCGACCTCGTAACCGGCGTCGGCCGGCAGCACCAGGCGGCCGGCCAGCTTGCCGGCCAGCTGGTCCCAGGCGGCGGCGGTGGGAGTGCCGGCGGCGGCGCCGGACGCCGTTGTGGCGAGGGCGGTCGTGGTCTGCGGGAGCAGGGCGGCGCCCACGCCGCCCGCGGTCGCACCCAGCATCGTTCTGCGGCTGATCATGGGTATTCCAGGTGTCCGTTCTGGAGAGTGGGAAAAGGGAATTCCGGAGGAGACTCCGGGAAGGGGCGCACACGGAAGGGAGCGGCGGGTGCGCGAGGGGCCCTGTCAGGAGACCTTGCGGCCGCGCAGGCCCTGCCTCACGACACCGGTGAGGAAGGAGCGGCCCAGGTCGCGCATCTCCTTGGGGCCGGAGGTGTTCGCCCACCACATGAACTTCATCATCGTGGGGGTGGTGGCCCGGAAGAACCGCTGGTCCTCGGGGCCCTTCCAGCCGAAGGGCGTGTTGACGGACTCGCAGTCGCGGATCGCCTCGAAGACGATGTCGGCTGCCTTGTCCCCGTCGATCTCGCCCGCCTCGTACCGCTCACAGGTCTCCACCGTGAGCTCGAAGAGGTGCTTGAAGGCGTGGCTGTCCGGCCACCACAGACCCGGGTAGGGCGCCTTCTCCATTTCCTTGAAGTGCCGGTCGTCACCGTCCAGCGCGAACTTCTGGCGGGCCATGATCTGCCGCATGGTGGCAGGGGTGGTGAAGCAGGCCCAGACGCGGAACACCGCGTTCCACAGGCGGAAGTGGCTGAACGCGATGTAGGAGCTGTTGACGATCTTGTCGTTGTGGTCCAGGAGCCCTTGCTCCAGGGTCTCGACGTAGGCGAACCGCTTCTCGTCGAAGTCGTCCTCGCGCAGGGCGTCGAGCAGTCGCCAGACGAGCGCGTCCACGACCTCGAAGGTGTTGGACAGGCCGCGGGAGTAGAGCGGGTCGACGAAGCCGGCCGCGTGCGACATCAGGCACCAGCGGTGGCCGACGGTCTGCTTGGAGGAGTACTGGATGCGGTCCGGGGTGGAGACCCACTCCCTGATCCGGCTCGCCCCCTCGAACTGCCGCTTCACCGCGGGGTACTTGTCGAGGTAGTGCTGGAACTCCTCGTCCGGCGTCATGTCGTCCGGCTTGGGGTACAGCCGCTCGTCGAAGGTGAGGCCGACGCTGCAGGCCGGGTTCTTGGAGTCCTTGTAGTTGTCGAAGGGGATGATCCAGAACCAGCCGCGCTCGATGAGGTGGTGCAGTGTGCCGCCGTGGAAGGGCGACTCGGGCGGCGGGCGCAGTGTCTCCGGGTAGTTGCAGACATCGTCGTACGGCTTGATGCCGATGTAGTGGGTGAAGAGCGAACGGGCGTGGTGCTTGAGCCGTGACGGCTTCTCCCGCAGGTCGAGCTTCTGCGCCAGCGGGGAGCGGAAGCCGCTCGCATCGATGAGATAGCGGGCGCGGAAGACCTCGCCGTTGCGGCCCGTCACGGTGACGCCGTCCTCGTCGAGGTCGAGGTCGGTGGCGAGCCAGTTCTGCCGGATGGTGCAGCCGTACTTCGCGGCGACGTTCAGGTAGTACGAGTCCGTGTCCTGGCGGTAGAGGTGGACTGCTTCGGTGAGCATCTTCGGGATGACGAACATCGTCGCCTCCCGCGGATCGGGCTCCTGGTCCTCGCGGTGGTTGACGAAGCCGAAGCTCTGCTTGCGGCCGTGGTGCGGACCCATGTGCTCGGTGATCGCCTTGATGTCGAGCATGTGGGCGATCTCGGGGACGTCGTAGCGGTCGGCCAGGATGTGCAGCCACTCCACGAGCTGCGGATTCTGGGACTCTCCGACGGCGAACCGGGGGTGCTGGCCGGCGTCGATGAGTACGACGTCGATACCGTGGCGGGCCAGGATCGCTCCCGTGATCGAGCCGGCGAGGCCCGATCCGAGGATGGCCACGTCGCACGTGGTCGGATCGGGGGTCTGCGCGGACTCGTTCGCTGTCTCGGCCTTGGTGGGCAAGACGGCACTCCTCTTGTCTTGGGCGGACCGGTGGTTCCGGGGTGTCCGGGGGCCGGCTCGGACGGGCCGGGTGCGCCGGAGACCGGGCTCACCCGGCCTTCGGACGTGGGCTCAGGCGGCTGCGCGCGGCGTGCCGAACCAACGGCCGAGCGCGTCGGCCAAGCCCTCTGCGGAGCCGGCACCGCTCGCCCAGGCGACGTAACCGTCGGGCCGGACGAGCAGGTTGGCGGCCGGAGCGCCGGCCTCGGGGCGGGTGGCGGTGACGATGTCGACGCGGTCCGCCCAAGGGGCGGCGGCCTCGCGCAGCCCGCCGTCGTCGAACAGGTCGAGCAGCACCGGGCGGCCCGCGTGCAGCAGTTCGTACGTGGTGGTCTTGGCGTCGCCCACCAGGAGGTCCTGCTCGGGCAGCCGGCGGCCGAGCAGTGGGTGGCCGCCGGTCGCCGCGCCGTAGGTGATGTCGAGGCCGGTGACCAGGCCGACGAGGTGGTGGCGTACCTGTTCGATGCGGACCAGTTCCGCGAAGAGGTCCCGCAGCGGCTGGGCCTCGGGGCCGCCGAGGTACAGGGTGCGCTGCACGAGGGTGTTCTGGATGACGCGGGCGCCGACCGGCTGCCGCTCGGCGTGATAGGTGTCGAGCAAGCCGTCGGGGGCGTGTCCCTTGATCTCGGCGGCGAGTTTCCAACCGAGGTTGACGACGTCGCCCACGGCGGCGCTGATGCCCTGGGCGCCGATCGGCAGGTGGATGTGCGCGGCGTCGCCGGCGAGGAAGACCCGGCCCTTGCGGTATTCGGTGGCCTGACGGCTGGCGTCGGTGAAGTAGCTGGTCCACAGCGGGGTGGCGCCGCTGATGTCCTCGCCGGTCACCCGCTGGAAGGCGGCGGCCACCTCGTCGAAGGTGGGCGGCTCCTGCGTGGGGCGGACCCCTGCCCCGCGTTCGAAGACGACGACGCGGGTGGCGTGCGGACCGAGCGGGAGGACGACGACCATGCCCGCGTGGCCCACCTCGCCGGTGGGGCGGATGCGGACCTGGACACCTGTGACGTCGGCCATCTTCATCTCGATGGTGGCGCTGACGCCCGGGAAGCCGATGTCGGCCAGACGGCGCACCGAGCTGCGGGCACCGTCACAGCCGACCAGATAGGCGGCGCGGAGGGTCTGGGGGCCGTCGGGGCCGACGACCTCGACCCGGACGCTGTCCTCGTCCTGGGTCAGACCGGTGACCTCGTGGCCCCGGCGTATCTCGGCGCCGAGTCCGGCGGCCCACTGGTGGACGATGGCCTCGGTGCGGGACTGCGGGACGCCGCGCACCCCGAAGTTGCCGCCGTCGACGATGGTGTAGTCGAGCGGAATTCCACCGAAGTGGCCACCGGGAATGGTCTCCAGTTCACCGAAGTCCCCGAGCAGACCGCGCTGTCCGAATTCCTCGATGGTGCGGGCCGAGAAACCCAGTGCCCGCGACTGCTGCATGGGCTGGGTGAGCCGGTCGAGCACGAGGACGGAAACACCCTGAAGGCGTAGTTCCCCCGCGAGCATGAGTCCCGCGGGGCCCGCACCGGCGATGATTACATCGGCGTTCAACTTTTCCATATTCCCTCTCCCGCTGCCGTTTCTCCCAGTATTCCGAGGCGGCTCGGGAAGCTGAATGGGCGGCGGTACAGGGTTGTGACAAGTTCGTCAGAGTTCCGGCAGTTGGGCGGGTGAATTGCCAAGAGGGTGCAGGGGACGTCCCGGCACCCTCCTCTCCGCTCGCTCCCGCGCCGGCCGGGCACGGTCGGGAGGGAGCCGGTCAGTACAGGCCCATGACGCGGTCCACGGAGATCTCGACGACGGCGAGCCCGGGAAACTGCGGCGGCGAGGACCAGTAACGCGCGGTGTAGCGACGGACCCCCTCCTCGACCCGGGCCGGGTCGGTGGAGACGGTCGCCACGCCCTCCAGGGTGATCCAGCGCGGGCCGGCCGACTGGCAGACGGCGACCGGGCTTTGCGCCCTGGCCAGGATGTTGCGGGCCTTGCGCCGCGAGACCGTGGTCATGACCCGGGCCGTTCCCGTCTCGCCGTCCCAGGTGAACCGTACGGGCGCGACGTGCGGAGTGCCGTCGGGGCGCAGTGTGGTGAGGGTGCACTGGTGGTTCTCGGCGAGGAAGGCCTCGGCCGTGGCGCCCAGGGGCAGGTGCAGGGACATGCCACTCCTACGAGCTGGTTCGGACATGGGCGTACCGGCGTACGCGAGCAACGGAGCGCTGCAATGGGCGAGTTGACGGTCAGTAGGTTGCCGGTGCCGACTTCCGGGAACCTAGCAGCACGGGTAAAGTGAGTACCTAGGGGAAAGTGACTTTCTAAAAGGGAGCATGCATGGACAGCGTGACCTCGGTGGGGCCGGGCGGGAGCGCCGTGGCTCTCCCGGAGCGGGTCGGGGCGGAGCAGGCGTGCCCGATCGCCCCGGTGCTGGACATCGTCTTCAGCCGGTGGACGACCCCGATCCTGTGGACGCTCAACGCCTACGGGGTGCAGCGCTTCGTGGAACTGCACCGCAACATCGGGACGATCACGGCCAAGGTGCTGACGCAGCGACTGCGTCAGCTGGAACGGGACGGCCTGGTGCTGCGCACGTACTACCCCGAGGTGCCGCCGAGGGTGGAGTACGAGATCAGCGACCTGGGCCGGAGCCTGGCCCCGCTCTTCGCCTCGCTCGCCGAGTGGTCCTCGGTGCACCTGCCGAAGGTGGAACAGGCCCGGCAGGTGTTCGACGGTCGCGGGGAACCGGCCGGTCCGCACGGGCGCTGAGGCCGGTGCGGACCGGAGGGGGCGCCGGCCCGGCCCCCGCCGGTCCACGGCCCCCGCCCGGCGTCAGGTCGTGCTGGGTACGGGCGGGCCGGCGAGGCCCCGCATGGCACCTTGGTAGAAGATCAGCGGGTCCACGTCCGCGGCGGGTGCCGCGAGTCCGACGACCTCGCCCAGCAGGATCGTGTGGTCACCGCCGTCGTACTGGGCGGACAGCCGGCACTCCAGGTGGGTCAAGGCGCCCTGGAGCACCGGGAGCCCGCCGTCGGTTCTGGTGTGCGGGACCTCCTCCAGCCTCGCCGTCCGCCGCCCGGCGAACGCCCAGGCCACCGGTTCCTGCCGTTGGGTCAGGAGGTTCACCACGAATCCACCGGAATTCCGGACGACCGGCAGCAGACGCGAGTTCTCGTGCAGGCAGACGAGGACGAGCGGCGGGTCCAGGGAGACCGAGGTGAAGGAGTTCACCGTGGTCCCGGCGCTCTCGTCCGCACGGCCCGAGGTGATGACGGTGACGCCGGTGGCGAAGTTTCCGCACACGGTGCGCAGCGTGCGGCCGTCGACCGGTGTACGTCGTCCGGGGGCGGAGGTCTGTGGAACGGGTATCACGACAAGCCTCTCGTCAGGTGCGCGGCGGGGTGGAGCCCGCGACGGATTCGGACGTACGCGGCGCGAGGCCGCTCCCCCCGGTGGCCGCGGGTGCCCCCGGCCGGTCGGGGCGGTGGTGCCGGGACAACAGAGGACCCGCCATCGCGGTCGTGACCAGGGCCATGATCACCAGCATGGTGAACATGCGCCCGTCGAGCACGCCCAGGCTGACGGCCGCGTTGAGGATGATGAGTTCGGTCAGACCGCGGGTGTTCATCAGGAGTCCGAGGTCCTTCGACTCCCGCCAGGAGAAGCCGGCCATCCGGGCCGGGACGATCGCGCCGATGAGCTTGCCCGCGCAGGCGACGATGACGATGGCGACGAGCGCGACGACGTCTCCGGCGGTGAGCGCGCCCAGGTCCACGTTGAGGCCGGTGACGATGAAGAACACCGGGAGCAGCACGCGGCTGACGTGTTCCATGGGGGTGCGCACGTGCTGCGCGAGGACCAGGGACGGTTCACGGGGCATCACGAAGCCGAAGAGGAAGGCGCCGAAGATGGCATGGATGCCGATCCATGTCGTCACCCAGGCGGAGACCAGGGCCCCGGCGCAGAGCACCGCCAGCAGCATCGACCAGCGTTCGGTAGCGGCCCAGCGCCACATCAGGCGGGCGGCGAAGGGCCGGACGACGATCAGCATGAAGGCCACGTAGACCACGCTCAGCGCGCCGATGCGGGTCAGGTCCGCGTAATCGCCGTCGGCGGCGACCAGCGCCGATACGTACGCCAGCAGACACCAGGCGAGCAGGTCGTCGATGGCGGCGCTGGCGAGAGAGACCGAGCCGACCCGGGTCTCCAGGAGCTTGTTCTCGTTCAGGATCCTGGCCAGGACCGGAAAGGCGGTCACCGACATCGCGGTGCCCAGGAAGGTGGCGAAGGCGAGGAAGGTGATCTTGTGGCCGGCGACGACGGAGTGGTGCTCGTACAGCGGCACCGCGAGGGCGAACCCGAGGCCGAAGGCGACCAGGATCGACGACAGAGACACGCTCGCGGCGAGCTTTCCGTGCCGCCTGACCAGCCGTTTGTCGAATTCCCAGCCCACGAGGAACATGAAGAGGATCAGGCCGACCTGGGAGACAGCCGACAGCAGAGGCCGGACCTCCGGGGGGAAGATCCTGTCGGTGAGGTCACCCGGCAGCAGACCGAGGACACTGGGGCCGAGCAGGATGCCGGCGGTGATCTCCCCGATCACCGCCGGCTGACGGACCTTCTGGGCGAGCCGCCCGAGCACGGCACCCGCCACCAGCACCAGACCGATGTCGGCGAGCATGACGGCCAGCTTCATCTCCTGTGCGTCGGCAGCCGCCAGGGCGGTCATCGGGCCTTCTCCGCGCCGTTGGGCGGGGTGCCGCGGATCCACAGCACCTGGAAGGAGAGCACCGACATCCGCCATCCCTCCGGGCCGCGACGGGCCTCGCCGGACGCCAGCGTGCCGGCCTGGAACAGCGGCTCGCCGGGTGCTCCGGGGTGGTGGACGTGGGTGGTGAGGACGTTGGCGCGGAAGGTCGCGTGTTCCCCGTCCTCGTCGACCGTGACGACCGCCGGGGAGCCGTGGTGCTGGGTCGCGGCGAACGCCTCCAGCGACGCGCGGTGGTAGCCGGCCAGTCCCTCGATACCGTCGTGCCGGCTGATGGGGAACACGACGGCGGCGTCCTCGGTGAAGAGGCCGCGCACCCACGCGTCGTCGATCTCGTCGTCGTCGAGTCCGACGAGATACCGGTCCAGCAAGGAACTCGTCTCGAATGCTTCCTGCCCTGGATTCATTGTCCGAGGATGCAGGTAGGCGCGCCCGGCGGCCAAGGGCGCTTTTCATATTCCTGACGAAGTCCGTGGAGTTCCGTGACGCCGCCCTCGGGGGCTTGGCAAAGGCGTATGCAAACCTGAGAGGGAAGGTCTTCAATTCCCCTTCGGCGCCTTGCCATGCTCTTTGCGTATCGATCCTTCCTCCGACGAAAGCGACGAGAGAATGCCGAAGATCGCAGCCGACGGCCAGCATCTGACCGTGCTCAACCTTTTCTCGACCGACGCTCCCGAGAAGCAGGAAAAGCTGCTCGCCGCCATGCGCGAGATCGTCGACTCGGCGGCCTACGAGGGCTGGATCTCCAGCACGGTCCACTCGGGCCAGGATCGGCCGGGCACCGCCAACCTCATCCAGTGGCGCAGCACCGAGGATCTGGAGAAGCGTTACGCGGGCGAGGAGTTCAAGCACCGCACGCTGCCGCTCTTCGGCGAGATCACCACCTCGATCCGGCTGCTCCAGAACGAGATCGCCTTCACTCAGCAGAAGCCGGAGCTCGGTGGTGTCACCGAGGTCTCCCCCACGCGCGACGACTACACCGTCATCGAGCTGTTCGGGGTGGAGGAGAAGGACCAGGAGGATCTGGTGGACGCGCTGGGCGAGTCCCGCACGTGGCTGCTGGACGTGCCCGGTTACCGCACGCACACCGTCCTGCGCGGTCTGCGCGCCCGGGGCATCGAGGGCAGGTTCGTCGTCGTGTACTCCCAGTGGGACGGCAAGGAGGCCTACGACACCTTCCGCGACCAGCCGGAGGACGGGCGTACGGCCGACCGCCGGAAGACCGAGGACCGGGTCTCGGCTCTGCGGACCTGGCAGGAGGAGAACACGTACCAGGTGGTGCACACCCGTACGGCGGGCGAGTGACCCCGGGGCGGTCCGGTGAGGTGACCTTCCCGCTGTCGGACGGGCCACCGCCGGGCTCCCCTTTCCGGTGGTGCTTCGCCGCCGCCCGGCCGCCCCTCCGCGTCCGCCCGCCTCGCCCGGTCCCGCACACGCGGGGCCGCGGTCGCGCGGCAGGACACGGTCTGTCGGACCGGGGACCTTCGGAACGAAAAGGAGAGGGCAGCATGCGGCTGCACCCGAATGCGCGCCAGGGCGCGCACGAGATAGACGTGCGCGTACCGGCGGACACGGTCCATCGGCGGATCGCTGAGGCCGGCGACTGGCCGCTGGTCTTCCCCGAGGTGCTGCACTCCGAGCACACCGAGGCTCCCGAGGGCGAGGAGCTCCTGCGCGTCTGGGAAGTCAGGGACGGCGGAGTCCCACGCGACCGCCTGCTGCGGCGGATCGTCGAGACGGCGGCTCGCCGGGTCAACTTCCAGCACCTCGCGGTCGATCCCCCGATGGCCGGCCGGGCCGGTGCCTGGGTGGTCGAGCCGCTGGGGGCGGAGGAGTCACGGGTCCGGCTGCTGCACGAGTTCTGGACCGAGGAGGACGACCCCGCCTCCGTGGCGGAGGCCCGGAGCCGGGTCGACCGGGACGACGTCGCCGCGCTGGCCGCGTTGAAGGAGAACGTGGAGGCCGCGCACACCGCGCGGGAGCTGACCTTCTCCTTCGAGGACACCGTCCTGATCCACGGATCGGCCAA
>NZ_JBIVVD010000005.1:328351-667693 GCF_044757505.1 Streptomyces sp. NPDC091271 | reverse complement strand
GCGGGACGCGTCGCGTCACCGAACGGGTCGTTGCCACGCCAGCCCACGGTCCAGAGACCGAAGGTGAACCTGTCCGCGGGAGTGGGGGTGAAGCGATCCGTCATGATGTGTCCGCCTTCGCCTGCCTGGGGTCCGGACCCGTCGCCAGTACCCGAACCTATTTGTTCACTGACATGATTAATTATGCACACGGCACCACGTGGACGTAACCCCCCGGAAGGCGAAACGGGGGCCGCCCCTGTTCCGGACGCCGCCGATCACGTAATTTGTTTGTCGCACTCCCAAAACCCGCACCGCCGGAAACCGCACGAGAAGAGGTAGCCCATGCCGCCGCGTACCGTCGTCATCGGCGTGGACAGCTCCACCCAGTCCACGAAGGCTGCAGTCACCGACACCGAGACCGGTGAGCTGCTGGCCGTCGGCCGCGCCCAGCACGTCGTCACGGGCGAGGGCGGGGCGCGCGAGACCGACCCCGAGGTCTGGTGGCGTGCGCTGTGCGACGCGGTGGCGGCCGGGCTCAAGGAGTCCGGCCTCTCCGCGTCCTCCGTCACCGGCATCGCCGTCGCGGGCCAGCAGCACGGACTCGTGACCCTCGACCGGACCGGCCGCCCGCTGCGCCCCGCGCTCCTGTGGAACGACACGCGCTCCGCGCCCCAGGCCGCCGCGCTCGTCGCCGAGCTGGGCGGCCCCGAGGCGTGGACCGCGCGCACGGGCACGGTGCCCGTCGCCTCCATGACCGCGACGAAGTGGCGGTGGCTGCGCGAGAACGACCCGGCGAACGCCGAGGCGACGGCCTCCGTGCGGCTGCCCCACGACTTCCTCACGGAGCGGCTCGCGGGCGTCGCCGCGACGGACCCGGGCGACGCGTCGGGCACGTGCTGGTACTCCACCGCCACGGGCGCCTACGACCCGGAGCTTCTGGACCGGCTCGGCCTGGACCTCTCCATGCTGCCCGAGGTGGCGACGACGGGCGGGACCCGGATCGGCTCCCTGACCGAGTCCGCGGCGGAGGCGCTCGGCCTGCCGGCCGGGATCGCGGTCGCGGCGGGCACCGGTGACAACATGAGCGCCGCGGTGGGTCTCGGCCTGGGCGGTGCGGGGCTGCTGGACCACCCGGTCCTGAGCCTCGGCACCTCGGGCACGGTCTTCGCCGCCTCCCGGACCCGCCCGGCGTCCACGGCCCTCTCCGGCTTCGCCGCCGCCGACGGCACGTACCTCCCGCTGGCCTGCACCCTCAACTGCACCCTGGCCGTCGACAAGGTGGCCTCCCTGCTGGGGCTGCACCGCGACGACGCGACGCCCGGCGGCGAGGCCGTCCTCCTCCCGTACCTGGACGGGGAGCGCACCCCGGACCTGCCCACCTCCTCCGGACTCCTCACCGGGCTCCGGCACGACACCACACCGCAGCAGCTGCTGGGAGCGGCGTACGAGGGCGCGGCCTTCACCGTGCTGCGGGCGCTCGACGAGCTCCTGCGGGCCTGCGGCCTCGACCCGGCCGACCCCGAGGTCGCGGGCCGGCCGCTGCGGCTGATCGGCGGAGGCGCCCAGGGCCGCACCTGGGTGGAGACCGTGCGCCGGCTCTCCGGCCGGCCCCTGATCGTGCCGGGCAGCGGCGAACTGGTCGCACTGGGTGCGGCCGCGCTGGCCGCTTCCGCGGCGGGCGGTGGCGATCCGGTCGCGATCGCGACGCGCTGGAACGCCAAGTCGGACGACGCCGAACTCCCGCCGGTGGAACGGGACACCGAGACCTGGGAGCGCGTCGGTTCGGTGCTGGACAAGGCCGCGGAGCCCCTGCTCGGCGGATGAGGCAGGGTCCCGAAATCGCCTCCGGCACAGGCGTTTTGGGGATGACCGTGGATCTTCAATAGGATCCGGCGATGATCATAAGAAAACGGCTGACGGCCGGGGTGTGCGTCCTGCTCGCCACCCTGGCCGCCGGGCTCGGCACCGCCCTTCCGGCCGCCGCAGACGAACCCTCCACCGCTCCATCACCCAAGGTCGAACTGGTCCTTGACGTCAGCGGCTCCATGCGCACCCGTGACATCGACGGCGAGTCCCGCATATCCGCCGCCAAGCAGGCGTTCAACGACGTCCTGGACGCGGTGCCCGAGGAGGTGGAGCTCGGCATCCGTACGCTCGGCGCCGACTACCCGGGCGACGACCGGAAGGTCGGCTGCAAGGACACCAGGCAGCTCTACCCGGTCGGCCCGCTCGACCGCACCGAGGCCAAGACGGCCGTCGCAACCCTGGCGCCGACCGGCTGGACCCCGATCGGGCCCGCCCTGCTCGGTGCCGCCGACGACCTGGAGGGCGGGGACGCCACCCGGCGGATCGTCCTGATCACCGACGGCGAGGACACCTGCGGCCCGCTCGACCCGTGCGAGGTGGCGCGCGACATCGCCGCCCGCGGGATCCACCTGGTCATCGACACGCTCGGCCTGGTGCCGAACGCCAAGATCCGGCAGCAGCTGACCTGCATCGCCGAGGCCACCGGCGGCACCTACACGGCGGTCCAGCACACCGATGAACTCTCGGGGCGGGTCAAGCAGTTGGTGGACCGCGCCGCGGAGCCCGTCATCACCCCCGTGGCGACCGAGGGTGCGGGCAGCTGCTCCGCGGCCCCGGAGCTGAAGGCCGGGCTCTACACGGACCGCCAGGAGATCGGCAAGCACCGCTGGTACCGGGTGGACGTCCTGCCCGGCCAGGAACTGCGCGCCTCGGTGAGCGTGGCGGCGGACCGCGCCGTGAACGACGACTACGGGGTCCTGCTGCGCGCGGTGACCGCCCATGGCCGCGAGATCGTCCGGGGCTCGGAGTCCGGCACGGGGCGTACGGACGCCGTCTCCACAGGGCTGCGCTACCCGAAGCCCGAACAGGACGACGCGGACGACGCGGACGTGAAGCCCGCCGCCGAGGCCGTCTGCCTCCAGCTCAGCAACTCCTTCTCGGCACCCCCGTCCGTGAAGACCACGCCCGGCATGCCCGTCGAGCTCACCATCGACGTCGTGGACGCTCCTGACGACGCATCCGACGTCGCCGCCTTCGGCCTCGGACGTGGCTGGTGGCTGCTCGGCGTCATGGTGCTGACCGGACTGATCGCGGGTCTGCTGTTCGGCTGGATCTCGCGCTGGCGCGTCGCCGTATGGAGGACCAACTGATGCGTACCACAGGCAGAACCACCTTCGGACGCGCATGTGCGGGTGCGCTGCTGGCCGCCGTCACCCTGCTGACCTCGGCGGGCGCCGCCGTCGCCGACGACCCGTCGGCGAGCGCGAGCCCCGCGGAGGACGGGACGGCGGGACCGACCGAGGCCGGCACCACCTTCCGCACCGCCACGGCGATGCGCCAGGAGCAGACGGCCACCGCCGACGCGTCCACGGGTGACTACCTCTACTGGTCCTTCCCGGCGGACTCCGGCCAACGCCCCACCGTCCGCGCGAAGGTGAGCCTTCCGGAGAGCGCCACCCGGCACGGCGCGTCGACCTGGCAGGTCGACGTCTACGACGGGCTCCGCCGCCGGCAGGCCTGCATGTACGGCCACCAGACCAGGAAGGCGGCACCGGACGCGGGCACCGTCGAGCTGTCCTGTGTGCTGCGTACGGTCCGCGCCTGGTCCGAGCCGTGGGCGTCCGACCCGCTGCCCGGCAGCTACTACGTACGCCTGACGGTGGTCGGCCTGGCCGAGGAGGACCTCGGTCTGCCGGTCCACGTCGAGACCCAGGTCACCTCCGACGGCCGGGGCGGCGCCCACGACGTGGACGGCTCCCTCGCCGAACCGCTGGTGCCGGGCGTCTCCGTCGCCTCCGCGCAGGGCAGCGCCCCGGCCGCCGCCGAACCGGAGGACGGCTGGTCCTCCGGATGGTGGACCGACCGCTGGCTGTGGACCGTCGGCGGAGGCGTACTCGCGGCGCTGGCCGCGGTGTTCGGCTACGGCCTCACCCGCGGCGGCGGCCGTCCTTCCCGGGTGCCGCCGGGGGTCTGAGCGGCTCTGCCCGCCTTCCCAGTGTGCCTCCGCCCGGCCCTCGGGCGGAGGCATGGCGTTTTCGAAAGTTTCGACCGGTCGACGGGCCCCCGTCGGCCTCCACGCCGACCTAGGCTCAGCCGGGAATTCTGCCTCCTGCTGCCCGAGCGAAGGGACTGCGGCTGTGACGACGAGCCGTTCCGCTGCTGATGCCGTGCCCGGCCACGATCCGCTGGACTATGTGGAGAGCCGTTCGCCCGGCGATGGCCGGCAACCCCCGCGTGCCGGGTTCGTGTCCGACGCGGCGGCCCTGGATCTCGACGGCACCTGGCAGTTCCGTCTCGCCGCCGGACTCCACGACCTGACACCCGGCTTCGAGGCGCCGGACCTGGCCCATGCCGGGTGGGGAACGATCGCCGTGCCCTCCTGCTGGCAGCTGGACGGCATACCCGGTGCACCACGGCACGGCGCCCCCGCGTACACCAACCAGGTCTTCCCCTTCCCCGTCGACCCGCCCCGCGTACCCGACGCGAATCCCACCGGCGAGTACCGGCGCGAGTTCACCCTGCCGGAGGACTGGCCCTTCGAGGACGGCGCGAGCGTCCTGCGCTTCGAGGGCGTCGACTCCTGCTTCGCCCTCTGGCTCAACGGGGCCCGCCTCGGAGACGGCAAGGGCAGCAGGCTGCCGACCGAGTTCGGCACGGCCGGGCTGCTGCGGCCCGGACGCAACGTCCTCGCCGTCCGCGTCCACCAGTGGTCGGCGGGCAGCTATCTCGAGGACCAGGACATGTGGTGGGTCTCGGGGATCTTCCGGTCCGTGCGTCTGCTGCACCGGCCGTCCGGCGGGATCGACGACGTGTTCGTGCACGCCGACTTCGATCCGGTGACCGGCGAGGGAGTCCTGCGGGTCGACGCCGTGGCGGGCCCGGACGCCAGGATCACCGTCCCGGAGCTGGGCCTCGACCTGGCCCCGGGGGAGACCGCGCGCGTGCCCGTACAGCCATGGACGGCCGAGACACCCCGGCTGTACGACGCGGTGATCGCCACTGCGGCCGAACGCGTCCCGCTGCGTGTCGGTTTCCGGCGGGTGGCCGTCGAGGACGGTCTGCTCACCGTGAACGGCAGGCGCATCCTGCTCCGCGGCGTCAACCGTCATGAATGGCACCCGGAGACCGGCCGCACCCTGGACCGCGCCACCATGCTCCAGGACATCGAGCTGATGAAGCGGCACAACATCAACGCCGTGCGCACCAGCCACTATCCGCCGGACCGCACGTTCCTCTCGCTCTGCGACGAGCTGGGGCTGTGGGTGATCGACGAGTGCGATCTGGAGACCCACGGCTTCCACCTCAACGGCTGGCGGGACAACCCCAGCGCCGACCCGGCCTGGCGCGAGGCGTATCTGGACCGGATGAGCCGGATGGTCGAACGGGACAAGAACCACCCGAGCGTCATCATGTGGTCCCTGGGCAACGAGTCCGGCACCGGGGACAATCTGCGCGCCATGGCCGACTGGACGCACGAACGTGATCCCGCGCGGCCGGTCCACTACGAGGGCGACTGGGACAGCGGATACGTCGACGTCTACAGCAGGATGTACGCCGACCACGACGAGACGGACCGTATCGGCAGGCGGGCGGAGGAGCCGACGACCGACCCGGAGCTCGACGGGCACCGGCGGTCCCTGCCCTTCATCCTCTGCGAGTACGCCCACGCCATGGGCAACGGTCCGGGCGGACTGAGCGAGTACCAGCGCCTGTTCGAACAGCATCCGCGCTGCCAGGGCGGGTTCGTCTGGGAGTGGATCGACCACGGCATCCGGCAGCACACCCCCGACGGACGCGGGTTCTTCGCGTACGGCGGTGATTTCGGCGAGCCCGTCCACGACAGCAACTTCGTCGCCGACGGGCTGGTTTTCCCCGACCGGACCCCGTCCCCCGGGCTCGTCGAGTACAAGAAGGTCATCGAGCCCGTGTCGATCGCCATCGACGCGGCGTCCGCCACGGTGTCGGTGCGCAACGGCCAGGACTTCGCCGACACGGCCGCACTGCGCTGGCTGTGGCAGATCGAGGACGGCGGGGAGCCGGTCGCGGACGGTGAGTGCGCGTTCCCCGTCGTGCCGGCGGGGGAAACGGTCTTCGTTCCCTGGCCCGCGGAGCTCCGGAAGGCGGCGGGCACGGCGGCCGGGGGCGAGCGGTGGCTGACGGTCCGGGCCGTCCTGGCGACGGACCTGCCCTGGGCGCCTGCCGGGCACGAGGTCGCGTGGCAGCAGACCCTGCTGGAGGCGCTCCCGGCCGTACGGGCCGTCGCCCCGGGTTCCGCTCCTGTTCGGTCCGGGCGGCTCCTCACTCTCGGCCCCGCCGAGTTCGACGTGCGCTCGGGGCGACTGGCTCGGATCGGCGAACACGCGGTCGAGGAACTGCGACTGGATCTGTGGCGCGCGCCCACCGACAACGATCTGCGCGGCTGGCGCGGCTCGGTGGCCGAACGCTGGCGGGCGGCCGGACTCGACCGGCTGGAGCACAAGGTCCTCGCAGTGGAGCCCGGGGCGGACGGGCTGACGGTGCGCGCACGGGTCGCGGCGGCCGGCACGGACGCCGCGATGGCCGCCGACTACCGCTGGTCGGTCCCCGAGGACACACCGGACCGCCTGTGGCTGACGCTGGAGGTACGCCCGACGGGCGAGTGGCCGTTCCCGCTGCCCCGGCTGGGGGTGCGGGCGACGGTGGCCCCGTCCCTCTCGACGGTCACCTGGTTCGGCGCCGGCCCCGGCGAGGCCTACCCGGACACCAGGGCCGCAGCGCGGGTCAGCCGCTTCCGATCCTCCGTGGCCGGGCTGCAGACGCCGTACCTCTTCCCGCAGGAGAACGGCGCCCGGACGGACGTGCGATGGGCCCGGCTGACGGACGAGGCGGGCGAGGGACTCCTGGTCCTGGGCGCCCCGCATTTCGGGCTCTCGGTCCGCCCGTGGACGAGCGAGGACCTCGACGCGGCCCGCCATCCGACGGACCTCGTCCCGCGCGACGCCCTGTACGTCAACGTCGACCTGGCCCAGCAGGGCATCGGCAGCGCCTCCTGCGGCCCCGGCGTGCTCCCCGCCCACCGGCTGCTGCCCGGGCCGGCCGTGCTCACCGTGGGCTTCCAGGCCGTGACGGACTGACCCCGTCCGTGCGCCGCGCCCCTCGGGTCCGAAGGGGCGCGGCCCACGCGTCACCTGGCGTAGAGCAGGGTGCCGAATCCCAGCTGGTCGAAGCCTCCGCTGTTGGTCCCGTAGTCCCCGCCGCCGCCCTCAGGTCTGCCCTGCTCGGCCATGGCGGTGATGTACGGCACCGCGAGGCCCCGACGGCGCGCGTAGTGGTAGTGGAGCAGGTCCCACACGGGCCGGCTCTGTCCCCGCGCGGAGGCGGATATGGCCGTGTGCTCGTTGTAGGCACAGTTCTGGCCGCTGCCCCAGGAGTACGTGGTGAACGGCACGCTCTGACCGAGGTTGTACTTGGCGACGTACTGCGCGGCCTTCATGAAGCGGTTGTCGTCGTAGCCGTACAGGTCGTCGCCCTGGTTCCAGGCCATCTCGCAGATCGCTCCCATCTGGCCCATTCCCATCATCGTGTGGCCCTGGTCGCGGCCGGATTCCTGCCACTGGGCCAGGCCGTCGGGGTGCAGGAAGGGGACCGCCTTGCGGATCGCGCCGTTGCCCGCCCCGTTCTTGAAGTAGTCCACGGCCCGGTCGTACAGGGCCGAGTCGTCGCAGAGGATGCCGATGGCCATCACCGACGCGACGTTGCACAGGTCCCAGTTCGCCCAGTAGTTGGTGATGCAGGCGTCGTTGTGCCCCGTGAGGAACTGCTCGTTGAGCGGGTGGAAGACCTCCTTCATCATCGTGCGGAACCGGCCGAGGTCGAAACCGGAATGGTCACGCATCAGTTCGGCGGCGTTGGCGAACTGCCAGCCGTAGAGCCCGGCAGCGAGGAAGCGGTCGGCGTTGCCGGTGACGGTCGTCAGGGTGGAGGACCAGGCGTTGAGGATGGCGACGGCGCAGTCGCCGTGGGCGGCCGTTCCCGCGATCTTCCATCGGAGCGCGTTCTGGTAGGCGGCGTGGATGTCGTTGTAGAGCGAGCCGTAGTTCTCGCCGGTGCCTCCCCGGACGACGGTGGCCACGGGGCGCGGGGTCCAGGTGGACTGGGAGTGGGAGTTGGCGGTCAGCCTGTTCCAGCCGGCCAGCCATGGGTCGGTGCCGGCGGCCACCCTCACCTTGGCCCGGTTGAGTTCGCCGTAGGCGTGCAGCAGTCCGGGGTGGGTGAACGCGGCGGGAGCGGCGTCCGCGCTGCCCCCGATGGTGATCGCCGCCGTACCGCCTGCGGCTCCGGCCACCGCCAGGCCTCCGGTGAGCTTCAGGAGGCCGCGGCGGGAGAGCCGGTGCCGGGGCGTGCGGTCGTCCGGGTGCTGTGGCATGGGGGTCTCCGATTCGTCGTGGGGATACGGAACGTGCGGGGTCACGGGATGCGCGGGGTTCAGCCGCGCCTCATCACCTGACGGAGTCCGCCGAGGAGGTGGGCACGGAAAGCGGGGTCGCTGTACACCTCGCGGGTGTGGCCGAGGCCGGTGTAGAAGACCTGGGCGCCACCGTGCTCATGGGCCCAGACCAGGGGGTGGTCGGTGCCCATGCCCCCGCCCTCGTACGTGGACTCGTCGGCGCTGGCCAGCACGCGTACGGCGCCGCGCGGATTGGTGGTGAAGTCGTACCACTCGTCGGTCAGGCGCCAGGCCGCGCCCAGGTGCCGGGTCGACGGGTGGTCGTGGTCCTCCACGGTGAGGGTGCCCGGCTGCAGGTCGGGGTGGCGGGCGAAGCGGGCGCCGAGGAGGTCGCCGTAGAACGGCCAGTCGTACTCGGTGCAGGCTGCGGCGTGTACGCCCATGAACCCGCCGCCCGCCGCGCAGTGGGCCCGGAGGGCCTCGCGCCCCCTCGGGGTGAGGACGTCACCGCTGGTGGAGAGGAAGATGACGGCCGCGTATCCGCCGAGCCCGTCCTCGAAGGCCGCCGGGCGCTCCGTGGCGTCGACGGTGAAACCGTGTTCCGCGCCCAGTTCCCTGAAGGCCGTGACGCCGTCGGGGATGGAGTCGTGCCGATAGGCGGTGGTGCGGGTGTAGACGAGGACCGACAGGCTGGGCAACGCGGGCTCCGAGGGGCGAGGGGACGGGCGGCCGGGGCTCATCATGTGTGGCGTCGGGCCACCGTGTCGTCACAGGGGCCGGGCCGCGAAAGTTTTCGGGACGCGGTCGGCGGTGCGCCCTGTCCGCCCCGTTCTACGATCCCCCCATGCCTGCGTCACCGTCCGCCGCCCCCGTGCCGCTGCACCACGTCGACCAGCGGGGGAAGGGCCCCGCGCTGCTGCTGGTGCACGGCTGGGGCGGCGACGGAGCGGAGTGGGCCGCACATCGCCGGCTGTGGGCAGACCGGCGGGTGGTCATACCCGATCTGCGGGGCCATGGGCGTTCCCCGCGGCCGTCCTCCGGTTACGGACCCCGGGACCTCGCGGCGGACCTCGCCGCGCTCGTGAGGCGTCTGGGCACGGGTCCGGTGGTGGCGGTGGGCCACTCGATGGGGGGCCAGGCGGTCACCGCGCTCGCCGTCGAGCATCCCGGGCTGGTCCGTGCCCTGGTCGTGCTGGATCCGGCGTACGGCGCGGACGCGGCGGAGCTGGGGCGCCTGCCCGGGGAGCAGCGGGCCCTGCGCGCGGAAGGGGCGGCGTGGGCGGTCCGGTTCGTGGCGGGCGCGTTCGGACCCGGGGCGCCCGAGGCGTCGCGGGCGCGGCACGAGCGGCTGATGGCCGCCATGGATCCCGAGGTGCTGGCGTTGTGCCGGGACGGTATGTATCTGGCTCCTGACGCCTTCGGATCGCGGGAGGCGGCGGCCGCCTACTTGGCCGGCCGCCGCTGCCCGGTCCTCTCGGTGTACTCGACGCGGCGGGCGGCGGCCTGGGAGGCCGCCACGCACGCGCCGCCGGGTTCGCGGACGGTCGTGTGGGAGGGCTGCGGTCACTATCTCCACGAGGAGCGGCCACGGGACCTCGCGGCCCTGGTCGGGACGGTGTGGCCTCCGTCCGCGACCACGACCTGAGGTCCCGGCCTGAGGCCACCCACTCCGGGCCGGTCAGTCCTCGTCGGGCAGGTAGTACCAGAACTCGACCTCGGCGAGGTTGGCCCGCCCGTCGTGGCCGTCGTACAGCCGCATCCGGCGGTAGGAGGCCCTCGTCCCGAGTTTCGCCTCGTACCACTGGCCGTCCGTGACCGCCCCGACGGTGTGCAGGTCCGTCCAGGCGGTGCCGTCGTCGGAACCCTGGAGGACGGTGCCGGTGGCGCGGCCGGCCTGGCCGGCCCGCGGGCGGACGCGCAGGACGTCGACGGTGACCGGCCCGGCGTCGCCGGCGTCGACGTCGATCCAGCTCACGGCGGCGAGGGTGTCGGTGTAGGTGGTGGTGCTGCCGTCGAAGGCCCGCCAGCCGTTGGACTCCTTGGTGCCGGTGCCGGGCCATTCGACGGTCGAGGCCGCCACCATTTTTTGGGTGACGGGGAACTTCCTGAGCAGTGTGTCGCGGGAGACCAGCAGGTCGTACGCGTCGTACACGGCGTCGATCAGGGCGTCCTCGTCCGCTCCCGGTTTCCCGCCGGCCGTCTCGATGCGTGCGATCTCGGTGGTGAACGCGGCGTGGCTGCGCTTCGTCCATGCCGCCGGACCGGTCGCCGAGGCCCGGGCGAGCACCTGGGCCAGGGTCTGGGCACGGGCGGTGACCGCCTCGGTGGTGACGCGGGTGCCGCCGCCCACGAGCGTGGCGGACACCTTGTAGGAGCGGGTGCCGTGACGCAGGTTCTCGTCGGTGTACGCGTATGCGGTCGTCCCGCTGACCAGTTCCTCCCAGTCGGCGAGCGGCCTCTCCGGGTCGGTGGTGCGATGCAGGGTGAAGGCGATGGCGTCCTCGGGCTTGTTCCAGCGCACGACGGCCGTGTCGTCCTTCCGCTCGACGAACGCGAGAACGGCACCGGGTGCGATCGGCCCGAGGGCCACCCTGCTGAACGTGGCGTCCCCGGTGGCTGCCAACCCCGCGTGCACGGCGTACGGAAAGGGGGTGAAGAGCGAGGCCACGGAAGTCCAGGTCGCGCCGTCGGCGGAGACCTGGGCCTGGACTCGGTGGGTGGCGAGGTCCCGGACGAGGCGCAGGTACGGGGTGGCGGCGACGGTATGTTCCGGCAGGTCCGCGGTGAGCGGGCTGCGTGGATCGTCCTGCCAGTCGTGCCGGCTGTCGCGCGTGCGGTTGCGGAACACGAGCTTTCCGTCGGCGTCCGGGCCGAAGTACAGGTAGCGGGTGTCGGCGACGAGGCGGTCGCGGAGCATCAGGCCGGTGAGCGGGCCGCGGTGGGCGTCGATGCGCGCGGTCAGGGTGAAGCCGCCCTCGGCGGGGCGGCTGACGTAGTGGAGAGCGTCCCGGATGTCCCGCTCGAGCAGCCTGTTGTCGTCACCGTCCCCGAGTCCGGCTCCCTTGACGCCGATCACGCGCAGTGTGGTGCCACGTGCGGTGGCACTGCCCTCACGGGCGCCGCCGAACGCGTCGTCGCGCCAGCCGGAACGGGCCAGCCCCGGCGAAGCGGGGGCGGGCAGTTCGCCGCGTACGGCGTGCGAGGCCCAGCCGGTCCCGTGCTGGTTCACGGCGGTGACGGTGTAGTGGTAGGCACTGCCGCGTCGGGCCGTCGAGTCGGTGAAGCAGCGGCCGGTGACCCGGGGCGCGAGGACGGTGTACGGGCCGCGGGCGCGGGTTGCCCTGCGCACCTCGTAGTGGGTGGCGCCGGCGGTGGTCTGCCAGGTCACGGTGATGGAGTCGTCCCCGGGCAGGGTGTGTACGAAGTCGACGTGGGCGGGGCCGGGAGCGCCCTGGTCGGTGGAGTCGGAGAGCCTGAGGACATAGCCGCGCCGGGGCTCGATGCGCACCGCACCCTTGTGAAGGGGCAGGTCCTTTCCGGTGACCAAATCCAGGACGGTGCCACCACGATGGTCTTCCGGGAGCTCGACGGTGAACGTCTGCTCGTTGCCGTACACCGCTCGCGTGGTGTTGAGGACGAAGAAGTAGCGGCCGTAGCGGGCGGTGAGCAGGTCCGGGTAGCCCGAATAGGCGTGATCGGCCTCGAAGTTGTCCCGGTTGACGGTTCCGACGCCCGGCTGGAGGGTGACCGGGGCGATTTCTCCCGCGAGAGCCTGCGGCGCCGTGCCGTCGGCTGTCTGCTGGTCCTCCATGAAGTCGACGTCGATGTTGTCGTGGCGGATCCAGTAGTCGTCGAACCGGAAGCGGGCGTCGGTGTTGATCTGCACGATGTTGTCGTGCGTGCCGTTGATGACGTGGAGACGGCCGTTCCGGGCGAAGCCGCGCTGGCGTTCGTTGAGCTGCCCGAAGATGTGCAGGTCGCCGTCGCGTACGGAGACGAACATGCAGTCCACGTCGGTCCAGGCGAAGCGTTCGTAGTCGGACGGGTCGACGCCCAGCGCCTTGATCTCGGCCTTCGAGTAGTAGGCGAAGTCGGTGTGCGGGTGGACGATGCCGGCGGGTTCGCGGTCCTTGAGGTAGGCGTAGGTGTCCGCGAGCTTCAGATCACAGTTCTTCTTGGCCATGACGGAGGCGAACGAGTTGAAGTACTGGTGGTCGGCGAGCTGCTGCTGGGCGTAGCCGACGGCGGCCCGGGCGTGTTCCCAGGTCTCCTTCCAGCTCGCGCCCCGATAGCGGTCGGCGTGGTCACGCATGTGCTTCTCGAGGGAGACGTAGTTGAGGATCTTGCCCTCCGAGATGCGGAGGGCGTAGCCGGGAAATCCCGGGTAGTTGGTGTTGCGCTCGTCGATCACCATTTCCATGCGCATGACACGCTGGAGCTTGTCGTCGACATCGGTGTGGCGGGCCTGCGCGCGAGCGTCCAGGTTGCGCAGGGCGTGCCGCAGGATCCGGTCGTTGAGCTCCTCGTCGCCCTTGTGCCCCCAGGTGCGGTGGAACCACTCGGGCAGGTAGTTCGTCGCTTCGCCGTAGTTGGCCACGTAGCCGTTCTCGCGGGTGAGACCGGCCTCGGTGACGGTGGTGAAGTGGTCGCCGAAGGGCCGGCGGCGGACGACGTTCCCGTGCTTGTCGAGCTTGCTCCTGGCCAGCCCCTTGATGACGAAGCGGAGGTAGTCATCGGTCCAGCGGGCCGTGGTGTCGTGGTAGAAGAGCGAGTGGTAGAGGTCGAGGTCCTGACCGTCGGGCCCCACGAGGACCTCCTCACCCAGGAACGGCTCCCAGCCGAGCGCCTCGCCCGCGATCCGGTGGCTGCGCTTCCTGCCCTCGTAGAACCCGGAGCCGATGACCCGCAGGCCCTCGTGCGCCTCCCAGGCGCCTTCGTAGGTGTACATCACCTGGTTGTAGATGTACGAGAGCCTGGAGCGGGCATAGTCGAAGTTCGCCTTCAGGACCCGGCCCCAGGCAGAACGACGGGTGAGCGGGCCGCCGTCGAAGTCCGTGTCCGACAGGGAGGTTTCGCCCTCGGTGGTGCCGGTGACGAAGCGTTCGTCCAGGTAGGCGTCGAAGGCCGCCGACCCCAGGACCTCGTCGTCGGCGAGCAGGTTCTCGACCAGGTAGAGCGCTTCGCCGAGGGCGCCGTAGTAGCCGCCCCAGTCCCCCTGGTGACCGCCTCGGGCGAGCAGCCTGGTGTCGGCGTAGTAGTCCCTGGTGTGGTTGTCGACGCACTTCAGGACGCGGCGCACGGCTGCCGTCCGCTCGGCGGCGGTGCGCGCCGGGCACCAGTCGGCGGTCAGCGCGGCGGCGTAGAAGCGGAGTTCGTCCTGGTAGCGGACGATGGACAGCCGGCCTTCGGCGGCGCTGTCGACCTTGGCCGAGTAGTCGTGGAACAGCTTGATCTGGGCGGCCAGATATCCGTCGACGAGGGCCTGCTTCTCGGCGTCCGTGAGGTCGGGAGCAGGGGAGGCAGACGGAACGAAGTCGCCTTGCGGCTCACCGTCGACGTCGAGCAGGGCGCCGGTGTGGGTGTAGGCGCGGTAGTAGCCGCGGGAGTCCTCGGTGACGTCCTTGGCGAATCCGCTGTCGTAGGTGCGCAGCGTGACGCGCACCTGGTCCTGGCCGCGCGTCGATTCCAGGGGGAGCATCACCGTGTTGTAGAAGAAGCGCCCCACCAGGGGACGGGAACCGCCCGTGTTGATGGCTTCGTAATCTCCTGAGCGGCGGTAGCCGATTTGTTCGCCGTTGATGTAGGCGATCGTCTTGTACGTCGAGGTGTCACCGCCCCAGAACTTCACCGTCAGGTAGTTCTGGGCCACGGGATCGGTCTTCAGCGTGAAGGCGAGTTCGCCGCCCTTGATGCCGGGGGTGTCGAGGGGCTTGGCGACCCTGGCCCGGTCGCCGGCGTGCCCGTCCACGGCTTCGGTCGACTCGGCGGCGAGTGCGTGCGCGGACTCGGAGGCGGGATCACCGAAGTCGATCATGTCCAGCCGACCGGGGCGGGCGCCGGCACCGGAGGGCTCCGCCGCCGCTGCGAGTGGTGCGGCCGGATGCCCGAGCAGGCCGCCGGCGGCGACGGTGCCGGTCGTGACCGCGGCGGTACGCAGCACTGATCTCCGGCTGATCTCGGTACTCATACGGATCGTCCTCTCTGGGACGGATACGGGATACGGGGAAAGGACGGCTGGTGGCACGAGCCAGGTGCCTACTTCAGCGAGCCGAGCGTGACGCCGGAGCGCCAGTAGCGCTGCATCGAGAGCATCAGGACGACCATCGGGACGAGCGAGATCATGGAGCCGACGACGACCATGCCGGTGAGGTCGGCCGAGGCGTCGACCTTGACCTTGAGCCATGAGTAGAGCCCGACCATGACGGTCCACTTCTCCGGGCTCCGCAGGAAGACGAGCGGCCCGAAGAAGGAGTTCCACGAACCGACGAAGCCGAGCAGGAAGACCGTGGCCGCGCCCGTCGACATCAGCCGGGCGCCGATGGTGAAGAAGATGCGGTACTCCCCCGCACCGTCGATCCGTGCGGCCTCCAGCAGTTCTGGCGGGATGGCGCCCTCCGCGTACACCTTGGCGAGGTAGACGGAGAAGGCGTTGAAGAAGCTCGGCACGATGATCGCCCAGGGGGTGTCGATCATCTGGAGGTCGGTGAAGAGCAGGAAGGACGGGATCGTGAGCAGGGCGTGCGGGACGAGGAACGAGCCGATGATGCATCCCATGAGGAAGCCGCGGCCTTTGAAGTCGTACATCGCCAGGCCGTAACCGCAGGCGACGCAGAGCAGTGTCATGCCGGTGGTGCCGACCACACCGTAGAAGACGGTGTTCCACATCCATTTGAGGAAGATGCCGTCCTGGTAGGTGAACAGCTGCCTCAGGTTGTCCATGAGGTGCATGTCCGCGAACCAGAGGCCGTTGCTGGTGTAGAGGTCGCGCTGGCTCTTGGTCGCGGAGACGATCAGCCACCAGATGGGCGCCAGGGAGTAGATCGTGAAGAACACCAGCCCTCCCAGGACGAGGGCCTTGGTGCGCCTGCTGTGCCGGGCGCGGCCCGTGCCGGCCCGGGGGTTCACGGGCCTGCGCCCGGTGGTTCCGGGGTTTTTCGCGGGAGCTGCGGGGAGAGTCGTTGTCATGAGGTGGGCGCCTTGTTCGTGAGCCGGTAGAAGAGCGCGGACGCGGCGCCGACGACGAGCGCCAGGATGACCGACAGAGCGGCGGCGTAGTTGAAGTTGCCCTGCTGGAACGCCCAGTCGTAGATGCTCATGATCGGAGTGAAGTCGCGGGTGACGGTCTCCGGGGCCATCGACTTGAACAGCATGGGGTCGCTGAAGATCTGCAGCGTGCCGATGATGCTCAGGACGGTGGTGAGCACCAGGGAACGCCGCACCAGGGGCACCTTGATGGACCAGGCGATCCGCCACTCGGAAGCACCGTCGATGCGGGCCGCGTCGTACACGCCGGGGTCCACGGAGCGCAGCGCCGCGTAGACGATCAGCATGTTGAAGCCGATGCCGCTCCAGGCCATCAGGTTGCCGATGGACACCCAGATCAGGTCGCCGCTGTAGAAGTCGGCCTCGATGCCGAAGAGGGCCAGGAACGGGGTCAGCGGCCCGACCGCCGGACTGTAGAGGTAGATCCAGATGAGTGTGGCGACGATGCCCGGGATCATGTACGGAACGAGCAGCGGGATCCGGAAGCGGTCGGCGACCCGCTGGGCGGAGGCGTCGAGCAGGAGGGCGAGGCCGACGCTCGCCACCTGGATCAGCGGGATGCTGATGACGGCGAAGAGTGCGACACGCAGCATCGAGGCCCAGAAGCGCCCGTCGCTGAAGCCCTGGACGAAGTTGTCCAGGCCGACGAATTCGACGGTCTTCGCACCGAAGCCGAGCCCGGACCCCTTCTCCGTGTAGAGGCTCTCCTTCAGGGCCATGACCATCGGAACGGCGGTGAACAGGGCGAACCCGAGGAAGAAGGGGAGGGTGAAGGAAGCCCCCTTGAGGGCCATGATCCGCTTCCATCCCAGGCGTGGGGTGGCGCGGGGGCCGGCCGGTGTATCCATGGTGCGGCTCACGGTGTGCTCAGCCTTCGACGTTGATGTTCTTCGACTTCAGGTCCTTGACCGTGAACTCCTGGAGGTGCTTCAGCGCCTGCTCCACCGTGATCTTCTTGGTCACGATCCTGGCCCACTGGTCCTGCAGTTCGGCGAAGACACCTGTGTAGTTGGGGCCCACGGTCCACGAGTCCTTGGCTGCCTTCACGGACTTGAGGATCACGCCCCTGGCCTCGGACTTGCTGGGCCCGAACAGCTTCTCGGGAACCGTGGAGTCCACCCACGGCGTGACGTCGGGCATGGCGCCCGGCCAGGAGTACTGCTTGGTGTCCTTCTGGTACGTGGCGTCGACGGCTTCCTTCGTGGTGTTCATCCACACGCCGGCCTCGACGGCTTCCTCGACGTGCTTGCAGCCCTTGGGGACGAGGAGCCCGCTGTTGGCGCTGTGGGCCGGAGTGACGAACTCGGCGCCGGCGAACTGGGGCAGGTCGATCGGCTCCCAGTCCCCCAGCGACTGCTTGTAGTTGAGCTCGTAGTTCGGCAACTGCCAGGTCTGGGTGGGGAGGGAGACCATCTTCCCCGAGTCGAAGTAGTTGATGAGCGCGGGGCGGTCCTGGTAGGTCTGGTTGGCGACCAGGTCGTTGTCGACGAGCTGCTGCACGACGTCTGCCGCCTTGAGTGACTCGGGCGACAGGAAGTCGACCTTCCATGCGTCCTCGCCCTGTTCGTACCAGCTGCCGCCGGCCTGCTGCACGAGGTTGACCAGCGTCGACGGGTCCTCGCCGGCGAGGTTCATCACGTAGACGCCGTGCTTCTTGAGCTCCTTGCCCGCGCTGATCAGTTCGTCCCAGGTCTTCGGGGGCTGGACGCCGTACCGGTCGTAGACCTCGCGGTTGATCATGAGGAACGAGGGGTTGAACCCGGTCGGTACGGCGAAGTACCTGCCGCCCGCCCGGACAGCGGGGAGTGCCTGCTCGTTGAAGACGCCCTTCTTCGCGTGCGGCTCGAATGCCTCGGTGATGTCGGACAGGAGACCCTCGCCGACCAGCCCCGGCACCTCGCCGAAGTTCTTCACCAGGCACGGGACGTCCTTGCCCGAGGCCACCACGTTGCGCACGTTCTGCGCGGTGCCCGGATTGTCCGCCTGCTTGACCAGCTTGATCTTGATGTCCTCGTGGGTGGCGTTGAACTTCGCGGCCACGGGTTCGGTGTACTTGCTCTCCTCCCAGGACCACCACTCGATGGTGACCGGCCCCTCCGAGGCCGCGTCCTGCGTGTCCGTGCCGCTGCCGCAGCCGGTGAGGACGACGGAAAGGGCGGCGATGCCCGTTGCGGCCAGTCTGAGGTGCTTGCCGTTCATGGACCCCTCCTCGGGGTTACTGCGTGGGTGTCTGGACACGACGGCACCGGAACAGAAACCGGTGCCTAGAAATCGGTCTCTATGGAAGCTAGAACGGAGCCCCGGCCCGGACAAGATGTCGGACCTGAAAATCTCACAATTCCAGGAAGTAACCGGGTCAGGTACGGTATTTCGAACTGATCGCCCTCTGTCGAGGCAGGGTCGATCGACCCACGGGCCGGACCGGAGCCCAGTCAAGCGGATAGAGATCGGTTTCCTGGAATCGGTCGCCTGATGGCGGCCTGCACTCGACTGACCGTGTGCTCAGCCGCCTGGCCGGCGGGTCGAGCCGCGTACCACGATGTGGGTGCCGAGAACCTGATGCTGGCTCTCCGGAAACTCGTCCCGGTGCAACGCGAGCCGTACGGCCGTGCGCCCCAGCTCCTCGTGCGGGATGCTTACCGTCGTCAGGGCCGGTACGACGTCTATCGCCACCGGGACGTCGTCGTATCCGACCACCGAGACGTCCTCGGGCACTCTCAGCCCGCCCTCGCGCAGCGCCTGCATGGCTCCTGCCGCCACCATGTCCGTACCGGCGAAGATGGCGGTGAACTCGGCGCCCTCGGCGATGAGTTCACGCGTCCCGCGATAGCCGTAGGAACGGGTGAAATCGCCTTCCCGGATCAGCTTCGGGTCCGGTGCGAGACCGAGCATCTCGTGGGCACGGCGGAAGCCGTCGGTGCGCTGCCTGCTCGTGCTCAGCCCGGGTACGGCGCCGAGATAGGCGATCCTCTGGTGTCCCGAGCTCAGCAGGTGGGTGGTCATCGCGAAGGCGCCGCCCTCGTTGTCGTACTCGACGACGGTGGCGGGCACCCCGGACCCCAGCGGTGGCCTGCCGACCAGCACCAGCCGCGAACCGGCGCGGTCCAGCGCGTGCGCGAAGTGCATCATCCGGTCCTGGTAGGCCTTGTCCTCCCAGGCGCCGCCGACGACGATGACCGCGTCGGCCCGCTGCTCACGCATCATCTCGACGACGGCGAGGACGCGTTGGGGGTCGCCGTGCGTCGTGCAGAGCATGCACAGCCGCCCTTCGGCGGACGCCTGCTCCTCCACGCCGCGCGCGACATGGGCGTAGAAGGGCCCCGTCACGTCGTCGACGACGAAGGCGACCGTCTTGTTCGTGGCGCCTCCGAGCGCGCGGGCGTGCGCGTTGACGACGTAGTCGAGGTCGCGCATGGCGCGGAGCACCCTCGCCTTGGTCGCGGCGGCGACCGGATAGGTGCCGCCGAGCACCCGGGAGACGGTGGAGGCGGAGACTCCGGCGCGTTTGGCGACGTCCCTGACCGTGGAGGCGTCGCCGCCGGCCGAGCCGGGTGTTTTCCTGTCCACGTGCCTGTTCCCCTGTCCCCTGCCACCGGTGTGTGCGCTCACGATAGTGGAGCTCCGCCCTTGGTCAGCCGCAGCAGCTGGGCGGACGGAACGCCCGGCAGGGTCACCCCGAGGCGGCCTCTCGCGACGTCGAGGACGGCGTCGCCGCCCGTGTCCGCCGGGTAGAGCCGCTCCACCCCTGTGGTCCCGGCCGGCACGGGCAGCTCACGGGTGTGTTCCTCGCCTCCCCTGCGCCAGACGGCCAGCAGCGTCACCGTACCGGTGTCGAGGGCCAGGGCGAGCCAGTCGTCGCGCCAGCCCGGCAGGCCGAGCGGCCAGGAGGGCACCGCGTGGGCGAGTGAGCCCCGATAGGTGCGGTAGACGGCCACGGCTTCGGCCACCAGGGCGAGTCGATGCGCATCGAGCTTGTCGAGCCGGCCGCTGAGGTGGATCCGGCCGAGGAGCGCGGAGACCATGGTGAACGCGACCTCGTCGTCGCTCCACTCCGCTTCCGGGTATGCCCAGACGGCGCCCTGCTCGGGGGGCACGGCGGCGGGTGCGGCAGCGGCGATGGCCGCGATGAGGAGAAAGTCCTGCTGGTCGGTGAGCGACTGGACGGGGACGGTGGCGAGGGTGGCGTGGTCGATGCGCATGCCTCCCGCGGCACAGCCTTCCACGACCAGTCCCGGGTGACGGTCCATCACACCGCGGAGCCAGCGCAGATAGGCCCGGTTGTGCTCCAGGAGGCCGTGGCCCGGGTCGTGCGGAGCACTGTCCGTGCCGGCACCGATGTCGATGTTGTAGTCGAACTTGAGATAGCCGAGGCCGAAGTCCTCGACGAGCCGGTCCACGGCGGCGTCGAGGTGGGCGACGGCCGCCGGGTGGCGCAGGTCGAGCTGATGGCGGCCCCACTCGGTGACCCGCCGGCCGTCCCGGCGGAAGAACGCCTCGTCGGGAAGGGTGGCGACGACGCTGCTGCGTACGCCGACGACCTCGGGTTCCAGCCACAGGCCGGGGATCATGCCCGCCGCTCTGACGGCGTCGGTCACTTCGGCGAGTCCGCCGGGAAAGCGGGACCGCGAGGGTTCCCAGGCGCCGACCGAGTCCCACCAGCCGGGCACGCCGCCCGCTCCGGGGCCGGCGTGCTCCTCGTCGTACCAACCTGCGTCGACGCAGAAGTACTCGGCGCCCGCCTCGGCGGCGGCCGCGATCAGCGGGAGCAGTTCTCCGGTCGTCGGGTCGCCGAGAAGGCAGTTCATGAAGTCGTTGAACACGACGGGCAGCGCGACGTTGTCCGGATGCGGCCGGCGGGTGGCCCTGCGGTGCCGGGTCAGGGCTGCGAGCGCAGCGTCCCGGTCGGCGGCGAGCGCGACGGTGGCCGGGACGGTGGTGAAGCTCTCGCCGGGGGCCAGGCGGACGGCCCACTGGTGTTCGCGGTGAGCGGGTCCGGACAGGAGCAGGTACAACTCGTCGTATCTGTCGGCGAGTTCGGCGTGCCAGGAGCCGTTGTGCTCGATCTGCCAGGCCAGGGTGGCCCCGGGGCCGGAGAGCCAGCCCATGGGGAGCTTCTGGGCGGAGGGCCAGGATCCGGTGCTGGTGAGAGCGACGCGGTTCTTGGTGCCGGTCTGCCCGTAGCGGGTCATGCCGGTGTCGATGAGGCCCGCCTCGGCGAGCGGTTCGCCGCGCCAGCGGTACTCACCGCTCCACGGGTTGTCCGCCGTCCACGACTCGATGTCCCGCTCCCATCGCGACGCGCCGAGCACGGCACCGAGCCCGGAGAGGACCAGGGTGCTGACGCTCTCGACGCGTACGTCCTGCTCGCCGGCGGTGACCTCGGCCCAGGCGGTCAGGACGGGCAGATCGTCCGACTCCGGGAGCCGGTAGTGCACTGCGGTCCGCAGCCCGGACACGGGGTCGGCCATGTGCACGGTCAGCCGTCGGCTGGTCGAGGCGTGGCCGGTGTACCGCATCCTGCGGGAGACCGCGCCGTCGACGTGGCGGGTGCCGGACGTGCCGGCGCGGCCGTGGCCGGCCAGTTCGATCTCGACGAGCGGGAGGGCGGCCCGGCCCGTGGTGGTGCCGTTCACGCCGGTGAGCCGCACAGGGCCGTCCGGGTCGGTCGAGAAGTGGAGGGTGAGGGCGGCGTTGCCCCAGGTGGCGGGCATCGGGTTCATGCGGCACGCTCCAGCGCTGTGCGGTCGATCTGGTGGGAGAGCGGCAGCCCGTGCAGCAGGCGTTCGAGCTCTTCCGCCACGCTCAGGCCGAGCCGGGCGAGTTCGTTGCCCTGGGATCCGGCGAGGTGGGGGGTCAGGAAGGCGTTCGGGAGGTCGAAGAGCGGGGACGAGGCGGGGAGCGGCTCGGGCTCGGTGACGTCGAGTACGGCGCTGATGCGGCCCGAGATCAGCTCCGGGACCAGCGCTTCGGTGTCGACGAGGCTGCCGCGTGCGGTGTTGACGAGGACGGCGCCGTCGGGCATCAGCCCGAGCTCGCGACGGCCGATGAGGTGCCTGGTCTCGGGGGTCGCGGGGGCGTGCACGGAGACGATGTCGCTGCGGCCCAGCAGCGTGTCCAGGCTCATGCGCGTCACCCCCAGCGCGGCCGCTTCCGCATCGTCCACGTACGGGTCGGCGAGACCGACCCGGAAGTCGAACGGGCGGAGCAGCTCGATGAGCCTACGACCGATCCTGGAGGCTCCGACAATGCCGATGCGTCGGCCGAAGTTGCCGATGCCCGGAACGATTTCGGCCAGGGTGAAGGTCCGTGCGGCGCGGTAGCGCTCCCTGGCGGCGAACAGGTCCTTGCCGGCCAGCATGATCACGCCGAGGGTGTATTCGGCGACGGGCAGGGCGTTGGCGTCGGCAGCGGACGAGACGATGACGCCGCGCTCCCAGCAGTCCGTGCCGATCAGTCCCTTCACCGATCCGGCGGAATGCAGCACGGCACGCAGCCGCGGTGCAGCCGCCAGGACGGTGGCGTCCACGGGCGGGCTGCCCCAGCCGGTGATGAGCACCTCGGCCTCGGCCAGTGCGGCACGCACAGCGGCGTTGTCCGGGCGGTTGTCGAACGTCTCCGCGACCAGGGCGGGGTCGATGTCCACCGACGCGCGGATGCGCCGCAGCACATCGGGCGGGAAGACCAAAGGCGGGTTCTCTGCACTCATGGCGAACAACGCCAGGGGACGCTCAGGCAAGGGGAAATGGCCTCCGGCTCGTACGTGTGGCCGCGCTCCGGGATCTCGAGGATTCCGGGGGGTCCCAGGGGACCTCGCGTGGGTACGCTCGTGGATACGGCGTAGCAACCGGTCTCTACGCTAGGCATCGATTCATCGAGGGTCAATGGCCGTGTCGGCAAAACCCCTGTGCAAGCGGGGGGTTGTACGTCCTTTGGATCAGCCCACGGCAGGTAGCTACCGGTTTCACACCTGAGCAGGATTGGGTCGGCACGCGACTCACGGCGGGAGGGTGGTGCCGGACGGTGCGGCCGTGCAACCCGGGCGCCCGGGCGGGCCGCGGGCCAGGAGGCCTGCGCCTGTTGCACGGCAGCACCCTCTTCGTGGCCGCGGACCGGGCGTCAGAGGCTGCGGAGCTCGAAGCGGTCGAAGTCGGCGGTGGTTCCGGTACCCGACAGGTCATGGGCGCACAGGCCGACGAACGCACCGGTGAACCGCAGCAGGCTGCCGTAGTCGTCGGAGAGTCTGCTCGCGTCCAGTACCGGGCCGACGTCCAGCCAGTCCCTGCCGTCTGGCGATGCGGAGAAGCGCAGTGCCGCTCCGGTGATCCGGGCCCGCAGATGCATCACCGGCCAGTCGTCCACGGCCAGTTCGCTCTCGGTGAGTTCCTCGTAGACGCCGTCGTCGGTGAGAACGATTCCGAGGACCCGGCCACGGTCTTCGTCGTGCGTGACGCGCAGGTAGTAGTGGGTACTGGTGTCGTACCAGCAGATGAGGCCGGCGAACTGGGAGAAGTGGGCCGGCGCGTAGTCGAGGACGACTGTGGCCATGCTGTCGGCCGAGCGCAGGCGCTGGGCCACGAGACTCTGGCCGAAGCGGGAGTGGGGGCTCCGGCCGCCACGCAGCCGCAGCCACCCCGGCCGTTCCGTGAGGCTGAGCCAGGAGGGGTCGGCCGGGGTCCGGAGTGTGCTCCAGCGCCGGGTGTCGAGAACCGGGCCGTCGAAGTCGTCGGTGCCGGACAGGGCCTGGGCGGGGCCGGGGCGGGCACTCGAAGGCGCGACGACGTCCACCTGGGGCAGGTGACCTCCGTGGGCCAGGCGCAGCCAGCCGTCCTCGGTCCACACGACCCGCTGGAGGCACGTCTCCCGGCCCAGCGTGCAGCGCGGCCCCTCGGGCGTCGCCACCGGCCTGGACGCCAGGTGGGCGAGGTACCACTCCCCCTCCGGGGTCCGGACGAGTTCCCCGTGGCCGGCCTTCTGCAACGGGTGGTCCGGATCGTTCCGGGTGGTCAGCAGGGAGCCGGCCGGATCAACTTCGTACGGCCCGGCCAATGTCCGGGAGCGGGCCATCAGGATGCCGTGGTTCCAGCCGGTGCCTCCCTCGGCGAGCATCAGGTAGTACCAGCCGTCGCGCCGGTAGAGGTTCGGCCCCTCGATGAGGGTGTCCTGCCGCAGGACGGTCCTGGCCCGGCCCGTCAGGGCGCGCGCCGTGTGGTCGTACTCCTGGAGCACGATGCCGGCGAAGGAGTTGTGGCCCGCGCGGTGGTCCCACTCCATGCTGACCAGCCACTTGCGGCCGTCGTCGTCGTGGAAGAGGGAGGCGTCGAAGCCGGAGGAGTTGAGGTAGACGGGCTCCGACCACGGTCCCTGGATGGACGGTGCCGTGATGAGGTAGTTGTCGACGTCCTTGTAGGGGCTGGCGACGGTGCGGACGATGCTGTGGACCAGCCAGAACTGGCCGTCGTGGTAGGAGAGCGAGGGCGCCCAGACTCCCGCGGAGTCGGCCACCCCGCGCAGATCGAGCAGGTCGGGGCTGTCCAGGATGTGGCCGATCGGCTCCCAGTCGACGAGATCGGCCGAACGGTGCACCGGGACACCGGGGAACCATTCGAAGGTGGACGTGGCGAGGTAGTAGTGGTCCCCGGCCAGCACGATGCTGGGGTCCGGGTGGAAACCGGTCAGCACCGGATTGTGTATATGCCCTGCCATCGCTCTGGGCCTTCCGCTCGCTCGATGTGTCCCGGCCACCGGGCGTCCGGCTGCCGTCCCCGCACCGCGGCCGCCGCCGGGCTTCCGCGCAGCGCGGGACCGCCCTAATGTAGAAACCGGTTTCGGTCCGGTCAACGCCGCTGTGGCAGCCCGGCCCGATGCGAAACTTTTCGACGGAGTCCGGCCCGTCCTGGGCCGTGGGCAGGACGGAGAGCACCCGCGATGAGACCCTCCGGCGGCATCACCGGTGGCAGCGCGAGCGGCCCCACCCTCGCGGTCGTGGCCCGGGAGGCCTGCGTGTCCGTGCCCACCGCGTCCAAGGTGGTCAACGGCCGGGAGGACGTCGCACCGGACACCCGCCGCAGGGTGACCGAGGCGTTGGACCGTCTCGGTTACGTACGCCGCATCCGCTTCGACGCAGGCCGCCGTCCCGCCCTGGTGGACCTGATGGTGCATTCCCTGGACAGTTCCTGGTCGGGGGCGGTGCTGCACGGCGCCGAGGCCGCCGCGCACGAGGTGGGGTGGGACGTAGTGGTGTCGGCGGGGCTCACACGGTCCGCCGCCGGCCGCCCGGAGCGGGGCACCCTCGACCGTATCGGCACCCGGGGCTCCTCCGGGGTGCTGTTCAACCTGGCCGATCTGACCGACTCCCAGTACGCATGGCTTGATCAACGCGGGATCCCCTTCGTCATGATCGACCCTGTGCTGGAGCCCCCGCCGGGGGTGTACACCGTGGGCGCGGAGAATCTACGGGGCGGCCTGGCCGCGACCGGGCACCTGCTGGCCCTCGGTCACGAGCGGATCGCCGTCATCGGCGGCTACCGCCGCAAGCGGTGCAGCAGCGCCCGCGTCGCCGGCCACCACGCCGCCCTGGCCGCTGCGGGGATTCCGCGGAGGCCCGAGTACGTACGTTACGGACACTTCGCGGCGTCCGGTGCCCGCAGCGCGATGCTGGAACTGCTCGACCTGACGGTGCCGCCCACCGCGGTCTTCGTGTGCTCGGACGCCATGGCGCTCGGCGTCTACGCGGCGGTGGCGGAGCGCGGGCTGCGGGTCCCCCAGGACATCAGCGTCGTCGGCTTCGACGACCTGCCCGAGGCGCGGTGGGCCTCCCCCGCCCTGACGACCGTGCGCCAGCCACTTTCCGCCATGGGAGCGGCCGGGTTGCGGCTGCTCGTACGCCTCGTCGAGGGAGAGGCTCCGACGAACGCACGCATTGAACTGCCGACCGAACTGGTCGTGCGGCGGAGTACGGCACCGCCACCTCCGGTCGGCTGACGCACCGACTTCAATTGAACTCGTAGGCCACATACCTTTGATGACGTCCCATCAGCTGTTTGCTCGCCACTCAGATGCCGTGGCGGCGCCCCCAAGTGAGCGGAGTCCTTCATGTCCACGGAAACCGGCGCGGCCCTCGACGCCGAGCCGCGCGGTCACCGGCTCGTTCAGGGGCCGAGGGGCCTCCCCCTGCTGGGAAGCCTGCCGCAGTTCGGCAAGGACCCCCTGGCCTTCTTCGAGCGGCTGCGAGGGTACGGGGACATGGTCCGCTGGCGCTTCGGTGGCAACGACTGCGTTTTCATCGCCGATCCCGAGTGCATCGGGGAGCTGCTCACCGAGACGGAACGCACCTTCGACCAGCCGCTGTTGGGCATCGCCTTCCGAACGGTCATGGGCAACGGCGTCGTCGTCGCGCGCGGCACCGACTGGCGGCGCAAGCGGTCGCTCGTGCAGCCCTCGGTGCGGCCCAAGCAGGTGAAGTCGTACGCCTCCACGATGACGGCGTGCGCGGTGGAGCTGGCCGGCACCTGGTCGGGCGGTGAACGCGTGGACATCAAGCGGGAGATGGCGGCCCTGACGCAGAAGATCGCCGTGCGCACCATCTTCGGGGTGGACACACCGGCCGACGCGGAGTCGATGGGGCGCGCGATGGACATCGCCCAGCAGGAGATCGGCAAGGAGTTCAGCGGCCTCGGCGCCGTCCTGCCCGACTGGGTGCCCACACCCGGGCGGGCCAGGATCAGGAAGGCCGCGGCGGTGATCGACGCGGAGGTCGGACGCGTGGTGGCCCGCCATCGCGACGGGGACGGGGAACGCCCCGACCTGCTGAGCAGGCTGCTCACAGCGGTGGACGAGAGCGGGACGCACCTCTCCGACCAGGAGATCCGCGACGAGACCGTCACGCTCTACATCGGTGGTCACGAGACGACCAGTTCCACGCTGGTGTGGGCCTGGTACCTCCTCTCCCGCACCCCGCACGCCCTGGCGGCGCTCACCGAGGAGCTGGACCGGGTCCTCGGCGACCGGGAGCCGGGCATCGACGACTACGCACAACTGCCGTACGCCCAGGCCGTGGTGAAGGAGACCCTTCGGCTGTATCCGACGATCTGGCTGGTCACCGGGATCGCCAAGGAGGGGGCCCGGATCGGGGGCATACCGATGCCGGAGGGCACGCGGGTGTGGAGCAGCCAGTGGGTCACGCACCGGGACGAGCGGTGGTTCCCCGAGCCCGAGGCGTTCCGCCCGGAGCGCTGGGACGCGGAGGACGGGGACGACATCCCGGAGTACGCCTGGTATCCGTTCGGCGGCGGCCCCCGGGTCTGCCTCGGTACGCGCTTCGCGATGGTCGAGGCGGTGCTGATCCTCGCCGTCCTGGCGCGCCGGTTCCGGCTGGAGGTGGACCCGGGCACCGTCAACCCCGTGCCGACGCTGACGCTGCAGCCCGACCGGGAGATCATGGCGACCGTACGGGAACGCTGAGCGCGCCGACGGGTGAAGCACTCCGGGAACGCTTGACCTCAACTTTACTTGCGGTCCTAGCGTGCTGTGCGTACCGACCTACTCCGGAGGCACCGCATGGACATGGAAGTCACCGCATGGCATTCGCTGCACAGCACGCTGAACGCGGAGAAGGACCGCAGACCCTTCTCCAGGGCCACGCTGCGCCGCATCGCGGCGTTCGCCCGGCCGCACCGGGGCAGGATCCTCCGCTTCCTGCTGGTCAGTGTGGTCACCGCTCTGCTGGCGGTGGCCACCCCGGTGCTGGCGGGGCGGGTCGTGAACGCGATCGTGCAGGGCAAGGACGATGGGACGGTCACCCGGCTCGCCCTGCTGATCGCCGTGATCGCTGTGGTCGAGGCGGGGCTCGGGCTCCTCATCCGGTGGCTGTCGGCGACCCTCGGCGAAGGGCTGATCCTCGATCTGCGTACCGCCGTCTTCGACCACGTCCAGCGGATGCCCGTCGCCTTCTTCACGCGCACCAGGACCGGTGCGCTGGTCAGCCGGCTCAACAACGACGTGATCGGCGCCCAGCGGGCGTTCAGCAACACTCTTTCCGGTGTCGTCTCCAACCTCGTCACGCTGCTGCTGACCCTGGCCGTGATGCTCACGATCTCCTGGCAGATCACGCTGCTCGCCCTGGTACTGCTGCCGGTGTTCGTCGTGCCCGCCCGCCGGATGGGTTCCCGCATGGCCGGTCTCCAGCGGGAGGCCGCCGGCCACAACGCCACCATGGGCACCCAGATGACCGAGCGATTCTCGGCACCGGGCGCGACGCTCATCAAGCTGTTCGGGCGCCCCGCCGACGAGTCCGCCGAATTCGCCGCCCGCGCGGGCCGGGTGCGTGACATCGGTGTCCGTACGGCGATGCTGCAGTCCACCTTCATCACGGCGCTCACCCTCGTGTCGGCGCTGGCCCTCGCGCTGGTCTACGGACTCGGCGGCTACTACGCGCTGCGGGGCAGCCTGGAGCCCGGGGCGGTCGTCGCGCTGGCCCTGCTCCTCACCCGGCTCTACGCACCACTGACGGCGCTGGCGGGGGCCCGGGTCGAGGTGATGAGCGCCCTCGTCAGCTTCGAGCGGGTCTTCGAGATCCTCGACCTGAAGCCGCTGATCGCCGAGAAGCCCGATGCCCGCCGGGTGCCGGACGGGCCGGTCTCCGTGGAGTTCGACGGGGTCTCCTTCGGCTACCCCACCGCCGACAAGGTGTCCCTCGCCTCGCTCGAAGAGGTCGCCACACTCGACACAGGGGGCGGCGCACAGGTGCTGCACGACGTCTCCTTCACGGCCGAGCCGGGCAGGATGATCGCGCTCGTGGGCTCGTCCGGAGCCGGGAAGTCGACGATCGCGCAGCTCCTCCCCCGTCTGTACGACGCCGACGCGGGCGCCGTGCGGCTGAACGGGGTGGACGTACGCGACCTGACGGCCGATTCGATCCGGGAGACGCTCGGCATGGTCACCCAGGACGGGCACCTCTTCCACGAGTCGGTGCGCGCCAATCTGCTGCTCGCCCGGCCGGAGGCCACCGAGGAGGAGATCTGGGACGCGCTGCGCCGCTCCCGCCTGGACGGCCTGGTGGCGTCGCTGCCCGAGGGACTGGACACCGTGGTCGGCGAGCGTGGCTACCGCCTCTCCGGCGGCGAACGCCAGCGGCTCACCATCGCCCGGCTGCTGCTGGCCCGTCAGCGGGTCGTGATCCTCGACGAGGCGACCGCGCACCTGGACTCCACCTCGGAGGCGGCCGTCCAGGAGGCACTGGCCGAGGCCCTGGAGGGACGAACGGCCGTGGTCATCGCCCACCGGCTGTCGACGGTGCGGGCGGCGGATCTGATCCTGGTCGTCGAGGACGGCCGGGTCGTCGAGCGGGGCACTCACGAGGAACTGCTGGCCGCCGAAGGACGGTACGAGGAGCTGCACCGCACACAGTTCGAGCGCCCGGGGGCGGAGAAAGCGGCCCCGCCCGTGCGTTGACCGGTTCGCGCCCCGGGGCCCACGTCCGTGCCGTCGGGTACGGACGTGGGCCCCTCGTCGTACGTCAGGTGCCGGCCGGTGGCTGGTGAAGGCCGAAAGGAGAGCCCTGGTCGTCGTGACACAGCTGGAAACGGCCGAAGCGTGCGATCGTCTCCTCGTCACCGCCGACATCGATCTCGTCGGTGACCGTGCCGCCGAGCTCGCGCACGAGGGCGACGGCCGTCCGCATGTCGTCGACCCGGAAGAAGACGTACGGCCCTGCTCCGGGGTCCCCTCCGTGCACACCGCCGGGGGCACCGGGCGTGCTGATCGCGAAGCCGCCGCCTTCTGCCGTCCCGGGCTCGAACGTCCAGCCGAACAGCCCGGCGTAGAAGGTCCGGGCCCGCTCGGGTTCGGCGACGCCCAGTTCGAAGAACGAGATCTCTCCGGCCATGTCGGCTCCCGTATCCGTGGAACACTGCCCGCCTCCCACGGTACGGCGGCTGCGGGGTGACGGCACGCGGTCGAAGCGGTGACCGAGCCGTTCCGCCCGCCCTCTGGCCCAGGACGTAACACTGATACATACTACGGATTCTTGTTTCACAACGACAGGAGGGAAGCCATGGACATCGACGAGGCCCGGACCCTGTTCGCCGCCCTGCGCGCCAAGGACTCCGCCGTCCCGGCCGAGGAACTCGACGCCGTCTGGGCCGCATTGCCGGCTGTCCGTGTCGAGGAGATCCTCGGCGAGTGGAAGGGCGGCGAGTTCGAGACCGGACATCCGCTCAACGGGATGCTGCAGAAAGCCGGTTGGTACGGCAAGACGTTCCTCTCCGCCGGAGACGCGAAGCCCCTCATGATGCGAGGGGAGGACGGCCGGCTCTACAGCGACACCGAACTGGGCAAGGGGGAGGCGAGCCTGTGGATGGTCGAGTTCCGGGGTGAGCCGACGGCAACCATGGTCTACGACGGTCAACCGGTGTTCGACCACTTCAAGGCGGTCGACGACCGCACCTTGATGGGCGTGATGAACCGCAAGGGCGTCGGCCCGGACGGCCCCTTCTACTACTTCTTCCTCGACCGCGTCTGAGCGCGGGGCCGAGGTGCCCGGCCGATGGGGACGGAGCTGATTCGTGAGAGCCGCAGTGGTGGACGCGCTGGGCAGTGGATTCGCCCTCCAGGACGTCGACATCGCCGAGCCCATGGGCCGCGAGGTGCTGGTGGAGGTGAGGGCGTCCGGTCTCTGCCACACCGACCTCACCGTCGCCACCCACGCCTTCGGTGACTTTCCTCCGCCCGTCGTCCTGGGGCACGAGCTCGCCGGTGTCGTCGTCGCAGTCGGCCCGGACGCCGGGACGTTCGTGGCCGGGGACCACGTCGTGGGCTGCCTGGTCCAGTGGTGCGGCCACTGCCCGGCATGCCTCGGCGGCAGGGTGTACCAGTGCGGCAGCCCCGGGGCGACGCAGCGCGATCCCCTGCGTGAGGGGCCGCGGCTCAGCCGCGCCGGCCGTCCCCTCACGCAGGGGATGGGGCTGGGCGGCTTCGCGGAGCGGGCCCTCGTCCACGAGAACCAGCTGACCGCCGTACCCCGTCGGCTGCCCTTCGCCCAGGCCGCCCTCCTGGGGTGCGGGGTGCTGACCGGCGCGGGGTCGGTCCTCAACGGGGCGCGCGTCGCGGCAGGCGAGACCGTTGCGGTCATCGGCGCCGGGGGCGTCGGACTCAACGCGGTGGGCGCGGCGCGGATCGCCGGGGCCTCCCGCATCGTCGCGGTCGACGTGCAGGACGGCAAACTCCGGCGTGCGCTCGCCTTCGGCGCCACGGATGCCGTCAACTCAGCCACCACGGACGCCGTCGCGGCCGTCCGCGAGCTGACCGGCGGGGGCGTGCAGCACGCCTTCGACATCGTAGGCGCGGGAGCGACGACTGAACTGGCGCTGCGCATGACGGCCCTCGGCGGCGGTGTGTACGTCGTGGGCCTGGCGGCGGGCGGAGGTGACCTGAAGCTGTCGCTCCCCCGGCTGCTGCTGCAACAGAAGCGGATGCAGGGCCTGATCATGGGATCGGGGAACCCCCGGCGTGACATCCCCCGTTACGCGGACCTCTATCTGAGGGGGCGCCTGAACCTCGACGACCTCGTCTCCCGGCGGATCGCCCTCGACGAGGTCGACGCCGGATACGCCGCCCTGAAGGACCCTGATGTGGCACGGATCGTCATCACGTCCTTCTGATCGAGCACCAGGACCCGGTGGCTGTGCGGGCCCGAAACACACTCGGGCGGTGCCGGGGGGAGTACGACGATCGCGCACTGCCCGGGCCGGCAGCCACAGGACCGGGCCGAGGTCGCCTGGCCCGGTGACGCCGGGAGAACCATCAGCCGGCTGCGTGAGCTCCGGAAGGAGTGGCTGGTCGTACTGGAGGGCCTCGACGACACGGAGCTTGACGCCGTTGCCCCGCTCCGGTGGGCGGACGACCCCGAGCACACAGGTGCCCACACGGTGGCGTGGGTGAACACCGAGCTGATGAAGAACGCGGCTGAGATCGCCGGATCCGGCTCATGCGCGCCCTGTCCACCGGCTGAGCTGTCATCGGCCCCGGTCGCACGGCACCGCCTGTCGGCGTTGCGTGCTTCTGCGGACGGCTCGTAACGTGACCGTTGACCGCGGAGCCGATCGTTCCGGGCGCGGCCCGCACTGCCCCTCCCACCGCTGAAACCGGGTACGCATGAGTCAGTCACACTCCCCCTTCGGCGCATGGATCCGGCCGATGACCGCCCGCCACACCGGGGAGGAACACCGCTCGGCGACCATGCTCGAGCTCTTCTTCGACCTGTGCTTCGTCGCCGCGGTCGCCCAGGCGGCGGCCGCCTTCGAGCACGAACTCGCCGAAGGCCACATCGGACACGGGGTCCTCGGCTACGCCATGGTGTTCTTCGCCATCTGGTGGGCGTGGATGAACTTCACCTGGTTCGCCTCCGCGTACGACACCGACGACGTCCCGTACCGGCTGCTGACGCTGGTCCAGATCGCCGGTGCCCTCGTCATGGCCGCCGGTGCGGCCGAGGCCCTCCAGCACGAGGACTTCACCGTCATCACCTGGGGTTACGTGATCATGCGGCTGGCCATGGTCACCCAATGGCTGCGCGCCGCCCGCTCCGACCCCGAAAGGCGGCGCTCCTGCCTGCGTTACGCGATCGGCATCCTGATCGTGCAGGTCGGCTGGGTCGCCCGCCTGGCCCTGCCGGAGGACTGGGGTCTGCCGACGTTCGCCGTCCTGGTCCTGGCCGAGATCGCCGTCCCCGTCTGGGCCGAGAGCGCGGCCATGACCACCTGGCACCCTCACCACATCGCCGAGCGGTACGGCCTGTTCACGCTCATCGTCCTCGGCGAGACCATGACGGCAGCCACCGCGGCCGTCCGTACGGCCCTCGACGAGGAGACCGCGCTCGGCGACATCGCGACCCTCGTCGTCGGAGGCGTACTCACCGTGTTCGCCCTGTGGTGGCTCTACTTCTCGCAGAACGCCCCGCGACGGCTCACCGGCCTCAAGGCGGCGCTCCTGTGGGGCTACGGCCACTACCTCGTCTTCGCCTCGGCTGCCGCGGTCGGCGCCGGACTGGCGGTCAACGTCGCCCACTCCACCGGTCACGGCCACCTCTCCGACCACGCCGCCGCGGCCACGTTCACCATCCCCGTGGCCGTCTTCGTCACCCTGGTGTGGCTGCTGCACCACCGGGCGGAGGAGCTCCGCAGCCGGAACGACCTCATCCACCCGGTGGCCGCCCTCGCCGTGCTGGCCATGACGTTCACCCATGTCCCGGTCCTCGCCACCGGCCTCCTGGCCGCCGCGCTGGTCGCCGCGACGCTGGTGGTGGCGGCGCGAGCGGGCGGCGGGGCGGATCTCTCCAAAGCCGCTACGTGAACCGGAGTTCGGCCGGATGCGACACGCGCCGCAGGAGCGGCAGAGATGTCGCCGCGGCCAGCAGGCAGGCCGCGTAGACCGCCACAGGGACAAGGAGCGGGAGCAGAGGAACGGGCCCGCCCACGAGCATGGCGTACGACAGATACACCACCGTCCCCCCGGTGCCCGCGAGCAGAAGCGCGGGCGCCAGAGGGAGCGCGGTCTCCAGGAGCGCCGCTCGGGCCAGGACCCCGTGGGGCACCCCGGCGGCGGCCTGTGCCGCCAGGCCCCTGCGGCGGGTGGCCAGCGACTCGGCGGTGCCCACGGCGAGGCCGCAGAGGCTGATCGCCAGGGCGACCAGGACGGCCGCGCCGGCGAGGTCGATGCCGGTGGTGTAGAAGGCCAGGTTCCTCGGCTGGTAGCCGACCTCCCCCAGCGCCTCCAGCAGCACCCCGCGGACCCCCACGAAGCCCACGCCGACGACCGTGACCAGCAGCAGCGCGGCGTGGGTGCGCGCGGCCGCCCACGGGTCGTGGGCGAGGCGGCTCGCGGCGATGAGCACCGCCGGGCTCTTCGCACGGAGGGTGAGCCTGCGGCCCATGAATGCTGCGAACGCTCCGGTCACCCAGATCGCGCCCGCCCCGGTGAGGAGCACCAGGCCGAGAACCAGCAGCACGAACGGCTTCACGCCCCGGCCGGCCGAGGACAGATGCAGGAGTGCCGCCGCCGCGAACAGCCCGACCGCGAGCAGGGAGGCGAGGGCCGCCCGGCGCCCCCGGTCCGGGCCCGTCCTGCGCACATGGTCGAGGGGCGAAGCGACCACGTGACGCAGCGCGAAGACGCTTACCAGCGCGGCGACCACCGGAACGGCGAGGACAACCACCACGAAGCCCGCCCACGCCACCGGAGGCGGGGTGTGGCCCGCTACGGCGAGGAGCACGGCGAAGGCGGCGAACCCGGCCATGGAGCCCGCCAGACATACGAACGCGGATTCCGCCGCGGCGATCCTCCGCACCTGTGCTGGGGTTGCCCCGGCGAGCCGCATCCCGGCCATCCGCCGATGACGGTGCACGGCGCCGACGCGCGAGCACTGCCCGAGGAAGCCGAGCACCGGGGCCAGCAGAAGCACGAGCGCGAACACCACCCCTGCGCGCTGACCGGGCTGGTCGAACAGCCCATGGGCGTACGGGATCGAGACCTGCCCCTGCACGGCGGCGATCGTCGCCGCCGCCAGGGCGAAGCCCGTGGCCGTCAGGGCGCCCAGAAGGGTGAGCGAGATCCTCCACCACTCGCGGCGCTCCGAGCCGCGCGCGAGGATCCATGCGATACGGATGTCATCCTTCACGGCGAGCAGCCTCCCGAGCGAGGACATCGGCCGCGCCGGAGTGGACGGCCCCGTCCCGCAACCACACCTCGCGGTCCGAGTAGGCCGCGATCTGGGCGTCGTGGGTGATCAGCAGCACTGCCGTACCCGCCTCCCTCGCGGTGTGCACCAGCGCGGTCATCACCTGTTCCCCGGCGAGCGAGTCGAGAGCCCCGGTCGGCTCGTCCGCGAAGGCCACCCTGGGTGCGGTGACCAAGGCGCGTGCCAGTGCGACCCGTTGGCTCTGCCCGCCGCTCATTTCGCCGGGACGCAGGTCGGCCTGCCCCCGCACGCCGAATCGCTCCAGCCACTCCCCTGCCTTCTGACGCGCCGGGCCGCGGCGTGTCCCCGCGAGCAGCAGCGGCAGCGCCACGTTGTCGAGCGCGGTGAGCTCGGGGATCAGCTGCCCGAACTGGAACACCACCCCGAAGTCGCGGCGCCGCAGTTCACCGAGCCGCGCCTCGGACGACCGGTCGAGCTGTTCGCCCCCGTAGTCGACGACCCCTTCGTCGGGGCGGACGATCCCGGCGAGGCAGTGCAGCAGAGTGGACTTCCCGCTGCCGCTCGTGCCGGTGACTGCCAGGATCTCGCCCTCGTGGAGGTCGAGGGAGGCGCCCCGCAGCGCCTCCGTCTTCCCGTACGACTTCCGCAGACCGCGCGCCGAGATCAGCACGCCCGTCCTCGATAAGGGCTGTTCGTCACGTGCGTTCGTGTTCATGTTCCGTTGACCTCCGCGGTCAATGTGTCGATGCGGGCCGCGGTGGTGGTCATCCACCGCACGTCGGCGTCGAGATGGACAAGGGCGTAGTCGGCCGAGAGCACCGTGCTGAGATCGGCGCCCGGCGCGGTCTTGAGTGCGGTGAGCTCACGCATGCGCTCCATGTGGGCGGCGCGCTGGGCCCTCAGATGCGCTGCGGCGTCGGGCTTCCGTCCGTCCTGGCCCGGCTGCGCGGGGACCGCCGCGACGAGGATCGAGACCACGACCTTCGCGAAGATCTCATTCGTCACGAAGGGCGCGGGGGCGGTGATCTCCTCGGCCCAGCGCTCCAGTTCACGTGCTCCCTCACCGGTGGACCGGTAGAGGGTGCGTTCCGGGCCGCCGTCGGAATCGGTGCCGTCGACCGCGGCCAGGCCGTCACGTACCAGGCGTTGCAGCGTCGTGTAGACCTGCCCGTACGCGAGCGGGCGGGCCTGCGGGAAGCGGGCGTCGTACTGCCGCTTCAGGTCGTAGCCGTGGCAGGGCCCGGCCGCGAGCAGGCCCAGGAGGACGTGACGGGTACTCATGTGCGGACTATATCCTCAGTACATGTACTGAGTGAATAGCTAGGCCGAGGTCCCCGGACGCGCGTCAGCCGCCGCGGAGGGTGTCGCGGCGGCTGACGGGGCCGGAAGGAGTCCTGGGCTCAGGTCACCGGTCCAGCCACTTCTTCCAGGTGTCCGGGTGCTTCTCGATCCAGCGGGTTGCCGCCTCGTCGGGTGTCAGGCGTTCGGAGGCGATCAGCTCGGAGACCTCGTTCTGGTCCTTCTCCGACCACGTGAACTTCTTCAGGAAGGCGGCGGCTTCCCCGCCCCGCTTCGAGAAGTCCGCGTTGAGGTACTTCTGGAGCGGGGTCGTCGGGTACGCGCAGTCGATGTCCGCCGGGTCCTTGGCCGCGCAGGCGTCGGAGTACGCGGGGAGCTTCACCTCGACCATCGGCACCTCGTTGAACAGCCACTGCGGCTGGTACCAGTAGCTGAGGAAGGGCTTCTTCTCCTTGGCGAACTGCTGCATCTGGGTGATCTGCGCGGCCTCGGAGCCGGCGAAGACGACCTTGTAGTCCAGGCCGAGGTTCTTCACCAGCGCCTTGTCGTTGGTGACGTAGGACGGCGAACCGTCCATCAGCTGGCCCTTGTCACCGCTCTCCGCGGTGCGCAGCTCGTCGGCGTACTTGTCGAGGTTCTTCCAGTTCGTGACGTCAGGGTGCTCGTCCGCCCAGTACTTGGGGACGTACCAGCCGATGTGGCCCGTGACTCCGAGGTCGCCGCCGGACACGATGGTCTTCTTGTCCTTGACGTACAGCTGCTCCTGGTCGGGGTGGCCCCAGTCCTCCAGGATGGCGTCCACCCGGCCCTGGCTGAGGGCGTCCCAGGCGGGCACCTCGTCGGTCTGGACGAGGTCGACGCGGTAGCCGAGCTTGTCCTCGAGGATCTTCTGCGCGACGGCGACGTTGGCCTGTGCGCCGACCCAGGACTGGACGGAGAGGGTGACGGTCTTGATGTCCGCGGGCGCAGCGAACGGCGAGGCCTGCTTGGTCATGTCCGCCGCTCCGCAGCCGGTGACGGCCAGCAGCGCGCCGGCCGAGGCGACGATCGCGGACGTGCGGAGGCGGGAGCGGGTACGGGTGCGAGCCATCTCAGCTCTCCTTCCGCTGGCGGCGGGCGGTGGGCTGGGTGACACGGTCCAGCATCAGCCCCAGGCAGACGATGGCGGCGCCCGCGACGAGGCCGGTGGCCAGGTCGCCCTGGGCGAGGCCGAACACGACCTCGTAACCGAGTGCGCCAGAGCCGACGAGACCGCCGATGATGACGACCGCGAGGACCAGGACGACGCCCTGGTTGACGGCCAGCAGCAGTGCGGGCCTGGCCAGGGGGATCTGGACCTGGCGCAGCTGCTGGCCGCTGGTGGCGCCGAGCGAGCGGGCGCACTCCATCGCGGCGGGGTCGACGCCCCGCAGTCCCTGGGTGGTGATGCGGACCACGGCGGGGAGCGCGTAGACGACCGCCGCCGCGGCGGCGGGGGCGCGGCCGACGCCGAAGAGGGCGACGACCGGGATGAGGTAGACGAACTGCGGCATCGTCTGGAAGACGTCCAGGACGGGGCGCAGCAGACGTTCGAGGCGCCTGCTGCGCGCGGCGCCGACGGCGATGCCGAAGCCCAGGACCAGGGTGACGGCGACGGCGGCGATGACCTGGCTGAGCGTGTCCATCGACAGGTCCCATACGCCGAGGACACCGATGGCGGCCATGGCCAGCACGGCGGTGAGCGCGGTCCGCCAGGTGCCGATGGTCCAGGCGAGGGCGGCGACGATCAGCAGCACGCCCCACCAGGGCAGGCCCTGCAGTCCGCTGCGGAGCGGGTTGAGGATCCAGTTGGTGAAGTGCGCCGCCCAGTCGGCTGTTCCTCCGATGACGGGGATGCCGGTGTAGAGGTGGTCGACCATCCAGTCCTTGGCCGCGTTGACCGGTTGCGCGATGGCGACGATGCCGCCCTCGGGCCAGATGCGGCCTCCGGTGAAGCGGCCCACGAGGGCTACGGCAGCGGCGATCAGGGCGGCGAGCCCCCAGCCGCGTACCCCACGCAGTGCCTGGGGACCGGTGGGTTCCGTACCGATCTTCCGGCCGGCCGCCTCGGTGGTGCGGTCCAGCACGACGGCCAGCAGCACGATGGGGATGCCCGCGGCGAGCGCGGCGCCGACGTCGACGGAGGAGAGCGCCTGGTAGACGCGGTCGCCGAGACCGCCGGCGCCGATCACGGAGGCGATGACGGCCATGGACAGCGCCATCATGATGGTCTGGTTGAGGCCCAGGAGCAGTTCCTTGCGGGCCAGCGGCAGCCGCGCGCTGAGCAGGCGCTGCCTGCCGGTCGCGCCGAGCGAGGCGACGGCCTCCATGACGCCCGCGTCGGCGCCGCGCAGTCCGAGTGCGGTGAGCCGGGCCATCGGCGGAGCCGCGTAGACGACGGTCGCGAGGACCGCGCCCGGCACGCCGATGCCGAAGACCAGCACGACGGGAAGCAGATAGGCGAAGGCGGGCAACACCTGCATGGTGTCCAGGACGGGGCGCAGGACACGGAACGTACGGTCCGAGAGGCCGGCGGCGAGTCCGAGGAGCAGTCCCAGCACCACGGAGGTGAGGACCGCGACGGTCATCAGGGCGAGGGTCTGCATGGTCGGCACCCACATGCCGAGCAGCCCGCAGACGAGGAAGGAGAGCCCGGCGGTCAGCGCGAGGCGCCATCCCGCCGTACGCCAGGCGACGAGCGCGGCGACGGCGGTGACACCGGCCCAGCCGAGGGCGAGCAGCGCCAGGTAGACCCCGCGCACCGACAGGACGACGGCGTTGCTGATGTGGCCGAAGAAGTAGAGGAACAGCGGGTGGCTGTCGCGGTTGCCGATGATCCAGTCGTTGACATCGCCGAGCGGTCCGCTCAGGTCGACGGTGAGGGCGCCGGGCCAGACCCCGCCGCCCCAGCGGGCGTGCGCGAAGGGTACGGCGACGGCGGCGATCACCAACAGCAGAAGGATCTTTCCGAGAGCCGGCCGGGCGCGCAGGGCGGCGAGGGGGCCGGTACCCGGGGGTCCGGACGCGGTACGGGCGGTGGCTTGGGCGGTGGCCATCAGACTGCCACCTCGCGGGGCTCCGAACCCGCGACTACGTCGAGCAGGCACGCGTGGTCGACGACACCGAGCAGCTTGCCGCCCTCCATCACCCGCGCGACCGGGTCGCCGGAGCGGGCGACGGCCTCGATGGCCTCGGAGACGGTGGCGCCGGGCCGGACGGCGGGGCCGTTGTCGCCCTCGCCGGGGGTCGGCGGGCGCATGGCTGTGGCGACGGTGAGTACCTGTTCGCGGGGGACGTCCCGGACGAACTCGCGTACGTAGTCGTCGGCGGGCGAGCCGACGATCTCCTCGGGGGTGCCGAGCTGGACGATGCCGCCGTCACGCATCAGCGCGATGCGGGTCCCCAGCCGGAGCGCCTCGCTGAGGTCGTGGGTGATGAAGACCATCGTGCGGCCCTCCTCGCGGTGCAGCCGGACGACCTCGTCCTGCATCTCGCGCCGGATCAGCGGGTCGAGCGCGCTGAACGGTTCGTCGAAGAGGAGGACGGACGGGTCGACGGCGAGTGCGCGGGCGAGGCCGACGCGCTGCTGCTGACCGCCGGAGAGCTGGGCGGGGCGGCGGTCCTCGAGACCGGCGAGGCCTACCTTCTCCACCAGTTCGGCGGCCTTGGCCCGGCGTTCGGCCTTGCCGAGGCCCTGGATCTCCAGGCCGTAGGCGACGTTGTCGAGGACGGTTCGGTGCGGCAGCAGCCCGAAGTGCTGGAAGACCATCGCGGCGCGGTGGCGGCGCAGTTCACGCAGCCGGGCGGTGTCCATGGCCAGGACGTCCTCGCCGTCGATGGCGAGGGTGCCGCTGGTGGGCTCGATGAGCCGGGTCAGACAGCGTACGAGGGTGGACTTGCCGGAGCCCGACAGGCCCATGACGACGAAGACTTCGCCCTTCTGGACGTCGAAGGAGACGTCACGCACAGCGGCGGTGCAGCCGGTGCGCTCGCGCAGTTCGGCGGGGGGCAGAGCGGCGTACTCGCTGCCGGGGATGCGGTCGGCCTTGGGGCCGAAGACCTTCCAGAGGTCCTTGACACTGAACACAGGAGTGCTGGCTTCGGTCATCGGACATCGCCTCCGTCGGTCGGGGTCGCTCGGAGCAGTTCGGCGCACTTCTCGCCCACCATCAGGACGCCGATCATGGGGTTCACCGCGGGCATGGTCGGGAAGACGGACGCGTCGGCGATCCGGATGCCCTCGAGGCCCTGGATCCGCAGCTGGGGGTCGACGACTGCCGCCGGGTCGCCCTCGGCTCCGATCCGGCAGGTGCCGGCCGGGTGGTAGACGGTGTGCGCGACCTTGCGGGCGTACTCGCTGATGTCCTCGTCGGACGTGACCTCGGGCCCCGGGCACACCTCGCGCTTGAGCCAGTGGGCCAGCGGTTCGGTCTTCGCTATCGCGCGGGCGAGCTTGATGCCGTCGACCAGGGTGCGGCCGTCGTAGTCGTCCTCGTCGGTGAAGTAACGGAAGTCCAGGGCCGGCTTGACCTCGGGATCGGCGCTCGTGAGGTAGAGGCGGCCGCGGCTGCGCGGCTTGGGGATGTTCGGGGTCATCGACACGCCGTGCTCGGGCTTCTCGTAGCCGAGGCGCTCCGGATTGTCGGTGAAGGGGATCTGGTAGAAGTGGAACATCAGGTCGGGGCCCCGGGATCCGGGGTCGCGCCGTACGAAGAGGCCCGCGTCGGAGTCCATGGCGGAGTTCTCCGGGATGGGCCCGTCGGTCTCCCAGACGATGACCGACTCGGGGTGGTCGAGCAGGTTCTCGCCGACGCCCGGTGCGTCGTGGAGGACCGGGATTCCGAGCTCGGCGAGGTCCTTCGCCGGGCCGATTCCGGAGTGCATCAGCAGCCGGGGCGTGTCCACCGCGCCCGCGCAGACGATGACTTCACGGGCGGCGCGCAGCAGCATCTCCTCGCCGTCCTTGGTGCGTACGTGCACCCCGGTGGCCCGGTTGCCGTCGAACTCCAGGCGGTACGCCCATGTCTCCAGCAGGATCGAGAGGTTGGGGCGGTCGCCGGCCTCGATGTGCGGGTGGAGGTAGGCGACGGACGCGGAGGAGCGCTTGTTGTTCTCCGGGTGGTAGGCCAGGTCGAAGAAGCCGGCGCCCTCGTGGAAGGGCTTCTTGTTGAAGCCGTCCACGCGCGGGACGTCGGCCGCCGCCTGGGCGGCGTCGACGAAGTCGCGGGCGATGGCGTTCCGGTCCTTCTCGTCGACGGGCACGATGTTGTTGCGCAGCCGGGCGAAGTAGGGGTCCATCGCGGCGGCGTCCCAGCCGTCGGCGCCGGCCTCGGCCCATTCGTCCCAGTCCCCGGGCAGCGGCTTGAAGCTGATCAGTGTGTTGTGCGAGGAGCAGCCGCCGAGGACGCGGGCGCGGCTGTGCCGGATGTGGGAGTTGCCGCGGGGCTGTTCGGTGGTGGGGTAGTCGTAGTCGAGGTCGCCGCCAAGGAGGCCGAGCCAGCGGCGGAGGGTGAGGACGTCCTCGCGGTCGATGTCGGTGGGGCCGCCCTCGATGACGGTGACGGTGACATCGGGGTCCTCGGTGAGGCGGGAGGCTATGACCGAGCCGGCGGTGCCGCCTCCCACGATCACGTAGTCGACGGGTTCGGGGCGTGCGGTGCTGGGGGACGGTGGCATCGGTTGCTCCTTCTGCAAGGTGCTGGCGTGTGCGTGGTGCTGCGAACAGCCGGGCGGGGAGGGGCGGTTGCGTTCAGCCGGCGAACCAGCGCTGCGGGCGCGGGTTGAGGTTCTGGTAGATGTGCTTGGACTCGCGGTACTCGGCGAGCCCGGTGGGGCCGAGCTCGCGGCCCGTGCCGGACTTGCCGAAGCCGCCCCACTCGGCCTGCGGGAGGTACGGGTGGTAGTCGTTGATCCAGACGGTGCCGTGCCGCAGCCGGCCGGCGACGCGCCGGGCGCGGCCCGCGTCGGTGGTCCACACGGCGCCCGCGAGGCCGTAGTCCGTGTCGTTGGCCAGCGTGACGGCCTCTTCCTCGGTACGGAAGGTCTCGACGGTGAGGATCGGGCCGAAGGTCTCCTCGCGGACCACCTTCATCTCCCGGTGGCAGCCGTCCAGGACGGTGGGCCGGTAGAAGTAGCCGCTCGCCGGCCTGACGTCCGAGGGCTCGGGGCGCGCTCCGCCGGAGCGGACGACCGCGCCCTCCTCGCGGGCGGACGCCACGTACGCCTCGACCTTGGCGAGTTGCTGCGCGGAGACCAGCGGGCCGCACTCGACGCCGTCGACGGTGCCCCGGCCGAGCCGGATCGCGTCGGCGCGGCGGGCGAGTTCGGTGACGAAACGGTCGCGGACGGACTCCTCGATGATGAGGCGGGCCCCGGCGGAGCAGACCTGGCCGCTGTGGAAGAACGCGGCGTTGAGCGCCTGGTCGACGGTGGTGTCGAAGCCTTCGTCGGTGGCGCAGGCGTCGGCGAACACGACGTTGGGGTTCTTGCCGCCGAGCTCCAGGGCGACCTTCTTGACCGTGGGCGCCGCGGCCTGGGCGACCTTCGTACCGCTGGCGAGCCCGCCGGTGAAGGAGACCAGGTCGACGTCCGGGTGTTCGGAGAGCCGGGCGCCGACGGGGTCGCCCGCGCCGGTGACGAGGTTGGCGGCACCGTCGGGCAGTCCTGCCTCGGCGAGCAGCCGGATCAGGTGGACGGTGGAGAGCGGGGTGACCTCGCTGGGCTTGAGCACGAAGGTGTTGCCCGCCGCGAGCGCCGGGGCGATCTTCCAGCTGGCCTGGAGCAGCGGGTAGTTCCACGGTGCGATCAGGGCGCAGACACCGACCGGCTCGTGCACGACGACGCTGTGGACATCGGGGTCGCCGGCGTCGACGACCCGGCCGCCGCTCTCGTTCATGACGAGGTCGGCGAAGTAGCGGAAGGCGTTGGTGACGTCGTCGACGTCGACGCGGCCCTCCTCCAGGGTCTTGCCGGTGTCGCGGCTCTCGGTGATCGCGATCTCCTCGCGGTCCCGCTGGAGGAGCCCGGCGACCCGGCGCAGCAGCTCGGCGCGCTCGGCGACGGGCCGGTGGGGCCAGGGGCCGTCGTCGAAGGCGCGACGGGCGGCGGCCACGGCCGCGTCGGTGTCCTCGGCGCCGCCCTCGGAGACGAGGGCCAGGACGGTGGCGTCGGCGGGGTCGAGGATCTCCCGGGTGGCTCCGGAGACGGCGGGGAGCCATGTTCCGTCGATGTGGACGGTCTCGAGCGCCGCCGCAGTGGGGGCCGACGATGTGGGAGCCGACATGTAGTGGTCTGCCTTCCGTGCCTGAATTGCTCCGCACCGGTCCGGCCGAGCACTGTCGTACGCAGGTGGCCGGGATGAGGGCGCACCAGCAGCCGGGAATCCTCTCCGGTCCGGCGGAATGTATGCCGAGAAACTCACCCTGGGTGACATGACTCACTGGCCGGAAACGAGAACGCGGGAGAAAGCGACACAATCCCGCAATATTTAATCTTCATGTAGATGATTGACTGGCAGACAAGCGTCTCCGTACCGGTGGTCCGCACGCCGGACCCCTGAGGAAACGAACGGAACCTCATGCCGCCGCTCGATCTGACCGCCGACGAAGTACTGACCACCACCAGGGCCGTCCGCAGACGGCTCGATCTGAACCGTCCGGTGGAACGCGAACTGATCGAGGAGTGTCTACAGCTCGCCACCCAGGCCCCCACCGGGCGCAACCGCCAGCGCTGGGACTTCGTCCTGGTCACGGACCCGGCCAAGCGTGCCGCGCTGGCGGATCTGTACCGGCTGGGCCTCTCCCGCCCTCGCGGACGGGTCGTCCAGGACGGCGTGAACCGCGGCGATCCGGTACGCGGGCAGCGGATCGCGGACAGCGCGCGGTACCTCTTCGACCACCTGCACGAGGTACCCGTGCTGCTCATTCCGTGCATCCGCGTCGAGGGACGTCACGAGACCGATTCGCACGTGGGGCAGGCGAACACCTGGGGATCGGTGCTGCCGGCCGTCTGGCAGTTCATGCTCGCCGCGCGTTCCCGGGGGCTGGGAACCGCCTGGACGACACCGCACCTGCACTACGAGCGTGAGGCGGCCGAGCTGCTCGGCATCCCGTACGGGAAGGTGCTCCAGGCCGCTCTGGTACCGGTCGCGCACACGATCGGCACGGACTTCCGCGCCGGGCCCCGTGTCGGCCCGGACGACATCACCCATTGGGACACCTGGTGAAACCCCGGCGGCCCGGAGCGTGAGAACGCTCCGGGCCGCCGGGGAAGCCTCTCGGGCCCGTCGTACGGGTCAGGCGACGGTCACCTTCCCGGCCCCCTCCCCCGACGCACCGGAGGCCTCCACGCTCACGCGGTACGGCAGACCGCTGCCCTCCACCGTGACGTGCACGCCGGTCGCGTCCCGTACGACACGGAACGTGGCCGCAGGGGCGCCGGTCAGGTCCGGCACGGTGACCGTGCGCTCGTCCGTGCCGGTGCCGAAGACCCGCAGGGTGAGGCCGCCCAGCCAGTCACCGTCCGGGCGCTGGTCGTCGGCGCCCCACGGCAGTACGGCGCCGTCCCTGACCAGCAGCGGCAGGCTGTCGAAGCCGTGCGTCTCGTGCCGCCAGGCGGGGCCGGTGACGCGCTCGCCGGTGAGCAGCGAGGTCCAGGTGCCCTCGGGGACGTAGTACTCGACCTCGCCGTCCTCCGTGAAGACCGGGGCGACCAGCAGGTCCGGGCCGAGCATGTACTGCCGGTCCAGGGTGCGGGAGGCGGGGTCGCCGGGGAACTCCGCCAGCATCGGCCGCATCATCGGGACGCCGGTACGGTGCGCTTCCACGGCCACTCCGTACAGATAGGGCATGAGCCGGTGCTTGAGCAGGGTGAACTTCCGTGCCACGTCGACGGCTTCCTCGCCGAACTCCCACGGCACCCGGTAGGAGACGTTGCCATGGAGCCGGCTGTGCGAGGAGAGCAGGCCGAAGGCGAGCCAGCGCTTGAATACGGCCGGGTCGGGGGTGCCCTCGAAGCCGCCGATGTCGTGGCTCCAGAAGCCGAAGCCGGACAGCGACAGGGAGAGACCGCCGCGCAGTGACTCCGCCATCGCCGTGAACGACGCGAAGCAGTCGCCGCCCCAGTGCACCGGGAACTGCTGCCCGCCCGCCGTCGCCGACCGGGCGAAGAGCACCGCCTCCCCCGCGCCCCGCTCCTTCTCCAGGAGCTCGAAGACGGTGCGGTTGTAGATCTGCGCGTAGTAGTTGTGCATCCGCTCCGGATCGGAGCCGTCGTGCCAGACGACGTCCGTGGGGATGCGCTCGCCGAAGTCCGTCTTGAAGCAGTCGACGCCCTGGTCGAGCAGCAGACGCAGCTTGTCGTCGTACCAGGCGCGGGCCGCCGGGTTGGTGAAGTCGACCAGTGCCATGCCCGGCTGCCACAGGTCCCACTGCCAGATGTCGCCGTTAACCCGCCGTACCAGGTAGCCCTGTTCGGCACCCTCCGCGAACAGAACCGACTTCTGGGCGATGTAGGGGTTGATCCACATGCTGATGCGCAGCCCGCGCTCCTTGAGGCGGGCCAGCATCCCCTCCGGGTCGGGGAAGACCTCGGGGTCCCAGAGGAAGTCCGACCACTGGTACTCGCGCATCCAGAAGCAGTCGAAGTGGAAGACGCTCAGCGGGATGCCGCGCTCGGCCATGCCGTCGACGAAGGAGGTGACGGTCCCCTCGTCGTAGGACGTGCAGAACGACGTGGTCAGCCAGAGGCCGAACGACCAGGCCGGCGGCAGTGCGGGCCTGCCGGTCAGGGCCGTGTAGCGGGACAGGACCTCCTTCGGGGTCGGGCCGGCGACGACGTAGTACTCCAGCGACTGGTCCTCGACGCTGAACTGCACCTGTCCGACGGACTCCGACCCGATCTCGAAGGAGACCTTGCCGGGGTGGTTGACGAAGACACCGTAGCCGCGTGAGGAGAGGTAGAACGGGATGTTCTTGTAGGCGAGTTCACTGCTGGTGCCACCGTCCGCCTGCCAGATGTCGACGGTCTGGCCGTTCTTCACGTACGGGGTGAAGCGTTCACCGAGGCCGTAGACGTTCTCGCCGACCTCCAGAGCGAGTTGGGCGATCATGTGGTGGATGCCGTCAGGTGTGGTCGCGAAGGCGGTCCCCTTCGGGTCCACACCGGTGAGGCGGCGTCCGTCGCCGTCGAGGAAGGTGATCCCCCAGGGCCCGTCGCCGTCCATGCGCAACGTCAGTGGCCCGCTGGTGAGTTCGGTGACCGCGCCGTCCCTGCGGGTGAGAGCCCCGGACCCCGTGGTTTTGTCCGCCAGGAGGGCGAAGTCCGGCCCGCGCCGGGCCCTGCCCGCGTGATGGGTGGTGCGTACGCCGATGACACCCTCGGCCGGGGAGAAGCATTCGACCGTGATCAGCGGGGTGTTGAGCGTGTCGCCGCGCGCGGCGACACGCTTGACCGACGCGTACGCGGTGAACCGGTCGGGGTCGACCCGCAGATCACGGATCTCGGTCGCGTAGGAGGCTCGGACGCCCTCACGCATCAGCCAGAAACCGTCGGTGAACCTCATGCGGTCTCCTTGCCGTGGATGACGTCGATGCGGGCGAGACGCATGGCCCCTGTGAGGTCGATACGCAGCCCCTGCACCCCCTGGATGCCGAGCGCGGTTTCGAGGACGCGGTAGTCGTACGGTCCGCCGGTATCCGGCAGCTGGAGCCCCAGGCTGCGGCCGTTCGCGTGCACGGTGATGGTCCCCTCCCCCGCGGCCAAAAACCTCAGGCCGTCCACTCCGTCGCCGAAGTCGCATGCCCGGTAGACGAGTTGTCCCTCGCCGTCGGCGGAGTCGGGCGTGACGGCGTCACCCTCCTTCTTCGTGCGGTCGACGATCTCCGTACCCCGCTGCCAGTCGTAGTCGGCGGCCTCCAGACCGTGCGCCGCCACCGGGCGCGGGCCCTGCGCTTCGCCGTCGATGGCCACCGTGGCGGTGAGCCGGATGTCGGCGCTCGACGCGCCGGCGAGGATCTCGTACGCGCCCGGCTCGACGGCCCACCGGCCGTGTGCCACGCTCCAGTACCCCAACTCCTCCACAGGCACGTCGAATTCGACCCGTTCCACCGCACCCGGCGCGAGGTGCAGCCTGCGATGGCCGACGAGCTTGCGCAGGGGCAGGTCCGTCTCCCCCGGCCCGGCCGCGCGGACGTAGAGCTGGGCCACCTCGTCGGCGGGGACACTGCCGTCGTTGGTGACGGTCAGCGACATCCGCAGGCGCTCGCCGTCCACCTCCGTCCGCAGCGCGGAGTAGGTGAAGTCGGCGTAGCCGAGGCCGTGTCCGAAGGGATAGAGCGGGGTGCCTTCGAAGTAGAGGTACGTCTGCCGGGAACCGATGATGTCGTAGTCGAACAGGCCGGGCAGGTCGTCGTCGCTCGCGTACCAGGTCTGCGGGAGACGGCCGGCCGGGGACACGTCGCCGGCGAGGACGCGGGCGAGCGCGGTGCCCGCGGCCTGGCCGCCGTGCGCCGTCCACAGCAGGGCTGGAAGCTCGTCCGCCGCGTCGCCGACCGCGTAGGGGTAGGCGGAGGTCAGGACGAGGACCGTACGCGGATTCGCGGCGTGCGCGGCACGCCACAGCCGGTCCTGCTGGCCGGGGAGGGCGAGGGTCGTGCGGTCCTCGGTCTCGCGGCCGTTGATGTGGGGGTCGTTGCCCGCGACGACGATGACGGTGTCGGCCGCCGCGGCGGCCCGGGCCACGGCGTCGGTGCCGTGCTCGACGGTCTCCCGCTCGAAGACCGTGGCGGCGTCCCGGGAAATCTTCTCGCCGGACTCGGCAACCTTCGCTCCGCCGGCGGCGACAGACACGTACCCACCGGTCCCGATGTGCAGAAGGCGGTGCCCGCCGTCGTGCCCCTCCACCGCTTCCAGGCGGAACGTCTCCTGGACGACCCAGCCGCCCGGCTCGTCCGCGGAGGCCCTGACGTATCCGTCGTCGGCGACGGAGAGGTACAGCCCGTCGTCGGTACGCAGGGTGAGAACGCCGTCGCCCCAGTCGACGAGGGCCAGTTCGGTGGCCTCCTCGCCGCAGGTCAGCGGGGGCAGATCGGTACGTCCGGCGAGGAGGGCCGGGTCGAGGGCGCCTTCCGAGCCGCGCGCCTCTCCGTCCGCCGCCCCTTCGGCCACGGGCACCTGGAGCCAGCCCTGGGAGCACTTCAGCCTGATCCGGTCCACACCCTCCGCGAAGAGGACGTTCTCGGCGCCGTACCGCTCGCGGATCCCGTCGAGCGGCGACGAGCGGTGCATGAGTGTCCCGCTGTACCAGTCGAGCTTGCAGGCGTCGCCGAGAAGCCCGACGACGGCGACGGTACGGCCGCGCTTCGGCTCCAGGGGCAGCAGGCTGTCGTTCTTCAGCAAAACGACGGCCTGCTCGGCGGCTTCCCGGGCGAGCGCCCGGTGCTCCTCGGTGTCCAGGGCGTCCACCTTCGCGTACGGATCGAGCTCCGGGTCGAACTCGCCGAGTGCGAAGCGCATGGTGAGCAGCCGGCGGACCGCCGTGTCGATGTCCCTCTCGTCGATGAGTCCCTTGGCGAGCGCGTCGCGGATGCGGCCGGTCATGACCGTGGAGTCCGTGCCGTGGTCGGTGAAGCTGTCGACGCCCGCCTTCAGAGAGGCCGCGGTGGCCTCCTCGTGGGTGTCGAAGTAGTGCTCGGAGTCGACCAGGTTGGAGGGCGCGCCCGCGTCCGAGCAGACGACCAGCGGCTGGTCGGTCCAGCGCCGCAGGTACTGGCCGAGGAGCGGCGAGACGTGGTTGGGGCGGCCGTTGACGAGGTTGTAGGCCGGCATGACCCCGGCGACGGCCCCCGCGCGTACGGCGTCGCGGAAGGCGCGCAGGTCGTACTCGTGCAGGACGCGCGGGCGGACCGAGGAGGAGGCGGTGTCGCGGTCGGTCTCGTTGTTGTGCGCGAGCCAGTGCTTGAGCACGGGGGCGGTGCGCCAGTAGTGGGGGTCCTCCCCGCGCAGCCCCCGGGTGTAGGCGACGGCGATGGCGGAGGTGAGGGCCGGGTCCTCGGAGTACCCCTCCTCGCCACGGCCCCACAGCGGGTGACGCAGCAGATTCACCGTCGGTGCCCAGACGTTGAGCCCGACACGGTCGTCCTGGGCGCGCTTGGCCCGTACTTCGTTGCCGACGGCCTCGCCGATCCGGCGGACCAGGTCGTCGTTCCAGGTGGCGCCGAGACCGACGGCCTGCGGGAAGACGGTGGCGGGCCCCATCCAGGCGACCCCGTGCAGGGCCTCCTGCCCGGTACGGAACGGGCCGAGACCCAGCCGCTCCACCGCGGGGGCGAACTGGTGCAGCATCGCGATCCGCTCGTCGAGCGTGAGCCGTCCCAGCAGATCGTCGGTGCGCCGGGAGAAGGACAGCTGCGGGTCGCGGAAGGGAAACGGATGGTCCGTCACGTGCGGGTCCCCTTGGAGAGGTGGGAGGTTTTCGGGCTCTGCGTGCGCCGAGTGGTCCTTCGACGCGAAGAGAAGATCTTTCGAAGCGCTTCGATGCTCCGTGGCCTACCCCTTAGGTGTCAAGGGCGTTGCCGCGTCGGAGAGCTCCCCCGGGCATACGGGAGCCGCACCATGGCGGGAAACGGTTCGGAAACAGGTCCGAGGAATATCGAAACGAGCTCTTGTGTGGCCGTGACCCTTCACTTAACCTCGCTGCAACATCGAAGCGCTTCGACGAGGCAGTCCGTTGACCGCTTCAGCTCAGCCGGTGCAGTGCCACCGGCTCGGCCGGTAACGCCCCCTACCTCAGACACAGGGCCGAGCGGCAATCGCCGCCGCGGGCCGTCCTGTTGCACCACGAAGGGTTGACCCCATGACGCCGAACTCCCCCTCCGCTCCCAGTCGGAGACGAATCCTCGCCTCCTCCGTGGTTGTCGCGGCAGCCGTGGGCGGCGGGATGCCGCTCCTCGCCGCCTGCGGCGGCGGTGCCGGCGGTTCGAAGAACGAGGGCACGACCACGGGCAAGAAGCTGAAGGACCTGCTTCCCACCTACGTGCCGTCGAAGGCGGTCACCCCGGACATCCCCAGCAAGAACGGTTCCGCGGTCGGATTCACCACCGCGCTCCCGGCCTCGGAGCTGGCGGTCTCGGTGCCGAAGAGGCTCGGCAAGGGCAGCGAGCTCACCGTCATGGCGCCGCTGTGGGGCACCTCGCCGGGTGAGGGCAACCCGTACTGGACGGCCATGGACGAGGCCGTCGGCGTCAAGGTCAAGTGGCAGAACCAGGACGGCAACGTCTACGGCCAGAAGCTCGGCGCGGTGCTCGCCTCCAGCAGCATCCCGGACGCCGTCGTCGTCCCCGGCTGGGAGCTTGGCGGCAAGATACCGTCCGCCATCGCCAACAAGTTCGCCGACCTCGGCCCCTACCTCTCGGGCGACAAGGTCAAGGCCTACCCGAACCTGGCTGCCATCCCCACCGGCGCCTGGCAGCGCGGGGTCTTCGCCGAGAAGCTGCGCGGCCTGCCCATGCCGGCCGAGGCGACCCCGAACATCACCCCCTTCTACCGCGCGGACATCTTCGAGGAGAAGGGGTACGAGGTCCCGACCACCACGCAGGAGTTCTACGACCTCTGCAAGGAGATCAACGCCCCGAAGAGCAAGGTGTGGGCGTGCAGCGACATGACCTGGTCGGCGTTCGTCTTCTTCGGCGTGCTGCCGGAGAAGCCGTACTACTGGAAGCTCGTCGACGACAAGCTGGTCAACCGCTACGAGACCGACGAGTACCTCGAGGCCCTGGAGTGGTCGCGCTCCCTGTACTCGGCGGGCTTCGTGCACCCCGACGCGAAGGCCGAGACGGGTGACATGCGGACCACCTTCTCGTCCGGCAACGCCCTCATGTACAACGCCGACATCTCGGACTGGTACGCGGCCACCGCGATCCAGCGGCTGGACAAGCCGGGCTTCCGCATGGGGGCGATGGACTTCTTCGCCCATGACGGTGGCGACCCGGTCATCTACGAGGCCGCGCCCTCCAACATCTGGTGCTTCGTCAACAAGAACGCGGACAAGAAGACGATCGAGGACATCCTCGCCCTCGCCAACTACACCGCCGCTCCCTACGGCACCAAGGAGCAGCGCCTGAAGGCGTACGGCATCGAGGGCACCCACCACACCCTCAAGGACGGTGTGCTCACCAAGACGGAGAAGGGCAACAACCAGGTCTTCGCCACCTACGAGTACGTCGCCACCTCGGCCCCGTTCCGGGCCTACCCCGACCACCCCGACGTCGCCAAGGGCGTCATCGAATGGCAGCAGCGTCAGGGTGCACACCTGAAGAAGCCGCTCTTCCACGGCATGCAGATCCAGGAGCCGACCCGCTACACCGAGCTCAACGCGCAGTTCGAGGACCTGGAGAAGGACATCGTGCGCGGCCGCAAGAAGGTCAGCGACATGCAGCAGCAGGTCTCGGACTGGAAGACCAAGGGCGGCGACAAGCTTCGCGACTGGTACAAGAAGCTGCTCGACGAGACCGGCGAGTCGGCTTCCTGACATGTCACTGAGCACAGAGGACCGGCGCGCGCAGGAGTCACGGACGCCGCCGGTCAAGACACGGGCGGCCGGCGGCGGGCCCCTCGCCACGAAGGTGCCCCTGCGGCACCGGCTGCGCAGGGATCGCACCCTGCTGCTGATGACCCTGCCGGCGATGCTGCTTCTGCTGGTCTTCGCGTACGTCCCGCTCGCGGGCAACGTCGTCGCCTTCCAGGACTACGACCCGTACATCGCGGACAACGCGTTCCAGGCCATCGCGCAGAGCCCCTGGGTCGGGTTCGAGTGGTTCCAGCAGATGGTGGACGACCGGCTGTTCTGGTCCGCGCTGCGGAACACGCTGGCGATCTTCCTCCTGCAGCTGACCCTGTTCTTCCCGGTGCCGGTCCTGCTCGCGCTGTTCATCAACAGCTTCGTGCGGCCCCGGGTCCGGGCGGTGGCGCAGGCGATCCTCTACCTGCCGCACTTCTTCTCGTGGGTCCTGGTCGTGACTGTGTTCCAGCAGATGTTCGGCGGGGCCGGGCTCATCGCGCAGACGCTGCGGGAGCACGGTCACGAGGGCATCGACCTGATGACCGACCCCGGTCTGTTCAAGTTTCTGATCACCTTCGAGATGATCTGGAAGGACGCCGGCTGGGGCGTCATCGTCTTCCTCGCCGCCCTGGCGGCGGTCAGCCCCGACCTGTACGAGGCGAGCGCCATGGACGGCGCGAACCGCTGGCGCCGGATGTGGCACATCACCCTGCCCGCCCTGCGCCCCGTCGTGGCCCTGCTGCTGGTGCTCCAGGTCGGCAACGCGCTGACCGTGGGCTTCGAGCAGATCCTGCTCCAGCGCACGGCGGTCGGCCCGGGCGCCTCGGAGGTGCTGGACACCTACGTCTGGAACGTCGGCCTCACCAACGGCGGATTCAGCTACGCGGCGGCCGTCGGGATCGTCAAGGGAATCTTCGGTCTGCTGCTGGTCCTCGGAGCCAACAAGGTCGCCCATCTCATGGGTGAGCAGGGGGTGTACAAGAAGTGAGCAGCCTGCTCTCCGGACTGACCGGCTTGGCCGGTGTGAAGCCGGGTACGCGCGGCCGGCTGCGCCCGGTGTGGGAGGAGGAACCGTCGAGGACGGGTCTCGCCTCCAAGGGCGTGGTCCTGGTCCTGATCTGCCTGGCGGTCCTCTTCCCACTGTGGGTGGTGATCGTCACCAGTCTCTCCTCGGTGAGGGCCATCACCGAGGCGGGCGGGCTGGTGGTGATCCCGCGCGGCGTCACCTTCGTCGCCTACCAGGAGCTCCTCGGCGGCGGCCAGGTCACCCGGGCCACCGTGATCAGCCTCTGTGTGACGGTGGTCGGGACGCTCTTCAGCATGACGGTGTCCATCATGTGCGCGTACGGCCTTTCGCGTACCGGGTCCGTGCTGCACCGGCCGCTGCTGGTGTTCATGCTCGCCACGATGTTCTTCGGGGCGGGTCTCATCCCCACCTATCTGGTGGTCCAGGGGCTCGGTCTCACCGACTCCTATCTGGCGCTGATCCTGCCGAGCGCGCTGAACGTCTTCAACATCCTGGTCCTGCGCGCCTTCTTCATGAGTACGGCCCAGGAGCTCATCGAGAGCGCCCGGATCGACGGGGCAGGCGACTTCCGCATCCTGTGGCAGATCGTCATGCCGCTGTCCCGCGCGGTCATCGCCGTGATCACGCTGTTCTACGCGGTCGGCTACTGGAGCGCCTGGTTCAACGCGTCCATCTACATCAGCGACCCGCAGATGCTGCCGCTGCAGAACGTGATGAACCAGCTGGTCCTCAAGCAGGAGCGCCCCACCGGCCTCGCCCAGGCCATCAACACCGGCCATCTGTCGCCGCTCGCCATCCAGATGGCGGTCATGGTGCTGGCTCTGATCCCGGTCGCGTTCCTGTCGCCGTTCGTCCAGAAGCACTTCAAGGAAGGCATGCTCACCGGCGCCGTCAAGGGCTGAGCTCCGTCCCTGACCCGCATCCACCCGTCACTCCCCGAACCGGAGGGTCTTCGTCATGCGCGCTTCGCCCGTTCCGCAGCCAGAACCCGCACCGCGTCCCCGCCGCCGAACCGTCCTGGCCGGTGCGGCGGTGGCCGCGGCCGCGGCCACCGTGCTGCCGGCGGCGGGCGCGGCCAAGGCCTCCCGGCGGCCCGCGAAGACGCAGCCGCACCGCTGGCGCACCGCGGCGATCGGCGGTACGGGCTTCGTGACGGGCATCCTGTTCCATCCCGCCGTGCGGGGTCTCGCCTACGCCCGCACGGACATCGGCGGCGCCTACCGGTGGGACGACCGGAGGTCCCGGTGGACCCCGCTCATCGACCACATCGGCTGGGACGACTGGAATCTGCTGGGCGTCGAGGCGATGGCCGTCGACCCGGCACATCCGGACCGGCTGTACCTGGCGCTGGGGACGTACACGCAGGCGTACGCCTCCCCGGGTGCGGTGCTCAGGTCCGAGGACCGTGGCGCGACGTGGGCGCGCACGGATCTCACCGTGCGGCTGGGGGCCAACGAGGACGGCCGGGGCTGCGGCGAACGGCTCCTCGTCGATCCCCGCGACAGCGGGACCCTCTGGCTCGGCACACGCCACGACGGGTTGCTGCGCTCCACGGACCGGGGCGCCACCTGGGCCGCCGACGGCTCCTTCCCCGCCGTCCCGTCGGCGAGCGGCCAGGGCGTCTCCCTGCTGGTGGCGGCCGGCCGGACGGTGTACGCGGGCTGGGGGGACGGCGGCACGGCCCTCTACCGGAGAGACGGCTCCGGCGGCTGGGAGGCCGTCCCCGGGCAACCGTCCGCCGGAGCATCGGTGAAGGTGCCGGTCCGCGCGGCGTACGACGCGGGCACCCGGTCGCTGTACGTGAGTTACGCGGACGGGCCGGGCCCGAACAACCAGTCCGACGGCTCGGTGCACCGGCTGGACACGGTGACGGGGGTCTGGACCGACGTGACGCCGGTGGCACCGGGCGCCGGCGATGCGTTCGGGTACGGCGGGGTGGCCGTGGACGCGTCCCGCCCCGGCACCGTCGTGGTCTCCACGAACAACCGCTGGGGCCCCGTGGACACCCTGTTCCGCTCCACGGACGGCGGGGCGAGCTGGACCTCGCTCAAGGACACAGCGGTGCTCGACGTCTCGGAGACCCCGTATCTGAAGTGGGGCGGCGAGCCCAAGTTCGGCTGGTGGATCCAGGCCGTTGCCGTCGACCCGTACGACACGCGGCACATCCTGTACGGCACCGGCGCCACCGTCTACGGGACACGCGACCTGGTGCATTGGGCCCCGGAGATCCGAGGCCTGGAGGAGTCGGCGGTGCGCCAGCTCATCGCACCGCCCTCGGGTGCCCGGCTGCTCAGCGGTCTGGGTGACATCGGGGTCATGTATCACGACTCCCTGACCGCCTCTCCGTCGCGCGGCATGGCGTCGAACCCCGTGTTCGGCACGGCGACCGGACTCGCCCTGGCCACCCTGAAGCCGTCGTACGTCGTGCGGACGGGCTGGCCCTCGGGCTCCGGCTCGGCCGGCGCGTACTCCCGCGACGGCGGGGCCAGCTGGCAGCCGTTCGCCTCCCAGCCGTCCATCGCCCCTTCGGCCCCCGGCCCGGTGGCGGTCTCCGCCGACGGGGCGACGCTGCTGTGGTCGTTCGTCCACTGGGACGGCACGAAGTACGCCGCGCACCGCTCCACGGACGGCGGCGCGACCTGGGCCGAGGTGGCCACGTTCCCCAAGGGCGGCACTCCGGTCGCCGACCCGCTCGATCCGGCGCGTTTCTACGTCTACGACACGGACTCGGGCGGCGTCTTCCTCTCCACGGACAGGGGCGCGACCTTCACCGAAGGTGCGACGGGCCTCCCTTCGGGGGATGTGCAGTTCCGCATCGCTGCGGCGCCGGGGCGCTCCGGCGATCTGTGGCTGTCCGCCAAGGACGACGGGCTGCTGCGCTCGACGGACGGCGGCCGCACGTTCACCACGGTGGTGGGCTGCCAGGCCTCGCACGCCCTCGGATTCGGGAAGGCCGCCCCGCGGAAGGGGCGCGCCGGTTACCCGGCGGTCTTCCAGACCGGACGGGTCTCCGCGACGCACGACGGCGTGGCCGTGCTCCGCTCGGACGACGCGGGCGTGACCTGGGTCCGCATCAACGACGACGCCCATCGCTGGGGGTGGACGGGTGAGGTCATCACTGGCGATCCCCGTGTCCACGGCCGTGTCTATCTGGGCACCAACGGCCGCGGAATCCAGTACGCAGACCCCCAGTAGAGACTCCCCGTAGAGGAACGAGACGTCCATGCCGTCCCTGCACGACGCCACCCGTGGCCGCGTCCTCTTCGGAGGCGACTACAACCCCGAGCAGTGGCCCGAGGAGGTGTGGGCCGAAGACGTACGGCTGATGAGGGAGGCCGGGGTCAACTCCGTCACCGTCGGGGTCTTCTCCTGGGCGATGATCGAACCGCGCCCAGGGGCCCGCGAGTTCAGCTGGCTCGACCGGCTGCTGGACCTGCTGCACGCCCACGGTATCGGCGTCGTGCTCGCCACCCCCACGTCCTCACCGCCGCCGTGGATGGGAGCGCTCCACCCGGACACACTGCCGCGCACCGAGGACGGTTCGGTCGTCAACTACGGTTCCCGGCAGCACTTCTGTCCGAGCTCGCCGGTGTACCGCCGCTATGCCACGGCGCTCACCGAGGACCTCGCCGCGCGGTACGCGAACCATCCGGCGCTCACCGTCTGGCACATCAACAACGAGTACTGCACGCACTGCTGGTGCGACGCGACCGCCGCCCATTTCCGCCGCTGGCTGTCCTCCCGGTACACCACCCTGGACGCACTCAACGAGGCCTGGGGTACGGCGTTCTGGAGTCAGCGCTACGACACCTGGGCGGAGGTCCTGCCGCCGCGCCGGGCGCAGTACATGCGCAATCCGGCGCAGGAGCTGGACTTCAAGCGGTTCACCTCCGACGCCCTGATGGAGTGCTACACCGCCGAGCGGGACATCGTCGCCCGGCGCACCCCGCACATCCCGGTGACGACCAACTTCATGCCGCTGTGGTCGGGCCAGGACGCCTGGGCCTGGGCGGCGCAGGAGGACATCGTCTCCGTCGACGTCTACCCGGATCCGACGGACCCGCGGGGCGGCCAGTACAACGCGATGCTCGCCGACATGACCCGCTCGCAGGCCCGTGGGCCGTGGATGGTGATGGAGCAGGCGGCCGGGCCGGTCAACTGGCGCGCGGTCAACCACCCCAAGCCGGCCGGTCTCAACCGGCTCTGGTCGATGCAGTCGGTGGCCAGGGGCGCGGACGCCCTCTGCTACTTCCAGTGGCGGCAGTCCCGGCAGGGCGCCGAGAAGTTCCACTCCGGGATGCTGAGCCATGCCGGTGAGCACGGCCGCACCTTCCTCGAGGTCAAGCGCATCGGCGCCGAACTCGCCCTGATCGGCGGAGAGGTGAGCGGGACCGAGGTCCCCGCCGAAGTCGCCGTGCTGCACGACTGGGACGCCTGGTGGTCCAGCACCCAGGAGGGGCGGCCGTCCTCCCTCGTCTCGTACACGGAGCTGGTCCAGGCGTGGCACCGAGGCCTGTGGGAGGGCGGGATCAGCACGGAGTTCGCCCGGCCCGACGCCGATCTGAGCGCGTTCCGCATGGTGCTCGTGCCGCAGCTCCAGCTCCTCTCCGACGCGGCGACGGACAACCTCGTCGCCTATGTGCGAGGTGGCGGCACCCTCGTGTGCGGGTTCTTCACCGGCGTCGTGGACGTGGACGACCGGATCAGGCCGGGTGGCATGGACAGTCGGCTGCGTGAGCTGTTCGGTATCCGTACGGTGCACGAGTGGTGGCCCCTGGACGAGGGCACGACGGTGGAGTGCGACGGCTTCCGCTCCACCCTGTGGTCGGAGGAGCTGGAACCCGACGGCAGCGCTGAGACGGTGTCCGCGTACCGCGGCGGGGAACTGGGCGGGCTTCCGGCCGTGCTCCGCAAGGGCACCGCGTGGTACGTATCGACGCTCCCCGAGCCCGAGGCGCTGCGCGGTCTGCTCGGCCGGGCGGCTGCCGGGGCCGGCGTGCGCCCCGTGCTGGAAGGGCTTCCGGCCGGTGTCGAGGCGGTGCGGCGCGGCGGGCTGCTCTTCCTCCTGAACCACGGCCGCTCCCCGGCCGGGGTGAAACTGCCGGGCCGCCACGTCGACCTGCTCACGGGTGCCGAGTCCGAGGGCGCTGTCGAGCTGGAGCGCTACGGCGTGGCTGTACTCAGAGACGCTTCCGCATGATCGACGGCACGTGGGAGCCCTGCCCCGCCACCCGCTGGGAGGACGCGTTCCTCAGCGGCAACGGCCGTCATGGGGCGATGGTGTACGGCGATCCCGCGGACGACCAGGTGATCGTGAACCATCACTGCCTCGTGCGGCCCAACGGCAGCGAGGACCTTCGGCCACCGGAGCTCGCCGACGGTCTCGGCCGTCTCCAGGACGCGCTCCTGGCCGGCGACACGACCGCGGCCGAGGACTTCGGCGCGGGCCGTCCACTGGTGTGGGTGCAGCCGTTCCATCCGGCGTTCCGGTCGCGTGTGCGGCGGGCCCGGGGGCTGCACGAGGCGGTCGCCGGATACAGGCGCGAGGTCGACTTCACTACGGGTGAGGTGACCGCGTCGTACGAGGCGTGGCGCAGCAGCGTCTTCGTGTCGCGGGCCGACGACGTGATCGTCCAGCACGTCACCGACCTCGGGCTGACCGCCGACCTCGTCCTGGACCACTCGCTGCCGGGCGCCCCCGCGCATCTGGCGGTCGGCCGCTCCACCGTGCTGACCCCGGAGGGCGCGCACCTGGCTCTGCTGGTGGGCTATCCGGGCAGCGAGCTCGGGTACACGGGAGTCACGGTGGCGCGGGTGGACGGCGGCCGGGTGTCGGTGGCCGGCGAGGGGATCCGGATCGAGGGGGCGCAGAGCCTCACCCTGACGACCCGGGTCGTCAGGGGGCCCGGCCGTCCGGACCTCGGGGAGCTGTGGGCCGCGCTGCCGCGCGACGACTACGCCACGCTCCTGGACCGCCACCGGCCGCTGCACCGGGCCGCGTACGGCCGGGCCTCCCTCGCGCTGAGGGACGCGGCGCCGGAGCGGGAGCTGGCCGGCAGCGAGCTGCTGCGCGCCCCGAAGTCTCCGGCGCTCCTGGAACGGCTCTTCGCGGCGGGCCGCTACCACCTGCTGTCCTCCTCAGGGGTGCTGCCGCCCCGGCTGACCGGTCTGTGGACCGGAGACTGGGACACCGCCTGGTCCGGGGCCTTCACCACGAACGCCAACCTCAACCTGCAAATCTCCTCCGCCGCGACAGCCGACCTCCCGGAGGTCACCGAGGCCCACGCCGCCCTGGTCCAGGGGCAGTTGCCGGACTGGCGGGACAACGCCCGGGCGCTCTTCGGTGCCCGGGGCATCGTCGCGCCGTCCCACACGGACGGCGCCTCGGGCCATACCCGGCACTTCCAGCGCGCCTATCCGCTGCATCTGTGGACGGCCGGTGCGGACTGGCTGCTGCAACCCCTGCTGGAGCACGCCGAGGTGACGACGGGCGCCCCGGACGCCGTTCTGACCGCTGCTCTCGTCGAAGCGGCGCTGTTCTACGAGGACTTCCTCAGCCGCGAGGACCCGGACGGGAACGTGGCCGTCGTGCCCTCGTACTCCCCGGAGAACCGGCCGGCCAACGCGAGCTGGGGCACGGTGAACGCGACGATGGACATCGCGGCAGCCCGCCACGCCCTGACGACGGCCGCCGAGCACGCCCCCGGTCACCCGTCGGCCGGACTCTGGCGGTCGCTCGCGGCCAGGCTCCCGGCGTATTTGGTGAACGAGGACGGGGCGCTCGCCGAGTGGGGGTGGCCGGGTCTGCGCGAGACGTACGACCACCGCCACCTGAGCCACCTCTACCCGGTGTGGCCGCTGGACGGGATCAATCCGTACGACACCCCGGAGCTGGCCGCGGCCGCACACCGCGCGCTGGAGCTGCGCGGGTCGGAGAACGACTCCGCCCACGGCCATCTGCACCACGCGTTGATCGCGGCCCGGCTGCGGGACCCGTCCCGGGTGTCGGCGGCCCTGGACGCGGTGCTGGGCGGCGACTTCTTCCACGACTCCCTGATGAGCGCTCACTACCCGTCCCGGAACGTCTACAACGCGGACGCGGCACACACCCTGCCCGCGGCCGTGATCGAGTCACTCGTCCAGTCGGCACCCGGCCGCCTGGTCCTGCTGCCGGCCCCGCCGGCGGCGTACCCGGCGGGCGAACTCCGGGGCGTGCGCACGCGGTTCGGCGCGCACCTCGACCTGCGGTGGTCGGAGGACGGCGCCTCCGCCGTGCTGCGTCCCACCCGCGACGCCCGCGTCGATCTGCGTACGGGCGACGGGTTCGCCCTCACCGAGACCTCCGCCGGGAACCCCCCGGCTCCGCTGGAGCTGACGGCCGGCGTGGACCGCGTCCTCACCCTGGGGGCGCGGTAGCAGTCCTCCATCCCCACATGGAAGGAACACCCCATGGCACGAACCACCCTGACCAGGCTGCTCCTGGCGCCGACGGCGGCCGTGGCCGCGCTCATCGGCTTCGCGGCGGCTCCGGCCCACGCCGCGATCTGGACCTCGTCGGAGCAGTGGGGCAACTACACCACGTCCGACGGCTACATCCTCTACAACAACATCTGGGGTTCCGGAGCGGGCTCCCAGACCATCTGGGCCAACTCGTCGAGCAACTGGGGCGTGACGGCGAACCACCCGGACACCGGTGGCATCAAGTCGTACCCGAACGCCAAGAAGATCGTGAACAAGCCGATCACGTCGCTCTCGTCGCTGACCAGCGACTACAACGTGACCGTCCCGTCGTCCGGTGCGTACAACACGTCGTACGACATCTGGGACACCGACTACGACTACGAGGTCATGCTCTGGGTGAACTACAACGGTGCCGTCGGCCCGCTCGGCACCTCCCAGGGAACCGCCACTCTCGGCGGCCACACCTGGGCCGTCTACAAGGGCGACAACGGCGCCAACGAGGTCTTCTCGTTCCTGCGGACCTCCGACTCGTCCGCGGGCACCGTGGACATCCTGCCGATCCTGAAGTGGATCAAGGACACGAAGGGCTGGTGGGGTGACGAGACCATCGGTGACGTCCAGTTCGGCTACGAGATCACGTCGTCGTCCGGCGGGCTGGACTTCGTGACCAACGACTTCGACGTCTCGTCGGGCTGATGCGGCCGGGGCGGGCCGGGGGGACGCCCCCGGCCCGTCCTCCGGGCCGGTGTCACCGGTTCCGCGGGACGTCCTTGACGAACACGAGGCCGTCGCCTGCCGCCAGGTGGGCCGGGTCGAGCGGGGCGTAGCCGAACCCGGGGGACTCACGGCGCGCCGGCAGTGGGCCGCCGAGGGCGGTGGCCAACCGCGGGGCGTCGATGACGCAGCGGTCCTCCGGGAGCCCGTACAGGATCCCCTCGACGGTGTCCGGTGGCGGGGTGCCCACTCCCTGGTGCCGGATCGTGCCGAGCGCCGTGGCCACAAAGGCGTACTCCTCGCCCAGCCGGGCGCTCACCAGCGCACCGGCGCTCCACCACTCGACCGGCCCCTGCCACATCTGCATCGTGCTCTTCTCCCGCTGGAGATGGGAGTTGTGGGCGTGGACGAACGCCGGTCCGCGCGCGGCGACGGCGAGGAGGTTGTGGGCCATCATCTGGTCCCGCAGCGCGCACAGCCGGGTCATGCGGGCCGGGGAGGTGTCGGCCATCCAGTGGTGGTAACGCAGCAGGCCGGTGGCGGTCCGGCCGTACAGGCGCGCCCGGTCCAGGTCGTCCGGCGTGGTCGCCGTGACCAGGTGCGGCGTCTGTGTGTCGAGCAGTGCCACCAGGTCGTCGGCGATCAGCCGCAGCCGGCCGGCGTCGGCCGACTGCCCCACGGACCGGGGCGGGTCCGTCATCGCGGCTGGGTCGGTCCAGCGATCGTCGGCCCCGAGCAGACCGTCGAGCGCTTCGGCGGTGCACGGGAGAAGTTCGGCGTCCACCTGGGCCGCGAGGTAGCCGTGGAGCTCGGTGAGGGCCTGGCGTGGGCTCGCGGCGGCGGTGATCTCCAGCGGGCCGTCGAACCCCGCGAAGCGGAGCTGCTCGGACGCGGGCCGGCCGTCGTTGTGGGCGTGCATCCAGCGCACGAGCTCGCGATCGGCCGCGGAGGTGCCCCAGCCGTGGCTGAACCCGTGGTCCATGACCTCGTCGAGAGTGCCCGCGCCCGAGGTGACGTAGTCGTCGACGACCAGGCCCGCCATGCAGTCGCTCTCGATCGCGATCGTCCGGCAGCCCTCCTGCTCGACGAGCTGCCGGAAGAGCTCGTTCCGCAGGTCGAGCAGAGTCTCCTCGCCGTGGGTGGGCTCGCCCAGGGCGAGCAGCCGGGGCCGGACAGGGAGCAGCCTCATCACAGCGGCGGCCTCGACGGCATGAACGGTGTCCTTGATGTCAGTAGCCATGCCTTCAACGCTATCTTTGAACCCTCGGTGGAAACTCTTCCGCGATTGCCCGCGATAGCGTCGGGGTCATGGGGCGAAACCTTCAAAGTGGCGCACGGCTCAGGCCGGTCGATCTGGCGCGCGGGCACGGTCTGTCCACGCAGGCGGTGAGGAACTACGAGGAGGCCGGCATCCTCCCGGCAGCCGACCGCACACCCCACGGCTACCGCACCTACACGCCGCTGCACGCGGGGGCTCTGCGCGCGTTCCTGGCCCTGGTGCCGGCCCACGGTCACCGCACGGCGACATCGGTCATGCGCGCCGTGAACGAGGGTGCGGCCGAGGAGGCGTTCCGCCTCATCGACGAGAGCCACGCCCAGCTCCTCGACGACCGGCGGACGCTCCAGGCCGTGGAGAGCGCCTTCCGCGACCTGGAGCCCGCCGCCGGGTCCGGGCCCGGCGTCACGTTCATCGGCCCGCTGGCGGGGAAGTTGGGAATCCGGCCCGCGACGCTCCGCAAGTGGGAGAGCGCCGGGCTGGTGCACCCGCGCCGCGACCCGCGGACCGGGTACCGCGTCTACGACGAGGCCGCCGTGCAGGACGCCGGGATGACCCACCAGCTCAGGCGCGGCGGCTACCTGCTGGAGCAGATCGCCCCGCTGATCGCCCAGGTGCGGGCGGCAGGAGGCCCGGAACCGCTGGAGGCCGCGCTGCGCGACTGGCACGGGCGGTTGGCAGCCCGGGGGCGGGCGATGCTGGCCGGGGCAGCGGAGCTGGAGGCGTACCTCCGCACACGCGGATGAGACGGGACGCACGTCTCGTCGCGCCCGCCGGGGGAATCCGGTGTCAGCGCGGCGGGGCGTCGGCCAGCCAGCGGGCGGTCCGTGTCCAGTCGTCGGGCGGGGTCCCCTCCGTCAGCGCCGCGAACCGCTCGGGGCGGGCCAGCAGCCGGCGGTCACGCGGGTGCAGCGCCGTGTGCGCCAGGAGCCAGCCGGACAGCGCGTGCGGATCGAACGGGCCCGGCCCGCGCAACTGCGCGGTGTACGCCGAACGTGCCGCTTCCGGGTCCCCCGCGACAAGCAGCTCGTCGGCCGACGGTGACCGGCCGGCCTCGAACTCCCTCAGCTGGAAGAGACGGGCGCGGTCGTCCTGCCAATACGCACGGCCCGGATCCCGCACGACCAGCGCCTCACCACCCGGCACGGGGGCGGCGCCCGCGCGCAGCGCCTTGAGGAGCGTCCCCCGGTCGTCATCGGCGCACCGCAGGTTGCGCAGCCGCCACTCCACCCGGTGGCTGACGGCGGACGCTCGCGCCCTGGCCACGGTCGCGGGTTCCAGCGGTTCCCTCAGCCAGCCGTCGACCGTCTCGGACAGCCGGGTGACCAGTCGCAGGCCCGGTTCGGTGAGCCGGGCCTGTGTCGCCAGGGTGCGCAGGACCATACGGGTCTGGAGCCGGCGCATGGCGAAGAGGTACGGCGCCCGCCCGGCCGGGTCCGCCCGGCTGTCCCCGATCCGCCCCCGCCAGAATCCGGTGACGCCGACGAAGGCGTACGCACCGTGGAGGAGACCGGGCAGATGCCGGGGGTCGGCGCGCCAGGGCGCGTAGTGGCGCTCGGTCCGGTCGTCGTCGAGGAGCGGGAAGAGGTGGAGCAGGGCGCCGAGTTTGCTGTGCTGGAATTCGTGGACGAGGGTTTCCGCGAGGGCGAGACCGTCCGGCGGCCGGGCGATCACCATGGAGGCGAAGGCGTCACCGGTGGAAGCGCTGAGCCCCTCGGCCGGCACGGGGAGCTCCACGTCGCCGTCCTTGGCGCTCCAGGGCACGATGCGGCTGATCTCTTCGGGCCGCAGCCCGCCTGGTCCGCCCGTCCCGCCCCGGCCCAGGATGGCGACAGCTTCGCGGAACATCCGCTGCCAGGACCGCAGTTCGACGGGATCGAGACGGCCTGGGGCTATCGGCTCGTCCAGGTCGCGGTAGGGATCGAGGTCGTCGAGCTGGACGGTACGCGTCCCCGGACCGGTGTCCAGCCGGTGCACCGGAAGCCAGTGCGGCGATTCCTGCTCGGTGAGCGGGCGTACGACGATGTCCGGCCCGTGCCCGGTCCGTACGGTGAGGGTCCCGTCGGACACCGTGGCCCTCACCGGGTGGTAGCCGTCCTCGTCCGGGCCGGGCAGCCGGACCATTCCCAGCGCGGGCAGTCCTACGGTCACACCCCGTGCGGGCAGGAGGAGTTCGGCGTCCGTGCCGGCGTGGACGGCCGCCGCCGCGGCCACCGCGGCGATCTGCCCGGCGTCGGCCCACAGGGGCGGCCCGGAGGCCGTGCCGTGCAGCCGGCGGAGCGTGTGGGCGAGCCAGCTGCCGACCTGGGGGGTCAGCAGGAGCGTCTCGACCGGCTCCGGGGCACGGTCGGCGGCGGCCTCCAGCGTGGGCCAGACCGTCCGCGCGTCCAGAGGGCCGAGGATGCGGGGGTCCGCGTCGAAGAGGTCGAAGAGCTCACGCAGGAGCAGGAGACGGCGCGTACGTTCGCCCCGGACCAGGAACGCGACGGCCTCGGGCGAGCCGCCGCCCGTGGCGATCTCGTCGAACAGGGTGCCGGGCATACGGATCGGGGCGTACATCTCGCTCCCTGTGGTGGACGGGATTCTTCGCGGCGGCTCATTCGGCCCTCCCCGGTTCTCCACCGCCCCCCATGGCGTTGCTGCGCGCGCGCCTCAGCTCCGCGAGCAGCCGAGGGCCGGCGTGGGCGGCCGGAACGCGGCGCAGATCAGCGACGCGCACAGTGGCCAGATCCATGAGGTCGGACTCGAGGTGATCAGATGTGCCCTCGGCGAGTACCGGCTGGTACAAGGCGCGCTCCCCCTTCGCGAGCGGCGGCACAGGATGCCACCGTTTACTCCATCATGACGACTCAGACCCCTTCCCGAAACCCGTGTGATCACGCCAGCAGATCACATTCCAGGCCTCGGGTCCGCAAGGAAGTCCTGTATCGCTGACTTGAGTTCGGCGGCGCGGACGGGATCGTCATCGATCAGCGTCACCGCCTCGTACAGGCGCTGAAGACCCTCGGTATGCGCCTTGAGGGCGCGGAAGATCCCGATCACATCCGTGCGCGGCACGAGGTGCCTCGGCATCCGGGCGACGATGGCGGCAGGCAACTCGTTGACCAGCGTCTGCCGTTCGTCACGGTCACTCATCAGCGGATACGCCATCAGGGCCGTGACGATCCTGGAGGCCGGAGGCTCCGCGGGTCTGCCGGACGGTGCCCGGACGGCGGGCGGGAGCGGCGGAACGCGCTCGGAGTACCCCGGCGCCTCCAGGCGGAGGCCGGGGGTCTGATCGGTGAGGCCCGCCTCACGGAGTGCGCTCATCCTCGCCTTCACCGCGCCGAAGAGGGGCAGGGGCTCCGGCAGCGGATCGTCTTCGAGCTCGCGCAGAACGATGTCCGAGAACAAGCCGAGCCGGCGCTCCGGATCGTTGCCCGCCCGCTGCCCGCGGCCGGCGGCGAACAGCAGGGTCTGCTCGTGCGCGGTCACCCTTGCCCCGGTGGGAAAACGTTCGGTGGACGGCGACTGGGGGAAGTGGTGCTGTTCGTCGAAGGTGCGGCAGGCGTCGACCATCCACATCTGCACTCCGAGTCCCGGCGTAGCATCGCTCCTCAGCCGCGTGAGCGCGGAATCGACGTCTATGGCGCGCCGGTCGGTGAGGGTGGCGTCGGCTGTGTAGAGCGCCGTGTTCTCGTTCGTGTCCAGCACGCCGTGGCCGCCCCACCACACCCACAGCGCCTGCGCCGCGCTGTCCGGGGCGTCCTTGATGAGGGCGCGCCTCAGGGAGTCGTGGTCGGCCTGCCGGAACGGCACGTCGGGAGCGTTGCCGGGCAGGGGTGCGAGATGGAGCTGGATGTTGGCGTCGGGCACTCCTCGGGCCAGCAGCCAGTCACGGAAGCGCAGGGCGTCCCGCGCGGGGCCCGGGAGGTCCCAGCCGGAGCCGGCGGCGTACTGCTCGATTCCGACGACCAGGGCGAAGATGCGGTCCGGTCGGATCGTTCCGCGGTTCACGGCAGCCGCTCCCCGATCGCACGGTAGACAGCCGGGTCGGTCCAGTAGGCGCTGTGTGCCACGGGGAAGGGTTGCCGACTGTCAATGGCGACGTCCTGGGCCCGGCCGGGGAAGAGCGGTTCGGCGGCGTACCCCAGCAGGTCGCGGCGATCGTAGAGATTCAGCCAGGGCGGAACATGGCCGGGCAGAGGATCCGGGTGGGCCAGCGAGGGCAGCGCCCCCGTCTCGTACAGGAAGGGGCCCTGCGAGCCGACGGTTATGAGGAGTTCGACGCCGGGCAAATGGCCGGTTATGAGGGTGTCGAGCGAGACGATGCCGCCGAGGCTGTGCCCTAGCAGGACGACGGGCGGCTCCAGTGCGGCGACGAGGTCACGCAGCCCCTGGCGCATGTCCTCGCCCCGGGCGAGGTATTTGAGGATGTCGCCGGCGGCGGGGTGCGCGGCGTCCGTGAGCGCACGGCGGCGCCGTACGGCGTAGCGGGAGCCGAGGCGTACGAGCGGCCGTCCCACCATCCGGAGCAGCGGGCCGCGGCCGGTGCCCGCCGGTGCGGCGCCCAGGCGTCCGGCCAAGGCGACAACGGCCGCGTCCCGCATGTCACCGCCGGTCAACACAGGCCGGTCCATGGCGAGTTCGGAGGCGATCACCGTGGCGGCCAAGGCCCTGGCCAGTACCCAGGCCAGGGTCTCCTGGTCCAGGGACTCGGCGGCGGGGCCGAGCAGGGGGCTGCGCGCGAGCTCCGTTGCCGCTTCCCGGAGTCCGGGGCCGAGCGCGTCCGCCTGCGGCTCGCCGTGTGCCGCGAGCGCGCGGAGGAGCGACCTCGGACGTTCGTCCGGAAACGCCGCACCGGGCGGCGTGACGCGCGGGCCGGACCCGGCCGACGCCGTGGCCAGTTCGGCCGAGGGGTCCTCGTACAGCCGGGCCCACTCATCGGTCTCGTCAGGCTCGTCGGGATCGCCGGCGCTCCGGCCGGTCCCGGCGCCGGGGGCGGCCGGGATGCTGGCACCGCCCGCCGCGAGTCTCGCCCCGTGCTGCCCGCCCCAGTCGTACGCGGCCACGCGTGCGTCCGGAGCAGTTGCCGCGAGGCCCGATGTGACTCGCGCGAGCAGCGCGGTCAGGTGCGGCTCCCGCACGCCTGTGCCGTGTGTGAAGACCACCGTGGTCATGCGTACGCCCCCGTCACTCTCGCTGCGGCCCCGTCCGTCACCCGCGAGGGCGACGGACGGGGCCGACGAACACCTGGCCGTCCTCGATGTCACATCGGCAGCGGTGCGATGTCGAAGTCGATGCGCTGATGGAGCCTCGCCGCGGTGTGCCAGGGGTGGTTGTCCCCGAGCAACCGCGCGAGCCCGGCCACGGCCTCCGAGTTGAGCCGGTCCGCCTCCTGGGAATTCCCCAGTCCACGTTGGTCCAGGGAAAGATTGGCGGTGCAGGCCAGGGTCAGCGGGTGGCCGGCCCCCGCCGTCTCCGTGAGCTTGGGGAGGACCGCCGAGTCGGCTGCACCGGCCTCTGTGAAGTCCAGCCGGGCGTAATGGTCGTTGGCCCTGCACATCGCCGTGGTCAGCGTGTTCAGGTGCGCGCCTCCCAGGGAGCCTTCCAGATGCTGGAGTGCCTCGGTGTCCAGTACCTCGGCCCTGTCGATGTCGCCCTGCGCCCGCAGCGTCGCCGCGAGATTCACCTTGGCGAACTGTGTGTACGGGTGATGGTCCCGCAGCACCTGGCGGTATCCGGCCAGCGTCTGTTCGCCCAGCTCCCGGGACCCGGCGAGGTCGCCGTTCAGTCGGCGTTCGACCATGGCGTGCGCCGCGGCGCCGAGAGCGTCGGGGTTGCCCAGGCCGTAACGGGCGGTGAACCGCTCCAGGGTCTGCTCGGCGAGATCGGCTCCGCCCTCCACGACCCCGGCCCTGCGCCGGCACACGGCGAGGTTCAGGGCAGCGCGGATGGTCGAGGCATTCGATTCGCCGAAATGAGTGACGTAGGTCAGGTAGTTGGACTCCTGCAGTGCCCGCGCGCCGAGGTAGTCGCCCGCCTCCCGGAGGTCGGAGGCCAAGGCGCTCAGTGTGTTGAGGGTGAGACCGCTCGCGGGGCCGTAGAGGAGCTCGCGTTGCCGCGCGGTCTCCTCGTCGATCCCGCGCGCCGAGCCGAACCGCCCGTTCAGCCTGAGGGTCACGCAGAAGTCGTGTGCCGCGCTCAGCGTCGTGGGGTCTTCCGGCCCGAACAGGTCGCTCGCCCTTGTGAACGCCTCCTCGGCCAGCTCGCGTGCCTGCTGGAACTCACCTCGGTGTCGCAGGGCCCCGGCCATCTGCCACATGGAGTCGATGAGTTCCTCATCGGGAATCTGTGCGCCGCGCGAGATCGCGAGAGCCCGCTCGTTGTGCACGATCGCCTCGTCGGGTCGCCCGAGCAGCCGCAGATAGAAGCCGAGCAGCTTGGTGATCCTGATGACGTGCAGGTCCTCGTCACCCGACTGGGCCCGCCAAGCCGACCAGGCCAGCCGCGCCTGGGCGGCGCCCGATTCGTGCGCGCCCCAGTAGTAGAGGAAGAACACCATGTCGTAGACGAGGTCACGGACCCAGGCGTCGGAGCTCTCCACCGCCCCGGACGCGATCACATGCGGGAGGATCGCCTGGTAGGCGGGCCACTGGTCCGGCGAGGCGGGTGCGCCCGGCTTGGCGGTCGTGAGCAGCAGGTGGGCCGCTCGCGTCATCCTGGCCCGCTCCTCGGGGTCCATCCTGGCCACGATCACGTTCTGCATCAGCCGGTGCATCTGCAGGGTGGCGGTCTTGTGGTCCAGTCTCACCAGCGACAGCTTGCTCAGGTCACGGGTGGCGCGGGCCAGCAGCAGGGGGTCGCGCAGGACCGGGTCGAGCTCGGGGGTGACCTCGACGTTGCGTCCGCCCCTGAAGAGGTTGAGCGGGATGGGCTCCGGCGCCATGCAGGCGCAGATCTCCAGGAGTTGACGTGCCGCCGGGTTGTCCTGCGAGAGGCGTCCGAGGGAGATGTCCCAGACCGCTGCGACGGGGAGCGGATAGTCGGGCGACGGGTCGAGCTCGAGGATCTCGGGCCTGCGTTCGTCCAGCAGGGTGAGGTATTCGTCCACCGGCATCCCGGTGGCGGCGTGCCAGGCGCCCGCCTGCTCGACCGCGAGGGGCAGGTCGCCCAGCGCGGCGGCGAGCCGGTCCGCGTCCCCGGAGCTGAGGCCGCGGGCGCGGCGCTGCAGGAGCGCGACGCTCTCCTCGCGGTCGAAGACGTCGACGCTCAGGGGGGTGGCGACGCGTTCCCACTCGCGGTTGCGTGAGGTCACAATGATCTTCCCCGGCCCGCCGTTGGGGAAGTAGGAGCGTACGGCCTCGATGTCCTCGGCGTTGTCGAAGACCAGCAGCCAGTTGTCGAACGGCTTGCCCGTACGAAGGGCCTCGCGGACGGCGGGCACCGCGGCGTTGGCCTGCGGTCCCACCTCCAGACCGAGGCTGCGGGCCAGGTCGGCGAGGGCACCCAGGATCAGGTTCTCCTGCTCCGAGGGGATCCACCAGATCACGTTGAACTCACCGCTGTGGCGGTACACGTATTCGACGGCGATCTGCGACTTCCCGACACCGCCCATGCCGTGCAGCGCGTGCGGGAGGACGGCTGTGGTCTCGTCCTCCCGCAACTGCCGTTCCACCGCCGCCAGAAGACTTTCCCGCCCGGTGAAGTTCGGGTTCTTCGGTGGCACGTTGCCCATGATCTTCGGCTGGCCCGTACGGACGAACCGGAGCTCCGGTGCTAGGGCGGTGCGCGCGTCGACCCGATCCTGCTCGGTGTCTACGGGTGGTGTCGTCGACGACACAGATCCTCCTGGTGGAACCGTCGATTGCGACGGGGAAGCGGGGTCGATCTCGTTCACATCAGATGCCTCTTTATCATCTATTGTCGCCCCCGCCGACGCCCCCGCGCCGTGCAGCAGCTCGCTGTTGACGAGCGCCGCGCGCCTCCGGTACGGCATGCCTCCCAGGGCGCGGAGTACGGCCAGTTCGATGCGCAGCCACGCGGGGCCGCCCCCCGCGTCCGGAAGCGCGGCCTGCGCCGGATCGCGCAGCGCGGCGCGCAGCCGTACACCCTGTGCCCGGCTGGCGCGCGACTCCGCGAGCAGGCCTACGGCCCGGGCGAGTTGGGTGCGGTTCCCGGTGGCGAGCAGTGCCTCGCGAATGCCGTCGGCGAAGTCGGGACCGCCCTCTCCGTCCCGCTCCCAGTCGATCAGACCGCCCATCATCACCTCGGCCAGGTGCTCGGGGCGGGACTCGGGAAAGGCCCGGGCACGCAGCTCCTCGATGACGTCGAAGCGCAGGGGCGCCACCGCCAGCAGGACGGCGAGGTGCCGTGCGAGCGGGCTGGCCAGCGCGACGAACCTGCGGACGGCGTCGGCTGCCGCGCGAGGCCCCTCGATCCTCGGCGCCCGCAGCCCGGCCGCGGCCACTCCCTTGGCCATCGCACCGGCCAGGACCACGGGCAGCGTCCGGCGTACGCCGCGTTCCCCGGTGACCAGGTCCGCCCAGGCGCGGAACGAGCCGGGGCGCAGGCTGAGGACCGGGACGGCCACGGAACCGTCCCCCGTGTCGGGCAGGATGTGCGCGTGCTCCGGCACTCCGTGCGGCGGGTGGCAGAGGAAGTGGCGGTTGAGCGCCCCGAATCCGGCGGCGTCGAGCCGCGCCCGGAAGGGGTAGACCGAGGAGCGGTGGCGAAGGTACGGCGGCAGCAGATGGACGAGCGCCGTCGGCCCGGCCGCGGAGAGCCGCCCCAGCAGTTCGTCGGCGCCGCCCTCGGCCCATCCGGGTGCCAGCCCGTCGGTCACGACGAGGAACAGCCGTGTCCCCCTGCCGTCCAGGAGTTCGGCCGGGTCGGCCCGCCTGTTGCCGGGCCAGCGCAGCTCGGGCGGCGCCGCGGCGGGCAGCAGGACATCGACCGTACGGACGTCCCGGAAGGCACCGCTGCGGACCGCCTCGTCGGTCAGCTGACGTAAGGAGCTGTCCCAGACGGGCATGGTGGGCGCCCTGTCCACGAGCAGCATCAGGTCGAAGGCTCGTTCCTGGACCGGGTCGAGGTAGGGGATCCACAGTCCGTCGATCACACCGTTCTCGGCGGTGCGGGCCTCGTCCAGCCGGCTTTCGTGGCGCGACGGCACGCGCCGGCCCAGGCCCCGCAGGGCCTTGGCCAGGGGCAGCGGCACGACGCGCCGCGTGGGGCGTGCCTCGTCCGGAGCGAGGGTGTCGGGCCGGCCCTGCCGTGAAGGGAGGGCGTCGAGCAGTTCGATGTCCCGCGGGTCGACTCCCGGATGGCTCGCGGCGGGCACGGTGTCCTCCGCGCCCTGCCCGAACGGAGGAGCCGCGACCTCGGGGAGGGCCCTCTCCATGACGTCCGGTAAGGGCGCGGGGTCCAGGTCGGTCCCCCCGTCCGCTCCACGGCCCGCACGGCGCCAGGCCGCCGCGAGCCAGACGGCGTCGGCGAGGTCCTGCCAGCTCGCCTCGCCGTCGGTATCGTGGAGGTCGCCGCCGCTCGGCGCGGGGGTCGTGTCCGGGGCGCGTTCCCGTGGCGAGCCGTTCATCAGCGGCCTTTCGAGAGGTCGCGGAGAAGCATCTCGATGAGCTTACGCCCGTCACTGTCGTCCCGGAATCCGTGGGCCGTGGTGAGTTGGACGGCGTTCAGCAGCTGATCGACGGACTGGGTGCCTCCGCCTTCCAGGCGCCTGACGAAGTCGTCCACGAGGCCGTCGACGCCTTCGGGGCGCCGGCCCAGGTGGCTGATGACGATGGACACAAGGTGTTCGCGGCTGGGCGGGCGCATCTCCAGCGGCAGGCACCGGCGCCGGAAGGCGGCCGGGAACTCACGTTCGCCGTTGCTCGTGATCACGACCACGGGGAACTCCGCGCACTCGACCCGGCCCGCCTCGATGACGGCCCGGCCCTGGGGGTCGTCGGTGAAGACGGACAGCTCGGCCACGCCGGCGCGTACCAGTTCCGGGATCTCGTAGCTGCCGTTCTCCAGGACGTGGAGCAGGTCGTTGGGCAGGTCGATGTCGCTCTTGTCCAGCTCGTCGACGAGCAGCACCCTGGGGCGTCCGTAGGCGAGCAGGGCCGTGCCGAGCGGGCCGAGGGTCACGAAGTCCCCCAGGTCGGGGGCGCTGCCCGTGCCGCTCTCCGCCTCCGCGGTGCCTCCGGCGCGCCAGGCGGCGATGGCCTGGGCACGCCCGATGGCGTCGTACTCGTAGAGCCCGCCGCGCAGTGTGGTGCGGCTGACGATGCTCCAGGGCAGGACCCGGCCGAGTCCCAGTTCCTGGGCGATCAGATACGCGAGGGTGGATTTGCCCACTCCGGGCGGCCCGGTGATCAGCAGGGGGCGCCGCAGCAGAAGCGCGGCGTTGACCGCGTTGATCTCCTCCTCGCGTAACTGCGGGCCCTCCTGCACTGTGCCGAGCCGGCGCAGCGCCGACTGCGCGTCGTCCGGGGGGGCCTGCTGCAGCGGGCTTCCGGCGAACACCCGCCAGGGCGGCGGCTGCGGCAGTTCCGGCGGGCCGCCGGCCGGGGGCTGCCCCGTTGCGTGGAACACCCTCCAGGAGGGTGGCGTGACGGACTGCGCTGCCGAGGCCTGCTCGGTCATGCTGTCAACTCCTCGCAGTCGACCAGGCGGTACGGGTCGTCCCAGAAGAACGCCATGTACTTACCCACGGAAAGGCTGTCACGCCCCAACTCCTCGGCCTCCTGACGGATCTGACTGACTTTCGACGGGAGCTGGGCCGGCGGATGCGCGAGCAGGAGGGTCAGCACCTGGCCGGACAGGTCCGGGCTGTCCGGTCTGCGGTCCCAGGCTGCAAGTCCGACCCCCTGCTCGATGGCGATGCTGAGCGCGTCCATACCGTGGCCGGGCATGGCGGGAACATCGAGTATGACCGCGGTCAGACGCGGGTTCCCCGCGAGTCTGGCATGCCAGTGCTCCAGTCGGTCACCCTGCTGCCCGTGCCACCGGTGGGTCTCCGCCACGCCGACCTTCTTGAGCTGTGTCCACCGGGCCCGCCACCGGCCGAGCTCCACCGTGTCACGGGCCCTCATGCGCTCGAGGCTCCGCAGATGGACATGGTAGCGAAGGGCGATCGGCATCCGGACATGAGACCGCGTACCCAATTTGATGCCCGCCATGTCGTGATTCAGGAATTGGAGGGGGAGGACGAACTCGATCTGCACCGGGGGATCATTCTCGCTCTCCGAGACATCCGCCCAGCGTGCGGCGCCCTGGCTGATCGCCCGTTCGACCGCGCCGGCCAGGGCGTCGAGGCTGGTGCGTTCGATGTCTCCCGCCACGGGCTCCCAGTACCCCGGCGCGGCGTTGACCCAGTGACGTACATAGACATCAGCCGAACTGTCGTCTGCGGGCTCCACCATCACGACGAGACAACGTGACACGTACGGGTCGGCCGCCGGCCGGGCCGCCATCGCACGCCTCCGCTCCTCCAGCGCCCGCACGGTGTCCGGGCCGGCTTCACGGGCCCACGCGTCCGACCAGTCCCTGAGCTCCTCGCGGAGCACCGGCTGGGCCAGGGACGCGGCGGCCTCGACGAGCACCAGCGCCGGGGGCAGACCGTCGGCCTGGGTGTTCACGGCGCACAGGTGGTCGAAGAGCTGGACCGGCGTCCGGCCGTACGGCACGTCGGCCCCGAGCTCGTGGTTCAGGATCGCGTGCAGGCGGGCCTCGTCGACGCGCCACTCCTCGCCGAGCAGCCGGTGGGCCTCCCGCACCGCGTCGGGGGTGAATTCCTCATCGGCCGAGCGGGCGGCCTCCGCGATCCGCGCCAGCTGGGCCGCGCACTCCCGGCCCGCGATGGCGCGCACAGCGGAGTTCAGCGCTTCGAGGCCCTTTTCGTACTTCAGCAGCTTCCGGAGAAAGAACACCATGTCGGCCCGCGGATTCTGCCGACGGTAGACGATCTCCGCACCGACGTGTTCCGCGGCGAAGTCTATGAACTGTCCGCACTGGTCGCGGTCGGTCACGAAGTCCTGTTCGCACAGGAAGTCGACCAGCGCGCCGATGAGCTGCGCCCAGGCCTCGCCCGACTCATCCCCTCCGGACAGCCCGTTCCGCACCACCGACCACCCCCGTCGAGCCGGTACCACCTTCATGACAGATCGCGAAGTTATCACGCCGGATCTTCAGCAACCAGCTTCACTACAGGGCCTGTTGACCACCTGTGACACACATCCGCCCCGCCCTGCCAGGCCCGTGGCAGGGCGCTCGGGACACTCCACCCTGCCGAGCGAGCGGCGCCCTCTCGCCGGTCACACCGGCGCTGGCCCCGAGCTCGCACCCGGTCACACCGGCGCTGGCCCCGAGCTCGCACGCACCGTCAGAACCGGTTCCAGGAGCTCCACTTCGTCCGTACCTCGGCCCGCGAGCTTCGCAACCACCTGTTCCACCGCCCGGCGCCCCATCTCCTGCGCCGGGATGGCCACGGAGGTGAGCCGCACCGACGCCTGCGTGGCCACCTGTTCCGGGCAGATGGCCACCACGGACACATCCTCGGGCACGGCCCGCCCCTGCTGCTGGAGCAGATTGAGCAGCGGCTCGACGGCGGCCTCGTTCTGGACGATGAAGCCGGTCGTTCCAGGCCGCTCGTCGAAGATCCGGCCCAGAGTGCCGGCCATCGCGGCGTAACCGCCCTCGCAGGGGCGGTGCAGGATCCGCATCCCGGTCTCCTGCGCCTTGGCCCGTATGCCGTCCACGGTCCGTTCGGCGAAGCCCGTGTGCCGCTCGTAGACGGCGGCCGCTTCGCCGATCACCGCGACTTCGCGGTGGCCGAGGCCGGCGAGGTGATCCACGCAGAGCGCCCCGGTGGCCTCGAAGTCGAGATCCACACAGGTCAGCCCGGAGGTGTCCGCGGGCAGGCCGATGAGGACGGCGGTCCGCCCCGAGTCACGGAGCAGCGGCAGCCGTTCGTCGTGCAGTTCGACGTCCATGAGGATCATCGCGTCGGCCAGCGAACTGCCCGCGATCCGCCGGACGGCCGCAGGCCCCTCCTCCCCGGTGAGCAGGAGGACGTCGTAACCGTGCGTACGGGCGCTGGTGGCGACGGCGATGGCGATCTCCATCATCACCGGCACATACATGTCCGTACGCAGGGGCACCATCAGTGCGACGATGTTGGACCTGCTGCTGGCGAGGGCGCGCGCACCGGCGTTGGGGTGGTAGCCCAGTTGCTGGATACTGTGTTCCACCCGTTCCCGGGTGGAGGCCGAGATCGACCGCTTGCCGCTGAGGACGTAGCTCACCGTGCTCGCGGAGACTCCGGCGTGCTGGGCGACCTCGGCAAGCGTGACCATTCGGCTTCTCCCCTACAGATGGCGACCGGAGGGGAGAGCGGGTGAAGCGCTTCGACAGCGCCGCGCTGTGCTCCCCTTCGCACTCTGACATGCCAAGACACGTGGAGCCTAGACTCGCTCACAGGGACTGTCCAGAGTGGGAGTCGAAGCGCTTCGACCGCACAGTCGGCAGCGCTTCGCTGCAGACGACCGCATCGTCGGCAGCCGTTCGCCGCCCACCACCGTGGCTCAGGACGCCGAGGGTGTCCAGCCTGCCAGCCAGTCGGCGGTCTCCTGATCCGCGGCCTGGGAGTCGGTGAGCTGCGGCCGGTCGCTGCTCGCCGAGCCGGATCCGGGCCCGGTGTTCCCGTATTCGGCGAAGCGGTCGTCCTTCCAGGAGAACCCGCTCATGTCCGTCCACGGTGCGGACCTGACCGCAGAGCTGAGTGCCGTGTCACGGAAGGTGGCCATCGGGTCGAGCGAGGCGTCCCCACCCGCGTGCCACGGCCGGCCGAGGTAGAAGGACGCCGCCGAGACATCACCGTTGACGGTGGACCCGGTGATCAGGAAACCCTTGCGGTCGGCGGCCGTGCTGGGCGCGGCGATGTAGCCGGCGGAGCTGCCGTCCCAGCGCTTCTTCAGCGTGATGACGGATGCGTCGATCACCGCGGTGGCGCGTCCGAAGATGAAGTCGACGTTGCCGATGACGTAGGAGTTCTTCATGTAGACGCGGCCGAGTGTCGTCTTGGAGGCGGTGTCGAGCAGCAGGGTGTCCTGGTCGCCGGTGACGATCACGGAGTCGAGGAAGACCTTGTCCGCGGCGGTGCGCAGGGCCACGGCCTGGAGTCCGCTCATGTTCTGGTTGGCGGCTTCGTCGAAGTCGTTGGAGATCGTGAGGTTACGGGCCTGGAAGCCGTTGGCCTCGGCCGCGACGGTCGCGCTGCCGCTGGTTCCGTAGGTGCCCGAGCCGTCGGGCTTCCGGGTGCCGGAGGCGTTGTTGTAGACGATGACGGTGTCCTTGCGGCTGGAGCCGCTGCCCTGGAGGGTGACGTTCTGCTTGTTGGAGGGGATCTTCACGAGTTCGCGGTAGGTCCCCGGATCGATGGAGACGACGACTCGTGCGGTGTTGCCCGCGGGGATCGCGTCGACCGCCGCCTGCACGCTCCTGTACTGCCCGCTGCCGTCCTTGGCGACGGTGACGGTGGTCGCCGCCTCGGCCCCTGACGCCGCCCCGGAGGTCCAGGCCGAGGCGGCGGCCAGGAGTGCCGCCACCCCCGCGGTCATAGCTGTGCGGGGCCCCGGGCGGTCGGCGGTGCGTCGTCGTCGGCTGGCTGCCATGGCCTGATCCGTTCGTCGTGGGAAGAGGTGGGGTTGCACTCGGTAGTCGCCGCAGCCGTCCCGAAGGTTGCCGGGCGCTCCGACGTCGATGCCGCAGGGGCCGCGTGTCCGCACGCCCGGACGCCGGTGCGGGGCGAGGGTGAGGGGGCAACCACGCCGCCGCAGCTCACGGGCGCCTGAGCCCGTGAGCTGCGGCCGGCCCGGACCGGGTCCCGGCCTCAGGAGGCCGGGACGAGCTTGAACTGCTGGCAGGTGTTGTTCAGCCAGGTCCACTGCCGTACGTCGGCGCCGTCGGCCGTCGAGCAGTCCGCCACGTCGGCGACCTTCCCGGTGGCCTGGTTGACGATGCGCACCCATCCCCCGGCCTCGGTGGTGACGAAGCGGAATCGCTGGCAGGTGTTGTCGAGCCAGGACCACTGCCGCAGGTCGGCGCCGTCGGCCGTCGAACAGTCCGCGGTGTCGAGCACCTTGCCCGACGCGACGTTCACCAGCCTGCTCGTGTCGTCTCCCCGGTCGTCGATGCGCCAGCGCTGCTTCGCGCTGCCGTCGCACGTCCACTGCTGGACGTTCGCTCCGTCGGCGGCCGACGCACCACTCACATCGAGGCACTTTCCGGTGGCCCGGTTGACCACGGTGTACGCCGTCGGGGTCGCCGCCGTCTCACCGGAGGGCCCCGCCAGTGTCGTGCCGAGAGCCACGGGTGTGCCCAGATTCGGCGTGCCGTCGGAGTTCCAGCTCAACTTCTGTGCCCGCGCCGTACGCCCGTTGTCGCAGCCGTCGGACGCCGAGTCGTTGGCGTGGTAGACGATCCAGCTCTCCGTGCCGTCCGGCGAGGTGAAGAAGCCGTTGTGCCCGGGTCCGTAGACCCCGGCGGCGTCGTTCCGCTGGAAGACCGGACTGGACTTCTTCGTCCACGAGGACGCGGAAAGCGGGTTGGACCCGGTCAGCGTGAGCTGTCCCAGCTTGTAGTCGGGGGTCCAGCAGCCGCTGGCGGAGTAGACGATGAACGTCTTCCCGCCCCGCTGGAGCACCTCGGCCCCCTCGTTGACCATGCCCCCGGTTCTCTCCCAGTCGTGGGTGGGTGTGGAGATCGTCGAGAACGACCCGCTGAGCGTGTACGGGTTCGACATCGGCGCGATGACGAGATTCTGCGTACCGCCGCCGCTCGCACTGCCCAGCAGATACATGGACCCGTTGACCGTGAGCACGCTCGGGTCCAGCATCCAGGTGCTGCCCAGCTGGTTCCTGTACGTATAGGGCCCCATGGGGTCGGAGCCCGCGCTCTGCAGCACGTGGACACGCTGCGTGGGGTTGTAGTCGGTGATGTTCTGGCCGGCCACGTAGTACAGGTACCAGCGTCCGCCGGAGTAGTGCAGTTCGGGCGCCCAGATGTTGCAGCAGCGCGAGGCGGCGTCGCCCTGCCACACCTGCACGCTCGGCGCGGTGGAGAGTCCGGCCAGTGTCGGCGACTTCCGCACGGTGATGACGTCTGTCCAACTGGTCGACACCAGGTAGTAGTTGCCGTCGTGGTACGAGATCCAGGGGTCGGCGCCCTTCTGCGCCTTGACCGGATTGGTGTAGGGGCGGCCCTCGGCGGCGGACGCGGACGTCGGCTGCCCCATGGCGAGCGCCAGCAGGAGGGCGCTCAGCAGGGTCAGTAGGCGACGGGCCATCCGCTGCTCCAGTTCAGGAGGTTGACGCCGAGCTTCGGGGTGCCGTTGTCCTGTCCGTCGTAGTAGTGGTAGACGAGCAGGTCACCGTCGGAGTCCGCCAGGATCGACTGGCCGCCGGGGCCGATGTAGCGCCCGTGCGACTCCATGACGGGCGTGCCGCCGTTGCTGAGCATGCTGACGCCGTTGCTGTCCTTGTACGGGCCGGTGACGCTGGTGGCCCGGCCCACCTTGATCTTGTACGTGGAGCTGGTGCCGGCGCAGCAGGTGTCGTACGAGGCGAAGAGGTAGTAGTAGCCGTTGCGCTTGACGATGGAGGGCGCCTCGACGGCCTTGGTCCCGGTGGGCCGGGAGGCGAGGGACCGGCGGGCGGTGTCCCCGGCGTACTGCTTGCCCGTCGACGGGTCGATCCGGATCATCTTGAGCCCGGTCCACCAGGAGCCGAAGGAGAGCCACCACTTGCCGTCGTCGTCGACGAACAGGTTGGGGTCGATGGCGTTGTAGTCGCTCGACGAGTTGGAGGTGTAGACGATCCCGTAGTCGCTCCAGCTGCCGGCCTGGCCGGTGGTGGAGGCCGCCAGGCCGATGGCGGAGGTGTTGGAGCCGAAGGACGAGACGGCGTAGTACATCAGGTACTTGCCGCCCTGATACGAGATGTCCGGGGCCCAGGGGTCGGACGCCGAGGAGTAGTTCTTCCACCAGCTCGGCTTGGTGGTGAACGCGTTTCCGGAGCGGCCGAAGGCCGTGCGGTCCGTGGAGGTGCGGAGCTGGAGGCCCTCACCGGTCGAGTAGAGCAGGTACTGGCCGGACGAGCTGCGGACCATGCTGGGGTCGTGGACGACGATGTCACCGCTGACGACACCCGGGTTGGGGTACGCGGAGGCACTGCCCGGCACGAGGGCGAGCAGGAGGGCGGCGGGGAGTACGGCGAGGCTTCTCCTCAGAGTGCGGCTCACGAGGAAAACTCCTTCGGGGGTCGGGGATGGGGGGTGCATCCCGCAGTCGCCGCCCGGCACCGCATCGGTTGCCGCGCGCCGCCCACTTTCTTCGAGGAACCGGATGGTGTCCGATAACCCGAACGACCTTATGAGCCAATTGAGTTGCCTGGACGGACGCACGCCCTTCCGGGCGCGTGTCCGGCCTGGAGCTCTCCCCCGCCGGCAGTCAGCCGTGGAGCAGCACGGGGAAGGCCTCCATGTCGTTCTGTGTCATGACGGGCAGCTTGCGGATCTCGTCGTCGGCGATCGCGAGCTTCAGGTCCGGGAACCGCCCGAACAGCGCGGGCAGCGCGATGCCGGCCTCGACCCGGGACAGCGCGGCACCGGGGCAGATGTGCGGCCCGTGGCCGAAGGTCATGTGCCGGATCGGCGTCGGCCGGGTGATGTCGAAGGCATCGGCGTCGTCGCCGTGCTGGGTGACGTCGCGGCCGATGGCCCGGTAGGAGATGACCACGCCCTCCCCCTCGGCTATCACCTGGTCGCCGATGTGGATGTCCTCGGTGGCGAACCGCATCAGCAGGTGAGTGGTGGGCGTGTCCCAGCGCAGCGTCTCCTCGATGACCGTGTCCCACGGGATCTCCCCGGCCAGCACCTTGCGGAGCTGGCCGGGGTGGGCGAGCAGCGCGCGTACGGCGTTGAGGATGAGCCCGATCGTGGTCTCGTGCCCTGCGGCCACCATCGCCTTGAGGTTGCCGACGACCTCCTCCTCGGTGAGCGGCTCCCCGCCCTCGTCGGCGAGGATCAGCGCGCTGGTGAGGTCGTCGGTGGGGTGGGCGGTCTTCTCCCGCACCAGTTCGGCGTAGAAGACGTCGAGCTCGGCGATCAGCGCCAGCCGGTCGTCCTGCGGGGTGAGCATCGAGAAGAAGGCCTTGTACTGCCGGGTCAGCATGGGGTGCAGCGCCTCGTCCACCCCCATCAGCAGGCCGACGACCTTCATCGGGAGCGGCTGGGCGTAGACGGCCTTGAGGTCCACGACCCCGTCCTCGCCCTGCGCGGCGAGCGCGTCCAGCAGCTCCTCGGTGAACTTCTCGATGGCCGGGCGGATCGCCTCCAGCCGGCGCGGGGTGAGGGCCTGGGAGGTCTTCGTCCGCAGCCGGCGGTGGGCCGCGCCGTCCACGGTGAACATGGAACGTCCGGCGTCGATCATGCCGATCAGCGGCCAGGCGTGGGTGACCTCCCCGCTCCGCCAGAGGCTCCAGGCGTCCAGTTCCTTCACCAGGCGTGTGTCGACGAGGAGTTGGCGCGCTTCGGCGTGCCGGGTGACGGTCCATGCGGGGACGCCGAGGAGCTCGATGCGCGCGAGCGGGGCGGAAGCCCGCAGCGTCTCCGTCTCACCGTCGAGGTCCTGGACCATGGGGTCGATCACCACGGTCGCGTGCGGGCAGTTCACAGCGGATCTCCTGTCGTGTGTACGGGAGCGAACCGGACGGGCAGCGCGTTCATGCCCCGCAGGAAGGCGGAGGGCCGCCTGACGAGCTCCTGAGCGGGTACGGCGAGTTCGAGGTCGGGCAGCCGGTCGAGAAGGACCTCGATCGCGGTACGGGCGATGGTCTCCGCGATCTCCTGCGCCGGGAAGGGGCAGCGGTACTCGCCGTGGCTGAACGCCAGGTGTGCCCCGTTGGCCGCGTGGTGCCCCCCACCCCCGGAGACCGCCTCCTGGCGTATCAGCGGGTCGGTGTTGGCCGCCCCCAGGCCGAGCAAAAGCATGTCCCCGGCGCGGATGGTCCGGCCGCCGAGCCGTGTGTCGCGCACCGCCCAGCGGCCGGCGAGGATCTGGGTCGGGCTCTCCTCCCAGAGGACCTCGTTCATCGCGTCTCCGACACTGCGCCGCCCGCCGGCGAGGGAGTCGGCGAACTGGTCCTCGGTGAGCATCAGCCGCAGGGAGTTGCTGATCCAGTCGGCGGTGGTGAGGTGACCTGCCGCGGTGACGGCCATGAGGTCGAGGGCGTACTCCTCGTCCGTGAAGGGCGCCGGGTCCGCGAGCATCCGGGAGGTGATGTCGTCGCCGGGCACGGCCCGCTTGGCCTCCACCAGCCGCCGCATGTGCTCGCCGAAGCGGCCGTAAGCCTCCTGGGCGCCGGGTCCCCCGTCGGCAAGGTCCTTCAGGACCCGGGCGATGTCCGTACCCTCCGCGTCGGGGAAGCCGACGAGGCGGGCGAGGACGAGCACCGGGAGCGGCTCGGCGAAGTCGGCGACGAGATCGGCGGCGCCCCGGGCGCAGATGCCGTCGACGAGCCGGTCGGCCAGCTGCTCGCAGTGCCCCCGGATCTCGAACGGGTCCGCGGCCTCGAGCGCGGGCACCACCAGCTCGGAATGGCGCCGGTGCTCGGCGCCCGCGGTGAAGTAGATGGACGGCATGGGCCGTCCGACCATCGGGAGGAGCGGCCAGTCCTCGGGTATGTAGTCCCACTGGTTCCACAGCCCGACGTCCCTGGGGAAGAGTTCGCCGTCGCTGGTGACCTGGTGGAGCTCGCGGTAGCCGACGACCAGCCAGGCCGGAAACCCGCCGGGGAGCTCGACCGGCACGACGGGCCCGTAGGAGTGACGCATCGTGCGGTACAGGGCCTGCGGCTCGGTGTGGAACGCGGGCCCGCTGAGCGGCACGGGCGTGGTTGCGAGGTGTGCGGGGCAGCCGCCGCCGGGAGAGGACGCGGCGGATAAGGAGGGGGTCGTCATCGTACGGACTCCTGGGAGACGGCTTCGCGCGTTGCGGCCATACGATCAACGCGGCACCACTATAGGGAGGTTGAGTGAAGCTTTGGGCACCGATCGGGACGGCCGTTCTGTGCGGATCCTCGCGCCTGCGGCTGGTCGTCCAGCGCGGAGAGGCGGCGGCGGGAGGCGCGTCGACCGACTCGCGGGAGGGCTCGCCCCGGCCGGGTCCCGCACCGGACGGACGGTGGCGAGGACGGCCCCGGGTGCGGTCGGTGCTGAGCGTGGGCAACCCCGCGCTCGTGAACCCCGTCATCGAGTTCGTACCCGGCCGGATGCGACGTGGCACCGTCGAAGCCGTACACGAAGCCGAGGAAGAGCTCCGCGTCCGGGACCCGGCGGACGGGCGGCTCCCACCGCTCGGTCGCACCGGCCGGCAGGTCGGTCTCCTTCTCCTCGAAGAAGTCGGAGCCTCGGCGTGGACGCACATCGGAGTCATTCCGGTCCTGTCCGAGCATGAGCCCCACAGGGAGGTGCGTGGGTCATCCGGACAGAGCGTCGTCACAACGCGGTTGTTGCTCGAATCGATGTCTCGACGCCCGAACACCGGGTACTGAGTCGACATGGCTCTCGTGAAGCGTGTTGCTCTTGCTCCTCGTGCGGTGCGGCAGCTGAGGCGCGTCCGCTCGGTGTACGTGGCGGGGATGCTGCTGTCCGCCCTCGTCCTGCTCTCCTACGACACTTCGGTGTCAGGAGGCAGACAGACCATGATCGCGGGTGTCTTCCTCGTGGTGTTCGCCGCCTTGCTCACGCTGACGGCGGTGCAACTGTGGCGGCACAGGCGGACCGAGCATTGCAGTACGGCGAAGAAGCTCACCCCGATGGCCTGACAACTCGTACTCCAACAGGACTTCGGTGTTCGCCCTGGTCGACGGCTGGGGCGTGGGGATTGCAGCGAGATGACGCCCGGTGCGGGTGTCCCGTTCTCACCCGGGCCTGTCCGGCGGATCATGCCGGGCGGTCCGTCGGCGCTGAATCGCTGTATCGACCCGCCGGACGAAGAACTGGGCGAAGCAGGCGGGGACCGGCGACCTCGGGAGGATCGAGCTGCACCACGGACTCGACGTTCACCTCGGGCTCCAACGGCGTACACGCCGGCCGGCTGTCGCCGAAGGCGGGCACGGCAGCGCCGGGCCGACCATTCGCGCGCTTCGACAACGTCCCGATCCGCTCCGATGTGTTCAGCTTCGAGGCCGCTGAGGCTCCGAACCGGTTCATGCGTCACGCGTGGAGCCGCGGCCGGGTCGATCCCGACGCCACACCGTACGCCGGCATGCAGTGGAAGCTCGTCCCCGGCCTGGCGGACCCGTCGGCCGTGCCTGGAGTCGGTCAACTTCCCCGGGCACTTCCTGCGCCGGCGGGACGGCGAGGTGTGGCGCGACGCTCGCGCCGACGACGCGGGCTACCGCGCGGACGCGACGTGGCGACACGTGCCCGGACTCTCGGACCGGTCCCTGGCGTCCTTCGAGTCCTACAGTTCCCCCGGCCACTACCTGCGGCACCGCGACGTACTGCTGTACGCCGAGCGCGTCCCCGCCGCCGAGCGCCCCGACGCCACCTTCCGGGCCTGGTCACCCGGTGGCACGGCCCGGCCGGGCAGCGCGCCCGGCCGGACCCACCGTTCGAGGTTCCGCGGCCCCACCGGTCAGACCGCGAGGAACGCCCGTGCCGCCGCCGCCCCGGCCTCGGCGTCCCAGCTCGCGGAGGGGGCGACAGCGGCCACCAGGTCGGCGTCGACCTCGCCGTCGGCGGCGATCAGCGCGTCGATCGCCTCGTAGGCGGGCCGACCGCCGTCGGAGTCCGGCATACGCTGGACGGTGGCGACGATCTTCCCCCGGGTCAGGGCTGTGGCCAGCACGGGCAGCCCCACGCTCGTGAACCCGTCGTCGAGTTCGTACTCGGCGCGGTACCAGGCGCTGCCGTCGAAGCCGTACACGAAGCCGAGGAAGAGCTCCGCGTCCCGGACCCGGCGGACGGGCGGCTCCCACCACTCGGGCGCACCGGCCAGCAGGTCGGTCTCCTTCTCCTCGAAGAAGTCGGAAGCCTCGGCGTAATAGGTCTCGGAGTCGTTCCGGTCCTGTCCGAGCAACACCGCCCGGTCCTCGTCGAGGTGGTGCAGGTCGGCCCAGCTGCCGTGCCCGTCGTCGTAATGCCACAGCGGCCAGAGCGCCCGGCACCGCTCGCCGTGCCCTGAGGCGGCCTGCACGGCGGCGAGTGCCGCCCAACGCCCTCGCAGCGCCATCGGGTCGGGAAGATCGAGCTGCACCAGGGCCATGATCGGGCTCCTTCGCACGTAGTCGCGGCTCGGTCGGTCACCGTGCCTTCTGCGGGGTTCCGTGCCCGCGGGGACGGTTCCCGGCCCGCCGGACCACCACTGGCCGCAGGGCCTTTTCGTCGCACGTGTACCCTCGCCGGGCACCGGTATACGCTGCCTGATCATGCGCATACCAGCACGCGGGCCGGCCGCCGGCGCCACCGCTCTCGTCACTGTCCTTCTCGCAGCGGTCACCGGTTGCTCGCCCTCCGGGCCCTCCGACGGCGACGACGGCGACGACGGCTCCAAGCTGCTCACGGCGCTCGGGCGCCTCGCCGACGACAGTGCCACGAAAGACGTGACCTTCCTCGACGCCGTCCGCGTACGGAAGTTGAGCAAGGGCGACGCCAAGCGGTTCACCCAGGTCTCGCAGCCGGCCAGTCCCCTGCTGAATCCGTACCAGCCCGGCCTCCTGGGACAGCAGTTCGAGGTCACCCAGATCAACACAGCGATCGACACCGGCGAGGCCGGGCACTGGTCGGGGTCGTTCGACGAGTCGGCGATCACCAAGTCGCTCAAGTCCAACGGCTATACACAGACCGAGAAGGACGGCCGGACGGTCTGGGCCCACCCCGGCGACACAGGGGCGACCCTCCAGGTCTCGGAGGACGAGATCTCCTACTCCACCCGGGACTCCGACTCCATGGCCGCGGTCGACCCGCAGGAGGGCTCCTCCTTGGCGGACCACAAGGATTTCCGCCGTGCGGCCGAGTGCCTGGGCGACGTCTACCGCGCGGACTACAACCCGCTCAGCTCCTCCAACCCGGTGCGCCTGGCGGCGCTGGGCCAGCAGGCGTCCTCTGCGGCGAAGAACACCGAGATCCTCTGCTTCGTGGTCAAGGACGACGCGGCGGCCGGCAGCCTGGAGTCCGACCTCCGGGCGGTCGTCAGTGCCGAGTCACCGACGTTCGACGGCACGAAGGTGACCGTGGAGAAGGGCGACCGGCCGCTCGTGCGGGCCGTCGTCCCCGACAGCGCCACCCAACGGCCGGGCCGCCTGATCATCTCCGACGTAGAGCTATGGATGACGGCCGCCCAGTAGCCGCGCGGCGGCGGCCGATGCAGCCGTCATTGTGAGGTCAAGGACAGAATCACGCCCGGAATGACCCCTTTGCCCGTCTCTAATCTCCCAACGACCGGATAAGGCGGCGCGGCGTGGTTCACGTCGGCGGGACGGATGCGGTCAGGAAGCCGCGGATGTAGCCGGCCACGGTGTCCAGGTGACTTTCGAGCAGGAAGTGTCCACCTCCGGGAACCAGGCGGATCTCCGCGTCCGGCAGATCCCTCGCGAAGGCGCGCGCTCCGTCCGGGCCGAAGATCTCGTCGCCGGCACCCCAGACCGCGAGCAGAGGAACCTGGCGTTCCCGGAAGTAGGCGTGCACCTGTGGGTAGAGGGGCGGATTGGCGGCGTAGTCGCGGAACAGGGCGAGCTGCACCAGGTCGTTGCCCGGCCGGTTGACCTCGCGATGGTCGGCGGCCCAGGTGTCGGGGTCGACCAGCTCGGGCCGGTCCACTCCGTGCAGGTACTGCCAGCGGATGGCTTCGAGCGAGAGGGCGGACCGGACAGCGGGTTCGGTGAGGGGCCCCGGGTTCTCGCAGTACGCCCACACGGGCTTCCAGAAGTCCGGCACGAAGCCGTCCTCGTAGGCGTTGCCGTTCTGTGTGATCACCGCGGTGATGGCGTCCGGGGCCCGCAGGGCCAGGCGCCAGCCGATGGGTGCGCCGTAATCCTGGACGTACAAGGCGTAGCGGGTGACGCCGAGTTGGGTCAGCAGCGCTTCGGTGATGTCGGTCAGGGAGTCGAAGGTGTACGTGAACGCGTCCACCGGCGGGGCGTCGGAGTTGCCGAAGCCGAGATGGTCGGGGGCGATGACGTGGAATCGATCCGCCAGCGCCGGGATGAGGTGGCGGAACATGCGTGAGCTGGCGGGGAACCCGTGCAGGAGTACGAGTGTGGGCGCTTCGCGGGCTCCTGCCTCGCGGTAGAAGACGCGGTGTCCCCGCACCGTCGCGTGGCGATGGAGAATCTCGACCATGACTAACCCCTTACATCCAGCATGACGGTTACTTCTCGGCCTTCAGTAGACCGCCCTTGGGGTAACCTGTCAAATGGCTTGATGGAGTTAGTCGAGAAGGTGTGGCCCATGCTGGACGACCAGGCGCTGATGCAGGCCCTGAACAGCACCCCCGTCACGGATGGCCGGCGTCAGGATCTATGGCACGACGACCGCGAGATGGACAGGTGGGCGCAGGAGCACGGGGGGCTCGGCTGCGACGACGAGGAGCGCCGATGGCTGCGCACCGCCCGGGACGCGCTCCAGGAACTGGCGTCGGGCGCGTCGACGGAGCCCCGACTGCACCAGGTCCTCGACGGCGTCCGTAAAGTGCCGAAGGCCGGGGCGTCAGACATCGAGTGGCACCTGGAGGCGCCGCCGCAGCGCAGGCTGGCCGTGGAGCTCGTGCTCGCGTGGGCGGATGTCGAGGAGCGCATGCCCGGCCGCCTGCGGCCGTGCGAAAACGCTGAGTGCCGCCTGTTCCTTCTGGACCGCAGTCGCGCCAACACCGCACGGTGGTGCTCGATGAAGACCTGCGGGAACCGACTCAAAGCCCGTCGGCACCAGGCCCGGACGCGGGAGGACCCACGCCCCGAATGACACCGCCGGCGAGGCGGCGCCCTGCGCTACAGTGCAAACGAGACGATACGTCTCGGCTTTTCTGATGTTGCCTGTGGCAGGAGGAGCACCATGAACCACCACTCCATCGACGCGGCACCCGGTGTGCGCCTGTGGGCGGAGGAGCGAGGGCCCGCCGGAGCCCCTCCGCTCCTGCTGATCATGGGTGCACAGACGTCCGGCCTCGGCTGGCCGGACGACCTGGTGGAAGCACTCGCCGCGCACCATCGGGTGATCCGCTACGACCACCGTGACACCGGCCGGTCCACCTGGGCCTTCGACCAGCATCCGTACGCCGTCACCGACCTCGCCGAAGACGCGATCACGGTCCTGGACGGCGTGGGCGTCGACCGGGCCCACGTCGTGGGCATGTCCCTCGGTGGAATGCTCACCCAGTTGCTCGTCGCCGACCACCCGGACCGCCTGCTGAGCGCGACCCTGATCGGGACGTCCGCGCTCAGCACCAGCCCGTACGTGCGGCCGGACGGAACGCGCGTCCCACCCGAGGAACTCCCCGGCATCGCACCCCACGTGCTGGAGATCTGGTCCCGGCCGGCCGAGGAGCGCGGCCCGGAGGGCGAGCTCGACTCCCGGGTCGCACACTGGCGGGCACTTGCGGGCGACCAGCTCCCGTTCGCCCCGGAGAGCGCCCGCGCACTGGAACGGAGGATCATCGAACACACCGGCCACCACGCCTCCAGCACCGCGCACGCCCGCGCGGACACCTCCGGCATGCTGCGCACCGAGGAACTGGCGAGGACCGACGTGCCTACACTCGTGATCTCGGCCCCGGCGGAACCGGTCTTCCCTCCCCCGCACCCGCAGCATCTCGCCCAGGTGATCCGCGGGGCGCGCACGGTCGAGATCCCGGGCATGGGGCACGCACTCCCGCAAGAGGTCCTCACTCCGCTCACCGCCGCGATCCTGGAGCACACCGGGGTCCTGCACTAGACCGGCAAATCGCTGCGAAGCCGGTCTTTGGTGAGGAATCATGCTGATCATGGCTCAGCTCGAAGCGCGCGAAGTGCCGCTGCACAAAGTCTTCTGCAGCGATTACGACTTCCGAATCCCTGACTACCAGCGTCCTTACGCCTGGCAGACCGAACAGGCCCAGCAACTACTCGCCGACCTCGAGGAAGCTCTCCTCCGGGGCGACGGAGAACCCTACTTCCTCGGCTCCTTGGTACTCGTCAAGGACAGCCGCGCAGCAGATGCCGATGTCATCGACGGTCAGCAGCGGTTGACGACCTTGACCATCCTGCTGGCTGTCCTGCGCGATCTGGCTCGGCAACCCGATGTGGTGACCAACCTGGTGGCGATGATCGCCGAGCCCGGGAACACGGTTCTGGGCCTGAAGGCCAAACCGCGGCTCACTCTTCGTCCCCGGGACGCCGACTTCTTCCACCAGCACATTCAGACCTCCGATTCCATCAGGACACTCCTTGAGCTGAACCCCCACAACCTGAGGACCGATGCGCAGAGAGCCGTCCAGGCCAACGCGCGGGTTCTCTACACCACTTTGGCTTCCTGGACCGACGAACAGCGTCTAGCTCTGTGCAAGCTGATGGGTGTCCAGACCTTCCTCGTCGCGGTCAGCACTCCTGATCTGGACAGCGCTCACCGCATCTTCAGCGTGATGAATTCCCGAGGCCTCGACCTGTCGCCTGCCGACATCTTCAAGGCTCAGATCATCGGAGAGATCGAGGAGCAGGCCTCGGAGACCTACGCGAGACGGTGGGAAGACGCAGAGGAGAGCCTCGGCCGGGAGGAGTTCTCCGACCTGTTCTCCCATATCCGCATGATCTTCTCCGGCGAGCGGGCGCGACAGGAGCTGCTCAAGGAGTTCCAGGCGCAGGTTCTGTCCCACTACAAGGGAGGACGGGCCAAGGAGTTCGTGGACGAGGTGCTCGTTCCCTATGCCGAGGCGTCCGCGGTGATCCGCGACAGGACGTACGCGGCCGGGGACGGGTCGCCGCAGGTCAATGCGTGGTTCCGCAGACTGCTGCAGCTGGACAACAACGACTGGTGGCCGGCCGCGCTGTGGGCGCTTCGGTCCCATGGCGACGATCCCGTATGGCTGGGTTCGTTCTTCAGGCTGCTGGAGCGCCTGGCAGCGAGCATGTTCGTTCGGCGCATCTACACCACCCCCCGAGTGCTCCGTTTCGCCGAGCTGCTGACAGAACTCAACAAGGGACTCGGCCTGGAGGCCCCTGCCTTCCAGCTCACGGAGAGCGAGCGGACCGAGACTCTGGCCCGGCTCGACGGTGATGTCTACTACGAGCTGAGGACTCGCCGCTTCATCCTGCTTCGGCTGGACGAGCTGGTGGCCGAGGACGACATCGTGGCCACGTACGACGCACCGCGCATCACGGTCGAGCATGTACTTCCCCAGAACCCGGGGCTCGAGTCGCAATGGCGCGCGGACTTCACGGTGGACGAGCGCAAGCAGTGGACACACAGGCTGGCCAACCTGGTGCTGCTGAGCCGCACGAAGAACTCGCAGGTCCAGAACCTCGACTTCACCGCGAAGAAGGAGAGGTATCTCAGGCGGGGCGTCGTCGCCTTCCCCCTGACCACGCAGGTGCTGGGCCAGGACACCTGGACACCGGAACACCTGGAGAAGCGGCAGGCGGAACTGCTCGGGCTGCTGGCGGAGGAGTGGCGTCTGTAACTCCCCTGGAGCGGGCCCATTTTCGCGGCACTCCCGACCGGTCTGCCCCACTTGGTGCGGTAGGGCCCGCTCTTCCCCGCCCGGAACGGGCGTCCATACGGCCAGTGCGTCGATGACCCGGCCCAGGTCCCCACGGCAGCGGGCGGCCTGGGCACGGCAGGCACGGCCCCGGGCCGACGAGATCCGGGACATCGCCGCGCTCGACGAGCTCACTCCGGCGTACGAGCAGATCGCCCCGGCTCCCGACCTGCGGCTGTTCACGAAGGTGTCCGACGGTGACATGGCTGCGCTCGGCATCGACGAGGCCAGACGGTGCAGCCCGCGAAGCCCTGCCGTTCGCCTCGAACACCCGGGGGCCCCACGTCGGACTGCGGGTCCCCTGAATCCGGTACGGAGCGTGTAAAGGTGGAAAGGTGGTAAGAGAAGCCCGCTAAAGCGATAATTGCCGCATGACAGGCACACCTGACACTATCGTCCTGGTGCACGGCTTCTGGGTGACCCCGCGGAGCTGGGAAAGCTGGGTGGACTACTACCGGGCTAAAGGCTTCCAGGTACTCGCCCCGGCTTACCCCGGCTTCGAAGTCGAGGTCGAAGCGCTCAATGCGGACCCCGGCCCCATCGAGTCGCTCACTGTTCCTGCGATCATCTCGAAGCTCGAGGCCCTCATCGACGGGCTGGGTAAGCAGCCCATCATCATGGGGCACTCCGCTGGCGGTGTGTTCACTCAGATTCTGCTCGACCACGGATACGGCACCGCCGGGGTGGCCCTCAACTCGGCTCCCACAGAGGGAGTCGCCACCGTTCCGCTGTCCCAGGTGAAAGCGTCTTTCCCGGTCCTGAGGAACCCCGCCAACCGGCATAAGGCGGTCGGCCTCACCTACGACCAGTGGCGGTACGCATTCACCAACACCTTCCCCGAGGACGAGGCCCACTCCACGTACGAGCGCTACCACGTCCCCGCATCCGGTCGCGTCTTCTGGGGCAGCGCGCTGGCCAACATCCACCCAGGCCACGCCGACTCCTACGTCAACTACCACAACGACGACCGCGCACCGCTGCTGTTCATGTCAGGTGAGCACGACAACCTCATGCCGCCGAAGATCCAGCGATCGAACGCCAGGCACTACAAGTCGAGTACGGTCACCGAGACCGTCGAGTTCCCGGGACGATCCCACCTCATGCCTGCTCAACATGGCTGGCAAGAGATCGCCGATCAGGCCCTTGAGTGGGCGCTCGCACACCACTGACACGACGTCAACTGCGATAAGGCGCCCCCATCTGCCGCCTCAGCTGCTGCGGTCCACCTCCGCCCGAGAGGTCGCCTCGCGACCAGTGAAAGAGGCTGCGACAAGGAGAGCGACGTGCTCGAGCGGGAGCGGACCTGCCTGCTGTCGCGCGCCTGCTCTTTCGGTTCGCAGCGGAACCCTTTCCGCTGATGCAGTCCTGAAAATCCGCACACTTGCTGCCGACGCACGCCCGTCCGTCGCCGCGAGACATCGACGCGATCGCCACTGCGGGCCGGACAGTTCCACGTCGGCTGTTCCCCCGCGCCGGGACGGCGTGACACCACCGTCCCGGCATCACGTTCACGTTTGCTTCACGGTATGTGCTCTGTCAGGACTGTCGGGTGGAGCGCCGCGCGCGGATGAGCAGAGTGGCGCCGCCGGCGACGGCGAGCCCGGAGGCTCCTGCCACGGCGAACGCCGACGAGGAGGCGCCGGTCTTGGCGAGGCTGGGGTGTACGCCGTCGGCGGCCTGGAGAATCAACGAGGTGACGGCGTCCGGGTTGGTCTCCATGACGGCGTGCGGGGCGTCGACCTCCACCGTCGTGGAGCCGGCGCGCTTGGCCATGAAGCGCAGGTTTTCGGTGCCGATGGTGCGGTCGTCCGTGGCCACCAGGTACCAGGACGGGATGGTCTTCCAGGCTACGGCCTTGGTCGGTTCGGCACCGGAAACCGGTGTGGCGGGGCGTTGGGAAGCGGCCAGGACGTCTGCCCTGCTCCCCTCGACCCGGTTGCTCAAGAACACGTCGCTGAACTTCTCGGGCTTGATGTAGAGGTCGACGTCGGTGGGCCCTCCGCTCAGCGGCACGGCGTTCAGAGCCGTCGGCACGGGCGCCTGGGGGTCGTCGGTGAGGCGGCTGCCGGGGTACTTGGCCGCCAGCTGCAGCGCGCCTTCTCCCTTGTCGGGGGCGAACGCCGCGACGTAGACGAGGGACTTGACGTCGGGGTTACCTGCGGCAGCGTTGGTGATCACCGCGCCGCCGTACGAGTGGCCGACCAGGACGACAGGGCCCTTGATCGACTCGAGTCGGGCGGCCAGGTAGGCGGAGTCGCCTGACAGGCTCCGCAGCGGATTGGCAGTGGCGACGACCGGATAGCCCTGGGCCTGCAGGCTCTCGGAGATCTCGTCCCAGCCGGAGGCGTCGGCCCAGGCTCCGTGCACCAGCACGATCGTAGGCTTCGCGCTTTCGTCGGCCTCGGTGGAGCCACCGCCGCTCTCGGAGGCCGCGGACGGGCCGGCGGCTATGAGGGCAGCCGCTGGGACGATCACCGCGAGCGGGAGGATACGTCGGGTTCGGGCGCGCGCTATTCGCTTCATGTCCACTTCCCTGCAGAGGGGGCTGATTGCTGACGACCCTGCCTTCGGGGGGCGTGGAGCACAGCCGGGGAGGGCCGGCTGGGTGAGCAGGGGGCGGCAAGTGGGTTACAAGCGGTGACGGGTGTAAATGCCGTGAAACCGGCATTTACGTCCGCGGGCAAGGGGGAAAGGCCCGCGCGGCGCGCGTTCGGCCCGGCACGGGGGGTGTTTCGTCGGGCTTCAGGCAGTGGCCATGATGGCAGAGATACAGAAGGGGAGCTTGAACTTGTCGCGCCTCGACGCACACGCGATCCAGCCGGCGGGCGCGTCTTCGAGCAGGTCATCACATTCTCCGGCGGCACGTCGTTCACCCGGCTGCATGAAATGAGAGTTAGGCCACAAACAGGTATGTTTGGGGCAAGTCGCAACTCGGTTGGACCCTCCGTGGGCTGTGCCCACGTTGCGGACTGCCCATTGCGTGGAGAGGCCCACAGGGGTCACCGCATCGGCATCTGAGCGGAGGAAAGCCGTGGGAACGGTCACTGCACAGGACGGCACCAGCATCTACTACAAGGACTGGGGGCCTCGCGACGCCCAGCCCATCGTGTTCCATCACGGTTGGCCTCTCAGCGGCGACGACTGGGACAACCAGATGCTCTTCTTCCTCGAGCACGGTTACCGCGTCATCGCCCACGACAGGCGTGGCCACGGGCGCTCCAGCCAGAGCGCGACCGGACATGAGATGGACACCTATGCGGCCGATGTGGCGGTGATGACCGACGCGTTGGACCTGCGCGACGCCATCCACATCGGCCACTCGACCGGCGGCGGCGAGGTCACACGGTACGTGGCCCGCGCCAAGGCGGGACGGGTGGCCAAGGCCGTACTGGTGGGCGCGGTTCCGCCTGTCATGGTCAAGTCGGACTCCAACCCGGGCGGCCTGCCCATCGAGGTCTTCGACGGTTTCCGGGCCTCGCTCGTCGCCAACCGTGCCCAGTTCTACATCGACGTGCCGGCGGGCCCGTTCTACGGCTACAACCGTCCGGGCGCCGAGGTCTCCCAGGGCGTGATCGACAACTGGTGGCGTCAGGGTATGCGGGGCGCAGCCCTGGCCCACTACCTCTGCATCAAGGCCTTCTCGGAGACGGACTTCACCGAGGATCTGAAGCAGATCGAGGTGCCCGTCCTCGTGGCCCACGGCACGGACGACCAGATCGTCCCCTACGACGACTCGGCCCCGCTGTCGTCCAAGCTGCTGCGCAACGGCAGGCTGAAGAGCTACGAGGGCCTCCCCCACGGGATGCTGACGACGCACCCTGACGTCGTGAACCCCGACCTCCTGGCATTCGTCAAGGAGTAATAGGCAGTCAGACCCCGGCCGGCCACGGGCACTCCCCTCGGCCGGACTCTGATAAACAGGCCTCTGCGACGCCTGTCGCGGCTGGCGCGAGCGCACCGCACCGGCCTCGGGCCAGGCCCGACGGCTTTGACGGGAGCCAGAGCGGTCGTGGGATTCCGTTCCGACGTGGCCCTGTGCGGCTGCGTGTCGACCCGGAGTTCGAGGCTTCGGCCACGCGGACCTATTGGATGCCCTGGATGGCCTGCCTGGCCGCCGACGGGCCTTGTCCCCGTGCGTGCTGCCAGCCGCGGGATGGCGCAGCGTCCGTGCCTCCATACTGCGACGATACCCATCCGGTATCAGCGTTTCGTAATGAGCCTTGGACAGCACGGGCTCCCGGTCGGGGAATCGAGCATGAACGACGAAGAAAACACCAGTGCGCCGCGGCCCTTCGCCAACATCACCGACCAGCCGGCCGTCGTGCTGAGCACGTTCACACCGGCCCTGTACGTGCAGTACTTCCGGGACCTGCGGGACATGGTGGCCGGCGGCCAGGACCTGACCTCACAGGCGAGCATCGACGATGAGCCGATACGCCACCGCACCCGCCACCGGTCTTCCCCCGACGGCGGGCTGACTGGACCGAGGCCGATCAGACACACATCGCCTACGGACTGAATCACTGGCACCCCACCACGCTCGGGTGACACCGAACGCCGTGCCGTAGCCCGCGGCCAGGACATCTACGCGGTCACCGCGCCCCTCGTGGTGGAAGCGCTCGACCGCGTACTTACAGGCCGGACCCACGCGGCCGGTGTCGCATCAGCAGGAGGGATCTTCGACGCACCCGACTTCCTCCGCGCCCTCTCCCCGCACATAACCCTGGAGCTGCGTCCGTAGCGAGGCGGACTCGGACGTCGCCCGCAGCTCCAGCTGGTCGGGGCCGGCCTCCCCGACAGGCAGCCCGGGCTCAGGCGAGAACCTTGGCCTTCGCCCTCTCGTACTCCTCCGGGTTCAGATCCCCGTTCCGTTTCATCTCGGCGAGCTTGGCCAGCTCCTCCACATGCTCGCTGCCGCCCGGCCCGGCGGCCTTCCTCACGTACGAACGGAACGCCTTCTCCTGCTCTTTCGCGTTGAGATGCGGTGCCCGCCGGAAGACGGCCGAGCACGGCCGACCGGGCCCGAGGGCCCGGCTGCGCGCTGCCAAGGCGGCCTTCACCCTGCTGGCCGCCGGCCTCACCTGAGCCCGCGGGCCGGACCCGTGCCCTGCACCGGTTCCCAGCCTGCTGCGCACAGGGACTCGGCCACAGCAGCCGTGTAACGGGCGGCGGCGAGCCAGTAGGTGGCGAAGCCGTCGGTGTCGGCGGGGAGGAGGCGGCCGAAGAGGTCGCGATCGCGTCGGGCCGCCGAGGCGCACAGGGCGGTGAGGAGTCCGGCGGCCGTGGGGAGGCCCGCGCGGCGGATGCGGCGGGTCTCGGCGGCGATGTCGCCCAGCATGCCGAGGGCTGCGCGGCCCGCCGGGACCGTCTGTTCGACCCGGCGCTCCAGGAGGTACAGGGGGGAGTGCGCTCCGGACCCTCCGGGCTGGGGCGGGGCGGGGTGCACGGGGGCAGCCGGGTCCGGGAGGTCGGCTCGGCGCAGCCGGTCGAGGCCGAGGTCGATCGTGCCCTCGCCGGTGGGGTGCGAGCAGGCGAGGAGGGTGAGCCGGGGGTGGAGGGCGGGCACCATGCGGCCGATGATCCGCAGCCGTGTCCCCGGCGCCGCTGCCAGCAGCATCAGGTTGTCGCGGTGGGCCAGCGCGGGGTCGTCGTCGGCGACGGTGAGCCGGACGTGGATGCCTCCCTCGCACAGCGCGAGCAGGCAGGTACCACCCGACTCCCTTACCGCGCCGAGGAGTTCGACGTCCAGGAACAGCAGGTCGCTGCCGCCGCCGTCCGGGTCCGCGTAGCGGGAGGTGGACCGCAGGGCGCGGGCGGCCTGTTCGGACGCCGGCGTCTCCCACAGGGTGGCGAGCGGCGGCTCCGTCCACGCCGCACCCCGGGCGGTGACGGCCTTGACGCCCTTCCCGGCGCCCAGTCTGCCGTCCGGTGAGACCGTCGCCCCCGAGACCGCCAGGCCGGACCGGCCCAGCTCCCGGTGGGTGAGAGCGCTGTCCCCCAGGCGCACGGCCCGGTCGGCCACTCCGAGGGCGCGCCCGACTCCCCCGGGTGCCACGTCGCCGACAGTGAAGAGACGGCCGTCGGCCCCTGCGACCCAGGTTCGGACGCCGCCGTGCCCCGAGTCGGTGACCACGGGCTCGGTGAACAGGCCGTACAGGCGCAGCGAGCCGTCCGGGCTGTACGGACGGCGTGCGCGGCCTCTGACGGCGGCCAGCTCCGCCCCGGACGCCACCCCCACTCGGTGTGCGGTGCCCAGGAGTTCGGCAAGGGCGGTGACGAGGTCGGCGGTCCGGTAGGACGGGTCCCCGGCGCGGGCCGCGCGCAGCAGCGTGACGACGGACAGCGCGGCGCCCGCGGCGCGCGGCAGGTGCCGGAGCCGGGCGGTGTGCGCGGCGCGGAGGAGGACCGACTGGGTGACGGCCCCTGCCCCGTCGACGCCGGCCTCCAGCACGGCGGCGCCCGCCGACCACAGGGCGTCGGCCGCTCGACGCTGCGCCGGGCTCGCCACCTCGGGCGAGGATGCGGAGTCCGGGGCGGGGGCGGGGTCCGTCGCGGAGGCGGGGTCCGTCGCGGAGGCGGGGTCCGTCGCGGAGGCGGGGTCCGTCGCGGAGGCGGGGGCGGGGGACGCCTGGGCGGGCTCATCGGCGGGCTCCGGCGCCGGGTCCGCCGTGGGGGCGGCGCAGGCGGCGGCCGCGCGGTGGACGCATGCCGGGGCGAGGAGGCAACCGCAGGTGATGGCGTCCGCGGTCGCCACCACTCCGCCCGGGGCGTACAGGCACAACTCGGTCTCGTCGTCGACCGCGATCGTCACCGTGTCCCCGTCGCGGTGGGTCGGGCGGGCTCCGAGCTTGGTGACCGCCGCGTCCAGCCGCTTGCGCAGCCGGGGCGAGAGGCCCTCCACGAGCGTGGCCGTGACCTCCGGTGCGACGGATGGCAACCGGTCGGCGTTCATGCGGTCTTCTCCCCTATCCAGCGGGCCAGTTCGAGTGGGCTGAGGGCCGCCACGGGCATGCCGGCGGCCACGAGCTGCCCGGCGACGCCCGTCGAGTAGCGGGGCCGGCCCGCGTCGTCGAGACTCGCGCACCCGAGGACGTGGCAGCCGGTGTTCACCAGAGCCCGCACCTCGGTCAGCAGTCCGCCGAGCGGCGCGCCCTCCTCGAAGTCGCTGATGACGACGACGAGGGTGCGGGTGGGCACCTCGATCAGGCTGCGGGCGTGCCGCAACCCGGCGGCGATGTGCGTGCCCCCGCCCACGCTCACCTCCAGCAGGAGGGAGAGGGGATCGTGCACATGGCCGGTGAGGTCGACGACCTCCGTGGAGAAGGCCAGGAAATGGGTGCTCAAGGTCGGCACCCCGGCGAGCACGGAGGCGGTCAGCGCGGACCAGATCGTGGACGCCTCCATGGATCCGGAGACGTCGGTGACCAGGATCAGGCGCCAGTCGGCCGACCGGCGGGCACGGCTGCGGAACACCGGTTTCTCGGGGATCACCTGGACCGTTCCGTCGGCTGTCCGGCGTGCGGTGGCGAGGTTGGCGCGCAGCGTGCGCGGCAGGTCCAGCCGGCCGCCGGGGCGGCGGGTGGGCCGGGCCGACATCGTGCCGGTGAGGGCGGGCCGCAGCCGGGTGGCGAGCTGCCGGGTCAGTTCGTCGACCAGGTGGCGGACCAGGGGCCGGAGCGCCGCCAGGCGGGCTTCGGGGAGGCCGCCGGCGTACCGCAGGATCGTGCGGAGCAGTTCCACGGAGGGGGTGGCGGCCGCCGGGTCGAATTCGGTGAGGACGTCCTGCCGCCCTGTCATGGCTGCGGCGGCGAGGACCTCCTCGCGGACGCCGGGACCGAACAGCGCGGCCAGCTCCTCGGACCACTCGCGGACGCCGGGGAACGACGGCTCCCGGCCACCGCCACCGCGACCGGGGCCGGGGCCGGGCAGACCACCGCGGGAACCCTCGCCGTGTCCCGCGCCGTAGAGCTCGTCCAGAGCGGTCGCCAGGCGGGCGGCGCCGGACGGCAGTTGATCGGGACGCCGGCCGAGAACGAGCCGCCACCGGTCGGCGGGCGCCATGGTCCGCGCGGGGGTGGCCCCGGTGGGGGGTGCGACGGTGGGGGGTGCGACGGTGGGGTGGCTGGACAGCGGTGGGAACCGGTCGTCGTGCGCGGGGGTCGGGACGGGCAGGCCGAGGCCGGTAAGGAGTTCACGGGCCGCGAGGTCGGCGGCCGTTCGGCGGGCCTGCTCGGCCGGATCGTCCGCGTCGAGGGTGTCCACCCGTTCGCCCAGCCGCTCCTCGACGGTGTCCAGCAGCCGGTCCCGGGCGGCCGGGCTCAGCGTGTCGAAGCCACCGCGCAGGGCGGGCAGCCGGGCCAGGAACTCGGTGTCGTCCAGCTCGACGACCCGGTGCAGCAGCGGGTCCAGGGCGCCGGGGCCGACGGTCAGGAGCGGGCCCGCCACGGTGAGGACGCCGGTGAGGCGCGCGGTGAGCGCGGTCCGGGAGGCGCTGTCCGCGGCTCCGTCCACCCAGGAGGCGACGCGCCCCCCGAAGGTCTCGGCCTCTTCGTGGCCCGTGAGCACCCTGACTCCACCGGCGGCTGCGGCGATCAACGGGGTGCCGTCCGCGGCCAGCCGGGCGAGGGCGTCGGTGAGCCGGATACCGCCCACCCGGTCGGCCCGCTGGGCCAGTTCGAGCAGCGCCCGGGCGTCCTCGGGCTCCTCGGAGCCGGTCAGACCGTCGACCTGGCGGACCGCAGCCGAGGTCAGGAGTTCGGCCGCGCGCGCGGAGTCGGCGGCACGGGCGGTGGCGGTGGCGTCCGGTGCCGAGGGGTCGTCGGGCGCGGCCAGGCCCGGCAGGTGGCCGGCGTCGATGCGATCCAGCAGGTCGAGTCCGGTGAGGAGTTCGGGAAGGGTGCCGCTCGCGGGGAGTACGGCCGCGAGTTCCGTCAGCCGTTCGTCGGCCAGGGCGGGGAGCCCGCACCCGGCGGCCTCCGTGAGTCCGCGGACGACCTGGGCCGCCGTCGGGCCGCCCTCAGCCCGCTCGGCCGCGTGCCGCTGCCGCAGCACGCCCTCGGCCGCCTGGGCCGAGGTGACGCCGCGGGCCCCCGCCGCGGTGAGCATCGCGGCCGTCGCCGGGGTCCACCGCACCTGCCAGCGCGTGGTGAGCCCTTCCGTGCCCGCCGCACCGGTCACCCCCTGCTCCTGCGCGTAAGGGATGCCGCACACCGTCAGCCTGCGCAGCAGCAGTTCGCGACGCCGGTCCAGGGCGGAGCGGGCCGGGTCGAGCCGGAGGTCGCGCGGTGTCTTCTCGTGCGCGTCCTCCGGGCCGGGGAGGGAGAGCGCCGCGGTCTCGGCCTCGACGGCGGGGCCCAGTCCGCTGCGCGGAGTGGCGGGCGCGGGCCGTCCGGTGCGGGCTCCGACGAGTACGCGTTCGAGGGCCTGGGCGACGGCGCGGCCCGTCCCGTAGGTCTCGCCGCGCCCCAGCACCGTCTGCACGGCTTCCAGGAGTTCACCGCGGCCGGGGGCGGGCAGGTCGCGCAGGCGGGCCAGGTCCCCGGCCACCCGGACGACCTCCCGGCCGTCCGCCGGGCCGTAGGGGTGGCCCTGTTCGCGCAGGGCGGCGCAGACCCGGACCGCGGTGCGGATCAGCGCCTCGTGGAGCGCCGCCGGGTCCCCGGCGGCGTCCAGGACGGTGTGCTGCCACTCCGGGTCCCGGATGCCGGCCGGGTAGCCGGACCGTGAGTCGAGCAGCGGGTAGGTGTACGGGACCAGGGAGACCGTGCACGCCGCCGTCCCGGCAGCGCCGTCGTCGACGTGGCCGTCCGCGCCCGGCCCGGGCGCGGCACCGGACGCGCCGGATGCGTCGGGTGCGGGGCCTCGGGCGGCGGTCGGCAGCAGCGCCGGGGTGTGGAAGGCTCCCACCACCACGGCGGGCCGACGACCGCTCGCCAGGGCCTCGGCGACATGTCCGCGCATGCATGCCTCGCGCGCCAGGTCCGTGCCGTGCACCCCGCCGCGCGCCTCGGCCTCGTGCCGCAGCGCCCAGCCGGTGAGCAGGGCGGCACGGCGGAGCGCCTCGGGTGTCGACCCGGGCGCGAGGGCCTCCACCAGCCGGTCCCACAGGTCGTCGCCGTCCCGGCCGGTGAGCCGGGACCGGAGCGCGGCGGACAACCCGTGTCCCTCCCCCGGCACGGGCGCGGAGTCGGCGCCCGGGACAGGGGCGGGGGTTTCCGGGCCGCCCCCCGCCCATGCGCGGTCGGCCAGCGGCAGATCGCAGGCCACAGCCGGGACACCGTTTCTCGCCGCCCAGCGCAGAGCGACCAGTTCGGGCGAGAAGTCCGCGAACGGGTAGAAGGCCGGGCCCCGTTCGCCTGCCGAGCCGGGCCCGCCGGCGGGCACGGCGGCCAGCGCCACCGGGGCCGCGGTCTCCTCGTGGGCGAGCCAGCCCAGCCAGGGCTGGAACTCGGCGGGCAGCTCGACGAGGAGGACGTCGGGTGCCGCCGCGTCCAGAAGTGCCGGGAGGGCGGCCGCCAGTGAGGGCGCGTGGTGGCGCACCCCGATAAGGAACGGAGACCCGGGTCCGGTCGCCGCGAGGGCCGCCACCGCGGTTTCCGGGGTGGCGGCCCCGGCCGCCGGGCCCGGCGCCGGAGAAGCGGCCGGCGCACCGGCGGTGGGCGGCACCTCGGCGGTGGACCGCGCCTCGGCGGTGGACCGCGTATCGGGGGTCGTCGACTCTCTCATCCGTCAGTTCTCCAGCACCGCGCGCAGGTCCCAAAGGGCGCGCCAGGTGGCCGACCCCTGCTCCGCGCGCCTGCGCACCGGCCCGTCCCAGTACCCCAGCAACCGTGCCGCGTCGGCGGGGTCGTCCTTCCGGACGACGCCGAGCAGATGCCCGGGCAGGAGGGAGAGCACGTCCCGGTCGCCAGGGAAGTAGGCGGCGGCCAGGCCCATGGAGCCCGCGACCGAGACCGCCTCGGCCGTGCTCATCACCGTGGAGGGGCGCTCGACCTCCCAGCCCTCGCCGGAGCGGCCCTCGCGCAGGTCCCGGAAGGCCGTGACGAGGGCTTCGAGGACCGCGTCGTCCACCTGGTAGGCGGCGCCCACGCGTTCGACGGCTGCCCGCGACTGGCGCCGGACGAGCGCGGTCTCGGCGTCCACGTCCCCGATGGGGCCCACCGTCTCGAAGTTGAAGCGCCGCTTCAGTGCTGCGGACATCTCCGAGACGCCCTTGTCCCGCAGGTTGGCGGTGGCGATGAGCGTGAACCCTGGGGCCGCGTGCATCTGGGCGCCCTCGCCGCCCGCGAGTTCGGGGACCGCGATCCGCCGCTCGGAGAGCAGTGACACGAGGGCGTCCTGGACCTCCGGCAGACAGCGGGTGACCTCCTCGACTCGGGCGACGGCGCCCCGGGTCATGGCGGCGAGTACCGGGGAGGGCACCAGGGCCTGCTCGGTGGGGCCCTGGGCGAGCAGCAGTGCGTAGTTCCAGCCGTACTTGAGCTGGTCCTCGGTGGTGCCCGCGGTGCCCTGCACGGTGAGCGCGCTGGTCCCGCAGACGGCAGCCGACAGCAGCTCGGAGAGCATGGACTTGGCGGTGCCGGGTTCGCCCACGAGGAGAAGTCCGCGCTCTCCGGCAAGGGTGACCACGCACCGTTCGACCAGGGCGCGCTCGCCGACGAACTTCTGCTCGATCACCAGGCGGCGCGGCACCCCGTCTCCGGGCCGGGCGTCCTTCGGCAGGCTGAGTGCCTCGCCCGCGCTGCCCATCACGAAGGTGACGACGGCGCGCGGGGTGAGCAGCCAGCCGGGCGGGCGGGGCCCGGAGTCGTGGGCGGCGAGGAAGGCCAGCTCGGTGGCGTACCGGTCCTCGGGCGGCGTGATCTGGCGGTGCTCCCGGCCGGACGCCGTCGCCTGGTCCGGGACTCCGCCCGTGGTGGTGCTGTCCATGGTGGTCGTGGTGTCGTTCGTCATCGGCGGCGGCCCTTCCGGGTTGCGCGGGTGTCCAGTTCTTCGAAGGCGGGGGCGTCGCCGCCCCGGGTCCGCGCCCAGGCGGCTGCGAACAGCGCGGGCACGGGGAGGTGGGGCAGGGTCCGGGGGGACCCCGCCAGGGGGTACAGACGTTCCTTCCAGGTCTCCATCGGCAGCCCGGGGGCGCCGCGTTCGAGCCAGCCGCAAGGGAGGAACAGGGTGCGGCCGGCGCGGGAGCGCTTCGCCTCGACGACGAGGTCGGTGGCGGCGAGTTCCGCCCGGGCCTTCTTGACCCGTGCCGGTTTCCACTCGGTCCAGCGGACGCAGTTGCGGTCCGTCGGGTCGGGCAGGGCGAGCAGCATCAGGTAGAGGGCGGCGGCGTCCGCGCTCAGCCCGAGGGCGTCGGCAGCCTCGGCCACCAGGTCCGGCACCGCACGCGTCGGGTCCTGGGCCGGGTGGCGCGGGGAGCCGTCGGGGGCGCCCGCCGAGGCCAACGCGTCGGTCTCCTCGCTCAGCAGTGCGCGCAGGGCCAGCAGATCGCCGGTGATGTGGCTGTGGACGGTGCCCTCGACGAGGCCGAACGCAGGGTCGTCGGGGCCTGCCAGGCCGGCCGGGCGAATCAGCAGCCGCTCGTTGTCCCCGTGGATGGGGGCGAGGAGCAGCGCCGTGCCGACCCGGACCAGACCATCGGGGCCGGCGCCGCCGGAGTCGGGGAGCCCGTGGGCGGCGCGGACCACGGGGCCGATCGAGCCCCCCGATTCGGTCCAGTCCAGACCGAAGTCCAGCACCAGGTCGGGGTCGGCGAGCCGGCCACGCAGGGCCGCGAGGCCGACGGGCAGGTGCGCCCGCAGGGGGTGCCCGTACGGCAACGTGTAGGCGAGGGTGCGCAAGGCGGTGAGAGCCGAGAAGACCGCACCACGTGCGCTCACCCGGCGCAGGCCCGGACGCCCGGTGCCGTCCTGGACGTCGGTGCCGTGGGCGAGCCAGGTCCGGGAGCCCGCGTTGAGGATCAGGTCGACGGCGCCGGTGGTGGTGCCCGACAGGTCGAGGTCCAGCTCCTCGGGGACGCGGACGAGGGTGGCCAGGCGCTCCTGCCAGACCGCCGCGGCGGCCCGGACGTCGGGGCCCGTCGACCACAGTTCGGCCGGGTCCGCGGGCAGCAGAGCCTGGAGCACGGCATGCAGGTCGTCGCGGGGCAGCGCGTCCAGTCTGGCACGGGCCTCGTCGAAGGCACGTGTCTTCATCCCGAGCAGCGCGAGCACTTCGGCACCGGGCTCCTCGACGGCCGCCGCCAGCAGGGCGGCGGCCTGGAGGGGGCCGATCCCGGTGGCCGTGTGGAACGCCTCGACGGCCTCCGGGCGCCAGGGTGCCGGGCCCTGCTCCCGCACCAGGGCGGTGAGCCGGGTGAGGCGGTCGCGGGCGACGCCCTGCCGGTGAACGTGCTCGTGGTCCAGGGTGAAGCCGGGGACGGGGCCGAAGGCGCCGGTCGGGTCGTGGTCCAGGGCGAGCCAGCGGGTCGCGTCGTTCCGGGTGTTCCGGCCGCGGTGAGCGATGACCACGACGGTGCGGGCGCCCTTGCGCAGCACCTGGCCGAGCCGGTGCACGGCCTCGGGACGTCCCGGTCCGGCTGTCCCTCCGACGAACGGCTCGACGAGCTCCACCTGCCGGACGGTGCCCGCCGGGTCGGCCAGCGGGCCGGCGCCGAGGGTTTCCAGCAGCACGAGAAGACCGGTGCGGTGCTCGGGCGACGTCGTCGCCGAGGCGGCCCGGTAGGCCAGTTCGGGCAGCTTGTCGAGAAGGGAGGTCCAGGCCGAGGCATCGCCGGGCACGGTGCACTCGTCCCGCTGCCAGCCCTCCGCAGAGGTGAACGGGACCTTGGACGGTATGGGCGGGCCGAACGCGGCTTCGCCGCCGAGGACATGGTTGACGGCGAGGATCTGCCGGATCACGGTCCACCGGAGCCCACCTCCCCACCAGCTGCCGTGCATCCTCTCGGAGCCCCAGGCGGAGGCGTTCCGCAGCGTCATGTCGTCGCCGTGCTCGGGCTCGTGGTCGAAGAACATGCCCTGGGTGCGTGCGGTGTTCCGGGGGGTGGCCGGCTGCGCGGGCTGGGGCGGTTCCAGATACCGGAGGATTGCGACAGCCCGGTCCACGGCGTTCCGGATGATCGCGGTGACGCCGGCGAGGAACCGTGCGTCGGACACCTCGGGCAGCACCCGGGCGACAGCCTCCTCGCTCAGTTCCCGCGCCGAGGGTCCGGTGTACTCCTCGACGGCCCGAGATGCCTCCATGTGCTGGGCGACCGCGTCGACGACCTCCTTGAGCAGCTCGTCCGCACGGGAGTCCGTCATGTCGCGCAGGGCGGCGGAGCCCCGCTCGTCCCTCGGGCGCAGGGCGTGCCAGTAGGCGACGGGAGGCAGGTAGGGGGTGCCCGCCGCGTTGTTCCCGCCGGAGGAACCGGGGGTGACGGACCACAGGCTGCCACCGGTGCCGTCCGTGTCCGCCGGGTGCGCCTCGACGGAGCGGTGGCGCAGGGCCATGACCGGCCGTGACCCGCCAGGCAGGGTGAGCGCGCCGAGCGGCACCGGGGAGCCGCCGTCGGGCAACGGGTGCGGCAGGGTGACCGTGTGGCCGTCGGGGGTGCCGGTGACGGTCCGGTTCCCGTCGGCGGGGGCGGCCGTGCCGGGGTCGTCCACGGTGCGGCGCACCCAGCGGCCGAGGACCGTGCCGTCCGTGCCGAACGGGGTGGTCTCCAGACCGGGCTGGAGGGGCAGTACCTGACAGTGCTCGGTGAGCAGCCGGGTGCCGTCCCGCACCCCGGAGCGGAGGAAGGCGGGGAGGGAGGCGCGGCCGTGTGTGCCGCTGCCCGGGTCGTACTCCAGCCACACCCGCTGCGTGCCCTGGTGGCCTTCCCGCCAGTGTCCGGTGCCGTCGGAGATGAGGGCGCGCTGGGGCGGCAGGGAGGTGTCGCCCGCGTGCAGGGCCTTGCCGCCGGTGGCGCGGCCGCCACCGGGCAGCGGCAGGGAGACCTCGTCCGAGGGGCCGGAGCCGCCCCAGCGGGGGATCTGCTCGCCGCCGACGGTGAACACCTCGGCGGGGCGGTGCGACCAGTAGCCGCGCTGCTTGCCTTCCTCCCACCAGATGACCAGCAACTCGCCGTCGACGTACCGGAAGGCGAGCGTCCGCCAGTGGTCGACGGTGGCGGGCAGCCGCAGGGTGTGCCGCAGCAGAACGCCGTCCGGGCCGATGACGACGGCCCGTTCGAGCGTGTTGAGGATCAGCGCGGGCCAGGCGCCGGTGACGCCGACGCCCTCCGAGCGCCGGTGCCGCGGACCCGCGGCGGCGGCTTCGGCGGCCTCGGCGGCCAGTTCGGCGTAGGCCTCGTCCAGTGCGGACCAGCCAAGTTCGTCGAGGACGCCGGTGCGCAGCGTGGAAGCGAGCAGCGGCACGACGTCGTGGCTCTTGAGGAGCCGCACGGCCTCCGGGGCGACATCCGCGGCCACGGCGCGGAACGCCGAGAGCCTGTTGAGAGCGGTGTGCAGCCCGGGGAGCCCTCGCGCGCCCGTGTACTCCTCGGCGCGGGCGGTCAGCCACTCCCGCAGGATTTCGGAGAGCACCGGGTGCGCGGCCAGCTTCGCCATGCCGGCGTCGCCCAGGCCCTGGCCGTTCCGTCCGCCGAGGCCGCCGACGTTCCGGCTCAGCAGGGCGCGGAAGACCGGCTGTCCGGCGACGGCGGTGAGGTCCCTCGCGCCGGACGTGGTGTCGGTGATCCACGGGCCCAAGGAGACGCCGAGGGGCTGTGCGCCCGTGCCCTGGTCGGCCGGCTCGGTGACAGGGACGCCGGAGGCCAGGCAGAGATCGAGGAGGTCCAGATCGGCCGTGCGCTGCCAGCGGCCCTGGAACAGGTCGACGGGGCGCCCGTCGGCGCGCAGCCGGTCCGCCATCCGTGCGGCGAGGTCGAGGGTCTGCGGGCTACGGTCCGGGGCGACCCGGTTGCGCCGGCGGTGGGCCTCCCAGCGGGCGAGCCAGTCCGCCGGGGAGACGGACGGGTCGGAGGGGGCGAGAGAGCCGGAAGGAGCGTGGCCGGAGGTGTCCGGGAGGGCGGTCAGCAGGTCCTCGGCGCCGGATTCGGCCAGCAACGCGAGCCAGCCGGACTCGCCGTCCGTGTCCCGGCCGCTCTCGCTGAAGGTCTCCGGGAAGAAGCCGAGGAGCCTCACCCGCACGGCCGCGTCCCGCCGGGCGAGGGCGATGAGCGCGGAGCGGTAGGCGACCCAGAACGAGGCGGGGGCGCGGACGATCCCCGGGGAGCCGATCAGATCGGCCACCAGGTCGCGTTCGGCGGCATCACGGTCCAGCCCGGCGGCCTTGACCAGCGCGCGTACGTCCTGCGGCAGCGCCGCGTACGGCGGCATGCCGGCCGCGCAGCGCTCGACCAGCAGACGGCGGAACTGCGCCCAGGCGTCCGCCGGTGCGAGCCGGGCCACCAGGTCCCGCACGTACTGCCGCAGCGCCTTGACCGTCAGCGCGCCGGCGAAGGCGAACTCCAGGAAGACGGCCCGCTGCCGGTCCTCGTCCACGACCAGCCCGTGCACCCGCTCGGCCTCGCGGGCCTTGCCGAAGAAGGAGGCGGCGTAGGTGGTGTTCTCCGCCTGGAGGAAGAGGCGTGCCACCTGCTCGTAGTAGGTGGGGAGGAAGTGGGGCACGGCCCGGCCGAGCCGGGTTCCGAGCGCGTCGAAGCCGTCCTTGGCGGCCCCCGCGCGGGTCTTGGCCTGCCGGCCCAGCCGCTCGATGTCCTTGACCAGGGCCAGGGCGTGGTGCCCGTTGGCCGGGTCGTTGACCAGGGCCCAGGCCGGGAAGCCAAGCGTCTCGCGGCGCACGTGGCCCACGACGGGGGCCTCGGCGGTCCGGGCCAGTCCGAGGAACTCCAGGGCCAGGTCCTCGGCTTCGCCGAGGGTGCCGGGCACGAGCCGGACCACCGGGCGGTCGCCGAGGGCGTGGTGGGTGTAGGTGCGGGTTGTCAGCGTGTCGGCGTCGTCCCCGCCGGTCGTCCCCTCCGGGAGGATCGCGCCGGCGTCCAGCAGGGCCGCCGCGCGGGCCTCGGCGACGGAGCTGGAGGTGCCTTCGTCCCGGGTCTGGGTGGGAACGGACGCCGTGCCCGCGGCCGCCGTGTTCGTGTCGGTGTTCGTCGTCGTGGTGCTCATGCCGCCCGCTCCTCGTCCTCCACGTCGCGGCCGGCGTGGAGCGCCGCCGCCATGCGCATGCCCTCGGACCATGCGACGGGGCCGACCTCGGCTGCCGTCAGCGCGCGCCCCGCAGGGTCGGTCCAGCCCAGGGGGCCCGTCTCGGTGTCGTACTCGCCGTATCCGTCGTGCTCGCCGATCCAGATGCGCGCCTCGGCCGTGGCGCCGTCCTCCACGACCGGGCAGACCGCGTATCCGCCGCGCGACCGGTAGCCGAGCTGGGTGACGCGCCCGTGCAGGAAGCGCAGTTCCTTGAAGACCCCGCCGGCGTAGGTGTCCACGGAGGTGGTGTCCGGGGCGAGGCCCGGCGGGCGGCGCCACACCTCGCGGAACAACTGCTCCACGTTCTGGCTCACCCCCAGTTCGACCGCGAACTCCCGCAGGTCGTCGAGATCGTCGAGGAGGACGGGGTGGGGCACGCTGACGACGTCCGGGGTGATGCGGACCGTGTCGCCGTCCAGGTCGACGAGGCCGAGACCGCGGTCGGGGTCGACATCGCGCAGGAACCCGGCGATCCCGCCGTCCGCGCCGGTGACCACCACGTCCCGCAGGGCCGCCTGCCACGCCGGGTCGGGCCAGACCCGGGCGAGCGCGGCCGTGGGAACGGGCAACGAACGCACCATCCACTGCTCGACGTCGGTCAGGCACCGGCTTTCGTGCCGCTCCAGCCACTCGGTCAACTGCCGGAGTCCGACGACCGCCGGGTCGTCCTTCAATTTGGCCGGAACGGACTTCAGCCGTCGGCCCTTCCCGTTGCGGCAGACCACTTTGCCCGCCTCCAGGGCGACTTCGTAGTCGCCCGCCGGAACCCACCCCATGCGCTGTTCTCCCCCTTGTACGGACGGCCGCCGAACCGGCGGCACGCTGATGAGACCCGTCGACGGCAACGCACCGTGACCAGTTGGAGAGACTCTAGGCGCCCCCAGTGACAATCAGTCCGGGCACCTCCGCCTCTCCTACGGGCCCGCACCACGAGATCATCGCCAGGCTCGCCACCTGGAGCTCCGACTCAGGTCACCGGGACGACCGGGTACAGTGCGCGCCGGCAGCCTGGTTCCTTGAGGAGGGGAAGCGTGACCGAGACCGACGAGGCCCGATCCGCGGACGGTGCGGCTCCTGCGACCCAGCAGGGCCGACTGAGCCGACTGATGCGCTATATCCCTGTGATCGCCCCGATCCTGCTGTGGGCTGTGCCCTGCTGGGTGCTGCTGCACGCCGGCCAGCACTGGCCGCTCCCTGTGGCGCTGGGCGGCACCGCCCTGTTCGTCCTCGGTCTGGTCGCCATGCCGCTCGCGATGGTGCGCGGTCACGGCCGGCGACAGCAGGACCGGGCGGCGATCGTCGGGGACACCCTCCTCGGGGCCGCCTGGGTACTGTTCACCTGGTCCGTCCTGCTCGGCGTCCTGCTGCGCCTCGCCCTGACCGTGACCGGCGTGGGCGACGGTCAGAGCCGGGCCCGGATCGTCACCTGGGCGGTCCTCGGCGTAGCCGCCGTGCTGCTCGCCTGGGGGTACGCCGAGGCCCGCCGGGTGCCACGGGTGCGCCGCCTCGATGTGCAACTCCCCCGCCTGGGGGCGGGCTTGGACGGCACACGCGTCGTCCTCATCACAGACACCCATTACGGTCCGCTCGACCGCGCCCGCTGGTCGGAACGGGTCTGCGCGAAGGTCAACACCCTGGAGGCCGACCTGGTCTGCCACACCGGCGACATCGCGGACGGCACGGCTCGACGCCGCCGCGCCCAGGCCGCTCCGCTCGGCACGGTGCGAGCCACCCGGGCCCGGGTGTACGTCACCGGGAACCACGAGTACTACAGCGAGGCCCAGGGCTGGGTCGACCTGATGGACGAGCTGGGGTGGGAGCCGCTGCGCAACCGTCACCTGCTGCTCGAACGCGGCGGCGACACCCTTGTGGTCGCCGGCGTGGATGACGTCACCGCCGAGTCCTCCGGCCTGGCCGGCCACCGCGCCCACCTCGCCGGAGCCCTGAACGGCGCCGACCCGGACCTGCCCGTCCTGCTCCTGGCCCACCAGCCCAAGTTCGTCGACCGGGCCGCGGCAGGCGGCGTCGACCTCCAACTGTCGGGCCACACCCACGGCGGCCAGATCTGGCCCTTCCACCACCTTGTCCGCCTCGACCAGCCCGCCCTTGCCGGCCTCAGCCGCCACGGCGCCCGCACCCTCCTCTACACCAGCCGCGGCACCGGTTTCTGGGGCCCGCCGTTCCGTGTCTTCGCCCCCAGCGAGATCACCCTGCTCGTGCTCCGCTCCCCGCACCCGCCCACCTCGTCGTAGCACCGGGCGGGCCGACGCATCAGCTGGGAGCCGTTCTTCACTGCCCGGCGTCGGCGACCCACTCCGTGAAGCGGTCCAGCAGGCGCCTTCCTGTCGGGTTCTGCTCGGACAGGATCGTGACCTGGAATACGTGCGGCATCGCCTCGTACACCTCCACGGACACCCGGGTTCCGGCGTCGGAGGCAGCCTGCGCGAAACGCAGGGTGTCATCCAGGAGCGCCTCCGCGGCCCCGACCGTGAACAGCAGCGGCGGAAGGCCGTCGAGGTTGCCGTGGATCGGTGACTGCGGAGCCTGGTCCGGCCTGGCACCGCCCAGGTACTGGCCGATGAGTCGCGTGAGCAGCGCGCGGTCGACCCCTGAGTCGTGCGGGGCGTTGGCGTCGATGGACGGGCCGGCCAGGGTGAGATCGGTGATCGCGGAGTTGGCGATGACGGCTGCCGGGAGGGCCGTGCCGGACTCCTTGAGGGCGAGCAGGGCGGACAAAGCCAGCGTGGCGCCGGAGGACTCGGAGAAGACGACGATCTTCGCGGCGGGCACCCCCTGGTCGAGCAGGCTCCGGTAGACGGCGACGACGTCGTCGAGCGGAGCCGGGTAGGGGTGGGCCGGGGCCAGGCGGTAGTGCACGACGAGCACAGGGCGGGCGGTCGCCCGGGAGATCCGGTGGGCCGTCAGGTTCATCAGCTCCGGCATGCGGTGCTCGAATCCGCCTCCATGGACGTAGAGCACCACGCCCTCCTCGACGGACGCCCCGCCCGCCCTCACCCAGACTGCGGTCACACCTCCGCTCTCGGGCAGCACCGGGTCCAGTTCGGCGTCAGCCGGCAGCGCGAAGGACCGGCTCCCTAGGCCGGCCAGCTCGGCCATGACCGTGGCGGCGGCCGTGGTGGGGTCGGGCTCGGCGGGGATGCGTGTGATGTCCATGATCAGAGAGCTATCAGGCCCGGATCGGCACCGGCAACACATTTGACGGTCGCCTCGATGTCGTGAGTCGCCACTGGCGGATGCGGACCGACGCTTGAGATACGCCGCAACGCCAACGAGCTCTCAAGATCAACAGGTCGCCGATCTGCCCACGGTGACGACTCCCCGGCCATGGAGACCACGCACGGATGACATTCGCTCGCCGGGCAGGGAGAAGGCCGTCCGAGGCAGATCCACCCTCGACCTGAATACGCGCCCTTCGGACCCGGCAGCGGCACAACGTGTTGCACCGGCTCCGCAAAGGTGACCACCAGCCCTACTTCGGCGCCCTCGAGCCACTGCGCGAGGACCACGCCAGGCACCCAGCACCTGCCAAGGCGATGGACAACGGGTATGGCTCCAGTAGCTCGAGGTTGCCCGCCGTCAAGGCGTGAGAGAGACGTGCTGGTCAGGCAGAGGGCCCCGCAGGTTCCGTTACCCGGCGAGATTGCGGAAGAGACCCTCGAGGTCCTGTTCGCCGTCCCGGGTCTGGGCGCCTTTGGCCAGCCCGGCGCCCATGAGCTGTGCTGTGGCGGGGCGGAATACGAGCCCGGCCCAGGCGTCATTCTCCCGCGCCAGGCCATCAGAATGATCGCGGGAGACGATGGCGTGCTTGGCTGCCGCGACGACGCCGTCGGGCAGCGCGGCGATGTTGCCCGCGAGACGGTCGACGAACTCGTCGAGCTGGTCGGCGGGTACGGCTCGGTTGACCCAGCCGTACCGCTCGGCGGTCTCGGCGTCCATCAGGTCGGCGCCCAGCACTATCTCCAAGGCACGGTTACGGCCGACGCGCTCGGTGAGGTACTGCGTGGCGCCGCCGCCGGGAACGATGCCCATGAGCGCTTCGATCTGGCCGAGCCCAGCCTTGCCGATCGCTGCGAACGCCATGTCCGCGGCCACGACGAACTCGGCTCCGCCGCCACGCGCCTTGCCGGCGAGTTTGACGATGGTCACCTGCGGCTGGCGGCGTACCTGCTCCCCGACGGCCTGGAAGACGTTGACGCCGTCCGGCAGGTCGGCCACGAGTCCGGCGAGGGCGTCCGGGGTGGCGGTCATGTCGACGTGGGCGAGGAAGAAGTCCGGGTCCGCGCTGTCGAACACGATCACGCGGACGGTGTCGTCGCCGGCCAGCATGGTGAGCAGGCGCCGCAGGTCGGTCATGACCGCGACACCAAGGACGTTGATCGGCGGGTTGTCGATCGTGACGTGTGCGACTCCGTCCTTCTGGCTGACCCGCAAGGTCTGGTAGGCGTAGTGGCCCATGCCTTTTCTCCTAGGTATCCGGCAGGATTATGGTTCCTGTTGTATACCTACTGTGAAACCGTCTCTGACCTGCGTCAATGACGCACTTCAGGCATCCTAGGGATCGTGGAGGGTACCGCTATGGCCACTTCTGAGCCCGTCTACCGGGCCATCGCCGAGCACGACGTGGTGTTTCGGTCCGACTGTCCGAGCCGGCCGATCCTTGATCAGATCGCCGACAAGTGGTCGATGATGGTGATGGCGGTCTTGGTCGAACCACGCCGGTTCAACGAGATCAAACGCCGCCTCGACGGCGTCACGCAACGTGTCCTCACGCAGACCTTGCGCCGGCTCGAACGCAACGGGATGGTCGAGCGCCGTGTACTGCCGACCTCGCCGGTCGGCGTCGAATACTCGCTGACCCCCCTCGGCGAATCCCTGCGTGAGCCGTTCGGCCGCCTCTACGACTGGACCGTCGCGAACGCCTCCGAGATCCAAGCACGCCGGCGCGACTACGACCAGCGAGCCCCGCGCTGACACCAAAATCATGAGCGGAGCCAATGGCTCGGTATCCCGACCAGGTGAAACGCGGGCCCATCGGTGCCACCAACGGGAGACGATCAAGGAATCGCGCAACGCGCGAGGGTGCCGCTGCGTGCCCGTCAGGCGCCGAAACGGCCGCGTGCACTCTCGATGTGACCGAGGTGCTGGTGGGTCCAGCCGCATATGGCATCGACCGCGGTGCGCAGGGCCCGGCCCGGCTCGGTGAGGGTGTACTCGACCCGCGGCGGCACGGTGGGATACACCTTCCGGTCGACCAGGCCATTGCGTTCCAGCATGCGCAGGTTCTGGGTGAGCATCTTGTGGCTGACGCCCTCGACCTCGTTCCGCAGCTCGCTGAAGCGCAGGGTGCGCTCGCCGAGCGCCTCGATGATCAGGAGCGCCCACTTGTTGGCGACGTCCGAGAAGATCTCCCGCGCGAGGGAGTCTGCGCGTCGCAGGTCAGCGTCTTCGGGCAGGCCCTTGAGTAGCTGCTTGGTCACCATCAGGTTCCTCAGTCACCGAAAAGTGCGTTCTTCCAGGTCAGCCGTCACTCTCCTACAGTTTCCGAGTAACCACAAGAGAGCAAACGAAAGGGCGCGCACCGTGGCCACCATTGATGTCTTCAACTACCACGTCCCGGCCGAGAGCGACTTCGGCTACTCACAGGCCATCAAGTCCGGCGAGCTGATCCACGTCTCTGGACAGCTCTCGTTCGATGAGGCAGGCGAGTTCCTCCACGCGGGCGACTTCGCTGCCCAGCTCAAGCAGACCTACGCCAACATGGACAAGGTCCTGGACCACTACGGCTCCACCCGGAACCAGGTCGTCTCCCAGACCCTGTACGTGGTGAACCTGCGGCAGAATGCCGCGGCGACGGCGGAGGGCAACCTGGGGTACTTCGGCGACCACCGTCCGGCCAGTACGGTCTTGGGCATCACTGAACTGACCCTGCCCGGCCAGGTCATCGAAATCAGCTTCGTCATCGACTCGAAACTGCCCGCTTGAGGTCTCCTCCTCGCTCGCTCTCCCGTCCAGATGCAGGCCACGTCGCCGAGGTCGGCCTCCGCGGAGGGGGACATTCGGGCAAGCGAACTCCTGGCACCCGAAAGCGGCAAACCTGCACGCTCGGCGCCGACCGTCACAACCGGGATCACACCAAGATCCGCAGCCTCGGCGAAACACGCCATGGCCATCCTCAAGTCCTGGCGGTTCCTGCGGAAGTTCCGCTGCAGCACCACTCGGATCACAGCCGTCGTCCGAGTGGTCGTCGCCCTCGAACTCGCCGCCTGATCAAGATGGAACGGGCTCACTGGCCCAGGAAGCAGTGACCGGCCGAGCCCCGATTGGCTTCGTTCACGTCAAACAGCAGCTGTATGGCGGTCGTGCGGGCGGTGGGAATCAGTGGGCCTTGTCAGTCAGCCGATGGGGTGAGGCTGGTGCGGTCGAACGGGCCACCGTGCGTGGCGGCGTACGCGACGGCGTCGTTGACAGCATCGAGGCCGAACGACCGGACTCGTTCGGGGGCGAGATCCACGGCGCCCGAGGCGAGGAGCCGGATGATGCCGACATTGGCTGTGCGCGGGTACATCCACTGCCCGCGCACGGTGATCGAGTTGCGCATGATCCATGGGTAAGGGAGGGCGAGGTCGTCGCCGCCGAGCATGCCGACGCCGCCCATGAGGACGACGCGGCCGTACTCGCGCACGGTCATGGCTGCCGCGCGCGACGCCGAGCTGGGTGCGCCCGGCGGGAGCAAGTCGATCACCATGTCGATCGGACCGTCGGCCCCCGCGGACATCGTCGCGCGGTCTGTGGCCTCGTCCCCGGTCAGCGGGACCGGGCGTAGACGCGGACCGAACCGGTCGGCGAGGAGGTCGAGCGCGGCCTGGTTGCGGCCCGGGGCGACCACGCGGCCCGCTCCCATCCCGAGCGCGACCGCGACCGCGCTGCTGCCGAGGTTGCCGGTGGCCCCGCTGACCAGCAGCGTCTCGCCGGCTGCGAGCCCGCCTGCCAGCAGCCCGCCGTAGGAGATGGCGTGCACGGTGAGTGCGGCCCAGCGGGCCGGATCGTCTGCTGCCTCGGTGGGCAGCGGGAAGACGTTCTCCGTCGGGACCCGCATGAGCTCGGCGAACGAACCGTCGTGCAGGTACCGGGCGAGCCGCGCGCCGCCCTCGCCGCGCGAGCTCCAGCCCTGGAGCGTGATGTCGGGCGTCAGGGCGTCGTCCCGCGAGCGCACCGTCGAGTCGCACCACACCAGGTCGCCGACGCGCAGCCGGGTGGCGTCCGGGCCGACGTGGATGATCCGCCCCACGCCGCCGACACCGGGCACGACAGGAGGGACAAGGGGGTAGTTCCGCTTGCCACCGAAGACCTCAGCCGCGTACGGCGCCACGCCGGCGGCGAGAACCTCGACCACCACCTCACCGCCCCCTGCCTCGGGGTCGGGCACCTCCCGCACCGTGAGCGGGGCGCCGAACTGCGTCAGAACTGCTGCTCGCACGTGATGACCTCCATGTTCGTCCGTGATCGTGGGATCGACACTAGGAGCTGGATGAGCATGCGGGAAGCGATGATCTGGCATCTGTGGTATGCGTATGCCGCATGGACATCTCCAGCGCGGGACTGCGGGTCCTGCGGCAGATCGCTGAGTCCGGCAGCTTCACCGCGGCAGCTGCGCGACTCGGCTACACACAGTCGGCCGTCTCACGCCAGGCCGCAGCCCTCGAACGCAGCGCCGACACCACCCTGTTCGAGCGCCGCCCGGACGGGGTACGGCTCACTCCTTCCGGCTTGATCCTGCTGCGGCACGCCCACACGGTCCTTGCCTCGCTCTCAGCGGCCGAGCGTGAGCTCGCCGGCACCGCCCTGCGGACCGAACTGCTGCGGCTCGGGGTAGTCCCGACCGTGGGCGCGACGATCCTGCCCGCCGCACTCGCACACCTCACGGCGGCCGACCCGCAGATCACGGTCACCACCCGCGAGGGCACCACGCCCACCCTGATCCGGGCGCTGCGCGCGGGCTCGCTCGACCTCGCCGTACTGACGTCCCGGCCACCCCACCGGCCCTTCGACGGCGACTCGCCGCGCCTGCACGTCGAGACCGTCGCGGACACCGAACTGGTCGTGGCGGCGCCCTCGGCCGGAGAGTTCGCCGGACGCGTCACGGTGCACGTCGACGAGCTGGTCGACGCCGCGTGGATCGCCACCCCATCATCGAGCTCCGAGCCGCTGCTCGGCGTCTGGCCCGGCCTGCCCGGACGGCCTCGTGTCTTCCACTCCACGCGCGACTGGCTGACGAAGCTCCAACTGGTCGCCGGCGGCTACGGCGTGACGACAGTTCCGTCGCGGCTCTCACCGGTGCTGCCGCCCGGAGTGAGCCTGCTGCGGGTCGACGGCGCACCCCCCGAGATCCGCAGGGTGCTCGTGGCACGCCTCCCCGGCCACCCCGCCCCGGCGATCACGACCGTCACCCGAGCAATCACTTCGACCGCCTGAACCGCCGCCGACGCCGCGCACCATCGCCGTATCCGGCCCCGGCGGCGATCGTCAATGACCTTCTGTGTCAGGGGCGGAGGGATGAGTCTGCTCGCGCGATGCCCGACCGGGTGCCCACGTACCCCGGCCGCCCCTCAACCCGTGGCGAACCGCGTGAGCACGGCCTCCGGGCGCACGCCCGGCAGAGCCTTGCGGAACGTGCGGTAGTAGCCGAGCTCCTCCTTGCTGCGCAGTTCCGGCACGTCTTCCCGAGCCGCTGCCGCGGTGAACTCCTCGTCCGTGATGCGCGTGTCCCAGAGCGGGCTGAGCAGGCCCTCCGCGCCGCTGCCCGTGCCGAACTGCTCCTTGCGGCGCCACAGCAGGTGGTGGGGCAGCCGGCCGGTGAAGGCGCGGCGCAGATGCCCCTTCTCCATGCCGTCCTCCTCGAGCAGCTTCATGTGCGCGGGCAGGGACATGGCGTGGGCCACGACGTCGTGGTCGAGGAAGGGTACGCGGGCCTCCAGACCATGGGCCATGGTGACGCGGTCGCACCGCTGGAGATTGAGGCCGTGCAGCGCGCCCACCGTACGCCGGAGCTCCGCGTCCAGGGCATCCGGAGCGACATGCCGCTCGTGGTAGTAGCCGTAGCCGGCGAACAGCTCGTCCGCGCCCTCACCGGTCAGCACCACCTTGACGTGCTGCGAGGCCAGTTCGGACAGGAACCAGTTGGGGACCGCGCTGCGGATGAGGCTGGCGTCGAATGACTCCACGCACGCCACCACGTCGTCGAGGACCTTCCCCGCCGCCCCGGCGTCCAGCAGCGCTTCGTGGTGCTCGGTGCCCAGGTACGCGGCGGTCTCCCGTGCGGCGAGCAGGTCCGGGGAGCCCTCGGTTCCGACGGCGAACGTCTTGAGCCTGCACCCCTGCCGGGCGTACGTCTCGGCGGCGACTGCGGCGACGACACCGGAGTCGAGGCCCCCGGACAGGAAGACACCGACCTCCACGTCCGCCATCAGGTGCCGGCGCACGGAATCGGCGACGGCCTCGAAGGTGGCCTTCTCGGCGACCTCCTGCGGTATGCCGCTCCAGTCCACCGCCCTGCCGTGCGCGGGGACCGGCTCCGCGAAACGCCGCAGGCCCTCGTCAGGTGACCACCGGTGACCCGGCGGGAAGATCTCGGCACCGGGCCGCACCTCGGGGGTGAATGCGCGCAGTTCGGAGGCGAAGTGCACCGCCGTGCCCGTACGCGCCCAGTAGAGGGGCTTGATGCCTATCGCGTCGCGAGCGGCGACGAAGCGGCCGCCCGGCGTGGCCGCGCACAGGGCCCACATACCCCGGAGCCGGTGCAGGCCCTCGGGACCCTCGGTGCGCAGGACGGCCAGGGCCGCCGCCGAGTCGGAGGAGGAGCCGAAGGCGGTTGCGGGCAGCTCGTCCCGGAGCGCCTGGTGGTTGTAGATCTCGCCGTTGCACACGAGCGACCAGTCGTCGTCGCTCGTGCCGCCGAGGGGCTGGTGCCCGCCGTCGAGGTCGACTATCGACAGCCGGCGGTGTCCGAGCCAGGTGTGGCCGCCGACCGTCCGCGTCCCACGGTCGTCCGGACCACGGTGGGCCAGCCGGTCGAGCATCTCCTCCGCGGCCGAGCAGGCGCACTCGGTGTGGATGTCTTCCTGGGGGCTGTATACCGCTGCGATTCCGCACATGCCGCCGACCATAGGGCGGGTTGGTGCGAAGAGAACAACGCCAGTTGCTGCATACGCACGGCTGCGTCAGAGTGGGGGTCATGGCGAGCGAGAACCTGAGCAGCGTGCGCAGAGCACTGGATGTCCTGCGTGTCCTCGGCCAGGGGCCCCTGGGCGTCCAGGAGGTGGCCGAGGCGGTGGGCAGGGAGAAGACCCAGGTGTCCCGGACCCTCAAAGTCCTGGCGGAGGAGGGGTTCCTCGAACGGGATCCGCGCAGTCTGCGCTACAGCGTCGGCCGGCAGCTGCTGGCGCTGGCAGCGTCGGCCGGCGAGGACCGGATGCACCGCGAGGCCCCGGCCGTGCTGCGTGGACTGGTGCACCAGGCCGGCGAGCCCGCGTACCTCACGGTGCGGTCCGGGCACGGTGTGGTGACGGTGCTGACCGAGCGCACCTCGCGCGGGCTCCAGGCGCATGAGTGGATCGGCCGCACCACCCCGCTGAACTGCACCGCGAGCGGCCGCGCCCTGCTGTTCGGGCTGCCCGACGAGCAGGTCGAGGCACTGCTGGCCACCCCGGACGGCGCGCGGCTTCCGGGGACGGACGCCGCGCCCCGTGACGTACCGGCCGTGCTGGAACGCCTGCGCACGGAGCGGGCGCGTGGTCATGCGGTGGCTGTCGAGGAGATGGAACCGGGGCTGATCGCGATCGCCGCTCCCGTGCGCGACCACCGAGGCGATGTCATCGGCGCGCTCAACGTCTCCGCACCCGTGTTCCGGTTGCCGCCGGACGCGGTGCCGCAGGTGGTGGACGCGGTGGTCACCGCCGCCCACCGGTTGTCGGCCCGCCTCGACGGAACCGAGCTCGCGACCTGACGCCCCGCAGTCGCCACTGCTTCGCCGACACGTCACGCTGTGAAGGTCTGACCACGAATGTTCGGGTTCCTTGATCATCTCTTGCGGGCGTCACTTACCTCAGAGTAACTAACGTTCATGAACCTCTTCAGCCGCAGCTCCCTGCTCCGCCGTCCGGAGCCCCGCACAGAGGAGCCCTCCCCCGCCCCGGCGGCCGCGGGTACTTCGGTTCAGACCGACCCCCGGCTGGCGGCTCTCTCCGGAGAGTGGATGATCGATCCCGCGCACAGCAGGATCGGCTTCTCCGTGCGGCACGCCATGGTGACCACGGTGCGTGGCGCGTTCCTGGAGTACGAGAGCCGCCTCTACTTCGACGGGCGCGACCCGGCACGCTCCCGGGCCGAGATCTCACTGGCCACCGCGAGTGTCGACACCGGTGTCGAGCAGCGCGACGCGCACCTCGTCGGCCGCGACTTCCTGAACGCGGCGAAGTACCCGCGCATAGGCTTCGTGAGCACCGCCGTGCAGCTCATCGGCAAGGACGTCTACCGCATGACCGGCGACCTCACCATCCGGGGCGTCACCAACCCCGTGGTCCTGGACCTCACGTACATCGGTTACGTCACCGACCCGTTCGGTTACGAGCGCGTCGGGTTCGACGGCACCACCACCATCAACCGTTCCGACTGGGGTCTGACCTACAACGCCCGCCTGGCCGAGGGCGGCGCCATGGTCAGCGAGCGGCTCCGCCTGCAGTTCGACATAGCCGCCATCCGCACCCCCTCCGCCGGCTGACCCCCCTTCGGGCCGCCGGCCGGCTGCCTCAGGTGACCGGGCCGCCGGCCGCACCCCTGAACGTGCGGCGGTAGGCGCGCGGCGACACCCCCAGCGCCGCGTGGAAGTGCTGCCGGAGGGCGGTACCGGTCCCGAAGCCGGCGTCGGCTGCGATCCGGTCCACCGGCAGGTCGGTCCGCTCCAGCAACTGCCTTGCTCTGTCGACGCGTTGCTGGGTGAGCCACTGCATGGGCGTGAGCCCGGCCTCCTGCCGGAAGCGCCGGTTGAACGTACGCACACTCATCGACGCCCGCCCGGCCAACTCGTCCAGCTTCAGCGGCTGTTCCAGGTTGCGCAGCGCGTACTCCCGGGCCGGGCCCGTCGAGCACTGCTCGGGCGGGGTGACCGGGCGGTCGATGTACTGCGCCTGGCCGCCCTCCCGGTGCGGTGGTACGACGGTCCCCCGGGCGACCCGGTTGGCGACCTCCGCACCGTGGTCGGTACGGATCATGTGGAGACAGAGGTCGATGCCCGAGGCCACACCGGCCGAGGTCAGGACCCCGCGGTCGTCGGTGTACAGCACGTCGGCGTCCACCTCGATCTCCGGGTAGAGCGTCCGGAACTCCTCGCACGACTTCCAGTGCGTCGTGGCCCGTCGCCCTGCCAGCAGGCCCGCCGCCGCCAGGACGAACGAGCCGGTGCAGATCGACGCCACCCGCGCTCCTCGCGGGACACGGGCCAGCGCCCGCTCCACATCGGCGCCGATCCGGCCGCGTTCCTGCGGCTCGTAGTCCTCCTCGGCGGCCGGTACGACGACGGTGTCCGCGTTCTCCAGCGCCTCGGGGCCGATGTCCACGTTGAGGGTGAAGTCGGTGTCCGTCGGGACGACGCCCGGTCTCGGTGTGCACGTGACGACCTCGTACAGGGGTTCGCCGGAGGCCGAGACCGCCTGCCCGAACAGCCGGTGCACGATCCCGAGCTCCATCGGGAGCAGCCCGGGCCGCACGAGCACGACCACCCGACGCTTCTGCTGGATCAAGACCGTCATGGCCAGATTCTTGCAGAAGTCGTCCATCTCGCCAGTGGTCGGTCCTCCTGGACACGTCGACGATCGAACGCATGGATGCAGTCAAGGGCCTCTCGCACCGCAGCCGCCTCGGGCACCGCGCCTGGTGGGTGGCGGCCGCCACGCTGCTCGCCATCGTCGTGGCCGGCGCCTTCTCGACCCTGCCCGGCCTGCTCACCGGGCCCCTGCACCGGGAGTTCGGCTGGCCCCGGAGCTCGATCGGCCTGGCGGCCTCGGTGAACATGGTGCTCTACGGCCTCACCGCCCCGTTCGCAGCCGCGCTCATGGACCGCTTCGGCATCCGCCGCGTCGTGGTCGTCGCCCTTCTGGTCATCGCGTCGGGAGCCGGGCTCACCACCGTCATGACCACGGCCTGGCAGTTCACCCTGTTCTGGGGCATGCTCGTCGGCCTGGGCACCGGCTCCATGGCCACGGCCTTCGGCGCCACCGTCACCCAGCGCTGGTTCGTCACGAGGCGCGGGCTGGTCACCGGTGTGCTCGCCTCCGGCAGCGTCTTCGGGCAGATGGTCTTCCTTCCCGCCCTGTCCTGGACCGTGGACCACCACGGCTGGCGTCCGTCCCTCGTCACCCTCGTGCTCGCGGCGTGCGCCACGGCGCCGCTGATGTGGCTCGTGCTGCGGGACCACCCCGCCGACGTCGACCGCGAACCCTACGGCGCCGAACGTCATGTGCCGAAGCCCCTGCCCGCCGCCGGTGCCGGCCGCAGGGCGGTCGCCGTGCTCCGCGACGCGGCGCGCACCGCCCCGTTCTGGCTGATGGCCGGCGCGTACGCGATCTGCGGGGCCTCCACCAACGGCATCATGTGGACGCATTTCACGCCGGCCGCCCACGACCACGGCATGCCCGCCACCACCGCGTCCTCCCTGCTCGCGGCGATCGGGGTCTTCAACGTGATCGGTACCGTCGCGTCCGGCTGGGCCACGGACCGGCGCGACCCGCGACGGCTGCTCGCGGTCTTCTTCGCCCTGCGGGGTCTCCTCCTGATGTGCCTGCCCTTGCTGATGAGCGCCACGGTGCAGCCGTCGATGATGGTCTTCGTCGTCGCCTTCGGCCTGCTCGACCTCGCGACCGTCCCGCCGGTCATCGCGCTGTGCCGTGAGTTCTACGGTGACGCGGGCGCCGTGGTCTTCGGGTGGGTCGGCGCGGCGCACCAGGCGGGCGCCGCCGTGGCCGCGTATGGAGGCGGGGCCGCCCGCGACGCCTTCGGTTCGTACGCTCCCGTCTGGGTGACGCTCGGCGCGCTGTGCGCCGGAGCGGCGCTGCTGTCGCTGCTCGTCCGGCGCGTCGTCCCTGCCGGTCGGGCTGCCGGGCCGTGCCTATCCGCCGTAGACCACCTGTGACTCACCGAGCGCGTCCGCGAAGTCGCCCGCGAGGCGCGCGGCTTCGGCCGGTGTGAGGGTGGCGGTGGTGACGCGCACACCGGGCGGGGACGCGATGCGGAACCGGGTGCCCGCCGCGGTCCACCAGCCGCGGGTGCGCAGGGCGTTGACGACGGCGGACTCGTCCCGGACGGGCACCCAGACGTTGAGTCCGCTGACCCCGTGGGAGGCGATGCCGCGCTCCGCCAGCGCCGCACCGAGAGCGTCGCGGCGGGTGGTGTAGGTCCGGGCCGCTTCCGCCACGAGCCGGGTCACCGCCGGGTCGGCCAGCAGGCCCGCGACGGTCACCTGGAGGATGTGGCTCACCCATCCCGAGGTCAGCAGCATCCGTCCGTCGTGACGCGCGAGGGTGGCCGGGTCGCAGGCGAGTGCGGCCCAGCGCAGGTCGATCCCGAGGTGTTTGGACACCGTACGCACATGGGCCCAGCGGGACAGCCCCCCGGAGGCGAGTGTCACCGCGTCGGCGCCGGCGATGTCCGCGTTGTGGTCGTCCTCCACCACCAGTACGTCGGGGAAGTCGCCCAGAACGGCCAGGAGTGCGTCCCGGCGGCCGGGCGTGAAGCGCGCGCCGAGCGGGCTCTGCCCGCGAGGGCTGCACACCAGGGCACGGGCTCCCGCACGCAGGGCGGTACGGAGCGCCTCAGGGCGGATCCCCTCGTCGTCGACGGACACCGGAAGCATGCGAAGGCCCAAGGCCGGTACCAGGTCGAGGAGATGGTGGAAGCCGGGGTCCTCCACGGCCACGGCGTCACCGGGCTTGAGCTCGGTGGACAGCAGCCTGGCGATGCAGTCCAGAGCACCGTGGGCGAACGTCACCGAACCGGTGGGCACGTCGTCCCGGGAGAACCAGGCGCGGACGGCGTCCTCGAGCACGGCGAAGCGCGGCGAGGCACGGTGCGATCCGGGCACGGGCCCCACGCGCGCGGGCGGGGTCAGCACCGGGAGGCAGGCGGGATCGGGGTGCCCGCCGGCCAGGTCACGCAGCCCCCCGGGCACCTTGGGAGGCCGCCGTGAGGTGACGACGGGGGCGGACGCCACCACTGTGCCGCCACGCCCGAGGGTCACCACCACCCCGCGGCCGCGCAGCTCCTTGTAGGCCGCCGCGACCGTCCCCGCACTCACGCCCAGCTCCTCGGCGAGCCGTCGCACGGGAGGCAGCGAGGCGCCGGGCCGCAGCGTGCCGTCCGACACGCGGCTTTCGACGGACGCCGAAATCTCTCTGGCCGTTCCGCCCACGATCCCATATTGTTCTGCCACAGAGCAGAGTTTGTACCGATACAAAAGTTGTGTCAAGGGGGGATCCGATGGAACCGACGGCGAACCGCAGGCCGTTCACCGGGCGCCTGGCCGTCCCGGGCGGCCGGGACGGACGGCGCATGCTGGTGGTCGCCGTCATCGACAAGGTGGGCACCGGCCTGTGGACCGGAGCGGCGACGCTCTACTTCATCTATGTCGCGCATCTGTCGGTGGCTCAGATCGGCGCGCTGATGGGACTGTCCGGCATTCTCGGCATAGCCGGGCCGCCGCTCGCGGGCCGGCTCGCCGACCGCTTCCCGGTGACCCGCGTCCTGGTCGTCGCCCAACTGGCGCGGGGGGCCGCGCTGCTGGCCTTGCTGACGACCGACGACTATGCACTGCTGGTGCTGTTCTCGGCGCTGGGTTCCCTGCCGGACCGCGCGTCGAGCGTCCTCACCAAGCTGTTCGCCGCACGAGTCGCCGGTCCCCACCGCATCCGCTACCAGGCGATCCAGCGCACCGCCGTGAACATCGGCTGGGCCGTCGGCGCGGCGGGGGCCGCCGCCGCACTCACCGTGGGCACGACCGCCTCCTACCAGGCGCTACTGCTCGCCAACGTCGCCTCGTACCTGGTCATCGGGGTCCTGACCCTGCGGTGCGCGGAACCGCCGGCCCCCGCCCGTGTCGTCGCCGGGCCGAACACTCCAGCAGGCGGGGGTGGCTCCGCGGACGTCCGGCCCGGCCTTCCCGCTTCCCGGTCCAGGGCGGCGACGCCCTGGCGGGACCGCCGCTACCTCGCGTTCACCGGATCGGAGATCTGGCTGTTCCTTGACGACAGCATCCTCCAGGTCGGATTCCCTCTGTGGATCGTCCACGCCACCGACGCGCCGGTCGGGCTGGCACCGCTGGTCCTCGTCCTCAACAGCGTGCTGGTGATCGCACTTCAGGTCCCCCTGTCCCGCTTCGGCGAGACCAGGGCGGCGGCCCGCCGTCTGCTCGTCCCGCTCGGCGCCGCCTTCCTCACGGGAGGAGTGGCCCTCGCCGCCTCGGCGGGCGGCGGCCCCTGGTTCGCCACCGCCGCCGTCCTCCTCGCGGCCACCGCCTTCACTCTCGCCGAGATCCTGCACTCGCTCTCGTCCTGGGAACTCTCCGTCGCCCTCGCCCCAGGCGAGGCGCAAGGCGCCTACCTCGGCGTCCACGGCCTGGCCCAGTCCGCGCAGCGCAGCCTCGGTCCCGTCGTCGTCGGGGCCGCAGTGAGCGCGGGCCCGCTGGCCTGGCCGGTGCTCGGCGCCACGCTCGTGGTGGCCTGCCTCGCACAGCACCGGCTGGTCAGGCCGCCCTCCGCCCCACCGGCGGCGGCGGCTGCCGAGAGCGTGGACGCCGCGATGGCCCACCCTGCCGGGGCCCCGGGCCGGTCTCCTGCCGTACCGCCGCCCTGACCCGCCGGCCAGGTGAACTTGCCTGCCCGCCAAAGCCCTTGAAGGCGTAGGTTGTGCGATGAACGGTTCACGCCTCGGTTGAAAGACGGAACGGTACTCATGACCGACCACGCGACAGTGCCCGGCTCCGCGCAGCAGGAGATCGACACCTCGGTGCCGCACTCGGCCCGGATCTGGAACTACTGGCTGGGCGGGAAGGACAACTACCCCGTCGACGAGCAGGCCGGTGACGCGTACAGCGCCGTCTTCCCCGGCATCGTCACCGTGGCCCGCGGCAGCCGCGCCTTCCTGGGCCGTAACATCGCCCACCTGGTCACCGAGGCCGGCATCCGTCAGTTCCTGGACGTCGGGACGGGGCTGCCGACCGAGGACAACACCCACGAGGTCGCCCAGCGCCTCGCCCCGGAAGCGAGGATCGTCTACGTCGACCACGATCCCCTGGTCCTCGCGCACGCCCGTGCCCTGCTCACCTCGACCCCCGAGGGCGCGACCGCCTACATCGACGCAGACCTGGCCGACCCCGACCGCATCCTGTCGGCCGCCGCCGAAACACTGGACCTGAGCCGTCCCACCGCCCTGATCCTCAGCAACATCCTGGGCCACATCGCCGACTACGGACAGGCGCGCACGATCGTCACCCGTCTGATGGACGGGCTGCCGTCCGGCAGTTACCTCTCCGTCAACGACGGTTCACGGGGTGTCGACGCCGACTACGAGCAGGCCCAGGACGCCTACAACGACACCGGGGCCATCCCGTACTTCCTGCGCCCCGTCGACAGGATCACGGCGTTCTTCGACGGCCTCGAACTCCTGGACCCGGGAGTCGTGTCGGTACCCTTCTGGCGCCCGGACCCCTCCGCACCCACGCCCCGGCCGATCGGTGAGCACGGAGGTCTCGCCCGCAAGCCGTGACGCGCCCCCTGCCCGGCCTCGGTGGCACGATGGTGCCGTGAGCCGCGCCGTGGAGGACACCAACCGCCGTATGCTCCGGGCCCGGGACACGATGGACCGCGCGTACGCGCAGCCGCTGGACGTCCCCGCGCTCGCCCGGATCGCCCATGTGTCCCCGGCCCACTTCGCACGTACCTTCCGGACCACCTTCGGCGAGACACCGCACCGCTACCTCCAGCGCCGCCGCGTCGAGCGCGCGATGTTCCTGCTGCGGGAGACCGGCCGCAGCGTCACGGACATCGGTTACGAGGTCGGGTTCGGCAGCCCGGGCACCTTCAGCCGCACGTTCAGCGGCATCGTCGGCCGGTCGCCGAAGGTCTACCGCAGGGAGACGGCGGCGGTGCACGTCCCCACCTGCTTCACGAAGGCATGGACCCGGCCACGCGCCTGACCGTCGGCGGGCGATCCGCACGACCCGCCGGCCGAGCAGTTCCGGATAAGTTTTCACCGGGCGGGCCGACTAGCGTGATGTCCATGTTCAACGCCATCACACACTCACAGATCTACGTCCTCGACCAGGACCAGGCTCTCGACTTCTACGTCGGCAAACTCGGCCTCGAGGTGAACGCCGACGTCGACATGGGCTTCATGCGCTGGCTCACGGTCAGCGTCCCCGGCCACCCGGACCGTGAGATCCTGCTGGAGAGGCCGGGGCCTCCGGCGATGTCCGACGAGACGGCCGAGCAGGTCCGCGAACTGGTGACGAAGGGAGCACTGGGCCTCGCGCTGATCCTCACCACCGACGACTGCCGCAAGACCTACGAGACATTGCGGAGCCGAGGCGTGGAGTTCACCGACGAGCCCACCGACCGCCCGTACGGGATCGACTGCGGCCTCCGGGACCCCTTCGGCAACAACATCCGCTTCACCCAGCCGAAGGGCTGACGAAGGAACCGCACCGGCTCAGTCGGCCGTCGGCACCAGCGGGTCCGGCCGGGACAGGGCCTCGGCCGGCGGCAGCGCGTCCCGGGCGGCGACGGCCCGTCGCGCGCGCAGTTCGGCGCGCGTCCGCGGTCGGTAACGGGGCTCCTTGTCGCACCCGCAGGCCGACCGCCCTTCGTAGCGCAGGCCCTCCCCGAGGACGGCGGCCACCACGGGCCAGCCGCGGACATCGCGCCTGGGCGGCGGGGCGAAGTCGTGGCCGGCGCAGGTGAGAGGCCCGGCACAGTTCGGGCATCGGTGCTCCCGCCCCTGGTACGCGTGCTGCTTGAAGCTGACGCGGCACGGGACACAGGCGTAGTGCACCTTGTAGTAGGTCACGCCGTAGAAGCACATCCGGCCACCGCATCGCGCGTGCGCCGGATCTGGCCGGCGGTCAGTGCGCGTACACGTCACCGGACTTGACGGCGCGGTCCGACGGTTCTCGGTCTCCGTCGGAGGGCGGATCAAGGAGTACCGTGATCGCACACGAGTCCGACCTGGCCTCCTGGCCGCACGAGGTGACGCACGATGAACGAGTACCCGCTGCCCACGCCCCATCCGACGGACGCGCATCCCGCCCGCGTCTACAACGCCTGGCTGGGCGGCAAGGACCACTACCCGGTGGACCAGGAGGCGGCCGAACTCGCCGCGGCGGCGAACCCCACCATCGTGCCGTCGGTCCGGGCCAACCGGGCCTTCCTCGGCCGCGCCGTTCACCACCTGTCGGCGGCCGGGGTCCGCCAGTTCCTCGACATCGGTACGGGTATCCCCGCCGCGGCGAACACGCACGAGGTGGCCCAGCAGGCCGCTCCGGAATCGCGTGTCGTGTACGTCGACAACGACCCGATCGTCCTCACCCACGCCCGGGCGCTGCTGGTCAGCGGTGCCGACGGGCAGACGGACTACGTGCAGGCCGACGCGCGGGACGTCGACACGATTCTCGACGCGGCCTCACGCACCCTGGACCTGGACCGCCCGGTCGGCCTGATGCTCGTGGCGATCCTGCAGTACATCAAGGACGCCGAGGACCCGTGGGACATCACCCGGCGGCTGCTGGACCACCTCGTCCCCGGCAGCCACCTCGTCCTGTCACACCCGGCCGCCGACGTCACCGCCCCCGAGGTCGCCGAATCCATGCGGATCTACAACGAGCGCGCCGCCAGCCACGCCTCCGCGACCCCGCGCACGCAGAAGGAAGTGGAACGCTTCTTCGACGGCCTGGAGATCCTGGAACCGGGGGTGGTCACCCTGACGCGCTGGCGTCCCGGGCCGACCGACACTCCGGACGACACCCTGCCCATGTGGTGCGGGGTCGCCCGCAAGGCGTGACGCCCCCTCCGCGGCCCCGCTCTTCGCGGGGGACGGCCTGGTGTAGGGGCTCATAGCAAGCGCATTTTCGACGAAGGATTGGTGCACGTGCCCGAACAGTTCGCGTCCGTCTCCCAGGAGCCGGCGGAGGACCCGAGCGGCGACGCCGCGTACCTGCGGCTCATCGCGCTGCTCGACGAGAACGGTGCGCGGTACCGCGTCATCGACCACGCCCCGGAAGGGCGCACCGAGGAGGTCAGCCTGTACCGCGGACATCCGGTGGCGCAGGGGGCCAAGTGCCTGGTCGTCATGGTCAAGACGGGCAAGCGCACCAAGCGGTACTTCCTCGCGGTCGTCCCCGGTGACGCACGGGTCGACCTGCCGGGCCTGAAGGCCCTGGCGGAGGGCAGTTACGTGTCGTTCGCCTCGCCGGACAGGGCCGAGGCACTGTCCGGGAGCGTCAGCGGCACCATTCTGCCGTTCAGCTTCCACCCGGATCTCGAACTCGTCGTGGACCCGGGGGTCCTGGAGCATGAGGAGATCTTCTTCAACGCCGCACGGCTCGACCGTTCCCTGGCTCTGGACACGCGGGACTACCGGGACCATCTCCGTCGCGTGGAGGCGCGGATCCACCCGATTGTCGCGAAGCAGCCGGAGGCGACCGCCTGATAGGGGCATGTCCCCACTTGCCGCCCACGAGGCGCGTGCCCGGTTACGGTGACCGAGTGTGCCACTACTGCGGCTGCCGTGAGATTCCGCTGATCAAGGAGTTCATCGCGGAGCACGAGTCCGTCACCGACACCGCTGGGGACGCCGTGCGCGCCCTCGACCACGGCGAACCGGCACTCGCCGGGCAGCTGGTCGCCCGGATGGGGCAGGAGCTCCTCGCCCACTGGCAGGGCGAGGAGGACGGGCTCTTCGCGGTGATGGGCGGCGACCCCGAGTACGCCGGATACATCGACGCCCTGGTTCGGGAGCACCGCGAACTCGCCGCGTTCCTCGACCGGGTCGATCTGGGCCGCGCCGAGGACGTCGTACAGCTGCGGGAGGCCGTCGACGAGCTGCACCGCCACATCACCAAGGAGGAGGACGGCCTCTTTCCGGCCTCCCTCACCGCGCTCTCCGGGGACGAGTGGGACCGCTCGATGGCTGCGTGGCGGGCAGCGCATCCGGACGCCCCCGGAGACCTGGGCCGCGCATGACCGGGGCCGGCCGGTTGCGGAGGCGACGGCCCCCGCCCGGTCACGTCAGGCGTAGAAGTCTCGCTGCCACCGGTGCTTCGCGAGGATCGCGAGCTGGTCCTCCGTGAGGGTGCGGCCGTCGCTCAGCGCGGTGTTCCGCTCGACGTTGCGTACGGAGCGCATGCCCGGGATCACGGTGGAGACCGCCGGTGAACTCAGCACGAACCGCAGCGCGTTCTCGGCGATCTCGTCGGGCGCGATGGAGAGGTCGCTGACGATCGCGGCCACTCGCCGCTCCACCTGCGCGGGGCGGTCGCCCCGGAAGTAGCGGTTGCGCCAGTCGCCCTCGGGGAAGGTCGTGCCGGCGGTGATCCGCCCGGTGAGTCCGCCTTCGTCCAGCGCCACCCGCACGATGACACCGACGCCGTGCTCCTCGCAGGCCGGCAGGAGCGCGTCGGCGGGCGCCTGGTCGAACACGTTGTAGATGACCTGGACGCTGTCGACGGCCCCGCTGCGGACGAGCGCGAGGGCGGTGTCGGGCTGATGGTCGTTGACGGAGACACCGAAGAGGCGGATCTTGCCCTCCCGCTTCAGGTCGGCGACGGTCTCCAGCCAGTCCCCGCGGCCCATCCACTCGTCGTTCCAGACGTGGAACTGCAGGACGTCGAAGTGGTCCAGGCCGGAGGCGCGGAGGCTGGTCTCCAGGCTCGTACGGATGTGCTCGCCGGGGAAAGCCTCGTCAGGGTCCACACCGTCGGGCGCCGGCCACACCCTGTTCTTCGGCGGCACCTTGGTCGCGACCAGCACGTCGTCGCCGGTGCGTTCGCGGACGACCCGGCCGACGATGCGCTCGCTCTCGCCGTAGCCTCGCGCCGTGTCGATGAAGTTCACCCCGAGATCCACGGCCCGGTTCAGGGCGCGTACGGACTCGTCCTCGGTGGCTCCGACCCAGCTGGACTCGCCGATGCCCCAGGCGCCGTATCCGATCTCCGACACCCGCGGTCCGCTACGCCCCAGCTTGCGATAACGCACAGTCGTCCTCCACGTCGTGACATGGCTTCCCGGTGGGAAACACGTCGACAATAGGCGAGTCGGACGGTCCGGTCAGCCGATTATCCGGTGGCCGCCGTCCAGCCGGTGGCGGGGCCCGGCAGCAGATAGGTCCGGTGGGGGCCGGGGCCACGGCCGGCCGGCAGGGGGACCGCCCGCGTGGCGCCGGTGCCCGGGGGCGGTGCGCCGCCCTCGGGCACCAGGACGGCCGTGGGTACGCGCCGCGCGAGGTCGTGGAGGGTTTCGGGGCTGATGCTCGCGTCGTGCCCGTCGGTCTGGCGCGAGGCACAGCCGGCGTAGTAGGCGATCGGCACGGCCTGGTCACCGCTGACCACGCAGGGCGGACGCACACCCAGCCGGTTCAGCGCCCCGGCGGCGGCGGCGAACTCCGCGGTCGTGGCGTGGCTCGTGCGGACGACATGGCTGAGCACGGAGAGCTGGACGGTGAGATGAGCGGCCAGGGCCAGCGTCAGCGCGGCGGCTCCCGCGGGGCGGCGTGAGCGCCGTGTCCGGGCGTAGAGGTGCGCCACGTGTTCCGCCACGGGCACGGCCAGCAACGCGTAGGCGGGGAGGAGGAATCGGGGCGCGGCGTATTCGACCAGGAACAGATACGGGACAGCCGACGAGAGGCCCGTCGCCGTCGCCAGCAGTGCCGTGACACCTCGGCCCGCACGCCGGGCCGCCGCGATCCCGCCGGCCGCGAGGAGGGGCAGTGCCACCCACCACACGGCTGTGGCCGGGTTCTCCCAGCCGATGTCGCAGGGGCGGCACAGGGTCCGGCCGGCGAGCGATCGCAGGTGGTCGTCGACCGCGAAGTTCCACCCGAGCCCGCCCTGGATCTCGCCGGCCCGGTGCAGTCGGTTGCCGAGGCCGCCGTAGTGGGCGTACGCCTCGGCGGCCCAGGGCGCGCAGCCTGCCACGAGTCCGCCGGCGAGCGCAGCGAACAGGCGCGGCAGGCGTCGGCCGGGTACCAGGGAGACGGCGAGGGCCAGCGGCAGCGCGAGCCAGAAGCCGTCGGCCGGCCGCATCAGAGCGACCAGCGCCACGGCCACGCCCGCGCCTGCCGTCTCCGTCGGCCCGGCTCCACCGCGCAGGGCCCTCACGACCCACCCGGTCGCGGCCAGTGCCCCCAGCGCGCACCACAGGTTGGGCATGGCGGCGGGGCCGTAGAACAGGGTCGGCCACAGGCCCGCGAACAGTGCGCCCGCGCCTACGAGTACGGGTGTGGGCAGCGCCTTCCGCCAGATCCACAGGGCGAGGAGCAGGGCGGCGGCGGACACCAGGGCGAGGTAGATCCGGAGCACGGTGGTGGAGGGGGTGAGCGCGGCGACCGGAGCGACCAGGTAGGAGATACCCCGGGCGCGGGGGGCGCTGAAGAAGGCGGGAGGGGCGTTGCCGCCGACCTGGCTGACGTAGACCGTCTCGTCCCATGCCAGCCCTGAACCCGGTACGACGAAGGCGAGTTGGACTGCGGCGAAGACCAGTGCGAGCGCCGTCAGCCACGGCAGCGGGCCGGATGCCCGCAGGCTCGGCGGGACGTCCGGCGTCCTCTGCGACGGGCTCAGTGGCGGGCATTCGTGCATGGCCGCTCCTCTCCTCACCGGGGCCGCAGGGCGGGGGTGCGCGGCCTTGGTCAACGAGAGAGGTGCGCCGGTGGTCACGCGGTGCTGTGCGCCATGACCGGCGGTCGGTGCTGGGCGTCATGACCGGCCGGGGGGATGGGTATCCCCCAGTCCCCCTGGGGGATAGCCCCCATATAAGTCGGGGCCTGGCTGCATCGCTGGGGGGACGTGCCGTCCCTAGGTTGTGGGGTGGAATCAGAGGACCGTCCCCGCATCCCACCCGGAGGAACCCCGTGACCGCCCGATCGCACCTGCCGACGAAGCGCACCGCCCATCCGCTGGCCGCGGCGTTCGTGCGCTTCGTCGTCTGCGGGGGCGGAGTCGGACTGGCCGCCAGTGGTGCGCTGGTGCTGCTGGGCGAGCGGATACCGCTGGTCCTCGCCAACGCCGTGATCACCGTCGTCTCCACGGTGATAGCGACGGAGCTGCACAGCCGGATCTCCTTCCGGAGCGACCGCACGGGGTGGCGGGTCCACCTGCAGTCCGGGCTGACGGTGGTGGTGAGTTACGCGTTCACCACCGGCGCACTGCTCGTGCTGCACAGCGTGCAGTCCGCTCCCTCCGCGCTCGTCGAGCAGACCGTCTATCTGTCGGCGTCCGCGGCGGCCGGGGTCGGGCGGTTCGCACTGCTGCGGGTGGTCGTCTTCACCCCGGCTCCCGTGCAGTCGGGCTCCCCCGCCCTGACCAGGCCGGCGGTCGCGATCGCGGCCTGATCCCCCCGGGTTCCCGTGGATCCCCTAGGAGCTCAACTCCCGTACGGCCGTCCCATGGACGTAGAGCGCCCACAGCAGGGCGCCGAGGGACGCGGTGTGGAGGGCGGCGCGGACGGTGTTCCATGTGACCCAGCGGTCCTCGAACGCGGCGCGCGCTTCCGTGAGCCGGTCGGGGGCCGAGTCGAGCGGCACCTTGTCGAGTGTGTCGTTGAGCGGGACGTTCTGCGTTCCGGTGACGAGGAACGCCGCCCCGTAGAGCACCAGCGCGGCGATGATCCACGGCAGGGCTCCCCCGCTGTGCCCCTTCGCGGCGAGGACCGTCGCCAGCACCAGCAGCGGTAGTGGCAGCAGGAAGGGGGTGAGGAACCAGCCGTTGATGATGGCCCGGTTGATGTGCTGCATGCTCTGGACGAACGCCCGGTCGTCGCCGCGGGACAGGCCCGGCATGACGGCGTAGGAGAAGGCGCAGAACAGCCCGGCCATCAGGGCCGTCCCCATGGCCGAGGCGAGGAGTGCCACGGTCTGCAATGTCCTCATGCGTGCTCCGAATCCGGCGCTGCGGCCCACTCGACGAACTGGACGACGACCCCGTTGGGGTCGGTGATCTGGAACAGGCGCTCGCCCCACGGTTCTTCGCGTAGCGGCATCGTGATCTCGACGCCTTCCGCGCGCAGCCGCTTCTCCTCGTCCTCCAGACCGGTGAGGGTGAAGGCGAGGATCAGTCCGGAGGCATGCTGGTCGCGCTGGGCGGCGGGCAGGACGTCGATGCCGCGGCGCAGGAGAACGATATCGACCGCGGCGTCCTCTCGGGCGAGAGAAGCGAAGTCCTCGGTGGCGACGGTCTCGCTGTACCCGAGGTGGGTGGTGAAGAAGACCTTGGACGCGGCGACGTCGTCGATGGTGAGCGAGACGGTGGACGTGGTGATCTGCATGCGGACTCCTGCGGCGATGTCGTTCAAGGGGAAGTCAGGTGACAGTTCGTCAGTTGATGGACCAGCAAGGGGCGTTGCCGCTCCACTGGGCCGCACCCCACCTTTCATGCGAGAACATTTTTACCATGGACGTAATTTTAGCCCTGGCCAACACTGACCGTCAACGTAAAAATGCCACAAGCGCACGTTCCACCCGCACACAGAGCCGTCACACATATGCCATACGATGCGCACACCTGTTCACAGCTCTTCCGCTTGAGGATGCCCACGTCATGTTTTTCGGTGTCACGTCCCGTTCAGCGCGCGGCATATCCGCCGCCGTCGCCCTTCTCGCGATCGGCGCGGTGGGCTGCGCCGATGCCATCGACAGCGCCAAGGCCGGCGCCAAGAAGGCGATTCGCCAGCGGTCGGTCTTCTCGCTCACTCCGGGCGACTGCTACAACCCGAACAGCGGGGCGACCGCGAGCCAGGAATTCAGCGTCGAGATCGTCCCGTGCGGGGAGGCGCACAAGGGTCAGGTCGTCGGCGAGTTCAGCATCAAGGGAGAGTCGGCATACCCCGGTGACGACGGGGCCACGAAGATCGCCGACAAGCAGTGCCCGGTGGAGTCGCAGAAGTTCATCTCCGACACCTGGGCGGTCCCGGCGGGCGTCGGCCTCTTCTACTACTACCCCACCAGCGAGACCTGGAAGACCGGCGACCGGGCGGTGAGCTGTACGTACGCCAAGGAGTCGGGCACGTTCTCCGGATCGCTCGAGAGCAAGTCCCTGAACGCCGACCAGCTGGCATACCTGAAGGGCTCCAACGCCGTCTACGAGGCTTTCTGGAACAACCAGCCCGAGGCGGACCAGATCGAGAACGACCTGGCCGGTTACAAGGAGCAGGCCGAGGCTGTCTCCTCGGCGCTGAACGCCCACGTGGCCGATCTGAAGAGCATGGAGCAGCCGGAGACCACCAAGCTCCGCACGCGACTGGAGGAGACTGCCGGCGCGTGGGAGGAGGCGGCCTCGGCCGGGAGCATCGACGACTTCTACATCGCCTACGACCTCGCCTTCACGGGCATCGACCCGAATAAGACGGTCGCCGCCCGCAAGGAGTTGAAGCTCGCCACCACCGTCCCGGCCGACGACGCCGAGGTCTGGGCGAACTGACCTCTCCCTTCGCACGTGCCGCCCCACCGGCCCTTGTCGGCGGGGCGGCGGCGTCCGGGTCTCACACCGGTCGGCGTAAAAAAAGATACGACGAGTATAAACTTCACTCATGAGCATCCAGGCGAGCACCGAGACCGTCGGACTTCGCGAGTCGAAGAAGCGCGAGACGCGGCAGTCGATCTCCGACCACGCGACCAGGCTCTTCGTCGAGCAGGGCTTCGAGCGGACGACGATCGCCGAGATCGCCACCGCCGCCCGGGTCGCGAAGAAGACGGTGACCAACTACTTCGCGCGCAAGGAGGATCTGGCGCTGGACCACCAGGACCAGTTCGTGGCGAGCCTGGCGCGTACGGTCGCCGGCCGCGCCGCCGGTGAATCGGCTCTCGCCGCGCTCCGTCGCGGCTTCCTGGCCTCCGCCGCGGCGCAGGATCCGGTAGTGGGATTCGCCGGCCCCAGGTTCTCCCGGATGGTCGCCGACAGCCCGACGCTCTCGACCTGCCTGCGCGGCCTGCACGACCGGCGCGAGGACGCTCTGGCGGAGGTGCTCGCCGAGGCGACCAACACCTCCGCCGACGACATCACCCCGTGCACGGCGGCCGCCCTGCTCGGCGGGGTGCACCGCGTCCTGTTCCGGCGCATCCAGGAACTGACGCTGGCGGGCAGGGGCAACCCCGAGATCGCCGCGATCATCGGGGAAGAGGCCGTCGCCGCCTTCGATCTGCTGGAGCCGGCCCTCGCGGGTTACGCGATCGCACCCCACCCCGAGGCCTCACGTACGAGGGCCGACTCCTGAGCCCCGAGCCGTCCCCCTTCCAGCTCCTGCCCGGCGCCGCCGGGTCTCCGGTGCTGCTGCATGTCCCCCACTCCTCCCGGGTCGTCCCGGAGCGCGTGCGCCATGGCATCGTGCTCGACGACAAGGCCCTCGACGCCGAACTCGACCACATCACGGACTCCCATACGGCCGACCTGGCCGCCAGGACCTCCGCGGGCAGCGCGGTGGCCCCCTGGCGCTTCGTCAACGGCCTGTCGCGGCTGGTCGTCGATCCGGAGCGGTTCCCCGACGACCGGGAGGAGATGCTGGCCGCCGGCATGGGCGCGGTCTACACGCGCACCACGCACCGGGAGCGGCTCCGTCCGCCCGGTGAGGATCCGGAGCCGCTGCTCGACCGCTATTTCCGCCCTTACGCCCGCGCGATGACCGCCGCAGTCGACGACCGGCTGGCCGCCACGGGCCGTGCCGTCGTCATCGACGTCCACTCCTACCCGGCCATCGCGCTCCCGTACGAGCTGCACGGCACCGGCCCGCGGCCTCCGGTCTGTCTGGGCACCGACGGCTTCCACACTCCGCCCGGGCTTCTGGCCCGGGCGGAGGCGGCGTTCGCTGGATTCGGCGGCACGGGACTGAACAGCCCGTTCCCCGGTACGTATGTTCCGCTGAAGCACTACGGGACGGACCGGCGGGTCGGCGCGCTGATGATCGAGATCCGGCGCGACCTGTACATGACCGAGCCGGGCGGCCCGGCCGGCCCGGGGCTCGACGCACTCGCCACGGCGCTGGCCACGCTGGTCGACGGGCTCACGGACGCATGACGGCGGCGGCTACCTGGGACGGGTGTAGGGCCGGGTCATGATCTCCATGTTGTGGCCGTCCGGGTCCTTGAAGTAGGCCCCGCGGCCACCGAAGAGCCGGTTGATACGGCCGGGTTCCTTGTGATGGGGGTCGGCGTAGTAGGTGACGTCGAGCGCCTCGAGCCGGGCGACCATGGTGTCGAACTGTGCGTCGGGGACGAGGAAGGCATAGTGCTGCGACTGCACCGGCTCGCCCCGCAGTTCGTAGTAGTCGAGCGTCACGCCGTTGCCCAGGTCGACAGGGAGGAACGGCCCGAACGGGCGGCCGACCTCAAGGCCCAGGACGGTGGCGAGGAACTCGGCCGACAGGTTGCGGTCTCTGGCGAACACGGCGTGGTGGTCCAATTGGACGACGTCGACGCCCTGCTCGCTTCTGTGCGGGTCCTGCTGCTGTGTGTGGGACATGTCTGCTGCTTCTCCGTGTCGTGGATTCCGCTGGGAAGGGGGCGCCGCGCAGGGCGCCGGGCGGGAGAACACGACAGGGTGGCGGGGCTCGCGCCCGCCATGCGCTCATGCAGGAGCCGGGCTTCTCTCTCGTACATGGCCCAAGGCCGACCCGGCAGTCACAGGCCCGATTCTATACCGCGTCCTATGGGGTGAGGCTCGCCCTGAGCGTTCGCTGGACTCGATGCTTTTGCGGGTGACGCGAACACCGATGGGCTTGTCTCTGAGCCATTTCCGCAGGTGGGGGGCGTCGTATGCCTGGTCCATGTGGAGACGGTGGGGATTGAAGTAGCGACCGCGGTGGGGGTCGTGTCTCGTGTGGTGACCCTCGGCCATCGGCTTCAGTGCGAGGCTGTCGTGGGTGTGCGCGGCGGAGAGGCCGACGCGCGCAGCCGCTGGTCGGCTGCGGCGGCCTTCTTGCGGGCCCGGTCGACTGGCGTCTTGGCGCTCTTACTGTGCCGCCCAGCGTGGTAACGGCGGGGCGGAGGGATTACGTCATACGGGCCCCGGTAGGTCTGACTGGGCGTGTGCAATAGCGGCTCCTGTCGTTCGGGGTTAAGCATGGCGGGTGGTGCCCTGCGGACGCTCGGCAGAGCTGGATCGCGACTACGAGGGTGCTCCGTCCGTCTGTCCCACCGAGGAGACTTCTGGTGACCTTCAATCCGCTTGAGCAGCGTGGTATCCCGCTGGACCGGCAGTTGCGCAGTTGGCGTGAGTTGAACGTCAAGCCGATCGATCCGGACCACTGCGACCCCTACACCCGGTGCCGGATCATCACGATGAACGGTATCGAGGTCGAGGCGATCCTGTTCAGCCACCAGCTGGCGCGGAATTGCCCGGACCCCGAGATCAAACGGCAGCTGGCCCGCACGCGCTACATCGAGGCGCAGCAGCAGAAGGTGGTGAACTGGCTTCTGCCAGGCGTTTCATCGGTGCTGGAGACGACGATCGCTTACGAGCAGGTGGCGGTGGACCTCACCGCCTGGGTCGCGCGCATGGAGCCGGACCCGTATCTGAAGCAGGCGTACCAGTTCGGCGTGCTGGAGGACTTCGACCACCTGTATCGGTACGCGAACCTGTACGAGATGATCGAGCACCGCAAGGCGGAGGCGATCGTGGACGGGCTGACCGAGGTGATGCCCGGCCGGCCGACGAAGTACCACCACCGTGACCCGGTGGACAACGTCCGCGACTCGTACGCGAAGGACGAGACGAATCCGCTGTCGAAGCTCCACGCGCTGACGATCATGTCGACGGAGCAGCAGACGATGAACTTCTACATGAACACCGGCCCCACCTACATGGAGCCGATCGCCCGCCAGCTCTACCAGGAGATCGGGCTGATCGAGGAAGAGCACGTCACCCACTACGAGTCGTTGGTGGACCCGGGTGAGACGTGGTGGGAGCAGTTGGTCAACCACGAGTACAACGAGTGCTACCTCTACCACTCCTTCATGGAGCAGGAGAGCGACCCCAAGGTGAAGGCCATCTGGGAGCTGCACCTGAACATGGAGCTCGAGCACCTTCACATCGCGTGTGACCTCATGCGGCGCCATGACGGTCGCGAACCGGAGTCGGTGCTGGCTCCCGAGTTGCCCAACGTGCTCACCTTCGAACCGAACAAGGCGTACGTGCGCGAGCTGTTGGATACCCAGATGGATCTGACGACTCTGGGCGCCGGCTACGTACGCGAGGCCCACGAGCGATTCGAGGCCTTGCAGGAGCAGATCCACGGCGGTGAGGAGCCTCCGAGCGAGCGGGTCATCACGGAGCACGACGCCGTGTTCGGCCGCGAGTACCGCGTGCAGTCCGAGGGCGAGCACCCCGATCCCGCCATGCGCGAGAAGTGAGGCCCGGCATGTCCGAACTTCAGACCCCGCATGCCGGTGACGACCAGGCTCAGGACGCCGACGTCGTGGCACTGCTCATGCGACAACATGGCGACATCCGCAATCTGTTCGACGAGGTCGAGGCCGGGGCCGGTGAGGACCGCCGCGACGCGTTCCGCCGCCTGGTGCGCCTGCTCGCCGTCCACGAGACCGCGGAAGAGGAAGTCGTCCATCCCTTCGCCCGACGCAGCTTCCCGGGCGGCGAGCAAATCGTCGAGGACCGTCTGGCCGAGGAGAAGGCCGCCAAGGAAACCTTGGCGGCGCTCGACGATCTGGACACCGACGACCCGACGTTTATGCCTCGGTTCATGAAGTTGCGCACGGACGTCCAGGAGCACGCCCGCGCCGAAGAGAGGTACGAATTCATCCACATTCGCCGCAGCACCGATCTCACGAACCTCGCGGCGATGGCCAAGGCGGTCAAGGCCGCTGAAGCCATGGCTCCCACCCGCCCCCACCCGGGAGTCGAGTCCGGCGCGGCCAACATGGCTCTCGGCCCGGTGGCCGCACTGATGGACCGCACCAAGGACGCCGTGCGCAAAGCCATGGGCCAAGAGCGTTGACCACCTTGTTCCAGGGCTCTTACGACTCACGGAATGCGCCGCTGTCCTGATCTGCCTGGAGAGCAGAGCTCCGTCGCTCGCCCCGCTGATCCGGCCGACGATGAGCTTCATGAAAGAGAGATGCACAATGGCCACGGAAAGCCACAGTTGCTTCTATCGCCGACCGGACCATCCATGAACTAGGGGGCCTGGGAAGCGTTCTGGTACGTCAACGGCGCGACCATGGCGAGCTCGGTCGTCTGATGGGGCTCTATGAGTCCGGCGATGGATCGCCGGCCCAGCGGCGGGGCTGGCTCAAAGACGTCGTTCAGCACACCTTCAGCCATGCCTTTGCCGAGGAGGTCGTGCTCTGGCCTGTGCCGGCCAGGAGGGCGACGACGGAGGCGACTCCCTGGGCGTCGCCGGCCCCCCTCTCCTAGCACGTGGCATCAGGCCGCCGGTGCCGCAGTGGCGGTTCCCCGCGCGAAGCAAGATGTATGGGCGGCCTGTCGTTACGGCCGCCCACACTCGACGTGAAGACCCATCCCCTCTTACATACCCGTCGGTTAGCGGGTGGTGAGGGCCTGGAGGGTGAAGTGAGCAAAGCCGGCGCCAGCCGCGCCGATGAGGAGTGCTACGGCGACGCATCGGCGGCGTAGCAGGTCGTGGGCCTTGTGGGCGGCGTGCTGTCGGACCAATTCAGTGCGTAGGCGGTGGGAGGCCTTGAGGTGCTCGCGTGTGTAGAGGGTTGCGAGTTGTTGGCGTTCGGTGGTGGTGAGGCGGGGCATGCGGTCCGCGAACACCTCTGCCACCTGCCGGGCGCGGGAGAATTCGGTCTGCGCCGCCAGGAAGCGCTCGATCTCATGGATGCCCGCAGCAGGGCCCGGGGTTGGCAGCCCAGGGGGCGGGGATGCGGATTTCATGTGTCGTCGCGGCCCTTGTCCTCGTTGCCCAACGGGGGCGCGACGCCCATCCCAGGTTCGATGACGTCTCGTCGGCCTCCGTGCCGGGCTTTTTCCAGATCGGCGACGGCGGGGTAGTGGAGGTCGAATGCCGGCGATTCGGAGCGGATCTTGGGCATGGTGAGGAAGTTGTGTCGCGGCGGCGGGCATGAGGTGGCCCATTCCAGGGATCGGCCGTAGCCCCAGGGGTCGTCGACGTCGATGCGCTTTCCGGTCTTGGCGGTCTTCCAGATGTTGTAGAGGAAGGGAAGCGTGGAGCCGCCCAGGAGGAAGGCTCCGATGGAGGAGACGGTGTTCAGGGCGGTGAAGCCGTCGGCGGCGAGGTAGTCGGCGTAGCGGCGGGGCATGCCTTCAGCGCCGAGCCAGTGCATGACGAGGAAGGTGGTGTGGAAGCCGATGAACAGGGTCCAGAAATGGATCTTCCCGAGGCGTTCGTCGAGCATCGTGCCGGTCATCTTGGGCCACCAGAAGTGGAATCCGGCGAACATGGCGAAGACGACCGTGCCGAAGACGACGTAGTGGAAGTGGGCTACGACGAAGTAGCTGTCGGTGACGTGGAAGTCAAGGGGTGGTGAGGCCAGGATGATGCCGGTCAGTCCGCCGAAGAGGAACGTCACGAGGAAGCCGATCGACCACAGCATGGGCGTCTCGAAGGACAGGGAGCCCTTCCACATGGTGCCGATCCAGTTGAAGAACTTCACCCCGGTCGGTACTGCGATGAGGAAGGTCATGAAGGAGAAGAACGGCAGTAGTACCGCGCCGGTGGCGAACATGTGGTGCGCCCACACGGTCGCGGAGAGCCCGGCGATCGCGATGGTGGCGCCGACCAGGCCCACATAGCCGAAGACCGGCTTGCGGGAGAAGACCGGGAGAATTTCGGTGATGATCCCGAAGAACGGCAGGGCGATGATGTAGACCTCGGGATGGCCGAAGAACCAGAACAGGTGCTGCCACAGCAGCGCGCCCCCGTTCTCGGGGTTGAAGACCTGCGCGCCGAATTTCCGGTCGGCTTCCAGCACCAGCAGGGCCGCGGCCAGAACGGGGAAGGCCAGCAGGACCAGTACGGACGTCAGCAGGATGTTCCAGGTGAAGATCGGCATTCGGAACATGGTCATGCCCGGCCCACGCATGCAGATGATCGTGGTGATGAAGTTGACGGCACCGAGAATGGTGCCGAAACCGGACAGAGCCAGGCCCATGATCCACATGTCGCCGCCGACGTACGGGGTGCGCTCACCGCCGCTGAGCGGGGTGTAGGCAGTCCAGCCGAAATCGGCCGCTCCCTGTGACGTCATCAAGCTGCTGACGACGATGAGACCGCCGAAGAGGAACAGCCAGAACGACAGCATGTTCAGCCGGGGGAACGCTACGTCGGGAGCCCCGATCTGCAACGGCATGATCGCGTTGGCGAACCCGGCGAACGTCGGAGTCGCGAAGAACAGCAGCATGATCGTGCCGTGCAGCGTGAAGGTTTGGTTGTACTGCTCCGGGGACAAGATCTGCAGCCCGGGGCGGGCCAACTCCGCACGCAACAGCAGCGCCATCACGCCGGCGACGAGGAAGAAGAAGAACGACGCACCCAGGTACAGGTGACCGATCTTCTTGTGATCCGTCGTGGTCAGCCAGCTGATCACGACGCTACCCGGGCCCCGTCCCTCAACGGGCACCAAAGTGGGTGGCTCGGTGGTGGATACGTTCATGCGAGGACTCCCCTGCACAATGGAAAAGCTGTTCGAGCGCGCGTCCCGTGCCCACGAACTGCCGAACGACGACGCCACTTGTCTACCGGCACCCATGCCACTGCGCGCGCGTTCACCACCTGCGCAAACGGGTGACAGAGCGGCCGGAGCAGGGAGATGCCGCCCCGGACAGCCGGGGGGAAGGGTACGGCGCGGCATTGACGAGCGTGAGTTGCCGCCCCCTGCCGGCCGGCCTGGCCCGGCGTCAGCCTCGCGCGCAGCTTTCCACGATGCGGGCTATGCGAGTGAGCATGGTGCGGTGACTGAGCTGCAGCGCGTCCACTGCCGTCTCGTGGCATCTCACGCACCTTTCTCGCGAAGGCTGCCCACCGAGCCTGTGGAACTACTGCTCGACGCCGTGAGCGAACGTCGTGCGGAGACCACGGACCGACCACGACTGCAGTCAGCGGAGGCACTCCGCAGGGATGACGCTGGTGTCCAAGAGCGGGGCGCGGACCCGCGCCTGCGAGTGCATACGAGTGAGACTCAGCAGGCCGGGCACCGGTGGTCGGTACATCCGAAGGAAGGTATCCGGCAAGACGCACGTCCTGTCGGACGCGAAGGTGCTGCCCCTCCTCGTCGGCCTCTCCGCCGCGAACGTCCACGACAGCCTCGCCCTGAACCCGGTGATCATGGGTCACCACACGAGACACGACCTCACCGCGGCCGGTGCTTCAAGCCTCAGCGTCTCCGTGCGGACAAGGCATACGACCTCCCTCACCTGCGGAAATGGCTATGGGGCAAGCACCCATCGGCATGCGCATCGCCCGTAAGGGAGTCGAGTCCAGCGAACGGTGAGAACGCCTACCCCGCAACCACCTGGCCTTCCCCTGGGCTCGCCGCCGCTCTTTTTGTTGCTACAAGCGCCTCGCCCGCCTCACCACATAGGACACGGTCCAAGGGCTCAGGAATCCTGCCGCAACGGAGTTGCGGACGCCCGACGAGCACGCTCGCAGTACCGGCCGTCTCGGCCAACTGAGCTGCTAACGTGTCACGTTGACCCGAGAGGATCTACGCGACATATGACAGCGACAGCGTTTCGTATCGGTGGGGATCTAGAGGTGCGGCGGCTCGGATTCGGAGCCATGCGCTTGCCGACCGAACCGGGGGCCGCCCGCGAGACCGGTCTCTCGGTCGCCCGCCGCGCGGTCGAGTTGGGCATCACACTGATCGACACCGCGCACATGTACGGCGGCGGGGCCAACGAGGAACTCCTCGCCGAAGCTCTGCACCCCTACCCCGAGGACCTCCTGATCACCACGAAGGTCGGCCTCACGCGGCCGGACCCCTCGGCCGACTGGAAGCTCGACGGGAGGCCGGCCGTCCTGCGCGACCAGGTGGAGCAAGGGCTGCGCCGCCTGCGTGTCGAGCGGATCGAACTCCTTCAGCTGCACCGCATCGATCCGGAGACTCCGCTCGCCGACCAGCTCGGCACGCTGCGGGACCTCCGGGACGAGGGCAAGATCGGCCGCATCGGCCTCTCCGAGGTGACCGCCGACGAACTCGCGGAGGCGCGGGAGACCGTGGAGATCGCCAGCGTGCAGAACCGCTACAACCTGCTCGACCGTGAGCACGAGCCCGTCCTCGCCGCCTGCGAGGCGGAGGGGATCGCGTTCCTGCCGTGGCGCCCGGTGGTCTGGGGCGACTCCGGGGCGAACACCGAGATCCTCGCCGTGGCGGCCGAGCTGGAGGCCACCCCCACACAGGTCGCCCTGGCCTGGCTGCTCGCACACTCGCCGGTCGTCCTCCCGATCCCGGGCACGGCCCGGATCGATCACCTGGAGGAGAACGCCGCGGCGGGGAGTGTCCGTCCGACCCCCGCCCACCTCGAGATCCTCGACCGGTTGGCCGCGCCGAAGTAGGGGCCCGGCCGGGGCCGGTGTCAGAAGAAGACACCGCACCTCAGCAGCACGTTGGCGTACGGCCGGGCCTCCCCTGTCCGCACCACCAGACGGGCGGACGCGGTGAGCGCCTTCAGCTGTTCGTGCGACACGTGTGTGAGGTCCGGGAGGCGGGCGGTCAGGAGTCGGGCGGCTTCGGGGTTCGCCTCCCGTATCTCCTCGGCCGCCGTCGCGCCCTCCACGGCCAGTTCGTCCAGCAGGCCGTCCAGGACCTCGGCGAAGGACGGGACGCCCGCCCGGAAGGCGAGGTCGACCACGCGGGGGCCCGGAGGGATGGGCATGCCCACGTCGCAGATCAGCACGCCGTCGCCGTGACCGAGTTCGGCCAGCGCTCCCGCCAGATGGCGGTTCAGGATGCCTGACTTCTTCACAGCGCGTCGACCTCTTCCACTGTCGGGAAGGACGCCTGCGCGCCTTCCTTGGTGACGGCTGCCGCGCCGACCCGTACGGCGAACGCGGCGGCCTCGGTGAGTTCCTCGCCCAGGCCGAGCCGCCAGGCCAGTGCCGCGGTGAACGCGTCGCCCGCGCCCGTCGTGTCCACGGCGTCGACCCGGGGGCTCGGCACGCGTACGGGGTCGCCCCCACGGGTGTCGGAGACCAGCGCGCCTTCGGCACCCAGGGTGATCACCACCGATCGGGGGCCGAGGGCGGTCAGTCCGCGGGCCCAGGATTCCGGGGTGTTGCCCGCGCCCTCCCCCAGGATGTAGCGCGCCTCGTGCTCGTTGACCACCAGCGGGTCGCAGGCGGCCAGCACCTCGTCGGGGAGCGGCGCGGGCGGGGAGGGGTTGAGGACCAGCCGCGTGCCCGGGCCGAGGGCACGGGCCGTCTCCGCGACGGTGTCCAACGGGATCTCCAGCTGTACGGAGACCACGCGGGCCGACGCGAGGAGCGGTCCCGCGGCCCTGATGTCCTCTGGGGTCAGCCGGGCGTTGGCGCCCGGGGAGACGACGATGCTGTTGTCGCCCGAGGGGTCGACGGTGATGAGGGCCACGCCGGTGGGCGCCCCTCCGACGAGGACTCCGTCGGTGTCGACCCCCGCCTCCTGCTGCGAGGCACGCAGCAGCCGCCCGTGGGCGTCGTCGCCGACCCGGGCCAGGAGCGCCGTACGGGCACCGAGGCGGGCGGCGGCGACCGCCTGGTTGGCGCCCTTGCCGCCGGGGTGGACGACGAGGTCGGAGCCGAGCACCGTCTCCCCCGGCCCGGGGCGGCGGTCGACACCGACGACCAGGTCGGCGTTGGCCGACCCGACGACCAGGAGGTCGTGCCCGGAGGGCGCGGAGGCTGCGGAGGCGTCGGTCGATTGCATCAGGGCAGTGCCTTTCGTGATCAGGAGAAGTCGGCGACGTTCTTCCGGGTGACGACCTTGACCGGCACCTTCACCATGCTGTCGATCTTCTTGCCGTCGGCAGCCTTGACGGCGTTCTGTACGGCGATCTTCCCCAGTTCCCCGGGCTGCTGGGCCACGGAGGCGTACAGGGTGCCCGCCTCGACCGCCGTCAGGCCGTCGGGGGTCCCGTCGAAGCCGACGACCGGCACGGACTTGCCGGCCTTGCCGCCCAGTGCCTTGACCGCGCCGAGCGCCATCTCGTCGTTCTCGGCGAAGACGCCGTTGACGCCGGGGTGGGACTGGAGCAGGTTGGTCATGACGTCCAGGCCCTTGGTGCGGTCGAAGTCGGCCGGCTGGGTCGCCACGATCCTGATGTCCGGGTACGCCTTCATCCCTGCGGCGAAGCCCGCGCCGCGCTCACGGCTGGCGGAGGTGCCGGCGGTGCCCTGGAGGACGATGATGCTGCCCTTGCCGCCGAGCCGGTCGGCGAGTGTCTTCGCGGCGAGCTTGCCGCCCGCGACGTTGTCGGAGGCGACGAGTGTCGCCGTCTCGGCCTTGTTGACGCCCCGGTCCGCGGCGACGACCGGGATGTCCGCCTTGTTGGCGTTGCGGACGCCGGGGCCGACCGCGTCGGAGTCCACCGGGTTGACGATGACGGAGTCCACGCCGGAGCTGGTGAAGTTCTCCAGCTGGTTGGCCTGTTGGGAGGCGTCGTTCTGGGCGTCGGTGACGGTGAGGTCGACCCCCGCCTTCTCGGCCTCCTGCTGGGCGCCCTCCTTCATCTGGACGAAGAAGGGGTTGTTCAGGGTGGAGAGCGACATGCCCACCTTGGTGGTGGTGCCGGAGGAACCGGACTTGAAGAAGGTCACGGCGGCGATGACGGCGGCCAGGCAGACCACCGCGATGCCCAGCTGCATCGCGCCCTTGCGGCCCTTTCCGGGTGATCCGGGCGCGGCGGACGCGCCTCCGGCGGATGCGCCGGAACCGGCCTTGCGGCGCAGCGTGTCCAGCAGCACCGCGAGGGCGATGACGACGCCGATGACGACCTGCTGCCAGAAGGCGGACACGGACAGGAGGTTGAGGCCGTTACGCAGCACGGCGAGGATCAGTGCGCCGATCAGGGTGCCGGACGCCTTGCCGACGCCGCCCGCGAGGCTGGCGCCGCCGATGACGACCGCGGCGATCGCGTCGAGTTCGTACCCCTGTGCCGCCTGCGGCTGTGCGGAGACCAGACGGGAGGCGAGGACGATGCCGGCCACGGCGGCGAAGAGGCCGGAGAGGGCGTAGATGGCGAGCTTCTGCTTCTTGACGCGCAGTCCGGACAGCCGGGCCGCTTCCTCGTTGCCGCCGATGGCGTACATGGAGCGGCCGATGTAGGTGCGGGCCAGGATGAGTGCCGCTATCAGGCCCATCGCGATCATCACGAGGACCGGGACGGGCAGCCAGCCGCCGAGCGTGTCACCGAGCACGGAGACGGAGTCGGGGAAGGGGATCGGCCGGCCCTGGGAGATGACCAGGGACAGCCCCCTCGCCACGGAGAGCATGGCCAGTGTCGCGATGAACGACGGCAGCTTGCCGTAGGCGACGAGGGCGCCGCTGACGAAGCCGCAGGCGATGCCGGTGGCCACGGCGATGATGACCGCCAGCCAGACGGGGACGCCCGCGGACGTCGCCGACCAGGCGAGGACGGTGGCGGAGAGCGCGGCGACCGAGCCGACGGAGAGGTCGATGCCCGCCGAGACGATGACGAAGGTGACGCCGAACGCGAGGATCGCGGTCACCGCGGCCTGGACACCGACGTTCAACAGGTTCTGGGTGGTGAGGAAGTCGCCGGAGAGCAGCGACATCGCCACCAGGAGGACGACCAGCGCGCTGAGCGCGCCGTTGTCGAGCAGGAGGCGGCGAAGGGTGTGTCCGGCGCCGCCCGCGCCCGTCTTGCTCGGATGCGTGTCAGTGGCCACGGGGGCTCTCCTCTGCGTTCTCTGCGTGCTCTGCGTGCTTGTCGGGGGCGATCACCAGCGCGGCGCTGACGGCGAGGGCCATCACGGCGTCCTGGGTGGCTTCGTGGGCGGGGAGCTCTCCGGCGATGCGGCCCTGGGCCATGACCAGGACCCGGTCGCTCATGCCGAGGACCTCGGGCAGGTCGCTGGAGATCATCAGGACGGCGTGGCCGGAGGCCGTCAGCTCGTTGATGAGCTGGTAGATCTCGACCTTCGCGCCGACGTCGATGCCACGGGTCGGCTCGTCGAGGATCAGGACCCGGGTGTCGGCCAGGAGCCACTTCCCGATGACGACCTTCTGCTGGTTGCCGCCGGAGAGGGTGCGGACGTGCTGGCCGAGGCCCGCCATGCGTACGCCGAGCTGCTCGGCGATGCGGGCGGCGGCGGTGCGCTGGCCCTTGACGTCGACGATGCCGGAGCGAGTCGCCGAGCGGAGGGTGACCAGGCCGAGGTTCTCCTGGACGGAGGCGTCGAGCACGAGCCCCTGGCCCTTGCGGTCCTCGGGGACGAGCCCGATCCCGGCACCCATGGCCGCGGTCACGTCATGCTTGCCCAGCCGCTCGCCGCCTACCTCGACGGTTCCGGCGTCATAGGGGTCGGCGCCGAAGACCGCGCGGGCGACCTCGGTGCGGCCGGCTCCGACGAGTCCGGCGAGGCCGACGACCTCACCGGCCTTCACGTCGAAGCTGATGTCGTGGAACACTCCGTCCCGGGTGAGGCCGCGAACCGAGAGCAACGACGGCCCTGTTTCCGGGCGTTCGCGCGGGTACTGCTGGTCGATGCTGCGTCCCACCATGAGCTGGACGAGCTCCGCCTCGGGTGTCGAGGCGGGCACCTGGTCGATGCTACGGCCGTCGCGCAGGACGGTGACGCGGTCGCCGAGTGCGGCGATCTCGTCGAGGTGGTGGGTGATGAAGACGACGCCGACGCCGTCCGCGCGTAGCTGCCGCACGATCGCGAAGAGCTTGTCGACCTCCTCGGAGGTGAGGACCGCGGTCGGCTCGTCCATGATCAGGACCCGTGCGTCCAGGCTGAGCGCCTTCGCGATCTCGACCATCTGCAGCCGGGCGATGCCCAGTTCACGGACCCTGGCCCTGGGTGAGACGTGCAGGCCGACACGGCGCAGGAGCACCTCGGCGTCGGCCTCCATGCGCCCGCGGTCGATCATGCCGAAGCGGCGCGGCTGGCGGCCCAGGAAGATGTTCTCGGCGACGGTGAGGTCGGGGACCAGGTTGAACTCCTGGTAGATCGTGGCGATCCCGAGCCTCTCGGCGTCCTGCGCTCCGTGGATGCGCACCTCCTGGCCGCCGGCGAAGATCCGGCCGCGGTCCGGGCGGTAGGCGCCGGAGAGCATCTTGATGAGGGTGCTCTTGCCCGCGCCGTTCTCACCGAGGAGGACGTGCACCTCGCCGCTGCGCAGGTCGAAGTCGACACTGTCCAGCGCGACGACACCGGGGAAGGTCTTGCGTACGCCTTCGATGCGCAGCAACTCGACTGATTCGCTCACTCGTTGCTCCCGGGGGTGGATGGGCGCTCGCCGCAGGAGCTGCGTACGACGAGGCGGGCGGGCAGGGTCACGGACTGCGGGGGGCGGCCCTCGACGATGTCGATCAGCGCGCGCACGGCGGCTCGGCCGAGATCGCCGGTCGGCTGAGCGATCGCGGTGATCGGCGGGGCGGTGTGAAGGAACCACGGGATGTCGTCGAAGGCCGCGATCCCGATGTCCTCGGGGACACGCAGGCCGCGTGCGCGGATCGCGTCCAGGGCGCCGAGCGCCATGAGGTTGTCGGCGGCGAACACGATCTCGGGCGGTTCCGGCAGCGACAGGAAGCTCTCGGTGGCGCGCCGGCCGCTGTCGGCCTGGAAGTCACCCTGCCCGATGTAGGAGTCGGGCAGCGCGAGGCCGTGGGTTCGCATCGCTTCCCGGAAGGCCTCGACGCGTTCGTTGCCCGTGGTGGTGGCGGCCGGGCCCGCGATGATGGCGAGCCTGCGGTGGCCGAGGGCGTGCAGATGGGCGACCAGGTCCTGGATGGCCCGGTGCCCGTCAGCGCGCACGACGGGGATGTCCACCCCGGGGATCCAGCGGTCGACGAAGACCATCGGGGTTCCGGTGCGCGCGACGTCCAGTAGCAGCGGGGAGTCCCCGTCGGCGGGCGAGACCAGGAGCCCGTCGATCCTGCGGTCCAGGAGCGTACGGACGTGGTGGTCCTGCTGTTCGAGCCGCTCGTCGGCGTTGCCGATGATCACGCTGTAGCCGAGTCCGCGCGCCTCCTCCTCGACGGAGCGGGCCAGCGCGGTGAAGTACGGATTGAGCACGTCGCTGATGACGAGGCCGAGCGTGCGTGTCTGGTCGGTGCGCAGCGACCGGGCCACGGCGTTGGGCCGGTAGCCGAGGGCGTCGACGGCGGCGAGGACACGTCTGCGTGCGTCCGGGCTGACGGAGGGATGGCTGTTGAGGACGCGTGAGACCGTGGCGACAGAGACTCCTGCCTGGGCCGCGACATCCTTGATGCTCGCCATTTCCGGACCACCTCCTTGTGGTTTCCGTGACCCTCGAGACCAGCGGAAACGAGCCGTGGAATCGATTACACGGATGATTGGAATCGATTACACGGCCGAAAGCAAGACCCTGAGGGTCGCCCGAGACCGGATCGTGATCCGGCTTGATCCGGACGAGAGGCCCTAAGGGCTGCCCCGTAATCCCTGGTGGATCAGCGCGCGGCGTCAGATGCGGTGCTTCGCTGGGCGGAGGGGCCTTCGCATGCTGGATGTATCCGGGCGTTCCGACAACGCGGCGAGGTGCCGTAGCTGTCGTCGTGCGCCCGCCAGGGACTACGGGACAGTTCTTAGCCCGGGAGGCCGGCCACGAAGGCGTGCGCCAGGCTCCGGCTGTGGGTGAGAGTGACCAGCCAGGACCGGACACCGGCCTTCTCGGCCAACGCCGCCGCTCGGCCCGTGAGTTGGAGGGCCGGGCTGCCGGACGGGGTGTGCAGCACCTCGATCTCGGTCAGGACCGAACCGGTGAGGCCCACACCCAGGGCCTTGAGTGCCGCCTCCTTGGCGGCGAACCGCACGGCATAGCGCTCGGCGGAGTCGTCGGGGATCTCGCAGTAGGCGCGCTCGGCGGGCGTGAAGACACGGGCGGCAAAGCGGGGCTGGCGGGCCAGTGTGGCCCGCATCTCGTCCACGTCGACCAGGTCGGTCCCCACGCACAGCACCGGCCTGCCGACGAGACCGGCGGCGGCCTCTCCCACCCGTCCGATGTCCTCGTTCCCGATGGCCGGGCCGCCCGCCATTTCAAGATCCATTTCTCTCGCTCCGCAAACTGATCGACCGCCAGGGTTCCGAACCGTCACTTCATGATGGGCCACACACCACGTTCCTGAACGACGACCGGGACAGTCTCCGCGATGAGTCTGCGGTTCACTGTTCAGCCCAACCCCGATCCGGCGAGCCCCGCCCGGCGCGCCGAGATCCTGGCGGACCCCGGGTTCGGCCGGTACTTCACCGGCCACATGGCCCGGGGGGGGGTGTGGACGAAGGAGCGTGGCTGGGACGACGCCGCTGTGGTTCCGTTCGCTCCGATCCCGATGCATCCGGCAGCGGCGGTCCTGCGTTACGCGCAGGAGATCTTCGAGGGGATGAAGGCCTACAGGCACTCCGACGGGTCCGTCCGGACTTTCCGTCCGGAGGCCAACGGTGAGCGGTTCGCCCGCGCCTGGCACTCCCCGCACTCCCGCAGTCCCTCTTCCTCGAGTCGGTCCGTGAGCTCGTCCGAGCGGACCGGGCGTGGGTGCCGGCCGAAGGTGAACAGGGCCTGTGTCTACGGCCGTTCATGTTCGCTTCGGAGCCCTTCCTGGGGGTGCGGCCCGCCGCCGAGGTGACGTACATGGTCATCGCCTCGCCGGTCGGCCCGTACTTCTCCGGCGGGGTGAAGCCGGTGTCGATCTGGTTGTCGACGGACTACACCCGTGCCGGGCGCGGCGGGACCGGCGCAGCCAAGTGCGGTGGCAACTACGCGGCGAGCCTGGCGCCGATGCTGGAAGCCTCCGAGCACGGCTGCCACCAGGTCTGCTTCCTCGACGCGACGGAGGGCCGCTACGTCGAGGAGCTGGGCGGCATGAACCTGTACCTCGTCACGCGCGACGGGCGTCTGATCACCCCGGAGCTCGGAACCATCCTGGAAGGTGTCACCCGCGCCTCGATCCTCGACCTCGCCAAGGAGATCGGGCTGGACTTGGAGGAACGCCCGGTGGAGATCACCGAATGGCAGGAGGGCGCGCGGACGGGAGCGATCCGGGAGGTGTTCGCCTGCGGCACCGGCGCCGCGGTGACTCCCATGGGCGGCTGGTGCGGAACGACGGTGAGGTGACCGCGCCGGACACGGGGGCCGAGGACTCGGTGACCACGCGTCTGCGCCGACGGCTGGTGGACATCCAGTTCGGCCGGGCGAACGACCCCCACGGGTGGATGCGGCGCCTCGTCTGACATCCCCCGGCGCTCGCGGTGCGACCGCCCGGCCGCTGTCGGCGGCCGGGCGGCTCAGACGGTGAGGAGGCCGTGGCCCACCGCAGGGTTCGGGCACACTCCGCCGCAGTCGTCCCCGGTGATGGAACGCCCTTGGGTCACCGGCAGGCAGGCGCTCACCAGGTCTTCCGTCCTGAGGGCCCGGCCCTGGCCGATCCCCTGCTGAACGGCGAGCGCCGCCACACCGGCCGCGTAGGCCGTCGCCCCCGACGTGCCGCTGGAGACCAGCCAGCCGTCGTCGGGAGCCGTTCCGTCGTAGCTGCTGTTACGCCGGTCGAACAGGCAGCCCGGCTGGGTCGGGAACACGATGTAGTCGCCGTTGGGCAGCATCCCGCAGGGGCCGCACACGTCCGGTACGGTCCGGCCGGGGAAGACCGCCGACCGGTAGCTGGAAGCGAGATCGGAGGCGCGCAGCTCCCCGCCGGGCCCCACGTGGACGCCGCCGACCGTGAGAGCCCCGGGCGTCGCCACCGACTGGAACATGGCGTCACGCCGGTCGGTGGAGCCGTTTCCTGCGGCGAACAGGACGGTGATCCCGCGCCGGACGGCGTTGGCCACCTCCAGATGGAGGTGGGGCTCCTCCCGCAGGGTCCCCCAGCTGCACGAGATGATGTCCGGCTCCAACTGCACCGCCCGCTGGAAGGCCGCGACCGGAAAGGAGAACGCCTCGCCCGCCATCTTGACCATGGTGAGCGACACTCCCGGAGCCACTGCCAGGAGCAGCGCCGACATCGCCGTACCGTGCCCTCGCTCGTCGCTCCGGGGGTCGAGCGGAGTCAGCGCCGGGACCACGGCCGTGGTGTAGCCGTGCGTCCGGTGGTGCGGGTGGTCGTACAGTCCGGTGTCCACCATCACCACCCGGACGCCGTCGCCCCGGATGCCGGACGCGTGCAGCCGGTCGGCACCGGCCAGCCGCGCGGCGTCCTCGGGCAGCCTCAGGTACCCGGCGGTCTGCGGCAGCGGCGGGACGGCGCTCGGCGCCAGCTCGAAGCCCGCGCGGGGCGCCCGGACCTCGGTGATCAGCTCGGGGTGCAGCCGGGACCGGAGCGTGCCCGTCGCGGACAGCTCGTAGCGGACCGACTCCCTGATGTACTTGTTGCGCACGGGCACCACCGGGCTGCCGAAGACCTCTTCGACCAGCCGGTTCTCACCGCTGACGGTGAGACCGGCGTCGGAGCGCGCCTCGACGGCCAGCCCTTCGCGGGTGAAGGCGTCGGCCAGCCGGTCGACCACGGCCGGCTCCGGGAGGAAGTCCTCCACGGGGTGGAGCAGGAGCCGCGCGGGGTCACCTCCCAGGCTGAGCCCCCTGGCGGAGCGGGGGACGACGGTCACCGTGCCGCGCCGCCCGAAGGAGGCGAGCTCGTCCTCCACCATGTGGTGACTTCCCTTCACTTGTTCGTGAGTTCCCGCAGGCGGTTGCGGTCGAGCTTGCCGGAAGCGGTCAGGTCGACGTCTTCGTCGGCCAGGAAGTCGATCCGGGCCGGGATCATGTAGGCGGGCAGCCGCAGGGCCAGTTCACGGCGCAGCTCCTCCTCGTCCGGGCCCGTGCCGTCCCGGCGGCCCAGGACGAACAGGCCGATCACCTTCCCTGCCACGGGGTGCTCGGCCGGAACCGCGCAGCAGTCCGTCACCCACTCCACGGCGAGTGCCGCCGCCTCCACCTCGGACAGGTGGACGAGGTTGCCGTTGACCTTCAGAGCGTCGTCGCGCCGGCCGAGGAACATGAGGGCGCCGTCGTCCCGGAGGCGGACGTAGTCACCGGACCGGTAGTAGCGGGCTCCGCCGGAGCCCGGAGGGCTGACGAGGGCGCGTTCGGTGCGTTCCGGGTCACCGCAGTAACCCGCCATCACCTGCGGTCCGCCGATGAGGAGTTCCCCGGTCTCGCCGTCGGGCACCGGCCGGAGGCCGTCGTCGACGACGAGGAGGTCGACGGACGGCAGGGGGCTTCCGATCGGCAGGAACTCCTCGTCGTGACCGGCGATGTCGTCGGTGAGGAAGAGCGTCGCACTGTGCGTCGTCTCGGTCGGCCCGTATCCGTGGACGTAGGTGAGTCCCGGCACCATGGCGGCGAACGCGCGCAGCACCGGAACGGGGCAGGACTCGCCACCGAACCAGAGCCGTCGCAGGGAGCTCAGATCCCGGCGGCCGGCATCGCTGAAACGGCCCACCAGCATACGGACCACGGAGGAGACGAGCAGGGTGTCGGTGATCCGCCACTCCTCGCAGGCCCGGGTGATCTGCGAGGGCACGCGCAGCCGGGGCAGCAGGTGGACGCTGCCCCCGACCAGGAAGGTCGACCAGAGGTCGACGACCGACGCGTCGAAGAAGAGCGGCGCCACATTGAGGAAACGCATGCCGTCGTCGAAGCCGACCACCCGCTGCACTCCTTCGAGGAGGGCGCACAGGGAGCGGTGGCTGATCACGACCCCCTTGGGCAGGCCGGTCGATCCCGAGGTGAAGACGACATAGGCGTGGTCCTCGGGGCTCCGGTCCGAGGCGTCCGTGGGGCGGACGTCGGTCTCGGCCGCGGGGTCCCACTGCTTCCCGCCGGGTTCCTCCGGAGGTTCCGCCCCGACGGTGAGGACCGTACCGGCGGGCGCGCCGTCGAGCAGGGCTCGGTGCCGGTGGTGGACCAGGGTGACGGTGGGCGCGCACATGCCGAGCAGCAGTGCGACCCTCGCCGAGGGCAGTGACTCGTCCACCGGCGCGTAGCGGGCGCCCAGCCGCAGGGCGGCCCACATGACCGCCACGGAGGCGGCGGACTTGTCCATGACCATGGCGACGGTCGTGCCCCTGCCGACCCCGTGCCGGGCGAGGAGGTCCGCCAGCGCCTGGGTCCGCCGTGCCAGGGTCCGGTAGGAGACCTGCTCCCCCGTGCTCAGGTCCACCACCGCCGTGGCGTCGCTCCCGCACCGGCGTTCCAGGATGCCGTCCGCCAGCCGCGGGACGGTGCCGTCCTCGAAGCCGTTCATCCTTCCTCCTGCCAGGTCGCGGGGTCCTCCAGCCGGCACCGGATGGCGTCCAGCAACTCCGGGAAGGTGTCCATCTGCTGGTCGTACGAGCCGAAGTGGCCCATGTCGTCCATCACCGTGAAGTCACTGCCGGTCAGACGGTGCAGCTCTTCGGCGACGTCAAAGGGGACCCAGGGGTCGTCCTTCGAGTGGAACTGTGCGATGAATCGCTGGTTGTGCCGGATCGCCTCCCAGTCCCACGGCCGGTCGAAGAACCCGCTGCGGCGCTCCAGTTCGAAGCCGCAGTCGTTGTGGTGGCCGGCCACGGCGAAGGTGCCGAGCAGCGGCGCCGTCTCCGCGTACCGGAAGGCGGTCAGCGCCCCGGACGAGTGCCCGACGATCACCGTGTTCCGGTCCGGGCGGATGACGTCCGTGAGGTACGGGAGCCAGTACCGCATGCGGCCCTTGATGGGGTCGGGGAAGGTCTCGGCCACGACCCGGTGGCCGAGGGCCTCCAGCTCCCGTCTGAGGTACGGGAACCAGATGCCCTCGACGCTCGCCCCGGCGTTTCCGTGGATCAGGACGATCCGCACGTCCGCTGGAGAACGGGAGCCGGCTTCCGCCGGTCCCGTCGTGGCGATCTCAGACAGTGGACACCTCGTCGTCCAGGAGCTCTTGGATCAGCTCGGACAGGGAGCCCAGGGACGCGAAGTTCTCCACCGTCAGCAGTTCCGGCTCGAGCTCGATGTCGTAGAACGTCTCGAAGGCCAGGGTGAGTTCGATCATCTGGGTCGAGTTCAGCGAGAGCCCGCCGTTGAAGAGCGGGGTGCTGGAGGTCAGGTCGACCTTCTGGTGCGGGAAGATCTGGGCGATGACCTCACGGAGGTCGTTCTCGATGTCCGCCTGGGTCTTGCGGTCGTTCACCCTCGGTTCAGCTCCTCTCGGGGGCGGCAGGCTTCTCGTCCTGCGTCTTGGGGCGGGTCTGCAGGAAGAGCGGGGTCCGCGGGATGTTCTGCTGGTCCTGGTGGAACGGGTTCCGCTTGTTCTTCAGCGAGAGGTACATGGTGCGGCGGGCCCTGGCCTTCTCCTCGTCGGAGTAGAAGAGGAAGGCGATGTTGCCCGCGTTCTCCCGGCCGGACTCGGTCAGGGTGAGCTCCTCGTCGGTCTCCACGGCGTAGCCGCCCTCGACCAGCCAGTCGACTTCCCGGCGGTACTTCTCGAAGTTGGCGACGTCCTCCTTGCGGACGCTGCCGAAGACCGGGAAGAAGACCATGACGCGGTTCTCGACCTCGTCGTCACTGCAGATCCGGCCCTGCTCGATGGGGAGGATCCCGGCCTCGACGTCACGCATCCACCGCTCGACGTCGGTGTGGTTCCGATAGCTCCGCTCGCCCATGTAGTTCTCGGCGGCGGGGCCGATGCCCAGCGTGTAGCTGGCGCGGTAGCCGTTGCCTCCGCAGGCGTGGTTCAGGCCGATCTCGCCCGGGTCGTCCAGGTGGGTGAAGAAGTTGATCAGGAGCTGCTTGTCGTAGCCGTACGACGCGAGCCCGTCCTTGATCTGCCGGTACTGAACCCGCTCGATGCTGCCCGAGGGCTTGACGTCGGCCACCTTGCCCGCGCGGATCTGCTGGTCGAGCCGCGTCCCCTCCCACTGGTTGAAGCGGTAGGTCTGGACGAAGCTGGGCCGAAGCTCGGCGCAGATGCCCTGCAGGTCCCGGGCGAGGACCTCGTCGTCCTGCCCCGGCAGGTTGTACATCAGGTCCAGCGCGAAGGTGCGGATGCCGGCCCGGCGGATGTTCTCGGCCGTCTGGTGCACCTGCTCGACGGTGGCCTTGATGGTCAGCTTCCGGCGGATCTCCTCGTCCAGGGTCTGCACACCGAACGAGATGCGGGTGATGCCCAGGGACTTGAGCATCTCGATGTACCCGTCCTTGGACAGGCCCAGCGGGCTGCCCTCCAGGGAGATTCCGTCGACCTCGCTGAGGTCGAACTCACGGTGCACGGCCTCCAGGATGTCGGCCATCGACTCCTGTTCCAGCGCGGAGGGTGTGCCACCGCCGAACTGGACGTACTTGATCTTCGTGCCCTGGAAGTACTTCGACCGGGCGTTACGCTCGATCTCCCGCACCATCGCCTTGACGAAACGCTTCTGCCGCTCGCCCTGGTACTTCGCCGCAGACTCCTTGAAGCACGCGCAGAAGTTGCAGAACGCCTCGCAGAAGGGGATGTGGAAGTAGAGCAGGATGTCGGTCTGCTCCGGGTGGGACTGACGGTCCAGGAAGGAGAAGTACTCCGCCTTCTTCGCCTCGTCGTCGAGGGCGTCCTGGAAGCCGCAGATCTTCGGGTAGAACCAGGTGACGTTGGTGCGCTTCTCCGGGCTCTCGAACTCGTCCTTCAGGTAGAAGTTCGAGTCCAGTCCGAGCATGAAGGGGTTTTCGACTTGGGTCGTCATGACGTCGGTTCCCGCTCTCTGGTCAGGAAGGCTGGCTTTCTGGCTGTCCCTTGGGACCACGGCTCTCGAGGAGGACCGGGTACTTTCCGCTCATCTCTCCGTTGATCTCGATCCACCGGAGCTTGTCCTCCGGCAGGTCGACGTCCGCCCAGATGGCCTCGGGCGGGCATTCGGCGACGCACGCGTTGCAGTCGATGCATTCCTCGGGGTCGATGTAGAGCATGTCGGGGCCCTCGTGGAAGCAGTCCACGGGACAGGCGTCCACACAGTCCGTGTACTTGCAGCCGATGCACTCGTCGGTGACGACATAGGCCATGTCAGCGGTACCTCCAGGCTTTTCTTCCAGGACGTTCTCGGCGCGGCTCTCACCACAGGAAATACGGGCGCCCTCAGGCATGGACCGGCGCGACCTCGGTCACCCGTCGCATCCACCCGAAGCGGTCGACCGCCTCACCCCGGTGGAGGCCCTGGAGCAGACCGCGGAAGCGCGTGGTGACGGGCCCCGCCGTGTCGGCGAGGCGGTACTCCTCCCCCTGGTGACCGAGTGAGGTCACCGGCGCCACCCCGGCCTCCGTCCCGGTGGCGAAGCACTCGGTGACGGTGCCGTCCGCGATGCCCTTGAGGATCTCCGCCAGCTCCACCGGCCGTTCCACGACCGCCGTCCCGGAGTCGCGCGCCAGCTTGACGATGGAGTCGCGTGTGATGCCGGGGAGGACGGAGCGGTCGAGCAGCGGTGTGGTCAGGGCCCCGTCGATCACGAAGAAGACGTTGAGGTTCCCGATCTGCTGGACGAGGCGGCCCTGCGGACCGTCGAGCCACAGCACGTGGTCGTAGCCGTAGTTGGCCGCGATCTCGCCCGGCACCACGCCCATCGCGAGGGTGCCGACGGCGTTGATGTCGCCGAAGCCTCCGGGCCAGGCGCGGACGTAGCCGTCGAGCGTCATCGCCCGTACCGCCTTCCCTCCCGCCTCGTCCTGGTCGGCCACGGATGCCAGTACGTAGAAGAGGCAGGCGTCCACGGGCCCCGCGGTCAGTCCCGTACCGTCGGCGGCCAGCACCGCGCGCAGGTTCAGGGCTCCGCCCGGCGCCTCGGGGAGCCACTCCTGGTCCAGTTGCACCAGGGCACGTACCGAGCTCCACACCCGGTCGAAGTCGACCTGGGGCAGGGCCAGTCGGCGGGCTCCGTTGTTGAGCCGCTTGATGTGGCTGTCGGGGCGGAACACGGAGACCGTCCCATCCGTCATCCGGTACGCCCTGAGCCCGTCCACCACGACCTGTCCGCCCTGCACGGCGGCGGCGGTGGGCCGCAGCGCCGGGATGGTGTCCCGGTCGGCGACGGTCAGTCCCTGCCAGCTGCGGCGCTTCCCGGAGCGCATGAAGAACGCGTGGTCGGTGAGGATCGTCCCGGTGGACGAGCCCGCCTCCGGCTTGGGACGGGGGGCGGCGGTCGGCGTAACGGTCAGTTCGTTGCTCATACGCGGGCAGCTTCCTCTTTCTTGAGATCACCGTTCTCGTTGTCGACCTCGATGTCGACCATGACGTCCTTGATGACCGAGGCGACCAGGTGCTCGACCCGGTCGAGGGTTCCCTCGAAGTGGACCCGGGCGACCCGGTTGCTGAAGATGTCGTCCGGGTCGAGAACCGCTCCCGGGTCCGCCTCAGGGACGAGACCCCTGAACTCGGGGGCCTCGGGGAACGGTTCGAAGCCGGTGAGCGTGCCGGCGTACGGGCCGGGCCGGCCGGTGGTGACGAAGGCGAGGCCCGCGCTGACCGGCGACGCCGGCGGTTCCGGGTGCCGCAGGCCTCGGGCGGCGTCCGCCGCCGCCGCGCACAGGTCCACCCCGGGGCCGTCCAGCACGAGTTCGGGGATGTTGTCGCCGGCCAGCCGGGCACCGACCTCGATCAGCACGGGCCCGCGTGCACGGTCGATCCGGGTCTCGATGTGGAACGGGCCGACCGACAGGTCGAACGCCGCCACGACGCTCTGCGCGAACCCCTCGAGGACCTCGCCGTACGGGGAGTGTGCCGGAGCGGTGGCGATGTGGCCCGTCTCGAAGAAGTAGGGCGGGTCCGAGACGAACTTGGTCGTGACACTGGCGACGTGCGGCCCGCCCGCGTCCACCCAGCCGTCGAGGGAGAATTCCGGTCCCTCGACGTACTCCTCGACGAGGGCGATCCGCCGGGGGCTGGGGTGGAACTTCACCTCCCCGGGGTGGTGCACGGACGCACAGGCCTGTTCGTACTCCTCCTGGTCACGGCAGAGACTCACCAGCAGGCTGCCCCCGCAGTCGACCGGCTTGACCACGACCGGGAACGGCAGCGGGCACGGCCCTGCGGCCTCCCGGGGGACGGCGACGGAGCGGGGGAACGCGATGCCCCGCTCGGCACACCGCCGCCGCATGACGTCCTTCTGCCGTACCGCTTCAGCCGCGTCCGCGCCGAGCGCCGGGAGCCCCAGCGACCTGGCCAGTTGCGCGCTCTCAGGCACCACGTACTCGAAGCCCGCGAGCACGCCGGTGGCCCGCCCCCCGGACTCCTCGACGCAGCGGAGCAGACCGGGTACACCCTGGTCGGGGTGCCAGTCCACGACGGTGGCGGCCGCGGTGACCTCCGGGGGCAGCAGCTCGGGGTACTGGGTGGGGACCAGACAGGGAACCCCGGACCGCACCACCCTGGAGACGAGACGCGCGCCCGCGGAAAGGGGCTGTACGACGATCAGCACGAGATGACCTCCGATGGTCCGCCTGCGAGGAAACGCTCATCGTCCCCGAGGAAGCTCCAGTCGGGTGCGGGCGTGGGAAGGTCCTGCTCCGAGCGGGACATCAACAGCGTTCGACGGGCGCGCAGTTCGGCGCCCCGCAGTGACTTCGCCCGGTAGGAGGTGACCCCCAGGTGGACCGCGTCGAGGCCTCGTTCCAGGGCGATCCTCAGCGGCTCGTACACGGTCGCTTCGAAGTACTCGCCGCTGGTGCCGTGGCCGGCCCGGTAGTCGCAGCCGAACACCCGCATGTGCAGCGTCCGGCCATGGATGATCCCCAGCGCGAAGGCGGCCGGGCGTTCCTGCTTGTCCAGCACCTCGGTGATCACCACGTCGTCGCCGGAGCCGATACTCAGACAGCGACGGAGGTAGCGGACCGCGCCCTCCTCGCTCAGCTCCTCGCCGTGCCGGACCTGCACCTGGACGACGAGAGGCGCGTACCTCTCCAGGGGGACCGACTCGGCGGGGAGGGTCCGGGTCCGGTAGCCGCCCGCCGCCAGCCGCTTCAGGTCGCGCCGGACCAGCGAGCGCCGCGAGGCCGGCAGGGCGGCGACGTGCGCGTCGAAGGTCGCGCCGCGCGGGCGGACCACAGCGGTCGGCAGGCAGGGCGTGGTGACCGTGGCGAACCCGGGCAGGCCCCCGAGCTCACGGGCCTCCTCGTCCGGCAGGTACCACCAGGACACGTGCCGGGCCCCGTACTCCTCGGCACGATCCAGGAGCCGGGTGCAGAGGGTGGTCATGAGCCGGGACCGGTCGGCGCCCGACAGGCCGGGGCGCAGCAGCACCCGGTTGTCGTACCCGGTGCGGGAACCGGCCAGCATCTGGATGTCCGGGGTCCGCCCCAGCAGTGTGGTCTCGTTGTAGAGGGGGTTGCTGTCGCCGCCGGGAGCCATGTGGAAGGGGACGAGCGCGGCGGTCCGGCCGGTCTCCTCGTCGTGCCCGACCAGATAGGCCGTGCTGAATCCGCGGTCGCCCTCCTGGGAGACCGTCCAGCGTCGAGAGGTGTAGAAACCGCCCTCGTCGAGCCAGGACTCGTCGGTGCCGGAGGCGTCGAGCCGCGACTGCTCGCTCACCACGAAGGGGGTCAGCCGGTGGTCCATGCCTCGTCCCGCCTCTCGATCGAGTAGTTCCCCTTGATGAGGATCCAGGTGGCCGCCACGCTCAGCACGGCGACGAGAGTGGCCGCCGTCGGAGCGTCGGTGAAGAGCAGCAGGAGCGCGGCGAGGCCCGACCCGACGGGGATGGCGCCGAAGGCGAACGTGCGGTAGACGGCGTTGACGCGGCCCAGCATCCCTGTGGGCGATACGATCTGACGTCGCGTCAGGGCGTGCACGTTGTAGTAGGCGATGGCGGCGCCGTACACGAACATGCCCGCCATGAAGGCCGCGACGCCCCAGGCGCCCAGACGGAGCGACCAGAGAGCGGCGAGCAGCGCGGCCTGTGACAGGAGCAGGGCCCACACCCAGGACCGGCCGGCGTCACCGCCTCCGTATCTGGATGTGGCTCTGGCGCCGATCACACTGCCGATGCCCGCGGCGCTGAAGCCGAAGCCGAGGAACGCGACGGAGTGGTCCGCCTCCTGCACCACAGCGATGAACAGCACGCTCAGAGCGACCTGTTCAGCCAGGTTGAACAGGGATCCGGATGCCACCAGGCGGCGCAGCGGGTCGGACGCGGCGACGGCGGTGAACCCGGCGCGAATGGTCGCGTTCTCCTTGCGGGCCCGGTGCCGGGAAGGCTTCGGACGCATCCGCAGCGCCGCTCCGCCCACCAGGTAGGAGACGGCGTCCAGTGCGACGGCGAGCAGCGGGCCGAGACCGGAGACGACGAGGCCGCCCACGGCCGGCCCCGCGGTCTGCGAGACCGCGTTGACCGATGCCAGCTGTCCGTTGGCCCGTGTCAGCTCCGGGGAGTCGACGGTGTCCGGGACGTAGGCGAGCAGGGAGGTGTCGAACAGTGCGGTGAAGGCGCCCAGCAGTACGGCGGCCGCGAAGAGCGTCCCGTAGTTCAGCAACTCCGCCGCGGACATCGTCACCACGAGGAGCAGGACGACGGCGCGCGCGAAGTGGGACATGTACAGCAGAGGGGCCCGGTCCCGCATGTCGGCCAGTTTCCCGGCGTAGGGCGTGACGACGAGGACGGGGACGAACTGCGCCCCGCTCAGCAGAGCGATCTGCGACGGGGACGCGCCCAGGCCCGCCGCGGCGAGCACGGGCAGCGCGACGAGGGTGAACTGCGAGCCCGCCGAGGACACGGCTTCGCTCACCATGAGGGCCCGGAACGCCCCGGGCATGCGTCGGCCGGACGGCGGGGCGGTGCTCCGCATCACACCGCCCCGGGCGGGGGGCCCTCGACGGCCTTGCCCGAGTGCAGTGTGAAGACCATGGGCACCGGCCCGAAGTTCTCGACGACCCGCAGCCCCTCGGCGTGAGCTGCCGCGTCGGTGGTGACGCAGGCGTCGAACTCCCCTGCGGCGCAGAGGGCGGCCGCGCGGGAGTTGCTGCTCGTGAGGGAGACGTCACCTCTGCCTGTGACCAGACAGCTGGGGGCGGGGTGGGTGACGATCGTGGTGACCGTCCCCTGGTCCGGCCGGCTGGCCAGGACCATGTCGTGGGTGTCGAGGATGAAGCTGTCCACCATCTCCAGGCGGTGCAGATTGCCGAAGACGAGGTCGTGCAGGCGAGGGTAGACGGCGCACGCGAGGATGGCCTCGGTGCCGTCGAAGTTCATGGCGTCGAGCCCGTCCTCCACCTCGGCGTGGAGGACGACCGTGCCGGTGACCCGCCGGCCGGCGAACCAGTGGTGGGCCGCCTTCTCCAGGTTCGTCCCGGTGGGGCCGAGTGTGTGGATCCGGGTGACTCCCGACAGTGTGTGGTCGAGGTCGGCTGTCGCTCCCGAGCGGTGGTTCATGTGTGCCGCCCTCCGCTCTCGTCTGTGTGGGTGGTGGTGGCGGCTCCGGTGACACGGAACAGCCACCCGTGTTTGTCGGGTGTACGTCCCTGCTGTATGTCGAGCAGGGCGCCCCGGAGACGTTCGGTGACCGGGCCCTCGCCGCCGGTGCCGATGGTCATGTCCTCGCCGCCGGTGCCGATGCGGCTCACGGCGATGACCACGCCGGCCGTCCCGCAGGCGAACATCTCGGTCAGGCGGCCGGAGCGGATTCCTTCGCGTACGTCGTCGATCGCGGTGCGCTCCTCGGTGACGGGCAGGCCCAGGTCCCCCGCCAGCGTGAGGAGCGAGTCACGTGTGAGACCACGGACGATCGTCCCCTCGCAAGGAGGCGTGGTCAGGCGCGTGCCGTGCTCGTCGCGCCAGACGAGGAAGACGTTCATGGTGCTGAGTTCCTCGACCCACCGGCGCTCCAGTCCGTCGAGCCACAGGACCTCGTCGTAGCCCGCCGCCTGGGCCCGCGTTCGTGTGTAGAGGCTCGCGGCGTAGTTGCCGGCGCACTTCGACTCACCTGTGCCGCCGCGCACGGCCCGTACCTCCTCCGTCGCGGTGGTGACCGCGAGCGGATGGAAGCCGGAGCCGAAGCAGGGGTCGGCGGGGTAGGCCAGGAAGACGCAACGGTAGTTCCGCGACGGCCGCAGACCCAGCTCGGCCTCGGTGGCGAGCAGCAACGGCCGGATGTACAGGCTCTGCCCGTACCCGCCCGGCACCCAGTGCTCGACAGTGGCGACCAGGCGGGCGCAGGCCTGGGTGAAGAGGTCGGCGGGCATCTCGGCCATGGCCAGCCGTTCGGCTGAGCGTCCGAGCCTGTCGCCGTGGTCGTCCGGGCGGAACAGGGACACCGACCCGTCCTGGCCGCGGAACGCCTTCAGTCCTTCGAAGACGGCCAGTCCGTAGTGGAGGCCGAGGGTCCTCGGGTCCATCGGGGACGCGCCGTACGGCTCGACGGTGGGGCCGGACCAGCCGGCGTCCGCGTCCCACTCCACTACGGCCATATGGCTCGTGGGGTAGCGGCAGAAGCCCGGCTCCCGGCGTATTCGATCCAACTCGTCCCTGCTGGACCCTGGTTCGTCAGACATGGACCTCGGCACCCCAGAGACTGAGTGGTGCCAGGGGGCCACCGTACCGGTAGGGCTTGGCCTCGGGACGGCGCAGCAGCTTCTCGTAGAGGAAGTCGACGGCCGCCTTCCGGTAGGCGTCGTCCTCCGCGATCGTCTCGATCTCCTCGATCAGGCCGATGAGTTCGCGGACACTCGCCACGATCTCCGCTTTCGGGGCCAGCGTGCGCCGGCCCCGGCCGTCGTCGGTGAACAGTCCGTGCTCGGCCAGCCAGGTACCCAGCGCGAACCCGGTGCCCGCGTCGAAGTTGCGCAGCGGATCAGGCTGCGCCGGGTAGCGGAAGAGTCGTTCCAGCAGGATGTACTCGAAGACGACCGGTCCGAACGGCACTTCTTCCTCGAAGCAGGCGATCGCCGACTTCATGTCGACCTTGAGCTCCTCGAGGAGCCCGGGACGCCAGGTCGTCTTCAACGCCAGGTGCTGGTCGAGGGGGCGGGGGCCGGTGTGGTGGAAGTAGTCGTGCAGGTAACCCCAGATGCACCGGGCCTGGTACACGTCCTCCGGGTCGACCTCCGCGGAGACCAGCCGCGACTCACCGGCGAACGGCGATCCGGGACCGCACAGCCGGCTCGTGATCGCCAGGGTGTCGGCGTAGATGTCCACATGCCGGCTGAAGAAGAACCATGCGAAGTTCTGCTGCGTGCAGGGCGTGGCCGTCGGAATGTTCTCGGGAAAGAACACCACGCAGTTCCCCTCCCGCAGTCCTCGCGAGGCGGACAGCAGGCGGGTGGACTGGAACATCGCCTTCGGATGCGGATACGCGGCCTGGAGATACGGAGTGCAGTCGGGGTCCTGCCGGACGACGGAGAACGCTTCGAGCTTGACCTCGCGGCGATCGCTGTTGGGGAGGATCACGGGCCCGACGAACGCGGCCGCCTCACCGTCCAGCGGAGCGGGCACGGCGTCCCGCGTGGCGTCGAAATCCGGTACGCCGGTACACCCGGACTCCTGCCAGGCCCTCAAGTCCCGCACCGTTGCGGCGAGCTGACGGTCGGGCATGAGGCCGGCCACTCCTTCGACCGCCGCGATCACATCAGCCAGCGCTCGTTCCGCGCCTACGTCCTGCTGGGCGTCCCTGAAGCGGTCAACAGCAGGGACCACATGTCGTTCGAAGTTCAGAATTCCGGCAACACTACGCGGATCCACTCCACCCCCCACAGTGACGATCCTCCCCCGAAGTCGCGGACCCCACTTATCATTTCCGCAACAAACGACCGATCGCCCGGGAGGCTAACAGCCAACTCTCGCCCGCACAATGGGTGTTCGATCTCCGAACGCGCGGCCCCGGCATGCGCCGGACGGGGGGGGAAGCCTGCACTCCGTCGGCCGGCCCGGGCACGACCTCGGGGCGACCTCGGACAGCGGAGCGAAACGACGAACGCCCGCTCCGGCCGAAGGCCGGAAACGGGCGCCGATGCCGTCCGCGCAAGAACCGCGCGGTACGGAATATGTGTCCGAGGGGGGACTTGAACCCCCACGCCCGATAAAGGGCACTAGCACCTCAAGCTAGCGCGTCTGCCATTCCGCCACCCGGACAAGGTGTCTGTCGTCCCGGGGTCCTCCCCGTGGCGACAAAGAAAACAATACCAGGGGTTTGGGGTGCCTCTCACCTGCGTTTTAGGTGGTCAGTGCGGTGCGGGCGTGCCCAGGCGCTCCTGGCGTCCCGCTGCGCACACTCCGTGGCGCGCCGTGTACACGGCGTGCTGTCGGGCTACCTTCGCGGGCATGAGTGGCAAGAGCGGCCCGAGTGGCACGAGCACATCCGTCCCGCGGCCGCCCCGCGCCCTGGCCTCGCTGCGGGAGCGGCTGCGGGACACCTTCTGGTGCGCGCCGGCCGCCGGGCTCGTGGGCGCCTTCGCGCTGTGGCTGGCCCTCTCCGAGCTGGACACGCGCATCGTCGCGTATCTCAAGGAGGAGGGGGCCTACGAGGAGCTCGGGGACCTCCTCACGTTCGCCGGGGACGCGCGGACGATCGTCACCACGGTCAGCGCCGCGATGATGACGTTCATCGGTGTCGTGTTCAGCATCTCGCTGGTGGCGGTGCAGATGGCGAGCGGGCAGCTCACCCCGCGCGTCGTCCGGATCTTCGTACGGAGCAGGATCAGCAAGCTCACGCTGACGGTGTTCCTCGCGACCTTCGCGTTCTCGCTCCTGGTGCTGACCTCGTACGAGGGTGGGGCCGAGCCCGATCCCCACCGGGTGACGTCGGCGCCCCTGCTCCAGAGCCTGCTGACGCTCGGGCTGGTCGGACTGAGTCTGCTGCTGTTCGTCGCCTACGTCTCCTCCACCCTGCGGCTGATGCAGGTCGGGCCGGTCCTCGACCACATCGCCGGCGAGTCGCTGCGTGCGCTCGCACGGCAGCCGGAAGGGGCGGGGGACGAGCCTTCGCTGGGGCCCGTCACCGCGCACGTGGCGCACCGGGAGCGGGCGGGGGTGCTCAGGGGCGTGGCGGTGGCACGGCTGGTGCGGGCCGCGCGTCGGCACGGGGTCGTGCTGCGGCTGGTGCCCCGGACCGGGGATTTCCTGGTGCCGGGCACGCCGGTGCTGGCCGTGCACGGCGGGGCGGCGCCGCCCCGGCGCTCCCTGAGGCACACGGTCTCGGTCGGCGTCGAGCGCACCCTGTTCCAGGATCCCGCGTTCGGTCTGCGGCAGCTGTCCGACATCGCGCTGCGTGCCCTGTCGTCCTCCGTGAACGATCCGACCACCGCGGTGCAGTGCCTGGACCGCATCGTGCAGTACCTCGCCGTCGCCGTCCGTCTGCCGCTCACCCCGCTGCACCACCGGGACCGGCGGGGCGACGTGCGGCTCGTCCAGCAGGTGCCGGGGTGGACGGACCTCGTGGATCTCGCGTTCGAGGAGATCCGGTGGTGCGCCGCCTCGAGCCCTCAGGTCACGCGGCGGCTGCTGGCCGGGCTCGATGATCTGCTGCTGCTCGCCTCCGAGGAGCGGAAGGAAGCGCTGCTCAGGCACCGCGTACTCCTCGTGGAAGCGGTGGAGCGCGCGGTTCCCGAGGCGGCCGGACGGGCGTTCGCCCTGCGCCCGGACCGTCAGGGGATCGGGTGACGGGGCGGCGGCTGCTCCTGCGGGCCGGGGCTCAGGTCCTGGAGACCGATGACCCGCAGGAGTTCGAGGCGCTCGTACGTCGGGGTGCCCGGCCGCGCGGAGTGCACGACGAGCTGCTGACTGTGGCCGTCGCTGAGCAGCACGTCGCAGTCGAGGTCGAGGAGGCCGACCACGGGGTGCAGGAACCGCTTCGGCGACGGGCGGCGCGCCAGGACGTCGTGCGACTTCCAGAGTGTTTCGAACTCCTCCGACGCGGCCCGGAGTTCGGCCACGAGTGCGGCCGGGCCCGGGTCGTCGGGGCGGGCCCCGACGACCGCCCGCAGGCTCGCCGCGTGCGCACGGGCGTGCAGCTCGTGGTACTCGGGCGGGGACAGCTCCCGTGCACCCGGCACCGTGAACCAGCGACGGATCAGATTGGTCCCGGTGTGATCACCACCGGCCAGGGCCACCGCCATGGTGTTCTGCGCGAGCACCTCGCCCCAGTCGCTCACCACCATCGCCGGGAGGTCGTGGAGCCGGTCCAGGATCAGCAGCAGCCCCGGGCGGACATGGTCGGAGGAGCCGCCCGGCCGGGGCGGCTCGTCGCCCGCCAGGTGGAACAGGTGGTCGCGCTCCGTGTCCGTGAGCCGCAGGGCGCGGGCGAGGGCGGTGAGCAGCTGCCGAGACGGGTGGGAGCCGCGGCGCTGCTCCAGCCGCGTGTAGTAGTCCGTGGACATCCCGGCGAGCTGCGCCACCTCCTCGCGGCGCAGGCCCGGGGTGCGGCGCCGCGGGCCCGCGGCGAGGCCCACGTCGCCCGGGGTCAGGCGGGCACGGGCGCGGCGGAGGAAGTCGGCGAGTTCGGTTCGGTCCACCACTTCAGGATCCCTCGGATCCGGACCCGTATCCAGGGAGTGCCGCTCCCTGGACAGACGCGTCTCTCCCGCCGTCTCCGCGGCTCCCCCACGGTGGGGACATGGCTACGAAAACGAGGAGGCGGCCATGCTGACGTTGGTGACAGGAGCGACGGGCCAGGTCGGGCGACGGTTCGTGCCGCGGCTGCTGCAGAGCGCGGCGGCCGGCGACGAGGTGCGGGTCCTGGTGCGCGACGCGACCCGTGGCGAGCGGTTCGCCGAGCTGGGCGCGCAGGTGCTGGTCGGCGATCTGCGCGACGCGGAGGTGCTCGGCGAGGCGACGGCCGGGGTGGACGCGGTGGTGAACGTCGCCGCCGCGTTCCGCGGGGTGCCGGACGAGGAGGCGCGGGCGGTGAACCGTGATGCGGCCATCGAGCTCGGCCGGGCCGCGGTGGCCTCCGGAGTGCGGCGGTTCGTGCAGGTCAGCACCGGGCTGGCGTACGGCGCGGGGCGGGGCAGGGCGCTGGTGGAGAGCGATGAGACGGTGCCCGGCACCCACCTGTGGGGCGCCTACCCGGAGTCCAAGTGGGAGGCGGAGCAGGCCCTCGGATCCATGGAGGGGCTGAACGACCTCCGCATCGGACGTCTGCCGTTCGTGTACGGCGACGGGGATCCGCATCTCACCGACGTGATGAAGTGGGCGCCGAAGTGGCCCGCCATGCAGCGCCTGCACATGGGGCACCACGTGGACGTGGCACAAGGCCTGCGGCGGCTGCTGTACGCGCCCGGGGCGCACGGCGTCTACAACATCGCCGACGACGCCCCGGTCACGATGGTCGACCTCTTCCAGTTCCATGGCCTGCCGGTGCCGCGGGAGGCGCTCGACATGGACGTCCCGGACCCCTGGCACGGCGTGATGTCGACGACCCGCATCCGTCACGAGCTGGGCTATCGCCCGCTGATCCCGTCGGTGTGGTCGGCGCGGGAGGCGGGCGTGCTGTAGCGGGCTCGGCCGCTGGGTGGTGGGGCCCCCCCCCCCGGCCCCCCCCCCCCCCCCCGGGGGGGGGGGGGGGGGGGGGGGGGGCGCCCCCCCCCCCCACCGCTCCACACCGCCCGATCCCCGAAAGAGGAGTACCCGCCCGTGTCCCGAACCACCCTCAGGCGGGGAGCCGTCGCCGCACTGTGCGCGGCGCTGCTGCCCGTCGTGCCGGCGGCCTCCGCGTCCGCCGCGCCCAGACCGCCTTCCCCGCCCTCGGACGCGAAACTCGCCGCGGAACCGGCCAGGAACGACCTGACTCGCGAGCAGTTCTACTTCGTGCTGCCGGACCGTTTCGCCAACGGCGACACCTCCAACGACCGGGGAGGCCTGACCGGCTCGCGGCTGGAGACCGGCTACGACCCCACGGACAAGGGCTTCTACCAGGGCGGCGACCTCAAGGGCCTCACCCAGCGGCTCGACTACATCAAGGGGCTCGGCACCACCGCCATCTGGCTCGCCCCGATCTTCAAGAACCGGCCCGTCCAGGGCACCGGGGACAACGCGTCAGCCGGCTACCACGGTTACTGGATCACCGACTTCACCCAGGTCGACCCGCACTTCGGGACCAACGCCGACCTCACGAAGCTGATCGACAAGGCCCACGCCAAGGGCATGAAGGTCTTCTTCGACGTCATCACCAACCACACGGCCGACACCGTCGACTACGCCGAGAAGGAGTACGGCTACAAGCCCAAGGGCGCCTTCCCGTACCTCGACGAGACCGGCCGCCCCTTCGACGACACCCAGGGTGTCGAGGAGGTGGACGCCGACTCCTTCCCGTACACCCCGCAGAACACGGGGAAGAAGGTCCCGGCCTGGCTCAACGACACCACGATGTACCACAACAGGGGCGACTCGACCTACGCCGGCGAGTCCACCGAGTACGGCGACTTCTCCGGCCTCGACGACCTGTGGACCGAACGCCCCGAAGTCGTCTCCGGCATGGAGAAGATCTACGAGAAGTGGGTCCGCGACTTCGACATCGACGGCTTCCGCATCGACACCGTCAAGCACGTCGACCTCGACTTCTGGACCCAGTGGGCGACCGCCCTCGACGACTACGCGGCGAAGCGCGGCCGCGACGACTTCTTCATGTTCGGCGAGGTCTACTCCGCCGACACCGCGATCACCTCGCCCTACGTGACCCGGGGCAGGCTCGACGCCACGCTCGACTTCCCCTTCCAGGAAGCGGCCCGGCAGTACGCGTCCCAGGGCGCCCCGGCCTCCAAGCTCGCCTCGGTCTACGGTGACGACTACCGCTACACCACCGACAAGGCCAACGCCTACGAGCAGGTCACCTTCCTCGGCAACCACGACATGGGCCGCATCGGCACCTTCCTGAAGCAGGACAACCCGAAGGCCGACGACGCCGAGCTCCTGGACCGCGCCCGGCTGGCCAACGAGCTGATGTTCCTCGGCCGCGGCAACCCGGTGATCTACTACGGCGACGAACAGGGCTACACCGGAGCGGGCGGCGACAAGGACGCCCGCCAGACGATGTTCGCCTCGAAGACCGCCGACTACCTCGACGACGACCAGCTGGGCACCGACCGTACGCACGCCTCCGACGCGTACGACACGACCCACCCGCTCTACCGCTCCACAGCCGCCCTGTCGAAGCTCACCGCGGAGCACCCGGCGCTGCGCGACGGCGTGCAGACCGAGCGCTATGCCAAGGACTCCGTCTACGCCTTCTCGCGCACGGACACCAAGCGCCCGTACGAATACGTCGTCGCCGCCAACAACTCCGCCGAGGCGAGGACCGTCGAGCTGTCCACCGAGTCGGCCGGCATGAACTTCCGTACGCTGTACGGCGGTTCCGGCGTCGTCCGCAGCGGCACCGACAAGACGGTCGAGGTCACCGTGCCCGCGCTGTCCAGCGTCGTGCTCCGCGCCGACAAGCAGCTCGGCACCCCCGCCACCAAGCCGTCCGTCACCCTGAAGGCCCCGGCAGCCGGAGCCACCGGCACCGTCGAGATCAGCGCCGACGTGGACGGCGGAGACCTGAACCGCGTCGTGTTCGCCGCGCAGACCGGCAACGGCAAGTGGGTCACCCTCGGCTCCGCCGACCACGCACCGTACAAGGTCACCCAGCACCTGGACGAGTCGGTGAAGGCCGGGACCGCGCTGCGCTACAAGGCCGTGGTCGTCGACCGCGCCGGACGCACCGCGAGCGCCCTGGCCTCCACCACCGCCGGCCAGGCACCGCCCACCCCGAAGCCCGTCGCCGTCGAACGCGACCACGCCGTCGTCCACTACAAGCGCGCCGACGGGGACTACGAGGGCTGGCAGCTGAAGTCCGGCGACAGGAGCGCCGACTTCATCGGCCGGGACGCCTACGGAGCCTTCGCCTGGATCGACCTCGACGAGGGCGCCTCCTCGGTCCCGTACACGGTCGAGAAGGACGGCACCACCGACGGCCCCGAACGCACCGTCGACCTCGCCAGGACCGGCCAGGTCTGGATCGAGCAGGGCAAGGACGAGCAGGCCACCGAGGCTCCCGAGGCCCCGGCGCAGGACACCTCCAAGGCCGTCCTGCACTACCACCGCGCCGACGGCGACTACGACGGCTGGGGCCTGCACACCTGGACCGGTGCCGCCGCCCCCACGGACTGGGCCAAGCCGCTGCAGCCCGTGAAGACCGACGCCTACGGCGTCACCTTCGAGGTGCCGCTCACCGAGGGTGCCACCTCGCTCAGCTACATCCTCCACAAGGGCGACGAGAAGGACCTCCCGAGCGACCAGTCCCTCGACATCGCCTCGTACGGCCACGAGGTCTGGATGCTCGGCGGGAAGTCCGGCTACCTGCTGCCGCAGGCCGGCGGGGTGCCGACACCCGATCTCACCAAGGCCGAGGCCCAGTGGATCGACGCGGGCACCGTCGTCTGGAAGGTGAAGGCCACCGACGCCACCAGCCAGCAGCTCGTGTACGCGAAGAACGGCGGCATCTCCGTCGTCGACGGCGCCCTCTCCGACGAGGGGCAGTGGCTCCGGCTCGACGCCACCGAACTCACCGACGCCCAGAAGGCGAAGTACCCGCACCTCAAGGACTATCCGGCGTTCACCGTCGACACCCGTGACCGGGACAGGGTCCGCGAGTCCCTGCGCGGTCAGCTGATCGCTTCCCAGCGCGCCGCCAACGGCGCTCTGCTCGCCGCCACCGGCGTACAGACCGCGGGCGTACTGGACGCGCTGTACGGGAAGGCCGCGAGCGGCGCCGCCCTCGGCCCCGTCTTCCGCAAGAGCGGCCCGACGCTCTCCGTCTGGGCACCCACCGCCCGCACCGTCTCGCTCGAACTCGACGGGAAGAGCGTCCCGATGCGGCGCGACGACCGCACCGGCGTCTGGTCGGTGACCGGGAAGAAGAGCTGGGAAGGCAAGCCCTACCGCTACGCCGTCCAGGTCTGGGCACCCACCGCCCTGAAGATGGTCACCAACAAGGTGACCGACCCCTACTCCACCGCCCTGACCACCGACTCCGCCCGCAGCCTCGTCGTCGACCTCGACGACCCGAAACTCGCCCCGCGCGGCTGGTCCGGCCTGAAGAAGCCCGCCGCCGTCCCGATGCGCGACGCCCAGATCCAGGAGCTGCACGTCCGCGACTTCTCGGTCACGGACACCACGTCGAAACACCCCGGCGAGTACCTCGCCTTCACCGACACCCGCTCCGACGGCATGAGGCACCTCAAGGAGCTCGCGGACTCCGGCACCAGCTACGTCCACCTGCTGCCCGCCTTCGACATCGGGACGATCCCCGAGAAGAAGTCCGACCAGCAGCAGCCCGCCTGTGACGTGTCCGTCTACGCCCCCGACTCCGAGGAGCAGCAGGCCTGCGTCACGAAGGCCGCCGCGAAGGACGCCTTCAACTGGGGCTACGACCCGCTGCACTACACGGTCCCCGAGGGCAGTTACGCCTCCGACCCCGACGGTACGAAGCGCACGGTCGAGTTCCGGCAGATGGTCCAGGGGCTCAACGGCGCCGGACTGCGGACCGTCATGGACGTCGTCTACAACCACACCGTCGCCTCCGGCCAGGACGACAAGTCCGTCCTGGACAGGATCGTGCCCGGCTACTACCAGCGGCTCCTGGAGGACGGCACCGTCGCCACCTCGACCTGCTGCGCCAACACCGCGCCCGAGAACACCATGATGGGCAAGCTCGTCGTGGACTCGATCGTCACCTGGGCCAAGGAGTACAAGGTCGACGGCTTCCGCTTCGACCTGATGGGACACCACCCCAAGGAGAACATCCTCGCGGTCCGCGAGGCCCTCGACGAGCTGACCGTCGCCGAGGACGGCGTCGACGGGAAGAAGATCATCCTGTACGGCGAGGGCTGGAACTTCGGTGAGATCGCCGACGACGCCCGCTTCGTCCAGGCCACCCAGAAGAACATGGCCGGCACCGGCATCGCCACCTTCTCCGACCGGTCCCGCGACGCCGTGCGCGGCGGTGGCCCCTTCGACGAGGACCCCGGCGTCCAGGGCTTCGCCTCCGGCCTCTACACCGACCCCAACACCTCGCCCGCCAACGGCACCGAGGCCGAACAGAAGGCCCGGCTGCTCCACTACCAGGACCTGATCAAGGTGGGCCTCACCGGCAACCTCGCCGACTACACCTTCACCGACACCCAGGGCCGTACGGTCAAGGGCTCGGCCGTCGACTACAACGGCGCCCCCGCCGGATACGCGGCGGCACCCGGCGACGCGCTCGCCTACGCCGACGCCCACGACAACGAAACCCTCTACGACGCCCTCGCCTTCAAGCTCCCGGCGGACACCTCCGCCGCCGACCGGGCCCGCATGCAGGTCGTGGCGATGGCGACCGCCGTGCTCTCGCAGGGACCGGCGCTCTCCCAGGCCGGCACCGACCTGCTGCGCTCCAAGTCGCTGGACCGCAACTCCTACGACAGCGGCGACTGGTTCAACGCGCTGCACTGGGACTGCCGCAAGGGCAACGGCTTCGGACGGGGGCTGCCGCCCGCCGCCGACAACAAGGACAAGTGGTCCTACGGCAAGCCGTTGCTGACCAACCCGGCGCTCACCCCCGGCTGCGCGCAGATCACCGGCGCCTCCGCCGCGTACCAGGACCTGCTCACCATCCGCACCACGGAGAAGGACTTCGGCCTCGCCACCGCGGAACAGGTGCAGTCCACCCTGTCCTTCCCGCTCTCCGGCAAGGAGGAGACCCCCGGCGTGATCACGATGCGCCTGGGCGACCTGGTCGTCGTCATGAACGCCACCCCCGGTACGCAGAGCCAGGACGTCCCCGGGCTCGCCGGGAAGGCGTACGCCCTGCACCCCGTCCAGGCGGCGGGCGCGGACGCCGCCGTCAAGAAGTCCTCGTACGGGAAGAGGACGGGCAGCTTCACCGTCCCGGGACGCACGGTCGCCGTCTTCGCCCAGCGCTGACGCCCTCACCGGCGGCCGGCCCCGGCTCCCGCCTCGTTGGCGGAAGCCGGGGCCGGCCGTTCCTGTGCTCCCTTGTGCGGGCGGCGGGATCACGCGAAGCTGATGCCGTACACGTGCGTGCACGCTGTACACGTATGCGTACCCGTACCCGCGATCAGGAGCGCTTGATGCCGCAGATCACCGTCGACTACTCCGCCGAGCTCGACGACAGCTTCGACCGGCGCGGTTTCGCCCTCGCCCTGCACCCGCTCGTCGCCGAGACCGTCTCCACGAAGGTCCCCGCCTGCAAGACCCGCTTCCGCAGGGCCGAGGACTCCGTCGTCGGTGACGCCCCGGCCGGCGATTCCATCGTGAACGTCTCCATCGCGATGCTGCCCGGCCGGACCCCCGAGATCAAGGCGCGGCTGACGGAGGCCGTCCTGGAGCTGCTGTCCGGGCACCTGAAGCCGGTCGACGGACTCACCGTCCACGCATCGGCCGAGGTGCGGGACCTGGACGCGTCCTACCGCAAGGACTGAGGAAGCCGCTGCGGCGGGACGGCCGGTGCGGCGGGGGCCAGGACGGAGAGCCTGGAGAGCAGTTCGCCGAACGGGCCGTCCGCCGGCTCCTGCGCGAAGACCCGCAGCATGATGCCGGCCATCTCCTGGTCGTACGCGGCGCTCACCGCCGCCAGCGCCGCGAAGTCGTGCACCAGCTGCAACTCCAGCTCTCCACGCGGAATGCGCTTCCCGTCGAGCCAGAGCAGCGCCGTCGACTCGGCCAGCGACACCCAGGACCGCACCACGAGCTCCAGCCTGGCAGGCGGGTGCGGGACGCCGAGATGCGCGATGATCTGCTCGTACGCCGCCTGTCGCACCCCGTCCACCAGGGCGTTGGCCGTGGAGGAACCGCCCGCCGGGCCACCCCGCATCAGCGCGGCGAAGCCCGGACCGTGCTCCTCGACGAAGTCGAAGAACCGGCGCATCACCCGGATCAGGCGTGCCCCCAGGGGCCCTTCGTGCGCCTCCAGGAAGCGGCCCGACAGCTCGTCGGCGGCCCGCTTCAGCGCCGCCTCGTACAGGCTGCGCTTCCCCGGGAAGTAGTGGTAGACGAGCGGGCGCGAGATGCCGGCCGCCGCCGCGATCTCGTCGATGGACACCTCGTCGGGCGAGCGGTGACTGAACAACTCCAGCGCGACGCCGATCAACTGGGCCCTGCGCTCATCGACGCCCATCCTGCGTCGCACCCCGGTCGTCATGCCGAACAGCCTAACGGGGCAGGGCAAGTGACCTGCCCCTGCCCGCTCCCCGCCTCAGCGCAGGGAGCCCACCCGGCTGCCGTCCGCCAGCAGCCCGTCCAGCCGGGGCCGGGCGCCCTCCCTGGCGGGCAGCGCCAGCAGCCGCCCGTGCGTCCCGCCCCGCACACCTCCTCTCGCGGTCAGGGCCTCGAACTGCCTTGAGCCCGCCGCCAGTACGTACCACCGGCCGCCGTCCGACTTCCACAGCACACCCGCCAGCACCCGGGGCCTGCGTATCCCGCAGTCCGGCGAGTCCTCGGCGCGGGCCGCGACCGCCGCCGGCGCCCCGGCGCCGCCCGAGAGCTCGGGCGGCGCCTGGAACTGGGCCAGGACCCTGCTTCCCGTGCCCCGCCAGGTGTCCGCCCTGGTGCAGAACCACAGGGCGTCCCCCTCTCCCTCCGGCAGACGCTGCTTCGCGTACCGCCAGGAGTTCACCGACCGCACGCCGTTGGACCGCACCGCGGGCAGCAGACAGGCCGTGCGCGCCCAGCTCTCCCGCTCGGCCCGGCCCGCCACGTCGTGCGGGGCCGACGGCGCACCGGAGGTGAGGCGTACGGGAGTGAGCTCCCCGAGATCCGTCATCAGCCGCGCCGCGGTGCCGTCCCGCATCTCCAGGGCCTGCCAGGAACGGCAGTCGGCCCGGCCGCCCTCCTCGGTCTCCGGCAGCGTCAGCGGGTCCGTCACCCCGTGACGGTCGCGGGCCAGCGGCCGGGCCGCCTCGTGCGGCGCGAGCAGGTCACGTACGCCTACGTCCCGCACCCAGGGCGCGGTCAGGTAGCGGATCCGGCCGGCACGGCGCTGCACGACCAGGGCGCTCGCCGCCACCGCGTCCGCGCCGTCCACCCGGGCGAAGTCCAGCGCGGCACCCCCGGACGGATCGGCGTTGCGGGGCTCGGCGTAGCGCACGACGCGCAGGCCGTCGTGGAACAGCACCACCGCCGCCCGGCCCGCCTCGCCCGCGTACAGCAGCTGCGGCGGACCCATCGGCGGCCCGTCGGGCGTCCCGGGCGTCGACGACGCGACCACCGCCGGGCCGGGCCGCGCCCACGCGGCGAGGGCACGGCCCAGCAGACCGGTGTCCCCGGCCCGGTCGCCGCGCGTCGGCCAGACGGTGAAGTCCCTGCGCGTGGAGCCCCGCCAGAGCCCGCCGGGCACCCGGCGCAACTCGGCCGGATCCAGGGCCTGCTGGGCGGCGTGGTTGCGTGAGTAGATCGGTGCGGAAGCGGCACGGGGGCCGCCCAGGCCGTCCCCCGGCATCAGCACCAGCGTCCCGCAGACCAGCAGGGCGCCGGCACCGGCCAGGAGGGCCCGCCCGCGCCGTCGGCGGCGAACCGGATCGGTCGGCCTGACCTGCAGCGAGCACGGGTCGAACTCCGGTGAGGCCAGCAGGGCGTGGGGCGCCGTGAGCGCGTCGGCCTCCAGCAGCGCCGCCCGGGGGTCGTCGACACCCGCCGCCTCCAGGACCCGGCACGCCTCGGCGTCGTCGACCCCTTCGAGCCCCCGCAGCACATGCGCGGCCCGGCAGGGCCCGGACGTCTCGGCCAGCGCCTGGTCCAGAGCCAGCTCGTCCGCGCCGCAGGAGTGCGGGAACAGCCGCAGTCCCCACACCTGCGGCACCAGCGGCGGGAACTGCGCCCGCCGGGGGCGGCCGAACCGGAACAACGGCAGCCCCGCCTCCAGCGCGGAACGCAGCACCCGGAGACGTACGTACGCGTACGCGCTCCCCGGATCTCCGCCCTGCCCGCCGGCCAGGGCCCGCTGGACCAGCCAGTGGGCCGACACCACCCGCCGGTTGCGGCCGAGCGAGGGCGCCAGCACGAGATACGCGAGCCGCACCAGCCGGGCGTAGTGCTCGGCCGGCGTGGCATCGGCCCGCTCCCCGGCGGCCTGCTCCGCATACGGGCGGCCGGCGGACGGCGGTACTGCTCGCAGTGGGGGCATATTCAGCTGAACGAGCGAATGGTGCGATGGTCACTCCGGCGCGCGCGCTCCGGAGCGGGTTGTGCGGTTTCCCCTCGGAAGCCGGGGGCCCCGGGGCACGATGGCCGCATGGCGGAGCAGCGGGAGTGGCGACGACGGCGGGCCGGCCGGATGTCCGTGGCCGTGCCGGTGGGGATCGCCCTGCTCACCGCGTGCGGCGGGGGAGCGGACGGCGACGACAAGCCCGCCGTGCCGCCCACCGTGAGCGGGACCCTGGAGCAGCTCGCGTCGAAGGCGCACTGCGAGCCGGACATGCAGACCGATGCCGAGGAACTCAGGCAGGCCAACTGCACGACGGGCGATGGGCGTTACGTGCTGGCGACCTTCGCCACCGACCGCGGCCAGCGCGAGTGGATCAACGAGGCCAACGACTACGGCGGCTCGTATCTGGTCGGGCGCAGATGGGTCGCCGTCGGTGACGCGGACGTGGTCACGGCGCTGCGCGGCCGGCTCGGGGGGACGGTGGAGACCGCCTCGCCGCACCACTCGGGGAGCAGTGGCCGTGGAGGGAGCGAGGAAGGGCACTCCGGTCACCACAAGAGCTGACCGCGCAGGTCGAGGGGGCGGGGAGAGGCGCCGGGTCAGCGGCACCTACGCCCGCCGTTGACGCAGCTCACCACCTTCTTCATCAACGCGTCGTCGAAGACGTTGATGAAGTCGCCGTGATCGGTGACGGGCTTGTGCAGCTGTTCCGGGAAGGAGTCCACGGCGAAGCCCGGGCCCGGCGGGACGTCGTACACGATGCGCTGGACCAGCTGCGGGATGGCCCTGAAGCCGTCCGGGCACCGCCCGTCGTCCTGGGCGAACGCCACATGGGTGCGGTGGTTGGCGCTGTCGGTGTTCCGCCCGTCCCAGCAGCTCTGGAAGGCGAAGGACCGCACCACCTGGCTGCCCTCCGGACAGATCGGGTACTTGTCCTTCAGCTGCCTGTCCTCGAAGCCGGTGCAGCTCCAGGACGCGTTGGCATTGGCGTCGCCGTTGGTGAAGGCCTTGGCGTCCCCGGTGATGATCCGCAGGAAGCGCGGCATGGCCGTGACCTTCCCGGCGGGGGAGCCGGTGAATCTCAGTGTGACCTGGGACGGGGTCTGGATCTCCCCGGTGTTCTGGTCCTTGCCGCCGCCGTCCGCGTCCACGTCGTCCTCGTCCTGGCCGTTCTGCAGACGGAGCACCGGCCAGTAGTACGTGGACCGGTCGCCCTGGTTGCGGCAGGTGGTCTCTCCGGCGGCCAGGTCCTCGTCGCCGGCGAACGCGTCGGTGGCCTGGTTGCCGACGTAGTCGTGCATGTGGTGGGCGCCGTTGCTCACGCCCGGGGCGGCGATGACGTTGTCCGGGTTGAACTTGCCGTTCTCGTTGCGGCCGCAGTCGGTCGTGAACGTGCCCCGGGAGGCGCCCCTGCGGTTACTGGGGCGGTCGGTGGCGGGCTGGACAGACCGGATGTCGACGAAGTCGGACGCCTCGGGGCCGTTGCCCTCCTGGCCCTGCTCGCCGCCCTGGCCCTGGCCTTCACCCTGGCCGCCCTCCTGCCCGTCGTCCTCGCCACCCTGGTCACCACCGTCGCCGCCCTCACCCTCCTGCCCCTGCTCGTCGTCGGCGCGCAGGCCGCATCCCGCGAGTCCCTCCAGGCCCTGCGGCCGTACGCCCCGGGCCCGCTCGACGGCGATCCGGATCCGTTCGAGGCTGGCCGCCCGTCTGCTCCTCAGCGGATCGAGCACCGCGTTCCCGGCGAGCGCCGGATCCCGGGCGATCCGCTCCCTGTCGTCCGCGAACTCCCGGTACGCGTCGGTGATCTGCGTATCCATGGCGGCCAGTTCCCGGTCCACCTCCGGCCGCGCGCCGTCCGGCACGTCGGGGAGGGCGATCCCCGCGTCAGGGCAGTCGATGGTGGACATCTGGCGAGCCGTGTCCCGGGTCTGCGCCGGAGGCGGACCGGACCCGCCCTCTCCGGCGCTCGCGTAGACATTGACGGCGACCAGCCCACCTCCGCCCAGAGCCAGCGCGGCCGCGGCGGCCACGGCCCGGCCGGCGAGGGTCGAACGTTTCTTGCGCGATGTGCGTCCCATGGAACTCCTCCGCTTCGGTGCTTCGAGTCAGAAGCGTGACGTCCCATACGGACCGGCAACCCCGCCCGTTCAGCACACCGCGGAATTCGTACGGGCGGACTACACCGGCACGGTGTCCACCGGCGCTCCCGTCATCCGGTTGGCCAGCGTCGACATCGTGTAGGCGCCGATGCCGAGAACCACCTCCAGGGCGTTGCGCGAGGTGTAGCCGAGCGAGAGGAAGTCCTGGAGGCGCTCGTCCTCGACCGCGCCGGCCGTCTCCAGGACCGCGACGGTGAACCGCCGTACGCCCTCCAGTCGTTCGTCCGGCAGAGGCTGCTCCTCGGAGGCCCGCAGCGCCGTGACGAGCTCCGGTGCCGCGCCGAGCGACCGCAGTCTCCCCGTGTGCATCTCCACGCAGATGTGGCAGTCGTTGCGGGTGGCCACCGTCATGACGACGACCTCGCGGGACAGCGGGTCCAGCGTGCTCGCCTCGAAGGCCGCGCTCGCCCGGAGGAAGCCGTTGAGCGTCTCCGGCGACGTGGCGAGCCGGGCCACGGCGGCCGGGACGCGGCCCCCCTGCTTGCCGGCCATGGCCTCCATGGTGCGGCGGGACGCCTGGGGCGCCGAGCCGATGGTGTGATCGGGGAAGTGCGTACCGGACATGGCGGCCCCTCGCGATAAACTCGACAACGTGATTGTCGAAAAGGTAAACCAGGTTGTCGAGATGTGCAATGGCTGAGGCGAGGAGCGGAGGAGAGGAAGCGGGGTTCGAGCTGCCCCTGCTGTTGTTCGCGGGCTTCCGGTCGATCATCGACGCCCTGCACCGCGACCTGGCCGGCCACGGCCACCCGGACGTGCGTCCGGCATACGGCTTCGCGCTTCAGGCGGTGGGGCGGGAGGGGGCGAGCGCCAGTGAGATCGGCCGTCGGCTGGGGGTCTCCAAACAGGCGGCGGGGAAGACGGTCGACAAGCTGGAGGGCCTGGGATACGTGGAACGGGTCGACGATCCCGGCGACGGCCGGCGCAAACTGGTCAGGCTCACCGCGCGCGGCGTCGACATGCTGGTCAGGTCCGCCGAGGGCTTCGACCGGCTCCGCGCGGAGTGGGTCGAGGAGCTCGGCGCGGAGCGGGTCGGGGCCCTGGAGGCGGACCTGCGGAGGATGGCACCCGAGGCCGTCTTCCGGCTGGACGCGGAGCGCTGGTTCGCCGGCTGAGCGGAGCCGGCCGCCCGGTCGGCGCCGGCCGGGCGGTCAGCCCCGGTCGAGGTAGGCCAGGACCGCGAGCACGCGCCGGTTGTCGTCGTCCGAGACGGGCAGGCCGAGCTTGCCGAAGATGTTCGAGGTGTGCTTGGCCACCGCCCGCTCCGTGACCACCAGCTGCGAGGCGATCGCCACGTTCGAACGGCCCTGCGCCATCAGCTCCATGACCTCACGCTCCCGGGGCGTCAGGCCGCCCATCGGCTCGTCCGCCGAACGCCGCGACAGCAGCTGCGAGATGACCTGCGGATCCATCGCCGTACCCCCCGCGGCGACCCGGCGCACGGCGTCGATGAACTGGTCGGCGTCGAACACCCGGTCCTTCAGCAGATAGCCGATGCCGCCGTTGCCGTCGGCCAGCAGCTCCCGGGCGTACAGCTGCTCCACGTGCTGTGACAGGACGAGCACCGGCAGGCCGGGTCTGCGGCGGCGGGCGGCCAGCGCGCACTGGAGGCCCTCGTCCGTGTGGGACGGCGGGAGCCGGACGTCGACGACGGCGACGTCCGGCTCCAACTCGGCGAGTGCCTTGGTCAGTTCGGGCCCGGTCTCGACTGCCGCCGCGATCTCGAAATCGTAGGCTTCCAGCATGCGCACGAGGCCGTCGCGGAGCAGGAAGAGATCTTCGGCTAGGACAACGCGCAAGGGATCTCCATGGTCACCATGGTGGGACCGCCCGCAGGACTGCTGACGGCCAGGATGCCGTCGAATGTACCCAGCCGGCGTTCGACTCCGCTCAGTCCCGAGCCCGTTCCGACGGTCGCACCGCCCTTGCCGTTGTCCGTGACGGAGATCCGCAGCATGCCCTCGGAGTGGTGCATGTCCACCCAGACGCGGTCGGCTCCGGAGTGCTTCACCGCGTTCGTCAGGATCTCGCTCACCGCGAAGTACACCGCCGACTCGACCGGCGCCTCGGCCCGGCCGCCGAGCTCCACGGTCACCTCCGACGCGATCGGCAGCCGCAGGGCCAGCGCCTTCACGGCGTCCCCGAGCCCGCGTTCGGCGAGCACCGGCGGGTGGATGCCCCGTACGAGATCACGCAGCTCGGTCAGGGCCTCCGCGGAGGACGTGCGGGCCATCGCCAGCAGCTTCTTCGCCTCCGCCGGGTCCTTCTCGATGAGAGCCTCGATGGTGCCGAGGTTCATGCCCATGGCGACCAGCCGGGCCTGCGCCCCGTCGTGCAGATCCCGCTCGATGCGCCGCAGCTCGGACGCCGCCGTGTCCACGGCCTCGTGCCGGGTCTCGGTGAGCCGGTCGATGCGCTGCGCGAGCTCCTCCGGGGTGGGCGAGAGCGCCGACCGGGCGAGCACGAAGTGCAGGCGCAGCAGGGGCTTGCTCGCGAACAACCCGACATGGAAGATCACGATGCCGAGCGCCGCGGCGGCCAGGCCCGTCATCTGGCTGTCCACCGGCACGAACCCGTACCAGTACGTGCTGTCCTCGAACACCCGCCACAGTCCCGCCGCCAGGACGAGCCCCTCCAGCGGCCAGACCAGCAGGCCGAAGGTGAGGACCAGCAGGACGTACCCCGCCGTCATGTCGATCAGCAGCCACCGGAGATCCCGCCAGGTGGCGGGGTCCTTCAGCAGCAGAGTGGTGCGCTCGACCTGCCCGGTGAATCCGGAGCGCACGTCCTTCGGGAAGGGCCGGTAGGGGACCGGGATGCGGATGTCCGACCAGCTCGCCGCGAGCAGCCGGCGCTGGTTGGCGTGCTTGCGCACGGCTTCCATGACCCACGGCGTGGTGACCAGCCCCACCCCGAGCAGGACGAAGGTGATCGAGAGGACCGACAGGACGAAGAGGGTGACGGAGCCCGCGATGCTCGCGAACGAGAGGACGAACGCCCGCCCTCCGGTGAGCATCGCGGTCCGTACCCGGCTCTGTGCCGACTTCATGGTGGTGTCTCCCCTCGCCGGGTCCACATCGGATCCCGTTCCGCACCCAGTCTCGCCTGTACACAAGGGGCACCGTCAGCCGTCCCGACACCCGGCCGGGGTGTACCTGGCACCACCATCGGAACGGCGGGAGGCCCCGGGGAAGAACCCGGGGCCTCCGCTACGAGCGGTGTGCGATCAGGGCGTGTACTTGTAGCCCACGCGCCGCACGGTCTGGATCGAACGGCGGTGCTCGGCGCCCAGCTTGCGGCGCAGCCGGGCCACGTGGACGTCGACGGTGCGCCCGTCGCCCACATGCCCGTAACCCCAGACCGTCGTCACCAGCTGGTCCCGGGTGTGCACCCGGTGCGGGTGCGCCACCAGGTGCGCCAGCAGCTCGAACTCGAGGTACGTGAGATCGAGGGTGACACCGTCCACGGCGGCGGTGCGCCGCGTCGAGTCGATCCGCACGGGGCCGCCGGCCGGGACGTCGGTCACCGCCGGCTGCTCCGGGACGAACTCCCGGTTCCGGGCGGAGGCCACGGCCCCGGCCAGAGCGGGCTGCTGGTCGGCGGGCACGAGCACCAGGTAGCCGACCATCGGAGGCCGGCCCGGCAGGGCCGGCAGCGTGTGCTGGGGTGCGGGCAGCCAGGTGGCACCCGGCGGCAGGAAGCCGGCGACGTCCGAGAGCTCGACGACCTCGTCACGGTCGACGGCACGCAGCCGGTGGCGGTTGGGGGAGAGGGTGTTGCGGGCGTTGGTGGTGGCCGCAGCGGGCACCGCGGACGCCGCGGTGGCGGCGGAAGCGGTGGAGAAGGTACGGGTGTTCGCCATGAGGGTCAGCTCTTTCGCGCGAGGAGTCGTCCAGGACGTACGTCGTGCGCGCGGGCCGAAGGCCGGAGTGATGCGGCTTTAGAGGGCCTGCGCGTTCCACGCGCGGCAACACACCCGGTCGAAGTCATGGTGCTGACGAGAGGGCCAGAACGGCTCGAGGTCGCTGCGACCCGACGCGGTGTGCTGGAAGCTGGCCATGTCCCCATTGAAGCAGAGATTGCGGCCGCGCAGGAGAGTCCTCTCACCCGTCGATACGGGCCGCCGTGTCACGTTCCTCACGCGCCCCTCCCGCACCGGCCGGGCACGCCGAAGGGGCGCCCGCGAGCGGACGCCCCTTCGTGCCGGGCCGGTGACGGATCAGACCTGGCCGGCCTTCTCCAGCGCGGTGCAGCAGGTGTCGACGATCAGCCGCGTGACCACGTACGGGTCGACGTTGGCGTTCGGGCGACGGTCCTCGATGTAGCCCTTCTGGTCCTGCTCGACCTGCCACGGGATACGGACCGAGGCGCCGCGGTCGGAGACGCCGTAGCTGTACTCGTTCCACGGGGCGGTCTCGTGCAGGCCGGTCAGGCGGTCGTCGATGCCCGCACCGTAGTTCTTGACGTGGTCCATCGGCTTCGAGCCCTCACCGAGCGACTCGGCCGCGGTGATGATCGCCTCGTAGCCCTCGCGCATCGCCTTCGTGGAGAAGTTGGTGTGCGCGCCCGCGCCGTTCCAGTCGCCCTTGACCGGCTTCGGGTCCAGGGTCGCGGAGACGTTGAAGTCCTCGGCGGTGCGGTAGAGCAGCCAGCGGGCGATCCACAGGTGGTCGGAGACCTCCAGCGGCGAGACCGGGCCGACCTGGAACTCCCACTGGCCGGGCATGACCTCGGCGTTGATGCCGGAGATCGCGAGGCCCGCCTTCAGACAGTTGTCCAGGTGCTTCTCGACGATCTCGCGGCCGAAGATCTCGTCGGAGCCCACACCGCAGTAGTAGCCGCCCTGCGCGGCCGGGAAGCCGCCCTCGGGGAAGCCGAGCGGACGGTGTCCGTCGAAGAAGGTGTACTCCTGCTCGATGCCGAAGATCGGCTCCTGGCCCGCGAACTGCTCGGCGACCGGACGCAGCGAGGCGCGGGTGTTGGACTCGTGCGGAGTCATGTCGATGTGGAAGACCTCGCACAGGACGAGGATGTCGTCACCGCCGCGGATCGGGTCCGGACACGTGAAGACCGGCTTCAGGACCCGGTCGGAGGCGTGGCCCTCGGCCTGGTTGGTGCTCGAACCGTCGAAGCCCCAGATGGGCAGATCCGCCACGGCCTTCGAAGGGCTTCCGGCCATGATCTTCGTCTTGGAACGAAGCTTGGCGGTCGGCTCGGTGCCGTCGATCCAGATGTACTCAGCCTTGAACGTCACGGACGCCATCCTTTGCGGGTGCTGCGGTCTATGGTGCGCAGCTTCGCAAGGCGCGATTTCCCGACCGTTGCCCGAATGTGAACCCCGTGTTACCGAGGTTTCGCGAAGGCGCCCGACGGCAGGTCCCTGCCGCCCGACGCCGTCTCACCCAGCGGCGCACTGGATACGTTCCGCGCCGGCGCCCCGGCCGGGCAGACTGGCGGCATGACCACTCACCCGGATTCCGCAGCGCCGCTGCGCGTCGGCCTCGTCGGGGCGGGCCCCTGGGCCCGCCTCACCCACGCCCCCGCCCTCGCCGCCCACCCCGCAGCCGTGCTGAGTGGCGTATGGGGCCGCCGCCCCGAAGCGGCGGAGACGCTCGCCGCCGCCCACGGCACCGAGGCGTACACCGGCGAGGCGGGCATCGACGCGCTCCTGGCCGCGAGCGACGCGGTGGCGTTCGCCGTGCCGCCCGACGTCCAGGCACCCCTGGCCGCGCGCGCCGCCGAGGCCGGATGCCACCTCCTGCTGGACAAGCCGGTCGCCACCACCGTGGCGGGCGCACGCGCGGTCGCCGACGCCGCCGAGCGGGCCCGGGTCGCCTCCGTGGTCTTCTGCACCCTGCGGTTCGCCGAGGGCACGGCCGGGTGGATCGCCGAGCAGGCCGCGGCTGGCGGCTGGTTCACGGCACGCGCCCTGTGGATGGGCGCGCTGTTCGCCCCGGGTGCGAGCAGCGAGTTCGGCGCCTCGCCCTGGCGCCGCGAGAAGGGCGGCCTCTGGGACGTGGGCCCGCACGCGCTCTCGGTCTTGATCCCGGTCCTGGGTGATGTGACGGAGGTGGTCGCGGCCCGCGGCCCGGCCGACGCCACCCATCTGCTGCTGCGCCACACCTCCGGCGCGTCGAGCACGGTGACGCTCGCCCTGGGCGCCCCGGAGGGCGCGGCCGGCACCGAGGTCGAATTCCGGGGCGAACGGGGCGTGTCCGCCCTGCCGGCGGGAGGCGGCGACGCGCTCGGCGCGTTCGGCGCGGCCGTGGACGCGCTGGCCGACGCGGCGCGTACGGGGGTGGCGCACCCCTGCGACGTGCGGTTCGGGCTGCGCCTCACCGAGGTGCTCGCGCAGGCGGAGGAGGCTGTGGGGCGGGCCTGATCCGCTCGTCACGTCCCTGGAGCAGGCCCGGACGGCCGGTTTCGGACGGGGCGGCCACCGTTCTGGGCGTCCTCGTCCTCCTGATCTTGGTGATCGTGTTCGGCGGGCTTCTCCTGATCGGGCGCAGGAAGAGGAAGAGCCCCGAGGAGCTGCGGGGCCTGGACGTGGAGACGCTCTTCGTGCTCGCCGAGGACAGCCGCGCCCACGACGCGGGGCGCGTCGCGGAGGCCGGCCGGCTGCCCCCGCCCGCCAGGACGGTGACGGCCGGGGGAGCCACCCACCACTCCATGCCGCTGGGCGCCTCCGGGACGGCCGGGATCAGCCGCCACATCGAGGTGTTCCTCAGCGCCCCATCGCGTCCCGTACCGCCTCGTCCGTCCGCGCCACCACGGCCGAACCGTCCTGCGCGGTGATGATCGGACGCTGGATCAGCTTCGGGTGCCCGGCCAGCGCCGCGATCCACCGCTCGCGCGAACCGGCCTCCCTCGGCCACTCCTTGACCCCGAGCTCCTTCGCCTCCGCCTCCTGGGTCCGGGTGATGTCCCACGGCTCCAGTTGGAGACGGTCGAGCACGGCCCGGATCTCCTCGGGCGAGGGCACGTCCTCCAGGTAGCGGCGGACCGTGTAATCGGCACCCTCCGCGTCGAGCAGGCTCACCGCGCTGCGGCACTTGGAACAGGCGGGATTGATCCAGATCTCCATGGGGCCCAGGGTACGGGAGGGATCCGCGAAAACCCCTCTGGCCAGGGGCGATTGTCAGTGGTGGGCAGTAGAATGAAGGTAGTTCGTGAGGGTTCCACCACCGTGCCAGGAGGTTGCCGATGGCCGTTGCCACAGTCACGACCCAGCCGCTCCACAAGCCGCTGCGGAAGAAGCCGCTCCCCGCGGGCCGGCCCCGCGAGTGGTATGTCTCCCACAACCGCCGCCTGAAGGCCATGCGCCTGGCGATAGCCCTGCTCGACACCGGGGTGTACCAGCCGTCGAGCGCCGACAACGCCCGCATCCGCGCGACCGCGGACCGTCTCGCCATCCACCCCCCGTCCGACACCACCTGCCGCATGGTCCGTGCCCTGATCCGCTACGGCCGCTGACCCGGCCCGCCTGGGCCCCCGCAGGAGCCGGGGGCCCAGGCGGCGGTTCCTCAGCCGCGCGGGACCGGTGCGAGACTGCACGCCATGTCTCCCGCCGACCTGACCTTCGCCCGCTGGCGCGCCCTGGACACGACCACCGCCACGCGGTACGCGGACGAGGCCGCCCGCCGGGCCGGCGGGCGGCTCATCCGGCTGGACAGCTCCGCGCACCCGGGCGGCGGCCGGCACCGCGCCGTGATCGAGCGGGCCGGTGAGCTGTACGCCCTGGTGCCCGGCGGTGAGGTGGCCGTCGGCTTCGACGTGGACGCCTGGCAGCCGCTTCCCGAACAGCTCGTCTCCTACCGGGAGGAGAGCCTCGCGGGCGGCTTCGGCTTCGAGGCGGACCCGCGCGAGCGGCTCGCGCAGGTGATGACCCCGCCGCGCACGGTCACCCTGCCCACGGTGCTGATGGCGGTCGAGCCCAGGAAGCTGCCCGAACTCCCCGCGCTGGTCCCCGAGCTGCTCGCCGGGGAGGGCCTGCGGCTGCCCCGCCCCGACGAGTGGGAGCACGCCTGCGGCGCCGGCGCCCGCACACTCTTCCGCTGGGGCGACGGCTACCCGCCGGACGTTTCCCCTTACGGCGCCGGCGGCGGCCCGCACCGCCTGCCGAACGCTTTCGGTCTTCACATCGCCTTCGACGTCTACGACACCGCCGAGATGACCTCGGACCCCGGCTCCGTATACGGAGGCGACGGGGGAGAGGCGGTCTGCGGTGGCTACGGCTCGCTGCTCGAATGGCTGCCGCTCGCCACCGCCAACCGCAATCCGGCCACCGCCGCCTTCCTCGACGGGCCCGAGGGCGAGGACATGTTCGCCGACTTCAACGCGCGCCCCGTCATCGACCTCGACTGACCCGAACCACCGGTCGCGGCCGGAAAGGGCCTCTGGCCACCGCACACTCTCTCCGGAAGTGTGACGTGTCACAGACAACACAGCGGTGCTGTGGGAACTTCAACTCTGTTACTCGTCAGTTGTGTTACCGACGTGCACGCGTGAGAGGGTCGAATGAGCACTCTGCAAGCCATCACGCTCGACCAGGTGGTCGACACGGACCACTACCCCCTGTCGGAGCCCGGGAGTCCACAGGCCCGCGCCGTGGTGGCGCGGGCGAGGCGCGAACTGGCCGAGGCCGGCTGCACCGTACTGCCCGACTTCGTCCGCCCTCCGCTCCAGGAGGTCCTGCGACAGGAGTGCGCCGCCCTCGCCCCGCACGCGTACTTCGACGTCGAGACGGTCAACGTCTACAACATCGATGTGGACGAGGACCTGCCCGAGGGCCACCCAGGCCGCCGCACCTTCGAGCGCGGCAACGCGTTCGTCGCCCGCGACCACATCCCCGGGGGCTCCCTCATCGGCCGGCTCTACGCCCACGAGGCGTTCCAGCGCTTCGTCGCCGACTGCTTCGGACTGCCCCGTCTGTACGAACTCGCCGACCCGCTCTCCGGGCTGGTGCTCAACGTCGTACGGCCGGGCATGGAGCACCCCTGGCACTTCGACACCAACGAGTACACGGTCAGCATGCTGACCCAGGAGGCGCAGGAGGGCGGCTCGTTCGAGTACTGCCCGAACATCAGGTCCGCCGCCGACGAGCGCTTCGACGACGTCCGGGACGTCCTGGACGGCAAGGGCGCGCCGGAGCGCCTGCCCCTGCGCCCGGGCGACCTTCAGCTGTTCAAGGGCCGCTACTCGCTGCACCGGGTCAGCCCGGTCCGGGGCGGACTCGCGCGCCACAGCGCGATCTTCGCCTACAGCGAGCGGCCCGGCGTCATCGGGAGCGTGTCGCGCACCAGGCAGCTCTTCGGCCGCGTACTGCCCGAACACCTGGCGGCGGAAGGCCGCTCCGTACGGGGTGATCAACTCCTGGACTAGTCCCGGTCAACGGTTCAGGCACTGCCACGCGCCCCACCGAGGAGAACCCCTTGCGTCTCGACGCGTCCGGAAAAGTCTCGCTGGACCACATCTACACCGCGCCCGACCCCCGCACGTACTTCCAGGTGCTCCGCCCGCTCGGCTACTGCGTGCCCCAACTGGCCAAGCCCTACTTCGACAAGCTCGTCAAGGAGTACCGGGAGACGGAGCAGGTCGCCGTCCCGCGCGTGCTGGACATCGGGTGCTCGTACGGGATCAACGCCGCCCTGCTCAAGTACGACGCCACGATGGACGAGCTGTACGCGCGCTACGACGGCAGCGGCCCCGGCACCCGCGCCGAACTGCTGGAGCGCGACCGTGACCTCTCCCGCTCCCGAAGCCCCGCACAGGCCCTGCGCTTCACCGGCCTGGACGCCTCCGCCGCCGCCCTGGCCTACGCCCACGAGGCCGGATTCCTCGACGACACCGTCAACGCCGACCTCGAGGCGGGCGACCCCACCCCCGCGCAGCGCGACCTGCTCGCCGGGACGGACCTGGTGATCTCGACGGGCTGCATCGGCTACGTGACCGAGCGCACCCTGACCCGTGTCGTCGACGCGCAGGACGGCCGCCTCCCCTGGATGGCGCACTTCGTGCTGCGGATGTTCCCCTTCGACCCCGTCGGGAAAGCCCTGGAGGAGCTGGGCTACCGGACGACCCGGGTCGACGGGGTCTTCAAGCAGCGGCGGTTCGCGGGCCCGCAGGAACGGCAGGGCGTCCTGGACAGCCTCGCCGCAGCCGGTGTGGACGCGAGCGGGCTGGAGGAGGAAGGCTGGCTCTACGCTCAGCTCCACCTCTCCAGGCCGCAGCACCGGTAGACCCCACCATCCTCACTCACCGAGAAGAGAGCCGCATTGAACGTCAGTCAGGAAGCAGCAGCCGGCGCGACCTTCGCCCGCGAAGGAAGCCTTCCGCGCGTGCCGCTGCCCACGCTCGAGGCGAGCTGCGAGAGGTTCCTCGCCTGGTGCGCCCCACTGCTGACCGCCGAGGAGCGGGCCGCGACGGAGGCCGAGGTCGCCGCCTTCCTGCGGCCCGGCGGCCCCGGCCGGACGCTGCACGCGGCGCTGGAGGAGTACGACGCCACGGAGGGCGTGCACAGCTGGCTCGACACCTTCTGGCCGTACCGCTACCTCGGCCGCCGCGACCGGATCGCGCTCAACGCGAACTTCTTCTTCCTGTTCCAGGACACCGGGCAGGGGCAGCTCGACCGGGCGGCCGGGCTCGTCGCGGGGGCCCTGCACTACAAGCGGCGGCTCGACGAGGGGCTGATCGCGCCGGTGGAGCAGCGCGGCGTCCCGCAGTCGATGGTGCAGAACACGTACCTCTTCTCCACGACCCGCATCCCCGGGGTGCCGCTGGACACGGTGCGCGCCCCGTACAGCGAGCAGGCGCCCGGCCCGTCCACGGCCGGGCACATCGTCGTGTTCTTCCGGGGCACCATGTTCCGGCTGGACGTGCTCGGCCCCGACGGCGTGCCGCACAGCCTCGACGAGATCGAGGCCGGGCTGCGCGCCGTCACCAAGGCCGACGTCCACACGCCCGAGGAGGACCGGGCCGGCCACCTCACCACCATGGCGCGCGCCGAGTGGGCGGCCACCCGCGCGTCCCTCGCCGACGGCCACCCCGGCAACGCCCGCACGCTGGACGACATCGAGACCGCGCTCTTCTGCGTCTGCCTGGAGGACTTCGCGCCCGAGGACACCCAGGCCGCCTGCGACGAACTGCTGCACGGGGACCGGGGCAACCGCTGGTTCGACAAGGCCGTCTCCTTCGTCGTCTACGCGGACGGCCGGGCCGGCATCAACGTCGAGCACTGCGAGCTGGACGGGACGACCATCCTCAGCTTCACCGACGCCCTGCTCGGCACCCCGCCGGACGAGCACTCCCGCCTCTCCGGGGCGCGCCCCCAGGGCGAGCCGGCCCCGCACCCCCTGACCTTCGAACTGGACGCGTCCCAGCGGGCGCAGGTGCGCACCGCGGCCGAGAAGTTCGCCGCGTACGGCGACGCCACCGCCACCCGCACCGTGTCGTTCGAGGACTTCGGCAGTACGGCGGCCAAGGCGCTCGGAGTGTCCCCGGACGCCTTCGTCCAGGTCGCGTACCAACTGGCCCACCAGCGCGCCAAGGGCCACCTGGGAGCCACGTACGAGTCGATCGCCACCCGGCAGTACCGCCACGGCCGCACCGAGGCGATGCGCGTGGTCACCCCCGAGATGCCCGCCTTCGTCGCGGCGATGGACGACCCCACGGCCGACCGCGACACCCGCCGCGCCGCGTTCCGGGCCGCTGCCGGAGCCCATGTGACGCGGGCGAAGGAATGCCAGGCGGGCGAGGCCCCCGAACAGCACCTCTGGGAGCTCGAACTGATCCAGCGCCGCCGCGGCGACGAACTGGGCGTGGACGAACAGCCCGCGCTGTACCGCTCACCGGGCTGGCTCACCATGCGCGACGACTACCTGAGCACGAGCTCGGCACCGTCCGAGAACATCCAGTACTTCGGCTTCGGCTCCACGAGCAGCCGCTGTATCGGCGTCGCCTACGTCCTGCTGCCGGACCGCTTCAACCTCTACCTGAGCACCCCGCAGGCGGTGGCCGGCCAGATGCACGCTTTCGCCGACCACCTCCGCGAGGCGGTCACCGAACTGCGTGAACTCCTCGCGGACTGACCGGAGACACGGAAGGGAAAGGGCGGGCCGGGGAGCGCACTCCGGCCCGCTCAGGCCGTGGCCTCCGGGGCGATCTCCTCGATCAGGCCCTCGACCAGGGCCCTGATCTCGTCGCGGATCGGCCGCACGGCTTCCACGCCCCGGCCGGCCGGGTCCTCCAGCTGCCAGTCGAGGTAGCGCTTGCCGGGGAAGACGGGGCAGGTGTCGCCACAGCCCATGGTGACGCACACGTCGGACTCGCGTACGGCGTCGACGGTGAGGACCTTCGGGGTCTCGGCCGAGATGTCGATGCCGGCCTCGGCCATCGCCGCGACGGCGGCCGGGTTGACGGAGGCGCCCGGGTCCGAGCCGGCGGAGCGTACCTCGACGCGGTCCCCGGCCAGGTGGGTCAGCCAGGCGGCCGCCATCTGGGAACGGCCGGCGTTGTGGACGCAGACGAACAGGACGGACGGCTTGCCCGAGGAATCAGCCATGGTGATCGTTCTCTCCTGTCGTACGGCGGGACCAGCCGCCAATGACTTCAGCCCCTGCTGGTATCAGCGAACGGTGGTGTGAAAGTATCAGTGCATGCTGACTTCAGTGGATCCTGATCTCATTCGGGTGCTGGGTGATCCGCTCCGTCTCCGGATCGTGACCCTGCTGGCCCGCGAGACGCTCTGCACGACCCACCTGGTCGAGGAGACCGGAGCCAAGCAGACCAACCTCTCCAACCACATGAAGGTCCTGCGCGAGGCAGGCGTGGTGGAGACCGAGCCCTGCGGCCGCTTCACCTACTACAAGCTCAAGCCCGAGGTCCTGGCCGGGCTCTCCGAGCAGTTCGCCGCGCTGGCCGACTCCGCCCGTACCGCTTCCGAGAACAAGAGGGCCTGCCCGTGACCTCCACCGAGGCCACCACCTCCCCCGCCCCGGTCGGCGGCGGGGACGACTCGATCGTCAAGAAGCTCTCCACCCTCGACCGCTACCTCGCGGTGTGGATCCTGCTCGCCATGGCCGTCGGTCTCGGCCTGGGCCGCCTGATCCCGGGGCTGAACGACACGCTCGCGAAGATCGAGATCGGCGGGATCTCCCTGCCGATCGCGCTCGGCCTGCTGGTCATGATGTACCCCGTCCTCGCCAAGGTCCGCTACGACCGGCTCGGCCGCGTGACCAGCGACCGCAAGCTGCTGGTCTCCTCGCTGGTCATCAACTGGATCGTCGGCCCCGCGGTCATGTTCGCCCTGGCGTGGATCTTCCTGCCCGACCTGCCCGAGTACCGCACCGGCCTGATCATCGTCGGCCTCGCCCGCTGCATCGCCATGGTCATCATCTGGAACGACCTCGCCTGCGGCGACCGCGAGGCCGCGGCGGTCCTCGTCGCCCTCAACTCCGTGTTCCAGGTCGTCGCGTTCGGCCTGCTCGGCTGGTTCTACCTCGACCTGCTGCCCCGGTGGATGGGCCTCGGCGACGGGCAGGGCCTGGATGTGTCCGTGTGGCACATCGCGCTGAACGTCGTCGTCTTCCTCGGCCTCCCCCTGCTCGCCGGCTTCCTCACCCGCCGCATCGGCGAGCAGAAGACGGGCCGCGCCGACTACGAGGCGAAGTTCCTGCCGAAGATCGGCCCGTGGGCGCTGTACGGGCTGCTGTTCACGATCGTCATCCTCTTCGCCCTGCAGGGCAGGACCATCACCTCGCAGCCGCTGGACGTCGTGCGGATCGCGCTGCCTCTGCTGGTCTACTTCGCGATCATGTTCTTCGGGACCTTCCTCCTCGGCAAGGGCCTCGGCCTCGCGTACGACCGCACCACCACGCTCGCGTTCACCGCGGCGGGCAACAACTTCGAGCTGGCCATCGCCGTCGCCATCGCCACCTTCGGCGTCACCTCCGGCCAAGCACTCTCCGGTGTCGTCGGCCCGCTCATCGAAGTCCCGGTCCTGATCGGACTCGTGTACGTCGCGCTGGCCTGGCGGCGGAAGTTCGCCTCCGCGGGCCTCACCACCCCGGGCGGGGAGGCCTGACGCACTACCCGCGATCAGACCCGCAGGTCGAGCATGGCCGACATGGCCGCCACCACGGACGGGGCGACCTCGTAGTAGACCCAGGTCCCACGCCGCTCCGAGGTCAGCAGGCCGGCCTCGCGCAGCTTCTTCAGGTGGTGGGAGACCGTCGGCTGGGAGACGCCGACGTCGGAGATGTCGCACACGCACGCCTCGCCGCCGGGGTGTGAGGCGACCTTGGAGAACAGGCGGAGCCGCACCGGGTCGGACAGCGCCTTGAACATCACGGCCATCCGCTCCGCGTCGTCCTGCGACAGCTCTCCCGCGGTGATCGGCGGGCAGCACGGCACCGCGGCACCCGCGTCCAGGACCGGCAGCTCCACACGCTCTGAATTCGACATGCGTCTATGTTGACACTCGTCGATGCAAAGTGCCAGGCTGTATATAGACAGACATCGAAACAGTGGCCGGGAGCGGTCGCCCGTCCTGGAGGGCATCACGACATGACCACCACAGCTGACCTGCCGGTTGTCGTCATCGGGGCCGGCCCCATCGGGCTGGCGGCCGCCGCGCACCTCGTGGAGCGTGGCATCGAACCGCTGGTCCTCGAGGCCGGGCCCGCCGCGGCCACCGCTGTGCGCGACTGGTCGCACGTGCGGCTCTTCTCCACCTGGGGCGAGCTCACCGACCCGGCCGCCGAGAAGCTCCTCGCGCCGGGCGGGTGGTCCCGCCCCGACGCGAGCACCTGTCCGACGGGGCGGGACTGGACCGAGCGGTACCTCCAGCCGCTCGCCGACGTCCTGGGGGACAAGGTCCGCTACGGCGTCACCGTCACCGGCGTCTCCCGCCTCGGCCGCGACCGGATCGTCGACGCCGACCGGGACCGGCAGCCCTTCACCATCCGCCTCACGCGCGTCGACGGCGCCGAGGAGCGGATCCTGGGCCGGGCCGTGATCGACGCGTCCGGCACCTGGTCCACCCCCGGCCCGGCCGGCGCCGACGGACTCCCCGCCCTGGGTGAGCCCGCCGCCTCCGCCCGCATCTCCTACCGCGTCCCCGACCTGCGGGACCCCGCCGTCCGCGCCCGGTACGCGGGCCGGCGCACCGCTGTCATCGGCTCCGGAGCCTCCGCGTTCACCGCCCTGGCCGGTCTCGCCGACGTAGCGAAGGACGCGCCCGGTACGCACGCGGTGTGGATCCTGCGCCGTGGCATCAGCGGCTCCACCTTCGGCGGCGGCAGCGCCGACCAGCTTCCCGCCCGCGGCGCCCTGGGGCTGGCCGCCAAGGCCGCCGTCGACGACGGGTACGCCGACGCCGTCACCGGATTCCGCACCGAAGTCGTCGAGGCCCTCGACGACGGCCGTCTCGTCCTGGCCGGTGAGGACGGCCGGCGCCTCGATCCGGTGGACGAGGTCATCGCCCTGACCGGCCTGCGCCCCGACCTGTCGTTCCTGTCGGAGCTGCGCCTCGCCCTGGACGAGCGTCTTCAGGCACCGGTGGAGCTCGCCCCGCTCATCGACCCGAACCAGCACTCCTGTGGCACCGTCCACCCGCACGGTCACCGCGAACTGTCCCACCCCGAACAGGGCGTCCACCTCGTCGGCATGAAGTCCTACGGTCGCGCCCCGACCTTCCTGGCCATGACCGGCTACGAACAGGTCCGCTCGGTCACCGCCGCCATCGCCGGCGACACAGGGTCCGCCGACCGCGTCGAACTCACCCTCCCCGAGACCGGAGTGTGCGGCGGCGCCGGACTCTTCGACGACCCCGCCGACGGGCGGAGCGACGACGGTGGCTGCTGCGCTCCGGCCGCCGGGGCCCTTCCGGCATGACGACGAGCGAGGGCCGCCACCCCGACCAGGGGGTGGCGGCCCTCGCTCACGTTCCTGCGAACCGCTGCGTGTCTAGAGGTCGAAGTACAGCTCGAACTCGTGCGGGTGCGGGCGCAGCTGGATCGGGGCGATCTCGTGCGTGCGCTTGTAGTCGATCCACGTCTCGATCAGGTCCGGCGTGAAGACGCCACCGGCCTGGAGGTACTCGTGGTCGGCCTCGAGCGCGTCGAGGACCGCCGGGAGCGACGTCGGGACCTGCTGGACGCCCGCGTGCTCCTCGGGGGCCAGCTCGTAGAGGTCCTTGTCGATCGGCTCCGGGGGCTCGATCTTGTTCTTGACGCCGTCCAGGCCGGCCATCAGCAGGGCCGAGAACGCCAGGTACGGGTTCGAGGACGGGTCGGGGGCGCGGAACTCGACGCGCTTGGCCTTCGGGTTGGAGCCCGTGATCGGGATGCGCATCGCGGCGGAGCGGTTGCGCTGCGAGTACACCATGTTGACCGGCGCCTCGAAGCCCGGGACCAGACGGTGGTAGGAGTTCACCGTCGGGTTGGTGAAGGCCAGCAGCGACGGGGCGTGCTTCAGGATGCCGCCGATGTAGTAGCGCGCCATGTCCGAGAGGCCCGCGTAGCCCTGCTCGTCGTAGAACAGCGGGGAGCCGCCGGACCACAGGGACTGGTGGACGTGCATGCCCGAGCCGTTGTCACCGAAGATCGGCTTCGGCATGAAGGTCGCGGTCTTGCCGTTGCGCCAGGCGACGTTCTTCACGATGTACTTGAAGAGCATCAGGTCGTCGGCCGCGGCGAGCAGCGTGTTGAACTTGTAGTTGATCTCGGCCTGGCCGGCGGTGCCGACCTCGTGGTGCTGGCGCTCGACCTGGAGGCCGTTCTTGTCCAGCTCCATGGAGATCTCGGCGCGCAGGTCGGCGAAGTGGTCGACCGGCGGCGTCGGGAAGTAGCCGCCCTTGTAGCGGACCTTGTAACCGCGGTTGTTCTCGACCGCACCGGTGTTCCAGGCGCCGGCCTCGGAGTCGATGTGGTAGAAGCTCTCGTTCGCCGACGTCTGGAAGCGGACGTTGTCGAAGACGTAGAACTCCGCCTCGGGGCCGAAGTACGCGGTGTCGGCGATGCCGGTCGAGGCGAGGTAGGCCTCGGCCTTCTTGGCCACGTTCCGCGGGTCACGGCTGTACTGCTCGCCGGTGATCGGGTCGTGGATGAAGAAGTTGACGTTCACCGTCTTGTCGCGGCGGAACGGGTCGACACGGGCCGTGGACAGGTCCGCACGGAGCGCCATGTCCGACTCGTGGATGGCCTGGAAGCCGCGGATCGACGAGCCGTCGAAGGCCAGTTCCTCGGCCGGGTCGAAGGACGCCGCCGGGATCGTGAAGTGCTGCATCACACCCGGCAGGTCGCAGAACCGGACGTCGACGAACTTGACGTCGTTGTCGGCGATGTACTTCTGGACTTCGTCGGCGTTCTGGAACATCCAACTCCTCCTACTCCCGACCCGGGAAAGGGCGGGGTTGCAGCTCGTTTGTGTGGCCAGTGCGGTGGCACACGCTGGACCCGACCATAGGCAGACGGGATTTCTCCAGCATGACCCATTTGTTTCGCACAAGTTAACCAGGGCGGCCGTGGGCAGCACCTCGATGACGTGTTCGGTGCCCCGCCCGGCCGGATACAAACGCGGGCGCAGTACCGTGGTCGGGTGGACAACAGGCAAGCAATCGGATCGTGGCTCTCGGGGCCGCGCGCGGCGGCCGAGGAGATGGGCGCCGACTTCGGTTACCGGGGTCAGCGCCTCGGTCTGCCCCAGGAAGGCCCGGGGTCGATCGCCCCGCTCGGCCGCCGTTTCGGGGCCCTCTTCATCGACTGGGTCGTGTGCATGGTGATCGCATACGGCCTGCTCGCTCGTGGTGACCAGCAGTCGGCCGGGAACTGGGCGCTCGGCGTGTTCCTCGTCATGAGCTTCCTGACGGTCGGAACCGTCGGTTCCACCCCGGGCAAGCGGATCCTGGGCCTGCGGGTCATCGCCGAGGACGGCGGACGGCTCGGCATCGTGCGGGTCGTCGTACGGAGCGTGCTGCTCCTCCTGGTGATCCCGGCCATCGTCTGGGACCGCGACAGCCGCGGCCTCCACGACCGGCTGGCCCGCGCCGTCCAGGTCCGCATCTGAGACGAACGAAGAGAGCGGCCCCGGACGATGCACTCGTCCGGGGCCGCTCTCCTGCGTACGTGCTCGGTCAGCGCATCTTTCCGCCGCGCGGCATCCGCATGCCCTTCGGCATCGGACCCTTCGGCAGCGGCATGTTGCTCATCAGGTCGCCCATCGCCCGGAGCCGGTCGTTGGCGGCGGTCACCTGCGGGCCGGTCAGGACCCGCGGAAGCTTCAGCATCGTGGTGCGCACCTTCTTCAGCGGCACCTGGCCCTCGCCGTCGCCGACGATGATGTCGTGCACAGGTACGTCCACGACGATGCGGGCCATCCGCTTCTTCTCGGCCGCCAGCAGGCTCTTCACCCGGTTCGGGTTGCCCTCCGCCACCAGGACGATGCCGGCCTTGCCGACCGCCCGGTGGACGACGTCCTGGCTGCGGTTCATCGCGACGGCCGGGGTCGTGGTCCAGCCACGGCCGACACGGTCCAGCACCGCAGCGGCCGCGCCGGGCTGTCCCTCCATCTGACCGAAGGCCGCGCGCTCGGCACGCCGTCCGAAGATGATCGCCATCGCGAGGAAGGCCAGGACGAAGCCCAGGATGCCCGCGTAGACCGGGTGACCGATCAGGAAACCGATGGCGAGGAGGACACCGAAGGTGACGATTCCCACACCCGCGACGACAAGACCCACCTTGGGGTCCGTCCGCCTGGTCATCTTGTAGGTCAGGGCGATCTGCTTGAGCCGCCCCGCGTTCTCGGCGCTGTCCGCGCCGTCAGTGTTTGCCTTCCTCGCCATGTACGGAAGTTTACGTGGCGCGGGAGTGACCTAGGAACGGTGGTCGGCCACAGCCTTCAGCACATGCTCCGCCTCGACCCGGTCCTGCGCCCTGCGGCGGTCCTCGAGGACGGCCGTCCAAGCGTTGCGGCGGGCGGTGCGCTGGCCGCTGCTCATCAGCAGGGACTCGACGGCGCGGAGTGCGGTGGTGACGGTCGGGATGGCGTTGGCTCGTACCGGTGCGGCGTGCATCGTGGGTGTTCCCCCTCGGAGCGGATGCGCGCGCCCGGCGCGCACTGAGTAGCGGGAAGCAATGACGACGGCGGCTGCGGAGCCACCGCGTATGTACCTAGGGTCACTGCTCGGTGTTACCAGTGCATGACCGGTCGGTCAAACACCAATGAAACTCTGATTTCGGCGGCGCGCACGCCGACGCGGCCCATACGGGCCCCCGGCCTGCGGGGGACGTACGGGCCGCGTCTTTGCGGGCAGCAACGCTCAGTAGCTTCTTGTGCGCCGATTCACACGGCCGGTGCGGTCGCGGCGGTCGCACCGCGCCGCTCCATCGCCTGCTGGAAGAGGCGTCCCGCGCGGTACGAGGAGCGCACCAGCGGCCCGGACATGACGCCCGAGTAACCGATCGCGTCGGCCTCGTCCTTCAGCTCCACGAACTCGTGCGGCTTCACCCAGCGCTCGACCGGATGGTGCCGTGCGGAGGGCCGGAGGTACTGCGTAATCGTGATGAGCTCGCAACCCGCGTCGTACAGGTCCTGGAGCGCCTCGCTGACTTCCTCGCGGGTCTCGCCCATGCCCAGGATCAGGTTGGACTTCGTCACCAGACCGGCCTCGCGGGCCCGCGTGATGACGTCCAGGGAGCGCTCGTAACGGAAACCGGGCCGGATCCGCTTGAAGATCCGCGGCACCGTCTCGACGTTGTGCGCGAGCACCTGCGGGCGCGAGGAGAAGACCTCGGCGAGCTGCGCGGGCTCCGCGTTGAAGTCGGGGATGAGCAGCTCCACCTTCGTGGCGCCGCCCTCCCGCCCCGAGGTCTGGGCGTGGATCTGGCGCACGGTCTCCGCGTACAGCCACGCGCCGCCGTCCTCCAGGTCGTCGCGTGCGACGCCGGTGATCGTGGCGTAGTTCAGGTCCATCGTCACGACGGACTCGCCCACGCGGCGGGGCTCGTCACGGTCCAGCGCCTGCGGCTTTCCCGTGTCGATCTGGCAGAAGTCGCAGCGCCGGGTGCACTGGTCACCGCCGATCAGGAACGTCGCCTCGCGGTCTTCCCAGCACTCGTAGATGTTCGGACAGCCGGCCTCCTGGCACACGGTGTGCAGACCCTCGCCCTTCACGAGCGCCTGCATCTTCGTGTACTCGGGGCCCATCTTCGCCCGGGTTTTGATCCACTCGGGCTTGCGCTCGATGGGGGTCTGGCTGTTTCGGACCTCCAGGCGCAGCATCTTGCGCCCGTCGGGTGCGACACCGGACACTCCGGCACCCCTTTGCTTTCGCTGCATTGGATTCTTCGGCGAACACCAGGGTACGCCCGTGGTTAGAACGGCCTTGCGTCTGGCCAACCTGTGGCCGACGGGGCCTATTCCCTACGCCGAGGCGGCCGGTTCCTTCGGCGCGAGGACGCGGGGCGTGAGCTCCGCGTTCTCCAGGACGTCCCGCAGGTGCCTCTCGGCGACCGGGAGGACGTCGTCGATCGTGATCTCGCGGCCCAGTTCGTAGGAGAGCGAGGTCACGCCGGCGTCCCGGATCCCGCACGGCACGATCCGGTCGAACGAGGTGTTGTCCGGGTTCACGTTCAGGGAGAAGCCGTGCATGGTGACGCCCTTGGCGACCCGGATGCCGATCGCGGCCAGCTTGCGGTCCTCGCGTCGCTGCCCCGCGTTCGACGGGGCGTACTCGGGGCCGTTCAGCCGGGGGTCGAACTCCTCGTCGTGCAGCCGGGGGTCGAAGTCGAGGGAGAGCCCGCCCAGCGAGGGACGGTCCTCGACCGGGTCGCCGAGGACCCAGACACCGCTGCGGCCCTCGACCCGGCTGGTCTCCACGCCGAACTCGGCGGCCGTGCGGATCAGGGCGTCCTCCAGGCGGCGGACGTGAGCCACCACGTCCACCGGGCGGGGGAGCTTGAGGATCGGGTAGCCGATGAGCTGTCCCGGGCCGTGCCAGGTGATCTTCCCGCCGCGGTCGACATCGATGACCGGGGTGCCGTCGAGCGGGCGCTCGCTCTCCGTCGTGCGCCGCCCCGCCGTGTAGACGGACGGGTGCTCGAGGAGCAGGCAGGTGTCGGGGACGGTGTCCTCGAACCTGGCGGCGTGCACCTCGCGCTGCTTCTGCCAGGCCTCCTGGTAGTCGACCCGCTCCTCGCCGAATCCCAGACGGACGAACCGCAGCTCACTCACTCGGGTGCCTCCCTACTCGCGGTGCCGGAGGGCCGGGGGGTGTCCCCGGAGTCACGTCACCATCCGTGTGCGCCCTGAGCCACTGTACGACCGCTCCCGAACACGAGGTCCGGCAGGTTACGGACGGGCGCTTCCCGTCAGCGATCCATTAATCCTCACACGATCGGATGAACGTGGAGCGAAGGCCGTTGGCGCCGCCGCCGGGGCAGTTAAGTTCGCGCCGTTCCATAACGGGCTCGCCCGCTCCCAAACGTGGGGGAGCCCGTAAGGGCTGCCCGCCCGGCGCCGAAGGCAGGAGACCTTACAGCTGATGTCGGAACGACCTCCGCAGCGCACCCCGAACCGGCGGCTCGCTGCCCTCATCGCGGAGGCCGGGTTCTCCCATGCGGGCCTGGCCCGCCGGGTGGACCAGCTCGGCCTCGAACACGGGCTCGACCTGCGATACGACAAGACCTCGGTGACCCGCTGGCTGCGCGGCCAGCAGCCCCGGGGCACCACCCCCGCGCTGATCGCCGAGGTCTTCACCAGACGGCTCGGACGCCGGCTCTCCGCGCAGGACCTGGGCCTGGACGCGTGTGCGCCCGTCTACGCCGGCCTGGAGTTCGCGGCCACCCCGGCCGAGGCCGTCGACATCGTCAGCGGGCTGTGGCGCAAGGACTCGGGCAGCAATGCGGAGCTGCGCAAGATCGCGTTCACCCCTGCCGGACTGGTCGTCCCCAGCAGGGACTGGCTGATCGGGCGGGCCGACGAATGGGTCGGCCGGGGCGAACCCCAGGAGCGCGTGAACGGCACCACCGGCCTGCCCGCCCCCCGTACGCCCGCCGAGGGCCACGGGAACCGGCCCCCGCACGGGCTCCAGCAGGCCCATGGAGCCGGCGCCCTCCAGGCACCCGGCGCCCCCGGCCCGGCGTACGGGGCGGGCGCCAACGGCACCCGGGCGGGCGCCGGCCGTGGCCCCGTCCGCCCGCCCGCTCCCGTGGCACCGCTCCTGGGCGTCCCACGCCAGCGGCAGACCGACCGCGGGGCCGGCCAGCGGGTCGGCAGCGGCGACGTCGCCGCCCTGCGCTCGGTGGGCGAGCTCTTCCGCACACTGGACAACGCCTACGGCGGAGGCCACGCCAGGCAGGCCCTCGTCCGCTATCTGGAGCACGAGGCCGAGCCCATGCTCCGCGGGAGCTACGGCGAGACGCTGGGCCGCCGGCTGTTCTCCGCCGCGGCCGATCTGACCCGGCTCGCGGGATGGACCTCGTACGACATCGCGGCGCACGGCCTCGCCCAGCGCTACTTCGTCCAGGCGCTGCGGCTCGCCCAGGCCGCCGGGGACCGGGCTTACGGCGCCTACGTCCTCATCACGATGAGCCGGCAGGCGGTCTATCTCGGGCACGGCAGGGAAGCCATCCAGCTCGCACGCGTCGCCCAGCAGGGCATCGGCTCCTCCGCGCCGCCCGTGGTCCTGGCCCTGCTGCACGCGGTCGAGGCGCGCGGGCACGGCGTTCTCGGGGAGACCAGGCCCTGCGTCGCCGCGCTCGTACGGGCGGAACGCGCGCTGGGGATCTCCCGGCCCGGGGACGACGTGCCGCACTGGGCCCGCTACTTCGACGAGGCCCAGCTCGCCGACGAGTTCGGCCACTGCCACCGCGATCTGCAGCAGTACCGCGTCTCCGCCCAGCACGCCGAGCGGTCGCTCCAGCTGCGCGCGCCGGCGTACGCCCGGAGCCGGCTGTTCTGCCGGGTGGTCCTCGCCTCCGCGCGGCTCGGGCTCGGCGAGCTGGACCAGGCGTGCCTGCTGGGCGCCGAGGCGGCCCAGCAGGCCGCGGAGATGCGGTCGGTGCGGGCGACGGAGTACGTACGGGACTTCGAGCGCCGCCTGGAGCCGTACCGCGACGCCGTCGCCGTACGGGGCTACCGCGACCGGGTCGCGGCACTGGGCTGACCGACGGCCTACGCGGCGGCGGGCAGCACCGTCCCGTCCGCCCCCTGCCGGCGCACGCCCAGGTCCGCGAGGATCGCCGAGGCTGCGCGCCTGCCCGAGCGCAGCGCGCCCTGGACCGTGCTGGTGTCGCGGTGGTCGCCGCAGACGTACAGCCCGGCGAGCAGCCGGACCGGGCGGCGCGGGTCGTGCGGCGGTGGCATGGCGGGGACCGCCTCCGGGTCGTGATGGGCGGCCAGCAGCTCCCAGCCGTCGGTGGGCGTGCCGTACAGCGAGGCCAGATGCGCGCGCACCTCGCCGTCGAGGTCCCGCGGCGGAGGGCCGAGCACCGTGGACGTGATCAGGGCCCGGCCGCGCGGGGCGCGCGAGGGGTCGACCTCGCTCATCACGGCGGTGTGCGCGACCGGACCCGAGCGGTCCGCGTCCAGCAGCAGACGGCCCCCGGTCGCCGGTGCCTCCCCGGCGGTGTGGTGCAGCACGGTCACCGGGTGGAAGGCGGGCGTCCGCAGCCCCGGCAGCAGTTCGGCGGCGGCCCCCGCGCCGGTGGCCAGCAGGAGTGACCGGCAGCCGAGCTCGCCGTGCTCCTTGGTACGTACGGAAGTGATGTCCGCCGCGGTCACGTGTACCCCGGTGCGTACGGTCCCGGGCGGCAGGGCGGCCGCCAGCAGTTCGGGCAGCGTCGCGGAACCGCCCGCGGGCACACAGAGCCGGCCGCGGGCGTAGTCCCGGAGGGTGAGGTCGGCCATCCGGCTGGACGTGGTGAGCCCGGGGTCGCCGAGCAGCGCCGAGAGGAGGGGCCGCAGGAACCCGCCGACCGTGCGGGGCGGGAGGCCCGACAGCGCCTCGAACGCGGCCCTGTCGGGCCTGGACAGGATCCGGGACTCCGGAGTGGTGGCGAGACGGGCCAGCCAGGCGCCGAGCCTGGCCTGTTCGATCGCCCCGCCCAAGGGCGCGCGAGGGGCGCTCGACCGGGAGCGCACCGCACGGAGTGCGCCCCTTGCGCTCCGCACGTCCCCGGCGCGGTACTGCCGTCCCCCGCTGTGCACGAGCACCCCCGGGGCGAAGTCCCGCAGCACCAGTCCTTCGAGCCCTGGGGCGGTGCTCAGCTCCGGACACGCGGAACTGAGCAGCGGGCCCAGGTGGTCGAGCCGGAACCCGTCCATGTCATGGGTGGCCATCCGGCCGCCCACCCGCGCGGCGGCCTCCAGAACGCTGACGCCCACCCCTGCGCCGATCAGCTGGTGGGCCGCCGAGAGGCCGGCGATCCCGGCCCCGATGATGACCACATCCGCGTGGTCTGCTGTGTGTGCCCCGATCACGTGCCCCTCCCCGAGTCGGTGCGACTGGTGGGGAGGTATTGCCCCCAACAGGCCCCCGGAATGCCCGAGTTCGGGTCGAGGCTAGGTGTATGGCCGAGAGAGGCGCAGTAGCGCGCACCCCGGGCACCGGTGCACGGGGTCGCACGGCGGCCCGGCGTCGGGTCCGGGGGAGCGCCGGGCCGTGGTCAGCGCAGTGCGGCGCGGATGGCGTCGTCGATGCCGGGGAAGGCGAACGCGAAGCCCGAGTCGAGAAGTTGGCCGGGCAGTACCCGCTGGCTGGCCAGGACGTCCCCGGAGAACTCCCCGAGCACGGCCTTCAGCGCGGGCGCCGGGGCGGTGAACAGGGTCGGGCGCCGCAGCACCCGCCCCATGGCGGCCGTCACCTCGCCGTTGGTGACGGGGGAGGGGCCCGTCAGATTCACCGGACCCGACAGCGTTTCGGTGTCCAGGACGTGCCGCAGCGCCGCGATGTGGTCGTGCAGCGCGATGAAGCTCCAGTACTGCCGGCCGTTCCCCATCCGCCCGCCGAGCCCCGCCTTGAACAGTGGGAAGAGCCGCCCCCAGGCGCCGCCCCGCCGGGAAACGACCAGGCCGGTCCGCGCGTGGACCGTGCGGACGCCGGCCTCCTCGGCGGGAGCCGTGGCCTCCTCCCACTCCACGCAGACGGACGGCAGGAAACCCTCGCCGGGCGGCGCGCTCTCGTCGACGGCACGGTCGCCGGTGTCGCCGTAGAAGCCGATGGCCGATCCGGACAGCAGCACCTTCGGCGGGGCGTCCAGCGAAGCAACCGCCTCGGCGACGGCCGCCGTGCCCAGCACCCGGCTGTCACGGATCTCCCGCTTGTACGCCTCGGTCCACCGGTGGTCCCCGACCCCCGCCCCCGCGAGGTGGACGACCGCGTCGCAGCCGACCAGGCCCGCCGCGTCGACGTACTGGCGCTCCGGGTCCCACTCCACCTCGTCACCGGTGGCGGCCGGGCGGCGCACCATGCGCACCACCTCGTGCCCGTCGGCACGCAGCGAGCGCACGAGCGCCGCTCCGATGAGTCCGGTCGATCCGGTGACGGCGATTCGGGAACGCAGCATGCCGTCCATCCTGCCCCATGCGCCCTCGGTCACGCGGGAGTCGGAGGCACCGGACACGCATGGCACAGTTGCGCGCATGTCCGTGCCACGATCGCCGTCCCTCGCCCCTGTCCGCCTCGCCGTCCCCGCGGACGAGACCGCTCTCGGTGAGCTCGACCGGGCCACCTGGTCGACCCTCCACGCCGTGCAGCCGAAGCCGCAGCCGCCGTACGAGCCCTTCTTCGACGAGCGTCACCTGCCCGGCGAATACCTGGTCGTCGAGGCGGTCACCGGCGCGGACGAGGTGTGCCTGGCCGGCTACATCCGGCTGGCCCGCCCGACCCCGCTCGCCTGCAACGCCCACGTCCGCCAGATACAGGGCCTCGCCGTCGCCGACCGGTGGCGGCGCCACGGCGTCGCACGTGCGCTGCTGCGCGCCGCGTACGCCGAGGCGCGACGTCAGGGCGCCGGACGGCTCACCCTGCGGGTGCTCGGCCACAACACCTCCGCGCGGGCGCTCTACGCGTCCGAGGGCTTCGCCGTCGAGGGCGTACTGCCCGGCGAGTTCTTCCTGGGCGGGCGGTACGTCGACGACGTCCTGATGGGCCGCTCGCTGACGGACTGAATCCCGGGCGCGCGTCCGGGGGCTCAGACCGGGCCGAAGCGTTCCCAGAGGGCCGGGTAGCGCTCCGCCAGCGCCGTGTCGTCGTCGAAGCCGAAGGGCGTGCCCGCCGGTTCCGCCGCCTGCGGCGGCAGCCCCAGGTCGGGGGCGACGACGCCGGTGAGCTGTTCGTAGGCCTCGTCGGCGGCGTAACCGAGGTCCTCGCCGTCCCCGTCGAGCTCCTCGTCGAAGTCGTCCAGCAGCTCGGCCAGGCTGTCCGGGTCGTGCACCGCCCCCTCGAAGACCTCGCGGCCCTGCGCGATCAGCCAGCAGCGGAAGTAGTCGAAGGCGTCGTCGCTCGCCCCGCCGAGCAGCACGGCAGCCGCGCCCCACAGGTCCCAGCGGTACGCGCGGTTGTAGCGGGCCTCGAAGTGCCTGGCGAAATCCAGCACGGAGTCGGGATCGAGCCGCACCAGCCGTTCGACGAGCAGGTCGGCGTGGTCCTCGGGGTCGCCCTCGGCGGCCTCGCGGGTGCTGTCGATGATCTCCCAGAACTCCGTCTCGTCCATCACGGGTCCAGCATCTGCCCCGGCGGCAGGCGACGCACGCCCAGACACCGAATTGAAGCCTTCGACGTCACTTCCGGGCCACTTCAGCGGTAGAGGTCGCGCAGTCGTTCGGCGGTATCGGCAAAGCGTTCGCGCAGGGCGGCGGGCTCCAGGACCTCCACCTCGGGCCCGAGGGACAGCAGCTGGCTGTACGCGACCTCGGCGGACTCGACCGGCAGGACCACCGTGCGCCGGCCTTCCGCGTCCGGCGCGGCGGCCCCGGCCAGCGCCTCGGCGACGGCGGCCCGGTCCATGGCGTGCGGCAGTCGTCGCACACCCGCCTCCGACAGCCGCACCGTCACCTCGGTACGCAGGATCGACCGGGCGAACTGCGCGGCCCGTTCCTCCCAGAAGCGCGGCAGGTCGAAGTCGTCGTCCCGTACGAAGCGGGTCTCCGAGACGGCGACGGCGGCGAACCGGTCGATCCGGTACACCCGGAAGTCGTCCCCGGCCCGGGCGCAGAGGTACCAGACCCCGGCCTTCAGGACGAGCCCGTACGGGGCCAGCTCCCGCTCCACCTCGCCCGAGGGACGGCGGCTGTAGCGCGCCCGGACCAGCCGGTCGTCCCAGACGGCCTCAGCGACGGCGGGCAGCAGCTCGGGGGTGGCCGGTTCGTGGTACCAGCCGGGGGCGTCCAGATGAAAGCGCTGGGCGACGGTGCGCGAGGCGTCCCGGAGCGAGGGGAGCAGGGCCGCCGAGACCTTCAGCCGGGCGGCCGAGGCGGCGTCGTCGAGCCCCATCTCGCGCAGGGCCGAGGGCAGCCCGGACAGGAAGAGCGCCTCGGCCTCATGGCGGGCCAGCCCGGTGAGCCGCGTCCGGTAGCCGCCCACGAGCCGGTAGCCGCCCGTCCGGCCGCGGTCTGCGTACACCGGCACGCCCGCCTCCGAGAGCGCCTGCGCGTCCCGTGTGACGGTGCGCTCCGACACCTCCAGCTCCTCGGCCAGCTGGGCGGCGGTCATGGAGGGCCGGGACTGCAGGAGCAGCACCATCTTGATCAGCCGGGCAGCACGCATGCGGCCATTGTGCGTCCCCGCGCCGCACCTCCACAGGGAGCCCGGCCCGTGGAGGCGCGGTGCGGCCTACCCGTACGAGCCCATCCCCCCCCCGGAGCCGACCCGTCGCCCGAGAGGCGCAGGACTCGCCCTCCGGGACCGCCGAACACCGCCTTGCGTTGCACGGACGCCTGCGTGCCCTATGGGCATGCGCCGGGGTGCGTTGGGTGAACGCCCGCAGGGCGGGCTCGAAACGAGCCCGCCCTGCGGTGTGAGAGGAGACAGCCCTCCGGCTGCCGGCCCTCAGAGGCCGTACTTCTCCCGGGCCTCCTTGACCTTGGAGGCCGGGATCTCGCCACGGCGGGCCAGCTGGGCCAGCGCGGCGACCGCGACGGACTCCGCGTCGACACCGAAGTGGCGCCGGGCGCCCTCACGGGTGTCGGAGAGGCCGAAGCCGTCCGTGCCCAGCGAGGACCAGTCCTGCTCCACCCACTGGCTGATCTGGTCCGGGACCGCGCGCATCCAGTCGCTGACCGCGAGGACCGGGCCCGGCGCACCGGAGAGCGCCTGGGTCACGTAGGGCACGCGCTCCTCGCCGCGGAGCAGCGCCTCGTCGCAGTCCAGCGCCTCGCGGCGCAGCTCACCCCACGAGGTGGCGGACCAGACGTCGGCCGTGACACCCCAGTCGGCGGCCAGCAGCTCCTGGGCCTTCAGGGCCCAGTGGATCGCCGTACCCGAGCCCAGCAGCTGGAGACGCGGCGCGTCCGCCGAGGCGGGCGTGCCCTCCTTGAAGCGGTACAGGCCCTTGACGATGCCCTCCTCGACGCCCTCGGGCATCGCGGGCTGCTGCTTCGGCTCGTTGTAGACCGTCAGGTAGTAGAAGACGTTCTCGGCCTCGGGGCCGTACATCCTCCGCAGGCCGTCCTTGACGATCACCGCGATCTCGTACGCGAACGCCGGGTCGTAGTTCAGCGACGCCGGGTTCGTGGACGCGATCAAATGCGAATGGCCGTCCGCGTGCTGGAGACCCTCACCCGTGAGCGTCGTACGGCCCGCCGTGGCGCCGACGATGAAGCCCTTGCCGAGCTGGTCGGCGAGCTGCCACATCTGGTCGCCGGTCCGCTGCCAGCCGAACATCGAGTAGAAGATGTAGAACGGGATCATCGTCTCGCCGTGCGTCGCGTACGACGTGGAGGCGGCGATGAAGTCGGCCATGGCCCCGGCCTCGGTGATCCCCTCGTTGAGGATCTGGCCGTCCTTGGCCTCCTTGTAGTACATCAGCTGGTCGCGGTCGACCGGGTCGTACGTCTGGCCCATCGGGGAGTAGATGCCGGCCGAGGGGAACAGCGACTCCATACCGAAGGTACGGGCCTCGTCCGGGACGATCGGAACCCAGCGCCTGCCGGTCTCCTTGTCCCGCATCAGGTCCTTCACCAGGCGGACGAACGCCATGGTGGTGGCCATCTCCTGCTTGCCGGACCCCTTGTACAGGGCCTTGAACGCGCGCTCCTCCGGCTGGGGCAGCGCGGCGGCGTGCACCCGGCGGGCGGGGGCCGGACCGCCGAGGGCGGCGCGGCGCTCCTGGAGGTAGCGGACCTCGGGGGAGTCGGCGCCCGGGTGGCCGTAGGGGACCAGCCCGTCCTCGAAGGCGCTGTCCGGGATCGGGAGGCCGAGCAGCTCGCGCATGCCCTTGAACTCGTCGATCGACAGCTTCTTCATCTGGTGGTTGGCGTTCTTGGACTCGAAGCCCTTGCCGAGCGTGTAGCCCTTGACCGTCTGGGCCAGGATCACGGTCGGCGCGCCCTTGTGCTCGATGGCGGCGCGGTAGGCCGCGTACACCTTGCGGGCCTCGTGGCCGCCGCGGGAGCTGTAGAAGCACTCGGCGATCTTCGCGTCGCTCAGGAGTTTCGCCAGCTCGGCGAGGGCAGGCTCGGCGCCGAAGAAGTGCTCGCGGATGTAGGCCACGTCGCGCGTCGCGTACGTCTGGAACTGCGCGTCCGGGACCTCGCGGAGGCGGCGGATCAGCGCGCCGGTGGTGTCGAGCTGGAACAGCTCGTCCCAGGCGTTGCCCCAGAGCGTCTTGACGACGTTCCAGCCGGCCCCGCGGAAGGCGCCCTCCAGCTCCTGGACCACGCGGAAGTTGGCGCGGACCGGGCCGTCGAGACGCTGCAGGTTGCAGTTGATGACGAAGGTCAGGTTGTCGAGCTGCTCACGGGCCGCGAGGGCGAGGGCGGCGGTCGACTCGGGCTCGTCCATCTCGCCGTCGCCCAGGAAGGCCCAGACGTGCGAGTTCGACGTGTCCTTGATCTTGCGGTTGGTCAGATAGCGGTTGAAGCGCGCCTGGTAGATCGCCGAGAGCGGGCCGAGGCCCATCGAGACGGTGGGGAACTCCCACAGCCAGGGCAGCCGCCGCGGGTGAGGGTAGGACGGCAGACCGTCGCCCCCCGACTCCTGGCGGAAGTTGTCGAGCTGCTGCTCGCTGAGGCGGCCGTCGAGGAAGGCGCGGGCGTAGATGCCGGGCGAGGCGTGGCCCTGGATGTAGAGCTGGTCGCCGGAGCCGTCACCCTCCTTGCCGCGGAAGAAGTGGTTGAAGCCGGTCTCGTACAGCCAGGCCGCCGAGGCGAACGTGGCGATGTGGCCTCCGACGCCGTACCGGGCGCCACGGGTGACCATCGCGGCCGCGTTCCAGCGGTTCCACGCGGTGATCCTCGATTCCATCTCCAGGTCACCGTCGAACGCGGGCTCGGCGGAGGTGGGGATGGTGTTGACGTAATCGCTCTCCAGCAGCTTGGGCAGCGCGATGCCGGCGCCCTCAGCGTGCTGGAGCGAACGCCGCATCAGGTACGCGGCGCGGTGCGGGCCCGCGGCCTTGGTGACGGCGTCGAGGGAGGCCGCCCATTCGGCGGTCTCCTCGGGGTCGCGGTCCGGGAGCTGGTCGAGCTCGCTCGGAAGCGTTGCTACGGGGTCGGTCATGATCGCCGCCTTCCGGAGTGGGAGGGGGTGGAGAAGTCCCTGGCTGGCAGGACAGGGCGATGGGGCCGGTAGGCCCGCGACTGAACTGTAAGTCTCCGATCGATGATCGATCAAAGGGTGAAGGGCAAAACTTCTCGATATGAAGAAAAGTGGCATGCGGTGCCGCGAAGTGGGGCACGGAGTGACGGGACCAAGGGGGCGAAACGGGCGCTGACCTGCACGGTCGAGCGGGCTACGACCCAGATGTGCGCCACCCGACGCCGGAAGTCAGGCGCGCGGCGCGCACCCGAGGACGTGTTCCTTCACCATCACGGCGATCTGCGGGTCCCGGCGCAGGAACGCCTCGATGAGCGCCTCGTGCTCCTCCGCGTACGACTTCTGCACGGTGCCCAGCCAGCGGATCGACAGGGCCGTGAACACCTCGATGCCCAGCCCCTCCCAGGTGTGCAGCAGCACGGCGTTCCCGGCTGCGCGCACCATCTCCCGGTGGAAGGCCACCGTGTGCCGCACCTGCGCCTCACCGTCGGCCAGCCGGTCCGCCTCGTACAGCGCCGCCACATGCGGGGCAAGCGCCGAGCAGTCCTCGCCGAGCGCGGGGGCCGCCAGCTCCGCCGCGATCTGCTCGAGACCGGCCCGTACCGGATAGCTCTCCTCCAGGTCGGCCGCGGTCAGATTGCGTACCCGGACACCCTTGTTGGGCGCCGACTCGATCAGCCGCAGCGTCTCCAGCTCGCGCAGGGCCTCGCGCACGGGCGTCTGGCTGACCTCCAGCTCGGTGGCGATGCGGCGCTCCACGATCCGCTCACCCGGCTTCCAGCGCCCACTGACTATCCCTTCCACGATGTGCTCGCGGATCTGCTCGCGCAGCGAGTGGACGACGGGCGGGGTCATGACGGGCTCCTTCGGGCGAACAAACCGGTGCTGCTCACCGATGCGGCGGCCAGGGACTACCGGTGGTGTCTAGACAATACGGCGGCGCCCCCGCCCGGAAGTGTTCCGGGCGGGGGCGCCGCTGGTGAGGCTGGTTACAGCTGTACGGCTCAGAGGCCGAGCTCGACCTCGAACTCGCCCGCCTCGAGGATCGCCTTGACCGTGGTCAGGTAACGGGCGGCGTCCGCGCCGTCCACCAGACGGTGGTCGTAGGAGAGCGAGAGGTAGGTCATGTCGCGGACGCCGATGACGGTGCCCTCGGCGGTCTCGATGACCGCCGGACGCTTGACCGTGGCACCGATGCCCAGGATGGCCGCCTGGTTCGGCGGCACGATGACCGTGTCGAACAGCGCACCGCGCGAACCGGTGTTGCTGACGGTGAAGGTCGCGCCCGACATGTCGTCCGGGGTGAGGCCGCCACCGCGGGCCTTGCCGGCCAGCTCGGCGGTCTTCTTCGCGATACCGGCGATGTTCAGGTCGCCCGCACCCTTGATGACCGGCGTCATCAGACCCTTCTCGGCGTCAACGGCGATGCCGATGTTCTCCGAGTCGAAGTACGTGATGGTGCCCTCGTCCTCGTTGATCCGGGCGTTGACGACCGGGTGGGCCTTCAGCGCCTGGGCCGCCGCCTTCACGAAGAACGGCATCGGGGACAGCTTGACGCCCTCACGGGCGGCGAAGGACTCCTTCGCCTGGTTGCGCAGCTTCATCAGCTTCGTGATGTCGACCTCGAGGACCGTGGTCAGCTGCGCCTGCGAGTGCAGGGCCTTCATCATGTTGTCGCCGATGACCTTGCGCATGCGGGTCATCTTGACCGTCTGACCGCGCAGCGGGGACGCCTCCAGCTTCGGCGCGGCCTTGGCCGCGGGAGCGGCGGCGGCCGGAGCCGGAGCGGCGGCGGCGGCCTTGGCGGCCTCCGCGGCGGCGACGACGTCCTGCTTGCGGATACGGCCACCGACGCCGGTGCCCTTGACCGAGCCGAGGTCGACGCCGTTCTCGGAGGCGAGCTTGCGGACCAGCGGCGTGACGTACGCGCCGTCGTCACCGGACGGCGCGGCAGGCGCCGGAGCGGCCGGCTGCGCCTGAACAGCAGGCTGTGCCGGGGCGGCCGGAGCCGGTGCCGGAGCGGCGGGCGCGGCCTGGGCCGGTGCCGGAGCAGGGGCGGCCGGAGCTGCGGGAGCCGGTGCCGGAGCAGCCGGTGCGGGGGCCGCAGGAGCCGGGGCGGCCTCTGCCGGAGCCGCGGCGGGGGCCGGGGCGGCCTCTGCCGGAGCCGCGGCGGGGGCCGGGGCGGCCTCTGCCGGAGCGGCGGCCGGAGCGGCACCCGGAGCGCCGATGACGGCGAGCTTGGCGCCCACCTCGGCGGTCTCGTCCTCACCGACGACGATCTCCAGCAGCACGCCGGCGACCGGGGCGGGGATCTCGGTGTCGACCTTGTCCGTGGAGACCTCGAGCAGGGGCTCGTCCTCCGCGACCTCCTCGCCGACCTCCTTCAGCCAGCGGGTGACGGTGCCCTCGGTGACGCTCTCGCCGAGCGCCGGAAGGGTGACGTCGGTGCCGGAGGCGCCACCGGCCGGAGCGGCGGCGGGAGCCTCGGCGGCAGGGGCCTCGGCAGCGGGCGTCGGAGCCTCCTCGGCCGGTGCCTCGGCGGCGGGGGCCTCGGCGGCCGGAGCCTCTTCGGCCGCTGCCTCGGCGGCGGCGGGCGCGCCCGAGCCGTCGTCGATGATCGCCAGCTCGGCGCCGACCTCGACGGTCTCGTCCTCGGCGACCTTGATGGACGCGAGGGTGCCCGAGGCGGGCGCGGGAATCTCGGTGTCGACCTTGTCGGTCGAGACCTCGAGCAGCGGCTCGTCGGCCTCGACGTGCTCGCCCTCGGCCTTCAGCCAGCGGGTGACGGTGCCCTCGGTGACGCTCTCGCCGAGCGCCGGAAGGGTTACGGAAACCGACATGGTTTCAGTTGCTCCTTACGAAAGTGTGAAGTGGTCGGTCGTCCCCGGGACTGGATCAGTCGTGGGAGTGGAGAGGCTTGCCGGCCAGGGCCAGGTGGGCCTCGCCCATCGCCTCGTTCTGCGTCGGGTGGGCGTGGATGAGCTGCGCGACCTCGGCCGGCAGCGCCTCCCAGTTGTAGATCAGCTGGGCTTCGCCGACCTGCTCGCCCATACGGTCACCGACCATGTGGACGCCGACCACGGCACCGTCCTTGACCTGGACGAGCTTGATCTCGCCCGCGGTCTTCAGGATCTTGCTCTTGCCGTTGCCCGCGAGGTTGTACTTGAGGGCGACGACCTTGTCCGCACCGTAGATCTCCTTGGCCTTGGCCTCGGTGATGCCGACGGAGGCGACCTCGGGGTGGCAGTACGTCACCTTCGGCACGCCGTCGTAGTCGACCGGCACGGTCTTGAGTCCGGCGAGCCGCTCCGCCACCAGGATGCCCTCGGCGAAGCCGACGTGGGCGAGCTGGAGGGTCGGGACCAGGTCGCCGACGGCCGAGATCGTCGGGACGTTGGTCTGCATGTACTCGTCGACGAGGACGTAGCCGCGGTCCATCGCGACACCCGCCTCCTCGTAGCCCAGACCCTGCGAGACCGGGCCGCGGCCGATCGCGACCAGCAGCACCTCCGCCTCGAAGGTCTTGCCGTCGGCGAGGGTCACCCGCACGCCGTCCTGCGTGTACTCGGCCTTGTCGAAGAAGGTGCCGAGGTTGAACTTGATGCCGCGCTTGCGGAACGCGCGCTCAAGAAGCTTCGAGCTGTTCTCGTCCTCCACCGGGACCAGGTGCTTCAGGCCCTCGACGATCGTGATGTCGGCCCCGAAGGACTTCCACGCCGAGGCGAACTCGACGCCGATGACGCCGCCGCCCAGGACGATCGCGGACTTCGGCACGCGGTCCAGCTTCAGCGCGTGGTCCGAGGAGATGATGCGGTTGCCGTCGATGTCCAGGCCGGGCAGCGACTTCGGCACGGAGCCGGTCGCCAGCAGCACATGACGGCCCTGGACGCGCTGACCGTTGACATCCACCGAGGTGGGCGACGAGAGACGGCCCTCACCCTCGATGTAGTGCACCTTGCGCGAGGCGATGAGACCCTGCAGGCCCTTGTACAGGCCCGAGATCACGTCGTCCTTGTACTTGTGGACGGCCTCCATGTCGATGCCCTCGAAGGTGGCCTTCACGCCGAACTGCTCGGCCTCGCGGGCCTGGTCGGCGATCTCGCCGGCGTGCAGCAGCGCCTTCGTGGGGATGCAGCCGTTGTGCAGGCAGGTGCCGCCGACCTTGCCCTTCTCGATCAGTGCGACGTCCAGGCCCAGCTGAGCTCCGCGCAGGGCCGCGGCGTACCCGCCGCTACCACCGCCGAGGATCACTAGGTCGAAAACGGTGCTGGCGTCGTTCGCCACGTCACGTCCTCCATGCATGTGCGCCGTATGCCGGGCCCCGTCGCTGGGGTGTGACCGGCCGGTCGGCTGGTGTTCGGCCGCTTGCGTTTTTCGGCCCTGTGGTGGGGGCCCTGTCCTGCCGAGAACCCATCTTCGCACTTGTTGAGTCCGGACGGGACGCGGGCCCCTGCTCCGAGCCGGAGGAAGATCCGGACCGAATGGTTACCGATGCGTACACATTTCCGGAAATATGCCGGTCGGATCCACCGTGAGGAACACCTACGGCCCCGGACGTATGCCCGGGGCCGTCTGCGCCGCAAGCGAACCTCGCGCGCGGGGTCCACGCGCGGTGCCGGCTCCGGACTCAGCCGAGGTCGCCGGCCGCGGTGCGCTCCGCCAGCCGCACCAGGGTGCGGACAGCCGATCCGGTGCCGCCCTTGGGCGTGTAGCCGTACGGTGCGCCCTCGTGGAAGGCCGGGCCCGCGATGTCCAGGTGCGCCCAGGCGATGCCCTCGCCCACGAACTCCTTGAGGAACAGGCCGGCCACCAGGCCACCGCCCATCCGCTCGCCCATGTTGGCGATGTCGGCGGTCGGGGAGTCCATGCCCTTGCGCAGGTCGGCGGGGAGCGGCATCGGCCAGGAGGCCTCGCCGACCTCCTCGGCGATCTCGTGGACCGACGTACGGAACGCGTCGTCGTTGGCCATCACACCGAAGGTGCGGTTGCCCAGCGCCAGGACCATCGCACCGGTCAGGGTCGCCACGTCGACGATCGCGTCCGGCTTCTCCTCCGAGGCGCGGGTCAGCGCGTCGGCGAGGACGAGCCGGCCCTCGGCGTCGGTGTTGAGGACCTCGACGGTCTTGCCGCTGTACATGTGCAGGACGTCACCCGGGCGGGTGGCGTTGCCGGACGGCATGTTCTCGGCGAGCGCCAGCCAGCCGGTGACGTTGACCTGGAGGCCGAGGCGGGAGGCCGCGACGACGGCGGCGAACACGGCGGCGGCGCCGCTCATGTCGCACTTCATCGTCTCGTTGTGGCCCGCCGGCTTGAGCGAGATGCCGCCCGAGTCGTAGGTGATGCCCTTGCCGACCAGGGCGAGCGTCTTCTCCGCCTTGGGGTGCGTGTAGGCGAGCTTGACCAGGCGCGGGCCGTGCGTGGAGCCCTGGCCGACGCCGAGCAGACCGCCGTAGCCGCCCTTGACGAGCGCCTTCTCGTCGAGGACCTGCACCTTGATGCCGTGCTCCTTGCCGGCGGCGGTGGCCACGGCGGCGAAGGACTCGGGGTACAGGTCGTTCGGCGGGGTGTTGATCAGGTCGCGGGCCCGGTTGATCTCCTCGGTGACCGCGACGGCGCGTTCGGCGGCCGCCTTGAAGGCCTTGTCACGCGGCTTGGCGCCGAGCAGGGCGACCTCGGCGAGCGGAAGCTTCGCGTCGTTCCGGCCGGACTTGGCGCTCTTGGGGGCGAGCTTGTTCTCGCCGCCCTGGTAGGCGGTGAACGCGTACGCACCCAGCAGGGCGCCCTCCGCGACGGCCCCGGCGTCCTCGGCGGACTCGGCGGGCAGCGCGAAACCGGCCTTCTTCGACCCCTTCAGCGCACGCGCGGCGGAGCCTGCGGCCCGGCGCAGCGCCTCGGCCTCGTACGCGTCGTCCTTCGCCGGGACCGGACCGAGCCCGACCGCGATGACGACCGGGACCTTGAGGCCGGACGGGGCGGGGAGCTTGGTCACTTCGCCCTCGGCACCGGAGGCGCCCAGGGTCTCCAGGACGGTGGCGAGCTTTCCGTCGAACGCCTTGTCCACGGCCTCGGCGCCCGGTGCGAGGACCGGCCCCTTGGCTCCCTTGGCGACGCCGACGACGAGTGCGTCGGCGCGCAGCGTCGCCGCACCTGAGGTGCTGAGAGTGAGAGCAGTCACGGTGGTGAATTCTCGCTTCCGTTGAGTTGTGTGCCGGTCTGTGTTGGTCGAGAGGGTGGCCGACCGTGCCCAGCGCATCGTAGATCCCGCCGTGACGCGCCAGGAACGAGCCTACGCGCGCCCCTGCTTCCGGCTCACGGGGGCGGGGCCGTCCGAGGGGCGGACCCGGCCGTAAGGGCCCCGGGGGTCCCGTCACGAGAGGCCGAGGGACAGCGCCAGCAGTGTCACCGTGGCCGCCGTCTCCTCCAGCGCACCGAACACATCGCCGGTCACCCCACCGAAGCGGCGCACGCAGTGACGCAGCATCAGCTGCGCGGCGCCGAGGCCGGCCAGGGCGGCCAGGGCTTGGTGCAGACCCGCGCCGTATCCGCCCAGGAGCGCACCGGTCGCCGCGCAGCACGCGACCACCGCACAGGCCACGGCCGCTCCGTCCCGGGTCGGGACGGTGCCCGCCACCGCCGCGCCCAGGCCCTCCGGACGGGCGGGCGGGACGCCGCGGCGCGAGGCCAGTGTGAGCGCGAGCCGTGCGGTGACGGCGGCGGCGGCGGTGCCCAGCGCGCCGTCCGCCCAGCCGCGGCCGTACAGCTCGTGGAGCGCGGCGACCTGGGCCAGCAGCACGGACAACAGCGTGATCACACCGAACGGACCGATGTCCGACTGCTTCATGATCCGCAGCGCGTCCTCGGCCGGCTTGCCGCTGCCGAGCCCGTCCGCGGTGTCCGCGAGTCCGTCCAGGTGCAGCCCACGGGTCAGCGCGGCGGGGAGCGCGGCGGAGGCGACCGCCGCCACCAGGGGCCCCGACCCGCCCCACAGGAACAGCGTTCCGGGGACCGCCGCGAGCACTCCCACGACGAGCCCGGCGAGCGGGGCGCACAGCATGCCGGCGCGGGCGGTGGCGCGGTCCCAGCGGGAGACGCGGACGGGGAGCGCGGTCAGGGTGCCGAAGGCGAAGCGCAGACCGTGGCTGTTCAGGGAGGTCACCGCGCGCAGGCTAGCCGGTGCGGCGGTGTGCCGGATTGGGCAGAGTGGCACATAAGCCGCACATGCGGCTCTCCGGACGGAGGTGGCATGGGTCACTGGTTCCAGCAGAACATCGTCGAGCCCGGCAAGCTCCCGCTGCTGCTCGCCCTGAGCGCGTTCGTGCTGACCTTCGCCATCACCCGGACGGTCACCCGGATGATCAGGGCCGGGAAGGGCCCGTTCCGCAACATCACGCCCGGCGGTGTGCACGTCCACCACGTGGTGCCCGGTGTCGTGCTCACGGTGGTCGGCGGCTTCGGGGCGGTCGCGAGCGGCCAGTGGGGTGTCGCCGCCGGAATTTTCGCGGTGATCTTCGGGATGGGGGCCGGCCTGGTCCTCGACGAGTTCGCCCTGATCCTGCACCTCGACGACGTGTACTGGACCGAGGAGGGCCGGCAGAGCGTGGAGGTCGTCGTCCTCACCGCCTCGCTCGTCCTGCTCGTGCTCGCAGGCTTCTCACCGCTCGGTGTGGACGAACTGAGCGGCGAGCAGCAGCAGAACAGGCTGGGCGTCGTCCTGACCTACGTCGTCAACTTCGCCTTCGTCCTGATCGCCCTGTTCAAGGGCAAGGCCCGGATGGCGGTGCTCGGCACCCTCATCCCGTTCATCGCGCTGATCGGAGCGCTCCGCCTGGCCCGGCCCGCCTCGCTGTGGGCGAAGCGCTTCTACCGCCGGCGCCACCGGGCCCGCGCCAAGGCGGTGCTGAGGGCGTATCACCACGATGTCCGCTGGGCCGGACCCCGGCGTCGCTTCCAGGACCTGATCGGAGGGGCGCCGGACAGGACCCAGCTGCCGGGACCCGGCCCGGGCAGCGGGACCTGAGGCCACGCCACCGGGCCGCGCCCGAGGGGAGCGCGGTGCTCAGGGGGTCGTGTCCGCGGCCTTCGGCGGCTCCTCGGTCTCCGCTTCCTTCTCCGCCGAGGCGGGCTCCGACGCGGGCTCCGAGGCGGGCTCCGAGGCGGGCTCCGAGGCGGGCTCCGAGGCGGGCTCCGGGGCGCGCTCGGGCAGCTCCGCCGCCAGCGCCGCCGCGGCCTGGACGAGCGGCAGCGCCAGCAGGGCCCCGCTTCCCTCACCCACCGTCACCCCGTGGTCCAGCAGCGGGGTCAGGGCCATCCGGTCCAGCGCCTTCAGCTGGGCCGGCTCCCCGCTGAGCTGCCCCGCCAGCCACCAGTCCGGCGCCCGGAAGGCCGCCCGCTGGGCCACCAGGGCGCAGGCCGCCGAGACCACTCCGTCCAGCACGACGGGCATCCGGCGCACCGCGCTCTGCAGCAGGAACCCCGTCATGGCCGCCAGGTCCGCACCGCCCACGGCCGCCAGCAGCTCCAGCTGGTCACCGAGGACCGGCCGGGCCCGCCGCAGCGCGTCCCGGATCGCGGCGCACTTACGCATCCACGCCAGGTCGTCGATGCCCGCACCGCCGCGCCCGGTCACCACCGAGGCGTCCGTACCGCACAGGGCTGCGATCAGCGTCGAAGCCGCCGTCGTACCGCCGACGCTCAGATCGCCCAGCACCACCAGGTCCGTGCCGGAGTCGGCCTCCTCGTCGGCGACGCGCATCCCGAGGCGTACGGCCTGCTCGGCCTCCTCGGCCGTCAGCGCGTCCTCGACGTCGATCCGGCCGCTGCCGCGCCGCACCCGGTGGCGTACGACGGCTTCGGGCAGCAGCTCCGGATCGCAGTCCAGACCCGCGTCCACGATCCGTACGGGGACGGAGAAGCGCCGGGCCAGCACGGCGACGGGGCTCGCCCCGTCCAGCACCGCGCGGACGAGCTCGTGCGCGGTTCCCGCGGCCCGCCCGGAGACCTCCAGCTCCGCCACCCCGTGATCACCGGCGAACAGCACGACGCGCGGCTGCTCGACCGCCTTGACGGGCACCGACTGCTGGGCGGCCGACAGCCACTCACCCAGCTCGTCGAGGCGACCGAGCGCACCGACGGGAACGGCGAGCCGCTCCCGGCGTTCCTCGGCATCACGCCGTACGCCCCCGTCGGGGCGTTCGATCAGGTCGGAGAAGTCGTCCAGGTTCACGGGGGTCTGCCTCGCGGGTCGATACAGGGTGGGCAGGAACCCGCCGGGGGGCTCCTGCCCGGAACAGTACCCGGCGCTCCTTCCCGCACCCACGGCCCCGCATCCGCGCACGGCTCAGCCCCGCAGCACCAGCGCCTGCCCCGCGACCACCAGCAGCACCTGCTCGCACTCGGCCGCGAACGCGGCGTTCAGACGGCCCAGTTCGTCACGGAAGCGCCGCCCGGAGGCCGTCGCCGGGACGACACCCGAGCCGGTCTCGTTGGTCACGGCGACGACTGTGCGACGGGTCCCGCGCACCGCGCGGACCAGCTCGGCGACCCGTCCGCGCAGCTTCTCCTCCCCGCCGCCCGCCCACCGGTCGTCGTCCCACGCGCCGACCTGGTCCATCGCGTCCGTCAGCCACAGCGACAGACAGTCGATCAGCAGCGGCGGGCCGTCCTCCTCCAGCAGACCGGCGAGCTCGCAGGTCTCCTCGGTGCGCCACGCGGCCGGCCTGCGCTCACGGTGCAGACCGATCCGCGCCTCCCACTCCGCGTCCCCATGGCGGCGGCCGCCCGTCGCCACGTACACCACCTCGGGGAATGTCTCCAGGCGCTGTTCGGCCTCCACCGACTTCCCCGACCGGGCCCCGCCCGTGACCAGCGTGCGCCGGGGCACCTCGGGCACGGCGTGGTAGGCGCCCACCGGCAGCGTCGTCCCGTCCGGTACGGCCCGTGCCCCGCCCGTCGCGAGCCGGCGGGCCAGCGCGGGGCCGGGCGGCGCGTCGTGGTCCAGATGGACGGCGATCACCTCGGTGGTGGGCCCCACGGCCCGCACGGCCCGAAGCCTGGCCACGGCGTCCGGCCGCGCGATCACGTCGCACACGACCATGTCGTACGGCTCCGCCACCGGGTCGGCCAGACCTGCGGGGGAGGCCCCGGGCGGCAGATAGAGCAGGCGCTCGCCCTCCGGCGCCGTCACCTCGTAACCGGTGCCGGGGGCGTCCATCGCCAGGGCGCGGATCCGGTGCCCGCTGATCAGCGTCAGCTCCTGGCCGTCCGGGACACGCCCGGCAGGCGGGAGCGAGGCCGGCAGCTCCACGGCGGGCCCGTCATGGGGGTGGGTCAGCAGCACCTGCCGTACGCCGGCGAGCGAGTGTCCCGCGCGGGCGGCGGCGAACACGGCGCCCGGGGTGAGGTCCAGCAGCAGCGCGTCGTCCACGAGCAGCGCGGTCGCGGCGCGTGCCCCGGCGCCGCGGGAGGACGCGCAGACGGCGCAGGGGCAGTCGGGCCGCGGCAGCCCGTCGGGGGCTCCGGTGCCGAGCAGTGTCAGTTCCACGCTCTGATCCTCCCGTGTCCATGAACCACCTGCGCGCCCGGGACACCCACTAGTCTTCGGGGAGCAACGTGACCCAGGAGGCGGACATGGCGTGGACGTGGCGGTTCGAGAAGTCCGACGGTACGGAGACGGAGCCGGCGCTGCAGCCGGAGGAGTTCACGACTCAGGGCGACGCGGAGTCCTGGATCGGTGAGTTCTGGAAGGAGCTCCTCGAAGGCGGTGCGGACCAGGTGACGCTCTTCGAGGACGCGACGAAGATCTACGGCCCGATGAGCCTCCAGGCCGACTGAGGCCCCCGTGACCGCCCGGGCCCCGGGGCCCGGGCGGGACTTCGTCTCCCCGCCCCTCACCCCGCCGGCCCTCAGATCTCGCCCAGAGTGACCTCGGCCGTCTTCCTCGAGTCCCCCCGCGTGTACGTCACCCGGACCTTCCGGCCCGGCTTCTCGCCCGCCAGGGCCTCCGAGAGCGAGGTGATCGTCGTGACCGGGGTGTCGCCGATCCGGGTGATGACGTCCCCGACGCGCAGGCCGGCCTCCGCCGCCGCCCCGTCCTTCTCGACGCTGACGACGGCGACACCGGCGGGCTGATAGTCGTCGTCGACGACGCTGCGGCCCATGATGTCCAGAGCCGCCCGGCCCGAGTCGGTGACCTTCCCCGACCGGATGATCTGGTCGGCGACCGTCCGCACCATCGAGACAGGGATGGCGAACCCGATCCCGGGCGCCGCGCCGCCGCCCTGCTCGCCGTCCGTCGCCGCGAGGGTCGGGATGCCGATGATCTCGCTGTCGAGGTTCACCAGGGCGCCGCCGCTGTTGCCCGGGTTGATGGCCGCCGAGGTCTGCACCATGTCGGCGAGCGTCGCCCCGGTCCCGCCCCCCGAGCGGCCCTCGCTGACCGTCCGGCCCACGGCCGAGACGATGCCCTGGGTGACACTGCTGGAGAGGCCGAGCGGTGAGCCCATCGCCAGGACGATCTGCCCCACCTCGACCTCGTCCGTGTCCCCGAACTCCGCGGCCCGCAGCCCGCCCGGGACCGCGTCCAGCTTGATGACGGCCAGGTCCTGCTCCGGGTAGGACGAGACCAGGGACGCCTTGAGCACCTTCTCGCCGGTGGCGACGCTGACGTCGAAGGTCTTCTCGCTGCCCACGACATGGGCGTTCGTGACGATGTGGCCCTTGTCGTCGTAGACGATGCCCGAGCCGAGCGCGTCCCCGGCGCCGATCTGCACGACGGAGGGCAGCACGTCCTTGATGACGGTCCGGTACTGGTCCTCCAGATCGCCCGTGGCCCGGGACACCACCGCCTGCTGGGCCGGGGCCGCGGACGGGGCGGGGCCCGGCCCGGCGCAGCCGACCGCCAGGGCGACCACACAGGCACCGGCGGCCAGGGGCATGACTGAGCGGCGTACCCGCCTGCGGGAAGGGGTTGCGTCCATGCCCGGAGTATCGCCAGGGCCCGCCGTCCACGGCCTGCGCTGGTGGGCCGATCAGGCGTACGGCGGCGACGGATTCAGCCCGCTCGGGCCGCGAGGCCCGGGACGCGCCCCCGGAGGCGTCAGCCGCGTACGCCGCACAGGTGGAGCAGCGCTGCCACCCCGCGGTACGGATCGGTCCGCCCCGCGCGGTCCTCGGCAGCGAACACCCGCGCCAGCTCCTCGGGGCCGGGGAGCTCCGCCTCGTTGCTCACGTTGTCCGTGAACACCCGCACGCCGTACCAGGCGTGCAGCGGGGCGGCGATCCCGGCGAGGGTGGCCCGCAGGACCTCGAGCCGGTCGGCCCGGACGTCGAGGCCGAGCCTGTTCGTGTACGTGTCCGTGTCGAACGCGGCGAGGGCCGCGCCGAAGTCGCCGGCCGATCCCGGGCGCATCGCCAGCGCGTCCGCGTTCCGCACGAGCAGGGAGAGCAGCCCGCCTGGCGCCAGCATCCTGGCCAGCCCTGCCAGCAGCGGGTCCGGCTCGGGGACATACATCAGCACCCCGTGACAGAGCACCACGTCGAAGCTGCCGGGCAGGAAGTGCACCCCGGTCTCACGGCCGTCACCCTCGATGAGCCGCACCCGCTCCCGGATGCCCTCGGGCTCGGCCGCCAGGGACTCCCGGGCCGACCGCAGCATCTCGCCGTCGGACTCGAGGCCCGTCACGGAGTGGCCGGCCCGGGCCAGGCGCAGTGCCTGCGTGCCCTGGCCCATGCCGACGTCGAGCACCCGCAGCCGTTGCCCCACGGGGTAGCGCGCGGCTATCTGCTCGTCGAGCTGCCGGGCGACGAGCTCCTGACGGACCGTGTTGCGCAGTCCGCCGAGCCCGGCCAGCCACTGGGAGGACACCCCCGTGAAGCCGGAGGTCTCCGTGCTCAGGGCCGCTCTCCCCGCTTGACCTGAGGCTTGGGAAGACGCAGTCGGCGCATCTGGAGCGTACGCATCAGGCCGTAGGCCACCGCGCCGCGCTTCGGGGCGTCAGGGAAGCGCTGGGCCAGCTGCTTCTTCAGACGGAACCCGAGGCCGATGGAGTCGACGACGATCAGCACGATCACGCCGAGCCAGAGCAGCAGCGAGATGTTCTGGATGTTCTGGACCTGGATCACGCTCAGGATCAGGATGATCACCGCGAGCGGAAGGAAATACTCCGCGATGCAGAAGCGCGAGTCCACGAAGTCACGGACGAAGCGCCGCACGGGCCCCTTGTCGCGCACCGGCAGATAGCGCTCGTCACCCGACGCGAGAGCCTCCCGCTGCCGGGCCATGTCGGACCGGCGTGCTTCGCGCTGGCGCTTGGCGGCCTCCTTGCGGTCGGTCGGCGCACCGCTGGAGGCACGTCGGCGCTGCGTCTGGGCGTCGCTGCGCTTGGGGGTGGGGCGACCCTTGGGAGCCTGGGGGTCGCGGGGCTGCTTGGAGAGGTCCGCCGTCACCTTGCCGGTGGGGGCCTTCTCTTCCTTGGAACGGCTACGGAACACAAAACCCAAGGGTACGGGGTCCTCCGGTACTACCGGGGACCGGCCGGGAACGATCCGGCAACGGCCTGCGTCCTGAAAAGTGTCCCGACAGGGGCAGAACGGACGTTGCCGACGCCATCCCTGATGGTCTTCTACTCCCTGCGCGGGAGCGGTAACCGGCGGCAGTCGTCCTTGCGGAGGAGCACATCCGTGCTCGAACAGTGCGGTAATGGAGACAGGGCCCGTACTGTGGGTTCTGTTGGAGTGCTGGAGCTCAGTCCGTCAGAAGGGGGCGCGCGAAGCCCATGAGCGGTGTCATGAAGCGTATGGGAATGATCTTCCGCGCGAAGGCAAACAAGGCCCTTGACCGGGCCGAGGATCCGCGCGAGACCCTCGATTACTCGTACCAGAAGCAGCTGGAGCTGCTTCAGAAGGTACGCCGCGGCGTCGCCGATGTGGCGACCTCGCGCAAGCGGCTGGAGCTGCAGCTGAACCAGCTGCAGGGGCAGTCGTCCAAGCTGGAGGACCAGGGCCGCAAGGCGCTCGCGCTCGGCCGCGAGGACCTGGCCCGCGAGGCGCTGTCGAGGCGCGCCGCCCTCCAGCAGCAGGTCACGGACCTGGAGACGCAGCACCAGACGCTGCAGGGCGAGGAGGAGAAGCTCACCCTCGCGGCCCAGCGTCTGCAGGCCAAGGTCGACGCCTTCCGGACGAAGAAGGAGACCATCAAGGCCACCTACACCGCGGCCCAGGCCCAGACGCGGATCGGTGAGGCCTTCTCCGGCATCTCCGAGGAGATGGGCGACGTCGGCCTGGCGATCCAGCGGGCCGAGGACAAGACCCAGCAGCTCCAGGCGCGCGCCGGGGCCATCGACGAGCTGCTGGCCTCCGGGGCCCTCGACGACCCGTCCGGCACGGCGAAGGACGACATCGCCGCCGAGCTGGACCGGATCTCCGGTGGTACGGATGTGGAGCTTGAGCTGCAGCGCATGAAGGCCGAGCTGGCCGGCGGTTCCGCCGGGCAGCAGCAGGCCATCGAGGGCGGCGCCGAGGACGCGGCACCGCAGGCGCAGCAGTCCCCGCACAAGTTCGACAAGCAGTGAGGGCGGCGTCATGATCGTACGGATCATGGGGGAGGGCCAGGTCGTACTGGCCGACAGTCATGTCGCCGAGCTGAACAAGCTCGACGACATACTCCTCGCGGAGATGGAGAGTGGTGACGGACCGGGCTTCCGCACCACGCTCCACGCTCTCCTGGACAAGGTGCGCGAGCTCGGCTCACCGCTCCCCGACGACTCCCTGGAGCCGTCCGAACTGATCCTGCCGGCACCCGACGCCACCCTCGAAGAGGTGCGCTCCATGCTCCGCGACGACGGGCTGATCCCCGGCTGACCTGCCCGCCCGCTCCGCACTCCCACGATGCCCCGCACCGGCCGGACCGGTGCGGGGCATCGTGCCGCGCGCACACTGCCGTGACACCGTCCGGACCGCACCGTCGACGGCACGCCGTACCGTAGCTCGACGTGACCACCCTCGGAACCGGGCTCGTGCGCACCCGCCGCTGGCTGCGAGGCCACCCCCTCGCCTTCGACGCCGGCCTCGCCCTGGCCGTGCTCGTCTGCATGATCTGCGCGTCGTTCGCCGAGCCGGACCCGGGTCACGGGCCCGTCTTCGGAGCGCGGACGCCCGAGGCGTCGAGCGTCCTGCTGATGGTGCTCGCCGCCGCGGCGCTCGTCCTGCGCCGGCGCAGGCCCATGACGGTGCTGGCGGTGACCGGGCTGCTGTCCGTCGTCGAGTTCGTTCTCATGGATCCGCCCGCCCCCGTCGTGATGAGCGCCGTCATCGCGCTCTTCTCCGTCGCGGCCAGTACCGACCGCCCCACCACCTGGCGGGTCGGCCTGCTGACCATGGGCGTGCTCACCGTGGCCGCGATGGTGGTCGGCACGACGCCCTGGTACAGCCAGGAGAACCTCGGTGTCCTCGCCTGGACCGGCCTCGCCGGTGCCGCGGGCGACGCCGTGCGCAGCAGACGCGCGTTCATCGACGCGATCAGGGAACGGGCCGAACGCGCGGAACGCACCCGCGAGGAGGAGGCCGGCCGCAGGGTCGCCGAGGAGCGGCTGCGTATCGCCCGGGACCTCCACGACGTCGTCGCCCACCACATCGCCCTCGTCAACGTCCAGGCCGGGGTCGCGGCCCACGTCATGGACAAGCGCCCCGACCAGGCGAAGGAGGCGCTCGCGCACGTACGGGAAGCCAGCCGCTCCGCCCTCAACGAACTGCGGACCACGGTCGGGCTGCTGCGCCAGTCCGGCGACCCGGAGGCGCCCACCGAACCCGCGCCGGGGCTCGCCGTCCTCGACACCCTGGTCGACACCTTCCGCAACGCCGGGCTCCCCGTCGAGGTCGCCCGCACCGACCCGGACAGCCCGCTGCCGGCGGCGGTCGACCTCGCGGCCTACCGGATCATCCAGGAGGCGCTGACCAACGTACGCAAACACGCGGGCGCCGACGCGAAGGCCGAGGTGAGCGTCGTACGGGTCGGGAGGACCGCGGAGGTCACCGTGCTCGACAACGGCAGGGGAGCGGACCCGGGCCCCGCGCCGTCCGACGGTGGCAGGCACGGCCTGATCGGCATGCGCGAGCGCGTCACCGCCCTGGGCGGCGCCCTCACGGCGGGGCCCCGTTACGGAGGCGGATTCAGGGTTCATGCGATCCTGCCCGTCACGTCCCGCACACGCGCTCCGGAAGGGCCGGACACGGCGGGGACCACGGGGGGACGCGCATGACGCCCATCAAGGTGCTGCTCGCCGACGACCAGGCGCTGCTGCGGAGCGCCTTCCGGGTGCTGGTCGACTCCGAGCCCGACATGCGGGTCGTCGGCGAGGCCGCCGACGGGGCGGAGGCCGTGGAACTGGCCCGCTCGACCCTCGCCGACGTCGTGCTGATGGACATCCGGATGCCGGGCACCGACGGACTCGCCGCCACCCGCATGATCAGCGCGGACCCGGACCTGGCGGGCGTACGCATCGTCATGCTCACCACCTTCGAGGTGGACGAGTACGTGGTGCGGTCCCTGCGCGCGGGAGCGTCCGGCTTCCTGGGCAAGGGCGCGGAACCGGACGAGCTGCTCAACGCCATCCGTGTCGCCGCGGCCGGCGAGGCACTGCTCTCCCCGGTCGCCACCAAGGGCCTCATCGCCAGCTTCCTGGCCCAGGGCGGCGGCACGGAGGACCAGGACGGCACGGAGTACACCGAGCGCCTCGCCGCGCTCACCGGGCGCGAGCGCGAGGTACTCGTCCAGGTCGCGGGCGGCCTCTCCAACGACCAGATCGCCGACCGGCTCGTCGTCAGCCCGCTCACCGTGAAGACCCATGTGAACCGGGCCATGGCGAAGCTGGGTGCGCGGGACCGTGCGCAATTGGTCGTCATTGCCTACGAATCGGGTCTGGTCCGCCCCAGGGTGGAGTGACGGGTGGAGAAGCGGCTACTCCAGCTGCGGTATGCGCGGGATGAGAAAGCAACCCGGGGGCCGACGATTTCGGTCACGGGGACGGCGATCGTATAGATGGGCGGGCTCTGTCCCCTGTGCTCACCGCGTGAGCACCGAACGGCCCCCCACCTGCCGCGTACGCCACAGAAGAGAGACCCACCCATGTCCTGGCTGTCCAGATTCAGCCTCGCGCAACGGGCCCTGATCGGGCTGATCTCGATCGTCGCGCTCGTTTTCGGAGCGATAGCGATCCCGCAGCTCAAGCAGCAGCTGCTGCCCACCATCGAACTCCCGATGGTGTCGGTGCTGGCGCCCTACCAGGGTGCGTCCCCCGACGTGGTCGAGAAGCAGGTCGTCGAACCCCTCGAGGACGCCATCAAGGCTGTCGACGGAGTCGAGGGCATCACCTCGACCGCCAGCGAGGGCAACGCCGTCGTCATGGCGAGCTTCGACTTCGGTGACGAAGGCACGAAGCAGCTCGTCGCCGACATCCAGCAGGCCGTGAACCGCGCCCGCATCCAGCTGCCCGACGACGTGGACCCGCAGGTCATCGCGGGTTCGACGGACGACATCCCGACCGTCGTCCTCGCCGTCACCTCCGACGAGGACCAGCAGGCGCTCGCCGACAAGCTGGAACGCACGGTCGTCCCGGCGCTCGAGGACATCGAGGGCGTCGGCCAGGTCGCGATCGACGGTGTCCAGGAGCTCCAGGTCTCCGTCGTCCCCGACGACAGGAAGCTCGCCGCGGCGGGCATGAACGCCGGCTCGCTGGCCCAGGCGCTCCAGGCAGGCGGAGCCACCGTCCCGGCCGGCTCCTTCTCCGAGTCGGGCAAGAGCCGCACCATCCAGGTGGGCGGCTCCTTCACCTCGCTCCAGCAGATCGAGGACCTGAAGGTCTCCGCGGCGGACCCGGCGGCGGGCAAGGCCGGAAAGCCGGTCCGCGTCGGTGACGTCGCCACGGTGAAGCAGGAGCCCGCGACCGCGGTCTCCATCACCCGTACGAACGGCAGGCCGAGCCTCGCCGTCATGGCGACGATGGACAAGGACGGCAGTGCCGTCGCCATCTCGGACGCCGTCGAGGACAAGCTCCCGGACCTGCGCAAGGACCTCGGCGCCGGCGCCGAGCTGACCGTCGTATCCGACCAGGGGCCCGCCGTCTCCAAGGCGATCTCCGGTCTGACCACCGAAGGCGCGCTCGGTCTGCTCTTCGCGGTCGTCGTGATCCTGGTGTTCCTCGCCTCGATCCGCTCGACGCTGGTCACCGCGGTCTCCATCCCGCTCTCCGTGGTCCTCGCGCTGATCGTGCTCTGGACCCGCGACCTGTCGCTGAACATGCTGACCCTCGGCGCGCTGACCATCGCGATCGGCCGCGTCGTCGACGACTCGATCGTGGTCCTGGAGAACATCAAGCGGCACCTCGGCTACGGGGAGGAGCGCCGGTCCGCGATCATCACCGCGGTCAAGGAGGTGGCCGGCGCGGTCACCTCGTCCACGCTCACCACCGTCGCGGTCTTCCTGCCCATCGGTCTGGTCGGCGGCATGGTCGGCCAGCTCTTCGGGTCGTTCTCCCTCACCGTCACGGCGGCCCTGCTGGCCTCCCTGCTGGTCTCGCTGACCGTGGTCCCGGTCCTCTCGTTCTGGTTCCTGCGGGCCCCCAAGGGCACCGCCGCGAACCCGGACGAGGCGCGCCGCAAGGCCGAGGAGAAGGAAGCCGCCAGCCGGCTCCAGCGGATCTACGTCCCGGTGCTGCGCTTCGCGACCCGGCGCCGCATCACCAGCATCGTCATCGCCTTCGTGGTCCTGTTCGGCACCTTCGGCATGGCCCCCCTGCTGAAGACGAACTTCTTCGACCAGGGCGAGCAGGAAGTCCTCTCCATCAAGCAGGAGCTGACTCCCGGCACCAGCCTGGCCGCGGCGGACGAGGCCGCGCAGAAGGTCGAGAAGGCTCTCGCCGCCGACAAGGGCGTCGAGGACTACCAGGTCACCGTGGGCTCCTCGGGCTTCATGGCGGCCTTCGGCGGCGGTACGGGCGCCAACCAGGCCTCCTACCAGGTCACGCTCAAGGACTCGGCGGACTTCGACGCCACCCAGGACCGCATCGACGAGGCCCTGGGCAAGCTCGACGGCATCGGTGACACCACCATCGCCGGCGGCGACGGCTTCGGCAGCCAGGACCTCAGCGTCGTGGTGAAGGCCGCCGACGCGGACGTCCTGAAGAAGGCCTCCGAAGCGGTGCGCAGCGAGGTAGCCGAGCTCAAGGACGTCACGGATGTCCAGAGCGACCTGGCACAGAGCGTCCCGCGCATCTCGGTCAAGGCCAACGACAAGGCGGCCGACGCCGGATTCGACCAGACCTCGCTGGGCGCGGCGGTCGCCGGCGCGGTGCGCGGTACCCCGTCCGGCAAGGCGATCATGGACGACACCGAGCGTGACGTCGTCATCAAGTCCTCGCACCCGGCCACCACCATGGCCGAGTTGAAGGCGCTGCCGCTCGGCCCTGTGAAGCTCGGCGACATCGCCGACGTGGAACTGGTGCCCGGCCCGGTCACGATGACCCGGATCGACGGCCAGCGCGCCGCGACGATCACAGCCAAGCCGACCGGCGACAACACAGGTGCGGTCACCACCTCGCTCCAGACGAAGATCGACGCCCTGGACCTCCCGGAGGGCGCCACCGCGACCATCGGCGGTGTCTCCGAGGACCAGAACGACGCCTTCATGAAGCTCGGCCTGGCCATGCTGGCGGCCATCGCGATCGTCTTCATGCTGCTGGTGGCCACCTTCCGGTCGCTCATCCAGCCGCTGATCCTGCTGGTCTCCATCCCGTTCGCGGCGACGGGCGCCATCGGCCTCCTGGTCGCCACCGGCACCCCGATGGGCGTCCCGGCGATGATCGGCATGCTGATGCTGATCGGCATCGTGGTGACCAACGCGATCGTGCTGATCGACCTGATCAACCAGTACAGGGCGCAGGGCATGGGCGTCGTCGAGGCGGTCGTCGAGGGCGGTCGCCACCGTCTGCGTCCGATCCTCATGACGGCACTGGCGACGATCTTCGCCCTGCTCCCGATGGCGCTCGGCGTCACGGGTGAGGGCGGCTTCATCTCCCAGCCGCTGGCGGTCGTGGTGATCGGCGGTCTGATCACCTCCACGCTGCTGACCCTGCTCCTGGTGCCGACGCTCTACGCGATGGTCGAGCTCCGCAAGGAGCGCCGCGCGAAGAAGAAGGCGGCCAAGCGCGAGGCCAAGTCCGGCGAGGCGGCGCCCGACGCTCCGGAGGAAGCCACCTCCGAGGAGCCGGAGCCGGCGAAGGCCTGACACCCTCCGGTGACAGCAGAGAGGCCCCCGACGCCCGTACAAGGGCGTCGGGGGCCTTCCTCTGCACCGAGGGAGCCGCCGGGGCTACGGCAGCGCCAGCATCCGCTCCAGCGCCAGCTTCGCGAACTTCTCCGTCTCCGCGTCGACCTGGATCCGGTTGACCAGGTTCCCCTCGGCCAGGGACTCCAGGGTCCACACCAGGTGCGGCAGGTCGATCCGGTTCATCGTCGAGCAGAAGCACACCGTCTTGTCGAGGAAGACGATCTCCTTGTCCTCGTCGGCGAAACGGTTCGCCAGCCGGCGCACCAGGTTCAGCTCCGTGCCGATGGCCCACTTGGAGCCGGCCGGGGCGGCCTCCAGGGCCTTGATGATGTACTCCGTCGAGCCCACGTAGTCCGCGGCCGCCACGACCTCGTGCTTGCACTCCGGGTGCACCAGCACGTTGACGCCCGGGATCCGCTCCCGTACGTCGTCGACGGACTCCACCGAGAAGCGCCCGTGCACCGAGCAGTGCCCGCGCCACAGGATCATCTTGGCGTCACGCAGCTGCTCGGCGGTCAGGCCGCCGTTCGGCTTGTGCGGGTTGTAGAGGACGCAGTCCTCCAGGGTCATCCCCATGTCCCGCACGGCCGTGTTCCGGCCCAGGTGCTGGTCCGGCAGGAAGAGCACCTTGTCGCCCTGGTCGAAGGCCCACTCCAGCGCCCGCTTCGCGTTGGACGAGGTGCAGATGGTGCCGCCGTGCTTACCGGTGAAGGCCTTGATGTCGGCGGAGGAGTTCATGTACGAGACCGGCACGACCTGGTCGGCGACTCCCGCCTCCGTCAGCACGTCCCAGCACTCGGCGACCTGCTCCGCGGTGGCCATGTCGGCCATCGAGCAGCCGGCGGCCAGGTCCGGAAGGACGACCTTCTGGTCGTCGCCCGTCAGGATGTCCGCGGACTCGGCCATGAAGTGCACACCGCAGAAGACGATGTACTCCGCCTCGGGCCGTGCCGCCGCGTCGCGGGCGAGCTTGAACGAGTCGCCGGTGACGTCCGCGAACTGGATGACCTCGTCGCGCTGGTAGTGGTGCCCGAGCACGAAGACCTTGTCCCCGAGCTTCTCCTTGGCGGCGCGAGCCCTCTCCACCAGGTCCGGGTCGGACGGGGAGGGCAGGTCGCCGGGGCATTCGACCCCGCGCTCGCTCCGCGGGTCGGCCTCGCGGCCGAGCAGCAGAAGGGCGAGGGGCGTCGGCTGGACATCCAGGGGCTGGGCGGTGGTCACGACACGCACCCTTTCTTTTCTGCGAAAAGCCTTTTCGTCTAATTGACGCTATCTATCATAACCGCTTTGTGTCAGCTTGACGATGCCCATAGCGTCGATGTGACGCATCCCCCCGCGCACCCGGTGTGCGAGCATGAAGGGAACAGACACGCGCCTGGCCCGGAATGAATCCGCGGCCCCGATGGTTGGACCGTCGGCAAGCAGTCCGTACAACCCCGGGAGAGAAGCAGATGTCCGTATCGGACGAGACCACCACCGTGAGCGACGGCATCCTCCTGTCCGACGCCGCCGCAGACAAGGTCAGGACCCTGCTGGAGCAGGAAGGCCGTGACGACCTCGCGCTGCGCGTCGCCGTACAGCCCGGCGGCTGCTCGGGCCTTCGCTACCAGCTCTTCTTCGACGAGCGCTCGCTGGACGGCGACGTCGTGAAGGACTTCGGCGGCGTCAAGGTCGTCACGGACCGGATGAGCGCCCCGTACCTGGGCGGCGCCTCCGTCGACTTCGTGGACACCATCGAGAAGCAGGGCTTCACGATCGACAACCCGAACGCCACGGGCTCCTGCGCCTGCGGTGACTCCTTCAGCTGAACCCTGAGTCGTACGACAGCGGCGGCGCTCCCGGACCCGGGAGTGCCGCCGCTGTCGTGTGCCGGTGCGGAGGTCTCAGCCGCGCGGTACGGTCTCGCCCGACCCGGCGTCGACCACCTTCCGGCCGTCCAGCGGCGCGTCCAGCGTCACCGTCCGGGTCAGCTCCTGGGCGATCATGATGCAGGCCTTCCCGGGGTCCGGCTCCGACTCGGAGACCGTGACCCGCACGGTCGTGGCGTCCTCGGTGGCGCGGGCCGTGTAGGTGCTGCACACGCCGCCCCAGAACGTCACCTCCAACGTCCGGCCGTCGGCGCTGTACGCGATGAGAGGCGCCCCCTCGCCCTGCGGGTCCTTCGTGGGCTCCGGGGCCGGCGGGGTGCTCTCCGGCGCCAGGCGGTCCGGGTCCACCGCGACCTGGACCACCGTGCTCGCGGGGCCGCCCCCTTCGGGCCGTACGGAGAAGAGCCACGAGGGCACGAGGACCGGTTCGCCGTCCGAGTACTGCGCCGCGAGCCCGAACTCGGCCTTCTCGACCGTCGCCGTGGTGGCCGGCGGGGTCCCGCCGCGGGTACCGCAGTCGGTCTTCGGTGAGGCCGGATCACCCTCCAGCGGCTCGGGGGTCGCGCAGCCGCCGATGTCGGACTTCGCGGCCCGCCGGCTCTCCGCGTTCAGCTGCTTCAGCGCCTCGTCCGCGCCGGTCACCGGATAGGTGTCGCCCTTCTTCAGGGACTTCAGATGGCCGCTGCCTCCGACGATCTCGCCCCCGGCGCCCACCTGGATCCCGGTCGACCACCCGTATGTCGGCAGTCCGTCCACCACGGGGTCGGCGTTCACCACCCGTACGGAACCCATCAGCTGGGCCGCGTCGAGCGCGGCGTCGTCCTGCCCCACCGCTTTCAGGACCGGTACCGCCGCGGCCTTGGCGGCCTTCTCGCTCACCGGCGACCCGGCGCCGGCGCCCGGGGCCGTGTCCTTCGAGCAGACCGTGGGCGACTCGCACGCGTCCGGACCACCCGAGCCGTACCGTGCGAAGGTCCAGGTGCCCGGCGCCTGCTTGGTCACCCGCAGAAGGGGCCCGGAGCCGTCCCCGTCACTGCCCACCTTCCACGCCGTGCCTTCCGCACGGGGCGTTCCCCGCACCCCGAGGGCCTTCGCGAGGCGTGCCACCTCGGTCGAGGTCACCGTGCCCGTCGCGCGGTGGACGGCGGCCCTGTCCGGGCCGTCGGGCAGCTCGCCCGAGGCGCGGTAGACGGTTCCGCCGCCATGGGGATCCGGCTCACCCGGCGCGATGCCCGGAGGTGCCGACGTGCCGCCGTCCGCCGGGACGTCGAGCGACAGCAGAGGGGCCGCACCGGTCCCGGGATCGGGGCGGAGACCGGGTCCGGCCTCGCCCGAGGTGCTGGACGCCCAGTACGCGCCTCCGCCCCCGGCCAGCAGCACGGCTGCCGCCACCGAGGCCACGGCGAGCGGCGACCGCCGCCGCCGGGGGCCGGTCACGTCATTCTCGGGTCGCTCGGTGCTCACCGGATCGCTCCTTCGGCTGCCTGGCCGTCACGGGCACATCATCCGCCCCCGGGGCGGGGGCACCGGTGGGACGAGCCAGGGGAGCGCGCGGTTCCACCCCGTGCGCGGGGAAGCCTCCGGTCAGTCCCCGTAGTCGGACATGGAGTCGATCAGGCGGGCCGAGGAGGGTGGCACCGTGACCCCGTGAATGCGGGAGGGCTCCACCGGCTTCGTGGCGGCCCTCGTGGGCGCGACCCAGTGCGGCGCCATCCGTGCGCAGTCACCGCGCAGCTCGGCCAGGCTCATCTCGGACTCACGCGGAACGGACTCACGCGGAACGATGGTGTTCGACATATCCGCACCGTACGCATGGGGGAGCCCACGCAGAAAGACCTACTATCGGGTAGTTTTCACCCTTCGGGCACGGAGGCGCCACCGGGTAGCGTGAACTGTCACGCCGTCCCGGAGGGCGCTCACGCGTTCCCTCCGCCTTCCGCAGGAGCAGCCTCCGTGCGCATCGCAGTCACCGGCTCCATCGCCACAGACCACCTCATGACCTTCCCCGGCCGATTCGCCGACCAGCTGGTCGCGGATCAGCTGCACACGGTCTCCCTCTCCTTCCTCGTCGACAACCTCGACGTGCGACGCGGCGGGGTCGGCGCCAACATCGCCTTCGGCATGGGCGTGCTCGGCACGCAGCCGATCCTCGTCGGCGCCGTGGGGTCGGACTTCGACGACTACCGCGCCTGGCTCGACCGGCACGGCGTCGACACCGATTCCGTCCGTGTCTCCGAGGTGCTGCACACCGCGCGCTTCGTCTGCACCACGGACGCCGACCACAACCAGATCGGCTCCTTCTACACGGGCGCCATGAGCGAGGCCCGGCTGATCGAGCTGAAGAGCGTCGCCGACCGCGTGGGCGGCCTCGACCTCGTCTCGATCGGCGCCGACGACCCCGAGGCGATGCTCCGCCACACGGAGGAGTGCCGCTCGCGGGGCATCCCGTTCGCCGCGGACTTCTCGCAGCAGATCGCCCGGATGGACGGCGAGGAGATCCGGATCCTCCTCGACGGCGCGACGTACCTCTTCTCCAACGAGTACGAGAAGGGGCTCATCGAGTCCAAGACCGGCTGGAGCGACGAGGAGATCCTGTCCAAGGTCGGCCACCGCGTCACCACCCTCGGCGCCCGCGGCGTCCGCATCGAGCAGGCCGGCCAGGACCCCATCGAGGTCGGCTGCGCCGAGGAGGAGCGCAAGGCGGACCCGACCGGCGTCGGCGACGCCTTCCGGGCCGGTTTCCTCTCCGGCCTCGCCTGGGGCGTCGGCCTGGAGCGCGCCGCCCAGGTCGGCTGCATGCTCGCGACCCTGGTCATCGAGACGGTCGGCACCCAGGAGTACACCCTGCGCCGCACCAACTTCATGGACCGCTTCACCAAGGCCTACGGGGACGAGGCGGCCTCCGAGGTCCGCAAGCACCTCTCCTAGGGCCGAAGGCGCGACAGCGGTACGAGGCTCACAGGAGCCGGCGGACCACATAGGCCGAGCCGTGGTCCGCCGGCTCCTCGCCCACGTACTCCTGTTCGCGCATCGCGCACCAGGCCGGGATGTCGAGGCGGGCTGCCTCGTCGTCCGAGAGCACCGTCACCGTGCCGCCCACGGGTACCTCTCCGATCACCTTTGCGAGTTCGATCACCGGAATCGGGCAGCGCCGGCCCAGCGCGTCGACCACGAGCGAGGCCCGTGGCGCCGGGGAGGGGGCCGCCGAGGCGGGAGCCCCGAGCCTCTCCCGCACCTCGGCGACCACCCCGGGCAGTACGTCGAGGAAGCCGCCGACCTCTTCCTCCGTCGTGCCGGGCGGAAGCGACACCCGGACGTTCCCCTCCGTGAGCACCCCCATCGCCTTGAGGACATGGCTGGGCGTCAGGGTGCTGCTCGTGCAGGACGATCCGGACGAGACGGAGAATCCGGCCCGGTCGAGCTCGTGGAGCAGTGTCTCTCCGTCGACATAGAGACAGGAGAAGGTGACCAGATGCGGCAGCCGCCGCACCGGATCGCCGACCACCTCCACATCGGGCACCAGGGCCGCCACCGAGGCCCGGATCCGGTCCACGAGGGCGCGCAGCCGGGCTCCCTCGGCCTCGGCCTCCGCGCGCACCGCCCGCAGCGAGGCCGCGGCCGCCACGACGGCCGGGATGTTCTCGAAGCCGGCCGCCCGGCCCGACTCCCGTTCGTCGGCCGGGCCCTGGGGCGCGAACCTGACCCCCTTGCGCACGGCCAGCAGCCCGACCCCGGCCGGCCCGCCCCACTTGTGGGCGCTCGCGGCCAGCAGTGACCAGCCGCCGGGCACCGGCCCCCAGCCCAGCGACTGCGCGGCGTCCACCAGCAGCGGCACGCCCGCCTCGGCACAGAGCTCGGCGGCCTCGGCCACCGGCTGTTCGGTCCCCACCTCGTGGTTGGCGGACTGCAGGCAGGCCAGCGCGGTGTCCGGGCGAAGGGCCCGGCCGTACGCCGACGGGTCGACCGCGCCGGTCCGGTCCACCGGCACCTCGGTGAAGGATCCCCCCGCCGCTTCGAGGGCCGTGGCCGAGTGGAGTACCGAGGAGTGCTCGACGGCGGAGAGCACCAGATGGCGGCCGACACGCCGACGCCCGGAAAGCGCGCCGGCGACCGCCGAGTGCACCGCCCGGGTGCCGGACGAGGTGAAGACGAGCTCGTCCGGACGGCAGCCGACCGCCTCCGCCGCCGTCTCCCTGGCCGCGTCCAGCAGCATCGCGGCCCGCCGCCCCTCACGGTAGAGCCGGGCGGGATCGGCCCAGCCCTCGTCCAGCGAGGCATGCAGCGCCTGGCGGGCGACGGGGTGCAGGGGGGCGGAGGAAGCCGCGTCGAAGTAGGGCACACCGTCACGCTAGCCCGCGCAGGTGCGTGACCAGGTGACCGGCCACCTTCGCGGCAGGGAGAGGGGGCGTCAGATGGCGGCCGGAGGCTCGCATTCCACCCCTTCGGGGTGTCGTGCGGCGCGTTGGGCACCCTCCCCGCGCGACCCCAAATAGCGTCCAGTAGGGTTTGGTCCGCATAAACATCCAAACCCCTGCCCGCGTCAGGGCCGGCGACCGACCAAGTGAGACGGCCGCGCCGACCGTGCGGGCGAGACTCTCGGGAAGGCGCTACGTGAGTCCCAACGGCTCCGACCGCTCGTCGCGGCGCCCGATGCGGCGGAAGCTGCCGCAGGTGCTGACTGCGGGCCTGGTCCTGGCGACGGCCTCCGGTTGTTCATACAACTGGGAGGATTTCCCCCGCCTCGGTTTGCCCACCCCGGTAACGGAAGAGGCCCCTCGGATCCTCTCCCTCTGGCAGGGCTCGTGGGCGGCAGCGCTCGCCACGGGCGTCCTTGTCTGGGGGCTGATCCTGTGGAGCGTCATCTTCCACCGGCGAAGCAGGACCAAGGTGGAGGTACCTCAGCAGACCAGGTACAACATGCCTATCGAGGCGCTGTACACAGTGGTCCCCCTCATCATCGTCTCGGTGTTCTTCTACTTCACCGCGCGCGATGAATCGAAGCTCCTCGAGCTCAGCCCGAAGCCGGCCCACACGATCAACGTGGTCGGCTACCAGTGGAGCTGGGGCTTCAACTACATCGAGAACGTGGAGGGCGAGCCCTCCACCGGCGGCAAGATCTCCAAGGAGCTCGACGCCATCCCCGACAAGTTCCAGAAGGACTTCCCCGCGAACGCCAACGGCGTCTACGACGTGGGTGTCCCTGGTACGCGTAACCCGCAGAACGGCAACCCGGGTCCGACCCTGTGGCTGCCGAAGGGCGAGAAGGTCCGTTTCATCCTGACTTCGCGTGACGTCATCCACTCCTTCTGGGTGGTGCCGTTCCTCATGAAGCAGGACGTCATTCCGGGCCACACCAACTCCTTCGAGGTCACGCCGAAGAAGGAGGGCACCTACATGGGTAAGTGCGCCGAGCTCTGCGGCGTCGATCACTCCCGGATGCTCTTCAACGTCAAGATCGTCTCTCCGGAGCGTTACCAGCAGCACCTCAAGGAGCTGGCGGAGAAGGGTCAGACGGGCTACGTGCCGTCAGGCATCGAGCAGACGGACCCGGCCAGGAATGCGGAGACGAACAAACTGTGAGCATCCTCAACGAATCCCAGGGTGCCGCGGCAGCAGACGACTCTTTCGAGGACGAGCTGCCGGTGCGGCGCAATCAGCCGGGGGCTGTCGTCATCAAGTGGCTGACCACCACTGACCACAAGACGATCGGCACGATGTACCTGGTCACATCGTTCGCGTTCTTCTGCATCGGTGGCCTCCTGGCGCTCTTCATGCGCGCCGAGCTGGCCCGTCCGGGTACGCAGATCATGTCGAACGAGCAGTTCAACCAGGCGTTCACGATGCACGGCACGATCATGCTGCTGATGTTCGCGACGCCGCTGTTCGCAGGGTTCGCGAACTGGATCATGCCGCTGCAGATCGGCGCGCCCGACGTGGCGTTCCCGCGGCTGAACATGTTCGCGTACTGGCTGTACCTCTTCGGCTCGCTGATCGCCGTGGCCGGCTTCCTCACCCCGCAGGGTGCGGCCGACTTCGGCTGGTTCGCCTACTCCCCGCTGTCGGACGCCGTCCGCTCGCCGGGCGTCGGTGCCGACATGTGGATCATGGGTCTGGCCTTCTCCGGCTTCGGCACGATCCTCGGCTCGGTCAACTTCATCACCACGATCATCTGCATGCGCGCCCCCGGCATGACGATGTTCCGCATGCCGATCTTCACCTGGAACGTCCTGCTGACCGGTGTCCTGGTCCTGCTGGCCTTCCCGGTCCTCGCCGCCGCGCTCTTCGCGCTGGAGGTCGACCGTAAATTCGGCGCACATGTCTTCGACGCGGCCAATGGTGGCGCATTGCTATGGCAACACCTCTTCTGGTTCTTCGGCCATCCAGAGGTGTACATCATCGCGCTACCATTCTTCGGAATCATTTCCGAAATCATTCCGGTATTCAGCCGCAAGCCGATGTTCGGCTACGTCGGTCTGATCGCGGCGACGATCTCCATCGCCGGCCTCTCGGTGACGGTGTGGGCGCACCACATGTACGTGACGGGCGGCGTGCTGTTGCCGTTCTTCTCCTTCATGACATTCCTCATCGCGGTGCCGACCGGTGTGAAGTTCTTCAACTGGATCGGCACGATGTGGAAGGGGTCGTTGTCCTTCGAGACACCGATGCTCTGGTCCGTCGGCTTCCTGATCACCTTCGCCTTCGGTGGTCTGACCGGCGTGATCCTGGCCTCGCCGCCGCTGGACTTCCACGTCTCCGACTCGTACTTCGTCGTCGCGCACTTCCACTACGTCGTCTTCGGCACCGTGGTCTTCGCGATGTTCGCCGGGTTCCACTTCTGGTGGCCGAAGTTCACCGGCAAGATGCTGGACGAGCGGCTCGGGAAGATGACCTTCTGGACGCTGTTCATCGGCTTCCACGGCACCTTCCTGGTGCAGCACTGGCTCGGTGCCGAGGGCATGCCGCGTCGCTACGCGGACTACCTCGCAGCCGACGGCTTCACCGCCCTGAACACGATCTCGACGATCTCCTCGTTCGTGCTCGGACTGTCGATGCTTCCGTTCATGTACAACGTCTGGAAGACCGCCAAGTACGGCAAGAAGATCGAGGTCGACGACCCCTGGGGCTACGGCCGTTCGCTCGAATGGGCGACGTCCTGCCCGCCCCCGAGGCACAACTTCCTCAGCCTGCCGAGGATCCGTTCCGAATCCCCGGCGTTCGACCTGCACCACCCGGAGATCGCGGCACTCGAGCAGCTCGATCACCTGTCCGAGGGTGACAAGGTCCTCGTCGGTGGCAAGGAGGACGGCAAGTGAAGATCCAGGGCAAGCTCTTCATCTGGCTGAGCGTCTTCATGCTGGCCATGGCCGTCACGTACGGCGTCTGGTCCAAGGAGCCGGTCGGTACCACCGCGCTGGTCCTGGCCTTCGGGCTGACCATCATGATCGGCTTCTACCTGGCCTTCACGGCCAACAGGGTCGACGCGATGGCCCAGGACAACAAGGAGGCCGACGTCGCGGACGAGGCCGGTGACGTGGGCTTCTTCTCGCCGCACAGCTGGCAGCCGCTCTCGCTGGCCATCGGCGGAGCGTTCCTGTTCATGGCCGTCGTCTTCGGCTGGTGGCTGGCCTACTTCTCGGCCCCGCTGCTCCTGATCGGCCTCTTCGGCTGGGTCTTCGAGTACTACCGGGGAGAGAACCGCACCCAGTAGGACACGCCCTCACAGGACGCGTCGCACCCGTACGGGGGCCCGGCCCGCTCAGCAATGAGCGGGCCGGGCCCCCGTTTGCAGTCACTGAACGCGCTGGATCGGATGAATCTTCTTAGCGTGGGTTCATGAACCACACGCCGCGCATCCGCACCGTAGTGAGCTGCACTCTGCTGGTCGTGACCCTGGTAGCGGGTGCGACCGCCTGTGGCGAGCCCGATGGTCATCCGCTGTCGCTGAAGCCGTACGACGCCGCCGACCTGGTCTCCTTCAACGGCCCCTCCGAGAACGAGAAGGCCGACCCCGACAAGCCCCTCGAAGTCACCGTCAAGGACGACGACGCGAAGATCACGGACGTGACGGCCGTCGACAGGGAGGGCCGCCACCTGGCGGGCGAACTCGACGCCGACGGGAAGCGGTGGCACTCCACCACCTCGCTCGCGGCCGGCACCCGATACACCGTCAAGGTCTCCACCGAGAACGGCGACGGCGCCCCTGGCAGCCGTACGTACGGTTTCGGCACGACCTCGGCCAAGAAGTTCCTGAAGGTGGCCTTCGGCCCACAGGCGGGCACCTACGGCGTCGGACAGCCCCTCACAGCGGAACTCAGCGCTCCGGTCACCGACAAGGCCTCCAGGGCCACCGTGGAACGCGGGCTGCAGGTCCGCTCCACCCCCGCCGTCACGGGCGCCTGGTACTGGGTCGACGCCAAGACCCTGCACTACCGGCCCAAGGAGTACTGGCCCGCCGACGCCACCATCGACGTCCGCAGCAACCTCAAGGGCATAAAGGTCAGCAACGCCCTCTACGGGGGCGTCGCGAAGCCCCTGAAGCTCACCACCGGCGACCGCATAGAAGCGATCACCGACGCCTCCGACCACTCCATGACCGTGCTGCGCAACGGTGAGGTGATCAACACCCTGCCGGTCACCACGGGCAAGCCGGGCTTCGACACGCGTAACGGCGTCAAGGTGGTGCTGGCCAAGGAGCAGTTCGTACGCATGCGCGGGGAGAGCATCGGCATCGCCGCCGGCTCCTCGGAGTCGTACGACCTGCCCGTCTACTGGGCGACACGCGTCACCTGGAGCGGTGAGTACGTCCACGCGGCGCCCTGGTCGACCGGTTCGCAGGGCAGCGCCAACGTCAGCCACGGCTGCACGGGGATGAGCACCGCCGACGCCCAGTGGTTCTTCGAGACCGTGCGTGAGGGCGACATCGTCAAGGTCGTCGGGAGCGACGGCGAGACGATGACGCCGTTCGACAACGGCTTCGGCGACTGGAACCTGGACTGGGACGCCTGGCGGAAGGGCAGCGCCCTGCACGGGGGCGGCACACCGGACTCGGGCACCGACGTCGAGGCGGCGCGGCTGCGCCCCCAGGTCTGACCCGGCCGGGAGTGCGCCGCGCCCCGGAAGGACACCGCGGAGGGGTTCGGGGCCCCTCCGCCTCAGGCCTCCACGGACAGCCTGTGGCGCAGCAGGGAGGCCAGTGCGTCCGCGAAGTCGACCGGATCCACCGGATGCGTCACAGCGGCGTCCGCACGGCTCCACGTGGCCAGCCAGGCGTCCTGCGGGCGTCCGATCAGCAGCAGGACGGGCGGGCAGTCGAAGATCTCGTCCTTGATCTGCCGGCAGACGCCCATACCGCCCGCCGGCGCCGTCTCGCCGTCCAGCACGCAGACGTCGACACCGCCCCGGTCCAGTGCGCTCAGGACGGCGGGCAGGGTGGCGCACTCCAGGAACTCCACCGGTGGCACGTCCGCCGCAGGCCTCCGACCGGCTGCCAGCCTCACCTGCTCGCGGGTGTTGGCGTCGTCGCTGTAGACCAGGACCGTGGCGGTCGGCTGCATTGTTCCTCCGTGACGTCTGTGTCTTCGGGGCTCTCCGGGCATGAACCGATGGGCGGATCGTACTCCGGCGGACTGCCTGTCAGCACCGGTAAAGACAGCGATTCGATGGGCCGTTCGGTGAGGACACACAGCGCTGACACACCGAACGGCACCCCCCGGAGTGAGGGCGGGATAAGCGACCGACATAATGTCGGTCGTGGCGACAGCAACGACAGTAGAAACCGGGCACGCGCACCCGTCGGTCAATCGGCCGAACCTCACCAGCGTCGGAACCATCATCTGGTTGAGTTCCGAGCTGATGTTCTTCGCGGCCCTCTTCGCGATGTACTTCACCCTGCGATCGGTGATGGGACCCGATCACTGGAAGGAGATGGCTCACCATCTGAACTTCCCGTTCTCGGCGACGAACACCACGATCCTGGTGCTTTCCTCTCTCACCTGCCAGCTCGGCGTATTCGCCGCGGAGCGGGGCGATGTGAAGAAGCTCCGCACCTGGTTCATCATCACGTTCGTGATGGGTGCGATCTTCATCGGAGGCCAGGTCCTCGAGTACACCGAGCTGGTCAAGGAGGCGGGTCTCTCCCTGTCCTCCGACCCGTACGGTTCGGTGTTCTACCTGACGACCGGCTTCCACGGTCTGCATGTGACAGGCGGTCTCATCGCCTTCCTGCTCGTCCTGGGCAGGACATACGCGGCCTCGAGATTCACCCATGAACAGGCCACAGCCGCCATCGTCGTGTCCTACTACTGGCACTTCGTCGATGTCGTCTGGATCGGCCTGTTCGCCACGATCTACATGATCAAGTAACCGGGCTCGCACCCACCCATCATCGACGCAGAAGATCCTGACACCGGGGTAATCCGTGAAAAAGCTCTCCGCACGACGACGCCATCCGCTGGCGGCGGTCGTCGTACTACTCCTCGCGCTGGCGGCTACCGGGGGGCTGTACGCCGCGTTCGCGCCTGCGGGTAAGGCGCAGGCCGACGAAACCGCCCAGTCCCTCGCCATCGACGAGGGCAAGAAGCTCTACTCCGTGGGCTGCGCCAGCTGCCACGGATCCGGCGGTCAGGGCACCACCGACGGGCCGTCCCTCGTGGGCGTCGGCTCCGCCGCCGTCGACTTCCAGGTCGGTACCGGACGCATGCCGGCTCAGCAGCCGGGTGCCCAGGTCCCGAAGAAGAAGGTCATCTACACCCAGGCCGAGATCGACCAGCTCGCGGCGTACGTCGCGTCCCTGGGCGCCGGTCCGATCACGCCGACCGGAAGCCAGGTCGACCCTGCCGGCGCGGACGTGGCCAAGGGTGGTGACCTGTTCCGCACCAACTGCGCGCAGTGTCACAACTTCACCGGCAAGGGCGGCGCGCTGACGAACGGCAAGTACGCCCCGGACCTCGAAGGCGTGAGCCCGAAGCACATCTACGAGGCCATGCAGACCGGCCCGCAGAGCATGCCCTCCTTCCCGGACAGCACGATGCCGGAGCAGGAGAAGAAAGACATCATCGCGTACATCAAGACCGTCAACGGTGATGAGTCGGAGGACCCCGGTGGGCTCTCGCTCGGTGGCCTCGGCCCCGTCAGCGAAGGTCTCTTCGGCTGGATCTTCGGCCTGGGCGGCCTGATCGCCATCGCCGTATGGGTCGCGGCCCACACCGCTAAGGCCAAGAAGTCATGAGTAGCCAACAGATTCCAGAAGAGAACCTGCCGGTAGAGCAGGGCACCGCGCACGGCGCGGTCGAGGGTGCGGGCGACCCGTTCGCCGACCCGGGGCTGCCGGCCCACAAGCCGCGCATCCAGGACATCGACGAACGGGCTGCGAAGCGCTCCGAGCGCGCCGTCGCCTTCATGTTCACGCTGTCCATGCTGGCGACGGTCGGCTTCATCGCCTCCTACGTCATCTTCCCGGTCGACCAGATCGTCTACATCTGGCCGTTCGGCCACGTGAGCGCGCTCAACTTCTCCCTGGGCCTGACCCTGGGCCTGGCGCTCTTCCTCATCGGCGCGGGGGCCGTCCACTGGGCGCGCACCCTGATGTCCGACGTGGAGGTCGCCGACGACCGGCACGCCATCGAGGCGGAGCCCGAGGTCAAGGCCAAGGTCATGGCCGACTTCGCGGCCGGTGCCAAGGAGTCCGCGATCGGGCGGCGGAAGCTGATCCGCAACACCATGTTCGGTGCGCTGGCCCTGGTGCCGCTCTCCGGTGTGGTGCTGCTGCGCGACCTCGGTCCGCTGCCGGAGAAGAAGCTCCGCAAGACCCTGTGGGCCAAGGGCAAGCAGCTCGTCAACATGAACACGATGGAGCCGCTGCGTCCCGAGGACGTCGTCGTCGGTTCGCTGACCTTCGCCATGCCCGAGGGCCTGGAGGAGGACGCGCACGACTTCCAGTCGCAGATCGCCAAGGCCGCCCTGATGATCATCCGCATCGAGCCGGACAACATCAAGGACAAGCGCGAGCGCGAGTGGGCCCACGAGGGAATCGTGGCCTTCTCCAAGATCTGCACCCACGTCGGCTGCCCGATCAGCCTGTACGAGCAGCAGACGCATCACGTGCTCTGCCCGTGCCACCAGTCCACCTTCGACCTCTCCGACGGCGCCCGCGTCATCTTCGGTCCGGCCGGTCACGCCCTTCCGCAGCTGCGGATCGGCGTGAACAGCGAGGGCAACCTCGAGGCGCTCGGTGACTTCGAAGAGCCCGTCGGTCCTGCCTTCTGGGAGCGCGGATGAGTACTGCGACAGACACACAGCGCAAGGCGCCCGCCGGTGAGCGGGTGGCCGACTGGGCGGACGGCCGGCTCGGCATCTACGGCCTGGCCAAGGCCAACATGCGCAAGATCTTCCCGGACCACTGGTCCTTCATGCTCGGTGAGATCTGCCTCTACAGCTTCATCATCATCATCCTCACGGGTGTGTATCTGACGCTGTTCTTCCACCCGAGCATGAACGAGGTCGTCTACCACGGCTCCTACGAGCCGATGCAGGGCATCCGGATGTCCGAGGCCTACGCCTCGACGCTGGACATCAGCTTCGACGTCCGCGGTGGTCTGCTCGTCCGGCAGATCCACCACTGGGCAGCGGTGATCTTCCTCGCCGGCATGTTCGTGCACATGTTCCGGGTGTTCTTCACCGGCGCGTACCGCAAGCCGCGTGAGATCAACTGGCTGTTCGGCTTCCTGCTGTTCGTCCTCGGCATGTTCACCGGGTTCACCGGCTACTCGCTCCCGGACGACCTGCTCTCCGGTACGGGTGTGCGCTTCACGCAGGGCGCGATCCTGTCGATGCCGATCGTGGGCACGTACATCTCGATGTTCCTGTTCGGCGGGGAGTTCCCCGGGACCGACATCATCGCGAGGTTCTACTCGATCCACATCCTGCTGCTGCCCGGCATCATGCTCGGGCTCGTGGTCGGCCACCTCATCCTGGTGTTCTTCCACAAGCACACGCAGTTCGCTGGTCCGGGAAAGACCAACAAGAACGTCGTCGGCATGCCGCTGCTGCCGGTGTACATGGCCAAGGCGGGCGGATTCTTCTTCCTGGTCTTCGGCTTCATCGCGATCATCGCGGCGATCGCCTCGATCAACCCGATCTGGGCGCTCGGCCCCTACCGTCCCGACCAGGTGTCCACGGGTGCCCAGCCGGACTGGTACATGGGCTTCGCCGAAGGCTTCGTCCGTGTCATGCCGGGCTGGGAGATCAACCTCTGGGGCCACACGCTGGTCCTCGGCGTGCTGATCCCGCTGGTCCTCTTCGGTGTGGTCCTCGGGGCACTCGCGATGTATCCGTTCATCGAGTCCTGGATCACCGGGGACAAGCGCGAGCACCACATCCTGGACCGTCCGCGCAACGCCCCGACCCGCACGGGCCTCGGCGTCGCCTGGGTGACGATCTACTTCGTCATGCTGATCGGCGGCGGCAACGACATCTGGGCGACCCACTTCCACCTGTCGCTCAACGCGATCAGCTGGTTCGTACGGATCGCCTTCTTCGTCGGCCCGGTCCTGGCGTTCGTCGTCACCCGGCGGATCTGCCTCGGCCTCCAGCGCCGCGACAAGGAGAAGGTGCTGCACGGGCGCGAGTCCGGCACCATCAAGCGCCTGCCGCACGGTGAATTCGTCGAGATCCACGAGCCGCTCAGCCCCGGCCAGCTGCACACGCTCACCGCGCACGAGCAGTACAAGCCGGTCGAGATCGGCCCGACGGTCGACGAGAACGGTGTCGAGCGCAAGCCGTCGGCGCTGCAGAAGCTCCGGGCCAGGCTCAGCAGGAGCTACTACGGCGAGGACAACCAGATCGCCAAGCCCACCGCCGAGGAGTACAAGGAGATCACCAGCGGCCACGGCCACCACTGATCACCTCAGCTGACCGCCACAGCAGGAGCCCCGTCCATCCGATGGACGGGGCTCTTCGCTGCCCCCGGGCCTGGATAGGGTGGGATGTATCCCTTGTATCGGCTGTGGACCCCCAGGAGCGGACCATGAACGTTGTGACCCCGGACGGCGGCGACAGCGTGGCGGCCCGTACCTGGCCCGGCGTGCTGACCCCCCTGCTGCGCGGTGAGCACCTGGGCGCGGACGACACCGCGTGGGCCATGGACCGCATCATGAGCGGCGAGGCCACGGACGTGCAGATCGCCGGCTTCGCCGTCGCGCTGCGGGCCAAGGGCGAGACCGTGGACGAGGTCACCGGACTCGTCCGCGCCATGTACGAGCACGCCCACACCATCGAGGTGCCCGGCCGCACGGTCGACATCGTGGGCACCGGCGGCGACATGGCCAAGACGGTCAACATCTCCACCATGTCGGCGATCGTCGTCGCGGGGACCGGCGCGAAGGTCGTCAAGCACGGCAACCGGGCGTCCTCCTCGGCGAGCGGGGCGTCCGACGTGCTGGAGAAGCTCGGCGTCAACCTCGAACTGACGCCGCAGCGCGTCGTCGCAGTGGCCGAGGAGGCGGGCATCACCTTCTGCTTCGCCGTGAAGTTCCACCCCGCCCTGCGGTACGCGGCCAGGGCGCGCAAGGAGTTGGGCACACAGACCACCTTCAACATCCTGGGCCCGCTCACCAACCCGGCCCGGGTGCGTTCCCAGGCCATCGGGGTCGCCGACCCGAAGATGGCGCCCATCGTCGCGGGCGTGCTGGCGGACCGGGGGAATTCGGCGCTCGTCTTCCGGGGCGACGACGGCCTCGACGAGCTGACCACCACGGCGACCTCGCGGGTCTGGATCGTCCGCGACGGCACCGTGCGCGAGCAGGCATTCGACCCGCGCGACGTCGGCCTGGACCTGGTCCCCGTCGAGGCGCTGCGCGGCGCGGACTCCTCGTACAACGCGGATGTGGCCCGCCGGCTGCTCGACGGGGAGACCGGCCCCGTACGCGACGCGGTGCTGCTCAACTCGGCTGCCGCACTGGTCGCGCTGGACCCGGGCGAGGGCTCGCTGGACGAGCAGCTCTCGGCCGGGATCGCGCGGGCCGCGCGGTCGATCGACTCGGGTGCGGCCAGGAGCGCGCTGGAGCGCTGGGTGGCGGCCAGCAACGCCTGAGTGCGCACGGTGTGAGCAAGGGCGCAGTCCGGATCGCGGACTGCGCCCTTGCGCGTCACCGTGGGTATGGCAAGATGCTGCGCAGGTCATGAGTGACAGCGACTACGGCCCCGGCCCGCTGTCCGGCAACCCTCCGTCCGTGGCGGGGTGCCCCGGGTGAAGACCAGGCCGCAGGCAGCGAGGTCTGTGGCAAGCGCGGGCCCCTCGGCATCGTTGGATGCCACCCCTTGGGGTCCTGGTCCCAGGGAGTCTTCTGTGAGCAAGCGAATGCGATAGGGCTCCAGCCCTTCTCCGCACACCCTTTTCTTTCCTTCCCCGCGCCGCTGCGTCCTGTCGGACTGCCCGCGTGTGGATCTCGCCTGCCTTTTACGGGAGTTCGCCATGTCTGTCTCCACCGCTGCCGTCGACCAGTCCATTTGTGCCCCGCTGCCGGTTCTGGGTGCCGATGTCACCGTTCCGCTCGTTACCGGCGGAGACGTCACCTACGCCGCCCTCGACTACGCGGCCAGCGCCCCGGCGCTCAAGCGGGTCTGGGACGACGTGGCGGCCTACGCCCCGTACTACGGCAGCGTGCACCGCGGCGCCGGCTACCTCTCGCAGCTCTCCACCGACCTGTTCGAGAACAGCCGCGAGACCGTCGCGGAGTTCCTGGGCTGCCGCGCGGAGGACCAGGTGGTCTTCACCCGCTCGACGACCGACTCCCTCAACCTGCTCGCCGCCGCGCTGCCCGCCGACTGCCAGGTGTTCGTGTTCGAGACCGAGCACCACGCCTCGCTGCTGCCCTGGCGCGACGCCCGGGTGACCTACCTCGACGCCCCGCGCACCCCGGACCAGGCAGTCGCCACGCTGGAGCGGGCGCTGGCGGCCCGGGAGCCCCACGGCCCCGCACTGGTCTGCGTGACCGGCGCGTCCAACGTCACCGGTGAGCTGTGGCCGGTGAAGGAACTGGCCGCCGCCGCCCACGCACACGGGGCGCGGATCGTGCTCGACGCGGCGCAGCTGGCGCCCCACCACCCGGTGGACATCACCGAGCTGGACGTCGACTGGGTCGCCTTCTCCGGGCACAAGCTGTACGCGCCCTTCGGCTCGGGCGTCCTCGCCGGCCGCGCCGACTGGCTGGTGGACGCGGAGCCGTACCTCGCGGGTGGCGGTGCCTCCCGCAAGGTCGCCCGGCGCACCGACGGCGGCGTGGACGTCGAGTGGCACACCACCCCGGCCCGGCACGAGGCGGGATCGCCCAACGTCATCGGCGTCTACTCCATCGCCGCGGCCTGCAAGGCCCTGACCGAGGCCGGATTCGACCGACTGGTCGCCCGGGAGCAGCAGCTGGTGACACGGGTCCGTGAGGGGCTCGCCGACGTCCCCGAGGTGAAGGTGCTCTCGCTCTTCGGCGACGACGCCCCGAGGGTCGGCGTCATCTCCTTCGTGGTCGAGGGGTGGAACAGTTCGCACTTCGCCGCGGCGCTCTCCGCCGAGTACGGCATCGGGGTGCGCGACGGACTGTTCTGCGCTCACCCGCTGGTGCGGACCCTGCTGGGCAGCGAGCCGCAGGAGCCGGGTGAGTGCGGCGCGCCGGAGGCCGCGCCGGGGGAGAGGTCCCTCAACGCCATCCGGGTGAGCTTCGGAGCCGGCACGCCGGACGAGCACATCGAGAGGTTCCTGGGCGCCGTCCGCGAGCTCGTGAGCAAGGGCGCCCGCTGGAGCTACCGCACCGAGGAGGGCCGCTGCGTGCCCGACCGGGGTGCCGCGCAGGTCTGAGCGGGTCCGGACACGGCTCCGGCCGGGGACGGGAGGCTTGTCGCCCCGTCCCCGGCCGGAGCCGTACGCGGTCTCAGGCGTCGAGCCCGATGGCGAAGGCCGCCTCGAGGTCGTGCTGCGAGTAGGTGCGGAAGGCCACATGGGTGTCGGTGCCCTCGACGCCCTGGATCTTGCTGATCCGGCCCGGGATGACATCGGCCAGATCGTCGTGCCGGGCGACCCGGACCATGGCGATCAGGTCGTACGTACCGGTGACCGAGAAGACTTCGCTGACACTGTCCAGCGCGGCGATGGCCTCGGCGATCTCGGGAATCCGGTCCACGCTGGTTTTGATGAGCACGATCGCGGTGATCACGGCTGGCTTTCTCCCTCAGTGGCCGTGGCTGGAGACTTCACTCTAGTACCCCGGAACCGCACCCAGGCGTAGAGGAAGCCGGCCGCGAAACCCGCCACGTGCGCGAGGTACGCCACGCCCGGGCCGCTGCCCGCGCTCTGCGCCGCCAGCCACTGAAGGACGAACCAGAACACGAGCACGATCCAGGCGGGGAAACGCAGCGGCAGGAAGAAGAGGAACGGGAAGAGGCTGGTGACACGGGCCCGGGGGAAGAGATAGAGGAACGCTCCGAGCACCGCGGAGATCGCCCCCGACGCGCCGACCAGTGTCTGGTCGGAGTCCGCGTGCACCACGGCGTAGGCCACCAGTGCGAAGTAGCCGCAGGCGAGATAGAAGAAGGTGAACTCGGTGCGGCCCATGCGCTCCTCGGCCATGGCGCCGAACACGTAGAGGAAGAGCATGTTGCCCAGCAGGTGCAGCCAGCTGCCGTGGACGAAGAGCGCGGTCAGCGGGGTCAGGGCCGCGTGGACCGAGCCCTCCGTGAGCTCGGCGGGGATCACGCCCCACCGCTCGAAATACCCGGCCTGGGCGGCCAGCAGCGCGTCGGCACTTCCGTAGGCGGGGTTGAACCCGGAGAGCGGGCTGATCAGGAAGACCGCGCAGCAGAGCGCGATCAGCCCGTACGTGACCGGGGCGCCGCCCGCCGCGGCAGCGGCCCGGAGCTCTCCGGCCCGCCTCCGCCAGTGGACTTCCCGCCGATAGGTCACGTACAGAGCATGACGCACCAGGTGAGAACGGGACAGACCGCCTCGCCGTGCCGATAGGTATGCGCAAGGCCGTAGGGTTACAGCAGGACATCCGCAGTTCGACGGCGCACCGCGAGATCGAAGCCTGGGCACGCACGAGACTCGACGAACGACGAAAGAGGACGCAACGATGACGACGGTTCCCCAGCCGACGGACGGGACCCGCTGGCGCTGCACGCTCTGCGGCAACCTGACCCGTTTCGATGTGACGCGCTCCTCCAAGGTCGTGGAGTACGTGCATCTCGACCTGGCCGGGGAGTCGAGTGTCGAGGAGCGCGAGGTGGTCAGTGAGACCATCGAGTCGGTGCGCTGTCGTTGGTGCAACGCCGTGGACCAGATCGAGCTGGTCGACAGGCCTGGTGCCGACTCCTGACGGGGCCGTGCGGACAGACATATTGGGGTGATGGATGGTGGAGCAGCCGACAGGCGGCGCCGGACCGGCCGACGCGGCCGACGGCACCGCGGAGTCGCTCGACCGTCCGCTGCCCGAGGGCGTGCGCCGCAAGGTGGTGGCGCTGGTCTCGGACGCGTTCGGCGGTCTGACCGTCGGCGAACTCCCCGCCCAGCTCCGGCAGTACGCCCGTTTCACCCCGAGCAGGCGGGCCAAGTTCGCGGGTAACGCGATGGCCGCGGCCCTGGAGAGCGACCCGGTGTTCCGCCGGCGCATCGGTGAGCGGATCGGCCAGACCCAGCCGGAGCTGGCCGATGCCCTCGGGTCCGGTGCCCCGCCCGCCGCCGCCGACCCCGTCGATGTGGCGGCCGCCGCCTATGTGCTGCGGCCGGCCGGCTGGGTCAAGCTGGTGGCCGCGGCCGGCGAGGAGGTCCAGCGGGCCCACGCCGAGCGTGCGGACGAGGAGGCCAGGCGCGAGCTGCAGCGGCTGCGTGAGGAGCTCGACCGCGCCCGCGGCCAGACCAGGGCCGACACCGAACGGCTTCGCTCGGAGCTGGACGCCTCCCGCAAGGAGGCCGACTCCCTGCACCGCAAACTGCGCAGCGCGCTCAGCGAGGTGAAGCGCGGAGAGGCCGCTCTGCGCAAGGCCGGCGTCGAGACCGACGCCGTGCGGGCCGAGGCCGCGGCCCAGGTCTCCGCGGCCGAGAGCGAGTCCCGCCGGCTCAAGGCGCGGCTGGCCGAGGCCGAGGCCTCCGTCGAGGCGGGCCGCCGGGCGGCCAGGGAGGGGCGCTCGGTCGAGGACATGCGGCTGCGGCTGCTCCTGGACACCGTGCTCGACGCGGCACAGGGGCTCCGCCGCGAACTGGCCCTGCCCCCTTCCTCGCTCCGCCCCGCCGACAGTGTCGAAGCTGTGGAGCCCGGGCGGATGTCACCGAAGGACATTGCCGCCAGGGCCCTTTCGGAGACCGACCCGGCGCTCCTCGACCAGCTGCTCGCCCTGCCGCAGGCGCATCTGATCGTCGACGGCTACAACGTCACCAAGACCGGCTATCCGCAGATGCCCCTGGAGAAGCAGCGGTTGCGCCTCCTCGGCGGCCTCTCGGTCCTCGCGGCACAGACCGGGGCCGAGATGACATGCGTCTTCGACGGCGCCGAACTGGCCGCCCCCGTCCTGCTCGCACCACCGCGCGGGGTCCGCGTCCTCTTCAGCAAGGCGGGCGTGACCGCGGACGAGCTGATCCGGCAACTGGCGCGTGCCGAACCGGCGGGCAGGCCGGTCGTCGTGGTCTCCACAGACCGTGAAGTCGCCGACGGGGTGGCGAAGGCCGGTGCGCGACCGGTCGCGTCCGCCTTGCTCCTGAAGCGCCTTTCGCGCGTCTGACGCGTCATGTGAGGCATGAGTGACTTGTCGGAATTTTTGGAACGTACCGTCAAGTCGCCGCTACACGCAGTGTGATGAAAGTAAAGAAGTGCCTGGTGTGACGAGATTTTGCTCGTGAGGATTTGAACTGATCACAAGATGGTCACTAGGGTCAGGCCTCGAACCTTCGCACGGTTGATTGCCCACCCGGGGTGACGGCGAAGGAACCGCCGAGTCCGTGACGTGCACGGAGCCGGGGATTTTTTCCCCCACAGCCCGGTAGGCGGCTCGAGGAAGAAGGAGCTCGCCTTCGTGGCGTCCCACCGTCGTCCCAAGCAGCCGAGCCGCACCCGCGTGACCGTGCTCACCGCGACCGCCGCCGCAGCCGTGGCCCTGACCTCCCAGGCCGCGCACGCCGACCCCAAGCCGACCAAGAGCGAGGTCAAGGCGAAGGTCGACAAGCTCTACCACGAGGCCGAGGTCGCCACCGAGAAGGCCAACGGCGCCAAGGAGCAGCAGGACAAGCTCAAGAAGCAGGCCGAGGCGCTCCAGGACAAGGTCGCCCGCGGCCAGGACGAGCTCAACACCCTGCGCGGAGAGCTCGGTTCGCTCGCCACCGCGCAGTACCGCTCCGGTGGTCTCGACCCGTCGGTCCAGCTGCTGCTCTCCTCGGACCCGGACAGCTTCCTCGACCAGGCCTCCGCGCTCGACCAGCTGACGGCCAAGCAGGCCGAGTCGCTGCAGAAGATCCAGGCGAAGCAGCGCACCCTGGCGCAGCAGCGCAAGGAGGCCGAGGGCAAGCTCGCGGACCTCGCCGACGTCCGCAAGTCGCTGAACGAGAACAAGAAGAAGTACCAGGGCAAGCTCGCCGACGCGCAGAAGCTGCTGAACACCCTCACGGCCGCCGAGCGCGCCAAGATGGCCGAGGACGAGCAGCGCGCCAGCCGCGCCGCCGGTGACCGGGTCGACCTCGGCAACGAGGTCCCCGCCTCCGCCCGTGGCGCCGCCGCCCTCCAGGCCGCCTCCACGCAGCAGGGCAAGGCGTACGTCTCCGGTGCCACCGGCCCCAACGCCTACGACTGCTCGGGTCTGACCCAGTGGGCGTACGCCCAGGCCGGCGTCCAGATCACCCGCACCACGTACACCCAGATCAACGACGGTGTCCGGATCGGCCGCAGCGCCCTGAAGCCGGGCGACCTGGTCTTCTTCAACAACACCTCGCACGTGGGCCTGTACGCGGGCAACAACCAGATCCTGCACGCCCCGAAGCCCGGCGCCGTGGTCCGCTACGAGTCGATGGACTACATGGGCACCTTCCAGTTCGGCGTGCGCGTCTGACGCCCGAACGGGCGAATCGCGGTACCCCTCGACGGAGCCCCGCCCCACCGGAGACCACAGGTCACCGGCGGGGCGGGGCTTTTCCGTCCCCTTCCCGCCCGCGGCGTGGCCTTTGGCCGCGGTGCAGCCGTCCGGTTACTGTCTGCGCTGCCGTGCAGCTCCCGGTCGTCGGTCCGCCCGTCCCGGGCGGCAGGGGCTGCGCACATCTGCGTACAGCGGAAGGGAGTGCGGCTTCCTGTGGTCTCGCATCGCCGCCCCACCGGGCCCGGCCTCAACCGTGGCGTCCGGGCCACCGTCCTGTCCGCCGCCGCGGCCACCGCGGCGGCCGGCCTCCAGGCCGCACCCGCGAGCGCCGTGCCCGAGGAGACCCACGGGACGGCCAAGGCCGCGGTCGACCGGCTGTACGGGGAGGCCGAGCGCGCCACCGAGCAGTACAACGCCGCCCGGGAGAGCCTCGGCCGGCTGCGCGGCCGGATCGCCAGGGCCCAGGACTCGGCGGCCCGGACGCAGGAGGGCGTCAACCGGATGCGGGCCTCCCTCGGCTCGATGGCCGGCGCGCAGTACCGCTCGGGCGGCATCGATCCCTCGGTCGCCCTCCTGCTCTCCTCGGACCCGGACACCTTCCTGGACCGGGCCGCCGCGCTGGACCGCGCGGGCGAGCGCCGGGCCGTGACACTGCGCAAGCTCCATCACGCCCAGCGGAAGATCGCGCAGAGCCGTGCGGAGGCCGCCGGGGCCCTCGCCGCCATGGAGCGGGAACGCGCGGCGGTGGCGCGCCACAAGCGCACCGTGGAGGGCAAACTGGCCCGGGCCCGGGAGCTCCTGCACACCCTGCCGGCCACCGACCGCGAGTCCCTCGGCCGCGCGTCCCGCTCAGGCCCGTCCGAGACGCTCACCGCCGGGGCCCCAGCCTCCGCGCGCGGCCTGGCGGCTCTCATGGCGGCCCGGCAGGCCCTCGGCCGTCCGTACGTCTGGGGCGCCAACGGGCCCGCCGGGTTCGATTGCTCCGGGCTGATGCAGTGGGCGTACGCGCAGGCCGGTGTCGGCCTGCCGCGGACCTCGCAGGCACAGCGGTACGCCGGCCGCATGGTGCCGCTCGCGCAGGCGCGGCCGGGCGATCTGGTCGCCTACCGCGCGGATGCGAGCCACATCGGGATGTACGCGGGAAACGGGCAGGTCATCCACGCCCCGTACCCAGGGGCGCCGGTGCGCTACGACCCCGTCGGCATGATGCCCGTCTCCTCGGTCACCCGCGTATGACCGTACGATCGGCCCGATGGCTGTTCGGACGCAGGACGCGCGGCGGGAGCGCACCCGCAGACGGAGCACGGCGGGCGCCGTGCTCGCCGCTCTGCTGCTCGCGTCCGCCTGCGCCGGTCCCGGGGACACCGCCACCGGCATCACCGCGCGGGAGGTCGGCGCCGCCCTGGACCGCCGGGCCGAGGCGGTCATGGAGCACGACACCGACGCCTACCTGGCCGCGCTCGACCCCCGTGCCGCCTCCTTCCGGGCCGCACAGCGCACCGAACTGAGCAACCTCGCCGACGTACCGCTGGAGTCGTGGGCGTACAAGGTGAACGACGTGACCGACGAGGGTGCGGACCGGGTGACCGCCGAGGTCGAGCTGCGCTACCGGATCAAGGGCTACGACATGGCCCCCATGTCCTCCTCGCGCACGGTGGAGCTGGTCCGCCGGGGGGAGGGCGGCAGCTGGTACATCGCCGCCGACCGGGCCGCCGACGGCTCCCCGGGGCAGCTCTGGCAGCAGGGCGACGTCGAGGTCGTACGGGGCACGCACAGCCTGGTCCTCGGGGTCGGCCGGCGGGCCGCGGAGCTGCGCCGGATCGCGGCCACCGCGGACCGGGCCGTCCCTGCCGTCACCGGCGCCTGGCCGGAGCCCTGGGCGGAGCGGGTCGTGGTGCTCGTCCCGGAGTCCGTGGAGGACATGGCGGGGCTCCTGGACTCACCCGCGGCCAGCTACCGGGGCATAGCGGCAGTCACCACCGGCAAGGTCGGCGGAAGCGGCCGGGAGCCCGCGGACCGGGTGATCGTCAATCCGCAGGCCTACGGAATGCTCGGCGACTTCGGGCAGCGGGTCGTCCTCACCCACGAGACCACCCATGTGGCTACCCGGGCACACACCTCCGCCGCCACGCCCGTCTGGCTCTCCGAGGGCTTCGCCGACCGGACCGCCTACCGCCAGGAGAGCCGCACCGCCCCGGAGATCGCACCGGAGCTCGCCGAGGCCGTCCGGCGCGGTGAGCTGCCCGCGCGGCTTCCGACCGACGAGGACTTCGGCTTCGGCGAGGACGCGGCGAAGCTCTCCCGGGCGTACGAGGGCGCCTGGCTGGCCTGCGAGCTGATCGCGCGGGACTGGGGCGAGGAGGAGCTGATCGCCTTCTACAAGGCCGTGGGGAGCCGTTCCGAGCGGGACGGCGCCGTCGAGCAGGCCATGCACACGGTGCTCGGCACCACGCCCCAGGACTTCACGGCGCGCTGGCGGGAGTATCTGCGCACCCGGCTGGGCTGACCCGCTCCGCCGCGCGCCCCCTTCCCGCCCGCGGCACGGTGTCCCGCCAGAGCCGCCGCCCGGCGCTCAGCGTCGCGGCGAGCAGCAGACCGTTGCGTACGGCCATGAGCTCCAGGCCCTCCGGGTCACTGGCCACCACATGCCCGAAGCCGAGCGGGAACTCCAGCAGCGTGACGGCCGTGGCCACCAGGACCAGACACGCGGGCAGCGCCATCCTGCTGCCCCGGAAGACCAGGCACACCGCGGCGACACCGAGCGGCCACACCATGTACTGGGGGCTGATGACGCGGCTGGTCACGGTGAACAGCAGCACCGCGGTGAACGCCGCGTCGGCCGGGGTGTGCACCGCGAACGTACGGGCCCGCAGCCGCCACACCAGCAGCCAGCCGAAGGCGAGCACGCTCAGCGCCAGGGCCAGGGTGCTCACCAGCGCCACATGCGGGCCGGCGAACTCCATCGAGCCGTAGCGGAGCTCCACCCGGCCCTCCCAGCCGAACTGCCGGGCCACATGGAAGACCAGCGCCCCCAGCGACTCGATCTCCAGCCCCCGGTCCCGCTGGAACGTCAAAAAGGCGAACGCGCCGGGCACCGCCACCGCCGCCACCAGGGCCAGCAGCGCGCCCGTCACCGCCGCCGCCGACCAGGAACGGCGGGTGTCCCCGCCCCGGGCGGTGCCCACCAGCACCAGCACCGGCCACACCTTCAGCAGCGTGCCGAAGGCGGCCAGCGCCCCCAGCACCCTGGGGTGACGGACACCCGCCAGTAGCGCCGCCACGGCGACGGCCGTCACCATCAGGTCGTAACGGGCGTACACGGTCGGCCCGAGCAGCGGCACGCCCGCCACCCACAGCCAGGCGCCCGCGTCGCGCATGCCGGGACGGCTTCCCGCGTACAGCAGCAGACCGAACACCAGAGCGTCACACAGAAGTACGAGGACGAAGAAGGCGGAGGCGTACTCCAGGAACGGCAGCAGGTCCGGGGAGAGCACGGCGAGGGCGGCGGCGGGCGGATACTGCCACGTGACGTCGTCCAGCGGGTACGTGCCGGTGCGGAGCACCTCGTACCATCCCCGGTAGATCACCGAGACGTCACTCGTGACGTCGGGGCCCGGCACCGTGAACACCTTGAAGACGCAGAGCAGCAGCACCGCCCGGGTGAGACCCCACACGGCGAGGGACAGAGCCCGGCCACTCGCGTCCGTCCTGACCGTCATGCACGCCATGATGCAGGCCGGGGCTGTGCGGGAGCCGTCAGGCAGGGCCGTCGGGACGCCCGGTACTGTCGGCGGCGATGGACAAGACGCTGATCGTGACGAACGACTTCCCGCCCCGCCCCGGCGGCATCCAGGCCTTCCTCCACAACATGGCGCTGCGCATGGATCCCGACCGGATCGTGGTCTACGCCTCCACCTGGAAGCGCGGCACGGAAGGTGCCGAGGCCACCGCGGCCTTCGACGCCGAGCAGCCGTTCACCGTCGTACGCGACCGTACGACGATGCTGCTGCCCACCCCTGGGGTCACCCGGCGGGCGGTCCGGCTGCTGCGTGAACACGGCTGCTCCTCCGTGTGGTTCGGCGCGGCCGCCCCCCTCGGGCTGATGGCGCCCGCGCTGCGCGGGGCCGGTGCCCGCCGGATCGTGGCCACCACCCACGGCCACGAGGCGGGCTGGGCACAGCTGCCCGCGTCCCGGCAGCTGCTGCGCCGCATCGGCGAGGCCACCGACACCATCACCTACCTCGGCGAGTACACCCGGTCCAGGATCGCCGCGGCGCTCACCCCCGAGGCTGCGGCCCGCATGGTGCAGCTGCCGCCCGGGGTCGACGAGGAGACCTTCCATCCGGCCTCCGGCGGCGACCGGATCAGGGCCCGGCTGGGGCTCGCGGACCGGCCCGTCGTCGTGTGCGTCTCGCGGCTGGTGCCGCGCAAGGGCCAGGACACACTCATCCTGGCCATGCCCGCGATCCTGGCGCGCGTGCCGGACGCGGTCCTGCTCGTCGTGGGCGGCGGCCCGTACGCCGGGCAGCTGAAGAAGCTGGCGGCCGAGACCGGCGTCGAGGACTCCGTGCGCTTCACCGGGCCGGTGCCCTGGGAGGAGCTGCCAGCGCACCACGGCGCCGGCGACGTGTTCGCCATGCCCTGCCGCACCCGGCGCGGCGGGCTCGACGTCGAAGGCCTCGGCATCGTCTACCTGGAGGCGTCCGCGACCGGACTGCCCGTCGTGGCGGGCGACTCGGGGGGCGCCCCCGACGCCGTGCTCGACGGCGAGACCGGCTGGGTGGTGCGGGGCGGCTCCGCCGAGGAGTCAGCCGACCGGATCGTCACCCTGCTCCGCGACCCGGAACTGCGCCGGCGCATGGGGGAGCGGGGCAGGGCGTGGGTCGAGGAGAAGTGGCGCTGGGACCTGCTCGCCGAGCAGCTGAAGACGCTGCTCTGACCACGCACGCACGAGGAGGGGCCCGCACGGTTCGCCGTGCGGGCCCCTCCTCGTGCGTGCGTCTCTTCTTACGGTCGTCCGGGTTCAGCCGCGGTAGATCGACTCGACCTCGTCCGCGAAGTCCTTCGCCACGACGTTGCGCTTCAGCTTCAGCGAGGGCGTGATGTGACCCGCCTCCTCGGTGAACTGAGCCGCCAGGACGCGGAACTTGCGTACCGACTCCGCCTTGGAGACCGCCGCGTTGCCGTCGTCCACGGCCCGCTGCACCTCGGCCAGCAGATCGGGGTCGTCGCGCAGCGAGACCGCCGTCGACCCGGCCGGCTTGCCGTTCTCCTCGGCCCAGCGGGAGAGGAACTCCTCGTCGAGGGTGAGCAGCGCGCCGACGAACGGGCGTCCGTCGCCGACCACCATGCACTCGGCCACCAGGGCGTGCGCGCGGATCCGGTCCTCGATCACCGCGGGCGCGACGTTCTTGCCGCCCGCCGTGACGATGATCTCCTTCTTGCGGCCCGTGATCGCGAGATAGCCGTCCTCGTCGAGCGTGCCGATGTCACCCGTGTGGAACCAGCCGTCGGCCAGCGCCTCGGCCGTCGCGGCCTCGTTCTGCCAGTACCCGTTGAACAGGTGCTCGCCGTGCAGCAGCACCTCGCCGTCGTCCGCGATCCGCACGACAGAGCCCGGCAGCGGCTGGCCGACCGTACCGATCTTCTGCCGGTCCCACGGGTTGAAGGCCGTGGCCGCGCAGCTCTCGGTGAGGCCGTAGCCCTCCAGCACCGTGAAGCCGATGCCGCGGAAGAAGTGGCCGAGCCGCTCGCCCAGCGGGGCGCCGCCGGAGATCGCGTACTCGCCACGGCCGCCGAGCACGGCTCGCAGCTTGCTGAACACCAGCTTGTCGAAGACCTTGTGCTTGACCTTCAGGCCCACCGAGGGGCCCTCGGGCGTCCCCAGCGCACGGCTGTACGCGATCGCGGTGTCGGCCGCCTTGTCGAAGATCTTGCCCTTGCCGTCGGCCTGGGCCTTGGCCCGCGCCGAGTTGTAGACCTTCTCGAACACCCGCGGCACACCGAGGATCAGCGTCGGCCGGAACGAGGCCAGCTCGTCCGTCAGGTTCTTGATGTCCGGCACGCAGCCGAGCTTGATCGGCGCCATCACCGACGCGACCTCGACCAGCCGGCCGAAGACGTGCGCGGTGGGGAGGAAGAGCAGGACGGAGCACTCGCCGGTACGGAAGAGGGGCTTGAGCCGCTCCACGATGTTGCCGCACTCCGCGAAGAAGCTGCGGTGCGTCAGCACACAGCCCTTGGGGCGGCCGGTGGTGCCCGAGGTGTAGACGATCGTCGCCGGGTCGTCGGCCTTGGCGCTCACCATGCGCAGGTCGAGCATCTCGTCGGAGACCCCGGCACCCGCCGCGACGAGCTCGCCGACGGCGCCCCGGTCGATCTCCCAGACGTGCTGCAGACCGGGGAGCCGGTCCCGCACCGCGGTGACGGACTCCGCGTGGGCCCCGCTCTCCACGACGGCCGCGACCGCGCCCGAGTCGCCGAGTATCCACTGGACCTGCTCCGGGGAGCTGGTCTCGTACACCGGCACGGTGACGGCGCCCGCGCACCAGATGGCGAAGTCCAGCAGGACCCACTCGAAGCGGGTGCGGGACATGAGCGCGACCCGGTCGCCGGGCTGGATGCCCGCCGCGATCAAGCCTCTGGCGGTGTCTCTGACCTCAGTGAGGAACTGGGTCGCCGTGACGTCCGTCCAGACGCCGGCCACCTTCCGGCTCATCACCGCGACATCGGGATGCTGAGCGGCGTTGCGGCGGATGAGATCCGTCAGGTTGCCGTCCGTAGGGACCTCGTACAGGGCCGGAAGGCTGAACTCGCGCAAGACTGCTGCTCCTCATCGGGCTCCGGTTCCACGGCTCTGTGCGACGTACCGGATCGGTCCAAGCCTGGCAGATGCTCAGTGGGGTGAGCACGACTGGACTGGCGGGACGTTACCCACCGGTACTCGGTTCCGGAAAGGGGGTTCCGGCCAGATGTCTTATGCATCACACATATCGGTGGTCCTTCGGCGCACATTAGTCCACCCGTGTCCCGATCCGGAAGTAATCGCAGGTCCGGGCGCCTCTACCCAGAGCAGCGGGCGGAGACCTAGGGTGATCTCCATGCGAGCCGGCACACCGCACAATCAGCACACAACCCCCACTCGACGGACACGCGTGCACGTGGTCAGTGACGTGCACGGCAACACGGAGGCCCTGGCGCGGGCCGGGGACGGGGCGGACGCCCTGATCTGTCTGGGTGACCTGGTCCTCTTCCTCGACTACGCCGACCATTCGCGCGGCATCTTCCCCGACCTGTTCGGGGTCGCCAACGCCGACCGCATCGTCGAGCTGCGCACCGCACGCCGCTTCGACGAGGCGCGCGCCTTCGGCCGCGAACTGTGGGCCGGCCGGGACCGCAACGCGGCGATCCTGTCCGCCGTACGCAAGCAGTACGCCGAGATGTTCGCGGTCATGCCCACCCCGACCTACGCCACGTACGGCAATGTCGACGTGCCCGCGCTCTGGCCCGAGTACGCCCATTCCGGTACCACCGTGCTGGACGGCGAACGTGCCGAGATCGGAGGCCGCGTCTTCGGGTTCGTAGGGGGAGGCCTCAGGACGCCCATGAACACCCCGTACGAGATCAGCGACGAGGAGTACGCCGCCAAGGTCGAGGCGCTCGGTCCGGTGGACGTCCTCTGCTCACACATCCCGCCGGACGTGCCGGAGCTGACGTACGACACCGTGGCCCGGCGCTTCGAGCGGGGCAGCCGCGCGCTCCTGGACGCCATCCACCGGACCCGCCCCCGCTACGCGATTTTCGGTCACGTCCACCAGCCGCTGGTCCGCAGGATGCGGATCGGCGTCACCGAGTGCGTCAACGTCGGCCACTTCGCCTCGAGCGGGCGCCCCTGGGCCCTGGAGTGGTGAGCGACACGGCCACCGTCCGCGGGCCGGGGCGCGGGCGGGAGGGCCACCGGCACGCGATAGCCTGCACACGGCAGGCCTCTGCCGAACGCGACCGGTACACCGCACTGGAGGGCCACGGCGATGGCTGAACACACCAGCTCGAGCATCACGATCGAGGCGGCACCGGCCGACGTCATGGGAGTGATCGCCGACTTCGCCCGCTATCCGGAGTGGACCGGCGAGGTGAAGGAGGCCGAGATCCTCGCCACCGACGACCAGGGCCGCGCCGAGCAGGTGCGCCTCGTCCTGGACGCCGGGGCGATCAAGGACGACCACGTCCTCGCCTACACCTGGAACAGCCCGTACGAGGTCGGCTGGACCCTGGTCAAGTCCCAGATGCTGCGTGCCCTCGACGGCAGTTACGCGCTGGCGCCGCTGGGCGACGGCGACCGCACCGAGGTCACCTACCGCCTCGCCGTCGACGTCAAGATCCCGCTGCTCGGCATGATCAAGCGCAAGGCCGAGAAGGTCATCATCGACCGTGCCCTCGCCGGGCTGAAGAAGCGCGTCGAGTCCGTCCCGAAGGCCTGATCACGTGCGTACGGTCCTCGTCACCGGCCCCGGCGGCGCAGGCCGTACCACCGTCGCGGCGGCGACCGCGCTCGCCTCGGCGCGCGCCGGCCGCCGCACCCTCCTGATCTCCGCGGACGCCGTGCCCGCACTCCCCGCGGACACCGAGCGCGTGTCCTGCGCCCGCATCGACTCCGCCGCGCACTTCCGCGACGAGCTCCTGGAGCTCCAGGACCGGGCGTCCGGGGTGCTCGACCTGCTCGGCGCCAACCGGCTCGACGGCGAGGAACTCACCGAACTGCCGGGCAGCGCACAGCTCGCCGTCCTGCACGCCCTGCGCCGGGCGGCCGAGGGCGACGGGACGGAGTCCGGCCACGAGGTCCTCGTCGTCGACCTCCCCCCGCTCCCCGACGCCCTCGCCCTGCTCGCACTGCCCGGACAGCTGCGCCGCTATCTGCGCCGCCTACTGCCCGCCGAACGCCAGGCGGCCCGCGCCCTGCGCCCGGTGCTCGCCCAGCTCGCCGGCGTCCCCATGCCGGCCCAGTGGCTGTACGAGGCCGCCGCGCGCAAGGACGCCGAACTGGCCGCCGTCGAGGCCCTCCTCGGCGACGACGCGACCACCGTGCGGCTGGTCGCCGAACCCGGGCAGGCCGCCGTCGAGGCGCTGCGCTCCGCCCGTACCGGACTCGCCCTGCACGGGCTGCGCGTCGACTCCGTCGTGGCCTCCCGGGTCCTGCCCCGGCACTCCGCCGACCCCTGGTTCGCCGACCTGGCCGCGCGGCAGGAGAAGGCCCTGGACCTCTGGCACCAGGAGTGGGCACCCGGCGCGTCCGTACGCGAGACCGCCCACCTCGGCCGCGAGCCGCGCACCGTCGAGGACCTGGCCCTGCTCGCCGAGACCTGCGCGCCGGACGACCGGGCGCCGGGACACGCCGGAGACCCCTGGTGGACCGAGGACACCGGCGACGGTGTCATCGCGTGGTGCCTCCCGCTGCCCGGGGCGGTCAAGGAGGACCTCAAGCTCGTCCGGCGCGGCGACGAACTCTTCCTCACCGCCGGACCGTTCCACCGCGTCGTCCGCCTGGAGTCGGCGCTGCGCCGCTGCACCGTCTCCGGGGCAGCGCTCACCGACGGCGTCCTGCGTGTCCGGTTCACGCCTGATCCCGCGCTCTGGCCCCGGACACAATGAACGGCGTACCACCGTTCGGGTAACGTCGGTAGTACGTGGCCCGCACGGTCACGCAGGCAACCGCGTCGCAGGAGTCCGCCATGAGTGAAGCCACCGATCGTCCCGTCGACGACGACGCGTGGGCGGAGGCCTGCGCCGAGGATTTCGAAGCGGAGAAGGCCCGCCGCCGGGCCCAGTACGGGCAGCAGCCGGGGTCCGCCGCCGAGGAGCTGCGCAAACTGATCGACGCGGTGGCCGACAAGGTCTCCTCGCTGCAGTCGCCGCTGCTCGGCATGGCCGCCCAGGGCACCGTCCAGCAGGTGATCCGGCAGGCCAAGTCCGCGGTCGAGCCCGTCATCGAGCGGAACCCGGACCTCTTCGACCATCTCGCCGCCGCGGGGAACGAACTCCTCGCCGCCTACCGCTCCGCCGTCGAGGGCCAGGAAGGCCGCTGGACCCGGGGCACCGAAGGCGCCGGAGGCACCTCGGGCGGCACCGGATCCACCCCCGGCACCGCCAGGAAGGCGGCCGACGACCCCTCGGACCCGCGTGACGAGGGCACCGGGTCCAGCGAACCCATCGACCTGGACTGAGACCGGCCGGCACACGGGGGGCGGCGTCGCGGGGGTGGGCACGCACTCCCCCCAAGCTCTCGGCTTCGCTCGAGCAGGGAGGGGCCCCCACCGGCGTTGTCGTCAATCACCATGGCTCCGCCATACCTCAATCCTCCGCCTTGCAGCTGCACGCACCCACCCCCGCTCCTTCTTCCACCCCCCCATGTACCGGTCGGTCCGACCGTGGGCAGGAAATACCCGTCCCCGGCTCGGGTACGGTTGGCCGTAGCGGGGCTCGACCGAAACTGAGGGATTCATGGGACTCACCATCGGCGTCGATATCGGCGGCACGAAGATCGCGGCTGGAGTGGTCGACGAAGAGGGCCGGATCCTCTCGACGTTCAAGGTATCGACCCCGCCGACCGCCGAAGGCATCGTGGACGCGATCAGCGCCGCCGTGTCCGGGGCGAGCGAAGGACATGACGTCGAGGCGGTAGGCATCGGCGCGGCCGGATACGTCGACGACAAGCGTGCCACCGTGCTGTTCGCCCCCAACATCAACTGGCGCCACGAGCCGCTCAAGGACAAGGTCGAGCAGCGCGTCGGCCTGCCCGTCGTCGTCGAGAACGACGCCAACGCGGCGGCCTGGGGCGAATACCGCTTCGGTGCCGGCCAGGGTCACGACGACGTCATCTGCATCACGCTCGGCACCGGCCTGGGCGGCGGCATCATCATCGGCAACAAGCTGCGCCGGGGACGCTTCGGTGTGGCGGCGGAATTCGGTCACATCCGGGTCGTCCCGGACGGGCTGCTCTGCGGCTGCGGCAGCCAGGGCTGCTGGGAGCAGTACGCCTCCGGGCGCGCTCTCGTGCGGTACGCGAAGCAGCGCGCCAACGCCACCCCGGAGAACGCACCGATCCTCCTGGGGCTCGGCGACGGCACCGTGGAGGGCATCGAGGGCAAGCACATCAGCGAGGCCGCCCGGCAGGGCTGCCCGGTGGCCGTCGACTCCTTCCGTGAGCTGGCCCGCTGGGCCGGAGCCGGACTGGCCGACCTCGCCTCGCTCTTCGACCCGTCGGCCTTCATCGTCGGCGGCGGCGTATCGGACGAGGGCGAGCTGGTCCTCGACCCGATCCGCAAGTCGTTCCGGCGCTGGCTGATCGGCGGCGAATGGCGCCCGCACGCGCAGGTCCTCGCGGCCCAACTGGGCGGCAAGGCGGGCCTGGTGGGCGCGGCGGACCTGGCACGCCAGGGCTGACCGCACCCGCAGCACGTCCGACGCCCGTCGCGCCCCATGGGGAGCGGCGGGCGTCCGTCGTATCGTGCCTTCCATGGTCACGAAGCCGATGCCACTGCCCGACTCCCGTACCGAGCCGGACGGTTCGGCCGTCATCAGAGTGCTCAGCTACAACGTCCGCTCGCTGCGCGACGACACCGAGGCGCTGGCCCGTGTCATCCGCGCCTGCGCACCGGACCTGGTGTGCGTCCAGGAGGCCCCGCGCTTCTTCCGCTGGCGCAAGGCGGCGGCCCGGCTCGCGGCCATGACCGACCTGGTGGTCCTCAGCGGCGGGGCCACGGCGGCGGGACCGCTGCTGCTCTGCTCCCTGCGCGCCACCGTGGAACGCACCGAGGACATCCTGCTGCCTCTCACACCGGGGCTGCACCGGCGAGGCCTGGCCACGGCGGTCGTACGGATCGCCGGGGCGCGGATCGGCGTCGTCAGCTGCCACCTCAGCCTCCAGCGGGAGGAACGGGAGGCGCAGGCGGGACTGCTGCTGGAGCGGATCGACGCGATGGGCGTCCCGCACGGCGTCGTGGCCGGCGACCTCAACGACGTACCGGACGGGGGCGCCTTCCGACAGCTGGCGGGGCGGCTGCAGGACTGCCGGACCGTGCGGCCCTGGGGCGGCGAGCTCACCTTCCCGCCCGACGCGCCGCGCAAGCGGATCGACGCGGTGTTCGCGACCGGCGGCATCGAGGTGCTCGGCTGCGGCGTGCCGGAGGACCTGCCCGGCGTCACCGGCGCGGACCTACGGGCGGCCACGGACCATCTGCCCGTGCTGGCCGCCCTCAGGGTGCCCGCCGGGAACTGAGCCGGCCCCGGGGCGGGTCAGACGACCGCGCCGCGCCCCGGGTCGTCGTCCTCTTCGTCGTCGTGCGGCATGCGCGCCACCAGGGTGGCGAACCCGCCCAGGAAGCCGCCGATGGAGAGAGTGGTGAGCCACCACGTCATCTCCCACTGCATCAGCACCGCGACCAGCATCAGCACCGGGCCGCCGACGACCGCGAGCCAGGCGAACTTGGCCGTGACATCGGCCTCGGGAAGCGGCGGAGGCTCCGGCGGGACGAAGTGTCCCTCCTCGCTGTCGTCCGGATCGTCGATGTCGCCGTTCTCGGGCTCCTCCAGGCCGTAGTCGCGCGGGCCCGCGACCCCGGGCGCGAAGACGACCGAACCGCCGAGCGGCTTCTTCTCCGGCGGCCCGCCGGACGTCTTCCCGCCCACACCCTTGTCGGCGTCGTCACCCGCGCCGGACTCCGGAGAGGGGTCCAGGACGTTGACCTGGTCGTCCTCCAGCAGAGCCAGATCCTCGATCGACTTGAACGGCTTGGCGCCCGGCGGGTCCGGCGGCTCCTCGCCGTACCCCGCGACGATCGCCTCCCAGGCCGCGGCCTCGTCGATCCGGGCCCCCTCCGTGCCCTCGGGGACAGCCGCTCCTTCCGTGGGGCGCGGTTCGCGCTCCTCGTCACTGCCCGCGCGCTCCGCGTCGTGCTCAGCCACCGGACGTGCTCCCCTTCTTGCCAGCGTCGGTTGCGAGGCGGTCGACGAACCGATAGCTCTCGTCGAAGATCCGCTCCGCATCGTGGTCCAACGTCGCCACGTGGTAGCTCTGTTCCAGGAGGATCTCCTCGACCTCCCTGGACGAGACCCGGCTGAGGATCCGCGCGGAGTCGGCCGGGGGCACGACATGGTCCTGCGGACTGTGCAGCAGCACGATCGGCTGGGTGACCTGGGGCAGATCGGCGTCGACCAGCCGGAAGAACGCCCGCACGGAGTGAGCGGCGTGCAGCGGCACCCGGTCGTAGCCGATCTCCTCGGCACCCTCCAGCGCGATGTCGCTGGTCAGCCCCTTCGTCGTCCGCACCATATGGCGGGCCACCGGCAGGGCGTACGCAGAGAGGCCGTGCACCTTGTTCGCCGGATTCACCAGCACCAGGCCCGTGATCTCGTCACCGTGCTTCGCGGCGAGGCGCAGCGCGAGGGCACCGCCCATGGAGAGGCCGAAGACGAAGACCTGCTCGCACCGCGCACGCAGCGCCCGCAGCTCACGGTCCACCTCCGCATACCAGTCCTGCCAGCCCGTGACCGCCATGTCTTCCCAGCGCGTGCCGTGGCCGGGCAGCAGAGGGAGGGAGACGGTCAGTCCGCGCTCCGCCAGATAGCCGGCCCAGGGGCGCAGGGACTGCGGCGAACCCGTGAATCCGTGACAGAGGAGGACGCCGACCTCTCCGCCCTCATGGCGGAACGGCTCGGCTCCAGGGAGGACCGGCACCGGGGTCTCCTGTTCATGAAGCGGGGCGGGGGTGCGGGGGGTGTGCAAAAGGATTACTTCACCGTACGCGACCGGACCGACACCGACCAGGGCCGTCACCGCCCGGGCAGCCGTCACCTGCGGAGGCGTCCGGTGAGGACACCGTCCCGAGCGGGCGGGGGAGGCCGCGGCCCCACAGGTTAAGGTCTCATCGACGGCACACAGGAGGCACCCGAGTTGATCTACGGCGCAATGAAGTTCTCCATCGGCGGCTCTCTGAAGCTCGCCTTCAGGCCGTGGGTGGAGGGCCTGGAGAACATCCCCGCACACGGGCCGGCGATCCTCGCGAGCAACCATCTGTCGTTCTCCGACTCCTTCTTCCTGCCGGCGGTCCTCGACCGCAAGGTGACCTTCATCGCCAAGGCGGAGTACTTCACCGCCCCCGGGATGAAGGGGAAGCTCACCGCCGCCTTCTTCAAGGGCGTCGGGCAGCTCCCGGTGGACCGCTCCGGCAGCCGCGGCGCGGGCGAGGCGGCCATCAGGGCGGGCATCCAGGTCATCGAGAGCGGCGGGCTCTTCGGCATCTACCCGGAGGGCACCCGGTCGCCCGACGGCCGGCTCTACCGGGGCAAGCCCGGAGGCCTCGCCCGGGTCACCCTCGCCACCGGTGCGCCCGTCATCCCCGTGGCGATGATCGACACCGAGAAGATCCAGCCCCCCGGCCAGGTGATGCCCAAGCTGATGCGGCCCGGGATCAGGATCGGCAAGCCGCTGGACTTCAGCCGCTACCAGGGCATGGAGGGGGACCGGTTCATCCTGCGCTCGGTGACCGACGAGGTCATGTACGAGATCATGAAGCTCTCCGGCCAGGAGTACGTGGACATCTACGCGACCGCGGCCAAACGGCAGATCGCCGAGGAGGCGAAGAACAAGGGGCCGCAGAGGCCCGGCGGCGCGTAGGAGCACCGCCGGCCGCCCGGAACGGGCAGCATGGCAGGGGCGGGAACCGGGGGAGGGGACGCAAGGACATGGCCGGGCGTGAACGAGTCGTACGGATGTCGGTCGAGCAGCCGCTGTGGCGTGCGCTGACCGCGTACCGCGTGCTGACGCTGATCTACGCGGCGCTCCTCGCCGGCTTCGGCCGTGACAAGTGGGAGCGCCCCTGGGTCGCCGTCGCCTTCCTGGTGTTCCTCGCGCTCTGGACGCTCGTCACCCTTCCCAGGGTGGCCGGCGCGGCGAGCTGCACGAAGCGCTTCCTCGGCCTGGACCTCACGGTCGCCCTGACCGGCATCCTTCTGACCCCGCTGGCCGACTTCGACGCCCAGCACATGGACGGCCCGACACTCCCGTCGATCTGGACCGCGGGCTCGGTACTCGCCTTCGCGCTCAAGGGCGGCTGGCGCTGGGCGGCCTTCGCCTCCACGCTCGTCGCCGCCGCCAACATCGTCGAGCGCGGCGAGCCCAGCGAGGACACCTTCCACAACGTGCTACTGGTCTGGGTCGCCTCCATCGCCATCGGCTACGTCGTCGAGGTGGCCCGGGCCAGTGAGCGCACCCTGGCGCGGGCCCTGGAGATCGAGGCCGCCACCCGGGAGCGGGAGCGGCTCGCCCGCGACATCCACGACAGCGTCCTCCAGGTGCTGGCCATGGTCCAGCGGCGTGGCACGGCCCTGGGTGGCGAGGCCGCGGAGCTCGGCCGGATGGCCGGGGAGCAGGAGGTCGCCCTGCGGACCCTGGTCTCCAGCGGTCTGGTGCCGACGACCCGGGTCTCCGAGGACAGCGCCGAGGGAGCGGTGGTCCGCGCGGTGGAGATCGACGAGGAGGAGAGCGCCGAGGCCGACCTGCGCGCGCTGCTCGCCCCGCACGCCGGATCCCGGGTCACCTTCGCGGAGCCCGGCGCCCCGGTGGTGCTGGCGGCCGAAGCAGCGCGCGAGCTGGCCGCCGCGGTGAGCGCCGCGCTGGACAACGTCCGGGTCCACGCGGGGCCGGACGCCCAGGCCTGGATCCTGGTCGAGGACGAGCCGGACGAGGTGATCGTCACGGTCCGGGACGACGGCCCGGGCATCCCGGAGGGCAGACTCGACCAGGCGGAGGGGGAGGGGCGGCTCGGCGTCGCCCTCTCGATCCGCGGGCGGCTGCGCGACCTGGGCGGCACAGCGGAACTGATCTCGGTCCCGGGCCAGGGCACCGAGGTCGAATTGAAGGTCCCGAAGGTTTCACGGGGGAAGGCAGGAACGGCCCGATGAGTACACCGCAGACACAGGCATCCGAGGAACCGGCCATCAAGGTGATGGTCGTCGACGACCACCCGATGTGGCGCGACGCCGTCGCGCGCGATCTGGCCGAGTCCGGCTTCGACGTGGTCGCGACCGCCGGCGACGGCCCGGGCGCCGTGCGCCGTGCCAGGGCCGCCGTGCCCGACGTCCTGGTGCTCGACCTGAACCTGCCGGGGATGCCCGGCGTCCAGGTCTGCAAGGAACTGGTCGGATCACACCCGGGGCTGCGCGTCCTCGTGCTCTCCGCCAGCGGCGAGCACGCCGACGTCCTGGAGGCCGTGAAGTCGGGCGCCACCGGCTATCTGCTGAAGTCGGCGAGCACCCAGGAGCTGACCGACGCCGTGCGCGCCACCGCGGCCGGCGACCCGGTATTCACCCCGGGCCTCGCCGGACTGGTCCTCGGCGAATACCGCCGGCTCGCCTCCGACCCCGCCCCCGCGGCCCCCGACCAGCCGAAGGTCCCGCAGCTCACCGACCGTGAGACGGAGGTCCTGCGACTGGTCGCCAAGGGGCTCTCGTACAAGCAGATCGCCGAGCGCCTGGTCATCTCCCACCGCACCGTGCAGAACCACGTCCAGAACACCCTGGGCAAGCTCCAGCTGCACAACCGGGTGGAGCTCGTCCGCTACGCCATCGAGGCCGGCCTCGACGACGCCTGACGGACAACCGGTGCGTATCGAGAGTGAATTGACCGTCCGACCCATCCCGAAGTGACCTGGGTCACCATTAGCGTGGCCCGTAGCGAGCTCACTTCGGCGAAGGGATGCTTTCATGCGGGTCGGAGTACTGACCGGGGGCGGCGACTGCCCCGGACTCAACGCGGTCATCCGCGCGATCGTCCGCAAGGGCGTGCAGGAGTACGGCTACGACTTCACCGGGTTCCGCGACGGGTGGCGCGGCCCGCTGGAGGGCGTGACCGTGCCGCTCTCGATACCGGTGGTGCGGGGCATCCTGCCGCGCGGTGGCACCATCCTCGGCTCCTCCCGGACCAATCCGTTCGACGACGAGTACGCCGGCCAGGGGGTCCGCCGCATCAAGGACAGCCTCGCCAAGTACGAGATCGACTCCCTGATCACGATCGGCGGGGAGGACACCCTCGGCGTCGCGGCGAAGCTGTCCGACGACTACGGCGTCCCGTGCGTGGGCGTTCCCAAGACCATCGACAACGACCTCTCCGGCACCGACTACACCTTCGGTTTCGACACCGCCGTCTCCATCGCGACCGAGGCAATCGACCGGCTCCACACCACGGCCGAATCCCATATGCGGGTACTCGTCGTCGAGGTGATGGGGCGCCACGCGGGCTGGATCGCGCTCCACTCCGGTCTGGCCGGCGGGGCCAACGTCATCCTCATCCCGGAGCAGCGCTTCGACACCGACCAGGTCTGCGAATGGGTCACCTCCCGCTTCCGGGCGAGCTATGCGCCGATCGTGGTGGTGGCCGAGGGGGCGGCGCCCGCGCGGGGCGAGATGATCCTCAAGGACGATTCCCACGACTCCTTCGGTCATGTCCGGCTCTCGGGTGTGGGCGAATGGCTGGCCAAGGAGATCGAGCGGCGCACCGGCAAGGAGGCCAGGACCACGGTCCTCGGGCATGTCCAGCGCGGCGGCACACCGAGCGCCTTCGACCGCTGGCTCGCGACCCGCTTCGGGTTGCACGCCATCGACGCGGTCCACGAGGGTGCCACCGGAGTGATGGTCGCTCTCCGGGGGACGGACATCGTGCGGGTGCCGATCGCGGAGGCGACGGCCCGCCTGAAGACCGTCGACCCCGCCCTGTACGCGGAGGCCGGGGTGTTCTTCGGCTGATCCCGCTCCGGCCGGCCCCGCTCCGGCCGAGCGGCGCCCCGGGGGCGCGGGTCGTATATTCGCGAGGACCGGCCCCGCCCCCCTTCTCCGGGAGACGTCGTGGAAATCCTGGCATTCGGCGTGCAGTCCGACGAGAAGCCACTGATCGAGAAGGCCTTCGCCGGCCTGCACGACGTCCGCTGCCTGGACGTCTTCCTCACCGAGGACACCGCCCCGATCGCGGCGGGCTACGAGATCATCTCCACCAGCGTCAACGCCGACCTCGGCAGCCGCGTCCTGCAGTCACTCGCGGCGGGCGGCACGCAGATGATCGCCCAGCGCTCCACCGGCTTCAACAACATCGACCTCGACGTCGCCGAACGGCTCGCCCTGCGCGTCGCCCGCGTCTCGTACTACTCGCCCCACTCGGTCGCCGAATTCGCCTGGACCCTGGCCATGGCCGTCAACCGCCGCATCGTCCGTGCGGTGAGCCGCACCCGGGACTTCGACTTCCGGCTCGACGGGCTCCTCGGCCGGGACATGCACGGCCGCACGGCAGGTGTGGTCGGCACGGGGAAGATCGGTGAGGCGTTCACCCGGATCGCCCACGGCTTCGGCATGGAGCTGCTCGGCTGGGACGTCGCCGAGAATCCCGCCTGCACCGCGCTCGGCATGACGTACGTGGACAAGGAGCGCCTGTTCGCCGAGTCCGACCTGATCAGCCTCCATGTGCCCCTGCTGCCGGCCACGCGGCACATCATCGGCGAGGAGTCCCTGTCCTTGATGAAGGACGACGCGATCCTGGTCAACTCCAGCCGGGGCGGCCTCATCGACACCCGCGCTCTCGTCACCGAGCTGCGGACCGGCCGTTTCACCGGTGTGGGGCTCGATGTCTACGAGGCGGAGGCAGGGCTCTTCTACGTCGACAAATCCATGGAGGGCATCGACGACGACACCCTCGCCCGGCTCGTCACCTTCCCGAACGTCATCGTGACCTCGCACCAGGCGTACTACACGCGCGACGCGGTGGGGCAGATCATCGACGCCACGGTGCGGAACGTCACGGACTACCTGGCGGGCCGCCGCAGCGACAACGTCCTGGTCCCGGTGCTTCCCGCGCCTTAGCCCGCGTGCCCCTTCGCGTGCTTCTCCGCGTGCTCCTTCAGGAACGCGCCCGCGTACGCCGCTGCCTCCTCCTTCGAGCCGCAGAGGGCATCCCCGTCGGCCGTGCCGTCTGTGCCGTCCGCACCCCGCCCTGTCCACCGCCAGCTGCCCGACGAGGACTCCAGGAAGAGCTCGGCCGTGCCCCCGAACAGCTCGACGGTGCCCCGCTCCGCCGCTGCCGCCGGCCGGTCGACCGCGTCGGGCCACTTCTTGCGGGCGCCCTGCCGCGTTATGCCCCAGGCCGCACCCAGCTGTTCGTAACTCGCGCCGTAGGAACCGGCGGTCCGCGCGGCGCGCGCCGTCAGCCGCGAGACCGCCGAGTCCATCACTCTCCAGCCGGCGTTACCGAAGCCCATTACGGCAACTAAAGTTGTCGGACGGTGTGTGCCGGATCCCGGGCCCTTCAGCTGGGCACGGGCAGCGCCGCCAGCAGCCCGGTCACGATCGCCGCGCCGCGCAGCGTCAGCACCGACTCGGGGTGGAACTGCACCGAGGCGAAGCCCCGGCCCCGCAGCGCGTGCAGCTCGCCGGAGGCCGTGTCCCGGCTCGCCTCGATGCCGTGGGCGCTCAGCTCCGTGGCCGCCGCGTCGTCGCAGAGCGCGGTGAAGCTGTTGTAGAAGCCGACCGTCTCGGGCCTGCCGAACAGATCGATCCGGGTCTGCGCCCCCTGGTACGGCACAACCTTCCGTGCGATCTCCAGGCCCAGCTCCGCCGCGATCAGCTCATGGCCGAGGCAGACGCCGAGCAGCCCGTGGCGGTGCTCCCGCACCAGCTCGGCGGCCAGCCCCCGCAGCAGCCGCATCTTCGGGTCGGCCGCGTCCCCCGGATCGCCGGGGCCTGGCCCCAGTACCACCGGCCCCTCGTGCGCCCGCAGGGCGTCGCGGAGCCCGGGCTCGTCGTACCGGCGCACCGAGACCGTGAGGCCCGCCGAGCGCAGCAGATGGGCCAGCATCGCCGTGAAGGTGTCCTCGCCGTCCACCACCAGCGCATGGCCGGCCAGGTCCTGCGTGCGCTCCTGCATCCGCAGCCAGAAGGGGGCCAGCCCGCCGCGCCGGTCGTCCAGGGCCGCCTGCACCCGCGGATCGGACGCCAGCCGCGGACGGTCCGCCTCCGCCGGTGGCCGCCCCGGCCGGACGCCCAGCGCCGCGAGCACACCCGCCGCCTTCGCGTGGGTCTCGGCGACCTCCGCCGCAGGGTCGGAGTGGCGTACGAGCGTGGCCCCGACCGGCACCCGCAGCCGGCCGGACGCCGAGATGTCGGCGGTGCGGATCAGGATCGGCGAGTCCAGCGTCTGTGCCCCGCCGGGCTCCCGGCTCACCAGCGCGAGGGCGCCCGCGTAGTAGCCGCGGCCCCCAGGCTCGTACCGCTCGATCACCCGGCAGGCGTTCTGCACGGGGGAGCCGGTGACCGTGGCCGCGAACATGGTCTCCCTCAGGACCTCGCGCACATCCAGTGAGGAACGCCCGCGCAACTCGTACTCCGTGTGCGCGAGATGGGCCATCTCCTTGAGCCGGGGCCCGACCACCACGCCGCCCATGTCGCCGACGGTGCACATCATCTTGAGCTCCTCGTCGACCACCATGGAGAGCTCCTCGGTCTCCTTCCGGTCGCCGAGGAAGGCCAGCAGGCTCTCCGCGGTCGGCCCCTCGGCCGGGTAGCGGTAGGTCCCGCTGATCGGGTTCATCACGACGGTCCCGCCGGACATCCGCACATGGACCTCCGGGCTGGCGCCGACCAGCGTCCGGTCCTCCGTGTGGACGACGAACGTCCAGTAGGCCCCGCGCTCACCCGACAGCAGCCGCCGGAACAGCGCCAGCGCGTCGGCCCGGCCGAAACCGGGGATCTCGCCGCCGAAGGTCCGCCGGATCACGAAATTCGCGCCCTCGCCCTGCCCGATCTCGTCCTCGACGACCCGCCGGACGATCTCGGCGTACTCCTCGTCGGAGACGTCGAAGGCGCCGTCCTCGACCCGCACGTCATGGCCGGGCAGCTGCGCGAGCACCTCGGCCAGCGGCAGCTCGTACGCCTTCCCGGCGACCAGCACGGAGAGCGGGGTGCCGTCGTCGCGTACGTCGAAACCGCGCTCGGCGATCTGCCGGAAGGGCACCAGGGCCAGCGAGGGCAGATCGCCCACCGGGATGTCGGCGAGCCGGTCCACCTCCCGCACCTCACCGGTCAGGACCTCGACGACGTCGTGGTCCCTGCCGGGCGTGCGCCTGCGCAGCAGGGCGAAGGGCGGGGAGTCGTCACGGAGCAGCATGGACAGCAGGTCGACGGCACGGCCGGGCGTGGGCCGGGACATGGGCTCGGGCATGGGCGTTCCTTCCTGATGAGGAACGGCCCCCGGCTCCGGAACGCAGAGAAGGCCGCCCCTCGGGCGGCCTTCGCGAAGTCTGTACGCGCGATGAATCAGCGGGCCGCCGGATGAGCGGTCCACCACCAGTTCTGGGTTGTCTGCGCGAACATGCCACGTACCTTAGCGGACACGGTGGACAAACGAGCGCGCGTCTCATTTGTTGAGCGGGCGGACGGGGCGCGCTCGCCGACCCCGTAATGTTGTCAAGGTGACCGTGAACGCCAATACCTCCGTCGCCGGTGGCCACACCTGGCGAGACCTTCCCGCGGCGCAGCAGCCCGAGTACCCCGATGCCGAGGCTCTGCGCGACGTACTCGCGGACCTCGAGTCGTATCCTCCGCTCGTCTTCGCAGGCGAGTGCGACCAGCTGCGCGCCCGCCTGGGAGCCGTCGCCAAGGGCGAGGCGTTCCTGCTGCAGGGCGGCGACTGCGCCGAGGCCTTCGACGGCGTGTCCGCCGAGCACATCCGGGCCAAGCTGAAGACGCTGCTCCAGATGAGCGCCGTCCTGACGTACGCGGCCTCCGTGCCGGTCGTCAAGATCGGCCGGATCGCCGGGCAGTACTCCAAGCCGCGCTCCAAGCCGACCGAGACCCGCGACGGCGTGACGCTGCCGACCTACCGCGGCGACTCCGTCAACGGCTTCGAGTTCACCGAGGCCGCCCGTATCCCTGACCCCCAGCGGCTGAAGCAGATGTACCACGCGTCCGCTTCCACGCTGAACCTCGTGCGCGCCTTCACCACCGGTGGTTACGCCGACCTGCGCCAGGTGCACGCCTGGAACCAGGACTTCGTGAAGTCCTCGCCGTCCGGGCAGCGTTACGAGGCCCTGGCCCGCGAGATCGACAACGCGCTGAACTTCATGAAGGCGTGCGGCACGGACCCGGCCGAATTCAAGGCGGTGGAGTTCTACGCCTCGCACGAGGCGCTGCTCCTGGACTACGAGTCGTCGCTGACCCGCACCGACTCGCGCACCGGTCAGCTGTACGACACCTCGGGCCACATGGTCTGGATCGGTGAGCGCACCCGGCAGATGGACGGCGCGCACATCGAGTTCGCCTCGAAGGTCCGCAACCCCATCGGCATCAAGCTCGGCCCGACGACCACCGTCGACGAGGCGCTCGGCTACATCGACCGCCTCGACCCCGAGCGCGAGCCCGGCCGACTTACCTTCATCGTCCGCATGGGCGCCGACAAGGTCCGCGACAAGCTCCCCGAGCTGGTCGAGAAGGTCACCGCGTCCGGCGCCAAGGTGGTGTGGGTGACCGACCCGATGCACGGGAACACCTTCGAGGCCGCGTCCGGCCACAAGACGCGCCGTTTCGACGACGTCCTCGACGAGGTCAAGGGCTTCTTCGAGGTGCACAAGGAGCTCGGGACGCACCCCGGCGGCATCCACGTCGAGCTCACGGGCGACGACGTCACCGAATGCGTCGGCGGCGGCCATGAGATCTTCGTGGACGATCTGCACCAGCGCTACGAGACGGCCTGCGACCCGCGCCTCAACCGCAGCCAGTCCCTCGACCTGGCCTTCCTGGTCGCCGAGATGTACCGCGACCAGTAGGGATCACCCCTGGTGACGCACGTGGGGCACGGATCGATGTGATCCGTGCCCCACAGGCGTACCGGGGCTTTTGTGTGCGGGAGCTCGCGGGTAAGGTTAGGTTAGCCTCACCGGGAATTCGGGACGGCGCAGCGATCGACCCGTCGGGAGGTGAAGCGCATGTACGTCTGCTCCTGCTTCGGCATCACGGAGGACCAGGTCAAGCGGCATGCGGACGGCGGAGCGTGCACGCCTCGCCAGATCGCTTCCGCCTGCAAGGCCGGTACCGACTGCGGTGGCTGCGTCCGCAGGATCCAGGCGCTGCTGGGCCGTGGCGAGTGCCCGAGCCGTGAGCTCATCGAGGGACGTACGGCGCCGACGGGCGCCCCGGCCGGTGCGCCCGTCGCTGTCGGCACCACGCCGGCCGTCAGGCTTTCCGACGCCGCCTGAGAATTCCTCGCGGACCGCGCGGAACAGTGTCGGAGCCGCGGATCAGCTGTCCGGCTGCTCGATCAGCTGGGCGATGTAGAGCGGTTCACCGAGCTTCTCGACCAGCTCCAGCTGGGTGTCCAGATAATCGATATGGTGCTCCTCGTCCTCGAGGATGGACTCGAAGATGTTCGCCGAAGTGATGTCGCCCTTGCCGCGCATCACCTCGATGCCCCGCCTGAGGCGGTCGATCGCCTCCACCTCGACCTGACGGTCGGCCTGGAACATCTCGGTGACCGTCTGGCCGACCCGCACATGGAAGAGCCGCTGATAGTTGGGCAGGCCGTCCAGGAACAGGATCCGGTCGGTGAGGATCTCCGCGTGCTTCATCTCGTCGAACGATTCGGCCCTGGTGTACTTGGCGAGCTTCGTCCAGCCGAAGTTGTCCTGCATCTTCGCGTGCAGGAAGTACTGATTGATGGCAGTCAATTCGGCGGTCAGCTGTTCGTTCAGGAACTCGAGGACCTCGGGGTCGCCCTGCATCGCAGAGGCTCCTTCCAACCGGTGAACTGGGCACGTTTGCGCGCATCCTCGCATCGCACCATGCAGCCGTCCAGTAAGTGCACGCTTAGTATGAGTTGCCCGAATCGACTCTCCCCTGGTCATGACCACCCCTGCCTGTCTGTCACCATGGAGGCATGGGTCAGCCGGAAAGCCGGGAACGCGGCGCAGCAGAGCAGTCCGGGCTTCCACCGGGGCAACGGCTGCAGCGCGGCTGGCCGGTCACCCATTACGGGCCCGTCCCCAAGTTCAAACCGGACCGCTGGGAGTTCAGGGTCTTCGGGGCCACGGCCGACGGTGACAAGCACTGCTGGAATCACCAGGAATTCACGGCACTTCCCTTCTCCTCCGTCGTCGCGGACCTCCACTGCGTGACGAAATTCAGCATGCTCGGCGCCGAATGGGGCGGAATCCTGGCCCGTGAGGTGGTGGAACTGGCACCTCCGGCTCCCCACGTCACCCATGTGATGGTCTGGGCCGAATACGGTTTCAGCTCGAACCTCCGGATCGCCGACTTCGCGTCCGACCGGACGCTGTTCGCCACCCATAAGGACGGCGAACTGCTCACCGCCGAACACGGATTCCCGCTGCGCCTCGTCGTGCCGCATCTGTATGCCTGGAAGGGGCCCAAATGGGTCCGGGGCATCGAATACATGTCGGCCGACCGCCGTGGGTTCTGGGAGGAGCGCGGGTACCACAACATCGGCGACCCGTGGAGCGAGCAGCGCTACTCCTACCAGGAGGAGCCCGGGGACGGCCCCGAGCTCTGACGGTCCCGCCGCGCAGTCAGTGGTGGTAGCCGTGCACCACGGCATGCCCCTTGCCGCGGCCGATCATCCACTTGTTGACCGGCGTCGTGACGACGAAGGCCGCTGCCAGCGCGAAGGCCAGGACCGTCCAGAACGTTCCGTCCGAGAGGCCGGCGTCCATGGCCCCCGGCCAGAGTGCGATCACCCCGTTGTCGATGAGCTCCATCACCGCGATGGACACGGTGTCGGCGGCCAGCGCGACCCGGACGGCCGTGCGGAAGTCCAGACCGGCGCCCACGACCGAGCGCAGGGTCAGCGCGTAACCGAAGAAGAACGCCAGGACGATCGCGAGCACCAGGGTCTGTACGTTGCCCCAGCCGAGCGCCGTACCGATCACCATGCCCAGGACCTCGCCGATCGCGCAGCCGGTGAGGCAGTGCAGGGTCGCGCGTGCGGCGACGGCCCAGGCCGAGGCGCCGCTCTCTTCGTCTTGATGTCCCTGATGCGTGGTGCGGGTGTGCGCGTGGTGTGCCTCGTGACGCATGAGATGCCCCCAAAGTCGGGTCACGGTCCCTACGCCCATGGAACCTCATACCCCTGGGGGGTATTCCCTCTAAGCTCGGCGGGAGCCCCGCAGCTCCTTCAGTCGCGCCACATCCGCCGCATGGCCTTCCTTACCGCCGGGCGTCTCGATGACCAGCGGCACGCCCTCGGTCGCCGGGTGCGAGAACAGCTCGCGGAACGGCTCGGCGCCGATATGGCCCGCACCGATGTTCTCGTGCCGGTCCTTGTGGGCGCCCACCACGTCCTTGGAGTCATTGGCGTGGATCAGCTTCAGCCGGCCCTCACCGACCGTGTCCACCAGCAGATCCAGGGTCTGCCGCATGCCCGCGGGACCGGTCAGATCGTGGCCCGCCGCGTAGATGTGGCACGTGTCCAGGCAGATCCCCAGCTTGGGGTGGGAATCCAGCGCCTCGAAGTACGGGCCGAAGTCCCAGGTCCGCGAGCAGAGCGAGGAGCCCTGCCCCGCGGTCGACTCCAGCAGCAGGAACGGGTCGTCGTCCTGGGTCAGCTCGTCCAGCAGCGGAAGCATGTGCGTACGCACCTGGGCGAGCGCCACCTCGCGCGCGCGTCCGCCGGTCGCCGAGCCCGTGTGCACCACCACGCCCAGAGCACCGATCTCTCTCGCCCGCCGCAGCGAGTGGCGCAGCGAGACGACCGACCGCTCGACCGTGGCCTCGGTGTGCGAGCCGAAGTTGATCAGGTACGGGGCATGGACGTACGCGGGGATCCGCCCTGCGGCGCACTCCGAGCGGAACAGCTCGTCCTGTGCCGGGTTCCCCGGCGGTGTCGCCCAGCCGCGCGGATTGGCGACGAAGACCTGCACGGTCTCCGCCGCCAGCTCCCGCGCGTAGCCGAGGCCGACCTTGGCGAGTCCGCCGGCCACGGGGACGTGACCGCCGATGGGGTTGCGCATGTGCTGCCAGTCCTCGTGGGTCTACAGGGCCTTGGTCCTGATGGTGATCGTGGAGCCTTCCGCGGCCTTCTCGCCGCCCTCGACCGACTGGCTGCCGACCGTGTCGCTGAAGGAGAGGAACGGGCGGTCGACCTTGACCTCGAACCCCGCCTCCTCCAGTGTGCTCCGGGCCTCGTCGACGTCCTTCCCCGTGACATCGGGGACCTGGAGCATGCGTGGGCCCTTGGAGACCGTCAGCTCCACCGTGTCGCCCTCGGTGGCCTCCGCGCCGCTGCCGGGCGACTGCCGGGCGACCTCGCCCGCGGCCTCGCGTGAGTTGACCCGGTCGCTCAGCACCTTCGCCTTGAGGCCCGCCTCGTCCAGAGCGGCAGTGGCGTCCTCGACGGAGAGGCCGGACACGTCGGGCACGTCGACCGGGCTGCCCTTGCTGACGACCAGGGCGACCGCCGAGTCGGGATGGCGCTCGGTGCCGGGCCGCGGATCCGTACGGATGACCTTGCCCCGGTCGATCTCCTCGCTGAACTCCCGGGTCACCATCCCGGGTGCGAGTCCCGACTTCTTCAGCTCCCGCCGGGCCTCGGCGAGGGCGAGCGCCTCGACGTCGGGGACCTTCACGATCTCCGGACCGCGCGAGATCACCAGCTTCACCGCGTCGTTGCCCCGGATGCGGTCACCGGAGCCCGGATCGCTGCTGATCACCGTGGAGCGCTCCACCGTGTCGCTGTAGGCGTATTCGACGCCCTTCAGATCGAGCCCCTCGTCCGCGAGCCGCTTCTCGGCGGCGCTCCGGGTCTGGCCCAGGAGGGACGGGACCCGGGTGAACTGCCCCGAGTTGATGTACCAGACGCCCACACCGGCCCCCAGCACCAGGAGGACGGCGACGAGCACGGCTAGCGTCCCGCGCCGGCCGCGGCCGGTGAAGGGCCCGCGTCGCCCGCGCCCGGGCTCCCGGGGCGAGGACGGGGGCATCTCCAGCCGGCTGGTGTGGTGCGCGGTGCCCTGGCCGGCCGGGATCACCCTGGGGATCACGCTCGTACGGTCCTCGGCGCCGTCGTGCTCCTCCGTGATGGCCTGCGGAGGCATCGCGTCGAGCTGCTCCTCGGTCAGAGCCGCCCGTATCTCACGGGACCGGGCGAGCAGGGCGACCGCGTCGGACGGACGGACGTCGGGGTCGCGCGCCGTCGCTGCGGCCACCAGCTCGTCCAGTCCGTCGGCCAGGCCCGGAACGGCTCCGGACGGCGCCGGGACGTCCTCGTTCAGATGCTGGTAGATGACCTGGGCGGCGGTGTCACCGCCATGGGGCTTGCCGCCGGTCAGCATCTCGTAGAGCACCACACCGCAGGCGTACACATCGGACCGGGTGTCGGCCGTGCCCTGCTCGATCTGCTCCGGAGCGAGGTACGAGACCGTGCCCAGGAGCGAGCCGGTGGTGTCCGTGGCGGTTCCCACAGCGCGTACGAGACCGAAGTCGGCGACCTTGACCCTGCCGTCGTCCCCGATCAGGACGTTCTCCGGCTTCATGTCGCGGTGGACGAAGCCCGCCCGGTGCGCGGCGCCGAGGGCGGCCAGCACCGGCTCGAGGATGTCCAGCGCCGCCCGGGGCTGCAGCGCCCCGCGCTCACGCAGGACGTCGCGCAGGGTGCACCCGGCGACGTACTCCATCGCCAGGTACACATACGCGCCCTGGGCGCCCTGGTCGAAGACCGCCACCACATTGGGGTGGGCGAGCCGGGCGACGGACTTGGCCTCGCGGATGAAGCGCTCGACGAACGCCGCGTCGGTCGCCAGCGCCGGGTGCATCACCTTGAGGGCGAGCACCCGGTCGAGCCGGGTGTCCACGGCCCGGTAGACCGTGGCCATACCGCCGACGGCGATGCGCGCATCGATGCGATAGCGGCCGTCGAGCAGCTGCCCGACGAGGGGGTCCTGGAGGGTCGTGTCCACGGGGCGAGTCTACGAGCTGTCACGGACACCACGGATGGGCCGGGCCTCCCGGGGGCCGTTCCGGTGCCGAGCCGTGACAGGGGCATGCGCGTGCTGTGACGGGGAGATCCCCGCCGGTGCACGGTCTCAGAAGGCCGGGCGTTCCGGATCCAGCACCGCGCGGCCCTCCGTGGGCGAGGACGCCTCCGCGAAATGGCGGCGCGGGATGCGCCCCGCCCGGTACGCCAGGCGTCCGCCGTCCACCGCGTGCCGCATCGCCGCCGCCATCAGCTCGGGCTCCTGCGCCCGGGTCACCGCCGAGGCGAGCATCACAGCGGCACAGCCCAGCTCCATCGCCAGCGCCGCGTCCGAGGCAGTCCCGGCGCCGGCGTCCAGGATCACCGGGACCGCGGCCTGCTCGACGATCAGCTGGAAGTTGTGGGGGTTGCGGATGCCGAGCCCGGACCCGATGGGGGAGCCGAGCGGCATGATCGCCGCGCACCCCACGTCCTGGAGCTTGCGGGCCAGAACCGGGTCGTCATTGGTGTACGGCAGGACTGTGAAGCCGTCGTCGACCAGGATCTCGGCGGCGTCCAGCAGCTCGATCGGGTCGGGCAGCAGGGTCCGCTCGTCGGCCACGACCTCCAGCTTGATCCAGTCGGTGCCCAGCGCCTCCCTGGCCAGCCTCGCAGTCAGCACGGCCTCGCCCGCGGTGAAACAGCCCGCGGTGTTCGGCAGGACCTGGATGGAGAGGCGTTCCAGGACGGAGAACACCGAGCCCTGCACGGTCGGGTCGAGCCGGCGCATCGCCACGGTGGTCAGCTCGGTGCCCGAAGCGATCAGGGAGCGTTCCAGTACGTCGAGGCTGGGCGCCCCGCCCGTCCCCATGATCAGCCGGGACGAGAACGCGGTGGCACCGAGCGTGAAGAGATCGTCGGACATGGTCAGCCTCCCTGGACCGCGGTGAGGACCTCGACACGGTCGCCGTCGGCGAGCGTGGTGGCGGACCACTGACCGCGCGGGACGACCGCCTCGTTCACCGCGGCGGCGACCCCGGAGGGCGCCGTGGTCAGCGCCGCGACCAGAGTGTCCAGTGCGGTGCCCGCGGGCACGGTGCGGCTCTCCCCGTTGACGGACACGGAAACGGACTCGGAAACGGAAACGGAAACGGACTCGGAAAGGGGCGCGGAACCGGCCTCGGGCTCGGAACCCGGGACGGCGGCGGGCACGGGCTGTGTCATACGGGCTGCTCCTGCGGCGCGGGGGCGGTTTCTTCGGGGGCGGAGGCCGGTGGGCTCTCCGGGGGGACGGCGGCGAAGCGGCGCGGCGCGAAGGGGCGGCCCACCTCGGGCAGCTCGCCGGTGGTCAGCACATGGGCCATCACATCGCCGGTGACAGGGGTCAGCAGCACCCCGTTGCGGTGGTGTCCGGTGGCGAGATGCAGGCCGGGCAGTGCCGTGGGTCCCAGCAGCGGCGCGTTGTCCGGCGAGGCGGGCCGCAGACCGGCCCGGGTCTCGGTCAGCGGCAGCTCCGTGATGCCGGGCATCAGCTCATGGGCGTCCCGCAGCAGCTCGTACACCCCGCCCGCGGTGACCGTGGTGTCCCAGCCCATCTCCTCCGTCGTCGCGCCGACCACCAGCTCACCGTTGGCACGCGGGACCAGATACACCTGGCTGCCGCGCACCACCGCCCGCACCGTCCGGCTGAGGAAGGGGGCGTAGGCGGGAGGCACGGTCAGCCGCAGCACCTGGCCCTTGACCGGGCGCACCGGCGGCAGGACCGCCTCGGGAACGCCCTGGAACCGGCCGCTGAGGCTGCCGCCGGCGAGCACCACCTGGCCGGCCGCGAGCTCGGTGCCGTCCGCCAGGACCGCTCCCGTCGCGCGGCCGCCCAGGACGGAGAGCCGCTGGACCCAGGCACGGCGGAAGACCACCCCCGCCCGCTCGCACGCGGTGACCAGGGCCGAGGCCAGCCGCCGGGGATCCACCTGGTGGTCGCCGTCGACGCGCAGCCCGCCGCGCACACCGGGGGCGAGCATCGGCTCCAGACGGCGGCACTCGCGGCCGCTGAGCCACTCGGACTCCAGCCCGGAACGCTGCTGCAGAGCGTGCAGCTCCCGCAGATGCGCCCGGTCGTCCGAGTCCAGCGCGACGGACAGGGTGCCGCAGGCGCGGAAGCCGGTCTCCTGCCCGCTCGCCTCCTCCAGCTCGGCCACGAACGCCGGATAGCGTGCGGCGGACGCCACGTTGAGGCCGAGCAGCGTCTGCTCGCCGTAGTGGAGTTCGGTGACGGCGGCGAGCATCCCGGCCGCGACCTGGGCGGCGCCGCCGCCCGGCGCGGGATCGGCCACCGTGGTGCGCAGGCCCTGCTGGGCCGACCGCCAGGCGGTCACCAGCCCGATGATGCCGCCTCCGACGACCAGGACGTCGGAACTGTCTGCGGAGATACGCATGGGCGTCCAGCCCCTCCCTTCGCCGGCATGACCCGGATCAGGTTCGTACGGTCGGAGGCCGGCCAGCCTCCCTCTCAGCCCGGTACGCCCGGACTCCCGCGAGTGCCTTACGGTGGCCAGCCTAGACCCCGCCCCTCGCAGCCGGTAAGGGACCGGCACCGGTGGCCCGTTCACCCGGCGGTCCGTCCTCCCGCGGTCGCCGGCCAGGTCCCAAGAGCCCGGCGTGATCCGGACGGGAGGCCCTAGGGTGGACAGGTGAGCGAGCGGACACAGGACCCGGCAGCGGGGCAGCGGGGCAGCGGAGTCGTGATCGTGGGTGCCGGCATGGCCGGAGTGCAGACGGCCGTGGCCCTGCGCGAACAGGGCTTCACCGGCCCCGTCACCCTGATCGGCGCCGAACCCCACCAGCCCTACGACAGGCCGCCCCTGTCCAAGGCGGTCCTGCTCGGCAAGGCGGAGGACTCCGCCTTCGACGTCGACTTCGAGGCCCTGGACATCACCTTGCGCCTGGGGCTCGACGTGGCCGGACTGCGTGCAGGGGCGCACGAGCTGGACACCCCGGAGGGGCCCGTCGCCTACGACGTGCTGGTTCTCGCCACCGGAGCGGAACCCGTCGGACTGCCCGGTTCCGAGGGCGTGCCCGGCGTCCATCTGCTGCGCACCCTCGACGACGCGGCACGGCTGCGGCCCGTCCTGGAGCGGCAGCACGACGTGGTCGTCGTCGGAGCGGGCTGGATCGGCGCCGAGTTCGCCACGGCGGCCCGCGCGGCCGGGTGCGCGGTCACCGTCGTGGAGGCCGCAGGCCGCCCCCTCGCGGGCACGATGCCCGCCGAGGTCGCCGAGCCCATGGCCGCCTGGTATGCCGAGAGCGGAGCCGAACTCCTCACCGGCGCCCGGGTCGCCGGCGTCGAACAGGGTGCCGTCCACCTCGCGGACGGACGGGTGATCCCCGCCGGGGCGGTGGTCGTCGGCATCGGCGCGAGGCCCGCCACCGCGTGGCTCGCGGGCTCGGGCATCGCGCTCGGCCCCGACGGCTCGGTCACCGCGGACAGCTCGCTCCGCACCTCGCTGCCCGATGTCTACGCCGTGGGCGACTGCGCCTCCTTCCCGTCCGCCCGCTACGGGGAGCGGCTGCTGGTCCACCACTGGGACAACGCGCTCCAGGGGCCGCGGACGGTCGCCGCCGCCCTCGCGGACGGTGCGGTCAGGACGTACGACCCGGTGCCCTACTTCTGGTCCGAGCAGTTCGGCCGCTTCGTGCAGTACGCAGGCCATCACGCGGGTGCCGACACGCTGCTGTGGCGCGGCGACCCCGGTGACCCGTCCTGGACGGTCTGCTGGCTGCGGCAGGGGGTCCTGGTCGCCGTTCTGGCCGTCAGCAGGCCCCGCGACCTGGCGCAGGGGCGCAGGCTCGTCGAAGCGGGGGCGCGGATCGACCCGGCGCGGGCCGCCGACTCCTCCGTACCGCTGAAATCGACGGTGCTCCAGGGGTAGGCGCGGCCTCGTACGCCCGGCCCGGGTACCGACTGTCGGTCCGGGATGGCACGCTTGTCCCTGTGACCGAGATTGACGCAAAGATCGATGCTCTCGTCCCCGCCTGGCTCCACCTTCCCGACATCGCGGAAATGCTCGATGTCGAGGTGACGCGTGTACGGCAGCTGGTCAAGGAAGGCCAGCTGATCGCCGTACGACGTGGTGAGAACCGGGCGCTCCAGGTGCCTGCCGCCTTCATCGACGGCGACAAGGTGGTCAAGGGTCTCGCAGGGACCCTGACGCTCCTGAGGGACGACGGCTACAACGACGAAGAGATGCTGGACTGGCTCTTCACCCCCGACCCGACCCTGCCCGGCACCCCCGCGCAGGCCCTGAGCGAGAATCGCGGTACGGAGGTGAAGCGCCGGGCCCAGGCGCTCGCCGTCTGACCGGAGGACCGTGAGCGGGGTGCGGGCCGTGGCACATCGCGGCCCGCACCCCGCCGTAACCGGTCCTGACGGCACGGCGATCCATCGACGTACGGTGAGTTGTCGCCGCACCAGTGATCCGAACGACGTACCGACGGGGGAAATCTTCATGTCCACGCCTCGCGACCAGCTTTCCGGCGCCCGGCTCTATCTGTGCACGGACGCCCGCAAGCGGCAGGGGGACCTCCCCGAGTTCCTCGACGCCGTGCTGGCCGGCGGCGTGGACATCGTGCAGTTGCGGGACAAGGGCATGGAGGCGGCCGAGGAGCTCGAACACCTCGCGGTGTTCGCCGACGCCTGCAAGCGCCACGGAGCGCTCCTCGCGGTGAACGACCGGGCCGATGTCGCCCATGCCATCGGCTCCGACGTGCTGCACCTCGGGCAGGGCGATCTGCCGGTGCCGGCCGCCCGCGCCGTCATCGGCGACGACGTGGTGATCGGCCGTTCCACCCACGCCGAGGCCGAGGTCGACGCCGCCGTCGCCGAGGCCGGCGTCGACTACTTCTGCACGGGCCCCTGCTGGCCCACCCCGACCAAGCCCGGCCGGCACGCCCCGGGCCTCGGCCTGGTGCGCTACGCCGCCTCGCTCGGCACGACGCGGCCGTGGTTCGCCATCGGCGGGATCGACGCGGGCAATCTCGACGAGGTGCTGGACGCCGGGGCCCGTCGCGTCGTCGTCGTGCGGGCGATCACCGAGGCGGCGGACCCGGCCGAGGCGGCGGCATCGCTCGCGCGACGCATCCGGGCACGCGCCGTCTGAACCGGGCGGCCTCGCACCCGGTCGGAGCGGCTGTCCGAAGGGTGGACAAAACCCACCTCATTCCGGGCAATTCCCTCGCTCTGGTTGGGGGACCGCCGGGCCCTGGTTAACCTCCCAGTATGGCCCTTGGTACACCTTCCACCCGGACAGATCACGCGCGCACCGTGCGTGAGCTGCTCGCGACCGGCGAGACGTCGTTCTCGTTCGAGTTCTGGGCGCCCAAGACAGAGAAGGGCGAACGGAACCTCTGGAACGCCCTGCGCCGGGTCGAGGCGGTGGGACCGAGCTTTGTCTCCGTGACGTACGGGGCCGGCGGTTCGACCCGCTCCGGGACGGTCCGGGCGACCCAGCAGATCGCCGCGGACTCCACGCTCACGCCCGTCGCACACCTCACCGCCGTCGACCACTCCGTGGCCGAGCTGCGCAACATGGTCGGGCAGTACGCCGACGCCGGTATCCGCAACATCCTCGCGGTGCGCGGAGATCCGCCCGGCGACCCGATGGGTGAGTGGGTCGAGCACCCGCAGGGCGTGCGGTACGCGGCGGATCTCGTCCGGCTGATCAAGGAAGCCGGTGATTTCTGCGTCGGCGTCGCGGCCTTTCCCGAGATGCACCCGCGATCCGCCGACTGGGACACCGACATCGGTCATTTCGTGGACAAGTGCCGCGCCGGTGCCGACTACGCGATCACCCAGATGTTCTTCCATCCGGAGAGCTATCTGCAGATGCGTGACCGCGTGGTCGCCGCGGGTTGCGACACCCCGGTCATTCCCGAGGTGATGCCGCTCACCAGCGTCAAACAGCTGGAGAGATTCGCGCAGCTCAGCAACGCGTCCCTGCCTTCCTCGCTGAAAGAGCGCATCCTCGCCGCGAAGGACGACCCGGCGGCTGTACGCTCCATTGGCATCGAGTTCGCCACGGAGTTCTGCGCGAAACTGCTCTCCGAGGGTGTCCCGGGGCTGCACTTCATCACGCTCAACAACTCGACGGCGACACTCGAGATCTACGAGAATCTCGGACTGCACAAGCAGTCCTGACCGGCCGTACCCGCCACCAACCGGGGCGGTGGCCGTAGGAGGGGGCGGGCGTGGGCTGGACGGTCCTCTACATCGCATTCGGCATCGTGGCGTTGTGGCTGCTGGGCGAGGTGCTCCTGCAGTACAAGGCACGCCTGCGCTGGCGGCTGCTCGCCTTCGCCGGCTTCCTCGGTGTGGTCCTCGGTGTCCTGATCCCCTCCGTGCCGGTGATCGCCCTCGGGGCGATCGCCTTCGCGACGGGCCAGACGTATGTGACGCTCTCCTTCAGGCGCGGCTTCTCGACGGGATGGGCCATCGGCGGCAGCCCGGGTGAGAGCCGCCGCCGGCGCCGGGCGGGCGGCGCGGGAAGCCGGAAGCCCACGCTCGAGGTCTCCGGCCTGGAGTACGAGGGGGACGACCAGCAGACAGGGGCGGTCCCCGCCGCGGTCTACGCACCGGAGCCGCTGCCGGACGACACCGGGCAGTACGGCATCTACACCGACCCCGCCCCAGCGGGCCGCGACGGCCAGGACCAGCACGGCGGACCGCAGCCCCAGCACGCCGGCTACGACCCGTACAACGGCTACGGCCGGCCTGCCGACCAGGACCTCTACGGCGGTCAGGGCGGCTACGGGAGCCAGGACACCCACCAGGACCAGGGCACCTACGCGGGCCAGTACGACTACGGGACGGACCAGGCGGGCTACGCCGCCTACTCCGACCCCTACATCGGCACGGGCACCACCACGGGCACCGGGCAGTACGCGGCGTACGACAGCGGCTACGACCCCTCCTACGGCGCCGGGCAGCAGCCCGCGGACCCGTACACCGGGCAGTACACCGACACCCCGCCGGGCGGCGTCTGGGTCCCGCAGCAGCGCGAGAGCGACCAGTACCCCCCGCTGCCGCCGGAAGCACCCGTCCAGCCCGCTCCGTACGGCAACGGATACGACACCGGCCAGAACGAGCAGTACCGCTACTGACCCGCGGACCGGCCGCCCGCACGCGGCGGCCGGCCCCGGTGGGCCCGGGGGCTCACTGCGAGCCGCGGAAGCCGTCACCCTCCACGAGCAGGCCGGCCACCAGGGCACCCGACATCCCGGCGTGGGCCGGCCCGCCGCCCGGATGCGACCAGCCGCCCGCCAGATACAGGCCCGGCAGCGGGGTGCGGTTCCCGGAGTGCAGATAGGCGCCGCCCGCCCCGGCCAGGGCCGGAGCCGGCACCGAGCCGCCCTCGGCTCCCGTGTCGGCGGCCGTCTCGGCCGGCGTGCGCACCTCGGTGTGGAGTATCCGCTCGCGGAGGTCCGGAACGGCCTCGGCGGCCCGGCCGATCACCGCGTCCGCGAACCGCCCGCGCAGCGCGGGGTCCGTCCAGTCGACCGGACCGTGCGGCGCCACCGTCACCATCAGGGTCACCGCCTCGTGCTCCTCGTCGGGGCGGGTGGCCGGGTCGTCCGGGCGCAGCACCGTCACCGTGGGCCGCTCCGCCGTCCGGCCGCCGAACACCGCCTCCTGCTCCCCGCCCGGGTCCGCGGCGTGCACCACGGTCCGGTGCACGGCGCCGGCCTCCCGGGCACCGCGCAGCGACAGCAGGACGACGAAGCGCCCCGGCACCGCACCCCCGTGCTCCCTGGCGGGCCACCCCTCCCCGACCGGCAGGAGCCCGGGCGCCGGCTGGGCGCCGAGGACCACATGATCGGCCTCCACGCCGGTGCCGTCCGCCAGCTCGATCCCTGCCGCCCGCCCGTCCTTCTCGGACACGCGGACCACCTCGGCGCCGAAGACGAACTCGACCCTGCGGGCCAGACACCGCTCGTACACCGCGTCCGCCAGCGCGCGCATGCCCCCGGCGACGTACCAGGTGCCGAACGTCTCCTCCATGTACGGCAGGAGGGCCGCGGCGGCCGGGGCGCGCCGGGGGTCGAGCCCGTACGACAGGGCGTAACCGTCGAGCAGGGCCGCCAGGCGGGGGTCCGCCAGCTCCCGGGCGCCCACCTCCGCCACCGTCCCCGCCTCCCGGGCGGCGCGCAGCAGCCTGCGCCGGCGCACCGCGGGGTAGGGGTCGCGGCCCAGTGGTCGCGGGTCCTCGGGCAGCGGCTCCTCCAGCAGCGGCCTGCGCGACCGGTCCCAGGCGGTCCCGGCCCGGCCGAGGAAGTCCCCCCAACGGGTCCCGGCCCCCTCACCGAGTGCACGGTCCAGCGCGCCGACCACCCCCGCCCGTGAGGCGTTGGGCAGGGACACCGCCGTGCCGTCCGCGAAGAGATGGCGGCTCGCCGGGTCGACCTGGGTGAGCGTGACGCACTGCTCCAGGCTCTCCTTGCCCGTCTTCACGAACAGGTCGCGGTAGACCGCGGGGAGATGCAGCAGTCCGGGGCCGGTGTCGAAGACGAAACCGTCACGCGTGTACCGGCCGAGCGAGCCGCCGTAGGTCTCCGACCGCTCGTACACCGTCACCCGGTGGCCTGCCACGGAGAGCCGGGCAGCCGCCGCCATCGCGCCGGTCCCGGCGCCGATCACCGCAATTCGTGCCATGTCAGTGACCCTAAGGGGTGCCACCGACAGCTCATTCGTGAGGCCAGTGCCTGCCCGCTCCGGCCAGACGTCTCTCCTCGCCGCGCTGGGCCCTGCGGCGAAGGAACCGGCGGATCCGGGAGGCGAGGAAGACGAGCGTCAGCAGGCCGAGCAGGAGCAGGACGCCGGCGACGACGGCCGCCGCCACCGGGTTGAAGACCGCGAAGGTGATGACCCCGGCGACGCCGAGATCCTCCGCGAGGCTGACGCCGACATTGCTGAACGGTTCGGGCGAGGTGTTGACCGCCATCCTGGTGCCGGCCTTCACCAGGTGGCTCATCAGCGCGGTGGAGCCACCCACGGCTCCCGCCGCGAGCTCCGGCAGCGACCCGCTCTCGCCGGCCAGCAGCGCCGCGACGACCGCACCCGCCACGGGCCGGATCACCGTGTGCGCCGTGTCCCAGGCCGAGTCCACGTACGGGATCTTGTCGGCCACCGCCTCGCACAGGAACAGCACACCGGCGGTCACGAGCACATCGGTGCGCTGCAGGGACTCGGGCACCTCGTCCGTGAGACCGGTCGCGCCGAAGATGCCGAAGAGGAGGACCACCGCGTAGGCGTTGATCCCGCTCGCCCAGCCGCTCGTGAACACCAGGGGGAGTACGGACACGGACGCGATCGTAACCAGTCGGGGGGAGGCCAGGGTGGGCCTTGCCGCACAGGCCTGAGTATCTCTACCTAGTGCGGTAGATGAGTAGGGATGCGGATGGGCTCCCACCTGCGCGGACGGAAGAGTGGAGACCACGGAAGGGGCGCGGCGCCAGGACCGCCGGCACGGGGCGGCGGAACGGCGTGGCACCCCGGACGTAACGGGGGCGCACGACGCGGAGCTCCGGGACCACGGGGGACAGCACGGGGGTCACGGGGGAGGGCTTCGCGGCGGAACGGGACGCCGGTCCGGTGGAATTCGGGGGGATCGAATTCCACCGGACCGGCGTTTTTTCTGTGCGCGGGCCGCCTCAGCGGCCGCTGACCCGGCCGTGCAGCAGCAGGGACAACGCGGAGTGCACGTCGTCGATCGTCCGCTCGGGCTGGAACGCCTGCCAGTCGAGAGCCGCCACCAGGACCATCCCGACCAGTGCGGCGGCCGTCAGCTGGATGTCGATCTCCTCGCTGAGCTCGCCGCCCGCGACGCCGTCGCGGAGCACCTGCTCGACGACGGCCACGGCCTCCTGGCGCACCACCAGGAGGGTCGACTGCCAGGCACGGTTGGTGCGCCAGAGCTCGGCGACGTACAGCTGGGTGAAGGCCGGGTAGCGGTCGATGAAGACCAGACCGGCCCTGATCATCGCGTCCAGCGCCTCCACACGGGTGCCGCCCTCCGCCTCCGCCGAGTCGGCGGCCGAACGCAGCGACTGGGTGAGCAGGCCGACGCCGTGCCGCAGCAGCTCCTCGAAGAGCTCGGTCTTGCTCTTGAAGTTGTAGTAGACCGTGCCCTTGGCCACCCCGGCGCGCTCGGCGATCTCGTCGACCGTCGTCGCGGAGAACCCCTTTTCCGCGATGAGGGTCACCGCCGCCTCGTAGAGCTTCTGCCGGGTGACCTGTCGGCGCGTGGTGCCACTGCTGTCCATGCCCTTGATTCTCACAGGTCCCGGCGTGGTCACAGACTCAGTTCCGGGTGCAGCCGGTCCAGGGTCCACACCTGCTTGCGGCGGGCGGACAGGGCGGTCAGCGCCAGAGCACCCGCGGTGAAGGCCAGCAGCACGGCGCAGCCCTGCCAGACGGGGCCGAGCCCGCCGCCCGTGATCAGCCGGCGCAGCCCGTCCACGACGTAGGTCATCGGCAGGTAGGGGTGGATCGCCCCGAAGAACCCAGGACTGGTCTGGACGGGATAAGTGCCCCCGGCCGAGGTCAGCTGCAGCATCAGCACCGCCAGGACGAGGATCCGGCCCGCCGCGCCGAAGCGGGCGTTGAGCCACTGCACGATCGCTGCGAAGCAGCAGGTCACCAGGGCCAGGAAGCCGATCGTCCCGGCCGCGTGCGCCATCTGGAGACCGAGCTGCCAGTGCAGCACCGACATCAGGGCGGCGACCTGGAGCAGGCCTGTCGCGGCGACGGGCAGCCAGCCCGCGAAGGCGATCCGCCAGGCCGGCGCCCCGGCCGCGAGCGCCCGCCGGTTGAGCGGCTGGATCAGCATGTACGCCACCATCGCGCCCACCCACAGCGAGAGCGGGATGAAGTACGGGGCGAAGCCGGTGCCGTAGTTGGGCGCCGCGTGCAGCGAGGAGGAGGCCAGCTGCACGGGGTCGGCCATGACCCCGGTACGGGCGTCGCGGTCCTTCTTGTCGTAGTCGGGGATCTTGCCCACGCCGTCGTTCAGCCCCTGGGCGAGCGTCGAGGATCCGTCACCCAGCCGGTACAGCCCGCTGTCCAGGGTCGTGGCGCCCGTCTTGAGCTTCTTGACGCCGGCGTCCAGGTCCCCGGCGCCCTTCCGGGCGGTCCCGAGACCCGTGTGGAGCGTGTCGGCGCCCTTGGCGACCTTGTGCGCTCCCGTGTTGAGCGCGTTGATCTTCTTCACGGCGGACTCCAGGTCCGAGTCCAGGTTCGGCGAGCGCTTCGCCAGGGCCTCCGCCTGCTTCTCCAGGGTGGTCAGTTGTTTCCGCAGCTTCGCCAGGTCGCCCTTCTGGTTCTTGACCAGGGCGTTCACGTCGTCGGAGACCTTCGCGACGTCCTCGGCCGCGGTCTTGGCGCGCTTCAGCTGCGGGCAGACCCCGGGGTCGGGCAGCGGCTGGTCCTCGCAGCGGTCGCGGTAGACCTCGGTCAGGTCGTCGGAGGCCGTGTGGGCGGCGGCCGAGGCGGTGGGCGCCGCTTCGGCCAGCAGGTCGAGGTTGTCGCGCACTGCCTTTGAGGAGTCGGCGACCAGCCGGGCGGCGTCGCCGATGGCCTTGCCGTTGTCCTTCAGGAAGGGGCGTACGTCCTCGGCGACCGCGTTGGCCTTGTCGGCGAGCAGCTGCGTGCCTCCGGCGACCTGCCGGGACCCCGTCTCGAGGTCGTCGGCGCCCTTGTCCAGCTTGGTGACACCTGTGGAGAGCGTGCCGCTGCCCGACTTGGCGTCCTTGAGGCCGTCGGCGAGGTCCTTGGAGCCCTTCTTCGCCTTCGTGAGGCCGCTCTCGAGGTCGTCGGCCCCCTTGGCCGCCTTCGCGGTCGCGTCGTGCAGACCCGAGAAGTTGATGAAGATCCGGTCCAGGAAGCCGCGCGAGGCCTTGGCCGACGCGGCGCTGCGGACCTCGGCGAAGACCGTCCTGGAGATCTGCCCGACGATGTAGTTGTTGGCGTCGTTCGTGCGCACCCGCAGGGCGCCGGTGCCGGGGGAGTCCCCGGAGCTCGAGGCGATCCGCTCGCTGAAGTCCGACGGCATCGTCAGTGAGAGGTAGTACGTCCCGTCCTCGACGCCCCTCTCCGCCTGGGCGGAGCCGACCCGGTGCCAGTCGAAGACCTTCGAGTCGAGCAGCCTGCCGGTGATCTCGTCACCGGCCGCGAGATGTTCGCCGCCGGTGTCCGTCCCCTTGTCCTCGTTGACGAGCGCCACGGGGATGCGGTCGAGCCGCCCGTACGGGTCCCAGAACGACCAGAGGTAGAGCGCTCCGTACAGCAGGGGCAGCAGGAGCAGCGCCACGAGTGCGGCGCGCGGCATCCGGCCCCTCCCGAACCGCCGCAGCTCAAGCGCGGCCAGTCTCGGCGATCGCATCGGCCGTGTCCTTCCCGGTCGTCGTGTCGTCGGGCATGTCCGCTCCGGCCTCCGGGCGGGTGCGCACGGTGAGCGCGTCCTCCGGGGACTCGCTGCACACGGCCAGCACGGTGGTTCCGCCGGCCGCGAGAGTGCGCAGCAGCTCCCAGGCCAGGGCGCGGTCCGTGGCGGAGAGTTTGAGGTCCGTGTCGTCGACGGCGAGGAGCCGCGGGCGGCTCATCAGGGCGAGGGCGACGGACAGGCGCAGGGCCTCCAGGCGCTCCAGGTCGCGCACGGAGGTCCGTTCGGCCTTGGGCAGCACCGCGAGGTCGAGCCCCGCGGCCTCGAGTGCGGAGTCGATCGACGCCCGCGCCGTGGCGGCGCGATCGGCGCGGGGCCGCAGCAGGGCGCGCGGCGAACCGCCGAAGCGGCGCCGCAGCAGGGCCCGTTCCCGCAGGTGCTCGGCCACGGTGAGGGAAGGGTCCAGGTCGTTGACCCCGGGGACCGGGCCGAGGGCACTGAAGCGCCGCACGGCGGCGAGCCGTCCGGGCAGACGTTCACCCCCGACCTCGGCGTGCCCCCGCGTGGAACGCATCCGGCCGGTGAGGGCCAGCAGGAGACAGGTACGGCCGGAGCCGGAGGGCCCTTCCACCGCGACGAGCGATCCGGGACCGGCGGTGAACTCCACTCCCCGGAAGGCCCAGCCGCGCGGACCCTTCAGCCCGAAGTCCTCGGCGTTCAGAGACGCCCCGTGCGGGCTGTCCACGACCTCACCCCCATTTTGCACTGACTGGTCAGTGCAAAAAACTAGCCCGAACTCGTGCGCGAAGCAAAGTGCCTGGTCAGAGGTGCGATCTGAGGGGTTGTCAGTGGGGGCCGTCACGATGGGTACATACGGCCACGGAGCCGTCACACGACGACAGGAGGTTCGTCATGGCCAGCTCGTCCGCAGCCGCCGCCCCGCGGCGCCGCGCAGGCAGCCCTGCCCCCTCACTGACCGGTCCGGCAACCGACGTCCACCCCGTTCTGCGCCGCACCACGGCGCCACCCGCCGCTCTCGATCTGCTCGCCCAGGCCCACGCCGGCCTGGACGAGGCCGCCGTACTCGACGTGCCCAACGAGCGGTACGCCACCGCCCACCTCGCCGCGCTGCGCACCGCGGCCGCCGTGCTCGCCGCTCGCGGGCGGCCCGAGACCGGCAGGCGCCGCAGGGAGCGGATCCGCAGCGCCTGGGAGGTCCTTCCGGACATCGCGCCGGAACTCACCGAGTGGAGCGCCCTGTTCGCCTCCGGAGCCCCGCGCAGGGCCCGGGCGGAGGCGGGCATACCCGGCGCGGCCACCAGCCGCGACGCCGACGACCTACTGCGCGACGCGGCCATGTTCCTGCGCCTGGTCGAGCGGATGCTGGTCCTCCAGCCCGTCCTGCCGCAGCCCCGGCGGGACGGCTCCGATCAGCGGCCCGACGCGGGATGACCGCGCCGGCGGTGCGAGGCAATAGGGTGGAGAGCACCCGTACCACCTGCACTGTTCACGCTCCGCCGTCCGTGGCGGCACCGTGCCGAGGAGTCAACTGCCGTGTCGGACCAGCTGCGCCCCCGCGCCTCCCTCCGTACCGCCGTGGTCTGGGAGGTCCTCAAGGACGCCCTTGAGCGCCGGGTCAAGGCGACCGGCAGGGAAGCCCTGGACGTGCTGGACACCGGCGGCGGCACCGGCAATTTCGCCGTGCCCGTCGCCCGCCTCGGCCACCGCGTCACCGTCGTCGACCCCAGCCCGAACGCCCTCTTCGCGCTGGAGCGCCGTGCCGACGAGGCCGGTGTCGCCGACCGCGTCCGAGGCGTCCAGGGCGACATCCTCGGCCTCTTCGAGGTGGTGGACCGTGCCGGTTACGACGCGGTCCTCTGCCACGGCGTCCTGGAGTACGTGGACGACCCCGCCGAGGGCGTCCGCAACGCGGTCGACGCGCTCCGCCCGTCCGGCGCCCTCAGCCTGCTCGGCGCCGGCCTCGGCGGTGCCGTCCTGGCCCGGGCGCTCGCGGGCCACTTCGCCGAGGCCCGGCAGGCGCTGACGGACCCCGCCGGGCGCTGGGGCGACGGCGACCCCGTGCCCCGCAGGTTCACCGCCGACCAGCTGACCGGACTGGTCGCCGCCGCAGGCGTCGAGGTCGGCGCGGTCCACGGCGTACGGGTCTTCGGCGACCTCGTGCCGGGCGTCCTCGTGGACACCGAACCGGGCGCGATGGAGGAGCTCCTCAGGCTGGAGGCGGCCGTCGCGGAACTGCCGGCCTTCCACTCGGTGGCGACCCAGCTGCACGTTCTGGGGGAGAAGCGCGCCTGAGCAGCGACGGTGACACTGCCGGAGTACAGCCGCGAAAGCGGCGGGAGCACGGCTGATCAGCAACGCAGCTGCAGACGGAGTACTGCCGGGAACACCCGATCGGGCCGCGAGCCCCGTATGATCGGGTGACACCATCCGGCATGACGGATCGGAGGTCGGGGAATCTACGCCTCAGCAGCCGAGCCGAAATGGCGGTCCGGACTGGCTATGGCTAGAGGGCGGGTTTCACGGGGGCGAATCCCTGCCTATCCTGGAAGGGCCGCATACCGGTCGCCCCCGCGGCCGACGACGAGGAGGACTCCGTGCCGCTCTCGGAGCACGAGCAGCGAATGCTCGAGCAGATGGAGCGAGCGCTGTACGCCGAAGATCCCAAGTTCGCTACAGCGCTTGAGGGAAGCGGGCTGCGCAGGTACACCCGGCGACGGGTCTACCAGGCGGTAGCCGGTTTTCTGGTGGGTATCGCGCTCCTCATGGCCGGAATGGTTTTCCAGCAGACCTGGGTCAGCGTGGCGGGGTTCCTCGTCATGCTGGGCTGTGCCGTGCTGGCGGTCACCGGATGGCGCAAGGCGCCGAAGCCCGGTGAGCAGCAGCCGGCGGGAAGCGCGAGCGGGGGCGGAGGCGAACGCCGACATCCCAGGCAGCGCCGGTCGATGATGAACCGGATCGAACAGAGGTGGCAGCGCCGCCGCGACGAACAGGGCCAGTGAGCTTTCCGCTTCCCGGCCGGCGGCGGGCAGCCACCGGCACCGGACGCGGTCCGCGCACACCGAGAACTTGACGCTGGACCTCACACGTGAGGGGCGGTCGCTTCGCAGCGACCGCCCCTCACGCGTTTCCCGCTGTGCCGGGGCCCACAACGGTCCCCGGCCCTGGAGCCGGGGCCGGCTGGCCGCCGGCCCCGGCTCCAGGGGATCAGCCCTGCTGCCGCGACGGGCGGCGCAGCCGCGCCGCCCAGCGGTCGCGTCCCGCGCGCTCCGACCACCGGCGGCCGAACTCCGTCCGGCGTTCCGAGAGCGCCCAGATCACCCGGACGGCGGAACGGGGCGCGAGCGTCGCCCGCACCTTCGCCCACCGGCCGGCCGAGGCCCACAGCCCGGCCCGGACGGCCCGCACATCCTCGGCCGGCGCGGAGGTGGCGCCCGGCTCGGGCGCGTACAGCACCTGCTCCACCGCCCCCGCCACCCGGTGGACCGCGGCGGCCGCCTGCCCGTCGAGGTGCCCCAGCCGTACGACGCGCGCCGCAGCCTTCCGAGGGGTCTGCGACTCGTCCGGCGGAATGCCGTGGTCCCAGGCCGAATCGGTGATCTCCCACCAGGCGGCCATCACCCTGGCCGCCGCGTCAGCGGCCGTACGCCCTCCTGACGAGCCGAGCCTCCGGCCACGAGCCCGAATCCGCCAGAGCATCGGCAGCAGCGGGAGGGTCAGCGCCACCAGGGCGCCGATCACCCACAGCGCCACCGTGCCGGCCGGGGTCCCGGGGCCGGCGGAGTCCATCGCGCCGGGGGCCGTGGACGCACCGCACTCACCCTGCTGACGCATCTGCGCGGGGCAGGACTCCGTGGCGGAGGGGGCTGCCGTGGGCGCCGTGGAGGCACCATCCGTGGGCAGCGCCGGATCGCTGGGATCCTGCGAAGGAGCGTCCGGCAGGGTGTACGCCGGGGTGGTGCCGCGGGACGGTGTCGGCTCGAAGCGGGTCCAGCCCACGCCCTCGAAATACAGCTCGGGCCAGGCGTGCGCGTCCCGCAGCCCGACCGAGACCGAACCGTCGGCCTGGACCGTGCCGGGCGTGAATCCCACCGCGACCCGGGCCGGGATGCCCAGGGTCCTGGCCATGGCGGCCATCGTGAAGGAGAAGTGGACGCAGAAGCCCTCCTTGTCCTTCAGGAAGCGCTCGATCGCCGCGTTTCCGGTACCCGAGGCCACCGTCGTGTCGTAGCGGAAACCGCCCTCCGAGGCGAACCAGTCCTGCAGCTTCACCGCCCGCTCGTAGTCGTTGGCGGCGCCCGCGGTCACCCGCTGGGCGGTCTCCTCGACCACATCGGGCAACGACGCGGGTACCCGCGTGTACTCACGGGCCAGGTCCGAACGCGGTTCCATCGCCGAGGCGAGCTGCGTGGCCGTCGGCTCCACCACCAGACTGCTGACCTCGTACCGGGCGCCGCGCGTCGTCTGGCCGTCGTCGCCGACGAGGGTGCGCCCCTCGGGCTCGTACCGCCAGCGGCCCTGGATGTCCACCTCGCTCGCCGGGTAGGGGAGCGGCAGATACGTCTGCTGGTACGAGCGCGACGCCGAGATGTTCGTCCGGATCTCGGTGACGGCGACACCCCCGTCCAGACCGGCCGGCTGCGGCAGCCTGGCCGGGACGTCCCTCAGCCGGCGGGTCGACGGACGCCACTCACTGCCGTTGAACTGGTCCAGAGCCAGGATGCGCAGATAGAAGTCCTGCGGGTCCTCCGAGTTGGTGCGGTACGACATCACCTCCCGGTTCTCCGGCTGATTGAGATTGTTCTGCAGCGAGACCAGCGGGTTCACCGCGGAGATCGTGCCGCCGCCGCTCCCGCTGCCCGACCCGCCGCCCGTGCCGCCCAGGAGCCCGCCGTCGAGCGCGGGCAGGGCCGCGGGCACGGCCAGCGCGATGCCCAGCGCCACCACGCCGATCCGCCGCCCCGTACGGACCGACGCCACGGCACGCCCGGATCCGTCCAGGCCGGCCGCCAGACCGCCCGACGTCCGGGACACACCGCCGAACACCCGTCCCCACCGGGACAGCCGGTCCCGGCCCTCGGCCAGCAGGAGAAGCAGATAGCCGCACGCCGCGAGCAGGAACCAGAGCCAGCCCGCCCCGCCGTCGGAGAGCCCGGCCGCGACCGAGTAGAGGGCGAGCAGCGGCAGACCGGCCGGCGCCGCGGCGCGGACGGTCACCGCGAGGATGTCCACGGTGAGCCCGATCAGCAGCACGCCGCCGATCAGCATCAGCCGGATGCCGTCCGTCGCCGGGGCGGGAATGGCGTACCTGTTGACGTCGTCGGCGCCCAGGGTCAGCAGCTCGGCGAGCCGCTGGACCGCCTGGGGCCCGGGCACCACGCCGAACAGGGCGATTTCCCTGGCGAACGCCACGGTCAGGGCCAGCAGGGTCACGAGCGCCTGGAGGGAGACCGTGAGGATCGGAGCCACGCGCATCCGCCGGGCGAGCACGCCCACACCGCTCTGGAGGGCCAGCATGAACGCGGCCTGCAGGACCCACTTCGACGTCTCGACCAGCGGCAGCAAAGAGCCCGCCGCCAGCATCGTGGCGGCGAAGGCGCACAGCGCCAGCCGGGTACGCCCGCTCATGACCAACTCCCGGGGAGCCCCGTCGTCTTTCCGGCCGCGGGCGACCGGTCGCCCGAGCCCTCCTGGCCCGCCTGCTGCCACAGCTGGGCGAGCTCCGCACCGGGTGGCACCACCATCGCCGTCCATCCCGCCTCGCGCAGCAGCCGCAAGCGCTCGGAGACCGGTGCCGGCGGCACGGCTTCCGTGCCGCGCGCCCAGTCGTCGCCGTCCAGCACGAATGCGACGGCCCCCCGGCTGCGCTGACGCATCCTGGCCGCCACCGCCGTCTGCTCCTCGTCGAGATCGCCGAAGAACGCCACCAGCAGCCCTTCGTTGCCCCCGCGCAGCACGTCGTACGCCCGGGAGAGACCGCCCCCGTCGGAGTGGTCGACGACCGCGAGGGTGTCCATCATCAGACCCGCCGAGTCCGCTGACTCCTGGGTCGATCCGGCGAAGCCGTCCGCGCTCTCACCCGGCACGGAGCTCCCCTCATCCGTGAGCAGCCGCACCGCGTAGCCCCGCTCCAGCATGTGCACCAGCGCGGACGCCGCCCCGGACACCGCCCATTCGAAGGCCGATCCGGGGCCGGCCCCTTGATAGGCGATCCGCCGGGTGTCCAGCAGCACCGTGCACCTCGCGCGCTGCGGCTGTTCCTCGCGCCGCACCATCAGCTCGCCGTAGCGTGCGGTGGAGCGCCAGTGCACCCGGCGCAGGTCGTCGCCGTGGCGGTAGCCGCGCGGAATGATGTCGTCCTCGCCGGCCAGCGCCAGCGAACGCTGCCTGCCGTCGCCGTACCCGGAGGTCGCCCCGGCCAGCCGGAGCGGCGGAAGAGGCTCCGTGCGGGGGATGACCACGAGGGTGTCGTAGGCGCTGAAGGAGCGCGTCAGCTCGCACATCCCGAACGGATCGCTCAGCTGCAGCTGCAGCGGCCCCAGCGGGTAGCGCCCGCGCAGGTCGGAGCGGACCCGGTAGGACACCTCCCGCACGCCGCCCGGCTCCACCCGGTCCAGCACGAAGCGGGGCCGGGGGCCGAGGACGTACGGAACGCGGTCCTGGAGCATGAGCAGGCCCGTGTGCAGGCGGGACACGTTGTCCATGCGCAGATGGACCCGCGTCTCCGATCCCGCCGGCACCCGGGACGGGGACAGCCGGCGGCTGCCGGCCACCCGGTAGCGGGTGCGGTAGAGGACGGTGACGCAGACCAGCGGCAGCACCGCCAGCAGCAGGCCCACCCGGAGCAGGTCGCCCTGACCCAGCACATAGGCGCAGACCGCCGCCGCCACGCCGGCGGCCAGGAAGGACCGCCCCCGCGTCGTGAGTCCGCCGAGAGCCGCCCGCAGGCCGCCCTTGTCGTCGCTGTCGTCCACGGGGCCGGGCGCCCCGGACGTCATCACAGCCGCCGTGCGCCGGGCTGGCCGTACACCGGGGTGCCCGGATGGTGCTGGGGCTGCGCGGGGGCTGCCGTGCCGCCCGAGGTCGGCACCGGGGTGCGCTGCAGGATGTCGAGCACGACCTGCTCGGCCGTACGGCGGTTGAGCTGCGCCTGGGCGGTCGGCAGCAGCCGGTGGGCGAGCACCGCGACCGCGAGGGCCTGGACGTCGTCCGGCAGGGCGTAGTCCCGCCCGCTCAGCGCGGCCGACGCCTTGGCGGCGCGCAGCAGATGCAGGGTCGCGCGCGGCGAGGCCCCGAGTCTGAGGTCCGGGTGCTGGCGGGTGGCCGCCACCAGCTGCACGGCGTAGCGCCGGACGGATTCGGCCACATGGACCGTGCGCACCGCGTCGATCAGCTTCACGATGTCGTGGGCATGGGCCACCGGCTGCAGGTCGTCCAGCGGGGAGGCCCCGCCGTGCACGTCGAGCATCTGGAGCTCGGCCTCGGCGCTCGGGTAACCGATCGACACCCGGGCCATGAAGCGGTCGCGCTGCGCCTCGGGCAGGGGGTAGGTCCCCTCCATCTCCACCGGGTTCTGGGTGGCCACGACCATGAAGGGGTCGGGCAGCTCGTAGGTGTGCCCGTCGATCGTGACCTGGCGTTCCTCCATCGACTCCAGCAGGGCCGACTGGGTCTTGGGCGACGCGCGGTTGATCTCGTCGCCGATCACGATCTGGGCGAAGATCGCGCCCGGCTTGAACTCGAAGTCCCGACGCTGCTGATCGAAGATCGAGACCCCGGTGATGTCCGAGGGCAGCAGGTCCGGCGTGAACTGGATACGCCGCACCGAACAGTCGATGGACCGTGCCAGGGCCTTGGCCAGCATCGTCTTGCCGACCCCGGGCACATCCTCGATCAGGAGATGCCCCTCGGCGAGCAGCACGGTCAGAGAGAGCCGTACGACCTCAGGCTTGCCCTCGATCACACCCTCGACCGACCTGCGTACCGCTTCCGCTGTGGTGGTCAGATCTGTGAGGCTCGCTCGATCGTCATAGGTCGTCACCCGGCCCTCCTCGGCCCTTTGTGCACGGGCCGACGCACAAAGCTGCCCGGCCCACCCCGAAATACGGACACTCTCCGGAGGACCCGGAGAGATGTCACACCCGCATTCTTGTTGCCGTTACCGCTTCGTGTCACTCGCCTGTGGACAAGTGGGGGTGAAATGCCGGATGTGGTCCGTATGTCGAGGCGTTCAGGAGGCGGGGAGGATCTCGCGCAGCGAGCCGGTGGTCACGTCGAAGACGAAGCCGCGGACGTCGTCCGTGTGCAGGAGGAACGGAGAGGTGCGCACGCGCTGCATCGACTGCCGTACGTCCTGGTCGGCGTCCGTGTAGGCCTCCACCGCCCAGGCCGGGCGCTGTCCGACCTCGAACTCCAGATCCTTCCGGAACTCCTCGGTGATCGACTCCATGCCGCAGTTCGTGTGGTGGATGAGCACGACGCTACGGGTGCCGAGCGCTCGCTGGCTGATCGTCAGCGACCGGATGACGTCGTCGGTGACGACGCCGCCCGCGTTACGGATGGTGTGGCAGTCGCCCAGTTCCAGGCCCAGCGCGGCGTGGAGGTCGAGGCGGGCGTCCATGCAGGCGACCACGGCGACCTGCAGTACGGGCCGCGCGTCCATGCCCGGGTCGCTGAACTCCTCCGCGTAACGCGTGTTCAGTTCGACCAGGCGGTCGGTGACTGTCCCTCCGGAACGGGCGGCGGAGGATGAAGGGGAATCGGTCTGGGCGGAAGACTGCGCAGAAGTCGACATAGCTATGACGTTAGCGTTCGAGACTGCGCATGGCGTGCTGAGGAAGGGGACAAAAAACGTCAACGTGGCTTGTTGTGAGGTAACCCACAAGCCTCACCGTCAGGCACCCGGCCGGGTGAGGTTCCCGGTCCGTCGCGGCGGTGCGACGCGCTGCGCGGTTCGTTGATCGGGAATGGATCGAATGGCAGGGTGGACTAAAGTGACGCGAAGTTACCGACACGCCTGCACATTCTGCATATTTTTACATGTTTCGAGTTCCCCGTGATGTGCGGCGTACATGCGGTCCGGCCCTCTCCCGCCCGTCGGCCGGCCGACGCCTCCTTCCCCGGCGCCGGCCGACCTCCCCTTCCGGGCGGGTGGGGACCAGGCCGTATGTGCGGCCACACGGGACATAGCCTGAGAGGGCGCTTTGAGCCAGACCCGACACGTCCCGGTGATGCTCCAGCGATGCCTGGACCTGTTGGCCCCGGCTCTGGAGGCGACGGGACCGCGGCCCCCGGTCGTCGTCGACTGCACCCTCGGGCTCGGTGGGCACAGCGAGGCCCTGCTCGCCGCCTTCCCCGAGGTCCGGCTGGTCGCCCTCGACCGGGACAAGGAAGCGCTGCGGCTCTCCGGCGAGCGCCTCGCCCCGTACGGCGACCGCGCCACGCTGGTGCACGCGGTCTACGACGAACTCCCCGAGGTCCTCGACCGGCTGGGGATCGCCAAGGTCCAGGGCGTGCTGTTCGACCTCGGTGTCTCCTCCATGCAGCTGGACGAGGCGGACCGCGGCTTCGCGTACGCCCAGGACGCGCCGCTCGACATGCGCATGGACCAGACGACCGGCATCGGCGCGGCCGAGGTGCTCAACACCTACCCGCCGGGTGAACTCGTGCGGATCCTGCGCGCGTACGGCGAGGAGAAGCAGGCCAAGCGCATCGTCTCCGCCGTCGTCCGCGAACGCGAGAAGGAACCCTTCAGCAACAGCGCCCGCCTCGTCGATCTGATCCGCGACTCCCTGCCGCAGGCCGCCAAGCGCACCGGCGGCAATCCGGCCAAGCGCACCTTCCAGGCCCTGCGCATCGAGGTGAACGGTGAACTCACCGTCCTGGAGCGGGCGATCCCGGCGGCGGTGCAGAGCCTCGCCGTCGGCGGCCGGATCGCCGTCCTCTCGTACCACTCGCTGGAGGACCGCCTCGTCAAGCAGGTCTTCGCCGCCGGCGCCGCCAACACGGCGCCGCCCGGACTGCCCGTGGTCCCCGAGCGCTACCAGCCCAGGCTGAAGCTGCTGACCCGCGGCGCCGAACTGCCCACCGAGGAAGAGGTCGCCGAGAACCGGCGTGCCGCCCCCGCCAGGCTGCGCGGCGCCCAGCGGATCCGCGAGGAGGAGCGATGAGCGGACCCCGCCGGGCCGGCCGGGCACGCACGAGGGCGGTGGCACCGCGGTGACCGGGACGGCCGAGCAGATGAAGGGGCGAGCCGGCCGGCTCGCCCGGCTGATGCCGTCGGGGCCGAGCAACGCTGCCCGCACCCCCTTCGTCCTGCTGGTCGTGCTGCTGCTGGCGGGTGGCCTGATCTCGCTCCTGCTGCTGAACTCGGCGCTCAATGAAGGATCGTTCAGGCTGAGCAAGCTGAAGCGGGAGACCACCGAGCTCACCGACGAGCAGCAGGCTCTCCAGAGGGACGTCGACAGCTACTCCGAACCCGACGCGCTGGAGCGCCGGGCCAGGGAGCTCGGCATGGTGCCCGGCGGCAGCCCCGCCTTCCTGGACCCGGACGGCACCGTTCGCGGAGAGCCCGAGCGGGCCACCGCGCAGCCTTCCCCCACGACGGTCCCCGAGCCGGAGGCGGGCGCGGCCGGAGCGGCCGCGCCCTCCGGCTCCGCGTCCCCCGCGACGCCGTCGACGGCCCCCGCCGCACCGGCCCCGAACACCCCGACCCCGCCCCCGACGAGCCCCGGCAGGTGACGCAGTGCCGTCCAAGGAACCGCCGCGCCGCCGTGTCCCCGGCCCCGCGCGCTCCCGTAACGCGGCCGGCGGACCGGGGCGTCCCCGGCCCGCCGACCGCCCTGACGCCCGGCGTCCACGGAGCCCGGCGGCCAGGAAGCGACGCGGCGGCTCCCCCCGGTCCATCCGGCTGGGCAGCCCGCGCCCCCGGCTGCGCCTGATCAGCCTCTGCCTGACCCTCGTCATGCTGGCGTTCGTCGTCCGGCTCCTCCAGGTCCAGGCCGTCGACGCCGACACGTACTCCGCCAAGGCCGAGAAGAACCGCTATCTGGAGTACACGATCGCCGCCGAACGCGGTGAGATCACCGACCGCAGCGGCATCGCCCTGGCCACCAGCGTCGACGCGCACGACATCACGGCCGACCCGAAGCTCTTCACACCCGAGGACAGCAAGGCCCCGGACGCGCCGCAGCAGGCGGCGGCCCTGCTCGCCCCGATCCTCGGCAAGGAAGAGGCGGACCTGGCCAAGAAGCTCTCCACACCCAAGAGCCGCTACACGGTGCTGGCACGGCGCCAGACCCCGCAGGTCTGGAAGCAGATCAAGGACCTCAAGTCCGTCTTCGCGGAGAAGGCGGCCGAGGACAAGGCGAAGGGCGGCCCCGGCGCCAACGTGCTGGCCGGAGTCCTTCAGGAGCCCACCACCAAGCGCGTGTACCCCAACGGCGACCTTGCCGCCGGGATACTGGGATTTGTCAACGCCGAGGGCAAGGGCGGCGGCGGACTGGAAGCACAGCTGAACAAGCAGCTCCAGGGCGAGGACGGCAAGATCCGCTACGCCCAGGCGGGCGGCCGGCCCGTGCCGACCGCAGGCTCCACGGAGATCCCGGCCGTCGCCGGCACCGACGTCGAGCTGACGATCGACCGCGACATCCAGTGGGCGGCCCAGCGCGCCATCGCCGACCAGGTCGAGGAGTCCAAGGCGGACCGCGGCTACGTGGTCGTCCAGAACACGAAGACCGGCGAGGTGCTGGCCATGGCCAACGCCCCCGGCTACGACCCCAACGACCTCGCGCAGAGCAACGCGGCCGCCCTGGGCAACGCCGCACTCCAGGACGTGTACGAACCCGGCTCCACCAGCAAGGTCATGTCCATGGCCGCAGTGCTGGAGGAGGGGGCGGCCACGCCCGGTACGCACGTCACCGTGCCGAACCGGCTGCACCGGGGCGACCGGCTCTTCCGGGACGACATCGACCACCCCACCTGGTACCTCACGCTCAACGGCGTACTCGCCAAGTCGAGCAACATCGGCACCATCCTGGCCACCGGGCAGCTCGGCAAGACCCAGGCCGAGGCCAACAAGGTCCTGTACTCCTACCTGCGCAAGTTCGGCATCGGCAGCACCACGGGGCTCGACTACCCGGGCGAGTCGCCCGGCATCATCGCCCACCCCAAGGACTGGTCGACCTCGCAGCAGTACACGATCCCGTTCGGCCAGGGACTCTCCCTCAACGCCATGCAGGCCGCCTCGGTCTACCAGACCATCGCCAACGGCGGGGTCCGGATCGAGCCGACCCTGGTCCGCGGGACCAAGGACGCGGACGACCGCTACACGGCGTCCGAAGCCCCGGAACGCACCCGGGTGGTCAGCGAGAAGACGGCCAGGACGCTGGCGAAGATGCTGGAGTCCGTGGTGGACGACGAGGAAGGCACCGGGGCCAAGGCCCACATCGAGGGCTACCGGGTCGCGGGCAAGACCGGCACGGCCAACCGTGTCGACCCCGTACGCGGCGTCTACAAGGGCTACACCGCGTCCTTCGCGGGGTTCGCCCCCGCCGACGATCCGCAGATCGCCGTCTACTGCGCCATCCAGAACCCCACCAAGGGCAGCTACTTCGGCGGCCAGATCTGTGGCCCGATCTACAAGAAGGTCATGGAGTTCGCCCTGAAGACCCTCCAGACCCCTCCCTCCGGCAGCGATCCCGCCCGGCTGCCGGTGTCCTTCAAGCCCGGCGAGTAACTCGGGGGAACCCTCAGTGACGACCATCACCCCTGATCCCGGGAACCGGAACGAGAAGTACCGCAACCCCGGCCCCTCACTTCGCGAGAGGCCGGGTCCGCCCGGTACGCTCACCGCCGTGCCCCACGCTGATCAGTGTCAAACCACTCAGAAGGACGCGCCTGTGACCTACCCGGGAGCGCCCCGACCGGACAGGCTCCGGCCCACGTCCCTCGGAGAGCTGGCCGCCAGGCTCGGTGCCGGACCGCAGGATTCCGGTGAGGTCACCGGAATCACCCACGACTCCCGGGCCGTGCGCCCCGGAGACGTGTACGCGGCCCTGCCCGGTGCCCGTTTCCACGGTGCAGACTTCGCCGCCCAGGCCGCGGGCCTCGGCGCGGCCGCGATCCTCACCGACCCGGCGGGCGCCGAGCGCGCCGCCGCCACCGGCCTCCCGGTCCTCGTCACCGAGGACCCGCGCGGCCGGATGGGCGACATCGCGGCCGAGATCTACGGACGGCCTGGCGTCGGCCTCCTCCAGATCGGCATCACCGGAACGTCCGGCAAGACCACCACGGCGTACCTCGTCGAGGGCGGGCTGCGCGGCGCCGGACGCAGCACCGGACTGATCGGCACCGTCGAGATGCGGATCGGCGACGAACGCATCAAGTCGGAGCGCACCACCCCCGAAGCCACCGACCTGCAGGCGCTGTTCGCCGTCATGCGCGAACGCGGGGTCGAGGCGGTCGCCATGGAGGTCTCCAGCCACGCCCTGGTGCTCGGCCGGGTCGACGGCTGCGTCTTCGACGTCGCCGTGTTCAACAACCTCAGCCCGGAGCACATGGAGTTCCACTCCGGCATGGAGGACTACTTCCAGGCCAAGGCGCAGCTGTTCACCCCGGAGCGCAGCAAGCTCGGCGTCGTCAACTTCGACGACGAGTACGGCCGCCGGCTGGTCGAGGAGGCGTCCGTCCCGGTCGTCACCTTCTCGGCGGAGGGCCACCCGGACGCCGAGTGGCGGGCCGAGGACGTCGAAGTCGGCCCCCGGGACAGCAGCTTCACCGTGATCGGCCCCAAGGACGAGCGCATCACCGCCAGGGCCCCGCTGCCCGGCCCGTTCAACGTCGCCAACACCCTCGCCGCGATCGTCACCCTGGCCGTCGCGGGCGTCGACCCGCAGACCGCGGCCGACGGCATCGCGGCCGTCCCCGGCGTACCGGGCCGGCTGGAACGCGTCGACGCCGGACAGCCGTACCTCGCGGTCGTCGACTACGCGCACAAGACCGATGCCGTCGAATCCGTCCTGCGCTCCCTGCGGAAGGTCACCGAGGGCCGGGTGCACATCGTGCTCGGCTGCGGCGGTGACCGCGACACGACGAAGCGCGGCGCGATGGGCGCCGCCGCGGCACGGCTCGCCGACACCGCCGTACTGACCTCCGACAACCCCCGCTCCGAGGACCCGCTCGCGATCCTCGCCGCGATGCTCTCCGGCGCGGCCGAGGTGCCCGTCCACGAGCGCGGCGACGTGCTCGTCGAGGCCGACCGGGCCGCGGCCATCGCCGCCGCGGTCGCCCGGGCCGAGCCCGACGACACCGTGCTCGTGGCCGGAAAGGGACACGAGCAGGGCCAGGACATCCACGGAGTGGTGCGCCCCTTCGACGACCGGAAGGTCCTGCGCGAGGCCATCGAACGCTCCCTGGGGCGCACGGGCGTCGCGCACGCCCCCGAGGACCGCGTACACACCCATGAGAACAACAGTCAGGGATGACCAAGTGATCGCCCTTTCCCTCGCCGAGATCGCCGGAATCGTCGGCGGGCAGCCGCACGACGTACCGGACGGCTCCGCCGTCGTCACCGGCCCCGTCGTCATCGACTCGCGGGAGGTGCTGCAGGGCTCCCTGTTCGCCGCGTTCGCGGGCGAGCGTGTCGACGGCCACGACTACGCGCAGCGTGCCGTCGAGGCGGGCGCGGTGGCCGTGCTGGCCGCCCGCCCCGTCGGTGCCCCGGCGATCGTCGTCGACGACGTCGTGGCCGCCCTCGGCGCCCTCGCCCGCGCCGTCGTGGAACGCCTCGGCACCACCGTCGTCGCGCTGACCGGCTCGGCCGGCAAGACGTCCACGAAGGACCTGATCGCCCAGCTGCTGGAGCGCAGGGCGCCCACGGTCTGGACGCCGGGCTCCCTCAACAACGAGATCGGTCTGCCGCTCACCGCGCTGCGCGCGACGGCGGAAACCCGCCATCTCGTGCTGGAGATGGGCGCGCGGGGCATCGGCCACATCCACTACCTCGCCGGCCTGACCCCGCCGAAGATCGGCCTGGTCCTCAACGTGGGCAGCGCCCACATCGGGGAGTTCGGCAGCCGCGAGGCGATCGCCCAGGCCAAGGGCGAGCTCGTCGAGGTCCTCCCGGAGGACGGCGCCGCGATCCTCAACGCCGACGACCCGCTCGTGCGGGCCATGGCGTCCCGCACAAAAGCGCGGGTGCTCCTCTTCGGAGAGGCCCCGGATGCGGACGTACGGGGAGAGAACGTGCGGCTCACGGACGACGGCCGCCCCGCTTTCGCGCTCCACACCCCGACCGGGTGCAGCGACGTGACCTTGCGCCTGTACGGTGAGCACCACGTGTCGAACGCGCTCGCCGCGGCCGCCGTCGCCCATGAGTTGGGCATGTCCGTGACCGAGATCGCCGATGCGCTCTCCGGGGCGGGCACCCTCTCCCGCTGGCGCATGGAGGTCACCGAGCGTCCGGACGGTGTGACGGTCGTCAATGACGCCTACAACGCGAACCCCGAATCCATGAAGGCCGCACTCCGTGCGCTGGCCGCCATGGGCAAGGCCCGACAGGCAGCCGGGGGGCGCACGTGGGCGGTGCTCGGTCAGATGGCCGAGCTCGGTGACGCGTCGCTCGCCGAGCACGACGCGGTCGGACGGCTCGCCGTCCGGCTCAACGTCAGCAAGCTCGTCGCTGTCGGGGGGACAGAAGCCTCCTGGCTGCAACTGGGCGCATATAACGAGGGTTCGTGGGGTGAGGAGTCGGTGCACGTGTCCGACGCACAGGCGGCCGTCGACCTGTTGCGCAGTGAACTGCGCCCGGGAGACGTCGTGCTGGTGAAGGCGTCCCGGTCGGTCGGCCTGGAGAAGGTCGCCCTGGCACTGCTGGAGACGACCGAGGGCGAGGTCGCCGTCCGATGAGGCAGATCCTCTTCGCGGGAGCCATAGGGCTCTTCCTGACCCTGGTCGGTACCCCGCTGCTGATCAAACTTCTGGCCCGCAAGGGCTACGGGCAGTTCATCCGGGACGACGGCCCGCGTACCCACGGCAGTAAACAGGGCACGCCCACCATGGGTGGCATCGCCTTCATCCTGGCCACGATCATCGCGTACGTCCTGGCGAAGGTGATCACCGGCGAGGAGATGCGCTTCTCAGGCGTCCTCGTCCTGTTCCTGATGGCCGGGATGGGCCTCGTCGGCTTCCTCGACGACTACATCAAGATCGTCAAGCAGCGTTCGCTGGGCCTGCGCGCCAAGGCGAAGATGGCCGGCCAGCTGATCGTCGGCATCGCCTTCGCGGTGCTCTCGCTCCAGTTCGCCGACCTCCGCGGCAACACCCCCGCATCGACCCGGCTCTCCTTCGTCGAGGACTTCGGCTGGTCCATCGGACCGGTGCTGTTCGTCGTCTGGGCCCTGTTCATGATTCTCGCCATGTCCAACGGCGTGAACCTGACGGACGGTCTGGACGGCCTGGCCACCGGCGCGTCGGTGATGGTCTTCGGCGCGTACACCTTCATCGGGCTGTGGCAGTTCCAGGAGTCCTGCGCCAACGCGACGACCCTCACCAACCCGGAGGCGTGTTTCGAGGTACGGGACCCACTCGACCTGGCCGTCGTCGCCTCGGCCCTGATGGGCGCCTGCTTCGGCTTCCTGTGGTGGAACACCTCGCCCGCCAAGATCTTCATGGGTGACACCGGTTCGCTCGCCCTCGGCGGAGCGCTTGCCGGTCTCGCGATCTGCTCCCGCACCGAGTTCCTGATGGCCATCCTCGGCGGTCTCTTCGTGATGATCACGATGTCGGTGGTCATCCAGGTCGGCTCGTTCAAGATGACCGGCAAGCGGGTCTTCCGCATGGCGCCGCTCCAGCACCACTTCGAACTCAAGGGGTGGTCCGAAGTCCTTGTCGTGGTCCGCTTCTGGATCATCCAGGGCATGTGCGTGATCGTCGGACTCGGCCTCTTCTACGCGGGATGGGCAGCCAAGAAGTGAACGACGTGGACTGGCAGGGCAAGCACGTCACGGTGGCCGGGCTCGGCGTCAGCGGTATCCCCGCGGCCCGCGCCCTGCACGAGCGGGGAGCTCTCGTCACCGTCGTCAACGACGGCGACGACGAGCGCTCCCGCGCCCAGGCCGCCGAGCTGGAGGCGCTCGGAGTCACCGTGCGCCTCGGCGACGGAGACACCCTGCCGGAGTCCACCGAGCTCGTGGTCACGGCCCCCGGCTGGAAGCCCGGCAAGCCGCTCTTCCGGGCGGCCGCCGAGGCCGGCGTCCCCGTCTGGGGCGACGTCGAACTCGCCTGGCGGCTGCGGGGCCCCGACGCCGCGCCCTGGCTCGCGGTCACCGGGACCAACGGCAAGACCACGACCGTGCGGATGCTCGCCTCGATCCTCGAGGCCGCCGGCCTGCGCACGGCCGCGGTCGGCAACATCGGGGTCTCCCTGCTGGACGCCGTGCTCGGCGACGAGACGTACGACGTACTCGCCGTCGAGCTCTCCAGCTACCAGCTCCACTGGGCGCCCTCGCTGCGCGCCCACTCGGGGGCCGTGCTCAACCTGGCTCCGGACCACCTCGACTGGCACGGCTCCATGGCCGATTACGCCGCCGACAAGGGCCGGATCTACGAGGGCAACAGCGTCGCCTGCGTCTACAACGCGCAGGACGCGGCGACGGAGGACCTCGTGCGCGAGGCCGACGTCGAGGAGGGCTGCCGGGCCATCGGGTTCACCCTCGGTACGCCGGGCCCCTCGCAGCTCGGGGTGGTCGACGGCATCCTGGTCGACCGGGCCTTCGTGGCCAACCGGCAGAAGCAGGCCCAGGAGCTCGCCGAGGTCGGCGACGTCAATCCGCCGGCCCCGCACAACATCGCCAACGCCCTGGCGGCGGCGGCCCTCGCCCGCGCCTTCGGCGTACCGCCGACGGCCGTGCGCGACGGGCTGCGGGCCTTCCGTCCCGACGCCCACCGCATCGAGCACGTCGCCGACGTCTCCGGGGTCGCGTACATCGACGACTCCAAGGCCACCAACACCCATGCCGCCGAGGCCTCCCTCGCGGCCTACGAGCCGATCGTCTGGATCGCCGGCGGCCTCGCCAAGGGCGCCACCTTCGACGAGCTGGTCAGGGGGGCCGCGAAGCGGCTGAGGGGCGTCGTGCTGATGGGCGCCGACCGGGCGCTGATCCGCGAAGCCCTGGCGCGACACGCCCCCGAGGTACCCGTGGTCGACCTCGACCGGACCGACACTGGGGCGATGTCCGCAGCGGTCCGCGAAGCGGCACGGCTGGCCCGGCACGGTGACACCGTCCTGCTGGCTCCGGCCTGTGCCTCGATGGACATGTTCGTCAACTACAACAAGCGGGGCGAGGCGTTCGCGGACGCGGTCCGCCAACTCGCCGACGAGAGCGCCTGACGGGCCCGGTCTCCGCGTCGTACTGTCCCGGAGGACCGGGAGGGTCCCGGGACCCGGCACGAGCAGCACCGCCGGGGCCGGGGCCCCGGGCGACAGCCCCGGGCACGAGCAGTGGAGGGGACAGCGACAATGCCGGCCGACGAGAGCTCAGCCGCGCGCGGAGCCGGCCGTTCACGGGCCACCGCCGCGATCAGCCGGGTGCTCATCCCGCCCCTGCTCGCCGGACCGCTGCCCGCGGGCCCCGGGTCGCTGACCGGGCTCGCCCTGCGGAGCCGGCCCGCCACAGGCCCCCGGCGGCCCCCCTCACCGCGTGGCGGGGGACCGTCGAGGTCCGGCGGCGGGCAGCCCCGGCCGCGCCGGGGTGCGGGGGTGCGGCGGACGTACGAGCGGGCACGACGGGCCTGGGACCGGCCTCTGACCGCGTACTACCTGATCCTCGGTGCCGGCATGCTCATCACCGTGCTCGGCCTCGTCATGGTCTACTCCGCCTCGATGATCAAGGCGCTGGAGCTGGCACGGCCCGGCACCTACTTCTTCCGCAAGCAGTTCCTCGCCGCCGTGATCGGGGCCGGACTGATGCTGCTGGCGTCCAGGATGCCCGTCAAACTCCACCGGGCGCTGGCCTACCCGCTGCTCATGGGCACGGTCTTCCTGATGGTGCTGGTCCAGGTGCCGGGGATAGGGATGTCGGTCAACGGCAACCAGAACTGGATCTATCTCGGCGGCCCCTTCCAGCTCCAGCCCAGCGAGTTCGGCAAGCTCGCCCTCATCCTCTGGGGCGCGGACCTGCTCGCCCGCAAACAGGACAAGCGGCTGCTGGCCCAGTGGAAGCACATGCTCGTGCCGCTCGTGCCGGTCGCCTTCATGCTGCTCGGACTGATCATGCTCGGCGGCGACATGGGCACCGCGATCATCCTCACCGCGATCCTCTTCGGCCTGCTCTGGCTGGCGGGCGCTCCCACCAGGCTCTTCGCCGGTGTGCTCGCCTTCGCGTGTCTCATCGGCTTCCTGCTCATCAAGACCAGCCCCAACCGGATGTCCCGGCTCGGCTGCATCGGAGCGTCCGAACCCGGTCCCGGCGACTCGTGCTGGCAGGCGGTGCACGGAATCTATGCTCTCGCCTCCGGCGGGTGGTTCGGTTCCGGCCTCGGTGCGAGTGTGGAAAAATGGGGTCAACTTCCCGAACCGCACACCGACTTCATCTTCGCCATCACCGGGGAGGAACTGGGCCTGGCGGGGACGCTGTCGGTACTGGCCCTCTTCGCGGCTCTAGGCTATGCGGGTATCCGCGTGGCCGGACGCACGGAGGACCCCTTCGTGAGGTACGCAGCGGGAGGCGTGACCACCTGGATCACGGCGCAGGCCGTGATCAACATCGGTGCGGTGCTCGGCCTGTTGCCGATCGCCGGTGTCCCGTTGCCGCTGTTCTCCTACGGGGGGTCCGCCCTGCTGCCGACCATGTTCGCTGTCGGGCTCCTGATCGCCTTCGCGCGAGAGGACCCGGCGGCGAGAGCGGCCCTGGCCATGCGGAGGCCCGGGGTCAGATGGAAGACGATGAGACGGCGCGTCATGAAGCGTCCGTCCGGAGAGCGGTGAATTTCGGTGCATGTCGTACTCGCCGGCGGGGGGACCGCCGGGCACATCGAGCCCGCGCTTGCCCTCGCAGACGCCCTGCGGAGGCAGGACCCGACCGTGGGAATCACTGCCCTCGGCACGGAGCGCGGACTCGAGACCAGGCTCGTACCCGAGCGGGGGTACGAACTGGCACTGATCCCTGCCGTACCGCTGCCGCGTAAGCCCACACCCGAGCTGATCACCGTCCCGGGGCGGCTGCGCGGCACCATCAAGGCCGCCGAGCAGATCCTGGAGCGCACCAAGGCGGACTGCGTGGTCGGCTTCGGCGGCTACGTCGCCCTGCCCGGCTACCTCGCGGCCAAGCGCGCCGGGGTGCCGATCGTCGTCCACGAGGCCAACGCCCGGCCGGGCCTGGCCAACAAGATCGGTTCGCGGTACGCCCACGGCGTCGCCGTCTCCACCCCGGACAGCAAGCTGCGCGGTGCCCGCTACATCGGCATCCCGCTGCGCCGCACCATCGCCACCCTCGACCGGGCCCGGGTCCGCCCGGAGGCGCGTGCCGCCTTCGGCCTCGACCCCAACCTGCCGACGCTGCTCGTCTCCGGCGGCTCGCAGGGCGCCCGCCACCTCAACGAGGTGGTGACACGAATCGCACCGCTGCTCCAGCGGTCCGGGATCCAGATCCTGCACGTGGTCGGCCCGAAGAACGAAATGCCGCGCATCGACAACATGCCGGGGATGCCGCCCTACATCCCGGTACCGTACGTGGACCGGATGGATCTCGCCTACGCCGCGGCCGACATGATGCTCTGCCGCGCGGGCGCGATGACCGTCGCCGAGCTCTCCGCCGTCGGGCTGCCCGCCGCCTACGTCCCGTTGCCGATCGGCAACGGCGAACAGCGGCTCAACGCCCAGCCGGTGGTCAACGCCGGTGGTGGTCTGCTGGTGGACGACGCGGCGCTCACCCCGGAATGGGTGCAGGGCAACGTCCTTCCGGTGCTCTCGGACCCGCACCGGCTGTACGAGATGTCCCGTGCCGCCGCGGAGTTCGGGCGACGGGACGCCGACGACCTGCTCGTCGGCATGGTGTACGAAGCGATTGCCGCACGCCGCAAGGCGTGAGGCGGTGCGGACCCGGGGCGCGCGCCCCGGGTCCGGCGAAGGAGCGAGCGTGGCCGGACCGACGACCGCCCAGCGCGGTGAGGCCGAGCGGGCCGACACCCCGGCCCGCCCGCCGCACATCGGCCCCCAGGGGCGAAGACTGACGGGCCGTACGCGGCTCGTCCTGGCCGCTGTCGGCCTCGTGCTGACCGCCGCCGCCACGGTCTGGGTGCTCTACGGCTCGTCCTGGCTGAGGCTGGAGCGGGTCACGACCACCGGCACGGACGTGCTCACGCGGAGCGAGGTGGAGGCCGCCGCGGCGGCCCCGGTCGGATCCCCGCTCATTTCCGTGGACACCGGGGCGATCGCGGACCGGTTGCGCCAGAAGTTGCCTCGTATCGACTCCGTGGATGTCGTACGGTCATGGCCACACGGTGTCGGCCTTAAGGTGACCGAACGGAAACCGGTCCTGTTGGTCGAAAAGGGCGCAAAGTTCATTGAAGTGGACGCAAAAGGCGTGCGCTTCGCAACCGTGGACAAAGCGCCGCCGCGTGTTCCGCTGCTCGAATTGACACCTGATCAGTCGGCGAGCCTGCGCCGCTTCGGCAGTGACCGTCTGCTGCGCGAAGCGGTCCGTGTCGCGGGGGACCTTCCGGGGCAGGTGGCCAGGGAGGCCAGGACGGTGCGGGTCACCTCGTACGACTCCACCGTCCTCGAACTGACCCGGGGGCGGACCGTGATGTGGGGCAGCAGTGAGGAAGGGCTCGTGAAGGCGCGGGTGCTCAGCGCTCTCATGAAAGCGTCTCCCAAAGCGGGACACTTCGACGTGAGCGCTCCCACCGCCCCTGCGGTGTCGAAGAGTTGACGCACGTTTGGCCTGGCCAGCCCCCTGGTTGGTCAGCGCTACGGGTGATCACATAGGGTGAAAAGAAAAACGGGAGGTTCGGCGTGTTCGTTGAACGTGCGCCACTTGTCGACTTAGTGTCCTGTTCGGAAGAGTCCAAGAAGCAGACACACTGGTAACCCTAAACTTCAAGGTTAGGGTTTGGGTCGGCGTCCGGACCGACCCAATCGGCATCCGTCGTCGCGGCGGGACTACCGCGAAGCGACGACACGTAACTCGAGGCGAGAGGCCTTCGACGTGGCAGCACCGCAGAACTACCTCGCAGTCATCAAGGTCATCGGTGTCGGCGGCGGTGGTGTCAATGCCATCAACCGAATGATCGAGGTCGGTCTCAAGGGCGTCGAGTTCATCGCGATCAACACCGATGCGCAAGCACTGTTGATGAGCGACGCCGACGTCAAGCTCGACGTCGGCCGTGAACTCACCCGTGGCCTCGGCGCCGGGGCGAACCCGGCCGTCGGTCGTAAGGCGGCAGAGGACCACCGTGAGGAGATCGAGGAGGTCCTCAAGGGGGCCGACATGGTCTTCGTCACCGCCGGAGAAGGCGGCGGCACCGGCACCGGCGGCGCACCCGTCGTCGCCAACATCGCGCGCTCGCTGGGCGCCCTGACGATCGGCGTGGTCACCCGCCCGTTCACATTCGAGGGCCGGCGGCGCGCGAACCAGGCGGAGGACGGCATCGCCGAGCTCCGCGAAGAGGTCGACACCCTCATCGTCATCCCCAACGACCGGCTGCTGTCCATCTCGGACCGCCAGGTCAGCGTGCTCGACGCGTTCAAGTCGGCCGACCAGGTGCTGCTCTCGGGTGTCCAGGGCATCACCGACCTCATCACCACCCCGGGCCTGATCAACCTCGACTTCGCCGACGTCAAGTCGGTCATGTCCGAGGCCGGATCGGCGCTCATGGGTATCGGCTCCGCCCGCGGCGACGACCGCGCGGTGGCCGCCGCGGAGATGGCGATCTCCTCGCCGCTCCTGGAGGCGTCCATCGACGGCGCCCGCGGCGTCCTGCTCTCGATCTCCGGCGGCAGCGACCTCGGTCTCTTCGAGATCAACGAGGCCGCCCAGCTGGTGAGCGAGGCGGCCCACCCCGAGGCGAACATCATCTTCGGCGCGGTCATCGACGACGCGCTGGGCGACGAGGTGCGGGTCACCGTCATCGCCGCGGGCTTCGACGGCGGACAGCCGCCGGCCCGCCGGGAGAACGTCCTCGGATCCAGTGCCGGCAAGCGCGAGGAGTCGACTCCGCCGGCCCGGACCGCCGAGCCGGCCCGTCAGACCGGCGGACTGGGCTCCGTGCCCCCGCGCGAGGAGCCCCAGACGCCGGCCGAGCCGGCGCCGGTGGCGAACGAGACCTCGCTGCCGCCGGTCACCCCGCCGCACGTCCCGACGGCCCGTCCCTACCAGGACAACCAGGCCGAAGAGCTGGACGTACCGGACTTCTTGAAGTGATAGGTCCGCAGCACGCGGTGAAAGCCGCGGAGTCTTCGGCGGGCGGCGCCCATTTCGCCTTCACCGACAGGTGGGGCGGAGTGAGCGCCGTTCCGTACGAGGAGCTCAACCTCGGCGGTGCGGTCGGCGACGATCCCGCCGCCGTCGGCGCGAACCGTGCGCGCGCGGCCCGCTCCCTCGGTCTCGACCCGGACCGGGTGGTCTGGATGAACCAGGTGCACGGGCGTGACGTGGCCGTGGTCGACGGCCCCTGGGGCGACACCGCGGACATCCCCGCGGTGGACGCGGTGGTGACGGCGCGGCGCGGACTCCCGCTCGCGGTGCTCACCGCCGACTGCACACCCGTGCTGCTCGCCGATCCGGCGGCCGGTGTCGTCGCCGCCGCCCACGCGGGAAGGCCCGGCCTGGTCGCGGGAGTCGTACCCGCCGCGGTCGAGGCCATGATCGCGCTCGGGGCGGAACCGTCCCGGATCATCGCGCACACCGGCCCGGCCGTCTGCGGACGGTGTTACGAGGTTCCGGAGCAGATGCGCGCGGAGGTCGCCGAAGCCGTCCCGGCGTCGTGGTCGGAGACCGCTTGGGGAACACCCGCGGTGGACGTCACGGCCGGGGTCCGCGCCCAGCTCGCGGAGCTGGGCGTCGGTGACCTCCACAGCTCGCCGTTCTGCACCCTGGAATCCGGCGACCATTTCTCGTACCGCCGCGACCGCACCACAGGACGGCTCGCCGGATATGTCTGGTTGGACTGATAGGACATGACGGATCGCAGGGCTCAACTCGCGGCAAACCTGGCACAGGTGGAGGAACGTATTGCTTCCGCCTGCGTCTCGGCCGGCCGCAAGCGGGAGGAAGTGACCCTCATCGTGGTCACCAAGACCTACCCCGCGAGCGATGTGCGCATTCTCCACGAACTCGGTGTGCGGCAGGTCGCGGAGAATCGCGATCAGGACGCGGCGCCAAAAGCCGAGGCTTGTGCGGATCTGTCGCTCACATGGCACTTTGTCGGACAGTTGCAGACCAACAAGGTCCGGTCCGTGGCCGGTTATGCCGACGTGGTGCAGTCGGTGGACCGCGTGAAGCTGGTCACCGCACTCTCGGCGGCGGCGGTCCGGGGTGAGCGTGAGCTCGGCTGCCTCATCCAGGTCGCCCTCGACGCCGAGAGCGGTGAGCGAGGGGACCGGGGCGGGGTCGCGCCGGACGCGATCGAGGAGTTGGCGGCCGCGGTGGAAGCGGCGGAAGGCCTCAGACTCGACGGCCTGATGACCGTCGCCCCGCTCGCCGGCCCCTACGCGGGCCGGCAACGGGCCGCGTTCGACCGCCTGATGGAATTCTCATCCCGCCTGCGCGGGAACCATCCGGCTGCGAACATGGTCTCTGCTGGGATGAGCGCGGATCTTGAGGACGCGGTCGCGGCCGGGGCGACACATGTACGCGTCGGTACGGCGGTACTCGGAGTCCGACCCCGGCTCGGGTAACGTCGCGAAGCAAGTCGGACCACAGCAGAAAATATGGTCATTCCCGCTTGAAGCGGGCAGGCCGGAGTGGATCTCGGGCACTTGGTGACACGAATGCCGATCCACCACAGAGCGGAGGACTCGGAGCATGGCCGGCGCGATGCGCAAGATGGCGGTCTACCTCGGCCTCGTGGAGGACGATGGGTACGACGGTCCGGGGTTCGACCCCGACGACGAATTCGAACCCGAGCCGGAGCCCGAGCGGGACCGGCGGCGGCACCAGCCCGCGCATCCTGTGGAGCGGGAACGGGACGAACCGGTGCGATCGGTACAGCCGCCCGCGCCACGGGAACCGGTTCAGCTCCCGGCGGAAAACGGACGACCCGCCCGAATCGCCCCCGTGGCATCCATCACACCTGACCGCCCGAACATGGAGAAGAACGCACCGGTGATCATGCCCAAGGTCGTGTCCGAGCGGGAGCCCTACAGGATCACCACGCTGCACCCCAGGACCTACAACGAGGCCCGTACCATCGGGGAACACTTCCGCGAAGGCACTCCGGTGATCATGAACCTCACGGAGATGGACGACACGGATGCGAAGCGACTTGTCGACTTTGCCGCGGGACTTGTCTTCGGTCTCCATGGCAGCATTGAGCGTGTGACGCAGAAGGTGTTCCTGTTGTCGCCTGCTAACGTCGATGTCACGGCGGAGGACAAGGCCCGCATCGCAGAGGGCGGGTTCTTCAACCAGAGCTGAGAACACCGGGAACAAACTCGGCCGGGTGGCCGGGGCTACGAGAGCCAGGGGAGAGGGAAGCGCGGGACATGGGCATCGCACTGGATGTGGTCTATATCGCGCTGATGTGTTTCCTCATCGTGCTGATCTTCCGGCTGGTCATGGACTATGTCTTCCAGTTCGCACGTTCATGGCAGCCAGGCAAGGCGATGGTGGTCGTTCTCGAGGGCACTTACACTGTCACGGATCCACCACTGAAGCTTCTGCGGCGGTTCATACCGCCGTTGCGTCTCGGGGGCGTGGCACTTGACCTGTCCTTCTTCGTTCTGATGATCATCGTCTACATTCTGCTCAATCTCGTGGGCAAGCTTGCGAGCAGCGTGTGAACGATACGGTCTTGCCGACTGCCGACGACTACGTAGAGGTGAAGAAGAGATGCCGCTGACCCCCGAGGACGTGCGGAACAAGCAGTTCACGACCGTCCGCCTCCGAGAAGGCTATGACGAGGACGAGGTCGATGCCTTCCTCGACGAGGTCGAATCGGAACTGACCCGACTGCTCCGTGAGAACGAGGACCTGCGCGCCAAGCTGGCCGCGGCCACGCGTGCCGCCGCGCAGAACCAGCAGCAGCAGGGAATGCGTAAACCGCCGGAGCAGCAGGACCGGCCAGGGGCCCCGGTGCCCGCCGCCATATCTGGTCCGCCGGTACAGCAGCAGCAGCCCCCGCAGATGGGTCCCCCCCAGCTGCCCGGTGGAGCTCCGCAGCTGCCTGCCGGTCCCAGCGGCCATGGCCCCCAGGGTGGCCACGGTCCCGGTCCGCAGGGCCCGCACGGCCCCGGCCCGATGCAGGGCGGTCCGATGGGTGGCCCGATGGGCGGCCCCATGGGCGGTCACGCACCACAGCAGCAGATGCAGCAGATGCAGCAGCAGCAGCAGCAGATGCAGCAGCCCGGTCAGGGCGGTCCCGGTGGCGACAGCGCCGCCCGTGTCCTCTCCCTTGCTCAGCAGACCGCCGACCAGGCGATCGCGGAGGCCCGTTCCGAGGCCAACAAGATCGTCGGCGAGGCGCGTAGCCGTGCCGAGGGCCTCGAGCGTGACGCCCGTGCCAAGGCGGACGCCCTGGAGCGGGACGCGCAGGAGAAGCACCGCGTGGCGATGGGCTCGCTGGAGTCTGCCCGCGCGACGCTGGAGCGCAAGGTCGAGGACCTGCGTGGCTTCGAGCGCGAGTACCGGACCCGTCTGAAGTCCTACCTGGAGAGCCAGCTGCGTCAGCTGGAGACCCAGGCCGACGACTCGCTGGCTCCGCCGCGGACGCCCGCCGCCGCCTCGCTGCCGCCGTCGCCTTCGCTGGCTCCGGCCGGTGCGGGTGCGATGGGGCACACCATGGGTGGCAACCACGGTGGTCACGGCAACCAGCAGATGGGTGGCGGCAACCAGTCGATGGGCGGTGGCCCGTCCTACGGCGGCGGCCAGCAGCAGATGTCGCCCGCGATGACGCAGCCGATGGCACCGGTGCGGCCGCAGGCGCCGCAGCCGATGCAGCAGGCGCCGTCGCCGATGCGTGGGTTCCTGATCGACGAGGACGACAACTGAGCGGTTCGCGCTCGCTGAGCGCGTAGCCGTCGGCAGGCTGAGGGCCGGGCCCCGGGTTTTCCCGGGGCCCGGCCCTTTTGTGTGCCCTGTTCCCGGGGGCTCCGCCCCCGGACCCCCGCTCCTCAATCGCCGGAGGGGCTTGATTCTGCCCTGCTCGGTTCGATTCCCAGGGCCGCAATTCCAGCCTCGCCGGCGTTTGAGGCGCGGGGTCCGGGGCGGAGCCCCGGGTTCGGGAAGGGGCGGGTAGGGGAACAGCAGAGGGCCCGGCCGGAGCGTGTCCGGCCGGGCCCTCTGCGTGTTGCTGGTTACCGCTCCGTCCTGCGGAGGCGGAACGTGAGGGACAGGCCCTCGTCCTCGAACGGGGTGCCGTACGTGTCGTCCGCCTCGCCCTGCGCGTAGTCCAGGGCCAGGACCTCGTCCGCGATCAGCGTCGCGTGGGCGGTCAGGGCCTCGGCCGTCGCGGGGGACGCGGACGTCCAGCGGACCGCGATCCGGTCCGCCACGTCCAGGCCGCTGTTCTTGCGTGCCTCCTGGATCAGCCGGATCGCGTCACGGGCGAGTCCTGCGGCCCGCAGCTCCGGGGTGATCTCCAGGTCCAGGGCGACCGTCGCGCCCGAGTCGGAGGCCACCGACCAGCCCTCCCGGGGGGTCTCCGTGATGATGACCTCGTCGGGGGCGAGAGTGATCTGCTCACCCTCGACCTCCACCGAGGCCGTGCCCTCCCTCAGAGCCAGCGACAGCGCTGCCGCGTCGGCGTTCGCGACGGCCTTGGCCACCGCCTGGACACCCTTGCCGAACCGCTTGCCCAGCGCGCGGAAGTTCGCCTTCGCCGTGGTGTCGACCAGTGAGCCGCCGACCTCCGAGAGCGAGGCCAGGGAGGAGACGTTCAGCTCCTCCGTGATCTGGGCCCGCAGCTCCGGTGTGAGCGACTCGAAGCCCGAGGCCGCGACCAGGGCCCGCGACAGCGGCTGCCGGGTCTTGACCCCCGACTCGGCACGCGTGGCACGGCCGAGCTCCACCAGGCGGCGCACCAGCGCCATCTGCGAGGAGAGCGCCGGGTCGATCGCCGCCGGGTCCGCCTTCGGCCAGTCGGACAGGTGCACCGACTCAGGGGCGTCCGGGGTGACGGGAACGATCAGGTCCTGCCAGACCCGCTCACTGATGAACGGCGTCAGCGGGGCCAGCAGCCGGGTGATTGTCTCCACGACCTCGTGCAGCGTGCGCAGCGCCGCCTTGTCGCCCTGCCAGAAGCGGCGGCGCGAGCGGCGGACGTACCAGTTGGACAGGTCGTCGACGAACGCCGAGAGCAGCTTGCCGGCGCGCTGGGTGTCGTAACCCTCCAGAGCCTTGGTGACCCCGTCCACCAGGGCGCCGAGTTCGCTCAGCAGCCAGCGGTCCAGGACCGTGCGGTCGGCGGGGGCGGGGTCTGCCGCCGACGGCGCCCAGTTCGACGTACGGGCGTACAGCGCCTGGAAGGCCACCGTGTTCCAGTACGTGAGGAGCGTCTTGCGGACGACCTCCTGGATCGTGCCGTGGCCCACCCTGCGCGCGGCCCAGGGGGAGCCGCCCGCCGCCATGAACCAGCGGACCGCGTCGGCGCCGTGCTGGTCCATCAGCGGGATCGGGTCGAGGGTGTTGCCCAGGTGCTTGGACATCTTCCGGCCGTCCTCGGCGAGGATGTGGCCCAGGCAGACCACGTTCTCGTAACTGGACTTGTCGAAGACGAGCGTGCCGACCGCCATCAGCGTGTAGAACCAGCCGCGGGTCTGGTCGATGGCCTCCGAGATGAACTGCGCCGGATAGCGGGACTCGAAGACCTCCTTGTTCTTGTACGGGTAGCCCCACTGCGCGAACGGCATCGAACCCGAGTCGTACCAGGCGTCGATGACCTCCGGGACGCGGTACGCCTCCAGCTGGCAGTTCTCGTGGGAGCAGGTGAACGTGATCTCGTCGACGAACGGCCGGTGCGGGTCCAGCCCCGTCTGGTCGGCGCCGGTGAGCTCCGACAGCTCGGCGCGGGAGCCCACGCAGGTCAGGTGCTCGTCCTCGCAGCGCCAGATCGGCAGCGGGGTGCCCCAGTAGCGGTTACGCGACAGTGCCCAGTCGACGTTGTTGGTCAGCCAGTCGCCGAAGCGGCCGTTCTTGACCGAGTCCGGGAACCAGTTGGTCTTCTCGTTCTCCTGGAGCAGCCGGTCCTTGACCGCCGTCGTGCGGATGTACCAGGACGGCTGCGCGTAGTACAGCAAGGCGGTGTGGCAGCGCCAGCAGTGCGGGTAGCTGTGCTCGTACGGGACGTGGCGGAAGAGCTTGCCGCGCGCGGCCAGATCCTCGGTGAGAGCTTCGTCGGCCTTCTTGAAGAAGACGCCGCCGACCAGCGGGAGGTCCTCCTCGAAGGTGCCGTCGGGCCGGACCGGGTTGACGACCGGCAGGCCGTACGCGCGGCAGACGAGGAGGTCGTCGGCGCCGAAGGCGGGGGACTGGTGGACCAGACCCGTGCCGTCCTCGGTCGTGACGTACTCGGCGTTGACGACGTAGTGCGCCTCGCTCGGGAACTCGACGAACTGGAACGGGCGTTCGTACGTCCACCGCTCCATCTCGCGGCCGGTGAAGGACTCGCCGGTGAGCTCCCAGCCCTCGCCGAGCGCCTTCTCGACCAGCGGCCGGGCCACCACGAGCTTCTCCTCGCCGTTCGTCGCGACGACGTAGGTGACGTCGGGGTGCGCGGCGACGGCGGTGTTGGAGACCAGGGTCCACGGCGTGGTCGTCCAGACCAGCAGCGCGGCCTCGCCGGCCAGCGGTCCGGACGTGAGCGGGAAGCGTACGAAGACCGAGGGGTCGACGACCGTCTCGTAACCCTGGGCCAGCTCGTGGTCCGAGAGGCCGGTGCCGCAGCGGGGGCACCAGGGGGCGACGCGGTGGTCCTGGACCAGCAGGTCCTTGTTGAAGATCTCCTTCAGCGACCACCACACGGAGTCGACGTACTCGGGGTCCATCGTGCGGTAGGCGTCGTCCAGGTCGACCCAGTAACCCATGCGGGTCGTGAGCTCGCTGAACGCGTCGGTGTGGCGGGTCACGGACTCACGGCACTTCGCGTTGAACTCGGCGATGCCGTAGGCCTCGATGTCCTTCTTGCCGTTGAAGCCCAGCTCCTTCTCCACCGCGAGCTCGACCGGCAGGCCGTGGCAGTCCCAGCCGGCCTTGCGGCCGACGTGGTAGCCCTGCATGGTGCGGAAGCGCGGGAAGACGTCCTTGAAGACGCGGGCCTCGATGTGGTGGGCCCCGGGCATGCCGTTGGCCGTCGGGGGGCCCTCGTAGAAGACCCACTCGGGGCGGCCCTCGGACTGTTCGAGGCTCTTGTCGAAGACCTTGTTGTCGCGCCAGAAGTCGAGCACGGCGTGCTCGAGGGCGGGCAGGTCGACCTGGGCGGGTACCTGGCGGTACTGCGGCGATGTCATGTGCGGGCTTCCTCCGGCGGACGTCTTCCACTTCCGTCGGAGGGACGAGAGCCTGATCAGCTCCCGCGGTACCACCCTCCTTGGCCCCGGGCATGCACCCGTGGCCCCCTCATTGGGGTCGCGATGCCGGGTCTAGTCGCCCTGTGTCCGTGGGCTGGCCCACTGTCCAAAGCTTTCTTCCGGCGGCTCCGGGCTGATCTTCACGGCGCGCTCACCCCCGGGCTCCCACCGTCCCCGGGTCGCTCCTGGCTGCGTACGACGCTACTCGTCCCGTCCATGCCTCTCGCTGCGGCCAGTGTACGGGCCCTCGCGGGCGACGGCCGACCGGTTTTCGACCGACGGGTACGTGGAAGGCGCTTGCACCCGAATGGCCAGTCGGTGCGGACGGAGTCTCCGGAGAGCGCGCGGGGGCGGATTACCGGGCGGGGAGCTGGGCACAACGGTTGCAGGCGCGCCACCGACCGGCAGCGGGAGGGGGCGAACCGGCGGCGTGCCCCGTTGCCGCGGAGCTGGGGTCGATTTATCGTCCCAGCACGATTCGCGTGCAAGATCACAATATGTGAAGGGGCCGCGGCCATGGTGGCGAAGAAGACCGCCGCATCGAGTTCGGCGTCCGGGAGATCCACGGCTGCGGCTGCCGAGGAGAAGGCCGCCGGGGAGAAGACGGCGGAGCATCCGCCGGAACCGGAACAGGCCGGCAAGGACCCGGCGCACCACGAGCCGGCGAAGAAGAGCACGGCGAGGAAAAGCGCGGCGAAGAAGAGCACGGCGAAGAAGAGCGCAGCCAAGAAGGCGTCGAAGAAGGCCACGGGGGCGGCCCAGGCCGCCGAGCAGACAGGAGCCCACACGGTGGTAGCCAAGAAGAGCGCGGCCCGGACCACGGCTGTAGGAGAGGGCACCGCGACCGCGGTCCCCCCGGCCAGGGCCGGCGCCGCGACGGCGCCCGGAGACCTGGCGGTCAGGCCGGGGGAGGACCCCTGGACCCCGGAGGAGGTCGACGCGGCGCGGACCGGGCTGACCGGCGAGGTCCTGCGGCTGCGCACCGAGCTGGAGGCGTCGGGCGCGGCGCTCGCCGGTCTGATGCGAGACTCCGGGGACGGAGCGGGGGACGACGACGCGGACACCGGCACGAAGAACATCACCCGGGAGCACGAGCTCTCCCTGGCGGCCCACGCCCAGGAGACCCTGGACCAGACCGAGCGGGCGCTCGCCAGGCTCGACGCGGGCACCTACGGGCTCTGCGAGGTCTGCGGCAAGCCGATCGGCAAGGCGCGGATGCAGGCCTTCCCCCGGGCCACGCTCTGCGTCGAGGACAAGCAGAAGCAGGAGCGGCGCGGCTAGGCGCCTTCCGTCCGGGCCGGGGTCCGGCCCGGACGGAAGACCTCAGGGGCCGGGCCCCGATGGAAGAGTCTCCAGGGCCGGGCCGGACCCGGACGGAAAACCACAAGGCCCGCGGAAGCCGGGAGGACCGGGTCCTGGCGCCCCTGATCCCCCGGGTGTGTCGTACCCTCGTCCTCAGTCAGGCACCTAGGTTGAGGGACTCACGTGGCAGAGGCGGAGCGCATCATCGGTACGCCGGACATCCCTGATGCCGAGGGGGCCGACGGGGCTGAGCCCCAGCAGCCCGCCGGGGGCTCGACCCCGGCAGGGAGCGACGAGCCCGGCAGCGGCCGGGGCAGGAAGAAGATCCTGGTACTGCTCGGTGTGGCCGTCCTGGCCTACCTCCTGGACCTGATCAGCAAGATGATCGTGGTCGCGAAGCTGGAGCACGAGGAGCCGATCGAGATCTTCGGCGACTGGCTGAAGCTCGACGCGATCCGCAACGCGGGCGCCGCCTTCGGGATCGGCGAGGCGTTCACCGTGATCTTCACCGCCATCGCGGCCGTCGTGATCATCGTGATCATCAGGCTCGCCCGCAAGCTCTACAGCCTGCCCTGGGCCATCGCCCTGGGACTGCTGCTCGGCGGAGCGCTGGGCAACCTCACCGACCGCATCTTCCGCGCGCCCGGCGTCTTCGAGGGCGCGGTGGTCGACTTCATCGCCCCCGCGCACTTCGCCGTCTTCAACCTCGCCGACTCGGCGATCGTCTGCGGCGGAATCCTCATCGTGATCCTCTCCTTCAAGGGCCTGGACCCCGACGGCACCGTGCACAAGGACTAGCGGGCGCAAGGCATACTCGACTGGTGAGTACGTATCCCGAGGTCCGCACCCTGCCCGTACCCGACGGCCTGGAGGGCGAGCGTGTCGACGCCGCCATCTCCCGGATGTTCGGTTTCTCCCGCACCAAGGCCGCCGAGCTGGCCGCTGCCGGGAAGGTCCAGGTGGACGGCGCGGTGGCCGGGAAGTCCGAGCGGGTGCACGGCGGTGCCTGGCTGGAAGTGGAGATGCCCCAGGCACCCGCTCCGGTCCAGGTCGTCGCCGAGCCCGTCGCGGGCATGGAGATCGTCCATGACGACGACGACATAGTCGTCATCATGAAGCCGGTCGGCGTCGCCGCCCACCCCAGCCCCGGCTGGACCGGCACCACCGTCATCGGTGGCCTCGCCGCGGCCGGCTACCGCATCTCGACGTCGGGCGCCGCCGAGCGCCAGGGCATCGTGCACCGGCTGGACGTCGGCACCTCCGGCCTGATGGTCGTGGCCAAGTCCGAGCGGGCGTACACCCTGCTCAAGGCGCAGTTCCGCGACCGGGTCGTCGAGAAGAAGTACCACGCCCTCGTGCAGGGCCACCCCGACCCGATGAGCGGCACCATCGACGCCCCCATCGGCCGTCACCCGCAGCACGACTACAAGTGGGCCGTCACCGCCGAGGGCAAGCCCTCCGTGACGCACTACGACCTCATCGAGGCCTACCGCGCGGCCAGCCTGCTCGACATCAAGCTGGAGACCGGGCGCACGCACCAGATCCGCGTGCACATGTCCGCGCACCGCCACCCCTGCGTCGGAGACCTGACCTACGGCGCCGACCCCACGCTGGCCAAGCGCCTCGGCCTGACCCGGCAGTGGCTGCACGCGGTCCGGCTCGGCTTCGAGCACCCGGCCGACGGCGGCTGGGTCGAATTCGAGAGCGGCTACCCGGACGACCTGCGCCATGCCCTCGACACGATCGCAGCGGAGAGCGAATGAACCCCGGGCCCGCCCCGTACAGCACCCGCAGGGCCCTCGGCGAGAGCGATCTCGCGGCGTGCTTCCAGGTCCGCAAGGACGTCTTCGTCGGCGAGCAGCAGGTCCCCGAGGAGATCGAGTACGACGCCCACGACGCTTCCGCGGTGCACGTCATCGCCGTGGCCGCCGACGGCTCCGCGCTCGGCACGGGACGGCTGCTGCACGGCGAGGACGCGGCGGACAGGACCGGCGGCGACCTGGCCGTCGGTTCGCTCGGCCGGCTCGCCGTGACGCGCGAGGCCCGCGGACTGGGCGTCGGGGCCGCGCTGGTCCGCGCCATAGAGGAACAGGCCCGCACGCTCGGCCTGGCCGCCGTGGACCTGCACGCCCAGACGCACGCGCTCGGCTTCTACGAGCGGCTCGGCTACGCGGCGTACGGCCCCGAGTTCCCGGACGCCGGGATTCCGCACCGGGCCATGCGCCGCGCGCTCTGACCCACGTGGCCCGCAGGGGGCTGCCGCAGGTCCGCGGGGTGCTCGTGACAGGCTGGGAGCTCTGACCGGCTGATCAACACGGGCCCGGAGGCCCGCGCGCGCTGCGGAAGGCACAACGTGGACCAGATGGCGCTCCTGCTCCTGCTCCTGCTCGGAGCGGTGGTCACGGTGCCGCTCGGGGAGCGCCTGCGTCTCCCGGCACCCATCCTGATGACCCTCGCCGGGATCGTCATGGCCTTCGCCAGCTTCGTCCCCGACGTGGACATCCCGCCGGAGTTCATCCTCCCCGCCCTCCTGCCGCCGCTGCTCTACGCCTCCGTGCAGCGCACCTCCTGGCGGCAGTTCGCGGCCAACCGGCGGCCGATCTTCCTGCTGGCCGTCGCCCTCGTCTTCGTCACCACGGCAGCCGTCGCGGCCGTCGCGAACGCGCTCGTACCGGGTCTGCCGATCGCCGCCGCCGTGGCCCTGGGGGCGCTCGTCGCCCCGCCCGATCCGGTCGCCGCGACGGCCGTGGCCGGATCGGTCGGGCTGCCGCGCCGGCTCGTGTCGATCCTGGAGGGCGAGGGGCTGTTCAACGACGTCACGGCCATCGTCCTCTACCACGTGGCGATCGCCGCCGCCGTCAGCGGCACCTTCTCGCTGCCGGCCGCGTTCGGACTGCTCGTCCTCTCCGCCGTCGTCGCCGTGGTGGTCGGCCTGGTGCTCGGCTGGCTCACCATCAAACTCATGGGGTACCTGGGAGACACCACCCTCCAGGTCGGCCTGACCCTCCTCGTGCCGTTCGTCAGTTACGTACTCGCCGAGGAGCTGATGGGTTCGGGCGTGCTCGCCGTCCTCACCACCGCGCTCTTCCTCGCCGAACACACCGCGGACGCCGACGACGTCCTCGGGCGGCTCACCGGCCGGTCCTTCTGGGAGATCGTCGACACCCTCATCACCGGCGTGGCCTTCGGCCTGATCGGCCTCGAACTCCACAACGTCTTCGGTACCGCCGACGGACACGAACTGCGGCTGCTGGGCTGGGGCCTCGCCGTCGCCGCGGTCGTCATCGGCGTCCGGCTCCTGTGGCTGCTGCCCGCCGCCTGGCTCGCCAAGCGGCTGCACACCCGGCGTGACGTCAGCGAGGAGATCCCCACCGGCGTGCGCGAGACCGTCATCATGTGGTGGGCGGGGATGCGGGGAGTCGCCTCCGTCGCGCTGGCGCTGGCGATCCCGCTGGAGACGGACGACGGCAAGCCGTTCCCCGGCCGGGACGAGATCGTCTTCATCGCCTTCGTCGTCATCATGGTGACCCTCGTCCTCCAGGGCCTGACCCTGCCGTGGCTCGTGCGCAAGCTAGGCGTCCGGGCGGACACCGAGGCCGAGCAGGCACTGGAGCGCGACCTCGCGATCCGGGCGGCCAGGGCGGCCAAGACCCGCCTCAAGGAGGTCCAGGACACCGAGGGACTCCCCGAGGAGGTCCTGGAGCGGCTGCAGCGCGCCGCGTACGACATCGGGGCGAGGATCAGCCCTGACATGGTCGACGAGGAGCGGCGCGAGGCGTACGCGCAGCGCGCCGAGCGCTTCAAGGAGGTCGCCCGGATCCAGCGCGAGATGATGTCCGCCGCCCGTCACGCGGTGCTCGCCGCGCGCAGCGAGCCCGGGGCGGACCCCGAGGTGGTGGACCGGGTGCTGCGCTACCTGGACGTACGCAGCCTGCGCTGACCGGCCCACCCGCCCGGGGGCCGCTCAGCCACGTCCAGTGCGGGGCGCCTTGTCCGGGGTCGGCACATGACCGTTGGACGACGTCAGGCCGGCGTCCGCACCCGTCAGCTCCCGCCAGTGGTCGCCCGGCGGCAGCGCCGCCGGCGACGTCACGACCCGGGGCAGCGCGTACGGGTGGTTGTCCCGGAGCCAGCCGATCATCTGCTCCCGCACCGCGCAGCGCACCGTCCAGATGTCGTCCGCGTCCTTCGCGGTGACCACCGCCCGCACCTCGATCGTGGTCGGGGTGGTGTCCGTGACCGCCAGGGACCAGTCGCGGCCGTCCCAGGCCGCGCACTCGCCGAGGATGTCGCGCAGCCGGTCACGCATCGCCGCGACCGGGGCCGAGTGGTCGAGCTGGAAGAAGACGGTGCCGGTCATCTGCACGCCGCCCCGCGACCAGTTCTCGAACGGGTTGCTCGTGAAGTAGGACACGGGCATCGTGAACCGCCGCTCGTCCCAGGTCCGCACGGTGAGGAAGGTCAGGGTGATCTCCTCCACCGTGCCCCATTCCCCGTCCACCACCACGGTGTCGCCGAGCCGCACCATGTCGCCGAAGGCGATCTGGAACCCGGCGAAGAGGTTGCCGAGCGTCGACTGGGCCGCGACACCGGCGACGATGCCGAGCACACCGGCCGAGGCCAGCATCGACGTGCCGACCGTCTGCATCGCGGGGAAGGTGAGCAGCATCGCGGCGACCGCGACCGTCGCCACCACCGCGGTGACCACACGCTGGATCAGCGTGACCTGGGTCCGGACCCGGCGGACACGGGCGGGGTCGCGGGTGGAGGTCGCGTAACGGGCGTACGAGGACTGGACGATCGTGGCGGCGACGCGGATCACCAGCCAGGCCGACGCCGCGATCAGCACCAGGGTCAGGACCTGCCCGAGCGCGTCCCGGTTGTCCCGCACGACGTCGAGCCGGAGCTGGTCGAAGCTGGCCCTCAGCAACGCCGTGCAGAGGACCACCTGCATGGGCGGACGGCAGAGCCGCAGCAGGCCCCAGAGCGGGGTCTCGTGATGGCGGCTGTCGGCGCGGCGCAGCAGCAGATCGACCAGCCACCCCACCAGCAGGGTGATCAGCAGCGACCCGCCCAGCACGAGCACCGGCCGCAGTACGTTCTCCATTCGGTCGTCCTCCAAGAGTCGGGGCAGGCCTGGCACCATGGACCGCATGAACATCATGCTTTTCCACTCGATCTACGGTCTGAGGCCGGCCGTGCACGCTTCCGCCGAACGGCTGCGCGCAGCAGGGCACGAGGTGCGCGTGCCCGATCTCTTCGAGGGGCACACCTTCGAAACGGTCGAGGACGGAATGGCCTTCAAGGAACAGGTGGGCAAGGAGGAGCTGCTCAAGCGCGCCGTCCTGGCCGCAGCGCCCTACTCCGACCAGGGCCTCGTGTACGCGGGATTCTCGTTCGGTGCGTCCGTGGCGCAGACCCTCTCGCTCGGCGACGCCAAGGCCCGCGGCCTGCTGCTGCTCCACGGCACGTCGGACATCGCCGAGAACGCCTCGGTGGACGAGCTGCCCGTACAGCTGCACGTCGCCGACCCCGACGTGTACGAGTCGCCGGACTGGCTGAACAGCTGGTACCTCCAGATGCAGCGGACCGGGGCCGACGTCGAGATCTACCGCTATCCCGGGGCCGGGCACCTCTACACCGACCCCGATCTGCCCGACTTCGACCAGGACGCCGCCGACCTGACCTGGAAGGTGGCGCTCGGCTTCCTCGCCACGCTGTAGTCACACGCAGGGGCCGCGCACCCCGGTGCGCGGCCCCTGCGTGGGCCTCCGCCGGTCAGCGCACCGGCGCGTTCACCCGCTCGATCCGCTGGGTGCCGCTGAGCGTGCGGTAGGAACGGACCCAGGACGACGTCGCGTCCTTCGCGGTCTTGTCGGAGACCGCGTAGTAGTCCATCTGTGAACGCTCGGCCGTCACGTCGAGGACGCCGTAGCCGTGCGAGTCCAGATCGACCCACTTCACATGGCGGTTGGCGGTCCTCACCGCCGCCGCGGCGACGAGCGACACCGTCTGGGGGGCCACCCTCAGGATGTCGTCCAGGTTGTCCGAGGTCACCGACGTCACCACGAACTCGGTGGCCGCGGAGGCGGAGAGCGGATAGGTCGCGGCCTTCACGGGTACGTCGTTGGCCCACGCCATGTGGATGTCGCCGGTCAGGAAGACCGTGTCGCGGACGCCCTGGTCCCGCAGATGGGAGATCAGCTCCTTGCGGTCGTCCGTGTAGCCGTCCCACTGGTCGACGTTGACCGCCAGCCCCTCCGCGGGCAGCCCCAGCAGCTCCGCGAGCGGCGCGAGCAGATGCGCCGGCAGCGCCCCGAAGGCGACCGGCGAGATCATCACCGAGGTGCCGACGAGCTTCCAGCGGGCATCCGACGCGGCCAGCCCGGCCTTCAGCCAGTCCAGCTGCGCCCGCCCCGTGATCGAGCGCCCGGGGTCGTCGACCGCGCCGTCGCCGATCGACGCCTGCTCGGAACGGAAGCTGCGCAGGTCGAGCAGGTGCAGCTCGGCGAGAGCGCCGAAGCTCAGACGCCGGTACACGGTGCCCTCGGTGGACGCACGGACCGGCATCCACTCGAAGTACGCCTGCTTCGCGGCGGCCACCCGGGCGGCCCAGGAACCCTCCGTGCCGGGGGTGTGGTTCTCGGCTCCCCCCGCCCAGGCGTCGTTGGCGAACTCGTGGTCGTCCCAGATCGCGATCACCGGGTGGGCGGCGTGCAGCGCCTGGAGATCCGTGTCCGTCTTGTACGTGGCGTGCCGGAGGCGGTAGTCGCCGAGGGTGAGGATCTCGTGCAGCGGGGCGTGGGGGCGTACGACGGTGTCCTGGGTCGGGTAACTGCCCGACGCGTACTCGTAGATGTAGTCGCCCAGGTGCAGCACGGCGTCGAGGTCGGCGCGGTCCGCGAGGTGGCGGTACGGGGAGAACCAGCCGGCCTCCCAGTTGGCGCAGGAGACCACCCCGAACCGGATCCCGGCGACGGCGGCCCCGGCGGCGGGCGCGGTGCGGGTGCGGCCCACGGGGGAGAGGACGCCCTGCCCGCCCTCGGACCCGCCCGGGGGAGCCGAGAAGCGGAACCAGTAGGTCGTGGCCGGGCGCAGCCCCCGGACATCGGCCTTGACGGTGTGGTCCGCGCCGGCCCGCGCGACGGCCGTGCCGCGGGCGGCGACCCTGGAGAAGGCCTTGTCCTCGGCGATCTCCCAGACCACCGGCGTATCGGCGCCGAGGCCCGAGCCGGGCACGGCGTCCGGGGAGGGGGTGACGCGGGTCCACAGGAGTATGCCGTCGGGCAGCGGGTCGCCGGAGGCGACACCGTGCAGGAAGGCGGGGCCGTCGGCGGCGTGGGCGCCGGTGGCGGTGAGCACGGTGCCGGCGACCGCGGTGGCGGCGGCGGCCTTCACGACCGTGCGGCGGCTGGGTGAGGCGGAGAGGAGTCGTCTGGTCACGGAGGATCACCCTACTGGCGGGTAGAGCGAACAGGCGGGCGAACAAAGGAAGTTCGCCCGCCTGTTGGCCGGATGACACCCGGAGTTGTGCCCGCGGTACCCGTCGGGCCGCGGGTTCTCCTGTCAGCCCTTCAGCGCCTTGGTGACAGCCGCGTTGAAGTCGGCCACCGTCATGGGCGCGTTCTTGCTGCCCTCGGCGGTGAGCGTCTTGCCGTCCATCTTGAGGGTCGGCGTGCCCTCGACCCCGCTCTTGTCGAATGCCTTGGACATCTTGATCGCCCAGGCGTCGTACGTGCCGTCCTCGACGTCCTTCTGGAACGCCTTGTTGCCCTTCAGCGCGTCCACCGTGTCCGCCACCTCGATCAGGTAGCTGTCCTTGGCGAACTTGTCGGAGGTCTCCTCGGGGTGGTACTTCGCGGAGTACAGGGCGGTCTTGTACTCCAGGAAGGCGTCGGGGCTCACGTTCAGCGCCGCGCCGAGCGCGCTCAGGGCGTTCTTCGAGCCCTCGCCGTTGTCCGAGTTGTCGATGAAGGTCGCACCGACGTACTTGATCTTGTACTTGCCGGCGTCGACGTCCTTGGCCACGGTCTCGCCGACCGTCTGCTCGAACGTGGCGCAGATCGGGCAGCGCGAGTCCTCGTACAGCTCCAACGTCTTCTTGGCGCTCGACTCGCCGATCACGACGGTCGTGCCGTCGTCACCCGAGGTGTTCTTGGGGGCGGTGACGTTCTTCGCGTCCGCTGCCGCCTCCCAGGCGGAGGGCTTGTTCAGCTGCATCACGCCGTAGCTGACACCGCCGGCGATCGCGAGCACGGCGACGACCGAGACGCCGACGACGATCTGCTTGCGAGTCTTGTCCTTCTTGGCCTGGCGCTCGCGCTCCGCGCGCAGCCGCTCGCGGGCGGCGGACTTGTTGGCCTGGGTGTTGCGCTTGCTCATGGGGGTGCTCCGTGGAGGTGGGGTGGCTCGGGGGACTTACCGCGTACTCAGGCAGGGGTGGGAGCCGGACGCGGTGGGCCCCTCCGGCCCACGGAGTGCACCAGGAAGCGGGCCGGGGCGAGCGGGTGCGGGCGCCCGGCGCGCCGGGCGTCGGACCGCACGCGGCGGCGGGCCGTGCCCACCACGGCGACCGCGGTGAGCAGCGGCCGGAAGGCGACGGCGGCGGCCGCGCGCAGCAGCCCCGCGAGCGCGGACTCGCCGCGACGCAGCCAGGCGGCGGCCAGCAGGCCGACCGCCACGTGCGCGGCCAGCAGCAGCCAGGGGACAGCGGGACCGGGCGAGGCCAGCAGGGCGGCGGCCTGGCCGCCCTCGCCCGTCACCCCGGCCAGCGGTGTGCCGACCGAGGCCACCTCGGACAGGCCGTCGGCGCCGCGCCCCGACTCGCCGCCGCAGAGCACGTCGACGCCCACGGAGCGCAGCGGGCCCGCGATCGGGCCGCCCGCCGCCCCGTAACAGAGGTGCTGGCCGGTGGTGAAGACCGTGTCGGCGGCCAGCTCCAGCGGGACCAGCAGCCCGGCGATCGCGCCGAAGCCGCGCTCCCGGCCCGCCAGCGCGAACGACACGGCGAAGACGGCCCCGGCCAGCAGCGCCACGGCGGCGAGCGGCAGCGGGACCCGGGAGAGCAGCACATGGGACGCGGACGAGAGCGTGACGACGAGCGCGGTGAACAGCGCCGCGCGTACCGCTCTGATCGGTGTCCCTGATACGTCCATCGCCGGAGAGTTTGCCATGCGTTCCTGTATGGGAGCCCTAAGGATCTGCGGGCCGGGACCGGGGGCCCTGGGCCGTGTCCGACCTAGAGGCCCGGGATGCGGCCGTTGCGGAAGAGGTCGACGAAGATCTGGTGATCGGCACGGGCGCGCGCCCCGTAGCTGTGCGCGAAGTCCACCAGCAGGTCGGCGAAGCCCTCCTCGTCGGCGGCGATGGCCGCGTCGATCGCACGCTCCGTGGAGAACGGCACGAGCGAGTGTCCGCTCTCGTCGTCCGCCGCCGAGTGCATCGTCGCCGTGGCCCGGCCGAGATCGGCGACCACCGCCGCGATCTCCTCCGGCTCGTCGATGTCGGACCAGTCCAGATCGACCGCGTACGGGGAGACCTCGGCGACCAGCTGCCCGGACCCGTCCAGCTCGGTCCAGCCCAGCCACGGGTCGGCGTGCGCCTGGAGGGCGCGCTGCGAGATCACCGTGCGGTGCCCCTCGTGCTGGAAGTAGTCCCGCACGGCCGCGTCCGTGATGTGCCGGGACACGGCCGGGGTCTGCGCCTGCTTGAGGTAGATCACCACATCGTTCTCCAGGGCGTCGCTGTTGCCCTCCAGAAGGATGTTGTACGAGGGCAGGCCGGCCGACCCGATGCCGATGCCCCGGCGGCCGACGACGTCCTTCACCCGGTACGAGTCGGGGCGCGTGAGGCTCGACTCCGGCAGCGTCTCCAGATAGCCGTCGAACGCCGCGAGCACCTTGTACCGCGTCGCCGCGTCCAGATCGATCGCGCCGCCGTCGGCGGTGAACCGGCGCTCGAAGTCCCGGATCTCCGTCATCGAGTCCAGCAGACCGAACCGGGTCAGCGCCCGGGCGTCGCGCAGCGCGCCGAGCAGCGGACCGTCGGCGGTGTCCAGGGTGAAGGGCGGCACCTCGTCGTTCTTGGCGCCCGTCGCCAGGGCGTGGATCCGCTCCCGGTACGCGGCGGCGTAGACCCGGACGAGCTCGGTGATCTGGTCGTCGCCCAGCGCCTTCGCGTAACCGATCAGGGCGACGGAGGCGGCGAAGCGCTTGAGGTCCCAGGTGAAGGGGCCCACGTAGGCCTCGTCGAAGTCGTTGACGTTGAACACGAGCCGGCCGTTGGCGTCCATGTACGTGCCGAAATTCTCGGCGTGCAGATCGCCGTGGATCCACACCCTGCTCGTGCGCTCGTCCAGATAGGCGCCGGTGTGCTGCTCACGGTCCAGATCGGCGTAGAAGAGGCCGGCCGAGCCCCGGTAGAACGCGAAGGCAGAGCCCGCCATCTTGCGGAACTTGACCCGGAAGGCTGCGGGGTCGGCGGCCAGGAGCTGCCCGAACGCGGTGTCGAAAACTGCGAGAATCTGCTCCCCGCGCTGCTCTGCGCCGGTCTGCGTGTCCGACATCGCTGGGTGCCTCCTGGTACATGGCGTTCATGACAAATGGGACGGGCGTCCCCGGTCTTCCAACGCGCGACCGTACCCCGGAGTGCCCGTCGCTTGTCACCTCGGAGACGTAGACTTCCACGCTGTCCCCCTCAGCCGTCATCCCGAGTTTTTCCGGAGGCACAGCGCCGTGACCAAGCCGCCCTTCACGCACCTGCACGTCCACACCCAGTACTCGCTGCTGGACGGTGCCGCGCGGCTCAAGGACATGTTCGAGGCGGCGAACACGATGGGCATGTCGCACATCGCGATGACCGACCACGGCAACCTCCACGGCGCCTACGACTTCTTCCACTCGGCCAAGAAGGCGGACGTGACGCCGATCATCGGGATCGAGGCGTACGTCGCCCCCGCGTCCCGCAAGCACAAGCGCAAGATCCAGTGGGGCCAGCCGCACCAGAAGCGGGACGACGTCTCGGGCTCCGGTGGTTACACCCACAAGACGATCTGGGCGGCAAACAGCACGGGACTGCACAACCTCTTCAAGCTCTCCTCGGACGCGTACGCCGAGGGCTGGCTGCAGAAGTGGCCGCGCATGGACAAGGAGACCATCTCCCAGTGGTCCGAGGGCCTGATCGCCTCCACGGGGTGCCCCTCGGGTGAGCTGCAGACCCGCCTGCGCCTCGGCCAGTTCGACGAGGCGGTCAAGGCGGCCTCCGAGTACCAGGACATCTTCGGCAAGGACCGGTACTTCCTGGAGCTGATGGACCACGGCATCGACATCGAGCGCCGGGTCCGCGACGACCTGCTGCGGGTCGGCAAGAAGCTCGGCATCCCGCCGCTCGTGACGAACGACTCGCACTACACCTACGCCAACGAGGCGACGGCGCACGACGCGCTGCTCTGCATCCAGACCGGCAAGAACCTCTCCGACCCGGACCGCTTCCGCTTCGACGGCACGGGCTACTACCTGAAGACGACGGACGAGATGTACGCCGTCGACTCCTCGGACGCCTGGCAGGAGGGCTGCGCCAACACCCTGCTGGTCGCGCAGCAGATCGACACCACCGGCATGTTCGAGAAGCGCGACCTGATGCCGAAGTTCGACATCCCGGAGGGCTTCACCGAGGTCACCTGGTTCCAGGAGGAGGTCCGGGTCGGCATGGATCGCCGCTACCCCGGAGGCGTCCCCGAGGACCGGCAGAAGCAGGCCGAGTACGAGATGGACATCATCATCCAGATGGGGTTCCCGGGGTACTTCCTGGTCGTCGCAGACTTCATCATGTGGGCCAAGAACAACGGCATCGCGGTCGGCCCCGGCCGTGGTTCCGCCGCCGGTTCGATCGTCGCGTACGCCATGGGCATCACCGACCTCGACCCGATCACCCACGGGCTGATCTTCGAGCGCTTCCTCAACCCGGAGCGCGTCTCCATGCCCGACGTCGACATCGACTTCGACGAGCGCAGGCGCGTCGAGGTGATCCGGTACGTCACCGAGAAGTACGGCGCCGACAAGGTCGCCATGATCGGCACCTACGGCAAGATCAAGGCCAAGAACGCCATCAAGGACTCCGCGCGCGTCCTCGGCTACCCCTACGCGATGGGCGACCGCCTCACCAAGGCCATGCCCGCCGACGTCCTCGGCAAGGGCATCGACCTCAGCGGCATCACCGACCCCAAGCACCCGCGCTACAGCGAGGCGGGCGAGATCCGGGGGATGTACGAGAACGAGCCGGACGTCCAGAAGGTCATCGACACCGCCAAGGGCGTCGAGGGCCTCGTCCGGCAGATGGGTGTGCACGCAGCGGGCGTGATCATGTCCAGCGAGCCCATCGTCGACCACGCCCCGGTCTGGGTGAGGCACACCGACGGCGTCACCATCACGCAGTGGGACTACCCCCAGTGCGAGTCGCTCGGCCTGCTGAAGATGGACTTCCTCGGCCTGCGCAACCTGACGATCATGGACGACGCCATCAAGATGGTGAAGGCCAACAAGGGCGTCGACCTGGAGATGCTCTCCCTGCCGCTGGACGACCCCAAGACGTACGAACTGCTCTGCCGCGGCGACACGCTCGGGGTGTTCCAGTTCGACGGCGGCCCGATGCGCTCGCTCCTGCGCCAGATGCAGCCCGACAACTTCGAGGACATCTCCGCAGTCTCGGCCCTCTACCGGCCGGGCCCGATGGGAATGAACTCGCACACGAACTACGCCGAGCGCAAGAACGCCCGGCAGGAGATCACCCCGATCCACCCGGAGCTGGAGGAGCCCCTCAAGGAGGTCCTCGGCCTCACCTACGGCCTGATCGTCTACCAGGAGCAGGTGCAGAAGGCCGCCCAGATCGTCGCCGGGTACTCGCTCGGCGAGGCCGACATCCTGCGCCGCGTGATGGGCAAGAAGAAGGCCGACGAGCTGGCGAAGAACTTCGTCCTCTTCGAGGCGGGCGCCAAGAAGAACGGCTTCTCCGACGCGGCGATCAAGGCCCTGTGGGACGTCCTGGTGCCCTTCGCCGGATACGCGTTCAACAAGGCGCACTCCTCCGCGTACGGCCTGGTCACCTACTGGACCGCCTACCTCAAGGCGAACTACCCCGCCGAGTACATGGCGGCCCTTCTGACCTCCGTCAAGGACGACAAGGACAAGTCCGCGGTCTACCTCAACGAGTGCCGGCGCATGGGCATCAAGGTGCTCCCGCCGAACGTCAACGAGTCCGAGCCGAACTTCGCCGCCCAGGGCGACGACGTGATCCTCTTCGGCCTGACCGCCGTCCGCAACGTCGGGACGAACGTGGTCGACTCGATCATCAGGTGCCGCAAGGCGAAGGGGAAGTACTCCACGTTCCCCGACTTCCTCGACAAGGTCGAAGCGGTCGTCTGCAACAAGCGCACCGTCGAGTCGCTCATCAAGGCCGGCGCCTTCGACGAGATGGGGCACACCCGTAAGGGGCTCGTCGCCCACCACGAGCCGATGATCGACAACGTGGTGCAGGTCAAGCGCAAGGAGGCCGAGGGACAGTTCGACCTCTTCGGCGGAGGGGACGAGACGAGCGACGAGCCTGGCTTCGGTCTCGACGTGGAGTTCTCGGACATCGAGTGGGAGAAGTCCTACCTGCTCGCGCAGGAGCGCGAGATGCTCGGGCTGTACGTCTCCGACCACCCGCTCTTCGGCCTTGAGCACGTCCTGTCCGACAAGTCGGACGCGGCGATCTCGCAGCTCACGGGCGGTGAGCACTCCGACGGTGCGATCGTCACCGTGGGAGGCATCATCTCCGGCCTCCAGCGCAAGATGACCAAGCAGGGCAACGCCTGGGCCATCGCGACCGTGGAGGACCTCGCGGGCTCCATCGAGTGCATGTTCTTCCCCGCGACCTACCAGCTGGTCTCCACCCAGCTCGTCGAGGACACCGTCGTCTTCGTCAAGGGACGCCTCGACAAGCGTGAGGACGTGCCGCGCCTCGTCGCCATGGAGATGCAGGTCCCCGACATCTCCAACGCCGGGTCCAACGCGCCCGTCGTCCTGACGATCCCCACGGTGCGGGTCACCCCGCCCATGGTCAGCCGGCTCGGCGAGGTCCTCAGCAACCACCGCGGCGACACCGAGGTGCGCATCAGGCTCCAGGGCCCCCGCAAGACCACCGTGCTCCGGCTCGACCGGCACCGCGTCAAGCCGGACCCCGCCCTCTTCGGCGACCTGAAGGTGCTGCTCGGCCCGTCCTGCCTGGCCGGCTGACGGTCCTCCCCGCACCCACGAGAGGGGCGGCCCCCCCCCGGGGGGGGGGCCCCCCCCCCCCCCCCCCCCCGGCCCCCGGGCGGGGGGGGGGCAGCCCGTGAGGTGGGTGGGCGCGCCCGCCGCCGGGGTGGCCGGCGCCCGGGGCAGGGGGGGGGGGTGGGG
>NZ_JBIVVD010000005.1:274963-328342 GCF_044757505.1 Streptomyces sp. NPDC091271 | reverse complement strand
CAGAACACCCAGCACATGGGCCTCCGGAGGGGTGGCGAAGGGGCGCGGCGGGCCGGGGGGGGGCGGGGGGGGGGGGGGGGGGGCCCCCCCCCCCCCGGGGGGGGGCCCCCCCCCCCGGGGGGGGCCCGCCCCTCTCGGCCTGCCGGCCCGTGAACCGGTCAGTTGTGGCCGAAGCGCTTCTGGTGCTTGCGCGCGACGTCCGCCGGGCTGCCCTGCGCCTGCGACTGGGGCTGGGTCTGCGACTCGTACGCCGTCGACTTGGCCTCCTCGGCGCCCCGCTCCGCGGCCGAAGCGCGGTCCTGCTGGCTGCCCTGCTTGCGGTTCTTGTTCTTCGCCATCGTGATGCCTCCTGTGGAGGCTCTGGGGGGTCCAGAACCGCTGTCAGACTCACATATCACCACAAAGGACGCATGTTGGATCATTACCGAGCGTAGTAGGCGAGGTATGATCCGCCGTTCCCCGATCCGCCACGCCGATGATCGAGTTCCGGACCTTAACCCCCGTGCCGTCGGGCAGACTCGAAGGAAACCCTGAGTAAGCGAATCCCGGGCCGGCGGACGCACCCCCCATGTCAGGGGCCGCTGATCCGCTCCCGAATTGGAAGAGGGTGGAACGCGTGGACCGTTGCGTCGTCCTGGTGGACGCCGGCTACTTGCTGGGCGCAGCCGCGAGTCTGCTGGCCGGAGAGCCCGCCCGTTCCCGCATCACCGTCGACCACGCGGCCCTCATCCAGGGCCTGCGCGAGCGGGCGGAGGCCGATACGGAACAGCCCCTGCTGCGTATCTACTGGTTCGACGGCGCCCCCGACCGCGTGCCGCAGCCCGAGCACCGCCGGCTGCGCGTCATGCCCCGGGTGACCGTTCGGCTCGGCGCGCTCACCCGCAGTGACGGACGGTGGGCGCAGAAGGGTGTGGACGCGGCCATGCACGCCGAGCTGACCGAGCTGGCCAGGAACCGCGCCTGTTCCGACGTGGTGCTCGTGACCGGCGACGGTGATCTGCTGCCCGGGCTGATGTCCGCCAAGGAGCACGGCGTCGCCGTCCACCTCTGGGCCGTGCAGGCCGCCGACGGCGACTACAACCAGTCCGAGGACCTCGTCGCCGAGGCCGACGAGCGGCGGGTGCTCGACCGGGCCTGGATCACCAAGGCCGTACGGGCCAAGGAGACCGGCGGCGTCTGCGCGCCCCCGCCCGTCCCGCGCCCCGAGATCGCCGCGATCCTGTCCGCGCCGCTGCCGGAGGCCGCCCTCGCCGCCTCCGCCGAGCGGGCGTCCGAGGCCCAGGCCGCCGCGGCCCGTAACGGCACAGGCACGGCGGACACGGAAGCCGCCCCGCACCCCGCACCGACGCCCGGGCACAAGGGCGTCCCCACTCCCAAGGACCTGGCGAGCCTGCGCGCACCCGCAGCGGGGACCGCGCAGCAGACCGCGCAGCCGCCGGCCGCCAACGCGACGCTGCGCTGGTCGTCCGACAAGGGCTGGGTCGAGCGCGGCGGACCGCTCGGCGAACCGGCCGAGACCGCGTCCCTGCCGACCCTGGCCCAGCTCACCAGCGCGGAACAGCGCTGGGCGGACCGGGAGGAGGACATCACCACCGTCGGGGGTGACCCCTTCGAGGTCGGCCAGGTCTTCGCCCGGCGCTGGATGGAACGGCTGCCGGAGACCGTCCACCTGCAGAAGCTGTCCACCATGTACCCCCGCATCCCGCACCGCATCGACGGGGAACTCCTGAGGTACGCGGCCCGTTTCGGGCTGCTGGCGCACAAGGACGACCAGATCGACGAGCACGACCGCTATGCCATCAGGGCCGGGTTCTGGCGCGAGATCGACGTACGGGCCGCCGCCGAGCACGCTCCCGCGGGGGAGTGAGCGGGGCGGCGCTGCCCGGCCCCGGACGCAATCCGGGGCATCCGACCCCGTAGGCTCATACCTCGTGAGTACGGGCACAGCACAGGCTACGGGCGCAGCGCAGGCACAGACCGGCACCGTGTGCGCGGTGCGTGACCTGGTCAAGACCTACCCCGCCGTCCGCGGCCGACGAGGCCGCGCCGGCACCCCCGAGGTGCGCGCCACCGACGGGGTCCGCCTCGATGTCCGGCGCGGCGAGATCTTCGGACTCCTCGGACCCAACGGTGCGGGCAAGTCCACGCTCGTACGCCAGCTCACCGGACTGATGCGCCCCGACTCCGGGAGCGTGGAGGTGCTGGGACACGACCTGGTGCGCCACCCCGAGCGGGCCTCGCGGCTCATCGGCTACCTGGGCCAGGAGTCCACCGCCCTCGACGAACTGACCGTGTCGCTCGCCGCGGAGACCACCGGGCGGCTCAGAGGCCTGCCCGTACGGGAGGCGCGCGCCGCCCGCGACGACGTACTCGAGGAGCTCGGGATCACCGGCCTCGCCGGACGCCCGCTGAAGAAGCTGTCCGGCGGACAGCGGCGGCTCGCCTGCTTCGCCGCGACACTGGTCGGCGAGCGCCCTGTGCTGGTGCTGGACGAGCCGACGACCGGCATGGACCCCGTCGCCAGGCGCTCCGTCTGGTCCGCCGTCGACCGGAGGCGTGCCGAGCACGGCGCGACGGTGCTGCTCGTGACCCACAACGTCATCGAGGCCGAGACCGTCCTGGACCGGGTGGCGGTCATGGAGCGCGGCAGGGTCATCGCCTGCGACACCCCGTCAGGGCTCAAGGAACGGGTGGCCGGCGAGGTGCGGGTCGAGCTCGTGTGGCGCGAGCGCGCACCGCTGGACGTCCCGGAGGTGGCCGCGCTCCGCGAATCCGCGCAGGAGTCGGGGCGCAAGTGGGTGCTGCGGCTCGGACCCGACGAGGCGCGGGCCGCGGTCGCCGCGGTGACCGGCGGGGCGGCGTTCTCCTCGCTCGACGACTTCACGCTGGCCACGCCCAGCCTGGAGGACGTCTATCTGGCGCTCGGCGGGGACGCCGCCAGGGCCGAGGGACTGGTGAAGGCGTGAGCAGGACGGTGAACGTGTCGCGAAACGTGTCGGAGTCGGACGGGAGCACTGCCAGGTGACGAGCATCGTTCCCACGGAGTCCGCGAAGATGACCGGGCCGAAGGCGCGGGCCTCCGCCGTACGGACCGGACCGCCCGCCCGCACGGCCCCCGCGGCCCTCGCGCCCCGGGCCAGGCTGCTCCCGTCGCTGGCCGCCGTCTACCGGGCGCAGCTGTCGCGGGCGAGGGTCGCGCGCATTCCGCTGCTGTTCGTCGCGACCTTCCAGTCCGTCGGGATCATGGTGCTGATGCGCGGGGTCGTCGACGGAGGCGCGGAGGCACGCGCCGTCGTCGCCGGCTCCAGCGTGCTGGTCGTGGCCTTCGTCGCGCTCAACCTGCTCGCCCAGTACTTCGGCCAGCTCCGGGCCGGCGGCGGGCTCGACCACTACGCGACGCTGCCGGTACCGCCGGCCGCGGTGGTGCTGGGAGCGGCCGGCGCGTACGCCTCGTTCACCGTGCCCGGCACGATCGTCACGGCGGTGGCGGGCAGCGTGCTGTTCGGACTCCCGATGACGCACCTGTGGGTGCTCGTCGCCGTCATCCCGCTCTCCGGGGCCGCGCTCTCCGGCCTCGGCGCCGCGCTCGGGCTTCTGGCGCCGCGGCAGGAGGTGGCGACGCTGCTCGGGCAGCTGGGCATGTCTGCGGCACTGCTGCTGGGCGTGCTGCCGGCCGAGCGGCTGCCCGGCCCGGTCGGGTGGGCGCGCGATCTGCTCCCTTCGACCTACGGCGTCGAGGCGCTGACCCGGTCCTTCGACGCCCACCCCGACTGGGCGGTCGTCGCCCTCGACCTCGCGGTGTGCGCGGCGGTCGGTGTGCTCTCGCTGGCCGTGGCCACATGGGCGTACCGGCGTGCGGCGGTCCGGTGAGGCGGCGCACACGTCCGCCTGGCACGATGGCACCGTGACCGCACCGTTGACGCCGCCGCACCAGCCCCAGCCGAACGACCCCTGGCAGAGCCCGCCCGCGGGGTCGCACGTCCAGCCCGGCGAGCAGCCGGGGCCGGACGAGCGGCGTGCGGAGCTACGGCAGGCCGCGGTGATCGCTGTCGTGCTGACGGTGGCGGGTGTCGGCCTCGGACTGCTCTGGCTGTGGCTGGCGCCCCGGGTGCCGCTCGTCTCCGACGACACCGCCGTGTTCCTCAAGAACAGCGAGGGCGAGGAGGCCATCGGCGCCGACGGCACGTTCGTGCTGCTGGCACTCGTCTTCGGCCTGGTCTCGGCGGCCGTCGTGTTCCTCCTCCGTCGTCGCGGGGGCATCCCGCTGGTGGTGGGCCTCGCCCTGGGCGGGCTGCTCGGCTCCCTGCTGGCGTGGGGGATCGGCACCTGGTTCGGGCCGACGTCCGATGTGGTGGCCCATGCCAAGGAGGTCGGCAAGGGGGTCACCTTCGACGCGCCGCTGGAGCTGCACGCGGTGGGGGCGGCGATGCTCGCCTGGCCCATCGCCGCGATGATCGTCCACCTGGGGCTGACGGCGCTGTTCGGGCCGCGGGACCCTGAGCCGGAGTGGGAGAGCCCGTACGGGGCGCCCCGGGCCGAGGCGGGGGACGGGGCCGCCTCCGGTGCCCCCGAGTGGCCGGCGGCAGAGGGCGGCCGGCCGGCGGACAAGCAGGACCCGGGCCGGCCGTAGCAGGCTCCGGACACGGTCGCCTGTCGGTGTCGGCGGCCGGAGACCCGTGCTCCGCGGCCGGGAGGTCGCCCGTACGGCGGTGCGTTTCCTGCCGAAGCAGATGATTCGGGTGGTGTCGCCCCCGGACTCCGCGGCGCCGCTCGACCACTGAGTATCGCCCCGGTGTCGACCGGAGGGGCGGAGCCGGACGACACCCTTTCGAAGGATGGGGAACCGGCCATCGCACACCCTTGCGAATTCTGAATTCCCCCTTCCGCTCACGCATTCTGCCCAGTTCGGCACCGGTATTCGCAGGGTCGGGCGTGAGGTGTTCGGAACACCCTTCGAGCTGTTCGGAGCGCCCTTTCAGCCAGAAAGGGTGAGCGCCATTCTCAAAGCGGGAAGTCCCCGGCTAGCCTTTTTCTCGGCGCTGTGGGAATCAGCCTGCCGCGCTCCTTCCGTTTTCAGGAGGAATTATGGGCGAGTCACGCAACGAGCAGACCATCCTCGACGAAATCGAAGACCTCGACAGCCTGGAAGTCCTGGAGGCCGAGGACCTGGACGAAAGCGTCGCCTTCCACGCGTTCCGCTTCAAGAACTGACCGAAGGACCGACGCAGGCCTGCCGTCGGCCGGTGAAACCGCCGGTGGCAGGCTCCTCGAGAAAGGTCTCGCGTCCCCGGTGAGAACATATCTTCAGCTGCTCGGAAATCGGCGTTTCGCCGGGCTCTGCCTTGCGCAGGCTGTTTCTCTGCTCGGTGACGCATTCTTTCCGATCATTGTCGTCGTGGCGGCGGCACAGTCGGGAACGACAGCGGAGACCATCGGAGCGGTATTCGCCGCCCGATTCATTGCACTCGGCGGTGTCGTCCTCTTCAGCGGGGCGCTTCTCGACCGCGTCAACCCCGTCGCCGCGGCGGTCACCGCGGACGCCACCCGCTTCCTCGCGCTCATCGCGCTGGCCCTCCTCTGGGACGGCCGGCTGGACGCCGTCGTTCTCGGCGTCGCCGTCCTCATCGGCCTGTGTGAAGCCGTGAGTGAACCGGCCCTGCTGCTGATCACTCCGCAGGTGCTGCGCAAGGACACGCGCGCGGCCAGGAAACCTGACGGAGGAACCGGCGCGCCTGACGGCTCCGGCAGTGCCGACCCGGAGGAAGCCGCAGTCACCGCCGCGTACGGCCTTCTCGAAGGCATGCGCAACACCTCCGGCATCGTCGGCCCCACCCTCGCCGCCACGCTCGTGGCCGTGCTCAGCTCGTCGGCGGGAGCCGTCGCCGCCGCCGTGGCCTTCGGTGTGTCCGCGGTCGTGACCCGTTGGGCGGGGGCCCGTTACGCCGCACGCCCCGTACCCGACAGCCCCGCGAGGACCGGACCGGCCGAACCGGCCGGCGAGGCCTCCACCGAGCCCTCGACCGAGCCCTCCACCGAGCCCGATGAGTCACTGCTGCGGTCCGCCCTCGGCGGGCTCGCCGTGCTGTGGCGGGTGCGGTGGCTGCGGCACGTGCAGATTCTCGCCGTCGTCCACGTCCTGCTCGCCGTCGGACCGTGGATGGTCGCCCTGCCGGTGTTCCTGCTGGAAACGGGACACAGCGCGACCGTCTACGGCTTCGTGCTCGGCTCCTTCGCGGTGGGCACCGTCGTGGGCGCACTGGTCGGCGGCCGCGTCACCGGCCGGAGCAGGGGCCTGTACTCGCTGGCGCTGCTCGGCCTCTTCGGCGTGACCGTGCTTGCACCTGTGGCGACCGGATCGGTGCTGCTGCTCACCGCCGCGTTCGTCGCGGGCGGCATCGGCCAGCAGGCGTTCGACGTCGTCAAGATGGCCGGACTGCGCCGGGAGGTGCCCGAGAGGCTGCACGGCAGGGCGTTCTCCGCCGACTTCTTCTTCTCCTTCGCCTCACTGCCCCTCGGCCAGCTCTTCGGCGCGGTGCTGCTCCGCTTCGCCGACGCCCGCACGATCATGCTGTGGGCAGGCGTCCTCGTCCTGGTGACCACTGCCGCCGCGATGCTCAGCCCGGACGCGCGCCGCTTCTCCTCGGTGCCCCTGCCGGCCCCCAGGACGCCCCCCGCGCCGGCGCAGGCCGCGCCGCTTCCGGAAAGGGTGCGGGATGCAGGGACGAGTTGACCTGTTCGAGGAGCACGGCGAGGTCGCGGCGCTGTGGCCGCAGAGCCCCTACCGCGACCGCACCGTCGTCTGCTTCGACCGCCACCTGGACCTCAAGCCCCTCGCCCCCGGCGGGGAGGAGGCCCTGCGCGCCGCGGCCGGCGCCGGGACGTCGCCCGCGGAGCTGCTGCGCCGGTTGCCCGTGCGCGGCGTGCCCGGCGCATTCGGGCTCGACGACTTCTGGTCCGCCGCCGCCCTCTCCGCGGGTCTCACCGACCTGGTGTGGGTGCCGAGCTGGGCCTCGTACGCGGGCTGGGAGAGCAGGGCGGTGGACTGCGTGTCCCTCATCGCCACCGGCGGCGCCCCGGCCGACCCGCGGACCGGCGAGTGCTGCCTGGCGGTGACACTGTGCGGGGTACGGCTTTCGGTCGTACCGCCTGATCTCCTCACCCGCCACCTGGACCGGCATGTGACCGGAGACGTCGTCACCGACATCGACCTGGACTGGCTGATGGACGAGCACGGCAGGCCTGACCACTCCGTCGACGACCTGGCCGGCCTGGTCGCTGCCTGCGGGGGCGAACTGTCCGCGATGACGTGGTCCACCCGCTCCGGGTTCCTGCCCGGCGAGTTCCGCGGAGTCGGCCCGGACGTCGCGGAACGGCTGGGGCTGCGGGCCCGGGAGTCCTCCTTCCTGCCCTCCACCCCGTGGCCGGAGGACCTGATGCTGTGCGTCCACCGGGGCGCCGGGTCCCCCGCCCACGACGGGTCCGAGGCGGAGGGCAGGGAGTCCGGCGCCGAGGATCCCGCGTCAGGAGTGGCGGTGGCCCTGCGCGGCCTGGTGAACGCCTCCGCGAGTCCCGCGTGGGCCCAGGAATGCTACGAGCGGGCGGCCGCCCAGGGGTACCGGTCGAGCTGGCTGGCGTACAAGATCGGCGCGGCGCACTACGCGGGGGGCGATCACAGCGCCGCGAGGGACCGACTGCGCGAGGCCGTCGCGCTCGACCCGCGCGACACCCTCGCGATGCACGCGCGTGTCCTGTCGGCCCGCGCCACCCTGCGCCTGGAGGGCCCCGGCGCCGCGCTGGCGGAATTCCGCGCCGTGGCCGAAGAGCTGCCGCTGCGCGCCGGGGTCTGGCGCACCGTCCGGGTGCTCGCCGAGGCGCGGGGCGACCCGGAGAGCGCAGGGGCGGCACGGGACCGCCTGGACCTCATCGAACGGCTGACGCGGGCACGGACCACCGGGCGGAGCACGGGAGGGGGATGAGCGATGAGCGACGTACTGCTGGTGATGCCGCCTGTGAGCGAGGCCGTTCAGTTCCCGTACCTCGCGCTGCCGCAGCTCGCCGCCGCCTGGACGGCTCAGGGCTACCGGGTCCGCACACTCGATCTGAACCTGGAGTACCGCGCCCGAGTCCTGCTCCGCCGTCACGAGCCGTCCGCCGCGGAAGACCCGGTTCCCGGCGCGTCGGCGCCGAGCGCGGGCGAGATCTACCGGACCGTCAGTGAGCGTTACCGGGCCCGGCACGGCACCCGGCTCCTGGAGACCGCCCGCGACCGCTCCACCGGTTTCGCCCAGGAAGCGGCCATCCAGGCGTCGGTCCGCTACGTCACCCAGCAGGCCTCCCAGGATGGCTGGATCGTCGACGGCCCGCTGCTGCTGTCCGAACTGGACAGGTACGTCGACGCCGGCCGCGAGAGCTGGTCGGCGTGCTGGTGCGCCGACCGCATCGAGGAGCTGCTGTCCGACGACCCGCCTCGGATGCTGGCCTTCTCCGTGCCCTTCTTCAGCCAGCTCGTCCCCGTCCTCACCCTGTGCGTGCTGCTCAAGGAACGGCGCCCCGCGCTGCGGATCGCGCTCGGCGGACCCACCGTGCAGATGTGGGCGGCACCGCTGCGCCGGCACGTCACCGCCTCCCACGCCGTCGACCACTGGTGCCTCGGCCACGGCGAGAACTTCCTCACCCGCGTCCTAAGCTCCGGCGACCGCGTTCCGGGGGCGGGCGAGAGGAAGGGCACGCGAGAGGACACCACCGGCGCGGGCGGCGTCGGGCGGGAGCGGACGGGGCTCGCGGACGGCTTCGTGCTGAGCGAGCAGCCGATGCCGGACTTCGCACCGTTCGACTTCTCCGTCTACACCAACATGGCCCACCAGTTCCCCTACCGGCTCACGGTCGGCTGCTACTGGGGGAAGTGCACCTTCTGCTCGTACGGCAACCGCTACCGCGACGCCCGTGCCTTCCAGCAGATCGACCCGGAGGTGGCCGCCGGACACCTGGTGGCGCTGTCCGGCCGGCTGGGGATGACCGATGTGGCGGTCACCGACGAGAACACCGGACTGCGCCATCTGCTGCGCGTGACGGAGGCGGTCCGCCGACGCGGCGCGTCGCTCACCTTCCGGGTCCGGGCGCGTCTGGAACGCGAACTGGCCGACCCCGCCTTCTGCGAACGGCTGCGCGCGGCGGGCTGTGTACAACTGTCGACCGGCTTCGAGACCGCCCACCAAGGCATCCTCGACTCCCTGCACAAGGGCCAGGACGCGGCGCACGCGGAGCGCGCCGTACTCAACCTCACCCGGGCCGGGATCGTCACCAACCTGTCGTTCATGGACGGCTTCGACCACGACGACGCCCTCCAGGGCTCCCGTGAGACGGTCGAGGTGGTGCAGCGTCACCCGGCGGACCTGGGCCTGGACACCATGCAGCTGGTCGTCGCCGAGCCGGGCAGCTACCTGTGGGCCGGCCGGCGGCGCCAGGACGACGACGCCTACCTGATCACCAACGAGGGCCTGGCCTTCGCCGGCGGCCGGGTCGGCGGTGCGCTCCTCGAGGACACCGCGACGGAGGAGGCCAGGCAGCGGCTGCTGCGGATGACCGTCGAGGCGGTGCCGGACGCCGAACGGGCCGTCCGGCCCGACCTTTCGCCGCGCGCGCGGGACCGGCCCGCGGCGGGGACGGCGGCCACCGGGCCGGCGCTGCGGGCCCGGCCGCGTTTCGGAGTGGCGCTCGACTCCGTCCGTACACGCTGGTTCCTGGCCGACGTCGCCTGGCCACGGATGGCGGCCGTACCCGCGGGCGTGGAGCGTACCCCCGGCGGCGGCCTCACCTCAGAGGAGCCGGGGGCGCGCCGCTGGCTGGCGCAGATGGTCGACAAGAGGCTGCTCGTGCTCGACCCACCGGAAGCGGAGAGTGCCTGATGGACAAACTGGGGCTCGGCCTGGGCATGGACCTTGTCTGGGGCGAACGCATCGGATTCGAGAAGACAGGGGAGGGCCGCCCGACCGACCAGGTCGCGGCGTTCCTGCGGCGTAACGCGCAGACGTACGACTACATGTTCGTCGCCTTCCAGCCCATCGACTACGGCCCGCTCACACCCGAGCGCTACTTCCCCGCGTACGACGGCCTCTTCACCCTGTTCGGAGACGGCCGCCCGCGCGCCTTCCACCACACCCTGCTCAACACCGGCTCCCCGGAGCGGTACGAGCGGTCAGCCGTCGCGGACTTCACCAACGCGCTGGTCGAACGCTACGGATTCCGCTGGATCATCGAGGACCTGGGGATCTGGTCGCTGGGGGGCCGCAGCCTGCCGTACCCGATGCCGCCCGTACTGACCGCGGAGGGGCTGCGGCGCTGCGTGGCGGGGGTCGCGGAGTGGCGCGAGCGGCTGCGGGCTCCACTGTCCGTGGAGTTCCCCGGCTTCACCGAGGGCGGCAGCTTCCTGGTCGGCACGCTGGACGCCTTCGCGTTCTTCGACACCGTCGTCCGGGAGACGGGCGTGCACGCGACGATCGACATCGGTCACATCCTCGCCTACCAGTGGCTGATGGGGCGCACCGGAGCGCGCATGCTCGACGGTCTCGAGGCCCTGCCGCTCGACCGCTGCCACGAGGTGCACCTGTCCGGCTGCCAGATCGTCGACGGACGCTTCCGGGACCTGCACCACGGCGTGCTCCTCGACGAGCAGCTCACCCTGCTGGAACACCTGCTGCCGATGATGCCGCGGCTGACCGGAATCACCTACGAGGACCCGAAGTTCACCGCCGACGGGGTGCTCGTGCCCAAGTCACGGCCGAACGCGGAGCGCCTCTTCTCCCTCGTACGCGACTGGAAGGAGACCGCCCATGCCGCATGAGGCCACCGCGGTGGACCACGCGGACGACGCGTACGACGTGAAGGGCGGGCCGGGCCCGGGGGACGCGGCCGAGGCCGGGCGGCACGGACGCATCCTGGGCGTCCTCGACCGGCTGCTGTACGACCAGCGGTTCCGCTCCGCGTTCGCCGCGGAGGGCCCCGGCGGCATGCGGCCGCCGCTCGACGCGGACCTGGTCGAGGTCTTCGACCGGGTGGACCTGACGGAACTGCGGTTGGTCGGGCGCAACATCCGCTCGGCGGTGGTCAGCGGAGGCACGGGAACCGGGCAGGGACTGAAGGGGGCCTTTCCGCGCACCCTGGAGACGATCCAGGAGCGCCACGGCCACGGGACCAACGCGGTGGCCGAACTCTTCCTCGCCTCACCGCAGTTCCAGCACTTCCGCGACGTGCCCTACTCCCCCCGGGGGCGTGGCCTCTCGCTGCCCGAGTGTTTCCACCGGTTCATGGCTGCCGGACCGGCCTTCGACCCCGAGTGCGCTCTTGAGCCGCTCGCGCACCACGAGGCCGCCTGCGCCGTCGCCCGCGCGATCGCCACGGGCGCGGAGGCCACCTTCGACGTCACGCTGCGCGACTCGGCCTTTCACGGAGGCACCTTCTGCGCCTTTCGTGACTACTCCGAGGCGCCCGCCGGCTGGGACCTGCGCCCCACGATGTTCCTCGCGGGTGCGGGGCGCTGCGTCATCGGCCCGGCCGGACGCCCCCTCTTCGACGCGCTGACCTCCGTCCTGGCCGGTCACGACGTGGGTACGCCACCCGACGTACGGGCGAAACTGCTTCAGCGACTGCGGGCCTGGGGGCTGCGATGACCACACGCATTCTGCCGGAGGCGGACCGGTTCGACCTGGACCTCTTCTACCGCGAGCACTGGCGCCGCCGCCCGGTCCTCTGGCGCGGCTGCGGCCCGCGCTTCCTGGCCCCCTCCCTCGACTGGCCCGACATCGAGGCGTTCGAGCGCCGCCTCGAAGGGACACCGCAGGAGCCCGGGTCCGGAGCACAGGTGCGGCGGCGGCCCGACGGCACGGTGCTCTTCGTCAACCAGGCGCAGCACACCCTGCCGGAACTGGCCGACGCCTGCGCGAAGCTGACCGACCTGTTCGGCTGGGACGAGTGCACGGCGGACCTGTCGGTGACCCGGGGCCGCGGCGCGGGAATCGGCTGCCACTTCGACCACAGTGACAACTTCGTCGTGCAGCAGCGGGGTTCGAAGACCTGGCTGGTGGGACTGCCCGAGGACACCGCGCCGGAGCGGCAGCGCAGCCGCATGCTGGAGACCAAGGGCTTCGTCCCCTCCGGCCGGCTGCCCGAGGAGCCGCTGCGCGCGGAGCTGCACCCCGGCGACGTGCTCTACCTGCCGCTGTTCGCACCGCACGAGGGCGTGGAGGGGGACGACGGTGAAGGCTCCGTCAGTGTCTCCTTCTCCTACAACGCGCGGAGCGCGCTCTCCCAGCACCTCAAGCCCCTGCTGAGCGCACTGTCACAAGAAGCGGCCTGGTGGCAGCCGCTGCCGCTCGGCGCGCCCGACACCGAAGGGCTCGAGGACGCGTTGCGACGAGCGCTGCGGGCGGTGACGGACGTGCCCTCGCCGTGACCGACGTCCTGGCCGCGGCGTTGGCCGCGGCGCGCCTGGAGCTGGGGCCGCGGGCACGGATCGTCCCGGACGAGCAGGACGGGCTGTGGCGGGTGCGCATCAGCCTCGGTGCTCCGGACCACGGCACGACGCCCCAGTGGGGCGCCGCCGCCTACGACCCGCCTTTCGTGGCAGGACAGGTACGGCAGGGCGTACGGCAGCTCCTCGACGACCAGGCGCTGCTGCGGCTGCGCTCACCGCTGACGGAGCCGGTGACAGGACCGGCGCTGCTGTCGCCCACGGCAGCCGGGGTACTGGCGCACGAGTGCTTCGGGCACACGAGCGAGGCCGACAACTACCTCTCCGACGGCGGCGCCCTCGGCCGCGTCCTCGGCGAGCGCTGGACGCCGGCCCCGCTGACCGTACGGGACCGGCCCGGGGCCCGTCCGTACGCGGGCAGCTACGCGCGCGACGACGAGGGCACCGCCGCGCGGACCGTCACGCTGCTGCGCGAGGGCTACTGGACGGGGCTGCTCACCGACCGGAGCACCCGTGCGCTCAGCGGCGGCCGCAGCACCGGGCACGGCCGGGGCCGCGGGGGCGCGGTCGTCCCGCGCTGCAGCGTGCTGGAGGTCGCGGCCGGCCGGGACACGGCGCAGGTGCTGCGCGGCCGGATGGGCGACGGCTGGCTGCTCGGCACGGCGATAGGCGGCTTCTCCGTGCGCGGACACCTGATCCTGGAACTGCTGTGGGCGCGCCGGGTACGGGCGGGCCGCGTGACCCGGGAGATCGTCGGACCGGTGGCGATCTGCGCCCGTAAGGCCGCGCTGGCCGGCCGGATCACGGCTGTCGGTGACGACGTGACGGTGCACAGCTCGCCCTACACCTGCGTCAAGGCCGGGCACGAGGTCGGCTCGACCCTCATCAGCCCGTCCCTGCTGCTCGACCGCTGCGTCCTGCGCCCGCTCGCGGACGTCGAACGGCTGCTGACCCGCCCGGGGGCTCCGCGCGTACCCACGCCGAGCGGGACCGGTGGCGATTCCGCGGGCGCTGCGGCACCCGCGTAGCACGGTGCGTTTCGGCTTCAGGCCGTTTCCGTCCCGGGGACAGGGGCAGGCGACTGGGTGAGCACCTACGGAAAGGACCGACATGAGCGCCGGAGAGAAGAGCAAGGCCAAGACCGAGCAGATCGTCGGGAAGGCCGTACGCAAGGTGGCCCACGCGGTCGGCGACGACACCACCGCGGCCAAGGGAGCAGCCCTGGAGGCCCGCGGCAAGGGCCGGGACACCAAGGAGAAGTCGAAGGGCGCCTTCAAGCGCTGACCACGTGCCGGCGGAAGCGGTTCACGCTTTCCCGGCCCGTCGCGAACGGCGTCAGCGGGGTGCGCCGGCAGCGCACCGCACACAGGTCGTCGCTGCCGGACGCACCTCCAGACGGCCCGGTGGGATCGGCTCACGGCACGCCTCGCAGCGCCCGTAGTCGCCTCGCTCCAGCCGCTCCAGGGCCCGGTCCACCTCCTCCAGGTGGTCCCGCGCCCGGTCCAGCAACGAGGCGACATGGGCCCGCTCGAAGGCGGTGCTGGATCCCTCCGGGTCGTGTTCGTCGTCGACCGCCACCAGCGCGTTCGCCTCGACGATCCCGTCGAAATCACTCTGCAGCGCCGCGAGCCGGGACTCCGTGGAGCGGCGTTCCGCGAGCAGTCGCTCCCGGGTGGCCGCCAGGCCGCCCGGTCCGCCACGTACAGAAGAAGAAAACTCATTCACCTGTGCGGAAACGGTCGTGCCGGGGGTCCGCATTCCGCGAACCTCACGTGCCGCGGGCTTCCCCGCTACGTCCGGCCGACCGGGGCCAGGGTGGCGTCCGTCAGAGTGGCCAGGTCGGAGGGGGAGAGCTCGACCTCCAGGCCCCGTCGCCCCGCCGAGACACAGATCGTGGGATACGACCCGGCCGACGCGTCCAGGACCGTACGCAGGCGCTTGCGCTGGCCCAGTGGGGAGATGCCTCCCCTCACATAGCCCGTGGTGCGTTCGGCCGCCGACGGGTCGGCCATGGCCGCACGCTTGCCGCCCACCGCCGACGCCAGCGCCTTCAGGTCCAGGGATCCCGCCACGGGGACGACCGCGACGACCAGCTCACCGTCGACTTCGGCGACCAGGGTCTTGAAGACGCGGTCGGCGGATACACCGAGCGCTTCGGCCGCCTCCTCCCCGTACGACGGCGACGAGGGGTCGTGGTCGTACGCGTGGACCGTGAACGCGGTGCCGGCCGTGGTCAGGGCGACCGTGGCCGGGGTGGAGCCGGACTGCTGTTTCCTGGACTTCTTCGCCACCGGGGCCGGTCCTCGGGTCAGTTGGGGTACGTGGGGTCGCGGGTCAGCTCGGACGCCGGGAGAGAGGGCAGGTGCCGGATGACGGCCGTCTCCCGGCGCAGGAGCGCCAGCTCCTCGCGCAGCCGGGTCGCGGTGTCCGGCGCCTGGAGCAGCCGCTGCTTCGTCGGGACGTCGAGCACGGCGGCGGCGGCCACGAGATACGAGACGACGGACGGGTCGTCGGGCAGGTCCGCACCGGTCGTCAGGGAACGCTCGCTCGCTCCGGCCAGCCGTTTCTGGTAGCTGCGGAAGGCGCGCAGCACGCCCTCCGAGAGGGCGCCCGCCTCGTCCGTGGGCGAGTCCTCACCCTCGGCGGCCCCAGGATCCTCGGGCAGTTCCTCGACCTCGGCCGTGAGGAACGGGCCGCTCGCGTCGACGGAGAGCAGCCGGACCCGTGTGGTGCCGGTCGCCAGGACCTCGTAACTGCCGTCGGCGCGCTCACGGATCTTCGCCGCGTCGGCCACGCAGCCGACCCGGTGGAACGTCTGGATGGGATCGGGCCCGAAGCCGTCGCCCGGAGCCCGCTCGGCGGGAGGCGCGGTGGCGACCGTGTCCGGCATGCCGGTGGCCGTCGGGGCGGTCTCGCGGCCGTCGCGGATCGCGACCACCACGAAGCGGCGCGGTTCGTCCTCGTCGATCTCGAGCAGGTCGCGCATCATGGCGCGATAACGCTCCTCGAAGACGTTGAGCGGCAGCACGAGGCCGGGGAACAGCACCGCGTTCAGCGGGAAGAGAGGCAGGCGAGCGGTGGTCACAACGGCCAAGCCTAATGGCCGCGGCGCCCGCCGTGTTCCGGCCGCCCGCACAGGGGGGTGGAAGAGGCCACCCGGAGCCGGACATCGGCCCGCGCGTCGAGGAATCCGCCGAGCGCCTCCCCGGTCACCGAGGCCCACGGGAACGAGGTCGCGTACGGCCCGATCAGCCGGAACTGCTCCAGCGCCTCGGCCGCGCGGCCCCGTGCGACCAGGACGTAGGCCAGCAGGTTGCGGACCTCGGCCGGCCAGGGATCACCGGCGGGGAATCCGGCCGAGAACCGGATGGCGAGGTCGGCGGCGGCGTCGATCCGGTCCGTCTGCACGGAGTTCGCCCGCGCGGACGCCTTCTCGTCCCGCAGCAGGGCGAAGGCCGCCCGCACGGGGAGGGCCTGCACCAGGGAGTCCCCGGCGGCGTCCTCGGCCGCCCGCTCGGCAAAGTCGAAGCACTCGCGGTGGGAGCCGTACCACTCGGCCGAGAGATACCGGAGAGCGGAGACATGGCTGCCGTAGTGGTGCGGGGAGCGGCGGACGGCCTGCTCCCACAGCGACTCGAAGACCGTGTGCGAGGCGTGCGTGCCCCGGGCGTGGTCGAGCGCCAGCCGCCACGGCACCGGGTCGTGGGCATCGGCCTCGGCCGCCGCCGTGATCAGCGGCCCGACCTCGCGCAGCAGCTCGGCGTGGGCGGGGGACTCCCAGGCACGGCGCACCGCCAGCGCGGCCTTGACGAGCAGGGCGTCCGGGTCGCGCGGGGCGGCGGCCAGCCAGCCGGTGAGCCAGCCGTCGCGACCGCGTGCGAAGGCGACCAGCCGGGCCAGCGTGCGGTCCCGGGCCTCCCAGTCGGCGGAGTCCCTGGTGGTGGCGAGGAGCTTGGCCGCGGGCTCGAAGTCTCCGAGGGCCGCCGCCACCAGCGCGGGGGAGAGCCGTTCGTCGGGGGCGTCGAGCATCACCGCGTCGTCCGCCGGCAGCCCGGCGGTCAGCCCGGGGCCGTACCGGAACGTGCGCGCGGTACTCAGCAGTGCGCGGAGGAAAGCCATGGTGCAGACCATTGAAAAGCCCTGGTGAGGGCTGCGCCAGAGGGCCTCTGTGAAGCTTCTGTAGCGAGTGGAAGGGTTGCCCTGGGCGGGGTCAAGAAAGGGCAAAGGAAGCGGGTGCGAGTGGCGCGATTCCGACCGTACGGTTGCCGATAACCGCCCTTCCTGCCGGGCCTCGACCGGCCTTTCGACCGCCGCGCCGACAGGGATCCGGCCGGGCGGGGCGCCGCCCTCCGGTCAGCCGCGCCGCAGGAGCCGGGACGCGCCCGCCGCCACCGTCGTGGCCAATATCCACCCCAGCAGCACGAGGGCCGCCGCCGTCCACTGCCAGCCGCCCTCCAGCAGCCAGTAACCGTCCTGCCCGAGATCGATCACCGGCACCAGCAGATCCAGCGCGTACAGCGCGGGATTCCACTGCGGATGCTCGCTCCCCTTGATCGACTCCGGGCGGTACTGCGAGAAGGCCACCGCCCCCGCCGCCCACAGCACCGCCATCCAGACCAGGGCCCGCCCCGGCCGGTAGCCGTACGCCACCGTCCAGTCCTGCAGATAGCCCCAGATCCTCCCCGCGGGCGGCAGCGTCTCGCGCCGGCGCCGCTGCTTGGCCAGCAGCACCTCGCGGGCGTCCGCGTCCTCCCCGCAGCTGCGGAGCACCGCCGCGAGACGCTCGTACGGCTCCGGGACGTACTCCGGGGTCGCGGCCAGCACCCACTCCAGGCGCCGGGAGAGCGGGAAATGGCCGTACGGGACGAGGTTCTCGTACACGAAGCCGCCCATCGCCAGGCCGCCCGGGCCCGGCCAGCTGGTCGACACGTCGATCAGGGTGACCACCTTCGCGCCGTTCAGCACGACCCGGCCCTCCCTCGGGCGCTCCGCGTTGAAGCGCAGCTCGGGCGTGACGATCCGGCGCAGCGAGAGCTCCTCGCGGTCGGCGAGCACGAACCGGGCCTTGTGCAGGTCCACCGCGTCCCCGAACCGCCCGTCGTCGAGCCGCACCGCGCCCCGGCACTCGAAGACCTGCGCCCGCGTCCCGCGCGCCGGACCACCGCCGCGCGCGACACCGAACGGGGGAGTGGTGCCCTGGTTCCCCGTGTCGATGCTCACCCACGCCTCCGTCATGTACAGCGTGCGCTCCACGCTGAGCTGCGGGGCGTTCAGGGCCCGCCGCCCGTCCGTGGCGCGCAGCCGGCTGCCGCGCAGGCTCAGCGAACCGCCGACCTTCGCCCCGCGCAGGCTCAGCTCGCCGCGCGTCTCGATCATCTCGGCCTGCAGGTCCTGCGCCACCGACATCCCGTCGCCCACGAAGGCGCGGCCGCGCCGGTCGGGGCCGATGCCGATCTGGTTGATCAGGAGGTCCGTGCCGATCTGGGCGTCGGTGAGCCGGACGCCGCGATCGATCCGGCACCGCGGCAGATGCAGATCGCCCTCCGTGTGGAGCCGGGCCGCGTCCAGCCTCGGCACCGCGCAGCCCACCATCCGCAGCGTGGTGAAGTGGCACTCGGGCAGGACGACCTCCTGCTCGAAGCGGCAGCCCGTGAGCTCGACGTACGGAGACACCCGGCCGCCCGCCAGGTCCAGCTTCCCGGTGATCCGCAGGCCCCGGAGCTTCAGCGCGGCCACCCGCCCCGGCCGCGCGGGAGGGCCGTCGAGGAGCAGGCGCGCCACCGTGCGCGCGCCGACACTGCGCTCGGGGCCCCAGATGTGCGGGGCGAAGGGGTCGTCGCGCACCGGATCGTGGACACGCAGATCGTAGGTCGTGCCGTTCCGGAAGGACTGCCACATACCGAGCTCCGCGGCGCTGAGCCCGTCGGGGATCTCGCCGTCGTGCGGTTCGGTCACTGCCTCACCTCCGCCTGCGCGGTCCGACCCGCGCTTCGTACAGTCGTTCTTCCCTCTGTGTGACCACGTGAACGCTAATGGTCAGCAGTGACAGCCGGGACATGTATCAGCCAGTGATACGGGCGACCGGACGGCTGAACCGGTCTGAGAGAATTGCGGTGTGATCTCTCGAATCGATCTGCGCGGTACCGCCCTCCCCGAGGGCGGCGCCCTGCGCGACCTGCTGCCCCGTGCCGAGTTCGACGTGGAAGCCGCCCTGGAGACGGTGCGGCCCATCTGCGAGGACGTACGCCATCGTGGCTCGGCGGCAGTGATCGAGTGGGGGGAGAAATTCGACGGCGTCCGGCTCGACTCGATCCGGGTCCCCGCCGGCGCTGTCACCGGGGCGCTGGAGCAGCTCGACCCCGCCGTGCGCGCCGCCCTGGAGGAGTCGATCCGCCGCGCCCGCCTCGTCCACCGCGAGCAGCGCCGCACCACGCACACCACCCAGGTCGTACCCGGCGGCACGGTCACCGAGAAGTGGGTGCCCGTCGAGCGCGTCGGGCTCTACGTCCCGGGCGGACGCTCGGTCTACCCCTCGTCCGTGGTCATGAACGTCGTCCCGGCCCAGGAGGCCGGCGTCGAGGGCATCGCCGTCGCGTCCCCGCCGCAGAAGGAGTTCGGCGGCCTGCCGCACCCCACGATCCTCGCCGCCTGCGCCCTCCTCGGCGTCGACGAGGTGTACGCCGCCGGCGGCGCCCAGGCCGTCGCGATGTTCGCGTACGGCACCGAGGACTGCCTGCCCGTGAACCTCGTCACCGGCCCCGGCAACATCTACGTCGCCGCCGCCAAGCGCCTCCTCAAGGGCCGCATCGGCATCGACGCCGAGGCCGGACCCACCGAGATCGCGATCCTCGCCGACGCGAGCGCCGACCCGGTGCACGTCGCCGCCGACCTGATCAGCCAGGCGGAGCACGACCCGATGGCCGCCGCGGTGCTCGTCACCGACTCCGAGGAGCTGGCCGCCGCCACCGAGGCCGAGCTGACGCCGCAGGTCGCCGCGACCAAGCACGTCACGGACCGGATCGAGCCCGCCCTGGCCGGCCGCCAGTCCGCGATCGTCCTGGTCAACGACCTGGAGGACGGCCTCAAGGTCGTCGACGCCTACGCCGCCGAGCACCTGGAGATCCAGACGGAGAACGCCGCCGCCGTCGCCGACCGGGTCCGCAACGCCGGTGCGGTCTTCGTCGGCCCGTGGTCGCCCGTCTCCCTCGGCGACTACTGCGCCGGCTCCAACCACGTCCTGCCCACCGGCGGCTGCGCCTGCCACTCCTCGGGCCTGTCCGTGCAGTCCTTCCTGCGCGGCATCCACATCGTCGACTACACCCGCGACGCCCTCGCCGAGGTCACCCACCACGTGGTGACCCTCGCCGAGGCGGAGGACCTCCCCGCCCACGGCGCCGCGCTCAAGGCCAGGTTCGGCTGGAAGGTTCCGCAAGCGTGACCGACGAAAGCACCACCAACGCGTGGGACAGCCTCCCGATCCGCGACGAACTGCGCGGCCAGTCCCCGTACGGGGCGCCCCAGCTCGACGTGCCGGTCCGGCTGAACACCAACGAGAACCCGTACCCGCTGCCCGACGCGCTCGTCGACCGCATCGCCGAACGGGTCCGTGAGGCCGCCCGCGACCTCAACCGCTACCCCGACCGTGACGCGGTGGAGCTCCGCACCGAGCTCGCCCGCTACCTCACGCGCACCGCGGGACACGAGGTCACCACGGCCCACGTCTGGGCGGCCAACGGCTCCAACGAGGTCCTCCAGCAGCTGCTGCAGACCTTCGGCGGCCCCGGGCGCACCGCCATCGGCTTCGAGCCCTCGTACTCGATGCACGCCCTGATCTCCCGCGGCACCGGCACCGGCTGGATGTCCGGTCCGCGCAACGAGGACTTCACCATCGACGTCGAGGCCGCGAAGAAGGCCATCGCCGAGTACCGCCCCGAAGTCGTCTTCATCACCTCGCCCAACAACCCGACCGGCACCGCCGTGGACGCGGAGACCGTCGTGGAGCTCTACGACGCCGCCCAGGCGGCCGGGCCCTCGATGGTCGTCGTCGACGAGGCGTACGGCGAGTTCAGCCACAGCCCCTCACTGCTCCCGCTGATCGAGGGCCGTCGCCACCTGGTGCTCTCGCGCACCATGTCCAAGGCCTTCGGCGCCGCCGGCCTGCGGCTGGGCTACCTCGCCGCCGACCCCGCCGTCGTCGACGCGGTCCAGCTGGTGCGGCTGCCGTACCACCTGTCCTCCGTCACGCAGGCCACCGCGCTCGCCGCACTGGAGCACACCGATACGCTGCTCGGGTACGTCGCGCAGCTCAAGAGCGAGCGCGACCGGCTGGTCGACGCGCTGCGGGAGTCCGGCTTCGCCGTCACCGACTCGGACGCCAACTTCGTCCAGTTCGGCCGCTTCGCCGACAGCCACACCGCCTGGCAGCAGATCCTCGACCGGGGCGTCCTGGTCCGGGACAACGGCGTACCGGGGTGGCTGCGGGTCTCCGCGGGAACCCCGGCAGAGAACGACGCGTTCCTCGATGCGGTGCGCGAACTGAAGAAGGAGCACGACGCATGAGCCGCGTAGGCAGGGTGGAACGGACCACCAAGGAGACCTCCGTGCTCGTCGAGATCAACCTCGACGGCACCGGCAAGGTCGATGTCGCGACCGGGGTCGGCTTCTACGACCACATGCTCGACCAGCTCGGCCGGCACGGGCTCTTCGACCTCACGGTCAAGACCGAGGGCGACCTGCACATCGACTCGCACCACACCATCGAGGACACCGCCCTCGCGCTCGGCGCCGCCTTCAAGCAGGCGCTCGGCGACAAGGTCGGCATCTACCGCTTCGGCAACTGCACCGTCCCGCTGGACGAGTCGCTCGCCCAGGTCACCGTCGACCTCTCCGGCCGCCCCTACCTGGTGCACACCGAGCCGGAGAAGATGGCTCCGATGATCGGCGAGTACGACACGACGATGACCCGGCACATCCTGGAGTCCTTCGTCGCCCAGGCGCAGATCGCCCTGCACGTCCACGTCCCGTACGGCCGCAACGCCCACCACATCGTGGAGTGCCAGTTCAAGGCGCTGGCCCGCGCCCTCCGTTACGCCAGCGAGCACGACCCGCGCGCAGCCGGCATCCTTCCGTCCACGAAGGGCGCCCTGTGACCGGCCTCAACACCGTTCTGATCATCGTCGGCCTCTTCCTGGCCGGCGGCGTCTACTCCTTCTGGAAGCAGGGCATGCCCAAGGGCGTCGTCGTGCTCCTAGGGATCGGATCCGTGATGTGCCTGGTGGCGGGCATCATGCGGATCCAGGGAATCTGGGACTGAGGTAGAGGACTGTGAGCGACAAGAAGAAGGTCGTCGTCTTCGACTACGGCTTCGGCAACGTCCGTTCCGCCGAGCGGGCCCTCGCCCACGTCGGCGGGGACGTGGAGATCACCCGCGACTTCGACACCGCGATGAACGCCGACGGGCTGCTCGTCCCCGGCGTCGGCGCCTTCTCCGCCTGTATGGCGGGACTGAAGCAGGCGCGCGGTGAATGGATCATCGGCCGCCGGCTGTCCGGCGGGCGTCCCGTCATGGGCATCTGCGTCGGCATGCAGATCCTGTTCGAGCGCGGCATCGAGCACGGCGTCGAGACGGAGGGCCTCGACGAGTGGCCCGGCACCGTCGGACCGCTGAAGGCCGACGTCGTGCCCCACATGGGCTGGAACACCGTCGAACCCCCCGAGGGATCCCAGCTCTTCGCGGGCCTGGACGCCGAGGCCCGCTACTACTTCGTGCACTCCTACGCGGCGCACGACTGGTCCCTCGAAGTGACCAACGACAAGATCCGTGCCCCCAAGGTCACCTGGGCCACGCACGGAGAGCGGTTCGTGGCCGCCGTGGAGAACGGCGCGCTGTGGGCCACCCAGTTCCACCCCGAGAAGTCCGGCGATGCCGGCGCCCAGCTGCTGACCAACTGGATCGAGACGCTGTAATGCCGAAGCTTGAACTGCTCCCCGCCGTAGACGTCCGCGACGGACAGGCCGTCCGCCTCGTGCACGGCGAATCCGGCTCCGAGACCTCCTACGGCTCCCCGCTCGAGGCGGCCCTCGCCTGGCAGAGCTCCGGCGCCGAGTGGCTGCACCTCGTCGACCTGGACGCCGCCTTCGGCACCGGCGACAACCGCGCGCTGATCGCCGAGGTGGCCGGAGCCATGGACATCAAGGTCGAGCTCTCCGGGGGCATCCGCGACGACGCCTCCCTGGAGGCCGCCCTCGCCACCGGCTGCCGCCGCGTCAACCTCGGCACCGCCGCGCTGGAAACCCCCGAGTGGGTCGCCAAGGTCATCGCCGAGCACGGCGACAAGATCGCCGTCGGCCTCGACGTCCGGGGCACCACCCTGCGCGGCCGCGGCTGGACCCGCGACGGCGGCGACCTCTACGAGACGCTCGCCCGCCTCGACTCCGAGGGCTGCGCCCGCTACGTCGTGACCGACATCGCCAAGGACGGCACGCTGCAGGGCCCCAACCTCGCCCTCCTGCGCGACGTCTGCGCCGCCACCGACAAGCCCGTCGTCGCCTCCGGCGGCGTCTCCTCGCTGGCCGACCTCCGCGCGATCTCCCTGCTCGTCCCGGAAGGCGTCGAGGGAGCCATCGTCGGCAAGGCGCTGTACGCCAAGGCGTTCACCCTGGAAGAGGCCCTCAAGGCGGTCGCCGGATGACGGACTCCGTACGCCGCCTCTCCTCGGGCGGCCCCTGGGAGGAGAAGTTCGGCTATTCCCGGGCGGTCCAGCTCCCGAACGGCCTTGTCCTGGTCTCCGGCTGCACCTCCGTGGTCAACGGCCAGATCTCCGCTGGCGGTCCGTACGAGCAGGCCGTCGCCTCCTTCCAGGTCGCCTTCGACGCCCTGAAGCAGGCCGGACTCGGCCGCGAGGACGTCGTCCGCACCCGGATGTACATCACGCACGCCCGCGACGTCGACGAGGTGGGCCGCGCCCACAAGGAGCTGTTCGACGACGTCCGCCCCGCGGCCTCCATGATCATCGTGTCCGGCTTCGTCGACCCCTCCCTCGTCGTCGAGGTCGAGGTCGAGGCCTACCGGGCAGGTGAGCGATGACCCTCGCCGTACGGGTCATCCCGTGCCTGGACGTCGACCAGGGCCGCGTCGTCAAGGGCGTCAACTTCCAGAACCTGCGCGACGCGGGCGACCCCGTCGAGATGGCCAAGCTGTACGACGCCGAGGGCGCCGACGAGCTGACCTTCCTCGACATCACCGCCTCCAGCGGTGACCGCGAGACGACGTACGACGTGGTGCGCCGCACCGCCGAGCAGGTCTTCATCCCGCTCACCGTCGGCGGCGGGGTCCGCACCCCCGACGATGTCGACAAGCTGCTGCGCGCCGGGGCCGACAAGGTCGGCGTCAACACCGCCGCCATCGCCCGCCCCGACCTGATCCGCGAGATCGCCGAACGCTTCGGGCGCCAGGTCCTCGTGCTCTCCGTCGACGCCCGGCGCACCCCCGAGGGCACCTTCGAGGTGACGACCCACGGCGGCCGCAGGGGCACAGGCATCGACGCCGTCGAGTGGGCGCACCGCGCGGCCGAGCTCGGGGCGGGCGAGATCCTGCTCAACTCGATGGACGCGGACGGCACGAAGGACGGCTACGACACCGAGATGATCAAGGCGGTACGGGCCCACGTCACCGTCCCCGTCATCGCCTCGGGCGGCGCGGGCCGCCTCGCGGACTTCCCGCCGGCCGTCGGCGCCGGCGCCGACGCGGTCCTCGCAGCGTCGGTCTTCCACTTCGGTGACCTGCGGATCTCCGAGGTCAAGGGTGCCCTGCGCGAGGCCGGGCACCCCGTTCGCTGACACAGGCAGGGAGATCGCCGGTCGCGAAGACCGGCGATCTCGCCGATGTCCGCCCGGTGGGCGCGCCGACAGAGTGGCGCCGTCAACAACATGACGGCGCCACCACGCGGTGCTCCCCCGAAGGCCCCAGGACGACGGGGCGGCCGGCTGCCGCGGTGTGGTTCGCCACAACCGAGAGGATCCCCCCTCGTGCAGCAGCACCTCCCCTCCGGCGACATCTCCCCGCGCCGCCACCGGATGTCCAAGAGCCGCTCCCGCACCGTCAAGTTCGCCGTCGCGGCGGCGGCCGCCACGGCCGGTCTGGTCACGGCGCTGATGCCGGGCGCGCAGGCCGCCGACAATCCGTACGAGCGTGGTCCGGCGCCGAGCAATTCGAGTATCGAGGCGAGCCGCGGCTCGTACGCGACGTCCCAGACCACGGTCTCCTCACTGAGTGTCAGGGGCTTCGGCGGCGGGACGATCTACTACCCGACGTCCACGTCGGACGGGACGTTCGGCGCGGTCGTCATCTCGCCCGGCTTCACCGCCTATCAGTCGAGCATCGCGTGGCTGGGTCCGCGTCTGGCGTCGCAGGGCTTCGTGGTGTTCACCATCGACACCAACACCACGTCGGACCAGCCGGCCAGTCGCGGTGACCAACTGCTCGCCGCGTTGGACTACTTGACCGAGGACAGTTCGGTCCGTACCCGGGTGGACTCCTCCCGGCTGGGTGTGATGGGGCACTCCATGGGCGGTGGCGGCACGCTGGAGGCCGCGAAGGACCGTCCGTCGCTGAAGGCGGCGATCCCGCTGACCGGCTGGAACCTCGACAAGTCCTGGCCGGAGGTGCAGACCCCGACGCTGGTCGTCGGGGCGGACGGTGACACCGTCGCGTCCGTCGCCTCGCACTCGGAGCCGTTCTACAACTCGCTGCCGGGCTCGCTGGACAAGGCGTACCTGGAGCTCCGGGGTGCCACCCACTTCACCCCGAACACGTCCAACACGACGATCGCGAAGTACAGCATCTCGTGGCTGAAGCGCTTCATCGACAACGACACCCGCTACGAGCAGTTCCTCTGCCCGATCCCGTCGACGAGCCTGACGATCGCCGAGTACCGGGGCAACTGCCCGCACACCTCCTGACCGACAGAACCTGGGGCCGGACCGCGTGCACGCGGCCCGGCCCTTCGTGCTGCCGCCCGCCCGCCGCCCGTCGGCCGGCCGCGGGATCCGGAGCGAAGACCGGCGATCTCGCCGATGACCGCGTGGGGTGCCCGGCGCGAGAGTGGCGGCAGGTCGATGAAGGACGGCGCTACCGACGCGGTGCACTCCCGAAGCCCCTGGACGACGGGGCGGTCGGCGGTCCCGATGCGGTTCCGCCACAATCGAGAGGAATCCTCGTGCAGCAGCACCTCCCCTCCGGCGACATCTCCCCGCGCCACCACCGGATGTCGAAGAGCCGCTCCCGCACCGTCAAGGGCGCCCTGGCGGCAGCGGCGGCGACCGCCGGTCTGCTCACCGCGCTCGTCCCCGGCGGAGCCCAGGCCGCCGACAATCCGTACGAGCGTGGTCCGGCGCCGAGCAATTCGAGTATCGAGGCGAGCCGCGGCTCGTACGCGACGTCCCAGACGTCCGTGTCGTCGCTGAGCGTCAGAGGGTTCGGCGGCGGGACGATCTACTACCCGACGTCCACCTCGGACGGGACGTTCGGCGCGGTCGTCATCTCGCCCGGTTTCACCGCCTACCAGTCGAGCATCGCGTGGCTGGGTCCGCGTCTGGCGTCGCAGGGCTTCGTGGTGTTCACCATCGACACCAACACCACGCTGGACCAGCCGGCCAGTCGCGGTGACCAACTGCTCGCCGCGTTGGACTACTTGACCGAGGACAGTTCGGTCCGTACCCGGGTGGACTCCTCCCGGCTGGGCGTGATGGGGCACTCCATGGGCGGTGGCGGCACGCTGGAGGCCGCGAAGGACCGTCCGTCGCTGAAGGCGGCGATCCCGCTGACCGGCTGGAACACGGACAAGACGTGGCCGGAGGTGCAGACCCCGACGCTGGTCGTCGGGGCGGACGGTGACACCGTCGCGTCCGTCGCCTCGCACTCGGAGCCGTTCTACAACTCGCTGCCGGGCTCGCTGGACAAGGCGTACCTGGAGCTCCGGGGTGCCACCCACTTCACCCCGAACACGTCCAACACGACGATCGCGAAGTACAGCATCTCGTGGCTGAAGCGCTTCATCGACAACGACACCCGCTACGAGCAGTTCCTCTGCCCGATCCCGTCGGCCAGCCTGACGATCGCGGAGTACCGGGGCAACTGCCCGCACTGATCCGGGGGCGACCGGGGCCGGACCGCGCGTACCGCGGTCCGGCCCCTTCGCGTCGCCGGGTCCTCAGCCGCGCGAGAGGAACGCCGTGATGGCCTCGGCGAATCCGGGATCGCGCACCGCCGTCAGGTGGTCGCCCGGCACCACGGTCAGCTCGGCCCCTGCGATCGCCGAGGCCAGCACCTCGGGCCGGTTCGCGAGGGGATCGCTCGCACCGGCCAGGACCAGCGTGGGGACGACGATCCGGTCCAGCGGGAGCGCGTCCCGGTGCACCGCCCGTATCTGCGCGGCCAGCGCCAGCCGGTCGCCGCCCGCCGTGTCGGCCAGCACCCTGAACGCCCGGGTCCGCTCCGGGGCGTCCGCCGCGTCGTCGGCCGTCAGCGCCGCCGACACCAGTTCGGGCGGCATCACCCGGGTGTCCAGGCCGCCCACCTCCACCGCGCCCGCACCTATGCCCCCGGCCACCAGGCGGCTGACGCGCGCGTCCTCCGCCGCGGCCAGGACTGCCACCACCGCGCCCATGGAATACCCCACGAGATGCACCTGGTCCGCGCCGATGCGGTCGATGAGCAGACGCACGTCACGGGCCATCAGCGACTCGCCGTAGTGGGTGTCGTCGTGCGGCCGGTCCGACTCGCCGTGACCCCGCGCGTCCAGGGCGTACACCCGGCGGCCCCGCGCCACGAGCGCCTCGACGACACCGGGGCCCTCCCAGTTCAGCCGGGCGTGCGCGGCGAAGCCGTGCAGCAGGACCACCGGGGGCAGGGCGCTGTCCGGCTTCCGCGACCAGGACCAGTAACGCAGGGTCAAACCGTCGTGTGTACGCAATTCATCAGTCATGCACCGACGTTACGGGCGGCCGCCGCCGAACGGGCCGGGACTGTGCCCCGGCACAGCACGGACGCCGTTCCGTTGGGAGCCCGCACCGCTCCGGGCCGACCGGGAACAGGGAGCGGACGCGAGCCTTCCGACGCTGTTTACGCGGAAGTAACGTGAGAGCGTGACCCCATCGACGACCGTGCACAGTCCGCTCCGGCTGTACGGCCGCAGCGGTGAACTGGCCATCCTGGAAACCCTGTTGGGGCGGCTGCGGGCAGGGGACGGCGGAGCGCTGGTGCTGACCTCGCCGCCCGGCCTCGGCCGTACCGCCCTGCTGCGGCAGGCCGCCGCCCACTACCTCGGAAGGCACGGCGGCCCCGTCCTGTACGCCGCCGCGGCCCCCACCGAACAGCGACTGCCGTACAGCGGGCTGCACGCCCTCCTCTGCTCCGCCCCCGGCCCGCTGCCCGTCACGCCCGACACCATCCTGGGCTCCGGGATCACCCCGGGCGGCCTGCTGGGCCTGCTGCGGGGCCTGGGGGCCGAACAGCCCCTACTGGTCTGCGTGGACGACGCGCACGCCTGGGACCCCGACTCCCGCGCCGCACTCGGCTTCGCCGCCCGCAGGCTCGGCGCGGGCAGCCGGGTCGCGGTGGTGATCGGCGCGGCCGACGAGACCGCCTTCGCCGGGCTGCCCGCGCTGCGCCTCGGACCGCTCGACGACGACGCGGCGACCGCGCTCCTGGACCGGCTCACCGACGGCACGGCCGATGTCGACCCCGTCGTACGAAGCGAACTCCTGCACGAGGCGGCGGGCAACCCACGGCTGCTGGCCGGACTGGTCGGCCGTCTCACCCCCGGGCAGCTGGCGGGGCGCACCGCGCTGCCGTACCCGCTCCCCGGCGCCGAGGGTGTCCTCGACGCCCACGCCGAGCACCTGGACGGCCTGCCCCCCGACACCCGCGCCCTGCTCCTGCTGGCCGCGGCCGCGGAGGAGCACGAGCCGGACGGGGCCGGAGCCGACGCCGCCCTGCTGCTGCGGGCAGGCGCCCGGGCCGGGCTGGCGACCGTGCACCTGGACCGGGTGCTCTTCGCGCCCGCCGGCACCGCCGGGGCGCTCCAACGTGCGGGCAGTCGCGTGCACTTCAGTCATCCACTGCTGCGCCGCGCGGTCCTGCACCGGGCGCCGCCCGGCCGCCGCCGGGCCGTGCACGAACTGCTCGCCGGGCTGCTCACCGGGCCCGGCTCGGCCCCGCTGCCCGCGCTCGTCCAGCTGGCCTGCGCGGCGCCCGGGCCGGACGCCGCGCTCGCCGGACAGCTGGAGGCCGCGGCCACCGCCCCCCGCCCGCACGGCGAACGGTCGGCTGCGCTGGCCCGCGCCGCCGCGCTCTCCACCGACGAGGAGCTGCGCGCCGCACGGTTCGCCGCCGCCGCCGAGCAGGCGCGGCTGGCCGGCGACACCGGCCGGGCCCGCGCCATGCTGGCCCGCGTCGGCCCCCACCTCGCCGGAGGCGCCGCAGCCTACGTACGCGGCATGCTCGCCCTGCGCGACGGACCGGCCACCGACGCCCGTGAGGCCCTCCTGACCGCGGCGGAGCTGCTCGCCCCGACCGATCCCCGCCGCACCCTGGACGCCCTGTTCGGCGCGGCGGAGGCGGCGTGGGACATGGGGGACGCCATCGCGTACCTGGACGCCATGAACCGCGTCCCCGTCACCGCCGCCGACCGGTCCATGGCGCAGTACCGCGCCGGGATGTGCGCCGTGCTCGCCGGGCACCCCGACCGGGGCCACGCCCTCCTGCGGTGCTGCCTCGACTCCGCAGACCGTGCCGAGGACGCCGACGAGCTCCTGCGGGCGGGCGCCTCGGCCCTCGTGCTCGGTGAGGTCGACGCGGCCTGCCGGGCAGGGGCCCGCGCCCTCGCCGTCGTACGCACCCGGGGGCCCGAAGCCCTGCTGCCGCACGCCCTGGAGCAGCTCGCGTACGCCGAACTGCGCTCCGGGCAGCACGCCAGGGCCCGGGCCCACGCGCTGGAGGGGCTGCACGCGGCCCGCCGTACCGGGCAGCAGAACTCCGCCACCCATCTGCACTCCGTGCTCGCGCTCGCCGCCTCGGTGGAGGGGCCCGCCGAGGCGTGCGCCGCCCATGCCGACGCTGCGCTGGCCGGGGCGGGGCCGCACGGTCTGGCCCAGGCCGCCATGCTCGCCACCTGGGCGGTCGCCCGCGCGGACCTTGCGGCCGGGCGGCCCGGCGAGGCGGCGGCCCGGCTCGGTCCGCTGGTCAGGCCGGGGCCGGGGACGGGGCACTTCGCCACCCGGATGCTCGCCGTGCCGTGCTACATCGAGGCGATGGTGCTCTCCGGCCGTGCCGACGACAGGGCCGGTGAACTCGCGGTGGCCGTGGAGGAGTTCGCGCTGTGGACCGCCCGGACGACCGACCCCCAGGTCCCCGCCCAGCTGGCCCGCTGCCGCGCCCTGCTGGCGCCGCCCGGGAAGGCCGCCGCCCGGTACGAGGAGGCGCTGGCCCACCACGACCGCGCGGGCGGCGACTTCGAGCGCGCCCGCACCCAGCTCCTCCACGGCCAGCTGCTGCGCCGGCTGCGCCGCACCCGTGAGGCCCGCGGCCCGCTGCGCGACGCGCTGGTCGCCTTCGAACGCTGCTCGGCCCGCGTCTGGGCCGAACGGGCGGGCGGGGAGCTGCGGGCCGCCGGTGAGGCGGTGGACGTGCCGGACCAGAGTGGCCCCGGGCCGCTGGCCGGACTGACCCCGCAGCAGCAGCGGATCGCCCGCTGTGTCGCGGAGGGCGCCACCAACCGTGAGGTGGCGGTGCGGCTCTCGGTGAGCCCGCGGACCGTCGACCACCATCTCCGCAACGTCTTCGCGGCGCTCGGGGTCAGGTCCCGGACCGAGCTGGCGAGGCTGCTGGACCGCTAGGGCCTCTCCCTCGGATCGGGCCGGCCCGGCCCGGCGGGGCGAGGTTGCAGGACCGTGATGAGAAGAACCGCGCATACCTCTAGGTACCGACCGGGCGGTATGCCATTCTGCGGTCGTCAGGATCGATCGGTGTGCGCCCGCCCAATGCCGGGCCGGGCACACACCGGGGCCGGCCCAACTCGGCCGGCCGATTCCCGGTGGAGGCCGCCATGCCACAGGTCGTACGTTCACGGATCAGGGCGCTGCCCGGACCGCCCCCCGTAGCGCCGTTGCCGCACCGCGTCCGCTCCCTGGCCGACCGCGAGGCAGTGGCGGTGCTCCACCGGGCGGCCCGTGGGCTCCTGGATGCGCTGCCGGAGCTCACGGACCGGCTGGTCGAGGCCTTGCGGGAGCAGGAGCCCGCCTACCGCGCCGCGATGGAGACCGAGCCCACCGAGATCTGGCAGGAGGTCCACCACTCGCTCCGGCACAACGTCGCCTCCCTCATCCAGCCCCGGGAGTTCCGTGAGGCCGCCCACCGCACCTCCCGCTGGATCGGCGAGAGCCGGGCCGAGCAGGGCGTACCGCTCGACGCGGTCATGCACGCCTTCCGGATGGGCGGCGCGATGGTCTGGCAGGACCTGATCGACGACACGGCCCGGCGCCACCCCGAGGACACCCGGCTGCTGGTCCATGTCGCCGCGGACGTCTGGAACTTCGTCGACGAACACTGCGGCGTGGTGGCCGAGGCGTACCGGCAGGCGGAGCGGCGGCTCTCCTGGCGCCGCGAGAACCAGCAGCGCCTGATGACGGCGGCCCTGCTGGACGGCACCGCCCGGATCGCCGACCTGCCGGACGCCGCGGCGATGCTGGGCCTCCCGGTGCAGGGGCGTTACGCCGTGCTGGCGGTCGCCGGGGCCCGCCGCGCCCCGCACGGCACCGGGCGTGCGCCGGTCGCCCTGGCCGAGGGGACGCCCGCACTCTGGCACTCGGCGGGGGAAGTGGAACTGGCGGTCCTGCCGCTGGGGACCGTCCCGGTGGCCGCCGAGCCGGAGCCTCCGGGCGACGGCGACGGCGAGGAGGCGCCCGCCTCCGCCTCGGTGTCCGACGGTGAACTCTCCGCGCTCGCAGCGGGCCTGACGGCTCCTCCGGGATCCCGCGTCGGCATCAGCTCGGTGGTCGACGGGCTCGCCTCCGTCGGTGACGCCCGGCGCCTCGCCGAGACGGCGCTGCGCACCTGCCCGGCGTCCGGCGGCACCGTACTGCTCGACGAGCACCTGCCCGCCGCGCTCGTCGTCTCCTCGCCCGGCCTCGGGACGGCGCTCGCCGACCGGGTCCTCGGGCCGCTGGACCGGCTCGATCCGGCGGACCGGGACGTGCTCATCGAGACGCTGACCGCGTGGCTCGACTCGGACGGCTCGGCCCAGCGGGCCGGAGCGAAGCTCTACTGCCACCGCAACACGGTGCTGAACCGGCTGCGGCGGTTCGAGCAGCTGACGGGCCGCTGCCTGACACGGCCGTCCGACGCCGTCGAGGTGTCCCTGGCGCTGGCGGCACGACGGCTGCTGCCGGGCTGAGGGCGGCTGCCCACGGCGGCGGGGGCGCCTGGCCTCGGGGGCGGTACTTCCCGGGCCGGGGGCCGCCGACTGTGCGGGGGCACAGTCCTTCCCCGGGCGGGCTGTACCCGCGCCGCGCCCCGTCCCGGCCCCCTGTGCCGCACCCGCCCCGGCTGATGCCATGACGGGCATGTCTTCAGCTGCCCCTTGCACAGCCGTACCGGCGGAGCGGATCCGGTGAGCGGCGCGATCGACGCCCGGTCCCTCGCCGTGGTGATCTTCCTCGCCTTCGTCGCCGTGTCCCTGCTGCTGTGCGGACTCGCCGCCGCCGACCAGGACGATCCGGAGCACTTCTACGCGGGCGGCGCCACCCTCGGTCCCGTCAGCGCCGGACTGGCCATCGCCGGCGACTACGTCTCCGCCGCCACGCTGCTCTCCACCACCGGATCCGTCGCGCTCGCCGGATTCGACGGCCTGCTGTTCGCCCTGGCGACGGTCGCCTCGCTCGCCCTCGTCATGCGCCTCTTCGCCGAACGCCTGCGCCGCAAAGGCGTGTTCACCATGGGGGACTTCCTCGCCGACCGGCTCGGCGACGGGTCCGTACGCCGTGCGCTCGGCGTGGCCACCCTCGTCGTACTGGCCCCGCTGCTGCTCGTACAGCTCACCACCGCCGGCCGCGTCATGACCTCCATGTTCGGGCTGCCCGACGGCGCCCTCACCGGCTGCACCGTCGCCAGTGGCGCACTGATGGTCTGCTACTCGGCGTTCGGCGGGATGCGGGGCACCGGCTACATCCAGATCCTCAAGGTGGCCGTCGTCCTCGGAGCCGTCACCCTGCTCGCGGGACTCGTCCTCGCGCGCTTCGACTGGTCCCCGTTCGCCCTCTTCGACGCCGCCCGGGCGGGCAGCGGGGCGGGAGGCGACTACGCGCGCCCCGGCCTGCAGTTCGGCCACGGACTCGCGGGCGGGCTCGACCTGATCGGCTTCCAGATCACCCTCCTGCTCGGCGCCGCCTGCATGCCGCACATCATGATGCGGCTCCACCCGATCCGCGACGCCTGGACCGCCCGCAGGGCCGGCATCTGGGCCGTGAGCCCCGTCGCCCTGCTCTGCGTCGGCATCGTCATCGTCGGACTCGGAGCCTCCGCGCTGGTGGGCCGCGAACTGCTGCACGCCGCCGACCCGGCCGGCGGCACCTCCCTGCTGATGGTGACCAGCGCCCTCGACCCGGGTGCGGCCGGTCCACGCGACAGCCCCCTGTTCGCACTCGTGGCCTGCGCCGCGTTCGCCACCACCCTCGCCGCCGTCGCCGGGATCACCCTGGCCGCCGCCTCGTCCCTGGCCCGCGACTTCACGGTGAAGTCGGGCGCCCAGGGCGAGGGCAAGGCCTCCGGCAGGGAGATCCGGCGCGCCCGCTGGGCCGTCGTCGGCATCGGGGCGCTCGCCGTCCTCCTCTCGGCCTACACCCACGACCGCAACCCGCAGGTGCTGCTCTCCCTGTCCTTCGCGGCGGCGGCCTCGGTCCTGCCGCCCGTCCTGCTGTACGCCCTGTTCCGGCCGCGCTTCAACGCCCGCGGGGTGCGGTGGACCGTGTACGGGACGCTTCCGCTGATCGTCGTCCTGATGGTCATGTCACCGGCGTTCTCCGGCACACCGATCGCACTCTTCCCGGAGTGGGACTTCGACGTCTTCCCGCTCCAGACCCCGGGCCTGGTCACGATCCCGGCGGGATTCCTCCTCGGGCTGCTCGGATCGGGGCAGGACCCGGACGCCGCACCGGACGACCGGCACCGCCACCGCTCCCGCCGGGCACCCGTACGCGCCCGCGGCGGCGCCTAGGGCCCCGGAAGGAGCGCCGGTCACCCGTACGCGCCCGCGGCGGCGCCCGTACGCTCCCGCGGCGGCGCCCAGGGACCCGGAAGGAAGGGGCTACAGGCCGAGCTCGGCCGTGTGCAGCCGGGCCAGCGCGTCCTTGTCGCCCTCCAGCTCCACCCGCGCCGCGTCCTGCCGCCCGGCGGCGAACAGCAGCAGCTCACCCGGCTCCCCGGTGACCGTCACCACCGGGGTGCCCCTGTGGGCGACCGCCGTCTGGCCGTCCGGGCGCCGCAGCACCAGCCCCACCGGTGCACGGCGGCCCAGCATCCGTGCCGTCTTCTCCGTGCGCGACCACAGCACATCGGCGAAGACCGGATCGAGGTCCCGCTGGGACCAGTCGGGCTGGGCCCTGCGCACGTCCTCCGTATGGATGTAGAACTCGACGGTGTTGGCCGCCTCGTCCAGCTGCTTCAGACCGAAGGGGGAGAAGCGCGGCGGCCCCGTACGGATGAGCTGGATCAGCTCCTCGTACGGCTTGGCGGCGAACTCGGCCTGGACCCGCTCCAAGCGGTTCTTCAGGGCACCCAGCATGATCCCGCCCGCCGCGTCGGCGCGGCGTTCACGTACCACGACATGGGCGGCCAGGTCACGGGTCTTCCAGCCGTTGCACAGGGTCTGGGCTTCGGGACCCGCCGCTTCCAACAGGTCGGCGAGCAGAAGACGTTCACGCTTCGCATGGGTCGACATGCCCGCCAGCGTACGACCGACGCCCACGGTCCGCCCAGTGGACGCACGGCCGGACGGTCCCGCCCGGCGCGGCACAATGGGCCCATGACCAGCACGCCCGGCTCCGCGCCCGCCAGCAATCTCGACCCGGCCGTCGCCGCCCGCCTCAAGCGCGGCCCCGACGGACTGTTCCCCGCCATCGCCCAGCAGTACGACACCGGCGAGGTGCTCATGCTCGGCTGGATGGACGACGAGGCGCTGCACCGCACCCTCACCACGGGCCGCTGCACCTACTGGTCGCGCAGCCGCCAGGAGTACTGGGTCAAGGGCGACACCTCCGGCCACACCCAGCAGGTCAGGTCCGTCGCCCTGGACTGCGACGCCGACACCGTCCTGGTGAAGGTCGACCAGACGGGTGCCGCCTGCCACACCGGCGACCGCACCTGCTTCGACCAGGACGTCCTTCCGCTCACCGCGCCCCGATAAGGTCAGCCGCCATGGATCTCGAGACCTTCCGCAAGCTCGCCGTCGACCGGCGTGTCATCCCCGTCAGCCGCCGGCTCCTCGCGGACGGCGACACCCCGGTCGGGCTCTACCGCAAGCTCGCGGCCGAACGCACCGGCACGTTCCTCCTCGAATCCGCGGAGAACGGCCGCACCTGGTCCCGCTACTCCTTCATCGGGGTACGCAGCGCCGCCACCCTGACCTCCCTCGACGGAGCGGCCCACTGGCTGGGCACCCCGCCCGTCGGCGTCCCCGTCGAGGGCGACCCGCTGCAGGCGCTCCGGGCCACCGTCGAGACCCTGCACACCCCCCGCGACCTGGTCGGCGACGAGGGCCTGCCGCCGTTCACCGGCGGCATGGTCGGCTACCTCGGCTACGACGTCGTACGCCGGCTGGAGCGGATCACCGAGCACGGCGGCGACGACCTGAAGCTCCCCGAGCTCACCATGCTGCTCACCTCGGACCTCGCCGTGCTCGACCACGGGAACGGCACCGTCCTGCTGATCGCCAACGCGATCAACCACAACGACCTGGAAACCGGGGTAGACGAGGCCTACCAGGACGCGGTCGCCCGGCTCGACGCCATGGAGCGCGACCTCTCCAGGCCCGTGGAGAACACCCCCGCCGCGCTGCCGCCCTCCGAGCTCCCGCCGTACACCGCGCTCTGGGGCGGCCAGGCGTTCATGGACGCCGTGGAGGACGTCAAGGAGCGCATCAGGGCGGGCGAGGCCTTCCAGGTCGTCCCCTCCCAGCGCTTCGAGACGCCCTGCACGGCGAGCGCGCTGGACGTCTACCGGGTCCTGCGTGCCACCAACCCGTCGCCGTACATGTACCTCTTCCGCTTCGACGGCTTCGACGTCGTCGGCTCCAGCCCCGAGGCGCTCGTCAAGGTCGAGGACGGCCGGGCCATGGTTCACCCGATCGCCGGGACCAGGCACCGCGGCGCCACCCCGCAGGAGGACCAGGCGCTCGCCGACGAGCTCCTCGCCGACCCGAAGGAACGCGCCGAGCACCTGATGCTCGTCGACCTCGGCCGCAACGACCTGGGGCGGGTCTGCGAGCCCGGCAGCGTCGAGGTCGTCGACTTCATGTCGGTCGAGCGGTACTCACACGTGATGCACATCGTCTCCACCGTCACCGGGCGCGTCGCCGAGGGCCGCAGCGCCTTCGACGTCCTCACCGCGTGCTTCCCCGCGGGCACCCTCTCCGGAGCGCCCAAGCCCCGCGCCCTGCAGATCATCGAGGAGCTCGAACCCAGCCGCCGGGGCCTGTACGGAGGCTGCGTCGGCTACCTCGACTTCGCCGGGGACTCCGACACCGCCATCGCCATCCGGACCGCCCTGCTCCGCGACGGAACCGCGTACGTCCAGGCGGGCGCGGGCATCGTCGCGGACTCCGACCCGGTCGCCGAGGACATGGAGTGCCGGAACAAGGCCGCTGCGGTCCTGCGAGCCGTGCACACGGCGAACCGCCTCGGAGCTCACTGAGCCGGTAGGGGATAGTGGAGTACGTGAGTGCTGTCCCCGTACCCCAGCCCCGTGCCCGAGCCGCCTCCGCGCCCGACAGCGCGGGAGGCCGCCGAAGCCTGGCCGCCGGCCTGCTCCTCGGGGCGGCCGGCGCCACCGTCGTCCTCCTCGCCTCCGGGCAGACCTGGGCCGAGGGCAAGGCGGCCGTCGGCGGCGGCACCCTTCCGCTCAGCGCCGACGGCCAGGACGTCACCGGCCTCCCCGCCGCCCTGGCCGTCGTCGGTCTGGCCGCCCTCGTCGCCGTCTTCGCCGTCCGCGGCGGCGGCCGGCTGATCGTCGCCGGACTGCTGGCCCTCAGTGGCCTCGGCGCCGGGCTGAGCGCCTACGCGGGCGCTTCGGACAGGGCGGCCCTGGACGAGCAGGCCGCGCAGACCACAGGCAACACCTCGGCCGCCGTCGACGCCCTCAGCCACACCGCATGGCCCTACGTCACCGCGGCCGGCGGGCTGCTCATCCTGCTCGCCGGACTGCTCGCCCTGCGCTACGGCAGCCGCTGGCCGGCCATGTCGGGACGGTACGAACGGGACGGCACCCCCCGCCCCCGCAAGGCCCCCCGCACCGCCCCGGACCCCGACCGGCCCGAGGAACTGTGGAAGGCCCTGGACCGCGGCGAGGACCCGACGCGCGAGGCATGACCCCCAGCCTCACGTCCACCGGCACGTACGGGACAATGGCAGCAAGCTTTCGTAAGCGCGACACCTTCAGCGCAACACCAACTAGGAGCAACTCATGGCGGGCAGCAGCCACGGACACACCCCGGCCGCCTGGACCGGTGTCATCATCTCCTTCATCGGCTTCTGCATCGCCGGCCTTTTCATGGTCGCGGCGAACACGCTCGGCTTCTGGGCCGGTCTCGCCGTCGTCGTCCTCGGTGGGGTCGTCGGTCTCGCCATGAAGATGGCGGGCCTCGGCATGCCGAAGGAGTCCGACGAGATGGCGGCCGCCAGGGCCCGCGCCTCCCGGGCACAGATCACGGTCTGACCGGTCACGAGCATCGGCGACACGACGCGAGGCGCAGCCCTGACCGGGCTGCGCCTCGCGTCGTGAGCGGGGACAATCGGCCCGTGGACGCCTCAGCCTCTCCCGCCGCCGCCCCGGACCAGCCCCCCGTACCGGGCCCCGGTCTGCCGGCCCCCGCCCCGGTCTCCCGGCTCCGCCGGCTGGCCACGCCCGTCGGCGTCATGGCCGCCGTCGTCGGAGCCTTCGGCTACGTCGCCACGGTCGACCCCAACGAACCCGGCCACTACCCGGTCTGCCCCATGCTCCGCTTCACCGGCCTGCTCTGCCCCGGCTGCGGCGGGCTGCGCAGCGCCCACGCGTTCGCCCACGGAGACCTGGCCGCCGCCCTCGGCGCCAATGCCCTGGCCGTCGTCGGCTACGCCGTCTTCGCCGCGGTCTGGCTGCTCTGGGCGGTCCGCGCGAGCCGGGGCAAGCCCCTGCGGATCGGCCTCGCGCCCGGCTACTGGTGGGGCATCGGGGCGGTGCTGCTGGTGTTCTCCGTGGTCAGGAATCTGCCCTTCGGCTCGGCGCTGGCGCCCTGAATGACCAGGTAGTGGGACGTTAGGCCGCCGGATGCGGGCCCTGAGCCGTCCTGCGGATACCATCGAGATGGCTGATCCTGTACCTAATCACCGCTTCGGAAGGGGGCCGCTCGCGTGAGTGTGCTCGACGAGATCATCGACGGCGTCCGCGCCGACCTCGCGGAGCGGCAGGCGCGTGTCAGCCTCGACGAGCTGAAGGAACGCGCCGCGCGCGCTCCCCAGGCCAAGGACGGAGTCGCCGCCCTGCGCGGCGAGGGCGTGACCGTCATCTGCGAGGTCAAGCGCTCCAGCCCCTCCAAGGGGGCCCTTGCCGCCATCGCCGACCCGGCCGCGCTCGCCGCGGACTACGAGGCCGGCGGCGCATCCGTCATCTCGGTCCTCACCGAGGAGCGCCGCTTCGGCGGATCGCTCGCCGACCTGGAGGCCGTCCGCGCCAAGGTCGACATCCCGGTCCTGCGCAAGGACTTCATCGTCACCTCGTACCAGCTGTGGGAGGCACGGGCCCACGGCGCCGACCTCGCGCTGCTGATCGTCGCCGCCCTCGACCAGGAGGCCCTCGTCTCGCTGATCGAGCGGGCCGAGTCGATCGGCCTGACGCCGCTCGTCGAGGCCCACGACGAGGAGGAGGCGGAGCGCGCCGTGGACGCCGGGGCGAAGATCATCGGTGTCAACGCGCGCAACCTCAAGGACCTCAAGGTCGACCGTTCCACCTTCGAACGCGTCGCCCCCGAGATCCCCGACCACATCGTCAAGGTCGCCGAGTCCGGCGTCCGCGGCCCGCACGACCTCATCGCCTACGCCAACGCCGGCGCGGACGCGGTGCTCGTCGGCGAGTCCCTGGTCACCGGCCGTGACCCCCGGGCCGCCGTCGCCGACCTGGTCGCCGCAGGCGCCCACCCGGCACTCCGGCACGGACGGAGCTGATCCCACCCGTGCCCGCCGACCCTCCCGCCGCCCGCATCCGGCCGGGCCTGCGCCCCGCCGGTGCGAGCGCCCGGGACCCGCACGCGCCGCTGGCGCGCGGCTGCCGCCCGCCCGTCTCCCTCCGCCACCCTCAACCGAGGCGCTGCGCGCCGCCCTTCTGGCACCGCGGCTGCCGCGCCCCCGCCCGGCGTGTGCACGGCCGGCGCGTGCGCTACGTGATCGGCGACGAGCCGGGCCAGGTCAACGGGATGCGATGGCGCACGGGGTCCGCGCCGTAGCGAGCCCCGGCCGTCGCCCGTCCCCCCGTACAGGGGGATCCGCACGCCCCACCGCACCGACCGTCGACCGGTCGGCGTGGCGCTCCGCTCATGGCGCATACGGTGACATCACCCGTTGCGATTCGAGGAGCACGTCGCATGTCGTCCGACTTCTTCATCCCGGACCCCGAGGGTCTGATCCCCAGCGCCGAGGGATACTTCGGCGCGTTCGGTGGCAAGTTCATCCCGGAGGCGCTGGTCGCCGCCGTGGACGAGGTGGCCGTCGAATACGACAAGGCCAAGGCTGACCCGGCCTTCGCCGCCGAGCTCAACCAGCTCATGGTCGACTACACGGGCCGGCCCAGCGCGCTGACCGAGGTCGCACGCTTCGCCGAGCACGCCGGAGGCGCCCGCGTCTTCCTCAAGCGTGAGGACCTCAACCACACCGGCTCGCACAAGATCAACAACGTGCTCGGCCAGGCCCTGCTCACCAAGCGCATGGGCAAGACCCGCGTCATCGCGGAGACCGGAGCGGGCCAGCACGGCGTCGCCACCGCCACGGCCTGCGCCCTCTTCGGGCTCGAGTGCACCATCTACATGGGCGAGATCGACACCGAGCGGCAGGCGCTGAACGTGGCGCGCATGCGGATGCTCGGCGCCGAGGTCGTCGCCGTGAAGTCCGGCTCCAGGACACTCAAGGACGCCATCAACGAGGCGTTCCGCGACTGGGTCGCCAATGTGGACCGCACGCACTACCTCTTCGGCACGGTCGCCGGACCGCACCCCTTCCCGGCGATGGTCCGCGACTTCCACCGGGTGATCGGTGTCGAGGCCCGCCGCCAGATCCTGGAGCGCACCGGCCGGCTGCCGGACGCCGCGGTCGCCTGCGTCGGCGGCGGCTCCAACGCCATCGGCCTCTTCCACGCCTTCATCCCGGACGGGGGCGTCCGGCTGATCGGCTGCGAACCCGCCGGACACGGCGTGGAGACCGGCGAGCACGCGGCGACCCTGACCGCGGGCGAGCCCGGGATCCTGCACGGCTCGCGCAGTTACGTCCTCCAGGACGAGGAAGGCCAGATCACCGAGCCCTACTCGATCTCGGCCGGACTCGACTACCCGGGCATCGGCCCCGAGCACGCCTACCTCAAGGACGTCGGCCGCGGCGAGTACCGCGCCGTCACCGACGACGACGCCATGCAGGCGCTGCGCCTCCTCTCCCGCACCGAGGGGATCATCCCGGCCATCGAGAGCGCGCACGCGCTGGCCGGGGCCCTGGAGGTCGGACGGGAGCTCGGCCCGGACGGGCTGATCCTGATCAACCTGTCCGGCCGCGGCGACAAGGACATGGACACGGCAGCGAGGTACTTCGGGCTGTACGACGGCGCCGACGCGGTCGTCGAGGCCGATGTGGCCGACGGAGAGGAAGAGGTCACCAAGTGAGCGGCAACCGAGAGCTTCTCGAATCGACGCTGGCCCGGGCGGCGTCCGAGGACCGGGCGGCGCTCATCGCCTACCTGCCTGGCGGCTTCCCGACCGTCGACGGCGGCATCGCCGCCGTCAAGGCCGCCGTGGCGGGCGGCGCCGACATCATCGAGGTGGGGCTCCCGCACAGCGACCCGGTGCTCGACGGGCCGGTCATCCAGACCGCCGACGACATCGCGCTGCGCGGCGGCCTCAAGATCGCCGACATCATGCGCACGGTCCGCGAGACGCACGAGGCCACGGGCGCGCCGATCCTCGTCATGACCTACTGGAACCCGATCGACCGCTACGGCGTGGAACGCTTCACCGCCGAGCTGGCCGAGGCCGGCGGCGCCGGGTGCATCCTGCCCGACCTGCCCGTCCAGGAGTCCGCGCTGTGGAGGGAGCACGCCGAGAAGCACGGTCTCGCCACCGTCTTCGTCGTCGCCCCGAGCAGCAAGGACGAGCGCCTCGCCACCATCACGGCCGCGGGCTCCGGATTCGTGTACGCCTCCTCGCTGATGGGCGTCACCGGCACCCGCGAGTCGGTCGGCGAGCAGGCCCAGGACCTGGTGCGCCGCACCCGCGCCACCACGGACCTGCCCGTCTGCGTGGGCATCGGCGTGTCCACCGGCGAGCACGCCCAGCGAGTCGCCGGCTTCGCCGACGGCGTGATCGTCGGCTCGGCCTTCGTCAAGCGGATGCTGGACGCCCCGGACGAGGCCGCCGGTCTCGCCGCCGTCCGCGCGCTGGCGGTTGAACTGGCCGAAGGCGTTCGAAAGCGCTGACAGCGGGCGTCACCCGTACGGGTGGACCTGGGACCGGGGAGGCGCTGACGTGCCTCCCCGGTTCGTTTGCGCGGTGTGAGCGAGAACCAAGACCGTAGAAGAGCCGCACGCGACCGGCTCGCCCAGCAGCGTGAGCAGGACCGGGCGCGCGACCGCCGCCGCCGCACGCTGATCGTCTCGACCGCCGTGGTGGGGGTGCTGGCGCTGGCAGCCGTGATCGGCGTGATCGCGGCCAACGCGGGCAAGAACGACAACGACAGCGAGGCCGGGCCCGCCGTCACCCCGTCCGGGGCGATGGGCAAGGACGGTCTCGCCCTCCAGGTCGGGGCCGACGACGCGCCGTCCACGCTCACGATCTGGGAGGACTTCCGCTGCCCGGTCTGCGCCCAGTTCGAGAACACCTTCCGCGACACGATCACGGAGCTCACCGACAGCGGCCGGCTCAAGGTGGAGTACCACCTGGCCACGATCATCGACGGCAACCTCGGCGGCAGCGGTTCGCTGCGCGCGGCCAACGCGGCCGCCTGCGCCCAGGACGCCGGCAAGTTCGCCCCGTACCACGACACCCTCTTCCGCGATCAGCCCGCCGAGACCGACGACGCCTTCGGTGAGAACAGTAAGCTGATCGAGCTGGCGGGCAAGGTGAAGGGCCTGGACACGCCCGCCTTCCGCAGCTGTGTGGAGGACGGCACGCACGACAGCTGGGTCGAGAAGTCCAACAAGGCGTTCACCGAAGGTGGCTTCCAGGGCACACCGACCGCGCTGCTCAACGGCGAGTCGATCTTCCCGAAGAAGGGGAACGAACAGATCTCCGCCGCCAACATCAAGAAGTGGGTCGCCGAGGCCAACAAGGGCAAGAAGCCGGGCACCGTGGGGGCGACGCCGTCGGCGTCCCCCGCGGAGGACTGACGACCGAGTCGCACCGCGCGGCGGATGGCCGCGTCACGCCGCCGGCCGTGGCCTGCCTCCGGCAGTTGCCGTCACGCCGGCAACTGCCGGAGGTCGGCCGCCCGCCCTTCGACGCCGGGCAGCACGGGCCCGTCACGTGGCGAGCAACGCTTCAGCAGAACCAGCCGTTCTGCACCCAGCCGCGGCGGTTGATGTCCCCGTAGGCGAAGCCGTAGACCCAGTCGCCGCCGCCTTGTTCGACCAGGAAGGTCTGCCCTCGGCGCAGCGTGCCCATCCACGCTCCGTGGGGGGCGGTGACCCGGACGAAGAGGTCCTCGGCGCAGACGGTTTCGCGTTCGCCCTCGGTGCCGTCGGCGGAGACGGCAGGGCTGACGGTCATCACGGTTGTCGCGGCAAGGGCCAGGGCCAGGGTGACGAGCCTGCTCGTGCGGGTCATGCGTGGTCCTTCCGTCGTCTTGTCATGGTCGTCGATCACCAGGATCCGAAGCCGCCCAGGCACTCCTGCCTGACGAAGCCCCAGTCGTTGGGCCCGAAGTCGAACGTGGCCGCCCAGCCGTTGTAGACCGGGTGGGCGCCACGGGTGTGCCCCACCTTGTCGCCACGGAGCAAGGTCCGTTTCAGTCCGGCCGGTCCTGACGCGCTGTCGTAATTCGCGTAGAGACTCGCACTGTCACAGACGATGACAGCGTGTTCCGGAACGGTCGGTTCCGCCCACGCGGCACCGGCGGTGCCGAGGGCGAGAGCTGCGGTCGCGGTGAGGGCGACGCTCAGTTTTTGAGTCGCGTTCATGACAAGTATGGTGGCGGAAGGCGGCCTTGCCGTCCAGAAGGCACCGCACCCGGCCGAGCCCAGGTGAAGGCACGTCCCTCGCGGCCACCCCGGTGGTGGGAGCGGGTGCTCCGCCGGGGTCCCGTTACCCAGAAGTTGCCGGACGGCTTGCCGTACGTCCCGTCCGGCAAGGTAGCGTCGACTCCGTCATGAACCTTGCCTTCATTCCCAGCCCGTCGACCGGCGTGATCGAGCTCGGCCCGATCCCGCTCCGCGGCTACGCGTTCTGCATCATCATCGGTGTCTTCGTCGCCGTCTGGTTCGGCAACAAGCGCTGGGTCGCCAGAGGCGGCAAAGCCGGCACCGTCGCCGACATCGCCGTCTGGGCCGTGCCCTTCGGCCTGGTCGGCGGCAGGCTCTACCACGTGATCACCGACTACCAGCTGTACTTCAGCGACGGTGAGAACTGGGTGGACGCCTTCAAGATCTGGGAGGGCGGCCTCGGTATCTGGGGCGCTATCGCGCTCGGCGCGGTCGGTGCCTGGATCGGCTGCCGCCGCCGTGGGATCCCGCTCCCGGCCTGGGCGGACGCACTGGCACCCGGGATCGCCTTCGCCCAGGCGATCGGCCGCTGGGGCAACTGGTTCAACCAGGAGCTGTACGGCAAGCCGACCGACGTCCCCTGGGCGCTGAAGATCAGCGAGGGCACGAACCGGGTCGAGGGCACCTACCACCCGACGTTCCTGTACGAGTCCCTGTGGTGCGTCGGTGTCGCGCTCCTGGTCATCTGGGCGGACCGCCGCTTCAAGCTCGGACACGGCCGGGCCTTCGCGCTGTACGTCGCGGCGTACTGCGCGGGCCGCGGCTGGATCGAGTACATGCGCGTCGACGAGGCGCACCACGTGCTGGGCCTCCGGCTCAACGTGTGGACCGCGATCATCGTGTTCGTGCTCGCCGTCGTCTACATCGTGATCTCGGCGAAGGTGCGCCCCGGCCGCGAGGAGGTCGTCGAGCCCGCCGCGGTGAGCCTGACCAAGGACGGCGAGAAGGCCGCCGACGCCTCCGCGGAGACCGGCTCCGAGGAATCCGCTTCCGAGGAGACCGCCTCCGGAACGGCCTCCGGGACCACTTCCGGGACCGCCTCCGGGACCGCCTCCGGGACCGCAGACAGCTCCGAGGAGGCCGACACGCAGGCCCCCGAGGCCGACGGGACCCCGCAGAAGGCCGACAGGAGCTGACGCTCCCCGGCCCCGCACGCATCGCGAAGGGGCCGCCGGACCACCACGGTCCGGCGGCCCCTTCGACCATGTACGGGCCTCACCGGTGCGAGCGCGCCAACGCGAGCGTGCGTTCCGCGGTCGCCACCACGGCCGCGTCGACGAACCTCCCGTCCGGCAGGGCCTGCGCCCCCGCCTCCGTCCGGGACGCCTCCACGATCTGCTCCGCCGCCTCCACCTCCCGCGACGTCGGCCGGAACGCCCGCTCGATCACCGGCAGTTGCCGGGGATGGATCGCCGCCCGGCCGAGCAGCCCGAGATCCCTCCCGTGCGCGCAGGACGACCGCAGCCCCGACAGGTCCCGGACATCCGTGTACACCGACATCACGGGCGGGTCCAGCCCCGCCGCCCGGGCGGCGACCACCACACGGCTGCGCGGCCAGTCGAGACCGGCGTCGTCCCGCACCCCCAGATCCGCCCGGAGATCCGCCTCGCCCAGCGCGACACCCCGTACGGCGTGATGCGCCCCCGCGATCGAGTACGCGTGCTCGATCGCCAGCGCCGACTCCAGCAGCGGATAGAGCGGCACACCCGGGGCCAGGGCCGCGACATGGTGCACCGACGCCGCATGGGTGATCTTCGGGAGCCGCATCCCGGACAGTCCCGCCAGCCCCGCCAGCGCCTTCACGTCGCCCTCGCCGTGGACCCGGACATGGACCGGCACCGCCATCGGATCCGCCGTGACCGGATCCGAGAGGAGCTCCGCCGTCGCCGACCGCGCGTACTCCTTACGATCCGGTGCGACGGCGTCCTCCAGGTCGATGATCACCACATCCGCGCCCGAGCCGAGCGCCTTGCGGACCACCTCGGGCCGGTCCCCGGGAACGTACAGCCAAGTCAGCGCCACCGCCGGGCCGCTCACAGCGCCCCCTCGTCCCGCAGCGCCGCGACCGCGGGGGCGGAGAGGCCGAGCTCCGCCAGGATCTCGTCCGTGTCCGCTCCGTGCGGCCGGCCGGCCCAGCGGATCGCCCCCGGCGTCTCCGAGAGCCGGAACAGCACGTTCTGCATCCGCAGCGGCCCCAGCTCGGGGTCGTCGACCTCGGTGATCGTGCCCAGCGCCCGGTACTGCGGGTCCTCCATCACATCCCGTACGTCCTGGATCGGCGCGATCGCCGCCTCGGCCTTCTCGAAGGCGTCCACCGCCTCCTCCCTGGTGCGCCGGGCGATCCAGTGGCCCACCGCCTCGTCGAGTTCGTCGGCGTGCTCGGCGCGGGTCGTCCCGGCGGAGAACCACGGTTCCTCGATCAGCTCCGGGCGCCCCACCAGACGCATCACGCGTTCCGCGACCGACTGGGCGGAGGTCGAGACGGCGACCCAGTGGCCGTCGGAGGTGCGGTAGGTGTTGCGCGGGGCGTTGTTGCGGGAGCGGTTCCCGGTCCGCGGCTGGACGTATCCGAGCTGGTCGTACCAGAGCGGCTGCGGTCCCAGCACGGTGAGGATCGGCTCGATGATCGCCATGTCCACCACCTGTCCCTGCCCGGTGAGATCGCGCCCGGCCAGCGCCGTCATCACCGCGTACGCCGTGGCGAGCGCCGCGATCGAATCGGCCAGGCCGAACGGTGGCAGGGTCGGCGGCCCGTCGGGCTCGCCGGTGACGGCGGCGAAACCGCTCATCGCCTCGGCGAGCGTGCCGAATCCGGGCCGGTGCGCGTACGGGCCGGTCTGCCCGAAGCCCGTGACCCTGGCCAGCACCAGCCGGGGGTTGACGGCACGGAGCTCCTCCCAGCCCAGGCCCCAGCGCTCCAGGGTCCCCGGCCGGAAGTTCTCGATGATCACGTCGGTTTCCGCGGCCAGCCTCAGCAGCACGTCCCGGCCGCCCGGGGCGGACAGGTCGAGGGTCAGCGTCCGCTTGTTCCGGCCGAGCAGCTTCCACCACAGGCCGATGCCGTCCTTCGCGGGGCCGTGACCGCGCGAGGGATCGGGCTTGCGCGGATGCTCGACCTTGATGACCTCGGCCCCGAAGTCCCCGAGCATGGTGGCCGCGAGGGGCCCGGCGAAGAGGGTGGCGAGGTCCAGGACCCGCAGGCCGGAGAGGGGAGCGGTCGTCGTACTCATAGGGCATCGATCTCGCTTCGGTACGGCATGGACGTGGAGGCGCCCGGTTTCTGCACACAGAGCGCGGCGGCGGAGGACGCCCAGGCCAGCGCCTCCGGCACGGACCGGCCCTCGCCGAGCGCCACGGCGAGCGTGCCGACGAAGGTGTCCCCGGCTCCGGTCGTGTCGACGGCGGTGACCTCGGGGGCGGGGAAGAGGACCGGTTCGCCGCCGCGTGCCGCGTACAGGCACCCCTTCCTGCCGAGCGTGATCACGACCTCGGGGACCTGCCGCAGCAGGATCTGCGCGGCGGCGTGCGGTTCCACGCACCCGGTGAGCGCCGCGGCCTCGTGCTCGTTGGGGATCAGCAGGTCGACGTCGTCCAGGAGTCCGGACGGCAGCGGCTGCACGGGGGAGGGGGTGAGGATCGTCCGTACACCCCGGGCCTTCGCGGTCCGGGCTCCCTCCGCCACGGCGGAGAGCGGGAGTTCCAGCTGGAGGAGGAGCAGGCCGGCCGCCGCGACGGCGGCTCTCTCCCCGGGGCCCAGCGCGGTCACGGTGCCGTTCGCGCCGGGGATCACCACGATCGCGTTGGACCCCTCGTCGTCGACGACGATGTGCGCGGTGCCGCTGGGTCCGGCGACGGTGTGCAGCAGTTCCGTGTCCACACCGGCGTGCTCCAGGTTCGTCCGGAGCGACGAGCCGTACTCATCGGTCCCGACCGCCCCGATCATCACCACCTCGCCTCCCGCGCGGGCCGCGGCGACGGCCTGGTTGGCCCCCTTGCCGCCGGGGACGGTCCGGAACTCCCGTCCGGTGACGGTCTCCCCGCGCCCGGGAGCCCGGGCGACGTAGGCGACCAGGTCCATATTGGTGCTGCCGAGCACAGCGATCGCGGTCATGGGCGGCATACCTCCTGATGGGTCAGTTCCGCGAGGGTGTCGAAGCCGATGGAGTCGAAGCCGGGGACGGAGGTGGCGAGGCGGTTCTTGAGCGGAGCGGTCCACCGGTCGGGCAGTGCGGAGGCCCGCCCGGCCAGCAGGCCCGCGAGCGAACCGGCCGTCGCACCGTTCGAGTCGGTGTCCCAGCCGCCGGACACCGCGCAGCCGATAGAGCGGCCGAAGTCCCCGTCAGCGTGCGTGAGGGCGGCGGCGAGCAGCGCCGCGTTGGGCAGGACGTGCACCCAGTGGTGGGTGGAGCCGTACGCGTCGTGGAGGCGGTCCACGACCGTGTCGAAGTCGGGTTCCTCGCGGGCGGCCCGGACACCGAGGCGTACCGCACGCGCGTACCGGGACCGGGGCGGCACCACCCGCAGCCCGGCTGCCAGACAGCCGTGCACATCCGTCTCGCCGCCGGCGGCCTCGGCGAGGGCCGCGGCGGTGAACATCGCGCCGTACACCCCGTTCGCCGTATGGGTGAGAACCGCGTCCCGGTAGGCCTGTTCCGCGGCGGCCCCCGGGTCGCCGGGATGCGTCCAGCCGTGCACATCGGCCCGGATCTGGGCGCCGATCCACTCCCGGAAGGGGTTGCGGTGGCGCGCGGTGTCCGGCGGCTCGATCCCGTCGAGCAGATTGCGGTACGCGATCCGCTCAGCGGTGAAGACACGGCCCGCCGGGAGCTCGTCGAGCCACAGCCGGGCCAGGTCGGAGGTGCTGAACCCGTGGCCGTGCCGCTGGAGCAGCAGCACGGTCAGCAAGGGGTGGTTGAGGTCGTCGTCCTCCGGCATCCCGTCGATGTTCTCGGCGAGGGAGGTGGGTGCCGAGCGGCGGTTCCACGGGTACGCGGCGGCCAGTTCACCGGGCAGCCCCCGGGCGGTGAACCAGGTGGTGAGCGGCCAGTTGCCGGTGGCGCGGGCCAGGGCGCGGATGCCGGCCAGGGGCAGCTTCTCGACCGGCTTGCCCAGCAGACAGCCCGCGGCCCGCCCCAGCCAGGCCGCGTGCAGACGGTCGGGCCCGAAGGACACGGGGCGGGCGTGTGGAGCGGGCCAGCGCGGGCACGCCGCCCGGATCCCGGCCAGGCCGGTCGGCTCGTCCTCCGCCGACGGGCACTCCAGCAGGGCGAGTTCGTCCAGGAGTTCCCCGGCGAGCGCGCGCAGCCGGCGCGGGGCGGCGGGCTCCGAGGCCCCCGCACGCTCCGGGGCTGGAGCACCGCCCGCCGCATACCACCGCTGCTCGATGTCCCCGGCGTCCCGGCCGTCCTGCGCGGCCTGGCGCAGCTCGTGGCCCACCAGGTCCTCGGGCTGGACCCACGTCAGGCGTACGCTCACCGGCCGTCGCCCGTCAGCACGGCGAACGCCGCCTCGTGTGCGCGGCGCCGGGCGGTGTCCCGGGCGAAGACCTCCCGGGCCACCTCCGCGAGGGCCCGCGCCGGGGCGTGCAGATCGAGGCGACTGGCCTCGGCGACCGTCTTCACCCAGGCCGCGGGGATGCCCTGCTCGCCGTGGAGCGCGCCCGCGAGCGCGCCGCTCATCGTGGCGATCGAGTCGCAGTCCCGGCCGTAGTTGACCGAGCCCAGCACCGAGCGCCGGTAGTCGCCGTCGCCGACGAGCAGCATGCCGAGCGCGACCGGAAGCTCCTCGATGGAGTGCAGCCGGGAGGGCCGCCGGGCGCCCAGCGAGGGGTCGCGGTAGTGGGGGCCCACCGTGTCGAACGGCGCGACCGCCGCGCGCAGCGGCACCAGCGCGGACTCGAAGTCCGTGTAGCGGACGGCTACTTCACACACCGCTTCGATCGCCGACCGGGTGCCGTCCTTGGCCAGGCCCAGAGCGGTTCCGACGACCGAGGCGGGGGTCGCGTCCGGAGCGCACGCGGCGGCGACGGCGGCGGCCAGGACCCCGGCCGCCTCCCGGCCGTACGAGGACTGGTGGGCACCCGCGACATCCAGCGCCTCCGCGTACGCGGCCTCCGGGTCGGCCGCGTTCACCAGGCCGACCGGGGCCATGTACATCGCCGCCCCGCAGTTGACGATGTTCCCCGAGCCCGCCTCGCGGGGGTCCGCGTGCCCGTAGTGCAGCCGGGTGACGATCCACTTCTCCGCGAGGAAGATCCGCTGCAGGGGGAGCGCCTCGGCCTCCAGCTCCGGGATCCAGCGGGGCCGCGACATCAGGTCCGGGACGAGATGGTCGGCGACGGAGTACGCGTCGAGGTGACCGCGCACCGTCTCGTACACCCGGACCAGAGCGTGGGTCATCAAGGTGTCGTCGGTGACGTGCCCGTCACCCTTGTGGTACGGGGCGATGGGGCGCGCCGTGCGCCAGTCGTCGCCGTACCAGGGCCCGACGACGCCGGCCACCCGGCCGCCGTGACGCTCGGCGATCTGATCCGGTGTCCAGCCCTCGACGGGTCCGCCGAGCGCGTCGCCCACGGCCGCGCCGACGAGGGCTCCGGTGATGCGTTCATCCAGGGTGAGCGTCGTGGTGGTCGTGACGGCCTCGAGCGGTGCGGATGTTTTGTGTGCCATGTCGGGATTGTCCACCCGGGGTGGCCGGTTCCGTGGCTGCCAGCAGCCCGGCGAGTTCGATGAGGTCCGCACCGGCCAGCCGGGGCAGCGCACACCCGGCCAGCGTCCGGCAGGCCTCCCGCCAGCCCGCGGGCACGGTCGCCGTCCCGCCCAGCGCCCCGGTCAGGGCCCCGGCCAGCGCAGGCGCCGAATCGGCGACCCGGGACAGGCAGGCCGCCGCGGGCACGGCCTGGGCGAACTCGCCCCGGGCGGCGGTCGTCAGGGCCAGGGCGACCGGCACGGTCTCGGCGGCGGCGATCCCGTAGCTGTACACGTGGTCCACGATCTGGTGCTCCAGCACGGGGACGAGCGCGAAGGCGCCCGCCGCCTCGTCCGCGAACTCCCGGGCCAGCCGCACCGCGTGGACGGCGTTGCGCGCGATCTCGGTTCCCTCGGGGAGCTGGTCGAGTGCGGCGTTCACCACCGTGTCGACGTCCGCCCCGGCCAGGGCCTCGGCGATCGCGGCAGCGATCGCGCGGGCGCCGTGCACCCCGTCGCCGTCCTGTGTGTACCGGGCGTCGAACTCGGCGAGCGCGGCCGCCGCCGCCGGGTCACCGGGGTGCACGACCGCGAGCACGGCGGCCCGCACACAGGCCGCGTCGTCGAAGTAGTGCGGATTGTCGTGGCCGGTGGCGGGAGGGCGCAGCCCGGCGGCCAGATTGCCGAGCCCGGCGCGTACGGAGATCCGGGCCCGGAGCGGAAGGACGGCCGACTCGACCTCGGGCGCCCGGGCACTCGCGGCGGCCACCTTCGCCGCCAGCGCGTTCCACGAACGGTCGACCGCGTCCCGCATCCGGTGGCCGGGGGAGAGGTCCGGCGCGTGGTCGGCCGCGGCGGCCAGCACGGTCCGGGCGGAGAACGCGGCCCACTCGGCGTCGTCGGACGGCCCGAGCCGCAACGGCTCGGGCGGCTGGTTGAGGGCGATGGGCACGGGGAGGGTCGTCGTCGCGTTCTGCTCCGCGAAGGTGTCCAGCTCCCTGGTGAGCCGCCTCGTCCACTCCGGCATCCGCGCCGCACGGTGCCGCGCGGCCGGCCACCCGGCCGCGTCACCGGCGGCCAGCCCCAGCAGCAGCCCCTCGATCCTGGCCTGCCTGCCCGGTGCGCCGTGGCCCCTGGCGCCGCCGTCGGCCGCCGGACCTGAGGTGATCGTGATGGCCACGTGCGAGGCGGACTCCACCGGCGCGGTGGGCGCGCCCCGCCCGGGTCCGCGGGCGGCGGTCACCGGGCGTCCTGCCGGACGCCGGAGGCCGGAGCTGCCAGGGCGGTGGTGCGTACGGGCGTGTGCCACGCGGGGCCCGGCGGCCGCGCCCCGGGCGGCTCATGCCGCGGGGGCACAGGTGCGGCGGCGGGCTCCCGGTCCGGGGCCGGCGTGTCCTCCCCGTCGTCCGGGGTCAGCAGATCCGCGATGTCCAGGACGTGGTACCCCCGCATGGACGGCAGACAGCTGCCCCGCACCGGGCCGATCGCCGCCGCCCAGTCCCGGGGGATCGCCGACGCCCCGTGCAGGGCACCGGCCAGCGCGCCCGCCACGGCGGCCGTGGTGTCGGCGTCCCGGCCCATGTTCACCGCCGTGAGCACCGCCGTACGGAAATCACCGCGCGCCGCCGTGAGGGCCCCGAAGGCCAGGCCCACCGCCTCCGGCGCCAGATCCGTCCACGGGTAGCCGCCGATCACCACCGCGGACCGCACCGCGCGCTCCCCGGCCAGCCGGTCCGGGTACGAGCGCTGCGCGGCCGTGACCGCGCGGCGCAGCGAACGGGCCGTCCAGGAGTCCATCGGCACGACCGAGAGCGCGGCCGCGATCACCGAGGCCAGCCCCGCCCCCACCATCGCGGCCGCCACCCCCGCCGCGACCGCCTGACCGCCGTAGATGCCCTCCCCGTCATGGCTCACCCGGCCGTCCACCGCCACCAGACGGGCGGCCTCGGCGGGACGGCCCGCCGCGAACACCCCGAACGGCGCCGCCCGCATCGCGAGACCGTCGCTCCAGGCGTGCCGGTGCTGCGCGGAGATCGGCGCGGCCAGCCCGCGCCGCAGATTCTCCAGCGTCCCGCGCTCGCTGAATCCGGCTCCCCGGAACGGGCCCTCGTCCAGATCCGCGATCCAGTGGTGCCAGGCCCGCTCGACATGCGAGACGGTGAGCGCCGATCCGTGCCTGGCCAGCAGCAGTCCGGAGAAGATCGCGTACTCGGTGTCGTCGGTCCCCGCCGGATCGTCGCTGACGAAACCCTCGATACGGCCCCAGCGACGGCGGATCTCGGACGGGCGCATGTTCTCCGCCGGTGCGCCGAGCGCGTCCCCCACCGCGAGCCCCAGCAAAGCCCCCCGCGCCCGGTCACCCGTGCCCGCCGCCGGACCGTCCGCCATGAGCTCCATCGTGTCGACCCTTCACTCGCACCCGGAACAACCGGATATGCGAGGTTTCCCCGATCGCACCGAAGAGAGGCTCGTATTTCGTACAAATCGGCCGCCCGGGTGACGCCCGTGAGGCAGGTAAGTTCGGCCTTCCTTGCTGGCGGGAGGGCTTTTTCGTGCGTACTTTCGACGGTGTGGAGCGGGAAGCGCAACTTGGGGACCGCTCCCGGAAAAGGGGAGAGCTGTGTCCATCATCGAGACCGACGCCGTACTGCACGAGGCCCACCGGGACAACCACACGCACCGCGACGTCAACGGCGGCTGGCTGCGGCCCGCGGTGTTCGGCGCCATGGACGGTCTCGTCTCCAACCTCGCCCTGATGACGGGCGTCGCCGGAGGGGCGGTCTCCCAGCAGACCATCGTCATCACCGGCCTGGCCGGACTCGCCGCCGGTGCGTTCTCCATGGCCGCGGGGGAATACACCTCCGTCGCCTCGCAGCGCGAGCTCGTCGAGGCCGAGCTCGCCGTCGAGCGGCGCGAGCTGCGCAAGCACCCCAAGGACGAGATGCGGGAGCTCGCCGCACTCTACGAGTCCCGCGGGGTCGAGCCCGCCCTCGCCCAGGAGGTCGCACGCCAGCTGTCCAGGGACCCGGAGCAGGCGCTCGAGATACACGCCCGTGAGGAGCTGGGCATCGACCCGGGCGACCTGCCCTCTCCCCTCGTCGCCGCCCTGTCCTCGTTCGGCGCCTTCGCCCTCGGCGCTCTGCTGCCCGTGCTGCCCTATCTGCTCGGCGCCACCGAGATGTGGCCCGCCGTGCTCCTCGCCCTGGCCGGCCTCTTCGGCTGCGGGGCTGTCGTGGCCAGGGTGACGGCACGGACCTGGTGGTTCAGCGGACTGCGCCAGCTCGTGCTCGGCGGGGCCGCCGCGGCGATCACGTACGGCCTGGGCGCGCTCTTCGGTGTGGCCGTCGGCTGACGCCCCCGCGGGGGGGGGGGGGGGGGGCCCCCGCGGGGGGGGGGGGCGGGGGGGGCCCCCCCCCCGCGGGGCCCGGGGTGGGGGGGGGGGTGGGCCCCCACCACGGGGGGGGGGGGGGGGGCCC
>NZ_JBIVVD010000005.1:0-274953 GCF_044757505.1 Streptomyces sp. NPDC091271 | reverse complement strand
GCGCCTCTCCCCCCGGGGGCCGGCGCGGGAGTGGGGGGGGCGGCGCCGGCCCCCCCCCCGGGGGGGCCCCCCCAAACCCCGCGCGCGCGCTGGTTTTATCCCGCCCCACCCCGCGGTGTTGCACCGGTGTGACGTACGTCTTGACGCACGTCACTGGGCGGATCGGGTATGCCCACCGTAAAATGAGACGCTATGCAGCGCTACACATAAGTAGCCGTTACTCGGCGGTTTCGATTCCGTGACCGCCGGGCAAGAGCCGTAGACACTCGCGGGCAACGACGCCTGCTCTCTGCGGTCTCCCCGGACAGTGATCCACAATGATCCTTCCGATCGTGACCCACCCGCACCACGTCTCCGTGGTGTCCGCATGCTGGAACGAGCTGTTCGCTTTTTGAGAAGCGTTCCATCATGTAACCTGCACGAAATTTCGCAGAGGGCCAGCGTCGTCCCTCGGCACAGCACATGCCACGACGACGACGGGAGAGCCAATGCGTTCCGACGCCTGGTCGCCCATGGACGGTCGCCCTGTCCAGCAGGGGATGTACGACCCCCGTAACGAGCACGACGCCTGTGGTGTCGGGTTCGTGGCCACTCTGACCGGTGTGGCCAGCCATGAGCTGGTCGAGCAGGCGCTGACCGTACTGCGCAACCTCGAACACCGCGGCGCCACCGGATCCGAGCCCGACTCGGGCGACGGCGCCGGCATTCTCCTTCAGGTCCCGGACGCCTTCCTCCGCGAAGAGGCCGCGTTCGAGCTCCCCGAGGCCGGCTCCTACGCCGTCGGCATCGCGTTCCTCCCCGCGGACGACTCCACGGACTCCGTCAAGAAGATCGAGAAGATCGCCGCCGAAGAGGGCCTCGACGTCCTCGGCTGGCGCGAGGTCCCGGTCACGCCTGACATCCTCGGCAAGGGCGCCCGCGCCACGATGCCCGAATTCCGCCAGCTGATCGTCGCCGACGGCGAGAGCACCGGCATCGTCCTGGACCGCAAGGCATTCGTCCTGCGCAAGCGGGCCGAGCGTGAGGCCGGGGTGTACTTCCCCTCGCTCTCCGCACGCACGATCGTCTACAAGGGCATGCTCACCACCGGACAGCTGGAGCCGTTCTTCCCGGACCTCTCCGACCGCCGCTTCGCCACCGCGGTCGCGCTGGTCCACTCCCGCTTCTCCACCAACACCTTCCCCAGCTGGCCGCTCGCCCACCCGTACCGCTTCGTCGCGCACAACGGCGAGATCAACACGGTCAAGGGCAACCGCAACTGGATGAAGGCCCGCGAGTCCCAGCTCGCCTCCAGCCTCTTCGGCGAGGCGCAGCTCGACCGGATCTTCCCCGTCTGCACCCCGGACGCCTCCGACTCCGCCTCCTTCGACGAGGTCCTGGAGCTGCTCCACCTCGGCGGCCGCTCCCTGCCGCACTCGGTGCTGATGATGGTCCCCGAGGCATGGGAGAACCACGCCTCCATGGACCCGGCCCGCCGCGCCTTCTACCAGTACCACTCCACGATGATGGAGCCCTGGGACGGCCCGGCCTGCGTCACCTTCACCGACGGCACCCAGGTCGGCGCGGTCCTCGACCGCAACGGACTGCGCCCCGGCCGCTACTGGGTCACCGACGACGGCCTCGTCGTCCTCTCCTCCGAGGTCGGCGTCCTGGACATCGACCCGGCCAAGGTCGTCCGCAAGGGCCGCCTCCAGCCCGGCAGGATGTTCCTCGTCGACACCGCCGAGCACCGCATCGTCGAGGACGACGAGATCAAGGCGTCCCTGGCCGCCGAGAACCCGTACGAGGAGTGGCTGGAAACCGGCGAGATCGAGCTCGAGGACCTCCCCGAGCGCGAGCACATCGTCCACACCCACGCCTCGGTCACCCGCCGCCAGCAGACCTTCGGCTACACCGAGGAAGAGCTCCGCGTCCTCCTCGCCCCGATGGCCCGCACCGCCGGCGAACCCCTCGGCTCCATGGGCACCGACTCGCCGATCGCCGCGCTCTCCGAGCGCCCCCGGCTGCTCTTCGACTACTTCACCCAGCTCTTCGCCCAGGTCACCAACCCGCCGCTGGACGCCATCCGCGAGGAGCTCGTCACCTCGCTGCGCTCCACGCTCGGCCCCCAGGGGAACATCCTGGAACCGAGCCCCGCCGCGTGCCGTGCCGTCACCCTGCCCTTCCCGGTGATCGACAACGACGAGCTGGCCAAGCTCATACACATCAACGCCGACGGCGACATGCCGGGAATGAAGGCCGCGACCCTGTCCGGCCTCTACCGCGTCAGCGGCGGCGGCGAGGCACTCGCCGCACGGATCGAGCAGATCACCACCGAGGTCGACGCCGCCATAGAGGACGGCGCCCGCCTCATCGTCCTGTCCGACCGGCACTCCGACGCCGAGCACGCACCGATCCCCTCGCTGCTGCTCACCTCGGCCGTCCACCACCACCTCATCCGCACCAAGCAGCGCACCCAGGTGGGCCTGCTGGTCGAGGCCGGCGACGTCCGCGAGGTCCACCACGTCGCGCTGCTCATCGGCTACGGCGCCGCCGCGGTCAACCCGTACCTCGCGATGGAGTCCGTCGAGGACCTCGTCCGCGCCGGCACGTTCATCGAGGGCATCGAGCCCGAGCTGGCCATCCGCAACCTGATCTACGCCCTCGGCAAGGGCGTCCTGAAGGTCATGTCCAAGATGGGCATCTCGACCGTCGCGTCCTACCGCGGAGCCCAGGTCTTCGAGGCCGTCGGCCTCGACGACGCCTTCGTCGCCCAGTACTTCAACGGCACCGCCACCAAGATCGGCGGCGCCGGACTCGACGTCGTCGCCAAGGAGGTCGCCGCCCGGCACACCAAGGCGTACCCCGCCTCCGGCATCTCCGCGTCGCACCGCGCGCTGGAGATCGGCGGCGAGTACCAGTGGCGCCGCGAGGGCGAGCCGCACCTGTTCGACCCGGAGACGGTCTTCCGCCTCCAGCACGCCACCCGCAACCGCCGGTACGACATCTTCAAGAAGTACACCGGCCGGGTCAACGAGCAGTCCGAGCGACTCATGACGCTCCGCGGACTCTTCGGCTTCAAGAGCGGCCGCGAGCCGATCTCCATCGACGAGGTCGAGTCCGCAGCCGACATCGTCAAGCGCTTCTCCACCGGCGCCATGTCGTACGGCTCCATCTCCCAGGAGGCGCACGAGACGCTCGCCGTCGCCATGAACCAGCTGGGCGGCAAGTCCAACACCGGTGAAGGCGGCGAGGACGCCGAGCGTCTCTACGACCCGGCCCGCCGCTCGTCCATCAAGCAGGTCGCCTCCGGCCGCTTCGGTGTCACCAGCGAGTACCTGGTCAACGCGGACGACATCCAGATCAAGATGGCGCAGGGCGCCAAGCCCGGCGAGGGCGGCCAGCTGCCCGGCCACAAGGTCTACCCGTGGGTCGCCAAGACCCGGCACTCCACCCCGGGCGTCGGCCTGATCTCGCCCCCGCCGCACCACGACATCTACTCCATCGAGGACCTGGCTCAGCTGATCCACGACCTCAAGAACGCCAACCCGGCGGCCCGCGTCCACGTGAAGCTGGTCTCCGAGGTCGGCGTCGGCACGGTCGCCGCGGGTGTCTCCAAGGCCCACGCGGACGTCGTCCTCATCTCCGGCCACGACGGCGGCACGGGCGCCTCGCCGCTCACCTCGCTCAAGCACGCGGGCGGCCCCTGGGAGCTCGGCCTCGCCGAGACCCAGCAGACCCTGCTGCTCAACGGCCTGCGCGACCGCATCGTCGTCCAGACCGACGGCCAGCTCAAGACCGGCCGCGACGTCGTCATCGCCGCACTGCTGGGCGCCGAGGAGTTCGGTTTCGCGACCGCCCCGCTCGTCGTCTCCGGCTGCGTCATGATGCGCGTCTGTCACCTCGACACCTGCCCGGTCGGCATCGCCACGCAGAACCCCGTCCTCCGCGAACGGTTCTCCGGCAAGGCCGAGTACATCGTCAACTTCTTCGAGTTCATCGCCGAAGAGGTCCGCGAGATCCTCGCCGAGCTCGGCTTCCGCACGATCGAGGAGGCCGTCGGCCACGCCGAACTCCTCGACACCGAGCGGGCCGTCACCCACTGGAAGGCACAGGGCCTCGACCTCGAGCCCCTCTTCTACGTGCCCGAGCTCCCCGAGGGCGCGGTGCGTCACCAGATCGCCGAGCAGGACCACGGACTGGCCAAGGCCCTCGACAACGAGCTGATCAAGCTCGCCGCCGACGCCCTGGGCGCCGACAGCGCCGAGGCCGCCCAGCCCGTCCGGGCGCAGATCGCGATCCGCAACATCAACCGGACCGTCGGCACCATGCTCGGCCACGAGGTGACCAAGAAGTTCGGCGGTGCGGGCCTGCCCGACGACACCATCGACATCACCTTCACCGGGTCCGCCGGCCAGTCCTTCGGCGCGTTCGTACCGCGCGGTGTGACGCTGCGACTGGAGGGCGACGCCAACGACTACGTCGGCAAGGGCCTCTCCGGCGGCCGCGTCATCGTCCGCCCGGACCGCGGCGCCGACCACCTCGCCGAGTACTCCACCATCGCCGGCAACACGATCGGCTACGGTGCGACCGGCGGAGAGCTCTTCCTCCGCGGCCGGACCGGCGAGCGCTTCTGCGTCCGTAACTCCGGTGCCACGGTCGTCTCGGAAGGCGTGGGCGACCACGGCTGCGAGTACATGACCGGCGGCCACGCCGTCGTCCTCGGCGAGACCGGACGCAACTTCGCCGCAGGCATGTCCGGCGGCATCGCGTACGTCATCGACCTCGACCTCGACAACGTCAACACCGGCAACGTCGCCGCCGTCGAGCTCCTCGACGACACCGACAGGCAGTGGCTGCACGACGTCGTGCGCCGCCACCAGGAGGAGACCGGATCCACGGTCGCCGAGAAGCTGCTGGCCGACTGGGACTCCGCGGTCGCCCGCTTCAGCAAGATCATCCCGTCCACCTACAAGGCAGTGCTCGCCGCCAAGGACGCCGCTGAGCTCGCCGGTCTCTCCGAGCAGGAGACCACCGAGAAGATGATGGAGGCGGCGACCAATGGCTGACCCCAAGGGCTTCCTGACCACCGGACGCGAGGTCGCCGAGACCCGCCCCGTCGGCGAGCGTGTCAAGGACTGGAACGAGGTCTACGTTCCGGGCTCGCTGCTCCCGATCATCAGCAAGCAGGCCGGCCGCTGCATGGACTGCGGCATCCCGTTCTGCCACAACGGCTGCCCGCTCGGAAACCTCATCCCCGAGTGGAACGACTACGCCTACCGCGAGGACTGGTCGGCGGCGTCCGAGCGCCTGCACGCCACGAACAACTTCCCGGAGTTCACGGGCCGCCTGTGCCCCGCTCCCTGCGAGTCGGCGTGCGTCCTCGGCATCAACCAGCCGGCCGTCACCATCAAGAACGTCGAAGTCAGCATCATCGACAAGGCGTGGGACAGCGGCGACGTCACCCCGCAGCCGCCCGAGCGGCTCTCCGGCAAGACCGTCGCGGTCATCGGCTCCGGCCCGGCGGGGCTCGCCGCCGCCCAGCAGCTGACCCGCGCCGGCCACACCGTCGCCGTCTTCGAGCGCGCGGACCGCATCGGAGGACTCCTCCGCTACGGCATCCCCGAGTTCAAGATGGAGAAGTCGCACATCAACCGCCGCATCGAGCAGATGCGCGCGGAAGGCACCAAGTTCCGCACGGAGGTGGAGATCGGCAAGGACATCGACGCCGCCAAGCTCCGCCGCCGCTACGACGCGGTCGTCATCGCCGCCGGTGCCACCGTCTCCCGCGACCTGCCCGTCCCGGGCCGTGACCTCAACGGCGTGCACTTCGCGATGGAGTACCTCCCGCTCGCCAACAAGGTGCAGGAGGGCGACCTCACGGTCTCCCCGATCAGTGCCGAGGGCAAGCACGTCGTCGTCATCGGCGGCGGCGACACCGGCGCCGACTGCGTCGGCACCGCCCACCGGCAGGGCGCGGCCTCCGTCACCCAGCTGGAGATCATGCCGCAGCCGGGCGAGGAGCGTAACGCCAACCAGCCCTGGCCCACCTTCCCGATGCTCTACAAGGTCACCTCCGCGCACGAGGAGGGCGGCGAGCGGATCTACTCCGTCTCCACCACCCACTTCGAGGGCGACGAGGACGGCAACGTCCAGTCCCTCCACCTCATCGAGGTGGAGTTCAAGGACGGCAAGCTGGAGCAGAAGGCCGGCACCGAGCGCGTCATCCCCGCCCAGCTCGTCACCCTGGCCATGGGCTTCACCGGCACCGACCAGGCCAACGGCCTCGTCCAGCAGTTCGGCCTCGACCTCGACGAGCGCGGCAACATCGCACGCGACGAGGACTACGCGACCAACGTCGACGGCGTCTACGTCGCCGGCGACGCGGGCCGCGGCCAGTCCCTCATCGTCTGGGCCATCGCCGAGGGCCGCTCCGCGGCGCGCGGCGTGGACCGCTTCCTGACCGGGACCAGTGCCCTGCACGCCCCGATCCGCCCGACGGACCGTTCCCTGATGGTCTGACCGCGGCACACAGACGTCCCGTACAACGGCGTACGGAACTGAACGCGGCGCCCGCCCCCGTCCCCGACCGGACAAGGGCGGGCGCCGCGGCGCGTCCGCACGCCGCCGGGCTCAGCCGACCAGCGCCAGCGCGGACACGGCGGCCAGTGTGCCCGTCACCGACAGCAGCAGACCGGTCCCCACGAAACGGCCCATGGCGATCCGCGTCCCGTGCCGGCGGCACCGCTCGAACCACAGCAGCGTCGCCAGGGACGCCCACGGGGTGACAAGCGGCCCCACATTGACGCCGATCAGCAGGGCCAGCAACTGCTCGTGGTTCTCCGCCGGGACGACGGCCTCGCCCGCCAGATAGGCCGGCAGGTTGTTCAGGACGTTCGACAGCCCCGCCCCCACCGCCGCCGACCGCAACATTCCCAGGAAGCCGTTGTCGGAGCCCAGCGCCGACTCCAGCAGCTCGTGCAGGCCGTGCGCGTCGACCGTCTCCACGACCAGGAACATCCCCGGGACCAGCACCAGCAGCCGCCACGGCACCAGCGACAGCCGCAGCTCCTGCCTGCGCCGCACGGCGAACGCCACCACGACCACCACCATGCCCGTCAGCGACACCGACCAGAGCGGAACGTCCGCCACCAGGATCGCCAGCAGGAAACCCCCACAGGCCACCGCGCAGATCCGCAGCAGGACGGGATCCCCGGCCACCGGCGCTTCCGGCGGGGTGTACCGGTCCTGGCCCTCGCCGCGCCGGCCACGCCGCCAGTAGAAGACCCACAGGCAGGCCGCCGTCACAGCGATCGAGGCGAGCTGGGGCAGCCACATCACCGCGGCGAGGCCGGACGGCGAGAGCGCCACCCGGTCCGCCGCCAGCAGGTTCGTCAGGTTCGAGACCGGCAGCAGCAGACTCGCCGTGTTGGCCAGCCACACCGTCGTCATCGCAAGGGGCACCGCCGCGATCCCCACCCGGGCGGCCAGCGCCAGCATGACCGGGGTGAGCAGCACCGCCGTCGTGTCCAGATTCAGCGCGATCGTGGTGAGCGAGGCGAACGCCACGCACAGCCCGAAGAGCAGCGGATAGCGTCCCCGCCCCGCCCGGGCCACCCAGGCCGCCACCACATCGAAGACCTGGGCCCGGCCCGTCAGTTCGGCCATCACGATCACGGTGCCCAGGAACACCACCAGCGGACCGACACGCCGCATCTCCTCCGCGGCGGGCTCCGAGGGCAGCAGCCCCGTCACCACCGCGAGGAGCCCCAGGACCAGCAGAGCGCCCGCGAGCCAGTCGAGCGGGTGCAGCCGCCTGAGGCCGCCACCGGGGCCTTCAGCCGGCCCGTCGTCCCCTGCCTGCGCGGACCCCCCGGACACCTCTCTCATCATGGGACGATGGTCTCAGAAAGTGGAATCAGTTCATGGACCGGCGAGTTCGCGTCAGCCCGTACCCGTCAGCCGGCGCCCGTCAGAGCGGCTGTGCGTACGGCCACCACCGCCGCCAGCAGTACGACCAGGACCGCCCCGCCGGCCAGCTGCGTCGCGGACGTCCGCAGCTTCGCCGGCGCGTACGCGAGCCCGTAGGTCACCAGACCGCCGGTCAGCAGCCCGCCCAGGTGGCCCTCCCACGAGGTGAACACGGCGGAGATCACCATCCAGAGCAGGAACCCCGCCATGAAGCGGTTGACCGCCCGCATGTCCCTGCCCAGACGCCGGCTGATGACGTAGAAGGACGCCGCCAGGCCGAAGATCGCGCCCGACGCGCCGACCGCCGGTGTCTCCGGCGAGATCAGGTACACCAGCACCGAACCGCCCACCGCGGACAGCAGATACAACGCCAGATACCGTGCCCGGCCGAGCTGCCCCTCCACGACCCGGCCCAGATTCCACAGCGCGAGCATGTTGAAGACCAGGTGCATCACACCGAACGACGCGTCGGGCGGGAGGTGCAGGAAGGCGCCCGTCAGCAGCCGGTACCACTCCCCGTCCGCCACCCCTGTCAGTTCGAAGCCGGGAGCGGTCCAGCCCCCGTAGACGTACAGCTCGCCGTCCGGCCCGACCAGCGCCGCCCCGAGCATCCCGAACCGGTCCACCGTCCCGGACCGCACGACCTCGACGACGTACGCCGCGATGTTCAGCACCATCAGCACGTACGTCACGACCGGCGTCGCGGCGCTCGGCACCGCCCCGCCGAACGGCGAGCGGGCCTGCCGGACCGAACGCTGCCCCTCCTTCACGCACTCCACGCAGTGGTGCCCCACGGACGCCTCACGCATGCAGTCGGGGCAGATGTACCGGTCGCAACGCGTGCAGCGCACGTACGTCTCGTTCGACGGGTGGCGATAACACGTGGTGGCGGCGGCCGTCATGGCCGGCTCCTTCATTCGTGGACGGAGGGCCGCAGGGGGGCGGCGGCGCTCAAGATAGCGAACGCGGGTGAGTGGGGGCACACCTGGGGCCGGGGGACCCGCACCCGGTGCCCCCCCCGGCGGTGCAGCCGGGCCGGGCGGCGTCCGATCCGGTGACACGCGAAAAAACACGACAGAGGATGTCCGCGTTACGGGGTTCGATGGAACCCATGACACCGAACGTGACACCCGCTTCGTGGCAGGACTTCCGCACGGCGGAACCGGCCTTCGCCGACACCGTGCGGAACCGGTTCCAGCTGTACAAGCACCACGTCCTGGCGACCCTGCGCGTGGACGGCTCCCCCCGGGTCACCGGCCTGGAGGTGGATTTCCGCATGGACGCCCTGTGGCTGGGCATGATGCCCGGCTCCCGCAAGGCACTGGACCTGCGGCGGGACCCGCGCTTCGCCGTCCATGCCAATCCGGGGCCCGACGCGGAGATGGCCGACGGTGACGTCCGTATCTCCGGGCGGGCCGTGGAGATCACCGACGCCGCCGTGCTGGCAAGTTTCGTCGAGGAGGCGGCCCCGCCCGAGCCCTTCCTCCTCTTCCGCGCCGAACCCACCGAGGTGGTCCGCACCGCGATCGACGGCGACGACATCGTCGTACAGGTCTGGCGCCCCGGCCACCCCCTGCGCACCCTGCGCAGGGGCAACGACGACAGTCCGGTACGAGAGGGCTGACGCGGCTCACCACGGGGCGGCTACCCGTTCGGCGTAACCCCCGGCCACGGATCCGGCTGCCGGGCGACGCGCGGGCCCGAAGCGCGCCGCTACGGCATCCGGGTGAAACCCCCACTCCCGGCCGGGAGCGCCGGGCACCTCACGGACCGCCGGCCGAACGGCGCCTTCCGATGCCCGCCGGAGGGCGCCCCGCCCTTGGGGGAACGGGGCAGGAAGCAACCGGGAACGATTCCGGAACCGGTCATGAACGGTCCCCGCCACCCTGCTGGTCAGCAGATCTTCCGGCGCGTCGGGGGCGGAGGGATCTGCCGCCCGCCGACAGAACGTGCTACGGTTGCCGAGTTGCAGTTTTGGTACCCATGAACTTTATGTGCGCCTGACGGGAACCCTCCTCAGGCGCTTTATTGTTTTCCGGCTTTCTCCGGATGGGGCTCAATGCGGCGACTTGGAATTCGTAAAGTGCGGATTTCCGGCACTGCACCTCTTTTAGGAGAATGACATGGCTACTGGAACCGTGAAGTGGTTCAACTCGGAAAAGGGCTTCGGCTTCATCGAGCAGGACGGCGGCGGCGCCGACGTCTTCGCCCACTACTCGAACATCGCCACCCAGGGCTTCCGTGAGCTCCAGGAGGGCCAGAAGGTCTCCTTCGACGTCACGCAGGGCCAGAAGGGCCCGCAGGCGGAGAACATCGTCCCGGCCTAATTGCCGGACGCGTACCTCGCAACCGGGGCCCGCACCGTGAAGGTGCGGGCCCCGGTTTGTGCTGTTTCCGACTCATCCTTTCCCGGTTCGGTTCCGCAACCGGGACACCTGCTCTGTGCTTGCATCCTGGGGCGCACATCAAGCAGTCCACAGCAGTCGGCAGTAACCCCAGGAATCCCCCAGGAGGGCAATTCCGTATGACCCGCTCCGAACGCCAGGACCGACCCGCCCGCAACCGCCCGATAAGGGGCCGCGGCACGGACCGGCCGCAGGCGAACACCCGTGGATCCGGCAAGGCACCGGCCCGCCGCAGGACCGCGCCCGCCCAGGGCGGCGAGTTCGCCCTGCCGGAGACCCTGACCCCCGCGCTGCCCGCCGTCGACGCCTTCGCCGACCTGGACATGCCCGCCGCGCTGCTGAAGACCCTCGCCGCACAGGGCGTGACCGACCCCTTCCCCATCCAGGGCGCCACCCTGCCGAACTCGCTGGCCGGCCGGGACATCCTCGGCCGCGGCCGCACCGGCTCGGGCAAGACCCTGGCCTTCGGCCTGGCACTCCTCGCCCGCACCGCCGGACGCCGCTCCGAGCCGCACGCACCGCTGGCACTCGTCCTCGTCCCCACCCGCGAGCTCGCCCAGCAGGTCACCGACGCGCTGACCCCGTACGCCACCTCCGTCAACCTGCGTGTCGCCACCGTCGTCGGCGGCATGTCGATCAGCAGGCAGTCCGGCGCGCTGCGCCGCGGTGCAGAGGTACTCGTCGCCACTCCGGGCCGGCTCAAGGACCTCATCGAGCGCGGCGACTGCCGGCTCGACCAGGTCGCGATCACGGTCCTCGACGAGGCCGACCAGATGGCCGACATGGGCTTCATGCCGCAGGTCGTCGCGCTGCTCAAGCAGGTCGAGCCGGACGGCCAGCGGATGCTGTTCTCCGCGACCCTCGACAAGAACATCGACCGGCTGGTCAAGATGTTCCTCACCGACCCGGTCGTGCACTCCGTGGACCCGTCCGCCGGCGCGGTCACCACGATGGAGCACCACGTGCTCCACGTGCTGGACGAGACGGACAAGAAGGCCGTCGCCACGAAGATCGCAGCCCGTGAGGGCCGCGTGATCATGTTCGTCGACACCAAGCGTGCCGCCGACCGCTTCGCCAAGCGGCTCCTCGCCAGCGGCGTGCGGGCCGCGGCCCTGCACGGCGGCCGGTCCCAGCCGCAGCGCAACAGGACGCTGGACCAGTTCAAGAACGGGCAGGTCACCGCGCTCGTCGCGACGAACGTGGCGGCCCGTGGCATCCACATCGACGACCTCGACCTGGTCGTCAACGTGGACCCGCCGACCGACCACAAGGACTACCTCCACCGTGGCGGGCGCACCGCGCGCGCCGGGGAGTCCGGCAGCGTCGTCACGCTCGTGCTGCCTGAGGAGAAGCGCGAGATGACCCGGCTGATGCAGGACGCGGGCATCGCGCCGCGCACCACCCGGATCAAGTCCGGCGACGACGAGCTCAGCCGGATCACGGGTGCCCGTGAGCCGTCCGGCGTCGCGATCGTCATCGAGGTGCCGCAGCCGACCCAGCCCAAGCCCCGTACGCGCGGCACCGGTTCGGCAGCCGGCGGATCGTTCCGCTCGGGCAGCCGCGGACGCGGCCGGCGCGGCGGAACGGGCGCGGGCTCCGGCGCCGCACAGGGCGGCGCCGGCGGCGCGCGTGGCGGCTCCGCCGGCGGTGCGGCCCGTGGTGGTGCGGGCGGCGCGGGCGGATCCGCGCGCGGTGCCGGTGCCGGCCGGGCCGGCTCCACCGGGCGCGGCAGCGCTCCCGGCCGTGGCCGCAGGGCGGCGTAACCACAGGGTGCGGTGACCGGTCCTGCCGGTCACCGCACCCGTCGCCCGGCCTCACCGCAGTGGTGCCCGGGCCTCAGACCCCGGGCCCGCCCTCGTACTGGTCGCGCGCGGTTCCGGGCCCGCCCTCGTACTCGTCGAGCGCCCGCACGGCCGCCTCGGCCGGCGCCGGGGCCGCCGTCCTGGCCAGCTCCCGCAGCAGCGGCACCGCCCGGTCGGCGAACGGCCTGTCGCCGCCACGGAATCCGAGCCGCGCCATCACCTCCACACCGAACGCCTGCCGCAGCGGATCCTCGCTCGCCGTCCACGCTGCCGCCGCCTGGAACGTCTCCTCGTCGCCGCGCCGGCACAGCACCCCCACGGCCATCAGCCAGTTGTCCAGCCCGGGGTCACCCTCCCGCAGCGCCCGGGCGGCCAGCTCCTCGAACGGGGCCCGCAGGCCCAGTTCGCTCTCCAGGAGCGTCGCGATCGCCCCGTGCCCCGTCTGCAGGTCCTGGGACGCGAACAGCTCCCCGCCCCGCAGCAGTTCGACCGTGACGGTCGCCCCGCCGTCCACCGGTGCGCGGCGCACCGCGCTCTCGTGGCCCTCGTCCCCGTACATACGCCGCAGCGCGTCACGCAACTCCCGCTCCACGTCCAGCGTGAGCATGCGCCTGGCCTCCTCCAGAGCGGGGGACAGGTCGCGGGCGCCGTGCCGGAGCAGGGCCCTTACGGTGTGCACCGACCCCCGCCGGGCCGCCACCACCAGCGGCGTCTCACCCTGCGGGCCGGGCAGGTCCGGGTCGGCGCCATGGGCCAGGAGCGTCTCCGCGACCCGGGCGTGACCCAGGCCCGCCGCCCAGCGCAGCGCCGTGAAGCCGAACTCCTCGCTCAGATCCGGCTCGGCCCCGGCAGACAGGAGCGCTCCGACGACCTCCGCGTGCCCGCCGCACGCCGCCCCGCAGAGCGGCAGATCGCCGGCCTCCGGGCCGCTGGCCCTGTTCGGGTCCGCGCCCGCCGCCAGGAGCAGCCGGACCGCGCCGGGCAGGTCCTGCACGGACGCCAGATAGAGCGCGGTCGTCCCCTCCTCGTCGCTCGACTCGGCGGACGCGCACGCACGGAGCGCCCGTACGACGGCGTCCTCATCGGTGTACAACGCCTCGAAGAGGCTGCTGGCACCCCCAACCGGACCATTCGTCATACACCGACCCTACGACGCGCCCGGACCGGGACGGTTTCTCAGGTGTCGCACTCCAGGACCGTGCGGCACAGGCCGCACCGGGCCCGCGTCCGGCCCCTGACCGGGACCCGGACCCGCTGGTGGCAGGTGGGGCAGGCGAACGAGACCCGCAGCCCGTCCGCGCCGCCCTCGAAGGCGTACGGGACGGACGGGTCGGGGGCGGCTCCCGGGTGGTCCCCGGCGTGGCGGCGGTCCTTGGCGTAACGGCGCCTGCCCGCCCACCCCGCGGCCGTCAGCGGAGGACGCTGCAGGTCGCGCAGGGCCTCGGCCCGCCCCTTGGTGTACGCCGTGTACGCCTGAGGGCTGGTGAACCACACCGACGGGTCCTCGTCGAAGACCAGCGCGCGCTTGGCGAGTACGTACCCGAACTCCTCAGGCGTGAGATAGCCGAGTTTCTGACTGGAGACCGCGTCCTGACGGAAGGCGTCCAGCAGGAGCCACCCCGCGCCGAGATAGGCCGTCACCGTGTCCGTGAGGATCTCGTTGTCGCGGGTGCCGGGGAGCTCCAGCCCCAGCCGGTGCAGCAGCACATGCGTGATCTCGTGCGCCAGGGCCGCCCCGATGTCCCTGCGGTGCGTTCGGAAACGGTCGTTGAGCTCGATGAAGTACTCCGGGCCGGCGGTGAGTTCGACGCTCGCGGCGTGCTCCATCCGCCGGAAGCCGACGACGATACGGGCCTGTGGCAGACGCAGATGCTGCACCAGGGCACCGGCCACCCGCTGGGCGCCCAGATGCAGATCGTCCACATCGGAGAAGGCGGCGTCGGCCGGGGCGAGGCTCGTGGCGTAGGCGCGCACACCGTCGGGGGAGACCCGCCGGTAGAGCGCGGTGATGGCGGACCGGACGGCGTCGAGATGCGGGAACCCGTGGACGACCGGACCGCCGCCGCTTCCGTTACTGCCGTCGCTCACGACCGAACCCCCATCAATGGCGCTCAACGGACCCTCACTCTAGGCCGATCCGACGGGAACCGGCCGGGGACAACCGATGATCTTGGCCGGAAACTCCACCTTGTGACAGCGGTGATCGCTTCCCGATAATCGGATCGTTCTTGTCGCGGGCATGCCGAGAATTGCTGGTTCCGTGCCCCTGACCAGGACACGCACGCCCGCACGCCTGCACCCAGCACCCCTCCCCGTCACCCCCCACACGAAAGCAGGCACACCCGTGAAACAGCTCCTGCGCGCCCTCAAGAGATGCTCCGTCATAGCCGCGGTAGCCCTCGCCACCATCAGCCTCCAGCCGTCGAACGCCTCCGCCGCCCCCGCACCCGTCGTCGGCGGAACCCGCGCCGCCCAGGGCGAATTCCCCTTCATGGTCCGGCTCTCCATGGGCTGCGGCGGCGCCCTCTACAGCCAGACCGTCGTGCTCACCGCCGCACACTGCGTCGACGGATCCGGCAACAACACCTCCATCACCGCCACCGCGGGAGCCGTCGACCTCCAGTCGTCCTCCGCGGTCAAGGTCCGCTCCACCAAGGTCCTCCAGGCACCCGGCTACAACGGCGTCGGCAAGGACTGGGCACTGATCAAACTCGCCCAGCCCATCAACCAGCCCACCCTGAAGATCGCCACCACCACCGCCTACGACACCGGCACCTTCACCATCGCCGGCTGGGGCGCCGCAACCGAGGGCGGCGGCCAGCAGCGCTACCTCCTCAAGGCCACCGTCCCCTACGTCTCCGACACCACCTGCCGGCAGGCCTACGGCAGCGACCTCGTCCCCAGCGAGGAGATCTGCGCCGGATACGTCAGCACCGGCGGCGTCGACACCTGCCAGGGCGACTCCGGCGGCCCCATGTTCCGCAAGGACAACGCCGGAGCCTGGACCCAGGTCGGCATCGTCAGCTGGGGCGAGGGCTGCGCACGGGCCGGCTACCCCGGCGTCTACACCCAGGTGTCGACCTTCGCCTCCGCCATCGCCGCGGCCGCCGCCACCCTCTGACACCACCCACCTACGCACCGGCCCCGGGGGCTCCCGCCGCAACGGGAGCCCCCGGGCCCGGTTACCACGAAGCCGCCGGCCACCCACCGTCGACCACCCCACGACCGGTGCGTCTAAGCTCGCTGACCATGACCACGAGCGACATCGACGAGTACGTCACCACCGAACTGAACCGCCTGCGCGAGAGCATCGACAACATCGACGCCGCGGTCGTCCACATGCTCGCCGAGCGCTTCAAGGCCACCCAGCAGGTGGGCCACCTCAAGGCCGAACACCACCTGCCGCCCGCCGACCCCGCCCGCGAGGCCCGCCAGATCGCCCGGCTGCGGCAGCTCGCCGAGAGCGCCAAGCTCGACCCGGCCTTCGCCGAGAAGCTGCTGAACTTCATCGTCGCCGAGGTCATCCGCCACCACGAGCGCATCGCCGAGGAAACCGCGGGCCCCACCACCTGACCCCGCCATCGCCCCCGGCCCCGCGCCGCCCCAGGGCCGGCGCGGGGCCGCGCGGCAGCGCGCCGCAGAGCCCCCGCCACGCGCCGTCAGCCCTGCGAGAACCCCGCTGCACAGCCCCGGACCCGTACGGCAGCATGGGCGCCATGTCCGTACTGACGCGCAACGAAGCGCAGACCCGCGCCCAGCTCCTCGACGTACACCGGTACACGGTCGACCTCGACCTCACCATGGGCGAGGAGACCTTCGGCTCCCGCACCGCCATCCGGTTCACCGCCCACACGGCCGGAGACACCTTCGTCGAGATCAAGCCGGAAACCCTGCGCTCACTCAGCCTCGACGGACAGCCCCTGGACCCCGAGCGCCTCGACCAGAACCGCTACCCCCTGGACGGCCTCACCGCAGGCCCCCACGAACTCACCGTCGACGCCACCATGCGCTACTCCCGCACCGGCGAAGGCATGCACCGCTTCACCGACCCCGCCGACGGCGAGACCTACGTCTACACCCAGCTCTTCATGGAAGACGTCCAACGCGTCTTCGCCGCCTTCGACCAGCCCGACCTCAAATCCGTGTTCGACCTCACCGTCACCGCACCCACCGGCTGGACCATCCTCGGCAACGGCACCACCACCCAGGCCACCGAAGGCCGCTGGACCATCGCCCCCACCCCACCCATCTCCACCTACCTCGTCGCCGTCGCCGCAGGCCCCTGGCACTCGGTCACCACCCACCACGCCGGCCTCCCCTTCGGCATCCACTGCCGCCGCTCCCTCGCCCCCCACCTCGACGCCGACGCCGACGAGATCCTCGACATCACCCGCGCCTGCTACGACCGCTACCACGAGAAATTCGACGAGCCCTACCCCTTCGACTCCTACGACCAGGCCTTCGTCCCCGAATTCAACGCCGGCGCCATGGAGAACCCCGGACTCGTCACCTTCCGCGACGAATTCATCTACCGCTCCGCCGTCACCGACACCGAACGCCAGACCCGCGCCATGGTCATCGCCCACGAAATGGCCCACATGTGGTTCGGCGACCTCGTCACCCTCACCTGGTGGGACGACATCTGGCTCAACGAGTCCTTCGCTGAATACATGGGCTACCAGACCCTCACCGAAGCCACCCTTCCCCGAGCTCTCAACTCCGTTCGAGCAGGGGAGACCCCATACCCCGACACCTGGGTCGAATTCGGCGTCTCCCGAAAGGGCTGGGGCTACGACGCCGACCAGCGCCCCACCACCCACCCCGTCGCCCCCGACCCCGACGCCGTCCCCGACACCGAATCCGCCCTCCTCAACTTCGACGGCATCTCCTACGCCAAGGGCGCCTCCGCACTCCGCCAACTCGTCGCCTGGCTCGGCGAAAAGGACTTCCTCGCCGGAATCAACACCCACTTCGCCCGCCATAAATTCGCCAACGCCACCCTCGCCGACTTCATCGACAACCTCGCCACCGCCACCGACCGCGACGTCCACGCCTGGGCCGCCACCTGGCTCCGCACCACCGGCATCGACACCCTCACCGCCCACACCGAAACCACCGGCAACAGCTGGAACCTCACCGTCGACCGCGCCGGCACCCGCCCCCACCGCATCACCGTCGGCACCTACGACCACAGCCTCGACACCCAGACCGGCACCGACCAGCTCACCCTGCGCAACCGCTTCGAACTCGACATCCCCCAGGACGGCACCCCCACCACCCAGCCCGGCCACCGCCCCGACCTCGTCGTCCTCAACGACCACGACCTCACCTACGCCAAGATCCGCCTCGACCCCGACTCCTGGAACACCGCCCTCACCCACCTCTCCGGCATCCCCGACCCCCTCACCCGCGCCGTCATCTGGAACACCGCCCGCGACATGGTCCGCGACGGCGCACTCCACCCCTCCGTCCACCTCACCGCCGCCCGCACCCACCTCCCCTACGAAACCGACCTCGCCCTCGTCCACGGCGTCCTCGGCTTCGCCGCCACCCACATCGCCGACCGCTACCTCACACCCGAGGACCGGCCCACCGCCCTCGCCACCCTCACCTCCCTCTGCCGCGACCTCCTCCGCCGCACCGAAGGCCTCACCGCCAAGGACTGGGACCGGAGCCCCGGCACCACCACACCCGGGAGCCCCGACCCCGGCCTCCGCCTCACCGCCGTACGCCAGTTCATCGACGCCGCCACCCAGCCCGACACCATCCAGGACTGGCTCCGCGAAGGCACCGTCCCGGGCGGACCCGAACTCGACCCCGAACTCCGCTGGCGCATCCTCACCCGCCTCGCCATCCTCGGCGCCACCGACGAGACCGCCATCGAACACGAACTCGCCAAGGACCCCAGCGCCACCGGACAGGAAGGCGCCGCCCGCTGCCGCGCCGCCCTCCCCACCCCCGAAGCCAAAGCAGCCGCCTGGCACACCATGTTCACCGACGACAACCTGTCGAACTACCTCTTCACCGCCACCGCCCAAGGCTTCTGGCAACCCGAACAGAGCGAACTCACCCACCCCTACATCGCCCGCTACTACCCCGACGCCATCGCACTCGCCGCACGCCGCGGCCCCGCCATCGCCGAAGCCGCCGGACGCCACGCCTTCCCCGCCCACGCCATCGACCCCGACAGCATCCACCTCGGCGACCAGGCCCTCACCAACCCCGCACTCACCCCCGCCCTCCGCCGCAAACTCACCGACCAGCTCGACGACGTCCGCCGCGCCCTCGCCGTACGCAACGCCCTTTGACCCACGCCCCCAGGGGCCCCACACCCCACGCGCACCACCCGCCACCACCGTGCCCGGCCCCTCACCGCAGGAGCCGGGCACAGTCATGCGAACAACGAACGCCTATACCAGGCCGGGCGACCCCAACACCCCCGCACCGGACCGCAGTACCCCTTTCGGGTTGAGATCGTTGGGCTCTTCGGCCGCCTCCTCCGCAATCCGGACAAGCTGGCACGACCGCCCCCGCGCACCCGAAGGACCACACCACCCATGCCCACCCCGCCCCTCGCCGGAGGCACCGCAGGCCCCGCCCACCTGCGGCCCCTCATCGACACCGTCCTCACCGCACTCCACGACGGCGCCACCCGCCGCAACGGCCCCCTCCCCGCCGGCGGCCCCGACACCGTCACCGCGAAACTCCACCACACCACCGGCCCCCTCATCCCCGACCACGGCACCGGCGCCCACCACGCCCTCCGCACCCTCGTCACCGCACTCACAGAAGGCGCCGCCGACCCCGCACACCCCCACTGCGCCGCCCACCTCCACACCCCGCCCCTCGCACTCGCCGCAGCAGCCGACCTCGCCGCATCAGCCCTCAACCCCTCCATGGACTCCTGGGACCAGGCCCCCGCCGCCTCCGCCCTCGAAGCCGTCCTCACCACCGCCCTCGCCGCCGAGATCTACCCCCACCGCCCCCACCCCGACGCACTCATCACCACCGGCGGCACCGAAGCCAACCAACTCGCCCTCCTCCTCGCCCGCGAACGCCACGGCCCCGTACAGACCATCTGCGCCGCCAACGCCCACCACAGCATCACCCGCGCCGCCTGGCTCCTCGGCCTCCCACAACCCGTCGTCATCCCCGCCCCCACCGGCGTCATGGACCCCAACGCACTCCGCGACGCCCTCATCCGCAACGACGGCCCCCTCCTCGTCACCGCCACCGCAGGCACCACCGACAGCGGCCAGATCGACCCCCTCACCGACATCGCCGACCTCACCACCACCCACGGCGCCGACCTACACATCGACGCCGCCTACGGCGGCCCCCTCCTCTTCAGCCCCACCCACCGCCACACCCTCCGCAGCCTCCACCGCGCCCACAGCGTCACCCTCGACCTGCACAAACTCGGCTGGCAACCCGCATCAGCCGGCATCCTCGCCGTCCCCCACCACCACGACCTCAACCCCCTCCACCACCACGCCCCCTACCTCAACGCCGACGACGACACCGAAGCAGGCCTCCCCGACCTCCTCGGCCGCTCCCTCCGCACCACCCGCCGACCCGACGCCCTCAAAATCGCCGTCACCCTCCAAGCACTCGGCCGCGACGGACTCGCCGACCTCATCGACCGCACCATCGCCACCGCCCACCACCTCGCCGACCTCATCGACCAGGACCCAGCACTCGAGCTCTACGACCGCCCCACCATCAGCACCGTCCTCTTCCGCCCCACCCACACCGACGACACCACCGTCGCCACCATCCGCCGCACCCTCCTCGACCAAGGCCACGCCGTACTCGGCCGCGCCCGCGCCGACGACCGCCTCTGGCTCAAAGCCACCCTCCTCAACCCCCACACCACCCCCGACGACCTCCAACAGCTCCTCACCCTCATCACCCACGCCCACGCCACCACGGAAGGCAGCACCCCCCGATGACCGACCGGACCACCCCCGCCGGCGCCCGGACCCACGACCTCCTCGGCATCGGCCTCGGCCCCTTCAACCTCTCCCTCGCCGCCCTCGCCGACGGCATCCCCACCACCCCCGGCCACACCCCCCTCACCACCGCCTTCTACGAACAACGCCCCGCCTTCCACTGGCACCCCGGCCTCCTCATCGACGGCGCTACCCTCCAAGTCCCCTTCCTCGCCGACCTCACCACCCTCGCCGACCCCACCAGCCCCTGGACCTTCCTCAACTACCTCCGCACCCGCGACCGCCTCTACCCCTTCTACTTCGCCGAGCAATTCCACATCCACCGCGCCGAATACGACGCCTACTGCCGCTGGGTCAGCGAACAACTCCCCACCATCCACTTCAACCACCAGGTCGACGCCATCCGCTGGAACACCGACCACTCCCACTTCGAAGTCGACTACACCCAACTCGACCCCGACGGCGAAGCCCAAGCACTCGGCCACACCCACACCCGCCACATCGCCCTCGGCGTCGGCACCGCCCCCTTCATCCCCGAACCCCTCCGCCCCCTCGCAGAAGCCCCCGGCACCCCCGTCATCCACTCCGCCGACTACCTCCACCACCGCGAAGACCTCCTCCGCGCCGACCACATCACCGTCATCGGCTCAGGCCAGTCAGGCGCCGAAATCTTCCTCGACCTCCTCCGCGCCCGCCCCCGCGGCATCGAAAAGATCCACTGGCTCGCCCGCACCCAGGCCTTCGCACCCATGGAGTACTCAAAACTCGGCCTCGAACACTTCACCCCCGACTACACCCACTACTTCCACGCACTCCCCGAACACGTACGCGACACCCTCGTCCCCCAGCAATGGCAACTCCACAAAGGCATCGACACCGACACCATCGCCGCCATCCACGACGAGCTCTACCGCCGCACCCTCCACGGCGGCTGGCCCGACGCCACCCTCACCCCCGGCGTCAGCGTCCGCACCGCAGGCCGCCTCTCCGGCAGCGGCAACCGCATCGAACTCCACCTCGAACACACCCAACAAACCACCCGAAGCCGCCTCACCACCGACGCCGTCGTCCTCGCCACCGGCTACCGCGAACGCCCCCTCGACACCCTCCTCACCGGCATCGCCCCCCACATCAACCGCGACACCCAAGGACGCCCCCGCATCCACACCGACTTCCGCCTCGACCTCGACCCCACCATCACAGGCAACATCTACGTACAGAACGCCGAACGCCACACCCACGGAGTCGGCGCCCCCGACCTCGGACTCGCCGCCTGGCGCAGCGCCACCATCCTCAACAACCTCACCGCCACCACCCCCTACCCCCTCCCACAACGCACCGCCTTCACCACCTTCGGCCTCACCCCCCACCCCACCCCCGCCGTCCCCGGACAAAGCACCACACTCACCCCCCTAACCCAGGACCACTGACCACACGAAAGCGGCCGCCCTCCCCAAGGAGAACGGCCGCCCCACACGCCACCACCAGTTAGAACACCGGCACACCATCCCGCGTCAGACGCCAGTCCACCGACGCGAACTCCGCCGGATCCACCGAACCCTTCGCCCGAACCCACCCGATGATCGTGTTCCGGATCTCATCCGAATTCGCCCACAACTGCTTCGCACCCGGCACATGCGGGAAGTTACCGCCACCACTGGCCCGATAATTGTTCACCGCGAACACGAACTGCGCCGCCGGATCCACCGGCGCCCCCTCGAACGACAACCCCACGATCCGCGAACCCACCGGCTTCGCGATATCGACGTCATACGTCACGCCCGACACCACGTCATAGTTGTAATCCGGAATATTCTCCGCATTCGTCAACTTCGACGTATCCACCGGCGTCCCCGCAGCCGTCTGCACGTAGTACCTCACCGAGTACTCCAGATAATCCTTCAGCTGCGCACCCGTCAGAAGCCGCGCCTCCAGCGTGTTCTCGAACGGATACAGCCCCGCAGCATCCTTGATCGTCACCTCACCCGCAGGGATCGACGCCGTACGCGAGAAGCACGCCGCCTGCGACAGCACCGGCAACGCCGCATACTCACCACCCGCCAGCGCCTCCTTCACCGTCTCCGCCTGCACCAGATTGATCAGATCGATGACCGGCTCGTCCTTCCACGGCGCCTCCGCCGTCGACATCGCCGCCACCGACGTACCGATCACCTGGTTCACATACGCCACGACCTTCGTGTGCTCGTCCCCGAGCAACGACGTGATCCGCGGGTCCTCCGGCACGGTGTTCGAGTTCAGCACCGAAGCGCCGACCTTCTCGACCACCCAGCGGCCCTTCTCCCACACCAGGTCGAAGTCGAACAGCGTCAACCGCTGCCCCCACTTCAACGGCTCCGAGAGAACAACCTTCTTCCCCGTCTCCTTGTTCGTCACGAAATACTCAGGAACCTCCGAGTGCGCGTGACCCACCAGAATCGCATCGATCCCCGGCACCTGCTCCGCCACCAGACCCGCCGCATTCTCCACATACGGCAACTGATCCCCGTACGACGACGTACCCGACGAACCCGAATGCGCCGAAACGATCACCACATCCGCACCCATCGAACGAAGCTTCGGCACCCACTTCGCCGCCTGCTCCTCAAGACCCGGGAACACCATCTTCCCGCCCACATTCGCCTTGTCCCAGATCGCGATACCAGGATTCGTCAACCCCAGCACCGCCACCCGCACATCACGGCCATGCGGCGTACGCACCCGCTTGATCACATACGGAGCGAACGCCGGCCGCAACGTCTTCGCATCCAGCGCATTCGCACCCAGCAGCGGAAAATCACACTGCTGCTCGAACTTCCGCAACACCGGAATGCCGTAGTTGAACTCATGATTCCCGAGCGCCGCCGCGTCATAACCGATCTTGTTCATCGCCTGCGCCATCGGATGCACCGGACCACGCTTCGCCGTGATCGGATCGATCTTCGCGTAGTAATACGACAACTGCGTGCCCTGGATCGTGTCACCCGCATCGATCAACAGGGTGTTCCCACGGCCCCGGTCCTCACGGATCCGGTCCACCAGCGTCGAGATCTTCGCCAGCCCGACATCGTTGTGCGCCGAGTCGTCGAACTCCTTGTCCGTGAAGTAGTCCCAGTTGAAGACGTTCCCATGCAGGTCCGTCGTCCCCATCACCGTGAACGAGTACCGCCTCGGCGGACGGCCGTGACCGTGCCCCTTCGACTCGGAGGCCGCAGCAGGACCCGCGCCGACCCCTCCCGCCAGTGCCACACCCGCACCGGCGACAGCCGAACGGCCCAGAAACGTCCTACGGTTCAACGGCATCCTTGACTCCTCGTTCGAGCGAACAACGCGCGTAGATTCTGGCCCAGGCACCACGCTCCGCAACACCCCCAACAGGTTTCGATCTGGTGACCAGCGGCTCCACCCCCACGCCCGCCACCCCGTCGGCACACACCCCCGGACGCTCATCGGAGCGGCCCGCCGCACAATTCAACACTTGTCAATAACCCTTCACCGAAAGGCTGTTGGACAGTCATGCAGAGACAATTACCTACCCGCAGGTAAGGTCTAGGCTCGAACCATGCGCCGAGCAAAAATCGTTTGTACCCTGGGCCCCGCAACCGACACATACGAGCAGATCAAGGCACTCGTCGAAGCGGGAATGGACATCGCCCGCCTCAACCTCAGCCACGGCACCTACGCCGAACACGAAGAGCGCTACCACCGCGTACGCAAAGCCTCCGAAGAAACCGGCCGCAGCGTAGGAATCCTCGCCGACCTTCAAGGCCCGAAGATCCGCCTCGGCCGCTTCGCCGAAGGCCCCGTACTCCTTGAACGCGGCGACGACTTCACCATCACCGTCGAACCCATGGAAGGCGACCGCACCACCTGCGGCACCACCTACGACGGCCTCGCCTCCGACGTCACCGCCGGCGAACGCATCCTCATCGACGACGGCCGCGTCACCCTCGAAGTCACCGAAGTCGACGGACCCCGCGTCCACACCACCGTCATCGAAGGTGGCATGGTCTCCGACCACAAGGGACTCAACCTGCCCGGCGTCGCCGTCTCCGTCCCCGCGCTCAGCGAAAAGGACATCGAAGACCTCCGCTGGGCCCTCCGCACCGGCGCCGACGTCATCGCCCTCTCCTTCGTGCGCAGCGGACGCGACATCGACGACGTCCACCGCATCATGGACGAGGAGGACCGCCGCCTCCCCGTCATCGCCAAGGTCGAGAAGCCCCAGGCCGTCGACAACATCGACGACATCGTCGCCGCCTTCGACGGCATCATGGTCGCCCGCGGCGACCTCGGCGTCGAAATGCCCCTGGAACAGGTCCCGATCGTCCAGAAGCGCGCCATCAAACTCGCCAAGCGCAACGCCAAGCCGGTCATCGTCGCCACCCAGATGCTCGACTCGATGATCGACAACTCCCGCCCCACCCGCGCCGAAGCCTCCGACGTCGCCAACGCCGTCATCGACGGCACGGACGCCGTGATGCTCTCCGGCGAGACCAGCGTCGGCAAGTACCCCGTCGAGACCGTCCGCACCATGGCGCGCATCGTCGAAGCGGCCGAGGAGGACATCCTCGCCAAGGGCCTCCCGCCCCTCACCGATCGGAACAAGCCCCGCACCCAGGGCGGCGCGGTCGCCCGCGCGGCAGCCGAGATGGGCGACTTCCTCGGGGCCAAGTTCCTGGTGGCCTTCACCCAGAGCGGCGACACCGTCAAGCGCCTCTCCCGCTACCGCTCCCCGATCCCGCTCCTCGCCTTCACCCCGGACCAGGCCACCCGCGCGCAGCTGAACCTGACGTGGGGCGTCGAGACGTTCCTCGGGCCGCACGTGGAGTCGACGGACGCGATGGTGGCGCAGGTGGACGAGGAGTTGCTGCGGATCGGGCGCTGCCAGAAGGGCGACATCGTGGTCATCACGGCCGGCTCACCGCCCGGGGTGGCGGGCTCGACGAACCTGGTACGGGTGCACCACATCGGCGAGGACGACAGCCCGGAGCAGTAACGGTCGTCAGTACTTCGGCCCGACGTGAGCGTCCATGAGGGCGACGGACGCCCGTCGGGCTACGGAGATGTTGTACTCCTTGCCTGCACGGGTGCAGTGCGTCCACTCGACGCCGAGCTTGTCCAAGGTGTCGGTGTAGAGCCGGCGGATGTCGTCGGAGACATTGGTGAACCAATACCGGGGGTACTCGTACCGCTTTCGGTTTCCGCCCACCGTGCGCGTGGTCCAATTCATGGTTCGGCAGCCGTCGGAGTGGATGAGTCCCCGGATGAATTCCCATGCATGAGTGTCCACGATCTCCTGCTGCCAGGCTTCGAGGATGATCGGACGCTCATGCTTCTTGCCCGGGCCGTGCTGCGGGAAGAGACATGTCCAGTGTTTGGTGAAGGACTTGACCTCGACACATCCGCGCTTGTGTCGCCGCCCGGTGCGTGGCATGGGCATCACCCTGCGCATCACTGATTCAGCCTCGTCGATCAGCCCGGGCCAGTCGTCCCCGCAGAAGATCGACAGGTGGTGCTGCTTTGGCTTGGAGATGATGTGGCCGTCGCCCAGGTACAGCCCTAGCAGATATGCATAGGCGACGCGATCGAAATCGCGGTCGCTGCAGACCGGACAGTCGGTGGGCTGGGTGTACTGGACTCCGCGGCTTTTGCGGTCCTCGTACAGCCACCAGCCGATTGTTCCGCGCGGAACGTTGAGAAGCTCGGAAGCTGCTCGATTGGTGATCCCGCTCCGCAGGAGCGCGAGAGCTTCGTCGCGTATCGATGGATTGTGCTGTCCCATGAGGCGAAGTCTTGTGCGACCTTCGCAGAAATCTGGCAGGTTCGAAGGAGCCTTCACCGGCAAGGATGAAGATCGCCAATGAGCGATCCAACCTTGGAAATGAAGGAGAAGTGCCCCGAGTCGGATTCGAACCGACGCTGAATGGGTTTTGAATCCATCGCCTCTGCCACTGGGCTACCGGGGCTCCTTCGAAACGAAGGACGCGGAAGACCCTCCGTGCCTCAAACATACCGTAACTAGGTAGGCTCTTGGGAGCTGCACCCCTGTCTTGACCAAGGAGCCCCGTGACCACCCCCGAGTCGCCCCAGCCCGTAGACGCCGTCGACGACGACAAGTCGCACGTCCCGCCGCTGACGACCCGCGTCGTCATCGCCGAGGACGAGGCGCTGATCCGCCTCGACCTCAAAGAGATGCTGGAGGAAGAGGGCTACTCGGTCGTCGGCGAGGCCGGGGACGGGCAGCAGGCCGTCGAGCTGGCCCGGGAGCACCGCCCGGACCTCGTGATCCTCGATGTGAAGATGCCGGTACTCGACGGGATCTCGGCGGCCGAGAAGATCACCGAGGAGTCCATCGCCCCGGTCCTGATGCTGACGGCGTTCTCGCAGCGGGATCTGGTCGAGCGGGCCCGGGACGCCGGTGCGATGGCGTATCTGGTGAAGCCGTTCAGCAAGAGCGACGTGGTCCCGGCCATCGAGATGGCCGTGTCCCGGTTCGCGGAGCTGAAGGCGCTGGAGAGCGAGATCGCGGATCTCTCGCAGCGGCTGGAGACCCGGAAGCTGGTGGACCGGGCGAAGAGCATTCTGCAGACGGATTACGGGCTCTCCGAGCCGGCGGCGTTCCGCTGGATCCAGAAGACGTCGATGGACCGCCGGATGTCGATGCAGCAGCTGGCGGAGGCGCTGATCGAGGACGCCGAGGAGAAGAAGAAGGCTGCGGAGTAGCCGGTACGCACGTACGGGAAGGGCCCGCCTCCGGATCATCCGGAGGCGGGCCCTTCCCGTGTGCCGGGGTGCTCAGTCCTCGCCGAGGTAGGCCTTGCGGACCGACTCGTCGTGGAGGAGGTCGGCGCCGGTGCCGGAGAGGACGACCTTGCCGACCTCCATGACGTGGCCGTGGTCCGCGAGGGAGAGCGCGGCCTGGGCGTTCTGCTCGACGAGCAGGATCGTGGTGCCCGACGCCTTGAGCTCGACGATGGTCTCCATGATCTTCTGCATCATGATCGGGGAGAGGCCCATGGAGGGCTCGTCGAGCATGAGCAGCTTGGGCTGGGACATGAGTGCGCGTCCCATGGCGAGCATCTGCTGCTCGCCTCCGGAGAGCGTTCCGGCGGCCTGCTTTCGTCGTTCCCCGAGGATGGGGAAGAGGTCGTAGGCGCGCTGGATGTCCTTCTCGATGCCTGCCTTGTCGTTGCGGAGGTAGGCGCCGAGGAGGAGGTTCTCGGCGATCGTCAGCCGGGGGAAGATGTGGCGTCCCTCGGGGGAGTGGGCGATGCCCAGGGAGACGATCTTGTGTGCCGGGATGCCTGTCAGTGGCTTGCCCTCGAAGAGGATGCGGCCGCCGGCGGGCTTGAGCAGTCCGGAGAGGGTGCGCAGGGTGGTGGTCTTGCCCGCGCCGTTGGTGCCGATGAGGGTGACGACCTGGCCGGCTTCGACGCTGAAGGAGATCCCCTTGACGGCTTCGATCTTGCCGTAGGCGACGCGGAGGTCTTCGACCTCGAGCAGTGCGGTCATCGGGGGTCCTCCTCCTCGGTGGTGGTGGGCTTGGCTGTGCCGGCTGCCGTGGCTTCGGCGGCTGCGACCTCGGCGGCTTCCTCGGCGCCGGGGGCGCCTTCGAAGGGGGTGCCGAGGTAGGCGGCGACGACGCGTTCGTCGCCCTGGACGACGGGGGCGGTGCCCTCGACGAGTTTTTCGCCCTGGACGAGGACGGCGACGCGGTCGCAGAGGTTGAAGATGAACCGCATGTCGTGCTCGATGACGAGTACGGCGATGCCCTGGTCCCGGATGGCGAAGATGAGTTCTTCGGTGACGCGGGTTTCCTGGGGGTTCATGCCGGCGGTGGGCTCGTCCAGGAGGAGGAGGCCGGGGTCGCTGGCGAGGGCGCGGGCGATTTCCAGCTTGCGCTGGTCTCCGTAGGGGAGGTTGCGCGCGAGGTGGTCGGCCTTGTCGGCGAGGCCGATGAACTCGAGGAGTTCCATGCAGCGTTCGCGGCTGGCGTTCTCCGCCTTCTTGTAGCCGGGGAGGCGCAGGAGGGCGGACCAGAGGCCTTCTTCGGTCCTGGTGTGGCGTCCGACGAGGACGTTTTCCAGGACGGTCATGTTGGCGAAGAGGCGGATGTTCTGGAAGGTGCGGGCGATGCCTGCCTGGGTGACGAGGTGGGGCTTGGGCGGCAGGACGGTGCCCTTGTAGCTGACCTTGCCTTCGGTGGGGACGTAGAGGCCGGTGAGGCAGTTGAAGAAGGTGGTCTTGCCGGCGCCGTTGGGTCCGATGAGTCCGACGATCTCGCCGGCGTTGACGGTGAGGTCGACGCCTCGTACGGCGGTGAGGCCGCCGAAGCGCATGGTGACGCCGCTGGCGTCGAGGACGGTGGTGCCGGTGGGTGCGTCTGTCTTGGTCATGGTGGTCACGCCCCCGCCTTCGTGGTGCCGGCGGCTGTGTCGGTGAGTGGTGTGTCCGGTGGTACGTCGAGTTGGCCGGTCTCGTGGAATTCGAGCTGCTTCCTGCGGTCGGCGACGAGCCCTTCGGGGCGGAAGCGCATCAGGAGGATGAGTGCGAGTCCGAAGAGGAAGAGCTGGTAGTCCTGCATGAACTGCAGTTTGGCCGGGATGAGGTAGAGCAGTGCGGCGCCGACGAGGGGTCCGCTGAGGGTTCCCATGCCGCCGAGGACGACGGCGGCGAGGAGGAACACGGAGTTCGGGGGTACGGATCCGGCGAACTGGTACTGCTCGGGGGTGACCGTGTAGGAGACGTGTGCCTGCACGGTTCCGGCGAGGCCGGCGAGGGTGGCGCCGAGGGCGAAGGCGAGCAGTTTGAGCCGGAAGGCGTTGATGCCCATGGCGGTGGCCGCTGTTTCGTCCTCGCGGATGGCGACCCAGGCTCGGCCGATGCGGGATTCTCCGGAGCGTCGGAAGACGAGGACGACGACGGCGGTGAAGAGGAGCATCAGCAGGTAGTAGTTGGCGGACCTGCCGAGGGTGATGCCGCCGAGGTCGTGGCTGAGTCCGAAGTCGAAGCCGAAGAGGTTGAGGTCGGGGATGCTGGGGATGCCCTGGGAGCCGTTGGTGAGGTCGGGGCCGCTGACGCCGTTGAGGGCGTTGACGGTGAGGCGGAAGATCTCACCGAATCCGAGGGTGACGATGGCGAGGTAGTCGCCGCGGAGGCGGAGTGTCGGGGCGCCGATGACGACGCCGAAGACGAGTGAGACCGCGGCTCCGGTGAGGACGGCGGCCCAGAAGGGGAACTGGACGCCGACGGGGGAGAGGGGGCTGCCGGAGACGAGTGCTGCGGCGTAGGCGCCGACGCCGAGGAAGGCGACGTAGCCGAGGTCGAGGAGGCCGGCGAGGCCGACGACGACGTTGAGGCCGAGTGCGACGGTCGCGAAGATGAGGATGTTGGCGCCGATGAGGGCGTATTCCTCGTTCTGCTGGGTGAAGGGGAAGCAGAAGGCTGCGACGAGTGCGGCGCACAGGGTGACGTTGCGGTGCTTGGAGGTCAGCGCGGTGACGCGGGCGATGAGTCCGGCCCGGGTGAGTGCGGTGAATCCGAAGGCGACGGCGATGACGTAGCCGATGAAGAGTTCGGCGTATTCGGTGTCGATGCCGTAGGTGAAGACCTCGAGGGCGACGCCGAAGGCGGCGGCGATGATGAGGATTTCGGCCCAGGCGGGGAGTGCCTTGGTGCGGGCGGGTGCCGGTGCGCGGAGGCTGTGGAGGAAGCGGTTGAGTGCGCTGGGTGTGGGGTCGTCGAAAGGCTTGTCGTTGGGGAGGCCGAGGGCGGCGATGGTGGCGATGATCGCGCCGGCGAGGCTGACCCAGGCTCCGGGTTCGAGCTCGATCAGTCCGAGGAGGTTGCCGTTGTCGTCCTTGGTGACGATGACGGCGATGACGGTGTAGGCGGTGGTGAGGAGGGTGCCGAGGGCGAGGAGCCTGGTGGGGCTGTTGGTGCCGCCGGGGGTGAGCCAGCGCAGGCCCTTGACGCCGTATCCGGAGAGGGCGAAGAGGAGGGTGAGTGCTGCGCTGATGAGGGTGAGGACCTGGAGTCCGCCGGGGTATCCGGTGACGGTGAGGTCGCCGGGGAAGGTGTCGGTGTAGGTCCAGGCGAGGAAGGTGCCGATGAGGGCGAGTGCGGCGCCGGTGGTGGTGGCGGCGCGTGCTGCCGCGGTGGGCAGGGGGATCAGGGCGTTGTTGGTGGTCATCGGTATCACGCCCTGTCCGCGACGCGTTCGCCCAGCAGGCCTTGCGGGCGTATGAGGAGGACGAGGATGAGGAGCACGAAGGCCCATACGTCCTTCCAGGCGCCGCCTCCGAAGAGTTCCATGCCGGGTACGTCGCTCATGTAGCCGGTGGCGAGGGCTTCGGCGACGCCGAGGACGACTCCGCCGAGCATGGCGCCGTAGATGTTGCCGATGCCGCCGAGGACGGCTGCGGTGAAGGCCTTGAGGCCCATGATGAAGCCCATGCGGAAGCCGATCTGGCCGTTCTTGAGCCCGTAGGCGACGGCGGCGACGGCGGCGAACGCGGCACCGATGGCGAAGGCCATGACGATGATGCGGTCGGTGTTGATGCCCATGAGCTTGGCGGTGTCGGGGTCCTGGGAGGTGGCCTGCATGCCGCGGCCGGCGCGTGTCTTGGAGACGAAGAGGCCGAGGGCGAGCATGCAGATGGGTGCGGCGATGAGGACGAAGAGGTCGCCGCGCTGGATGTGGGCGCCGAAGATGTCGATCGCCTCACCCTTGAACTGGGGGAAGGAGCGGTCCTTGGTGGCGTCGGGGTACCACATCCATACGGCCTGCTGGAGTGCGAGGGAGAGGCCGATGGCGGTGATGAGGGGGGCGAGGCGTGGCGCCGTGCGCAGTGGCCGGTAGGCGAAGCGTTCGGCGGCGACGCTGACGGCGACGGAGCAGATGACTCCGCCGGCGATCATGAGGGGTATCGCAGCGAGCAGGGAGAGTCCGGACGGAAGCCCGAGGTAGACCGTGAGGGCTCCGAAGCCCCCGATCATGAAGATCTCGCCGTGTGCGAAGTTGATGAGCTGGATGATTCCGTAGACCATCGTGTATCCGATCGCGATGAGACCGTACATCGCGCCGAGGATGAGTCCATTGGCCAGCTGTTGCGGCAGTTCGTGCACCGCAGGGCCTCCGTGGAGTGGTTCGGATATGGCACCGCGCGGGAGTGCTCGTAGCGCTCCCGCGCGGTCTTGTGTGAGTGCGCTGTGGCCGTGGGGTCCGTGGTGGACCTAGGGCCTCTCGTTTGGGTCAGGCTGGGCTCGCGTGCCCTGGCACCGCACCCTGATCCAGCCTGACCCAAACGAAAGACCTACTTGACGGCCTCGCTGAGCTTGGAGGCCCACTTGCCGCTGGTGACCTGGTATGCGGTCATCATGGTGTTGGTGGTGTCGCCGTACTCGTCGAAGGAGACGGGGCCGGTGACACCGTCGAACTTGACCTGGCTCATGGCTTCGAGGACCTGGATGCGGGCGTCCTCGGGGAGCTTGCCGTCGTTGTCGGCGGCGACGGCCTTGACGGCCTCGATGATGGACCAGGTGGCGTCGTAGGTGCCGCCGCCGTAGGCCTCGTAGGCGTCCTTGTATCCGGCCGTCTTGTAGTCGGCGATGAACTTCTTGGCGGAGTCGAGTTCCTCGACGGGCTTGCCGACGGAGGTGGCGATGTCGCCTTCGGCCTTCTTGTTGAGGCTGATGAAGTCGGCGCTGTACATGCCGTCGCCGCCCATGAGGGGGATCTGGACGCTGTCCTTGAGCTGCTGGCTCAGGGGGGCGCCGGCGGGGTACTCACCGCCGTAGTAGACGGCCTTGGCGCCGGAGCGCTTGACCTTGGTGACGACGGAGTTGAAGTCGCGGTCGTCGGGGTTGATGTGGTCGGTTCCGACGATCTTGCCGCCGAGCTCGGTGAAGGTCGTCTTGAAGGAGGCGGCGAGGCCTGCGCCGTAGGGCTTCTGGTCGTCGATGAGGTAGACGTCCTTGACCTTGGCGTTCTTGAAGAGGTAGTTCGCGGCGAAGGCGCCCTGGATCGCGTCCGTGGTGGCGGTGCGGAAGTAGGTCTTGAAGGGGCGCTTCTTGTCGCCGGTCTTCCAGTTGTTGCCCTGGGTCAGCTCGGTGCCGGTGTTGGCGGGGGAGACCTGGGTGAGGTTGGCGTCGTTGAGCGGCTTCTGCATCGACTGGGAGACGCCGGAGTTCAGGGGGCCGACGACGCCGAGGAGGTCCTTGTTGCCGATGAACTTCTGGGCGTTCTGCTGGCCGACGGAGGGCTGGGCCTGGTCGTCGAGCGCCTGGAGTTCGAATTTGATGCCGGGGACGGTCTTGTCCGCGTTGGCGGTCTTCACGGCGAGGTCGGCGGAGTTCTTGATGCCGAGACCGAGGGCGGAGAGGTCGCCGGTCAGGGGTGCGTCGACACCGATGACGACGGTCTGGGTGTCGCCGCCGCCGCTGCTCTTGGAGTCGTCGTCGCGCGATCCGCAGGCGGTGAGAGTCAGTGCGCCTGTGGTGAGCACTGTGGTGAGTATGAGCAAAGAACGGTGTCGCACGAAAGGTCCTTTCCCTGGCGCGGCCTCCTCTGCTGAGGTGCCGTGACGATCGCCGGGCCGTACTGGTCGATACAGGGCCGTGCAGCAGACGCGCCCGGCGGCGCGGTGACTGGCCGTGACTCTAAGGGCAGGTGAGGGGGTGCGGGATGGGTCCGGTGATGATGTGACTGTCTTGTTATGCCGTGGGGAAGGCTTGTTGGCCGCAGTGTGGAGGTGTACGGCTTTTGCCCGGGCGGTGAAGTGACCGCATGGTGAGAACCCGCAGCTCTGCTAAGGGGCTTGGGGTGATCTTGGTGCTGTCGCGCGAATCGGGGCGCAAGGGGCATGCGGGGATGCCGGCCGGGGGCGTGGGGTGGGTCGGGCGACGTTTTTCGTGTATTGCACACATGTTACGCAGTGTTACATGTGTGGGATATGTGTGATGCGTCGTGAGAGTGGTGTTGCTGTTGAAGTGGCTCATGGAACGGGAGTGACGGTCAAGGGTGTTGACCCTCCGTGTCCGTCAACTTCCCGCTCGGGCTTCGGATATGGGTCTGCCCGGTCCGGATAGCGGTGTGCTTTCCGGCCGGGCAGGGGGTGTTGAGGAGTGAGGGTCAGCCGGCGGCGGTGCCGGGTGCGTCGCGGAGCAGGCAGGTGAGGCGGGCGGTGCAGACCCGCTTGTCGTGCTCGTCGGTGATGACGATCTCGTACGTGGCGGTGGAGCGGCCGCGGTGCACGGGAGTGGCGACGCCCGTGACGAGGCCGTTGCGGGCGCCGCGGTGGTGGGTGCAGTTCAGGTCGACGCCGACGGCGAGCTTGGAGGCGCCGCCGTGGAGCATGGAGCCGATGGAGCCGAGGGTCTCGGCGAGGACGGCGGAGGCGCCGCCGTGGAGGAGTCCGTAGGGCTGGGTGTTGCCCTCGACGGGCATGGTGCCCACGACGCGGTCGGCGGAGGCCTCGACGATCGTGACGCCCATGCGCTCGCCGAGGTGTCCGGCGGAGAAGAGTGCGGGGAGGTCGACGCCGAGTGCCGCGTACTCGTCGATGATCTCCTGGGGGAACGTGGGTGCGGTGTGCTCGCCCATGGGGTCCGGCTCCGATCGTGTGCGGTCGTTCGTTGCTGTGTGCACTGTTCTTATCAGACGGCTGAGCGTGCGCTTAGGGGCGCTCAGGCCGTTTCGAACCGGACGACGACCGATTTGCTGGCGGGGGTGTTGCTGGTGTCCGCGGTGGCGTCTAGGGGGACGAGCACGTTGGTCTCCGGGTAGTACGCGGCGGCGCAGCCGCGGGCGGTGGGGTAGTGGACGACGCGGAAGCCGGGGGCGCGGCGTTCGACGCCGTCCTTCCATTCGCTGATGAGGTCGGTGTAGGCGCCGTCGGTGAGGCCGAGGGCGTGGGCGTCGTCGGGGTTGACCATGACGATGCGGCGGCCGCCCTTGATGCCGCGGTAGCGGTCGTCGAGGCCGTAGATCGTGGTGTTGTACTGGTCGTGGGAGCGCAGGGTCTGGAGCAGCAGCCTGCCTTCGGGGAGTGCGGGGTATTCGACGGGGGCGGCGGTGAAGTTGGCCTTGCCGGTGGTGGTGGGGAAGCGGCGTTCGTCGCGGGGGGCGTGGGGGAGTGTGAAGCCGTCGGGGTGCGCGACGCGGGTGTTGAAGTCCTCGAAGCCGGGGACGACGCGGGAGATGCGGTCGCGGATCGTGCCGTAGTCCTTCTCGAAGTCCTCCCAGGGGGTGGTGGAGGCGGGGCCGAGGACGGCGCGGGCGAGGCGGGCGACGATCGCGGGTTCGGAGAGCAGGTGGGGGCTCGCGGGGGTGAGGTTGCCGCGTGAGGAGTGGACCTTGCCCATGGAGTCCTCGACGGTGACGAACTGCTTCCGGCCGGCCTGGACGTCCTTGTCGGTGCGGCCGAGGGTGGGAAGGATCAGGGCGCGGGTGCCGGTGACGGCGTGGGAGCGGTTGAGTTTGGTCGAGACGTGGACGGTGAGCCGGGCGCGGCGCATGGCGGCTTCGGTGACGGCGGTGTCGGGGGTGGCGCCGACGAAGTTGCCGCCCATGGCGAAGAAGACCTTGGCGTCGCCGTCGCGGAGTGCCTGGATGGACCGTACGACGTCGTAGCCGTGGTGCCGGGGTGAGGTGATGCCGAATTCCTGGTCGAGGGCGTCGAGGAAGGCGGTGGAGGGCCGTTCGAAGATGCCCATGGTGCGGTCGCCCTGGACGTTGGAGTGGCCGCGTACGGGGCAGACGCCGGCGCCCGGCCTGCCGATGTTGCCGCGCAGGAGGAGGAGGTTGACGACTTCGCGGATGGTCGGCACGGAGTGCTTGTGCTGGGTGAGGCCCATGGCCCAGCACACGATGGTGCGTTCCGACGCGAGGATCATGGCGAGTGCCTGTTCGATGGCGTCGCGGTCGAGGCCGGTGGCGGTGAGGGTGTCGTCCCAGTCGGCCGCGCGGGCGGTCTGGGCGAATTCCTCGTAGCCGTGGGTGTGTTCGGCGATGAAGGCGGTGTCGACGGCGCCGTCGGCCTCGATGATCATTTTGTTGAGGAGGCGGAAGAGTGCCTGGTCGCCGCCGATGCGGATCTGGAGGAAGAGGTCGGTGAGGGCGGCGCCCTTGAGCATGCCGTGGGCGGTCTGGGGGTTCTTGAACCGTTCGAGGCCGGCTTCGGGCAGCGGGTTCACGGAGATGATCTTCGCCCCGGCGTTCTTGGCCTGTTCGAGGGCGGAGAGCATCCGGGGGTGGTTCGTGCCGGGGTTCTGTCCGGCGACGATGATCAGGTCGGCTTGGTGGAGGTCCTCCAGGCTGACGCTCCCCTTCCCGATCCCGATGGTCTCGGTGAGGGCGGAGCCGGACGACTCGTGGCACATGTTGGAGCAGTCGGGCAGGTTGTTGGTGCCGAACTCGCGGGCGAAGAGCTGGAGGAGGAAGGCCGCCTCGTTGCTGGTGCGTCCGGAGGTGTAGAAGAGGGCCTCGTCGGGGGAGGCGAGCGCGGTCAGCTCCTCGGCGATGATCTCGAAGGCGCGTTCCCAGGTCACGGCCTCGTACCGGTCGGCGCCCTCGGGCAGATACACAGGTTGCGTGATGCGTCCCTGCTGGCCGAGCCAGTAGCCGCTGCGGGTGCCGAGGTCGGCGACGGGGTGGGCGGCGAAGAAGTCGGGGGTGACGCGGCGCAGGGTCGCTTCCTCTGCGACGGCCTTGGCGCCGTTCTCGCAGAATTCGGCGGTGTGGCGCTTGTCGCCCTCGGGCCAGGCGCAGCCGGGGCAGTCGAAGCCGTCCTTCTGGTTGACCTTGAGGAGGGTCTGCGCGGTGCGCCGGACGCCCATCTGCTGCTGGGCGACGCGCAGGGTGTGGGCGACGGCGGGCAGTCCGGCGGCGGCGTGCTGGACCGCGTCGATCCGCGGGGCGTCCTGGACCGGGTCACCGGTCGGGGGCTTGGTGGCCATGGTGCTCCCCTTCGAGCCTTCGGCCGCCTCCGGGTGCCGTGCGGGCGCGTGTGTCGCGTCCGGCGGGGCCCGTGGCGTCCTGTGTCTTCTTCTTGCGCCTTGACAGCCCTTCGATCCTGTCACGCACGCGTTCCGGGTCCCTCCGCGGGAAGCGCGGGGGCGGGGAGGCCGCTCCGGAGGGTGTGGTAGGGGTGTCCCGGGCCGGGGCGGTGGCGGCGGCCGGTCCGGATTGTCGGTGGTCCGTGGCAGGATCGGGGGCGTGGCTGAGACGGCATCGAAGAAGACGGCAGACAACCGACCGCGCCTGCTCCTGATGGACGGGCACTCCCTGGCGTACAGGGCGTTCTTCGCCCTGCCCGCGGAGAATTTCACGACGGCGACGGGGCAGCCGACGAATGCCGTGTACGGCTTCATGTCGATGCTGGCGAACACGCTGCGCGACGAGGCGCCCACTCATTTCGCGGTGGCGTTCGACGTGTCCCGCAAGACGTGGCGTGCGCAGGAGTTCCCCGAGTACAAGGCGAATCGTTCGAAGACCCCTGACGAGTTCAAGGGGCAGGTCGAGCTGATCGGCGAGCTTCTGGACGCGATGCACGCGGACCGGTTCGCGGTGGACGGTTTCGAGGCCGACGACGTCATCGCGACGCTGGCCACGCAGGCCGAGGCGGCGGGTTACGAGGTGCTGATCGTCACGGGCGACCGGGACTCGTTCCAGCTGATCACGGAGAACGTGACGGTGCTCTACCCGACGAAGGGCGTCTCGGAGCTGACGCGCTTCACCCCGGAGAAGGTCCAGGAGAAGTACGGGCTCACGCCCGCGCAGTATCCGGACTTCGCGGCGCTGCGGGGCGACCCGTCGGACAACCTTCCGGGTATCCCCGGTGTGGGTGAGAAGACGGCGGCGAAGTGGATCAACCAGTTCGGTTCGTTCGCGGAGCTGATCGAGCGGGCCGACGAGGTCAAGGGCAAGGCCGGCCAGAATTTCCGGGACCACCTGGACGCGGTGAAGATGAACCGTGTGCTGACCGAGATGGTCCGTGACGTGGAGCTGCCGAAGGCCCCGGCAGAGCTCGAGCGCGCTCCGTACGACCGCACGGCGGTCACGGGTGTGCTGGACATCCTGGAGATCCGTAACCCGAGCCTGCGCGAGCGGCTGCTCGCCGTCGACCCGGGTGCGGAGGAGGCCGGTCCGCCGGAGCCCCTGGCCGGTATCGAGCTGGACGGCTCGGTGCTGGGGTCGGGCGAGGTCGCTCCGTGGCTGGAGGCCCACGGCGGGCAGCCGCTCGGTGTGATGACCGTCGACACCTGGTCGCTGGGGACGGGCACGGTCGCGGAGATCGCGCTCGCCGCCGCCGACGGGGCCGCCGCCTGGCTGGACCCGGCCGAGCTCGACGAGGCCGACGAGCAGGCTCTCGCGGCCTGGCTCGCGGACCCGGAGCGGCCCAAGGTCCTGCACAACGCCAAGAACGCCCTGCGGGTCTTCCCCGAGCAGGGCTGGCGGCTGGAGGGCATCACCATGGACACCGCGCTCGCCGCCTACCTCGTCAAGCCGGGCCGTCGTTCCTTCGCCCTGGACGCCCTGGCCGTGGAGTACCTCGGCCGTGAGCTGGCCCCGGCCCCCGCGTCCGACGGGCAGCTGGCCTTCGGCGCGGACGACCGTGCGGAGGCCGACGCCCTGATGGCGCAGGCCCGCGCGGTGCTGGACCTGGGGGACGCGTTCACGACGCGTCTGAAGGAGGTCGGCGCCACCGGACTGCTGCACGACATGGAGCTGCCGACTTCGATCATGCTGGCCCGTCTGGAGCGGCACGGCATCGCCGCCGACCGGGCGCATCTGGAGGGCATGGAGCAGCAGTTCGCCGGTGCGGTGCAGCAGGCGGTGAAGGAGGCGCACGCCGCGGTGGGCCGTGAGTTCAACCTCGGCTCGCCCAAGCAGCTCCAGGAAGTGCTCTTCGGTGAGCTGGCCCTGCCGAAGACGAAGAAGACGAAGACGGGCTACACGACCGACGCGGACGCGCTGGCCTGGCTGGCCGCGCAGACCGAGCACGAGCTGCCGGTCATCATGCTGCGCCACCGGGAGCAGGCGAAGCTGCGGGTCACGGTCGAGGGCCTGATCAAGACGATCGGTGGGGACGGCCGTATCCACACCACGTTCAACCAGACGGTCGCGGCGACGGGCCGGCTCTCGTCCACCGACCCGAACCTGCAGAACATCCCCGTGCGTACGGACGAGGGGCGGGCGATCCGCCGGGGCTTCGTGGTGGGCGAGGGCTTCGAGACGCTGATGACGGCCGACTACAGCCAGATCGAGCTCCGTGTGATGGCCCACCTCTCGGAGGACGCCGGCCTGATCGAGGCGTTCACCTCCGGGGAGGACCTGCACACGACGGTCGCCTCGCAGGTGTTCGGCGTCGAGAAGTCGGCCGTCGACGCGGAGATGCGCCGCAAGATCAAGGCGATGTCGTACGGGCTGGCCTACGGGCTCTCCGCGTTCGGTCTCTCCCAGCAGCTGAACATCGAGGCCGGCGAGGCGCGCGGGCTGATGGACACCTACTTCCTGCGGTTCGGCGGGGTGCGCGACTATCTGCACCGGGTCGTGGAGGAGGCCAGGGCCACCGGGTACACGGAGACGATCCTCGGCCGCCGCCGCTACCTCCCGGACCTGAACAGTGACAACCGCCAGCGGCGCGAGGCCGCCGAGCGGATGGCGCTCAACGCCCCGATCCAGGGGACGGCCGCCGACATCGTGAAGGTCGCGATGCTGCACGTGGACCGGGCGCTGCGGGAGGCGGAGCTGACGTCACGGATGCTGCTCCAGGTCCACGACGAAATCGTCCTGGAGATCGCGAAGGGCGAGCGGGATCAGGTCGAGGAGATCCTCCGCCGGGAGATGTCCTCGGCGGTCGAGCTCCGTGCGCCGCTGGACGTCTCGGTCGGCGTCGGCAAGGACTGGGAGACGGCCGCGCACTGAGTTCCTTCCCGGGAGCCGTGCTCAGCCGGCTTCCCGGCCGGCCGGGCGGCCCCCTGCGGTGTCCGCACGGGGCCCGTCCGCCGGCCGGGGCCCGGGCGGTCTCCGCAGCAGCCGCGCCCACGCCCCGTACAGCACCAGGCCGGCGGCCAGGCCCGCCCCGGCGCCGAAGCACGCGGTCGGGATGATGTCGAGGGGCGTGTCGACGCGCCCGAAGTAGGCGTACCAGCGGGCACACCGGTGGACGACGCTCAGGAGGGCGCAGAGCACCAGGAGCGCACCGGCCCACCCGCGTTCGGCGCGGTTCAGCACCGGCACGGACGCCGGGACCGGGGCGGGCCCGGTGCGCCGCAGGCCCGTGTACGTGAACCAGGCCAGGAGCACCAGGGCCACGGCCGAGCTGCCGTACTGGACGATCTGGAACACCGGGTGGCCGCCGACGCTCCGGCCGAGGACGGGGATCAGCTCCGTGCCCCACCGGTCGTGATGCGTGAAGGCGTCCCACACGACGTGGGTCCCCGAGCCGATGACGGCGGACACGACGAACCACACCGCCTCGGGGAGGGCCGGGCGGCCCGGCTCACGGCGGCGCCCCCGTACGAAGGTGTGCGCGCGCCCCCGCGCCGCCACGGGCAGCAGCGCGACGAGCGGTTCGCGCAGCAGCAGCCAGAGTGCCAGCAGGGCGCCGGTGATGAGGACATCCACGGTGAACACTCCCCACACGGCGTGTGTCACCTCGCCGAACTCCATCGCCCCCGGCACGACCGTGTCCGCGTAGTAGGTGAGGTCGGAAGCGAACGACCCGGCGACGAGCGCGGAGGCGACGAGGGGCCCACGGCCTGTGCCGGACCTGCGGATTCCCGGGAGCACGGCTGCGGCGTGGCTGAGCGTGAACGGCATGGCGGCAAGTATGCGTGAGCCCGTGTCATCCGCAGGGGCGCCCAGGTGACTTGACGGCCGTGAAGCTGAGAAAGCGGTAAGAACCGGGCGGGACCAGTGTTCGGGCGGCGGGAGTTGTCGTAGGGTCGCCTGAGTTCTCGCGCGGGGAGCGCGGACAGCCGTCGACGGGGAGGAACCGACACGTATGGCAGCGCAATTCGGCCGCAGGCTGCGCAGGGGGGCCACCACCACCGCGGTGGCCGCCGCTGCCGTAGCAGCCCTCTCCGCCTCTCAGGCTCCGGCGGCACCGCACCCCGACAGTGCCGCGGACGACCGGACCGCGGCCGGTCTGACACCGCCCGGCGACAGTGCGGCCACGGGCAACTCGCCCTACCACACGGACCTCCCGCCGCTCGATACGCCCAACAAGCCCGGTACGTCCGTGAATCTACCGGTGACCGGCAGTGCCGAGGCGGGCATACCGGCCACCGTCCTGTCCGCGTACAAGAGGGCCGAGCAGGACCTCGCGAGCACCGACGCCGCGTGCCGCCTGCCGTGGCAGCTCCTCGCCGCGATCGGCAAGGTCGAGTCAGGCCAGGCCCGCGGCGGCAAGGTCGACGCCAACGGCACCACCTTCTCCCCGATCCTCGGCCCGGCGCTCAACGGCCAGGGTTTCGCGCTGATCAAGGACACCGACGGCGGGGCGTACGACGGGGACTCGACCCACGACCGCGCGGTCGGCCCGATGCAGTTCATCCCGTCGACCTGGGCGACCTGGGGCCAGGACGCGAACGGCGACGGGCGCAAGGACCCCAACAACGTCTACGACGCGGCGCTGGCCGCCGGCCGCTACCTCTGCGCCGGCACCCGCGACCTGTCGCTCGCCACGGACCTCGACCGGGCGGTGCTGAGCTACAACCACTCCACCGAGTACCTGCGCACGGTGCGCTCCTGGTTCGACTACTACAAGCGCGGTATCCACGAGGTCCCGGACGGCACGGGCGTCCTCCCCGAGGACACGGACACCGGCACACCCTCGCCGTCCCCCACGCCCACTGCGCCGGCCACCTCGTCGCCGAGCACACCGCCCGCCACCACGCCGCCGGCCACGACACCCCCGTCCACGACGCCTCCGTCCACGACGCCTCCGTCCACCGGGCCGACGACTCCGCCGACCACGCCCCCGCCCACCACACCGCCGCCCGGCGCGACCTTCGGGAGCCTCGAGAACGCGGGCACCGGCGCCCTCACCGCCACGGCAGGAGACGCGTTCGCCGAGCGCGTCAAGGTCCGGGCGAGGAACAAGCTGGGCGCGCCGCTCGCCAAGACGCCGGTCACCTTCACCGTCGTCGGCGACACGGACACCCGCTTCACCGGCGGGAAGCGCACCGTGACCCTGGCCACCGGGGCCGACGGCACCGTCACCGCCCCCGTCCTGACGGCCGGTGAGAAGACGGGCCCCTTCAGGGTGACCGCGGTCGCGGGCGCCACCACGCCGCGCACCGTCAGCTACCTCGCGAGCGTCACGGTCCGGATCGCGGACACCCTCGTCCGTACCGACGACAAGGTCCTGATGGCCGCCCCCGGCGCCGAGTTCGCCGACCGGCCCGAGGTCAAGGCGGCGTACAAGGGCACGGGGGTGGCGGACACCGCCGTCACCGCCACGATGATCACCGACGCGGAGACGCCCACCGCGAACGACAAGGGTCCGTACTTCAAGGACGCGCTCGGCCTTCCCGTCCGCGTCCTGACCCTGAGGACCGGTGCCGACGGACTCCTCGAACTCCCGACGATCTACGCCGACGACACGGCGGGCACCTACAGGCTGCGGCTCACCACCGCGAGCGGCGCCACGCTGACCGTCGAGCTGAAGATCGAGGCCCCCGCGGCCTGACCCGCACGGGACCAGGGCTTCCGGCACCGGCCGGAAGCCCTGGCCCGGACACCTCGTCAGTCCCGGCGCAGCCGCGCCGAGGTGTAGCGCGTGGCCTCCACAGTCGTCGGGTCCTCCGGCCACGGGTGCTTCGGGTAGCGGCCGCGCAGCTCCGCCCGCACGCCCCGGTACCCCTCCTGCCAGAACGACGCCAGGTCCGCCGTGACCGCGGCCGGGCGTCCGGCCGGGGACAGCAGATGGACCAGGACGGGCACCCCCGCCACCCGGGGCGTCTCGCTCAGCCCGAAGAGCTCCTGGAGCTTCACCGCGAGCACGGGCTGCTCCCCGCCGTACTCCACCCGGATCCGGGACCCGCTCGGCACCTCGATCCGCTCCGGGGCGAGCTCGTCGAGCCGGGCCGCCTCGCCCGTCGCCCACGGCAGCAGCCGCCGCACCGCCTGCCCGGCGTCGATCCGGGCCAGATCCGCGCGGCGGCCGGCGCGGGACAGCTCGGGCTCCAGCCACTCGTCGGCGCGGGCCAGGAGCGCGCCGTCCGACACATCGGGCCACGGCGCGCCCAGCACCCGGTGCAGGAACGCGAGCCGCAGCCGCAGCTGCTCGCTGTCGCGAGTCCACCGCAGCAGCCCCGGGCCCTCCCGGCGCAGCCCCTCCAGCAGCGCCCCGCGCACCAGCTCCGGGGCCGGCCTGCGCAGCGCGCGTACGGACAGCTCGACGGCCCCCAGGCGCTCCACGGAACGGGCCACCACGTCGCCGTCAGCCCACCGGACCTCCTCCCCGGAGAACCGCAGATGCCCCGCGGCCAGCCGCGCGGTGTCCTCGTCGACGACGGCCGCCAGCCGCACCCGGGCGGACGCGGCATGGGCGGGCCGGTCCGCGACGGCGACCGCGAGCCATGGCGCGCTGCGCAGCCGTGAGCTGTCCCGCAGCTCCGCGCCCGTGCCCGACACCATCAGGAACGCCCCCTCGCCCCGGGCCCGCGCCACCCGCTCCGGGAACGCCAGCGCCGCCACCAGCCCCACGGCCGCGTCGTCCGGACCGGTACCGGTGTCCGCCGATGAGCCCAGCGACTGCGAGAGCCGCCGCACCTCCTGCCGCCAGCGCGCCGCGTAACCGTCCCCGCCGCGCCGTGCCGTGCGCAGCGCGTGCGCCAGGTCGTCGCCGTACTCCCGTGGCGGCTCCTCACCGATCAGCGCCACGACCTCCGCGGCGCGGCGGCCTCCGACCTCGTCCGCGCCGTCCAGGAGGGCACGGGCCAGCCGGGGGTGCAGGCCCAGCCGGGACATCCGTACGCCCCGGCCGGTCGCGCGCCCCGCGGCGTCCACCGCGCCGACCGCCGTCAGCACCTCCCGGGCCGCGCCCATGGCGCCGGCGGGCGGCGGGTCCAGCAGCGCGAGCCCCGATGCGTCCGGGTCGCCCCAGCAGGCCGCCTGCAGCGCGAACGCCGCGAGGTCGGCCACCTTGATCTCGGGGGAGGGGAACGCGGCCAGGCGCCCGTCCTCGGCCTCCTCCCAGCAGCGGTACACCGTGCCCGGGGCCTCGCGCCCCGCACGGCCCGCACGCTGGCGTCCCGCCGCCCGTGACGCCCGTACGGTCGCCAGGGCGCCCAGCCCTCGCGCGTGGTCGGTACGCGGCTCCCTGGAGAGGCCGGAATCCACGACGATCCGCACCCCGGGCACCGTCAGGGACGACTCCGCCACGGACGTCGCCAGCACCACCCGGCGCCCGCCCGACGGTCCCGCCAGCACCGCGTCCTGCACGGCCGCCGGGGCGCGCCCGTGCACCTGGAGGACCTCGGCGCCGACGCCCGTGAGCTGACCGGCCACCCGGCCGATCTCGCCGACACCGGGCAGGAAGCACAGGACGTCACCGTCGTGCTCGGCGAGTGCCCGGCGCACCACGGCGGCCACATGCGTCAGCAGCGCCGGATCGACCCTCATGCCGTGCGGCGGGCGTACCGGCCCGGCCGGCGGCGCCCACACCACCTCGACCGGATGGGACACCCCCTGCGCCTCGACCACCGGGGCGTCGCCCAGCAGCCGTGCCCAGCCCGCCGCGTCCGTCGTCGCCGACGCCGCCACCAGACGCAGGTCGGGCCTGATCGTCCCCCGTACGTCGAGGAGGAACGCCGCGGCCGTGTCCGCGTCCAGATGGCGCTCGTGGCACTCGTCGATGATCACCACGTCGACGCCGGCCAGCTCCTGGTCGCGCTGCAGCCGCTGGAGCAGCACCCCGGTGGTCACGACCTCCACCACGGTGCCGCGCCCCATCACGCGCTCCCCGCGCACCGTGAAGCCCACCCGTTCCCCGGGCCGCTCCCCGAGCAGCCACGCCATCCGCCGTGCCGCGGCCCGGGCGGCGATCCTGCGGGGCTCGGCGACGAGCACCCGGCGCGCCGGACCGCCGCCGGTCAGCCCGGCGAGGACCAGGGGCACGAGGGTCGTCTTGCCGGTCCCGGGCGGCGCGCACAGCACCGCGGCCCCCCGCTCGTCGAGCGCGCGCTCCAGGGCGGGCACAGCGGTGCGTACGGGCAACTGGTCCAGGGCGTCGGTACGGATCACGCCCCCAGTCTCGTACGCCCGCCGTTCAGGCGGACCGGTGGTCCCTCACGCGGCCCGGTGGTCCCGCTCGCAGACGAAGATCGCGGTGCCGGGGATCAGGTTGCCGCGCAGCGGGGACCAGCCGCCCCACTCCTGGTTGTTCCAGGCCGGCCACTCCGGCTCCACGAGATCGATCAGGCGGAAGCCGCCCGCCACCACGTCCCGCACCCGGTCGCCCAGCGTCCTGTGATGCTCCACGTACACCGCGTCGCCGCTCCCGTCCTGCTCCACGTACGGCACGCGGTCGAAGTACGACGCGGAGACGGAGAGGCCCTCGGGTCCCGGCTCGTCCGGGAACGCCCAGCGGATCGGGTGCGTCACCGAGAAGACCCAGCGGCCCCCGGGCCGCAGCACCCGGTGCACCTCGCGGAACACCTGCACGGGGTCGGCGACGAAGGGCACCGCGCCGTAGGCGGAACAGGCCAGGTCGAAGGAGCCGTCCCCGAAGGGGAGCCGTCCGGCGTCGGCCTCCACGAGGGGGACGCCGTCGCCGATCCGCAGGGCATGCTGGAGCTGGCGGTGGGAGAGGTCCAGGGCCACCGGGCGGGCGCCCCGGGCGGCGAGCCAGCGCGAGCACTGGGCGGCGCCGGCCCCGATCTCCAGGACGTCCAGGCCCTTCAGCTCCGCCGCCGGGCCCAGCAGGGCGGCCTCGGCCTCGTCCAGCCCCTCCGGGCCCCAGACGAAGCGGTCGTCCCCGAGGAACGCCCCGTGGTCGCTCTGGTACTCGTCGGCGTTCCGGTCCCACCAGCCGCGGCTCGCCCGGCTGCTCTCCGCCTCCCCGGCTTCCCGCCGGGTCGCTTCGGGTTCGGACCCGTAGATCTCTTGGCTCATCGTGCCCGTCGTTGTAGTTTGCCTTCACCCGCCTCGCGCGGGCGGGTCCACGGGCCGCAGGGATGAGTGCGCCTGTGCGCGCACGACACGCCGCTGCGACCGATGTGGCCTCGGTGAACGTGAGTTGTGCCGGGATTGGGGTGTTGTGCCCCGGGTGTGCGCCTTCGCGCATTGACCCTGTCCGGCTGCCCCCGTATGCTACAAGTTGCGTCGCGAGCCTGCGCGCCTCAGACCTAGCAGGCCGCGCTCGCGTCTGTTGCATGTCCCCTCGGTTGTCGAGGCACCTTCCGGTTGACGGATCGGTGCTTTCCAGGCTGTCCGGCTTCTGCAGAGGCGATACGGGCTCTCGGCGTAGCAGTACCTACGACTCACTGTCCGTACCGGAGCCCTTACCCACATGACGAGCAGCACCGAGACCACCGCCACCACTCCGCAGGTTGCGGTCAACGACATCGGCGACGCGGACGCGTTCCTCGCGGCGATCGACGAGACGATCAAGTACTTCAACGACGGCGACATCGTTGACGGTGTCATCGTCAAGGTTGACCGCGACGAGGTCCTCCTCGACATCGGTTACAAGACCGAAGGTGTCATCCCGAGCCGCGAGCTCTCGATCAAGCACGACGTCGACCCGAACGAGGTCGTCAAGGTCGGCGACGAGATCGAGGCCCTGGTTCTCCAGAAGGAGGACAAGGAAGGCCGCCTGATCCTCTCGAAGAAGCGCGCTCAGTACGAGCGTGCCTGGGGCACCATCGAGAAGATCAAGGAAGAAGACGGCATCGTCACCGGTACCGTCATCGAGGTCGTCAAGGGTGGTCTCATCCTCGACATCGGCCTCCGTGGCTTCCTCCCGGCGTCGCTCGTCGAGATGCGTCGTGTCCGCGACCTCCAGCCCTACGTGGGCAAGGAGCTCGAGGCCAAGATCATCGAGCTGGACAAGAACCGCAACAACGTGGTCCTGTCCCGCCGTGCCTGGCTCGAGCAGACCCAGTCCGAGGTCCGCCAGACGTTCCTCACGACCCTGCAGAAGGGTCAGGTCCGCTCCGGCGTCGTCTCCTCGATCGTCAACTTCGGTGCCTTCGTGGACCTGGGTGGCGTCGACGGTCTCGTGCACGTCTCCGAGCTCTCCTGGAAGCACATCGACCACCCCTCCGAGGTTGTCGAGGTCGGCCAGGAAGTCACCGTCGAGGTCCTCGACGTCGACATGGACCGCGAGCGCGTGTCGCTGTCGCTCAAGGCGACGCAGGAAGACCCGTGGCAGCAGTTCGCCCGTACGCACCAGATCGGGCAGGTCGTTCCCGGTAAGGTCACCAAGCTCGTTCCGTTCGGTGCGTTCGTGCGCGTCGACGAGGGCATCGAGGGCCTGGTCCACATCTCCGAGCTGGCCGAGCGCCACGTGGAGATCCCGGAGCAGGTCGTCCAGGTCAACGACGAGATCTTCGTCAAGGTCATCGACATCGACCTCGAGCGCCGTCGCATCAGCCTCTCGCTGAAGCAGGCCAACGAGGCCTTCGGTGGCGACCCGGCTTCGGTCGAGTTCGACCCGACGCTGTACGGCATGGCCGCGTCGTACGACGACCAGGGGAACTACATCTACCCCGAGGGCTTCGACCCCGAGACCAACGACTGGCTCGAGGGCTTCGAGGCTCAGCGCGAGGTCTGGGAGACGCAGTACGCCGAGGCGCAGACGCGCTTCGAGCAGCACCAGGCCCAGGTCATCAAGTCCCGCGAGGCCGACGAGGCTGCCGCTGCCGAGGGCGCTGCTGCCCCGGCCGGCGCTGCCCCGGCTGCCTCCGGCGGCAGCGGTGGCGGTGGCGGCGGCTCGTACTCCTCGGAGTCCGCGGACAACTCCGGCGCCCTGGCGTCGGACGAGGCCCTGGCTGCCCTGCGCGAGAAGCTGGCCGGCGGCCAGAGCTGACGCTCTGACCCCAGTCGCTCATCGGCTGTAGAGCTGTAGGTGAGGCCCGTCCCCTCCCGGGGGCGGGCCTCACTCATGTCCGGACGGTCTCACTCATGTCCGGACGCGGCTTCACTCGTGCCCCGGCGCGCACCTCAGGGCGTGACGGCGATGTTCGTCAGCCCCTTGCCGCCGGTGACCGTGTTGGAGGCGTACACGGTGGTGCGGCAGCTCGTGCTCGCGTTGGTCACGTTGACGGCGAGCTGCCCGCCACCGGTCGCGCCGGTCAGGTCCGAGGCGTTGTCGCGGAAGACGGTGCCGCAGCCCCAGCCGCTCTGCTGGGTGTGTGTCTCGTAGCCGTTGTTCGTGGTGCGGGCGCCCTTGTTGTTCTCCACCAGCACGTCGTTGCCCTTCACGTCGACCCAGGAGTCGTCGTAGTTGGCGCCGGTCAGGCCGCTGCCGTCGAAGGTGTTCCCGATGATCTCCGCGCCGGTGGTGCCTTCCTTGATGTCTATGTTCTCGCCGCCGACCCCCGGGCCGATCGTGTTGCCGATGATCCGCGCGTCGTCACTCCGGTCGGTGAGGTCGCCCGCCGAGCCCACGTACACGCCCTCGCCCATGCCCCGGCCGTTCCGGCCCGTGTCGTGTATCCGGGAGTTCTTCAGGACGCCGTCGCGGCTGGACGTGCGGAAGTGGACGCCCTCCATGTCGAGGCCGTGCACGGTCACCGAGTCGATGACGACGCCGTTCGCCGCGTCGGTCACGATGCCCTTCTGGCCGCCGGTGACGGTGACGCCGTACACCGTCCAGTACGACGCTCCGTCCAGGTGCAGCCCGTAGCCGCCGCCGGCCGTCAGGACCGCCGCCGGGGATCCGGTGAGGGTGATCCGTGCGGCGGAGGTGGCCGGGACGGTCGCCTTGAAGTTTCCGGTGTACGTGCCGTCGGCGAGCCGGATGGTGTCGCCCGGGGCCGCGGCGGCGAGTGCGGCCTTGAGCTGCGCCGCGGTGCTCACGTCGACGACCGCGGCCGCCCGCGCGGGGCCGGCCACGGCGAGGGGCGGAGCAGCGGCGGCGAGTGCGGCTGTCAGCAGGGCGGGGAGCAGTGTGCGGGTGCGCATGGGGTGCCTTCCCGTCGAAGAGGTTCAGGCGTTCTCGTACGTGAATGCCGGGCGAGTCGCTGAATCTGCCCGTGACCGTAAAGGCGGCGCGTGAGCATGTCAAGGTCTGGACCAATGTGTCCCGGGGTCGGTGGACGGAAGAAACGTGTGGGATACACGAGTAGCTGACGGCCCGTAACAAGCGCTTGCCAGGATCCGCGCAACGTCCGGATCACCAGGGGAGCCAGGGAATGACACACACGTCGAGCACCTCACGCGTCTCGCAGGACTCTCCTGTGGCGGCAGGCGCCAGCCGCCGAAGCTTTCTGCGCAACGTGGGTCTCACCGGCGGCGCCGGTGCCATGTTCGCCACGATGGGCGCTCTCGGGCTCGCGCCCACCGCCGCCGCGGCGGGCCGCGAACCCGCCTTCCGGGCGCCGAGTCCGGGTGACTTCTCGCTGAAGGGGAAGGCCGCCGCCAAGGTCGTGGTCGTCGGCGGAGGCATCGCCGGCCTCGCCGCCGCGTACGAGCTGGGCAAAGCCGGCTACGACTGTACGGTCCTGGAGGCCCGCGGCCGCACCGGCGGGCGCAACTTCACCGTCCGGGGCGGCGACACCACCACCGACACCCACGGCAACAGGCAGACCGCCCGCTTCAGCGACGGCCAGTACATGAACGCCGGGCCCGGCCGGATCCCGCAGTGGATGGTCACCCTCGACTACTGCCGGGAACTCGGCGTACCCGTCGAAGTGTTCACCAACGAGAACGCCAACGCCTACCTCTTCAACGAGAAGGCCGGTATGAAGGCACCGGTGCGCTACCGCACCGCCAAGGCCGACATGTACGGCTACGTCGCCGAACTCCTCGCCAAGGCCGGCGACAAGGGCGCCCTCGACCGGCAGATCACCGCCGACGACCAGGAGCGGCTCCTGGAGTTCCTCAAGGACTTCGGTGACATCGGCGACACGCTCGACTACACCGGCAGCTCCCGGCGCGGCTACCGCGTCGACCCGGCCGCCGCCGGGACCCCCGGTGAGGAACTCGGCCCCGTGCCCACCGCGTCCGAGGTCTTCGCCAGCGGCGTCGGACGCTACTTCTCCTTCGAATTCGAGTACGACCAGGCAATGCTGATGTTCCAGCCGGTGGGCGGCATGGACCGGATACCCGCGGCGCTCACCCGGGCGGTGGGCGAGCGGCGTGTCCGGACCGGAGCGGCCGTCACCGGCATCACGGACACGGCGCACGGCGTCTCCGTCACCTACACCCAGGCGGGCCGCACGCGCCGCATCGAGGCCGACTACTGCATCGCCGCACTCCCGCCCAACATCCTGGCCAGGACGCCCCACAACCTCGGCCCGGCCGTCCAGAGCGCCCTGGAGTCCTGCAAGCCGTCCTCGGCCGGCAAGATCGGGCTGGAGTACAGGAGCCGCTGGTGGGAGAGCGACCACCGGATCTTCGGGGGCATCACCGAGACGGACATGGACCTCTCCCACATCTGGTACCCGTCCTACGGGCACCTCGGCGAACGCGGCACCATCATCGGCTACTACAACACCGGTTCGAACGCCGACGCCTACGGCGCCCTCACGCCGCGCGAGAGGGAAGCGCGGGCGGTCGCCCAGGGTGTGAAGATCCACGGCGACAAGTACCGCACGGAACTCGCCACGTCGTTCTCCCACCACTGGCGCCAGACCCCGTACCTCGAGGCCTCCTGGCACTCCATGTCCGGCGGGCCCGACGCTCCCGCCTTCGCGCCGCTCAACAGCCCCGCCGGGCATGTGTACTTCGCCGGTGACTACCTCAGTCACACCGACGCCTGGCAGCACGGGGCGTTCACCTCGGCACGGAAGGCGGTCACGGCTCTGCACAGCCGGGTCCTCGCGTAACCGCGAGGACGGGGGCGCGGACGGGAATGCCGTGGCCGGGAGGGGTGTTCTTGTCGAGGAACACGAGGAGGAGCGGTAACCGTGCCTGATCCGCAGAGTTTGTACGAATGGGAGCCGAAGGGGCTGGCCGTCGTCGACATGGCGCTCGCCCAGGAGTCGGCCGGACTGGTCATGCTCTACCACTTCGACGGCTACATCGACGCGGGCGAGACCGGCGAGCAGATCGTCGACGGCCTGCTCGAGACGCTGCCGCACCAGACCGTGGCCCGCTTCGACCACGACCGGCTCGTCGACTACCGGGCACGCCGCCCCCTGCTGACCTTCAGGCGTGACCGGTACACGGCGTTCGAGGCACCCACCCTGGACGTGAAGGTCGTCCAGGACGCCACGGGCGCCCCGTTCCTGCTGTTCTCCGGGCCGGAGCCCGACGTCGAGTGGGAGCGGTTCGCGGCCGCCGTGGAACAGATCGTGGAGCGGCTCGGTGTGCGCCTCGCCGTCAGCTTCCACGGCATCCCCATGGGTGTCCCGCACACCCGCCCCGTAGGCCTCACCCCGCACGGCAACCGCGTCGACCTGATGCCCGGACACCGCAGCCCCTTCGACGAGGCCCAGGTCCCCGGCTCCGTCGAGGCGCTCGTCGAGTACCGGCTGATGGAGGCCGGGCACGACGTCCTCGGCGTCGCGGCCCACGTGCCGCACTACGTCGCCAGGTCCGCCTATCCGGACGCCGCGCTCACCGCCCTGGAAGCGGTCACCGCGGCGACCGGGCTGGTCCTGCCGAGCGTCGCGCACACGCTGCGCACGGAGGCGCACCGCACCCAGACGGAGATCGACCGGCAGGTCGGCCAGGGTGACGAGGAGCTCGTCACGCTCGTCGAAGGGCTGGAGCACCAGTACGACGCGATCGCGGGTTCCGAGACGCGGGGCAACCTCGTGGCGGAGCCGGCCGACCTGCCGTCGGCGGACGAGATCGGCCGCGAATTCGAACGCTTCCTCGCGGAACGTGAGGGTGATTCCTGAGGGGACCTCCGGCCGCGCCCCGGCCGGAGGCTAGGGTCGGCACATGCTGAAAGTGGGCCTGACCGGCGGAATCGGCGCCGGCAAGAGCGAAGTGTCCCGGCTGCTCGCACGCTACGGAGCCGTACTGATCGACGCCGACCGGATCGCCCGCGAGGTCGTCGAGCCCGGCACCCCCGGGCTCACCGCCGTCGTCGAGGCCTTCGGTCCCGGAATCCTCGGCCCCGACGGAGCCCTGAACCGGCCGGCGCTCGGCTCGATCGTCTTCGCCGACCCCGCACGCCTGGCCACGCTCAACGCCATCGTCCACCCCCTCGTCGGGGCCCGCTCCACCGAGCTGGAACGGGCCGCCGGGACCGGCGCGGTCGTCGTCCACGACGTCCCGCTGCTCACGGAGAACGGCCTCGCCCCGGTCTACGACCTCGTCGTGGTCGTCGACGCCGCTCCCGGCACCCAGCTCGACCGGCTCGTACGGCTGCGCGGCATGACGGAGTCCGACGCCCGCGCCCGCATGGCGGCGCAGGCCACGCGCGAGGAGCGGCTGGCCGTCGCCGACATCGTCGTCGACAACGACGGCCCCCTCGAGGATCTGGAACCCCAGGTCCGCGGCGTGTGGTCGGAGCTCACGGCGCGGGCCGCCACCGGCTGACCCGGCGTGCGGCGGAATACGCGCACCCTGCCGGATGTTGAAGAGCGCCAGGCGATGGGAAGGATATGGCCGTGCCCGAGAGCAACCCGGAAACGCATGTGATCGACTTCCGCGCGGCGGAGCAGCTGCTCGCGGCGCGTGACCCGCGGGGTGCGGTCAAGCTGCTCGACTCGGTGATAGCGGCCCACCCGGAGAACACGGCTGCCCGGCTGCTGCGTGCCAGGGCCTTCTTCGCCGCCGCCCAACTGCGCCCCGCCGAGCTGGAGTTCGAGCTGGTCCTGGAGCGTGAGCCGGACAACGCCTTCGCGCACTTCGCCCTGGCCCGCACCTTCCAGCGCGCCGGCCGGCCCGAACAGGCCACCCGCCACTTCCGGCTGGCCGCCGCGCTCGACCCGAACCCGGAGTACCTGCGGGCGGCCCGCTTCGACGAACCTTCCTGACGGTCCCGGGCGGCGGGGCTCATCGGGCCTCACCGGCCCCGGCCACCCCGGTCGGGTTCGTACGGAGGGACGTCTTTGCCCGGCTGATAGTGCGGGCCCTGCCGCATATGGCGGACGACCAGGCAGAAGTCCGTGACCGTGACCACCAGCAGCACGCCGCAGGCCGTCGCCCAGCCGACGCGTCCGGTCGCCACGAAGGCCACCAGGCCGATCACGGCCCAGATCATGCCCCAGACACTCAGCCAGAGCCGCATCCGCAGGGGGCTCCGCGCGGTGGACGGTTCACTTCCGGTACGCATCTGCATCGCCTCCTCTCCAGGATGACCCCGCGGCGCGGCGGACGGAAACCCGACGGCCGCCGTCCGCGGCGCGACTGGGAACCCCGCCCCGCGTCCGTACGTTCTGGCGGCTATGAGCGGACAACTGGTACGTGAAGGACACACGGGGACGGGGCCAGGCGCGATCACACCGGACGGCTGTGCGGTCGAGCTGTACGCACGCATGTCCGCCGGCAGTGAACCCGACGTGATCGCCTCGGTGCTGCGCCCGGGGGCGAGCGTGCTCGAACTGGGCTGCGGGGCGGGCAGGGTGACGCACCCCCTGGTCGACCTGGGCTTCGACGTGACCGCGGTGGACGAGTCCGCGCAGATGCTGGAGCGTGTCCACGGAGCGCGCACGGTCCGGAGCCCCATCGAGGCGCTGGACCTCGGCGAGGAGCGGTTCGACGCCGTGGTGCTCGGGTCGTTCCTGGTGCACACGAGCGATCACCGGGTCAGGGAAGGGCTCCTCGGGACCTGCCGCAGGTATGTGAAGGACGACGGGGCCGTGCTCATCCAGCGCGAAGGTGCCGACTACCACTCCGATGTGCCCCGGGAGAGGGAGGACCGGGCCGCGGGCTGCACCATCCGGATCCTCTCGTCGGACGCCGTGGGTGACGGGGTGGACGAGGTGCGCGTGGAGTACGTCTTCGAGGACGCCCGGTGGACGCATACCTTCCGGTCGCGGGAGCTGTCCGTGGAGCGGTTCGAGGCGTATCTGGAGGGGGCCGGGCTCGTCGTCGGCCGCTATCTCACCCCGGACGGCATGTGGGTGCTGGCGCGTCCCCGCCGGTCCTGAAAAAAAGGGGGTGAGGGCCCCTGAGGCGATGAGTTCCGGAGACCGGTGCGGTCTACCTCTCCGTAAGCGCGTGGGAGCGCGGCGGCGGGAGCCGCACCGCGTCCCGGCGCACGTCACCCACAAGGCCCTCCGAGGAGACCTCCATGTCCGGAACCGCTGCCCCCGCCTCGCCGAACGCCCTCTCCGCGCCGCGCCGGCGCGTGCGCTCCGCCGCACTGACCGGGGCCCGGGTCGTCCTCGCGCTGTTCCTCGGTTTCAGCGCGGTGGCCAAGCTCATCGGCCATGCGTCGGCCGTCGAGTCCTTCGACCGGATGGGCTGGGGCAGCGGCGCGATGTACGCCATCGGCGCTCTGGAGCTGGCGGGCGCGCTGGCCCTGCTGATCCCGCTCCTCGCGGGAGTGGCCGCCATCGCTCTCGTCGGGCTGCTGGCCGGGGCGTCCGTCGTCCAGCTGACGCTGCTCGACCCGCCGAACGCGGTGATGCCCGCCCTGCTCGTCGTCGTCGTCGTCCTCATCGCCCGGGACCGTCGGGAGCGGACCCGGGAGCTTTTCGCGCTGCTCCGCGGGCAGGGGCGGGCGGTCCGCGCCGGTCAGTGAACGAACCGGTAGCTGCGCCAGGGCAGGGCGCGCGCGGCGTTGGTGTCGGAGAACGTGGTGGCGACGTACGCGGTCCCTCGGCCGGAGCAGTCGCGGGTGGTGTAGAGGACCATGTCGATCATGGTCCGGTTGTCGACCTTGCCCGAACCGGCCGGGTCCATCGTGTGGCAGCCCTTCACCGACGGGCTGTGCACGGTGACGACCTCGTTCTTCTCGGTGGTGTAGGAGACCGGCCCCACCGCCGTGCGCCCGAGGCCGGAACAGCCCGTGGCGGCCAGGGCGAGCAGGGCCGCACCGGCGGCGATGCCGGTACGTCGGCGGAGAACGGTGGGGGGCGCGGTGACGGACATGGGCGGGTCCTCGTCTGCTCGTCCGGCTCATCGGTACGTCACAGAGACGTGCTGGCGCTGCCACCCTGCCCGGTCCCCGGGGTGCCGGCATCCGGTGCGCGGCCGGCCGGGGCCCCCGGCACCCGGACGGGGGTTCGAAAGTGTGGGTATCGGGCATATCGTGTTAATAGGGCGTGATGGGTGGGTGCGGTGACGCACCCCGGATTCAGGGGGCCGTGATGGTCCAGGTTCTGATGATCGTATTGGTGGCCGTGCTTGCGGGCGGCCTGCTCTATTCCATGGCCGCGGCCCGGGTGGTCAAGCAGTACGAACGGGGCGTCGTGCTCCGGCTCGGCAGGCTCCACGACGCGGTGCGCCTTCCGGGCTTCACCATGATCGTCCCGGGTGTCGACCGGCTCCGTAAGGTGAACATGCAGATCGTGACGATGCCCGTGCCCGCCCAGGACGGGATCACGCGCGACAACGTCACCGTGCGGGTGGACGCGGTCATCTACTTCAAGGTCGTGGACCCGGCGAGCGCGGTGATCCAGGTGGAGGACTACCGGTTCGCGGTCTCCCAGATGGCGCAGACCTCCCTCCGGTCGATCATCGGTAAGAGCGACCTGGACGACCTGCTGTCCGACCGCGAGAAGCTGAACCAGGGTCTTGAACTGATGATCGACAGCCCCGCGGTGGGCTGGGGTGTGCAGATCGACCGGGTCGAGATCAAGGACGTGTCGCTGCCCGAGACGATGAAGCGGTCCATGGCCCGGCAGGCCGAGGCCGACCGTGAGCGGCGCGCGAGGGTCATCAACGCCGACGCGGAACTGCAGGCGTCGAAGAAGCTCGCCCAGGCGGCGCAGCAGATGTCGACCCAGCCGGCGGCTCTGCAACTACGGCTGCTGCAGACGGTGGTCGCGGTCGCGGCCGAGAAGAACTCCACGCTGGTCCTGCCCTTCCCGGTGGAGCTCCTCCGCTTCCTGGAACGCGCACAGCAGGGCCAGGAGCCGAAGCCGCCCGTGGATGCCGGGCAGCCGGCGCCGGAGCAGCCGGCGGACCCGCCCCCCGCGGAGGCGCCCGCCATGGACCCTTCCGTCACGGAGCAGACCTTCACGGACCGGCCGCTCCCCGACGCCCCTCTCACGGACGCGGTCCCGGAGCCGGACGGGGTGCCGGAGTTCGACCCGGAGGTGCTCCCGGAGCTCGGTCCGGAGGAGCAGTCCGGCCGCTCCCGGAGCAGGCCCTTCACCCGTCACTGACAGGGTTGTCCGCCCGTCCCACCTGTGGAGACACGGCCGGGGCGGGCGCTGTCACACCCCCGGCCTAGACTCGCGAAGACAGGAGAAGTGCGAGCGGACCGGAGGCGGGAGGGGGCGGTGGACATGACGCGGCAGGCGCAGGACGTCACGGTCGACCGGCTGCTGCGGTGCGCGGCGGTCTTCCTGCCGGGAGCGCTGCCCCGGGACGGCCGGATCGCCTTCTGGGACCCCGAAGGAGACGTCGGCCTCCCGGGCCCCGACACGGGGCTGACCGCCGCCGGGCCCGCGTGCGCCGTCACCGAGCTCACGGTCGTCGTCCGGCACGGCCCGGACGGAGCCCGGACCCGCACCGTGCCCGCCGTCGCGCTTCCCGTCGGGGACGCGGTGTCCCTGCTCGCGCGCGCCAGGCACCGCGCCGCGGCCCACCCCGCCACCCGGGCGTGGGGAGCGGCGGCACTGCACGCCCTCACCCTCGTGGCGCGCGGCAGGCTCCTGCCCGGACTCACCGCCGACGACCACGACGCCTGGCGGGCAGGACCACGCGACGCGGAGGACATCGCGCATCTCAGGGCCGTCGCCGCCTCGATGCCGCCCGAGGGCCACGCCGTCCCGCTGGACGGCACGCCCCTGCGCGTCCCCGAACCCCGTGCGCTGCTCGGCGCCTTCCTCGACGCGGTCGCCGACACCCTGCCCCGGACGCCCGCCGCCGCCCACGCCATGGGCGCGCCGTTCGCCGCCCCCGGGGGACAGCACCTGCCGGACGCCCGCGCCTGGGCAGTCGAGGTGGCCGCCGGCCTCGACGCGGGGGTGCGGATCTCGCTCCGGCTCGACCTCTCCGCGTACGACCTCTTCGACTCCTCCGGGGACGCCGGGGACCCCGGGGACGAGGAGACGTCCCGCACCCCGGCCGCCACGCGTCATGCCGCCGCCGCCATCACCCAGGTGCACAGCCTGGCCGACCCGACGTACGTCACCGACGCGGCCACACTGTGGAGCGGCGGGGCGGGGGAGCCCTTCGGGCCGCGGGCCCGGATCGACGCCGTGCTCGCGCTGCGCCGCGCCGCCCGCGTCTGGCCACCGCTGGAGAGGCTGCTGGACCAGCCCGTTCCCGACGTCCTCGCCGTCACCGAGGACGAGCTCCACGAGCTGATCGGCGCGGCCGGAGCACGACTCGCGGCGGCAGGGGTGGCGCTCCACTGGCCCCGGGAGCTCGCCCGCTCGCTCACGGCGGCGGCCGTCGTCCGCCCGGCGCCCGGTTCGGCCACCGACGGGACGTCCTTCTTCGACGCGGAGCAGCTCTTCGCGTTCAACTGGCAGCTCTCCCTGGGCGAGGACCGGCTCACCGAGGCCGAGATGGACACCCTGGCCGAGGCGCACCGGCCGGTGGTGCGGCTGCGCGACCAATGGGTCGTCGTGGATCCCGCGCTCGTCCGCAAGGCACGTAAACGGGAGCTCGGTCTCCTGGACCCGGTGGACGCGCTCGCCGTCGCCCTCACGGGCAGCGCCGAGGTCGACGGCGAACAGGTCGAAGCCGTGCCGGCCGGTGCCCTCGCCGCGCTCCGCGCGCGCATCCTGGACGAGGACGCCACCCTCCCGGCGCCGCCCGGTCTCGACGCCACCCTGCGCGACTACCAACTCCGCGGCCTGGCCTGGCTGGACCGCATGACCTCGCTCGGCCTGGGCGGCTGTCTCGCCGACGACATGGGCCTCGGCAAGACGATCACCGTCATCGCCCTCCATCTGCACCGCGCGCATGCCGCCCCCACCCTGGTGATCTGTCCCGCCTCCCTCCTCGGCAACTGGCACCGCGAGATCAACCGCTTCGCGCCCGGCGTCCCCGTGCGCCGCTTCCACGGCACCGAACGCACCCTCGGCGGCTCCGACGGCGGCTTCGTCCTCACGACGTACGGCACGATGCGCTCCAGCGCGGAGCAGCTCGCCGCGCACACCTGGGGGCTGGTCGTCGCCGACGAGGCACAGCACGTGAAGAATCCGCACTCCTCGACCGCCAGGGCACTGCGCACCATCCCCGCCCCGGCCCGCGTCGCCCTGACCGGCACCCCTGTCGAGAACAACCTCTCCGAGCTGTGGGCGCTGCTCGACTGGACCACCCCGGGACTGCTCGGTCCGCTCAAGGCGTTCCGCTCCCGGCACGCCAGGATCGTCGAGAACACCGGCACCGCCGCCGGCCTGGGCAACGAGGAGGCCGTCGAGCGGCTCTCCCGGCTGGTGCGGCCCTTCCTGCTGCGCCGCAAGAAGTCCGACCCGGGCATCGCGCCCGAGCTTCCGCCCAAGACCGAGACCGACCACCCGGTCTTCCTCACCCGGGAACAGGCCACGCTCTACGAGGCGGCCGTCCGCGAGACGATGGCGTTCATCGAGCAGTCGGAGGGCATTGCCCGCCGCGGCCTGATCATGAAGCTTCTGGGCTCGCTCAAGCAGATCTGCAACCACCCCGCGCAGTATCTGAAGGAGGAGCCGACCCGGCTCACAGGGCGCTCCGGCAAGCTCGCCCTGCTCGACGAGCTCCTCGACACCATCCTGTCCGAGGACGGCTCCGTCCTGATCTTCACCCAGTACGTGTCGATGGCCAGGCTCCTCGCCGCCCACCTCGCCTCCCGCGCGATCCCCTCCCAGCTGCTGCACGGCGGCACGCCGGTGCCCGAGCGGGAGCGGATGGTGGACAGCTTCCAGTCCGGCGAGGTCCCCGTCTTCCTGCTCTCCCTGAAGGCGGCGGGCACCGGACTCAATCTCACCCGGGCCGCCCACGTCATCCACTACGACAGGTGGTGGAACCCGGCGGTCGAGGAACAGGCCACCGACCGTGCGTACCGCATCGGCCAGACCCAGCCCGTGCAGGTGCACCGGCTGATCGCCGAGGGCACCGTCGAGGACCGGATCAGCGAGCTGCTCCGGTCCAAGCGTGTTCTCGCCGACGCGGTGCTCGGTTCCGGAGAGGCCGCCCTGACCGAGCTGAGCGACCGCGACCTGGCCGACCTCGTCTCGCTCCGGAGGACGTCATGAGCCCTGGTGGCAGCCCCGCGGCCCGCCCGGGCCCCGACGATCTGCGACGCACCTTCGAAGCGGTGCCCGCCCGCGCCTCCGAGGGGCTCTTCGCGGACAGCTGGTGGGGCCGCGCCTGGGTGGACGCCCTGCAGTCCCTGTCGATGGACGAAGGGCGTCTGGCCCGCGGCCGTGAGTACGCCGACGGAGGCCACGTCGCCGCGGTCACCGTCACCCCGGGCCGGGTCATCGCCTACGTCCACGGCAGCCGCCCCCGCCCCTACCGCGCGGAGCTCCGCCTGCGTACGTTCTCGGCGTCCGACTGGGACACGTTCCTGGACGCCGTCGCTGCCAGGCCCGGGCATCTGTCCGCGCTCCTGGACAAGGAGATGCCGCACTCCCTGGTCGACACGGCGGGCGAGACCGGTATCCGGCTGCTGCCCGTCGCCGGTGATCTGGACCCGGACTGCTCCTGCCCTGACCGCGGCTGGCCCTGCAAGCACGTGGCGGCGCTCTGCTTCCAGACGGCACGGCTGCTGGACAGCGACCCGTTCGTCCTCCTGTTGATGCGTGGCCGGGGAGAGCGCGAGCTCCTCGAGGAGCTGGGCCGGCGCAACGCCGAGCACTCCGCGCGCGAACGCCCCGAGCCCCCCGTCATGCCCTCGGTCGCGGCCCATGAAGCCCTCGCCGACCGCTTCCTGCCGCCGCTGCCCGCACCCCTGCCCGTGCCGCCCTGCCCGGAAGAGCCGCCGTCCTACCCGGAGCTGCCCGGCGCGCGTGACCCGCTCGGCCTCGACCACCTCGCCACGGACGCGGCGGCCCGCGCGCATACGATGCTCACCACCGGGGAGGACCCGCTCGCCGGGCTCAGCACCTGGCAGGACGCCGTCCGGATCGCCGCCTCCCGCCCCACCGCCGGGCTCACCGCCACGACCCGGGCCCTCTATCGCGAGCTGGCCTTCGCCACCGGCCGCAGCACGACGGACCTGGCCCGGTCCGTCGCCGCGTGGCGGCAGGGCGGCGCGGAGGGGCTGGAGGTGCTGGAAACCCCGTGGGACCCGCCGGCCGGCCCGTTCGACCGGGCACGGCCCGCCCTGGCCGCGGCCGAACACCCGCGCTTCCAGCCCTGGCGCAACCACCTGACCAACGCCGGCGGCACCCTCCAGCTCCGCTTCGGCCACGACAGCCGCTGGTACGGCTACGAATCCGAGCCGGGCGAGGACGACTGGTGGCCCCGCGCGACGCCGGACCCCGACCCGGTCGCCGCCCTCAGGGCCCTGCGGGGCTGAGGCCCGGCAGCCGCGTCAGCTCTGCAGGTACACCAGCAGGGCGATGATCAGGACCGCGCACAGCGGGAGCACCACCCAGCGCGCCTTGCGGAAGGACTCGTTCTCCTGATCGGTCCGCCCGCGGGAGGCGTCGTGCGCATCGGCCAGATGCTCCCAGGCCATGGCGTCGATCCGCTGCGTGGTCAGCAGCGACGGGGACCAGTCGCAGTGCGCGCAGACGAGGAAATCGCGGTACGGGTCGTACCGGAAGTCACGCTCGATGTTCACCGTGAACACCTGGTTCCCGGGGTCGATGGCGGTGAAGTGGCGTATCGCCGCGCCCATGTCGATTGCTCCCTGCTCGTGTCCGTCCGTGAGCGCCGGTCCGTGAACCCGGCTGCGGAACAGTAGCGAACACCGGCAGGACGACGACGGCCCGGCCTAAGGTCGGCAGGTGACGCGACGTCGCGTCACCTACCGACAAGGGGGCGGACATGGCCGGGATACCGGTGTCAGGCGCGGTGACCTGGGGGCTGTTCGCCGCATGGGCGGTGCACGACGCGGAGGAACTGGCCACCATGGCCCGATGGGCCGCGACGGCCCGGCCCCGTCTGCAGGAGCGCTTCCCGCGCGTGCCGGACGCGGTGTGGCGGCGGATGGACCTCTCGCAGCGCGAGGTGAACACCGCCATCGGCCTGATGGCCGGGGTGGTCGCCGCGGCGTCGGCCGACGGTGCGCGCACGGGAGGCCGCAGCCGCTTCTTCGGTACTGTCCTGTTCGGGTTCGGGCTGCACGGAGCGGTCCACCTCGCCCAGTCCGCGGCGTACCGCGGCTACACCCCGGGTGTCGTCACCGCCCCGCTGGTCGTCATTCCGTACTCGGTCTGGGCCGTGCGACGGCTGGCGGCGGCCGGTGTGCCCGTCGGGGGAGGACGTTCGGCCGCCGCGGGCCTGGCTCTGTTCCCGGTCGCCGCCGGTGGGGTGCAGGGGCTCGCCCGTCTGCTGAGCAGGCGCTGAACGGGAACGGAGCGTCCGGCTCTCAGAAGTCGGCGAGAGTGCGTTCGTCGAGCCGGGCCACCGAGTCCTGTGCGTAGGCCTTCTCGTACGCGGTGCGGATCCGCTCGATCTGCGGGTCGCGCAGGCGGGCCTCCGACGCCGGGTACAGCAGGATCAGTTCGTACGAACGCTCCCGCTCGATCACCCCGTTGGAGTCGCGCCACTGCCCCCGGCCCTCCTGGACCGTGAGTCCGGCCGGGAAGGCGGGCGTGACCGTGCGGTCGATGAACGACCGGAACTGCTCACCCGTCACATCGGGCCCACCGTCAGGGCGTTCCGTGCCGAAGAACAGGCGGGTCTCCACATGGGCCGTGCCCCGTGCGGCGGGCGCGGCCGCTGCCGCGGGGACTTCGTCGCCGAGGGTGGCGTACGCGATCGGTGTCCCTCCGGCCAGCACGGCGGCGGCCGCGACGGCCGCGGTGAGCGCGGTGCGCCTGCCGGGACGCTTCGGACGCGGCTCGGGCTGTGTGCTCGGACGCGGCAAGGTGCTCTCCCATGAACGGTCGGACGAGGTCGGCGCCCACCGTGGCACGAGGGCGCCGCGCCCAAGCGGCGGGACATCCTGATCGAGGCCGAACCACCCGTAATGGTGAGCAGCTACGCGCCTGTTGCCGCGGCGCCGGGGAGGGAGACCCCGCGGCCTGCGAAGAAGCGCTCGAAGACCGGCAGCGGAAGGCCGGCCGCACGGGTCGCGGCCGACGTCCCCGACGGGTTGTGGAAGTGGACACCGGCCCCGTCCGCCGTCCGGGAGGTCAGCAGCACCAGATGGCCACCGCGCCCAGGAGCCGGCTGCTCCGGGTGCCGGATCCCGTAGTGCACGGAGGCCATCACCCTTCGGCCCTCGTCCAGCAGCTCCAGGATGCCGGCGGGGGAGAGGTCCCGGTGGACGACCGCCTCGAGACCGTGGACCTCGGACACGTACCGGGCGAAGGGGGCATAGACCAGCCCCTTGATCACCCCGTCGGCGTCCTCCGTGTACGCGTCGTACTTCAACGCCCCGTCCCGGAGGGCGAACAGCGGCGGCGCACCGGTGCCGAGCGCCATGCGCAGGCAGGCCATACCGCACAGATGGCCTGCCCAGCGCGCGTACTCGGAGACCGACGCGGCGCCCGAGTCCGCCCAGCGGGGGTCCTCGGCCGGATCGAGCCCGCCTTCCACGATCGCCTCCACCAGACCCGGCGAGGCGAACTGCGTGTGCACGCGCGTCCGGCAGGTCGTACAGGTCACTGGCGGTATCCGTTCAGGAAGCGGCCGATGCGGCTGATCGCGGCGTCCAGGTCGTCGGCGTGCGGGAGGGTGAGGATGCGGAAGTGGTCCGGGCGCGGCCAGTTGAAGCCGGTGCCCTGCACCACCTGGATCTTCTCCCGCAGCAGCAGGTCCAGGACGAACCGTTCGTCGTCGACGATGTGGTGGACCTTCGGGTCGATGCGTGGGAAGGCGTACAGCGCACCCTTCGGCTTCACGCAGGACACCCCTGGGATCTCGTTGAGGCGCTCCCAGGCCCGGTCGCGCTGCTCGTGGAGCCTGCCGCCCGGGGCGACGAGTTCCCGGATCGACTGCCGGCCGCCGAGTGCCGCCTGGATCGCGTACTGCGCCGGGGCGTTGGGGCAGAGCCGCATGGAGGCGAGCATGGTGAGCCCCTCCAGATAGCTGCGGGCGTGCTGCTGCGGGCCCGACACCACCATCCAGCCGGAGCGGAACCCCGCCACACGGTACGTCTTGGACAGCCCGCTGAAGGTGAGGCAGAGCAGGTCGGGAGCCAGCACCGCCACGCTGTGGTGCTCGGCACCGTCGTACAGGATCTGGTCGTAGATCTCGTCGGCGAACACCATCAGCCCGTGCCGGCGCGCCAGGTCGAGCATGCCGTCGAGGACTTCGCGGGAGTAGACGGCGCCCGTCGGGTTGTTCGGGTTGATGATCACCATGGCCCGGGTACGGTCGGTGATCTTCGAGGCCATGTCGGCGAGGTCGGGGTTCCAGTCCGCTCCTTCGTCACAGGTGTAGTGCACGGCCCTGCCGCCCGCGAGTGTGGTGACGGCGGTCCACAGCGGATAGTCGGGGCTCGGGATCAGGATCTCGTCGCCGTCCTCCAGCAGCCCCTGAACGGCCATGGAGATCAGCTCGGAGACCCCGTTGCCGAGGAAGATGTCGTCCACGTCGACATCGGCCAGTCCCATCGCCTGATAGCGCTGCGCGACGGCCCGGCGCGCGGACAGGATGCCGCGCGAGTCGGTGTAGCCGTGCGCCTGAGGGAGCATCCGGATCATGTCCTGGACGATCTCCTCGGGGGCCTCGAACCCGAACAGCGCCGGATTGCCCGTGTTGAGGCGGAGCACGCTGTGGCCCGCCTCCTCCAGGGCGTTGGCCTGCTCGATGACCGGGCCCCGGATCTCGTAACAGACCTCGTTCAGCTTGCTGGACTGCCGGAACTCCATGCGGTGCCTCCCCGACCCTGAATATGCGTTACTTGGTTTTACCAAGCTCGGGCTTGGAAAGTCCAACAACATGTCTAGACTGCGTCGCATGCCACGTCAGCAGCAGCCCGCACGTCCCGTCCGCCGCCGGAGCTACGACCAGTTCTGCGCCACCGCCCGTGCCCTCGACTCCGTCGGCGACCGGTGGACCCTGCTGATCGTCCGTGAACTGCTGGCCGGGCCGCGCCGCTACACGGACCTGCACGCCGATCTGCCGGGAGTGAGCACGGATGTGCTGGCCTCCCGGCTCAAGGACATGGAGCAGGGCGGCCTGGCCGTGCGCCGCCGTCTGCCGCCCCCGGCGGCCGTCGCCGTCTACGAACTGACCGAGCACGGGCGCGGACTGCTCCCGGTCCTCACCGCGCTTGCCGGGTGGGGCGCGCCCGTGCTCGGTGAACGCCGGCCCACGGACGCGGTCAGGGCCCACTGGTTCGCCCTGCCTCTGCTGCGGGCCCTGGACGGCCTCACCCACAGCGGAGTCATCGAAGTCCGGCTCGCCGAGGGTGATTTCCACCTCCGCGCCGGTGCGGAGACGACGGGAGGCGAGGTGTACGGCTACGGCCCCGCCGACGCCCCGGACGCGTGCCTCGTGTTGGACGCGGAAGCCGTCCTGGCCATCGGGCGCGGTGGGAGCACCCTCGCCGAGGCGGTCGAGGAGGGCCGGGCCGAGGTCCTGGGCGAGAGCCCGCTCGCCGTCGAACTCCGTGGCGGCTGCTGACCGCCCCGTCGGCGCCTCCAGGCCAACTCGCGCGTGGCGTGGCCGTGTTCGATGGTCCCGGACGCTGAGGGAGTCGGTCATGGAGTCCGGTGGCACGGTCGGCGCGAAGAAGCGGACGACCTGCGCAAGGTCATGCCCGCGGCGCCCGGCCTCGTGCCGGCGGCGGCGGTCGCGACACCGGGCAGCGGCGTGAGCGGCACGGTCGTCGCCGTGGGCACGTCCGAGGGCAAGCTGGAGGCCCCGTACACCCCGAGCCGTCCGTCAGACGGCGGCCGTCTCCCCGTACGCTCCGAAACCGGAGACGACGAGCCCGTCCCGGAAGGTCAGCACCTCGTACACCCGGCCGCCGATCTGGTTGCGGTAGTCGATCACCAGCGCGTCGACTCCCGCGCGCACGTCCATCACCTCGAACTCCAGGTCGGGGATCTTCTCCAACCCGGCGGCCCAGTACGCGCGCAGCGCCGCCTTGCCGTGCAGTGTCCCGGCCGGGGAGCCCGTCAGCCGGGTGATCATCGGTGAGCTGAAGGTCACGTCCTCGTGGTAATGGGCGAGGATGCGGTCCAGATCATGGGAGTTCCAGTCGTCCTGCCACCGGGACGCGAACCGGCGGGCATATGCGAGATCCATACGGATGATGATGCGACAGGGCGATGATGGATGCGTGCACTTTGAACCCATTACCTGGGAACGGCTGGCCCGCGCCCTCGCCGCCCATGCCGACGGACTCGAACCGGCCGACGGCGGGTCCTGGCTGAGGATCGGCGTCGACGGTGCTCCCGCCGCCCGCCCCGAGGAGGCCGCCGCCCACCTCGCCGAGGCACTGCGGGCCCGCGGGCGCCCGGTGCTCACCGTCTCCACGGGAGGCTTCCTGCGCCCGGCGAGCCTGCGCTACGAATACGGCAAGGAGGACCCGGACTCGTACGCCGACACCTGGTTCGACACCGGGGCGCTGTGGCGCGAGGTGTTCCGCCCGCTCGAGGCCGGTGGCAGCGGACGGGTCCTGCCCGATCTCTGGAATCCCGCGACGGACCGGGCGACCCGCAGTCCGTACCAGGTGCTGCCCGAAGGAGGGGTACTGATCCTGCACGGGCCGCTGCTCCTCGGGCACTGGTTCCCGTTCGACCTCGGAGTGCATCTGAGTCTCTCGCCGGGAGCGCTGCGACGGCGTACGCGAGAGAGCGAGCGGTGGACTCTGCCCGCCTTCGCGCGGTACGAGGACGAGGTCGGCCCGTACGACCGCGCGGACGCCGTCGTGCGGGCCGACGACCCGCACCACCCCGCCTGGACGGGGCTCGCCGGTTGAAGCGAGGGGGCGTCACGCCGGGCGGCCCCCGACCGTCGCGACCGCTTCGGCCCCTGCCCGGCAGCCCGCCGCGGCCGCCGAGACCTCGTCCGCACCGTCGATGAGGGCCGCGAGGAAGCCGCCGGTGAACGCGTCCCCCGCGCCTGTCGAGTCGACCGGGGCGCTGACCTCCCCGGCGGGCACACGCGCGGTCACCGTGCCGTCGGCCGCCAACAGCACGCCCCGGTCCCCGAGCGTGACGGCGACCCGGCCCACATGACGGCTCAGCTTGGCCGCGGCGTCCGAGGGCTCCGGCAGCCCCGTCAGCTCGCGTGCCTCGTCCGCGTTGGGCAGCAGCAGATCGACCCCCTCGACCAGGTCCAGGAACGCGGCGGCGCCCAGCGCGGCGAGGAATCCGGCCGAAGCCGGATCCACGCTCACCGGGACACCCCGCCGCCGGGCCTCGCGCAGCGCCAGTGCCGCCGTCGCCCGGCTCGTCGGCCCGAAGAGGAGGTAGCCCGACAGATGGAGCCGGGCGGCACCGTCGAGCAGCGAAGGCGACCAGTCGCCGGGCGAGAGGCGCAGGACCGCCCCGCTGTCGGTGAGGAAGGTGCGTTCGGCCGAGGAGTCGACCAGGGCCACCACCGTGCCGGTCGCGGCGTCCTCGTCCACGCACAGCAGGGGGCGCACTCCGGCCCGACGCAGCGCGTCGCGGTGCCAGGCCGCGGATTCCGCCCCGGCCCGGGCGAGCAGCCGGACTTCCCGGCAGCCCGAACGCGCCGCCCAGCAGGCCACGTTGGCCCCCGCACCGCCCGGCAGTGTGGAGATTCGCGCGGGCGTGTCCGTGCCGTGCAGCGGTGCGGAGGCGTGCCGTACGACCACGTCGGTGACCACCTCCCCGACCACGAGCAGACCGCCTCCGGCCACCGCGCCCCCGGCCACCGCGCGGCCGGTCCCGCTCACCGGCCGGCCGCGGCCACGGCGATCCGCGCTGCCAGCGTCACGTTCCCGCGTACGGCGGCGAGATTGGCCTCCAGGGACGCCCCGCCGGTCTCCCGCATCAGATACTCCAGCAGGAACGGGGTGACCGCCTGCCCCGTGACCCCCCGTGCCCGGCATGCGTCCAGGGCCCCGGCGAGCACCCGGTCGTGCACCGCCGGGTCCAACTGCTCGTCCTCCGCTACGGGGTTGGCGACGATCAGTGCCGCAGGCGGGCCTCCCAGCCGCTCCCCGGCCCGCATCACCTGCGCGACGTCCTCCGGTGTACGGACGGTCCAGTCGACCCGCTCGCCGGAACTGCTCAGGTAGAAGCCGGGGAAGTACTCCGTCCCGTAGCCCAGCACGCCGACACCGAGGGTCTCCAGGCGCTGAAGTGTGGCGGGTACGTCCAGGATGGACTTCACGCCCGCGCACACCACCGTGATGCCGGTCCGGGCGAGCAGCCGGAGGTCCGCGGACTCGTCCTGGGTCTGTGTCCACCCGCGGTGTACGCCGCCGAGCCCGCCGGTCGCGAAGACGCTCAGACCGGCCCGCGCCGCGAGGAAGGCGGTGGCGGACACGGTGGTGGCGCCGCTCGCGCCCAGGGCCAGCGCGGGCGCGAGATCACGGTGGCCCAGCTTGCGTATGTCCGGGGCCCCGGCGACCCGCTCCAGCTGGGCGCCGTCCAGACCCACATGTGCACGGCCGTCCAGCACGGCGACCGTGGCGGGGACGGCGCCCGCCTTCCGCACCAGCTCCTCCAGCTCCTGGGCGACGTCGAGATTGCGGGGGCGCGGCAGCCCGTGCGCGATGATCGTCGACTCCAGGGCGACCACGGGACGTTGCTCTTCCAGGGCCTCCCGCACCTCTCCGGAGAGTACGGGGGTGCTGCGGCCGGGTTCCTGCGACAGGGGTGCCGATGGATTCTGAGGCATGCCCCATCTCTGTCGCGGGCCCGGGCGCCGCAAACCCGCGACGGCCCGGTTGTCGAGCGGGCGGTCAGGCCTTCGCGGAATCCGGGGCCGGCCGGGCCACCGCTCTGCGCAGCGCGAGCGCGGCCATCGGCAGGAGGAGGCAGGCGGCGACCGCGTTCAGCCAGCCGTAGCCCAGCCGCGAGACGATCACTCCGGCGACGGCGCCGCCGATGCCGGCCGCCGTGTTCATCGTGAGGTCGGAGAGTCCTTGCACGGCGGCCCGTGCCGCCTGCGGTACGGAGTCGGTGAGCAGGGCCGAGCCCGCTACCAGGCCCGCCGACCAGCCGAGCCCCAGGACGAACAGGCCCGCGGCCGTCCGGATGTGCCCGTCACCCGACGTACCGGCCGACACCGCCGCGCAGCAGAGCAGTCCGGCGGCCAGCCCGATGACGGAGAGCCGGCCGACCCGGTCGGAGAGCCAGCCCATGACGGGGGACAGCGCGTACATGCCGGCGATGTGTCCGCTGATGACCAGGCCGATCAGCTGGATGTCCGCGCCGTGGTGCCCCAGGTGGACAGGGGTCATGACCATGACGGAGACCATCACGGTGTGGGACACGGCGACCGTCACGAGAGCCAGCCGGGCCATCGGGGACGCCCGCACCGCCGCGATCCCCGCCCGCAGCGACCGGCTCGCCGTGTCGGCCGTGTCCTCGGAGGCGAGCGCCCGCGCGGTCAGCAGCGGGTCGGGGCGCAGCAGCACGGCGACCACGGCCCCGGTGAGCAGGAAGATGACGGCGGCCCAGGCGAACGGGCCCGCCGTCTCGGGCACGAAGGTGCCCCGGAACACCCGGCTCGCGGGAGCGGCGATGTTCGGGCCGAGCACCGAACCGATCGTGGTGGCCCAGATGACGGTGGAGATCGCCCGGCCGCGCCGCTCCGGCTCCGCGAGGTCGGCCGCCGCGAACCGCGCCTGGAGATTGGCCGACGAGCCGGCGCCGAAGCCGGCCATGCCGAGCAGCAGCAGCGGAAAGCTGCCCACGACGGCAGCGGTCACCACGAGGAAGGCTCCGGACGCCCCGATCAGGTAGGCCAGGACGAGCCCGGCGCGCCTGCCCCGCGAGGTCATCAGAGCGGCCAGCGGCAGCGACAGCAGTGCGGTGCCCGTCACGGAGGCGGTCGGCGCGAGCCCCGACAGGGCTTCGGAACCACTGACCTCGGCCGCCAGGACCGGGGCGAGCGCTATACCGACGGCCACGCCGAGACCGCCGAGTATCTGGCTGCCGACGAGTACGGCGGATATCCGGCGCCGCAGGGCCGGCAGCTCGGTGGCTGTGATCCGGAGTCCGGGGAGAGCTGTCATTACCGCCGCAGTGTGCCAGCTCGTACCTCCGTGCGACATGGCGTGACGGACACGGTCGATACGAAGCGACGGAGCGCGGCACGACGCGGTGATGTGCCCTTCGGCGAAGGACGACGTGGTGATCGTCTCTACGGGGCGGGACGGACGGCTTCAGAACAACGGCTGCGGGAGTATGCCCTCCAGGGCCAGCAGCTGCCGCTTCGTCTCCAGCCCGCCGCCGAACCCGCCGAGCCCTCCGTCGCTCTCCACCACGCGGTGGCACGGCACCACGACCGGCAGCGGGTTGGAGCCCATGGCCGCCCCCACGGCCTGGGCGGCGCCCGGCTGGCCGACCCGGCTCGCCAGGTCCCCGTAGCCCACGACCGTGCCGTAGGGCACGCCGGACGCCAGCTCGGTGAGCACCGCACGGTGGAAGCCGGAGCTCAGCGACCAGTCCAGCTCGAGCGAGAACTCCCGCAGCCCTCCGGCGAAGTACGCCGCGAGCTGACGCGCCGGCTCGGCCAGCAGCGCGGAGTCCGGGGCTTCCACGGGCTCCGCGCCCAGCCGTGTCCGCAGCCGCCCCAGCACCTTGTCCCGGACCGCCGGGCGCGCGTGGAAGACCACGGTCACCAGGCCGGAGCGGGTCGCGGCCAGCAGGAGCGGGCCGATGTCGCTCGGCACGACGGACCACTCCACGACGTGCTCGCTGCTCTCCATGCGACCCACCGTACGGCCGGCCACCGACAGTGCCGTCCCGTCAGCCGCTCAGCGGGTGGCGTCCCGGACGATGTCGGGGTTGTTGGTGATGATGCCGTCCACGCCGAAGCCGGCCACCTCGGCGGCCTTCGCCGCGTCGTTGACGGTCCAGGTGTTGACCTGGAGGGGCTTGCCGTGGGCGCCCTTCAGCTTCTGCACCGCGGCGACGTAGTCGGCGCCGATCGTCGTGTACGACGGATTGATCTGGTCGGTGAACGCCGCGTACGACGGCAGGTCGGCCACCGCCGGGGTGCCCAGGAACCCCGTGACGACGTCCGGGCGCTGAACATGAACAGTTTTCACACTCTCTGCACCGAAGCTCTGGATGACCAGTTTGCGCTTGACGTGGGAGCGGTCGAGCCATCCCTCCTTGCGCAGGACGCGCAGGGTCTCCTTCTCGATGCCCGGGTAGATCTCCGGGCTCTTGATCTCCAGGAGCAGCTTCTGGCGGTTGCGCTCGACACGGTGCAGGTACTGGCTGAGCGTCGGCACCCGGGCGCCCGCGAAGCCTGCGCCGAACCAGCTGCCGGCGTCCAGCTTCGCGATCTCCGCCGCGGTGAAGTCCTTGACCGCCCAGGGCGCGCGGTCGGGGAAGACCTCCTCGGCGTCGGTGGTCCGGTTCAGGGTGGTGTCGTGCACGACGACCAGCACGCCGTCCTTGGTGAGCTGGACGTCGTTCTCCACCCACGCGATGCCCAGGTCGTCGGCAGCGTCCACGGCGGCCAGGGTGTTCTCCGGGGCGTAGGCGGAAGCGCCCCGGTGGGCGTAGACGACCGGGCTGTCCTGCGCGCCCGAGGCCTGGGCCTGGGTGGCGGGCAGCAGGACGCAGGCGCCGAGCATGGCGGCGGCGGCACCGGAGGCGGTTGCTGTGCGTACGGACACGTGTGCTCCTCGCGTAGAGATGCGGTCAGGCAGAGACTCGCATCAGATCCCCAACGGAGGGGAGGAGGATGATGGCCATGTTGTGAACGGAATAGTGGGCGCCGAGTCCGCGGAGGGCCCACAGGCGGATAAAATGCCGCTCTTATGTTTGCTTGCCGGGCCTTGCCCTTTAGGGTCACCCCCGAACCCGGGCACACCGCGAAGGGCGTACCAGCATGCAGGGCACAGTTGACGGATTCACCTACGGCCTCGTGACGCCTGTCACGGCGTTCCTCATGGCATGTCTCGGTGCCGCGCTCGGTCTTCGGTGCACCACGCGGTCCCTGCGCACCCGTGGAGCGTCCAGAGCCGGCTGGCTGGCACTCGGCGCCACCTCCATAGGGTCCGGCATCTGGACGATGCACTTCATCGCGATGCTGGGCTTCACCGTCCGGGAAGCGCCGGTGAGCTACGACAGACCCCTCACCTACGCCAGTCTCGCCGTGGGCGTCGGGATGGTCGGGGTCGGCATCTTCCTGGTCGGCTACCGGGGCGCCACCCGGATGGCGCTGGTCACGGGCGGGACGATCACCGGTCTCGGGGTCGCCTCCATGCACTACCTCGGCATGGCCGGAATGAACTTCGAGGGACTGTTCGAGTACGACACCCTCACCGTCGCGCTCTCCGTCGTCATCGCCGTGGTGGCCGCGACCGCCGCGCTCTGGGCGGCCGTCTCCATCCACGGTTTCCTCCCCAGCCTGGGCGCCAGCGTGGTCATGGGCGTGGCCGTGAGCGGGATGCACTACACGGGGATGGCCGCGCTCCAGGTGCACCTGCACCCCGACGCCGTACCGGGACCGCCCGGCGAGGCGCCCACCTCGCTGCTCCTGCCGATGATGATCGGACCGGGCTGCTTCCTCCTGCTCGCCGCCGTGGTCGTGATGATCGACCCCCTGGTGGTTTCCGGCGGCCCCGAAGAAGCCCGGCGACCGTCGGGACAGGCGGCACGGGGCGGGGGCCCGGTGACCGCGATCCCGGCCCAGCGACGGCACACACCGCCCTACGCGACCACCGCCCGCAAGGCGTCCCGGCAGCCGTGGAACCGCTGATCCCCCGCCGTTGTCAGTGGGGGGTCGTACGGTGGTTGCATGCGGCCAGTCTCGAAGATCGAACGTTCGGTGGCGCCTTTCGAGGTCGTCAGTCCCTACCAGCCCAGCGGTGACCAGCCGGCGGCCATCGCCGAGCTGGACCGGCGTGTCCGCGCAGGTGAGAAGGACGTCGTCCTGCTCGGCGCGACCGGCACGGGCAAGTCGGCGACGACCGCCTGGATGATCGAGAAGCTTCAGCGCCCCACCCTGGTGATGGCACCGAACAAGACGCTGGCCGCCCAGCTGGCGAACGAGTTCCGCGAGCTCCTCCCGAACAACGCCGTGGAGTACTTCGTCTCGTACTACGACTACTACCAGCCCGAGGCGTACGTCCCGCAGTCGGACACCTACATCGAGAAGGACTCCTCGATCAACGAGGAGGTCGAGCGGCTGCGCCACTCCGCCACGAATTCGCTGCTCACCCGGCGCGACGTCGTGGTGGTCGCCTCGGTCTCCTGCATCTACGGCCTTGGCACCCCGCAGGAGTACGTGGACCGGATGGTCCAGCTCAAGGTCGGCGACGAGATCGACCGTGACCAGCTGCTGCGCCGCTTCGTCGAGATCCAGTACACGCGCAACGACCTCGCGTTCACCCGCGGCACCTTCCGCGTCCGCGGCGACACCATCGAGATCTTCCCGGTGTACGAGGAGCTCGCCGTCCGTATCGAGATGTTCGGCGACGAGATCGAGGCGCTCTCGACCCTCCACCCCCTGACCGGTGAGGTCATCAGCGAGGACACCTCGCTCCACGTCTTCCCCGCCAGCCACTACGTGGCGGGCCCCGAGCGCATGGAGAAGGCGGTCAGCGGCATCGAGCAGGAGCTGGAGCAGCGCCTCGCCGAGCTGGAGAAGCAGGGCAAGTTGCTGGAGGCCCAGCGACTGCGCATGCGCACCACGTACGACATCGAGATGCTCCGGCAGATCGGCACCTGCTCCGGCGTCGAGAACTACTCGATGCACTTCGACGGCCGCTCTCCAGGCACCGCCCCAAACACCCTCCTCGACTACTTCCCCGAGGACTTCCTCCTCGTCCTGGACGAGTCGCACGTCACCGTGCCGCAGATCGGCGCGATGTACGAGGGCGACGCCTCCCGCAAGCGGACCCTCGTCGACCACGGTTTCCGGCTGCCCTCCGCCCTGGACAACCGTCCGCTGAAGTGGGAGGAGTTCCTGGGCCGGATCGACCAGACGGTCTATCTCTCCGCCACACCCGGGAAGTACGAGATGTCCCGGGGCGACGGCTTCGTCGAGCAGATCATCCGGCCCACCGGGCTCGTCGACCCGGAGGTCGTCGTCAAGCCCACCGAGGGCCAGATCGACGACCTGGTCCACGAGATCCGCAAGCGGACCGAGAAGGACGAGCGCGTCCTGGTCACCACCCTCACCAAGAAGATGTCCGAGGACCTCACGGACTACTTCCTGGAGCTGGGCATCCAGGTCCGCTACCTCCACAGCGACGTCGACACGCTGCGCCGGATCGAGCTGCTGCGCGAGCTGCGCTCCGGCGAGTACGACGTCCTGGTCGGCATCAACCTCCTGCGTGAGGGCCTCGACCTGCCCGAGGTGTCGCTCGTGGCCATCCTCGACGCCGACAAGCAGGGCTTCCTGCGCTCCGGCACGTCCCTGATCCAGACCATCGGCCGTGCCGCCCGTAACGTCTCGGGGCAGGTCCACATGTACGCCGACAAGGTCACCCCGGCGATGGCGCAGGCCATCGACGAGACCAACCGTCGCCGTGAGAAGCAGATCGCCTACAACACCGAGCGTGGGGTCGACCCGCAGCCGCTCCGCAAGAAGATCAACGACATCGTCGCGTCCATCGCCCGCGAGGAGGTCGACACCGAGCAGCTCCTCGGCACCGGCTACCGGCAGGCCAAGGACACCAAGGCACCCGTCCCCTCGCTGGGCGGCAAGGCGGCCGCCGGGGGCAAGGCGAAGAAGGACGGCGCGGTGGTCACCGACCGGCCCGCCGCCGAGCTCGCGGGGATCATCGAGGAGATGACGGACCGCATGCGTGCGGCCGCCGCCGACCTGCAGTTCGAGGTGGCGGCACGGCTGCGTGACGAGGTGGGGGAGCTGAAGAAGGAGCTGCGTCAGATGAGGGAGGCGGGGCTGGCCTGACCCCGTGGGGCCCGCAGTGTTGCAGGACCGACACAAAAACGTCCCACGACTCTTCCCGCCTGCGGGGACTGCGTAGGGTGCTCGGAAACCGCACACCGAGGGTTGCGGGGCAAGCGGAGAGGGGACAGCGCGTGACGGTCAACATGACCAAGGGCCAGGCCATCAGCCTGCAGAAGAGCGACGGGGGGACCCTGACCGCGGTACGGATGGGGCTCGGCTGGCAGGCGGCTCCGCGCCGAGGGCTGTTCGGCTCGCGTACCCGTGAGATCGACCTGGACGCCTCGGCGGTGCTCTTCGCCGACAAGCAGCCCGTGGACGTCGTGTTCTTCCGCCACCTCGTCAGCGACGACGGTTCGGTCAAGCACACCGGCGACAACCTGGTCGGCGGAGCCGGCTCGGGCGGCGACGACGAGGCGATCCTCGTCGACCTGCAGCGGGTCCCGGTCCACATCGACCAGATCGTCTTCACGGTGAACTCGTTCACCGGCCAGACGTTCCAGGAGGTGCGACACGCCTTCTGTCGCATCGTCGACGAGACCAACGGCCAGGAGCTCGCCCGCTACACGCTGGACGGCGGCGGGCAGTACACGGCGCAGATCATGGCCAAGGTGCACCGCGCGGGCAGCGGATGGCAGATGACCGCCCTCGGCAACCCGGCCAACGGCCGTACGTTCCAGGACCTGATGCCCGCGATCCTGCCGCACCTGTAGACGCGGCAGGGCGCGGGCGGCACCCGGCCCGCAGATCCGTACGAGCAGCTCCCGGAGGCACCGCCGCCGGGAGCTGCGCCCATGGCAGGGCACCACACCGAACGTCGAGGGGACAGGGCATGACGGCCGAGCTGGTCCGGGGGCAGAACCACATCTTGCCCCAGACCCGTCTGGAGATCAGGGTGTCGGCGGGCTCACCCGTCGTGGCCGGGGCCACGCTCGGGGACGAGCGGGGCACCGTCCGGGGCGCCGAGTGGATCGCCCACCCCGCGTCGCACCGGGTGCCCGGACTCGAGGTGTCCCGGCAGGCCGCGGCCGACCACCGGCTGGCCGTGGACCTGGACGCCCTGCCCGAAACGGTGCACCGCGTCACCGTGCTCCTCGCCCTGCCCATCGGAGCCGGGCGGCCGGGCAGGTTCGGCGCGGTGGCCGCCCCCTTCGTCGCCGTCACCGGACTCGACGGCACCGAGATCGCCACGTTCACCCTCACCGGTCTGGACACCGAGTCCGCCGTGTCGGCACTGGAGCTCTACCGCCGCCAGGGGGTCTGGAAGGTCCGCGCCGTCGGCCAGGGCTATGCCGCGGGGCTCGCCGAGATGCTCGCCGACCAGGGGGTGGCCGAGGCGGCGGAGCTGGCCGCGTCCATCCAGGAGGCGGTCGCCTCCGGGCTCGCCCGCTCCGTGCCCCCGCCGCCCCGCGCTCCCGAGGGCGAGCGCGTACGCTACCCGGCGGGCCCCGCGGCCACCGGAGGCGGCGGCAGGCCGCCCGCCTCGGCGCGGATCCCTGAGCCGCAGACAGAGCCCGCGCCCCCGCACACCGACGCACCTGGCGGTCCCGTCGACTACGCGCACCCGCGGCGTCAGACCTCGGCGCCGCCCCCGCCGCCCCCCGCGGCCCCTCCCGCCGCCCCGGGACAGCCCGTGCAGCCCGTCGCCGGCGACGCCACCGGCTGGTCCATGGACGAGCGCCTCTACAACCAGATCTGGGGCATGTTCGAGGACCTGGCCCGCGCGGTCGCCGCCTACCGGAGCGCCGTCGACTTCGCCGAGTCCCGGATGGACCAGGAGCTCGACCGGACGCTTTCCGACCCGCGCAGCCGCATCGGTGGTGCCGGCGACCGGGCCCGCGAGGAGGCCCGGGCCAAGCACGACGAACTCTCCGGCCGGGCACGCGAGGCGCTCGAGCGCGATCTCGCCCAGCTCGCCGCCGAGTCCGCCGTCGTCGAACCGGCCCTCCCCGCCGCCTATGCGGCCTGGGGCAACCCCGTCTGGCACGGCTACCGCGTCCCCATGGAGATCCCGATGGCCCTGCGTATCGGCGACCTCCATCTGCCCGAGGGCATCGGCCTGCGCATCCCGCTGCTGGTGCGGCTGCCCCTGGAGCGCGGGATCTGGGTCGACAGCGGACGTACGGCCTCCGAGGCGGCTGCCGCGGCGACGGGGGACCAGCTGCGCACGCTGGCCATGGAGACCGCGGTCGCCCTGGCCGCGCGGCTGCTCGCGGTCTACCCCGCGGACGAATTCTCCGTACACGTGATCGATCCGGCCGGTTCCGCCGCGGGTCCCCTCTCCCCTCTGGTCGCCTCAGGGGTTCTCGCCGGCCCGCCCGCCGCCGGAGCGGAAGGCGTGTCCTCGGCCCTCGCCCACCTCACCCGGCGCGTCGATCTGGTGCAGATGGCGATCAGGGCCGGCGCGGCGGACGCGCTGCCCCCGGACCTCGACACGGGGGAGCACCTGCTGATCGTCAACGACTTCCCGCACGGCTTCGACGACAGGGCCGTCACCCAGCTGCGCTATCTGGCCGACGAGGGGCCTTCGGTGGGCGTGCACCTGCTGATGGTGGCCGACCGCGAGGACGCCCGCGCCTACGGCCCGGTGCTCGACCCGCTGTGGCGTTCCCTGCTGCGGATCACCCCCGTGGCCGACGACCACCTCGCCGACCCCTGGGTGGGCCACGCGTGGACGTACGAGCCGCTGAGGGCGCCGCAGGGCAGCCGCGTCCTGGAGCAGGTGCTAGCGCTGGTGGCCGCGGCGCGGCGAAGCGGTCACCGCTGAGCCGGATGACGGTAGGTCAACTACCCGCACGTGCCTTCTGACCTGGCGTTTTGATCACACCTTGGTGCGGACTTTACCGTTTCTTGGTGCTTCATGTACTGTTCTTGGTGCGGAGGGGAGTACTCCCGATCGCGGCGTTCCCGTCAGTACGGACTGTGACCGGTCCCGGGGCGTCGGCCCGGCGCGCATCCCGCGCTCCCGGGTGGAAGAGACCTCCGGCAGCGACGACGCTGATCTATAGCCGTAGCGAACTGCCGGAGGCGCAGTGGACGTTTCATGGACTCTTTGGACGCTGACCATTCTCGGTCTCGTCGCCCTCATCTCCGTCGACTTCTTCATCGGGCGCAAGCCCCATGACGTGTCGACCAAGGAAGCCGGGATCTGGACCATCGTCTGGATCGCCCTGGCCGGCCTCTTCGGGCTCGGCCTGCTGGTCTTCGGCGAGAGCCAGGCCTCGGGCGAATTCTTCGCCGGCTTCATCACCGAGAAGTCGCTCAGTGTCGACAACCTCTTCGTCTTCGTCCTGATCATGGCGAAGTTCTCGGTGCCCAGCCATCTCCAGCAGCGGGTGCTGCTCATCGGTGTGCTGATCGCCCTGGTGCTGCGTGCGATCTTCATCGCGGCCGGTGCCGCGGTCATCGCGAACTTCTCGTGGATCTTCTACATCTTCGGCGCGTTCCTGATCTACACCGCCTGGAAGCTGATCCAGGAGGCGCGGGCCGACGAGGACGAGGAGGACTGGGAGGAGAACCGTCTCCTGAAGTCGATCGAGCACCGTTTCGGTGTCGCCGACAAGTACCACGGGACGAAGCTCTTCATCCGGAACAACGGCAAGCGCGTCATGACCCCCCTGATGGTGGTCATGCTCGCCATCGGCACCACCGATGTGCTGTTCGCGCTGGACTCGATCCCGGCGATCTTCGGTCTGACCCAGGACCCGTACATCGTCTTCACCGCGAACGCCTTCGCCCTGATGGGCCTGCGTCAGCTGTACTTCCTCATCGGCGGTCTGCTGAAGAAGCTGGTCCACCTCAGCTACGGGCTCTCGGTGATCCTCGGGTTCATCGGCGTCAAGCTGGTGCTGCACGCCCTGCACGAGTCCGGGGTGCACGTCCCGGAGATCTCCATCCCGTTCTCACTCTCCTTCATCTGCCTCGTCCTGGTGGTCACCACGGTCACCAGCCTGATCGCCAACAAGAAGCAGGCGGCACGGGAGGCCGAGAAGAAGGACGACAGCGAGAACGTCGGCGCGGAGAAGTAGCGCCTGACGCACACACCGACGGCCGGGTCCCCATGAAGGGGCACCCGGCCGTCCGGCGTTCAGCGTTTCACCAGCCGCGCTCGCGCCACTCCGGCAGGTGCGGGCGCTCGGCACCGAGCGTGGTGTCGTGACCGTGCCCCGGATAGACCCATGTCTCGTCCGGGAGCCGGTCGAAGAGCTTGGTCTCCACGTCGTGCAGCAGGCTCGCGAACGCCTCCGGGTCCTTGTGCGTATTGCCTACGCCGCCGGGGAAGAGACAGTCCCCGGTGAACACGTGCGGCGCACCGTGCGGGTCGTCGTACACCAGAGCGATGGACCCCGGGGTGTGACCGGTGAGATGCCTGGCGGTGAGCGAGACCCGGCCCACCCGGATCGTGCCGTCGTCCTCCACGAGCTCGTCGGTCGGGACGGGGATGCCCTCGGCGTCGTATGCCCCGGCGTACGTCCGTGCTCCGGTGGCCGCCACCACCTCGGCGAGCGCCTGCCAGTGGTCGCCGTGCCGGTGCGTCGTGACGACGGACGCGATGCCGTCCTCGCCGATCAGCCGCAGCAGTGTCCCGGCCTCGGCGGCCGCGTCGATCAGGAGCTGCTCGCCGGTGGCCCGGCAGCGCAGCAGATACGCGTTGTTGTTCATCGGTCCGACGGCGACCTTGGAGATCATCAGATCCGTCAGCTCGTGCACATCCGCAGCTCCGCCGACCTTGACCGTTCCGCTGTACGTCATGTGACGCAGCCTATAGCGGCGGCAGCGCGGGAAGGCTGCCGCCTTCCACCGTGAGCGCGGAGCCGTCACGGCGTCCGCAGAGCCAGCCGAGGATGCCGGGTGCCGTGCCGCGGACGGTGACCGGAGTGCCGTCGGCGCCGCCGCCCGTGGTCCACAGCCGGCCGTCCGGGGCGACGGCCGTCGTGGGGACGACATCGGGATGCCCGGCGAACCGTTCCGCCAGGAAGTCGTTCTCCCGGGTCACGAACTCCTCCGGCAGATCCTCCAGCTCGTATCCCACCCCCAGGTCGACGTGATGCAGCTCGACCTCGACCCGGCGGCGGAAGGGGATCCGCGAGGCGGAGTCCGTCACACCGTTGCGCAACGTGACCGTGCGTGACCAGTCGGCCGGCGCCTCGGTGGCGGCGAGGAAGGCCGCTCCGCTCGCACGCAGGTCAGCGAGGTGTTCGGCCACCGGGCGAGGGGCGTCGCGTTCGATGTCGGCGTCCCGGGTTTCGCTGTTCGCGTACATGGGGCGCTCTTGGAGAACATTTACGAGGGCTTCGGCGTTACGTGACAGGTGGGCAAGAACATGGCCGCGGCTCCAGCCCGGCAGGCGCGACGGCTCGGCAACGGCGCCGTCGTCCATCTTGCCCGTGGCGCTGAGCAGCCGATCGGTCGCTTCACGTACAGCTTCCAGGTCGCGCGCATGATCAGTCATGGACCGAGCGTAGACCCCGCCACTCATTCGGGTGATGGAGTCTTCGGTCGGCCGTAAATCGAATGCGCGTGCTATACGCTCGGAGTCGAAAGCTTCGTACATCGCTGTGGCGCCCCCCATACCCTGGGACAGGGGCTCAGTTCCCCCACTTCTCTCCAGAAAGGTGCGGACCGGCGTGGCCGACCGTCTCATCGTCCGTGGCGCGCGCGAGCACAACCTGAAGAACGTCTCGCTCGATCTCCCCCGTGACTCCCTCATCGTCTTCACCGGGCTCTCCGGATCGGGCAAGTCCTCGCTCGCGTTCGACACGATCTTCGCCGAGGGCCAGCGGCGCTACGTGGAGTCCCTCTCCTCGTACGCCCGGCAGTTCCTCGGCCAGATGGACAAGCCGGACGTGGACTTCATCGAAGGCCTCTCGCCCGCCGTCTCCATCGACCAGAAGTCGACCTCGCGCAACCCGCGCTCGACGGTCGGCACCATCACCGAGGTCTACGACTACCTCCGGCTGCTCTTCGCCAGGATCGGCAAGCCGCACTGCCCCGAGTGCGGAAGGCCCATCGCGCGCCAGTCGCCGCAGGCCATCGTCGACAAGGTGCTCGGCCTCCCCGAGGGCAGCCGCTTCCAGGTGCTCTCCCCGCTGGTGCGCGAGCGCAAGGGGGAGTTCGTCGACCTCTTCGCCGACCTCCAGACCAAGGGCTACAGCAGGGCCCGGGTCGACGGCGAGACGATCCAGCTGTCCGAGCCGCCCACGCTGAAGAAGCAGGAGAAGCACACCATCGAGGTGGTCATCGACCGCCTCACGGTGAAGGACAGCGCCAAGCGCCGGCTGACCGACTCCGTCGAGACGGCGCTGGGCCTCTCCGGCGGCATGGTCGTGCTCGACTTCGTCGACCTCGAGGCGGACGACCCCGAGCGTGAGCGGATGTACTCCGAGCACCTCTACTGCCCGTACGACGACCTCTCCTTCGAGGAGCTGGAGCCCCGCTCCTTCTCCTTCAACTCTCCCTTCGGCGCCTGCCCCGACTGCACGGGCATCGGTACGCGCATGGAGGTCGACCCGGAGCTGATCGTCCCGGACGAGGATAAGTCCCTGGACGAGGGCGCGATCCACCCCTGGTCGCACGGCCACACCAAGGAGTACTTCGGGCGCCAGATCACCGCGCTGGCCGACGCCCTCGGATTCCGTACGGACATCCCCTGGGCCGGACTGCCGCAGCGCGCCAAGAAGGCTCTGCTCCACGGCCACAAGATCCAGACCGAGGTCCGCTACCGCAACAGGTACGGGCGCGAGCGTGCCTACACCACGCCCCGCTTCGAGGGCGCCGTCCAGTACGTCAAGCGGCGGCACTCCGAGGCCGAGAGCGACTCCAGCCGGGAGCGCTTCGAGGGCTACATGCGCGAGGTGGCCTGCCCGACCTGTGAGGGCACCCGGCTCAAGCCGCTGGTCCTCGCGGTGACGGTGATGGAGAAGTCCATCGCCGAGGTCGCCGCGATGTCGATCAGCGAGTGCGCCGAGTTCCTGGGCCGCCTCAAGCTGAACGCCCGTGACAAGAAGATCGCCGAGCGGGTCCTCAAGGAGGTCAACGAGCGGCTGCGGTTCCTCGTCGACGTCGGCCTCGACTACCTCTCGCTGAACCGCGCCGCGGGCACCCTGTCCGGCGGTGAGGCCCAGCGCATCCGGCTCGCCACCCAGATCGGTTCGGGGCTCGTCGGCGTGCTGTACGTGCTGGACGAGCCGTCCATCGGCCTGCACCAGCGCGACAACCACCGGCTGATCGAGACCCTGGTCCGGCTGCGGGACATGGGCAACACGCTCATCGTCGTCGAGCACGACGAGGACACCATCAAGGTCGCCGACTGGGTCGTGGACATCGGTCCCGGCGCGGGTGAGCACGGCGGCAAGGTCGTCCACTCCGGCTCGCTCAAGGAGCTCCTGGCCAACAAGGAGTCGATCACCGGCCAGTACCTCTCGGGCAAGAGGGAGATCGAGATGCCGGACATCCGGCGTCCCGTCGACCCTAAGCGCCGGCTCACGGTGCACGGCGCCCGGGAGAACAACCTCCAGGACATCGACGTCTCCTTCCCGCTCGGCGTGCTCACCGCGGTCACCGGCGTCTCCGGTTCGGGCAAGTCGACCCTGGTCAACGACATCCTCTACACCCACCTCGCGCGCGAGCTCAACGGCGCCAAGTCGGTCCCCGGGCGCCACACCCGGGTCGACGGCGACGACCTCGTCGACAAGGTCGTCCACGTCGACCAGTCGCCGATCGGGCGCACACCCCGCTCCAACCCGGCGACGTACACCGGAGTCTTCGACCATGTGCGCCGGCTGTTCGCCGAGACGATGGAGGCGAAGGTGCGCGGCTATCTGCCGGGCCGCTTCTCCTTCAACGTCAAGGGCGGCCGCTGCGAGAACTGCTCCGGCGACGGCACGATCAAGATCGAGATGAACTTCCTGCCCGATGTGTACGTCCCGTGCGAGGTCTGCCACGGCGCGCGCTACAACCGGGAGACCCTGGAGGTCCACTACAAGGGCAAGTCCATCGCCGAGGTGCTGGACATGCCGATCGAGGAGGGCCTGGAGTTCTTCGAGGCCGTCCCGACGATCGCCCGCCACCTCCGCACGCTCAACGAGGTCGGCCTCGGCTACGTCCGGCTCGGCCAGTCCGCGCCGACGCTCTCCGGCGGTGAGGCCCAGCGGGTGAAGCTGGCGAGCGAGCTGCAGAAGCGCTCCACCGGCCGCACGGTCTACGTTCTGGACGAGCCGACGACCGGTCTGCACTTCGAGGACATCAGCAAGCTCATCTCGGTCCTCTCGGGCCTGGTCGACAAGGGCAACACGGTGATCGTCATCGAGCACAACCTCGATGTCGTCAAGACCGCCGACTGGGTCGTCGACATGGGGCCCGAGGGTGGCAGCGGCGGCGGTCTGGTCGTCGCCGAGGGCACCCCGGAGCACATCGCCTCGGTACCGGCCAGCCACACCGGTAAGTTCCTCCAGGAGATCCTGGGCTCGGACCGGATCGGTGAGGCAGCGGTGCCCGCGGCCCGGAAGGCCCGTAAGGCACCGGCGAAGAAGGCCGTCGCCGCGAAGACGTCCACGGCCCGCAGGACCGCCACGGCCAGGACGGCGGGAAAGGCGGCGGCCGAGCAGCCGGCGTCCAAGGCGAAGAAGGCGGCCCGCGCGCGGAAGGGCTGACGCCGTCCGGAGGGGGGCGGGTCCCGCACGTGGGGCCCGTCCCCCTCCGGACAGTCACCTCGCCCGCCCGCGCTCTCCGGGGCCGGTCGAAGGGCCGGCGTTCTCCGCCGGTATCGTCGGGTCTGTCGCCCGTGCCTTCAGGTGCGGCCCGTGCCCGGAGTCCGTGGCACCCGGTGCCCCGGACGGTGACGGCGGCTCTCTGTCCCCCCGACCAGTGGAGACCGCATGCCCGGCCTGCCCGCCGCCCGCCGCACCGTTCTGAAGGGCGCCGCTCTCGCCGGTGCCGCCGGGCTGGGAGCGGCAGCCTGTTCGACCGAGTCGAAGCTCGGCCACGCGCAGACGCCCACGCCCACCGCGCCCGTGGAGCTCGGTGCCGCCGACGAGGTCCCGGTCGGCGGGGCGAAGCTCTACCGGGAGCAGCGAGTCGTCGTGAGCTGCCGGGCCGCCGGGGAGTACAAGGCCTTCAGCGCGCAGTGCACCCACGCGGGCTGCCTCCTGGACAAGGTCGAGGGCAACGAGGGCAACTGCCCCTGCCACGGCAGCCGCTTCGACATGACCACGGGCAAGGCGGTGCAGGGCCCCGCCACCGTGCCGCTGCCCTCCGTCCCGCTGAAGGTCGAGGGCGGAAGGCTCGTCGCGGGCCCCGAAGCCTGACCGGGCCGCCCGTCCCAGGCACCCGGGACCCCGGAAATGCCGCTCTGTCACTGCCCGCAAGTAGGGTGTGAGACATGGCAGACCCCTCCAGCTACCGCCCCAAGCCGGGACAGATCCCCGACTCCCCGGGGGTCTACAAGTTCCGCGACGAGCACCGTCGGGTGATCTACGTCGGGAAGGCGAAGAACCTGCGCCAGCGCCTGGCCAACTACTTCCAGGACCTGGCCGGTCTGCACCCGCGTACCCGCACGATGGTCACCACGGCTGCCTCCGTGGAATGGACCGTGGTCTCCACCGAGGTCGAGGCGCTCCAGCTGGAGTACTCCTGGATCAAGGAGTACGACCCCCGGTTCAACGTCAAGTACCGCGACGACAAGAGCTATCCCTACCTCGCGGTCACGCTCAACGAGGAGTTCCCCCGCGTCCAGGTCATGCGCGGCGCCAAGAAGAAGGGCGTGCGCTACTTCGGTCCGTACGGGCATGCCTGGGCCATTCGCGAGACCGTCGACCTGATGCTCCGGGTCTTTCCCGTGCGCACCTGCTCCGCCGGTGTCTTCAAGAACGCCGAGCGGTCCGGACGCCCCTGTCTCCTCGGGTACATCGGCAAGTGCTCCGCCCCGTGCGTCGGACGGGTCACCCCCGAGGAGCACCGGGACCTGGCCGAGGACTTCTGCGACTTCATGGCAGGCCGCACAGGGACGTACATCCGCCGCCTCGAGAAGGACATGACGCAGGCGGCCGAGGAGATGGAGTACGAGCGTGCGGCCCGGCTGCGCGACGACGCCGAGGCGCTGAAGAGGGCCATGGAGAAGAGCGCCGTCGTCCTCGCCGACGCCACCGACGCCGACCTGATCGCCGTCGCCGAGGACGAGCTCGAAGCGGCGGTCCAGATCTTCCACGTCCGCGGCGGACGGGTGCGAGGGCAGCGCGGCTGGGTCACCGACAAGGTCGAGGCCGTCGACACGGCGGGCCTGGTCGAGCACGCGCTCCAGCAGCTCTACGGGGAGGAGTCGGGCGACTCCGTCCCCAAGGAGGTGCTGATCCCGGCGCTCCCCGAGGACCCCGACGCAGTGTCCGAGTGGCTCGCGGGCCGCAGGGGGTCCCAGGTCAGCCTGCGCATCCCGCAGCGGGGCGACAAGAAGGACCTGATGGGCACGGTCCAGCGCAACGCCCAGCAGGCGCTGGGGCTGCACAAGACCAAGCGCGCCTCCGACCTCACGACGCGCTCGCGTGCTCTGGAGGAGATCGCCGAGGCACTCGGCCTCGGGACCGCTCCGCTGCGCGTCGAGTGCTTCGACATCTCGCACCTCCAGGGCGACGACGTGGTCGCGTCGATGGTGGTCTTCGAGGACGGCCTCGCACGCAAGAGCGAATACCGCCGCTTCCAGATCAAGGGCTTCGAGGGCCAGGACGACGTCCGGTCGATGCACGAGGTCATCGGCCGCCGCTTCAGGCGCTACCTCCACGAGAAGGAGCGGACGGGGGAGTGGGAGGAGACCCCGGCACCCACCGGCCCGGTCCCCGCACCCGCGGAGCTCGCGCCCGGCGGGCCCGTGCCCGCTCAGTCGGCGCCCGGCGGCGCCGTGCCCGCTCAGTCGGCGTCAGACGGCCCCATGCCCGGTGAGCCGTCGCCCGGGGCGGTCGCGCCCGAGGCGCCGGACCCCGCCCTCGTCCGGGAGGAGCCCCGCGAGGACGACGGCCGGCCCAAGCGCTTCGCCTACCCGCCCCAGCTCGTCGTCGTCGACGGAGGCCGGCCCCAGGTGGCCGCCGCCAAGCGCGCGCTGGACGAGCTGGGCATCGACGACATCGCCGTCTGCGGTCTCGCCAAGCGCCTCGAAGAGGTCTGGCTGCCCGATGACGACGATCCGGTGGTCCTGCCCCGCTCCAGCGAGGGGCTCTATCTCCTCCAGCGCATCCGGGACGAGGCCCACCGCTTCGCCATCACCTACCAGCGGGCCAAACGGGCCAAGCGCATCCGCAGCAGCCCCCTGGACGACGTCCCGGGCCTCGGCGAGACCCGCAAGCAGGCGTTGATCAAGCACTTCGGCTCCGTGAAGAAGCTGCGGCAGGCGACAATCGACGAGATCTGCGGGGTGCCGGGGATAGGGCGCAGGACCGCGGAATCGGTGGCTGCCGCCTTCGCCGCGGCCGCCCCGGCCGCACCCGCCGTGAACACCGCCACTGGAGAGATCATTGAAGAGGACGACGGGGGCAGCAGGACATGACCGACCAGACGCATGAACAGCAGAACGAACGCGGCCGAGCAGACGGAGCAGCACACATGAGTACGGGAAGCACCACGGAGAAGGCCGAGGCCACCACGCCCGCCATCCCCGAGCTGGTGATCATCTCCGGCATGTCGGGCGCCGGGCGCAGCACCGCAGCCAAGTGTCTGGAGGACCTCGGCTGGTTCGTCGTCGACAACCTGCCGCCCGCGCTGATCCCCACGATGGTGGAGCTCGGCGCCCGGTCCCAGGGCAACGTCGCCCGCATCGCCGTCGTCGTCGACGTACGGGGCCGCCGCTTCTTCGACAACCTCCGGGAGTCCCTCGCGGACCTGGAGGCCAAGCACGTCACCCGGCGGATCGTCTTCCTGGAGTCCTCCGACGACGCGCTCGTACGCCGTTTCGAATCGGTCCGCCGTCCGCACCCGCTCCAGGGCGACGGCCGCATCGTCGACGGCATCGCCGCCGAGCGTGACCTGCTGCGTGAGCTGCGCGGCGACGCCGACCTCGTCATCGACACGTCCAGCCTCAACGTGCACGAGTTGCGGGCCAAGATGGACGCGCAGTTCGCCGGCGACGAGGAGCCGGAGCTGCGGGCGACGGTGATGTCGTTCGGCTACAAGTACGGGCTGCCGGTCGACGCCGACCTCGTCGTCGACTGCCGCTTCCTGCCGAATCCGCACTGGGTGCCGGAGCTCCGCCCCTTCACCGGACTCAACGAAGAGGTGTCCGACTACGTCTTCGACCAGCCGGGCGCCAAGGAATTCCTCAACCAGTACACCGAGCTGCTCCAGCTCATCGCCGCCGGTTACCGCCGTGAGGGCAAGCGTTACGTGACCATCGCCGTCGGGTGCACGGGCGGCAAGCACCGCTCCGTCGCGATGTCGGAGAAGCTGTCCGCCCGGCTGGCCACCGAAGGGATCGAGACCGTCCTCGTCCACCGGGACATGGGGCGCGAGTGACCAGTCGCAATCCGCGTCAGCGCAGGCTGAGCAGGGCCACGGCCGCGCTCTCCGGCCGTAAGCGCGGCGCACAGCCCAAGGTCGTCGCCCTCGGCGGCGGCATGGGCCTCTCGGCCTCGCTCACGGCGCTGCGCCGAATCACCGGCGATCTCACGGCCGTCGTGACCGTCGCCGACGACGGCGGTTCCAGCGGCCGGCTCCGTGAGGAGCTCGGCGTCCTCCCACCGGGAGACCTGCGCAAGGCGCTCGCCGCGCTCTGCGGGGACGACGAGTGGGGCCAGACCTGGGCCCAGGTCATCCAGCACCGCTTCGAGTCCAAGGGCGACCTGCACGAGCACGCGGTGGGCAATCTGCTCATCGTCGCCCTCTGGGAGCAGCTGGGCGACCATGTCCAGGCCCTCGACCTGGTCGGCAAGCTGCTCGGAGCGCACGGCAGGGTGCTGCCGATGTCCGCCGTCCCCCTCGAGCTCCAGGCCCTCGTACGGGGGCACGACCCGGAGCGCCCCGACGAGACGGTCACGGTGCGCGGACAGGCGACGGTGGCGCTTACCCCGGGGGAGGTGCAGTCGGTCCACGTCGTGCCGGCCGATCCGCCCGCGGTTCCCGAGGCGGTCGCCGCCGTTCTCGACGCCGATTGGGTGGTTCTGGGCCCAGGGTCCTGGTTTTCCTCCGTGATTCCGCATCTGCTGGTCCCGGAGCTGCTCGACGCACTGGTGACCACGAGGGCCCGTAAGGTCCTCTCGCTGAACCTCGCACCACAGCCCGGTGAAACAGAAGGGTTCTCACCGCAGCGTCATTTGGAGGTTTTGGGACGACACGCCCCTAAACTCGCCATGGACGTGGTGCTGGCCGACGAGGCCGCCGTGCCCGACCGCGAGTCCCTCGCCGACGCCGCACAGCGGCTCGGAGCCGCGGTCGAGCTGGCCCCCGTGGCCTCACCCGACGGCGTTCCGATTCATGATCCGGAGCTGTTGGCCGCCGCGTACGACCGTATTTTTCGGATGCATGGAAGGATCGGCCCATGGCGATGACGCCAGCGGTGAAGGACGAAATCTCTCGGCTTCCCGTGACCCGGACCTGCTGCAGAAAGGCAGAGGTCTCGGCGATTCTCCGGTTCGCGGGCGGGCTGCACCTGGTGAGCGGCCGGATCGTGATCGAGGCCGAGCTGGACACGGGGAGCGCGGCACGCCGGCTGAAGCGGGACATCCTGGAGATCTTCGGGCACAGCTCGGAGCTGATCGTGATGGCCCCCGGCGGACTGCGGCGCGGCTCGCGTTTCGTCGTTCGCGTGGTGGCGGGCGGCGACCAGCTGGCCCGCCAGACCGGCCTGGTGGACGGCCGCGGCCGTCCCATCCGGGGTCTCCCCCCGCAGGTGGTCTCGGGGGCCACCTGCGACGCGGAGGCAGCCTGGAGGGGTGCCTTCCTGGCCCACGGTTCGCTCACCGAGCCGGGCCGCTCCTCCTCGCTGGAGGTGACCTGCCCCGGCCCGGAGGCCGCCCTGGCCCTGGTGGGCGCGGCCCGCAGGCTCTCCATCGCCGCCAAGGCGCGCGAGGTGCGGGGGGTGGACCGTGTCGTCGTCCGTGACGGCGACGCGATCGGCGCGCTGCTGACCCGTCTGGGAGCCCATGACGCGGTGCTCGCCTGGGAGGAGCGCCGGATGCGGCGCGAGGTCCGCGCCACGGCCAACCGGCTCGCCAACTTCGACGACGCCAATCTCCGCCGCTCCGCCCGTGCCGCGGTCGCCGCGGGCGCCCGCGTGGGGCGCGCGCTGGAGATCCTGGGCGAGGAGGTCCCGGAGCACCTCGCCGCGGCCGGACGGCTGCGCATGGAGCACAAGCAGGCCTCGCTGGAGGAGCTGGGAGCGCTCGCCGACCCGCCGCTGACCAAGGACGCGGTCGCGGGCAGGATCAGGCGTCTGCTGGCCATGGCCGACAAGCGGGCCCAGGACCTCGGTATTCCCGGCACGGAATCGACCCTCAGCGAGGAGCTGGCCGACGGCCTCGTGGGGTGAGAGCCGTAGCAGGGCCCCGGCCGCCCCGTCGGGCGCGGCCGGGGCCCTGCCGCCTTCCGGCTCCAGGAAACGCGGGGGCCGGGTCCCTGGAGGCCGCGGGCGGCAATATCGTCTCCGGCCGGGGACGAAGTCTTCCGTATGGGACGCAGAGCTTTTCCCTAATGGTTTTTCGAGCGCCACCCCGCACGATTGAGCGGGTGAACTCATCAGTTCCGCCGTCCGCATCCCCCAGAAGTGTGCAGTTGGCCTGCCACTTTCATCGATTGAGTACCGCTCCGCACAATTGAGCGTGGCGCTTGCGGGGCCGGCCCGGGGTTTGGCAGAAAATGATCCGCAGAAACCATTGCCGACGCCCCTGGGTGGCGGAGCCGCGACAACTGAGCCGACATCAGTGACTCGCGGGGGTGAGAGGGCGGCGGTAGTTCTCGCGCCACAAGGGGCCTGGCCACGCCGGGTGTTGACGCTTGATGGCCGGGTGGTGCGACGACCGTCCCCGCTGGTTCCGTCGACCGGAATCCCTTACTCCTACTCGGTAGTAAGGGGATCCCTTTTCGCACCACCGCTCTCGATGTCACTCCGGAGCCTTCGGAGAGGTAGGGTCGGAGGCGGTCGGGGACATCCCTATAAAACTCGCCGGCATCGAAACCGGCGTTCCTAACGAGGAGATCGGTTCGTGACGATCCGCGTAGGCATCAACGGCTTTGGCCGCATCGGTCGTAACTACTTCCGCGCGCTGCTGGAGCAGGGTGCGGACATCGAGATCGTGGCTGTCAACGACCTGGGTGACACTGCGACCACGGCTCACCTGCTGAAGTACGACACCATTCTGGGTCGTCTCAAGGCAGAGGTCAGCCACACCGCCGACACCATCACCGTCGACGGTCACACCATCAAGGTGCTCTCCGAGCGCAACCCGGCCGACATCCCCTGGGGTCAGCTGGGCGTCGACATCGTCATCGAGTCGACCGGCATCTTCACCAAGAAGGCCGACGCCGAGAAGCACATCGCCGGTGGCGCCAAGAAGGTCCTCATCTCGGCTCCGGCCAAGGACGAGGACATCACCATCGTGATGGGCGTCAACCAGGACAAGTACGACGCGGCCAACCACCACGTCATCTCCAACGCCTCCTGCACCACCAACTGTGTGGCGCCGATGGCCAAGGTTCTCGACGAGAACTTCGGCATCGTCAAGGGCCTGATGACGACGGTCCACGCGTACACGAACGACCAGCGCATCCTGGACTTCCCGCACTCGGACCTGCGTCGCGCCCGCGCCGCCGCCGAGAACATCATCCCGACCACGACGGGCGCCGCCAAGGCGACCGCCCTGGTCCTCCCGCAGCTCAAGGGCAAGCTCGACGGCATCGCGATGCGCGTCCCGGTTCCGACCGGCTCCGCCACCGACCTCGTCGTGACCCTTCAGCGCGAGGTCACCAAGGACGAGGTCAACGCCGCGTTCAAGAAGGCGTCCGACGACGGCGACCTCAAGGGCTTCCTGACCTACACCGAGGACCCGATCGTGTCCTCGGACATCGTCGGTGACCCGTCGTCCTGCACCTTCGACTCCTCCCTGACCATGGTCCAGGAGGGCAACTCGGTGAAGATCCTCGGCTGGTACGACAACGAGTGGGGTTACTCCAACCGCCTCGTCGACCTGACCGTCTTCGTCGGCGGCCAGCTCTGATCCTAGGATCGACAGGCATCCAGGTGTGATGTGAGGGGCTCGGACGGCGCGACGCGGCGCCGTCCGAGCCCCCTCGCATGCTCATCCGTCCTTCCAAGGAGTATGGGAACAGAGATGAAGACGATCGACGAACTTCTCGACGAAGGGGTCGCGGGCAAGCGGGTATTCGTCCGCGCCGACCTCAATGTGCCGCTGGACGGCACCACGATCACCGATGACGGCCGCATCCGCGCTGTCCAGCCGACGATCGCCCGGCTCGCCGCAGCCGGCGCGCGGGTCGTCGTCGCCTCGCACCTGGGCCGCCCCAAGGGCGCCCCGGACCCGGCCTTCTCGCTCGCCCCCGCCGCCGCGCGCCTGGGCGAGCTGCTCGGTGCCGAGGCCGCCTTCGCGACCGACACCGTCGGCGAGTCCGCCCGCTCCACGGTCGCAGCTCTCACCGACGGCCAGGTCGCCGTCATCGAGAACCTCCGCTTCAACGCCGGCGAGACGTCGAAGGACGACGCCGAGCGCGGCGCCTTCGCCGATCAGCTCGCCGAGCTCGCCGATGTGTACGTGGGCGACGGCTTCGGTGCCGTCCACCGCAAGCACGCCTCGGTCTTCGACCTCCCGGCCCGGCTGCCGCACGCGGCCGGAAGCCTGATCGCCACCGAGGTCGGTGTCCTGAAGAAGCTCACCGAGGACGTCACGCGCCCCTACGCCGTGGTCCTCGGCGGCTCGAAGGTCTCCGACAAGCTCGGTGTCATCGACCACCTGCTGGAGAAGGCCGACCGCATCCTCATCGGCGGCGGGATGGCCTACACCTTCCTCAAGGCCAAGGGGTACGAGGTCGGCAGCTCCCTCCTCCAGGAGGACCAGATCCCGGCGGTGCTCGAATACCTCAAGCGCGCCGAGGAGAAGGGTGTGGAGTTCGTGCTCCCCGTGGACGTCGTCGTCTCGGAGCAGTTCCCCGACCTCAAGGCCAAGACCCCGGGCAACCCCACCACCGTCGCCGCCGACGCCATTCCCGCCGGCGCGATGGGGCTGGACAACGGCCCGGAGACCAACAAGCTGTATGCCTCGAAGCTCGCCGACGCGGCCACCGTCTTCTGGAACGGCCCGATGGGCGTCTTCGAGCACCCCGACTACGCCGAGGGCACCAGGGCGGTCGCCCAGGCCCTCGTCGACTCCGAGGCATTCACCGTCGTCGGCGGCGGCGACTCCGCGGCCGCCGTCCGCATCCTGGGCTTCGACGAGAACGCATTCGGCCACATCTCGACCGGTGGCGGCGCCAGCCTCGAATACCTCGAGGGCAAGACGCTTCCCGGCCTCGCCGCACTGGAGGACTGACCTTTCATGACCACCCGCACCCCGCTCATGGCGGGCAACTGGAAGATGAACCTCAACCACCTCGAGGCCATCGCCCACGTCCAGAAGCTCGCCTTCGCCCTCGCCGACAAGGACTACGACGCGGTCGAGGTCGCCGTCCTGCCGCCCTTCACCGACCTGCGCTCCGTGCAGACGCTGGTCGACGGAGACAAGCTGAAGATCAAGTACGGCGCCCAGGACATCTCGGCCCAGGACTCCGGCGCGTACACCGGTGAGATCTCCGGACCGATGCTCGCCAAGCTGAAGTGCACGTACGTGGCCGTCGGCCACAGCGAGCGCCGCCAGTACCACGGTGAGAACGACGAGATCTGCAACGCCAAGGTGAAGGCCGCGTACAAGCACGGCCTGACCCCGATCCTGTGCGTCGGCGAGGGCCTGGACATCCGCAAGGCGGGTGACCAGGTGTCCTACACGCTGGCGCAACTCGACGGTGCCCTGAAGGACATCCCGGCCGAGCAGGCCGAGTCCATCGTGATCGCCTACGAGCCGGTCTGGGCCATCGGGACCGGCGAGGTCGCCACCCCCGAGGACGCGCAGGAGGTCTGCGGCGCGATCCGCGGCCGTCTCTCGGAGCTGTACTCGCAGGAGCTGGCCGACGCGGTCCGCATCCAGTACGGCGGCTCGGTGAAGTCCGGCAATGTCGCGGCCATCATGGCGCAGCCGGACGTCGACGGTGCCCTCATCGGCGGCGCCGCTCTCGACGCCGACGAGTTCGTCAAGATCGTCCGCTTCCGCGACCAGTGAGTATGCGGTAGCGCGGATCCGTCGTACCCTTGCGGGGGCCGAGGGGGGTCTACCCCCGGGCCCCCGCTGTTCGTACATGCAGTCCTAGGAATTCCGGAAAGTAGGGACCAGCCGTGGTTTTGGCGTTCGAGATCGCCCTGATCGTCTTCAGCCTGCTGCTGATGCTGCTGGTGCTGATGCACAAGGGGAAGGGCGGCGGCCTTTCCGACATGTTCGGTGGTGGAATGCAGTCCTCCGTCGGCGGCTCCTCGGTCGCGGAGCGGAACCTCGACCGCATCACCGTTGTGGTCGGTCTGGGTTGGTTCGCGTGCATTGTCGTCCTTGCTCTGCTCATCAAGCTGGACAGCTGACCCGTCGTCCGCGATTCCTTGTGAGGGTGTAACTCCTTTCACTGGACGCGCGTTGGGCCTTACGTAGACTGGGGCATCTTCGAGCACCATCACGCAGGGAGTTACGACCGTGGCAAGTGGCAACGCGATCCGGGGAAGCCGGGTCGGAGCGGGGCCGATGGGGGAGGCCGAGCGCGGCGAGTCCGCGCCACGCGCCCGCATCTCCTTCTGGTGCTCGAACGGGCACGAGACGCAGCCGAGCTTCGCCCATGACGCGCAGGTACCGGAGACCTGGGACTGCCCGCGCTGCGGCTTCCCGGCCGGACAGGACCGGGACAGCCCGCCGGCCCCCCCGCGCACGGAGCCGTACAAGACGCACCTGGCGTACGTGCGCGAGCGGCGCAGCGACGCGGACGGCGAGGCGATCCTCGCCGAAGCCCTCGCGAAACTCCGCGGCGAGATCTAGGGCCTGTCGTTCCTTATCCAAACGGAAGACCCTCACTTTTCACCGGCCGGTCACCCTCTGGGTGCCCGGCCGGAATCGTCATGTCGCCCACCAGCTCGCCGATGCCCCGTCGGACCCTCCAGATCAATTAGGTTGGAGGGGCAGCGGGGAAGGTTGCAGGTACGAGAGAAGTGGGCGATTTCCGGGATGAACGCACAAAGCCGAACCAAGCTCAACCAGATGCCCGAGTGGACGGCTCTCGGCAAGCACCGTGAGCAGCTCGGGGAGACGCATCTGCGGCAGCTGTTCGCGGACGCGCCGGACCGGGGGAAGCAGTACACCCTCCGGGTCGGCGACCTCCACATCGACTACTCCAAGCACCTGGTCACCGATGAGACGCTGCGGCTGCTGCGCGAGCTCGCGGCCGCCACGGACGTGGCCGGGCTGCGGGACGCCATGTTCCGCGGCGAAAAGATCAACACGACGGAGGACCGCGCCGTCCTGCACACCGCGCTCCGCGCGCCGCGGGGCGCCGTGATCGAGGTCGACGGCGAGAACGTGGTGCCGGCCGTGCACGCCGTCCTCGACAGGATGGCCGCCTTCTCCGACCGGATCCGGTCGGGCGAGTGGACCGGCCACACCGGCAAGCCGATCAAGAACATCGTCAACATCGGCATCGGCGGCTCGGACCTCGGCCCCGCCATGGCGTACGAGGTCCTGCGCTCCTTCACGGACCGCTCGCTCACCGTCCGCTTCGTGTCGAACGTCGACGGCGCCGACCTCCACGAGGCGGTACAGGGCCTCGACCCGGCCGAGACCCTCTTCATCGTCGCGTCCAAGACCTTCACGACGATCGAGACCATCACCAACGCCACCTCCGCCCGCGACTGGCTGCTCACCGAGCTGAGGGCCGGTCAGGACGCCGTCGCCAAGCACTTCGTGGCGCTGTCGACCAACGCGGAGAAGGTCGCGGACTTCGGCATCGACACGGCCAACATGTTCGAGTTCTGGGACTGGGTCGGAGGCCGGTACTCCTACGACTCGGCGATCGGCCTGTCGCTGATGATCGCCATCGGACCGGACCGGTTCCGCGAGATGCTCGACGGCTTCCACCTCGTCGACGAGCACTTCCGCACCGCTCCCGCCGAGGAGAACGCCCCGCTGCTGCTGGGCCTGTTGGGCATCTGGTACGGCCAGTTCTTCGACGCGCAGTCGCACGCGGTGCTGCCGTACAGCCACTATCTGTCCAAGTTCACCGCGTACTTGCAGCAGCTGGACATGGAGTCCAACGGCAAGTCCGTGGACCGGGACGGCGATCCGGTGGAGTGGGAGACCGGCCCGGTCGTCTGGGGCACCCCCGGCACCAACGGGCAGCACGCCTACTACCAGCTGATCCACCAGGGCACCAAGATCATCCCGGCCGACTTCATCGGCTTCGCCGCACCGGTCCAGGACCTGCTGCCCGGGCTGATCGCCCAGCACGACCTGCTGATGGCCAACTTCTTCGCCCAGACCCAGGCGCTCGCCTTCGGCAAGACGCCCGAGGAGGTCCGCGCCGAGGGCGTGCCCGGGGAGCTCGTGCCGCACAAGACGTTCCGCGGTAACCACCCGACGACCACGATCCTCGCGGACCGGCTCACCCCCTCGGTGCTCGGCCAGCTGATCGCGCTGTACGAGCACAAGGTCTTCGTCCAGGGCGCCGTCTGGAACATCGACTCCTTCGACCAGTGGGGCGTCGAGCTCGGCAAGGTCCTCGCCAAGAAGATCGAGCCGGTCCTCACCGAGGGCACCGGCGGCGAACAGCTGGACAGCTCCACCGCCGCGCTCGTCTCGACGTACCGCTCGCTGCGGGGCCGCTGAGCGATGACCACGGGGGAGGGGACGATACGGCTCAGGCCGCCGCGCAACGCGCCCGACCGCCGGGCCGTCGGCTGGTGGCGGGCCCAGTGGCTGCTGCTGACCGCGGCACCGGTCGCGGTCCTCGGCATCCTGGGCGCGCTCATCGGGCCCGCCAGATCCTGGCTGCTGATGCCCGCCGCCGTGCTCGCCGCCGTCGGCCTGCTGTGCGCCGTCCTCTTCCCCTTCTGGTGGTTCCGTACCCACCGCTGGGAGGTCACCGACGAGGCGGTCTATGTGAGCACCGGTGCCTTCCTGCGGGAGTGGCGTATCGCGCCGATGTCCCGCATCCAGACCGTGGACACCGTGCGGGGCCCGCTGGAACAGCTCTTCGGGCTGGCGACGGTCACCGTCACCACCGCGTCCGCCAAGGGCGCCGTACAGATCGAAGGCCTGACGCACCAGGTCGCGGCCGAGCTCGCCGAGCGGCTGACCCGGATCACCCAGGAGACCCCCGGGGACGCGACATGAGCACGGCCGTCGACAGCGGCCCGGGCTGGCGGCGGCTCCATCGCCGGACGGTCCTGGTCACCGCGCTGGTCACGGCGGGGGTCGCGGCGGGCGCGGCCGTGCCGGTCACGGTCGCGCTGTCAGGCCGTCTCGGATACGCGGCGGCCATCGGCTGGGTCCTGGCGGGCGCCGCCCTGCTGATCGGCTGCGCGGCCGCCGGTGACTACGTACGGTGGCGGCGCACCCGCTACCGGGTCGGCACCGAGCGCGTGGACCTGCACACCGGGCTCCTCCTGGTGAAGCGCCGCTCGCTCGCCCGCGAGCGGATCCGCAGCGTCGACCTCACCGCCCATCCGCTGCTGCGGATCCTGGGGATGGTCTCGGTCCGCATCGGCACCGGTGAGCACTCGGGCGGCGACTCCACGCTCACGCTGGACCCCGTTTCCCGCGCCGAGGGTGAGCGGCTGCGCCGCGAGCTCCTCGACCGTGCCGCATCCGGGGCCTCCGGAACGCACCGTGAGGGGGAACTGGCCACGCTCGACCTCCGCTGGGTCCGCTACGCACCGGTCTCCTTCGTCGCGCCCATGCTCGGGGGCGCGGCGGCCGGCGGTGTGATGCAGATCAGTGAATGGGTCGGTGCGCAGGGCGAGGTGATCGACTGGGTCGCCGACCGCTTCCGGGACACACCGCTGGTCTGGGCGATCGTCACCCTGGTCGTGGCGGCGCTGGTCGCCGGTGTCGTCGGAGCGCTCGGCCTGTGGATCGAGATGTGGTGGAACTACAGACTCGAGCGTGAACCGGGCGGCACCCTGCGGGTGCGGCGCGGACTGTTCACCTCACGCTCCCTGTCCGTCGAGGAACGGCGCCTGCGCGGGGTGGACCTGGTGGAGCCCCTGGGCGTGCGGCTCGCGGGCGCCGCTCGGGTCGACGCGATCGCCACCGGCCTGACCAAGGACGAGGAGCGGCACGCCGACCACGAGACCCTGCTGCCGGCCGCGCCCCGCGCACTGGCCGACTCCATCGCCGCGGAGGTGCTGCGCGAGCCGGTCTCCCCGACGGGCGCCTCCCTGACCGGCCACCCCCTCGCCGCCAGGAGCCGCCGGCTCCGCCGTGCCCTGTCCGTCGCCCTGGCACCCGTGCTGGTCCAGGTGGTCCTGGGGGTCCTGCTGACGCCCGTGCTGCTCCGGACCGCGCTCGCCTGCGCGGTGGTGTCCGTGCCCGTCGCCGTGCTCCTGGCCGTCGACGCGTACCGCTCGCTGGGCCACGCGCTCAGCGGCAGCTACTTGGTGACCCGCTCAGGTACCGTCCGGCGGTCCACAGCGGCTCTGCAGCGGGCGGGTGTGATCGGCTGGACGGTGAAGCAGTCCTGGTTCCAGCGCCGGGCGGGGCTGCTGAGCGTCACCGCCACGACGGCCGCCGGAGGTGGCGCCTACACGGCGCACGACACCGACGCGTCCGAAGGTCTCCGCTTCGCCGCCGACGCCGTGCCGGGGCTGCTGGAGCCCTTCCTGGACCGGGACTGAGCCGAGGGGGCACGGTGTCCCGTCGGGGTCACCCCTCGAGCAGTGCGGTGGCGTCGAAGGCCGGGACGCCGGCCGGCGGAGGAGCGTCCTGGGGAGTCGGAGCGGGGTGTCCGGCGGCCAGTACGTACAGCGGGGTGTGGCCGGTGTTGTCCAGGCCGCAGCGGTCGGCGACCGCGGAGTCCCTGAAGGCACCGGTCTGGGCGGGGCCGAGGCCGAGGGCCGTCGCGGTCAGGGCGAAGGTCTGCCCCAGGTGTCCGGCGTCGAGCAGACAGACCCGGTAGGCGCGCGGCGTCGGGTACTTCACGCTCATCCGCTCCAGCCGCGCGGCGAGAACGACGAGGAAGGCGGGGCGCGCGGCCCACGACTGGTCGGCGCAGAGGCGGGAGGCCTCCGCGGGCGTGAAGCCCTCGGAGAGCAGTTCGAGCGCGTGCCGCAAGCCGTTGTAGTGGTACCAGCCCGGGGACACGCCGCTGACGCCCAGGACACCTACATACGCGTCGATCTCCTGCCGGGAGCCGCCCTGCGGACTGGTCCGCCGGTACAGGGCGCCCCGCCCGCAGTCGATGAAGTCGACCGGGCCGAAGACCACGGCCAGCAGGGTGGCCAGTGTCTCCAGCGACACCGGCGCGCCGGTGAAGTCGCGGTGGGTACGGCGGTCGTACAGGACCTGCTCGAACGGGACCCGGAGCCCGGCCGGCCTGCGGGGCAACAGGAGCCGGGGAGCCTCCGGATGCCCTGTGAACAGGGGAGGCGGCGACTCCCGCACCGGTCCCCGCACGGGCCCCGCGGTGGCCGGCTCCCGTGCCTCGCCGGAGGGGGCCACGGCCTGCGGGGAGTCGTACACGTCCTGGGTGGCGTAGTGGAAGAACGACGCCTCGGGCATCCACGCGCCCCACTGCACGGCGATCCGTTCGTCGAGCTGCGCGGCCGCGCTGCCGTGGGCCAGCAGGGCTCCGCTCCGCACCAGCGTCTCGACCGCGTCCTCGACGGTGTCCGGGGTCAGGTGGCCGAGGTGTCCGGCGGCCTCGTCGGGAGTGCTCCAGTCCTCGAAGGCCGCCAGGATCTCCGCGGCGGCGGGGTGCAGTGCCGTGGGCGTGCCGTGCGGATGAGGGTGGACGACGAAGGCGCCGTCGTGCCAGTAGCAGGTCAGGCAACGGGAACGACGTAGACGCACGGTGACTCCTGCAAGGGGAATGTAGGGGAAAGACCGGTCATACGCGTGGGGCCGGGCAAGGGGGTACCCGGCCCCACGCGCGCGGTCACGCCTGGCGGTAGGCCCACGTCCAGTTCCAGGTGGAACCCTCACCGGCCTTGGGGCGGTCGGCCCGGATGGCGATCCGGTGCTTCATCTCGATCCTGCGCATTCTTCTTCACCTCCTTCTTCCTTGCTTCGGGGTTACTTCTCTGTACGTCGCCGCGACGGCATATCCATGACGCAGCACAAAATCGTCATGTGCAAGACCTGATTTCCCTAATCACTCTTTCGTGGTGGAATCCGTGGCCCTCGCTTTTCCTTCGAGTCGCATTCATGGGGAGCGTTATCACGCACTGTCAACTCGTTTCGTATACGGGAGGCGAGGTCCGCTGTAGATGATCGCCGCTGGTCAGGGCGTTATGAAGCGGCTGCTTGCCAATTTCTTTCAGTCATTTTTCGGCTACCTGTCGATGCGGGCGAAGCTCTCCGGAAGGTGTCATAACGTGCGGACATCGGCACTCGACGAGCGGGAGAAGCGGCCAGGCAATGTGTCCATTCATTGCGGGCCGGGTGCCGGACCACTGAAATCGTGAAGGGGAAGCATGACCGTTTTTTCGTCCAGCGAAATGGCCTCCGAAGTGTTCGGCCGGCTTTTCGGTGTGCTGCTGGAGGACGAGCAGTTCGTGGAGAAGGCGCGCAAGGAAGCTCTGTCGGTGCAGCTGGTGCACACCAAGCCCGACTGCCGGATCTTCGTCTCGTCCGAGGGCGTCGTCCTCGGGGATGACGTGCCCTTCAAGGCCGCGATCACTCTCAAGATGTCCTGCGACACCGCGCACGCGCTGTGGTCGGGCCGGCTGCTGGTGCCCGCCGCCATCGCCACCGGCAAGGTCCGGATCCGCGGTCGCATCGCCAAGGTGCTGGAGCTGGTGCCGATGCTCCAGCCCGCCTTCGACAGCTACCCCACGATCGCCGCGGAGTCGGGCGTCGGCGCCTGACCCACCGCGTGCATCCCCCGACCGCCCCCGACGACACCTGTGACCGAGGAGCCACGAAACCCATGACCATCGACGTACCGGCAGAACTCTCCCCAGAGCTCAACTTCGACGTGCTGCCCCCGGATGTGCGGCAACTCAAGGGCGACGCGCGGCGGTTCGCGCAGGAGACCGTGAAGCCCCTGGTCGGTCAGCTCGACCAGGCGCCGGCGGAGGACTTCGACTGGGACGTGGTGCGCCGCGGCCACGAGATCGGTCTGACCCGGGCCGCCGTCCCCACCGACTACGGCGGTCTCGGGCTCGGCATGCTGGGAGTCGCCACCGCCCTGGAGGAAGTGGCCACCGTGTGCCCCGGCACCGCGCTCGTCTTCGGGGCCACCATGCTCGGCCAGGCCCCGCTCCTGCTCTCCGGCGACCCCCGCCTCCAGGCGCGCTACCTCCCGCTCTTCTCCGGCGACGAGCCGGTGCTCGCGTGCAACGCGGTGACGGAGGAGGACGCCGGGTGCGACCTGATCATCCCGGCCAACGCACAGCACGCACGCAACGTCATGACCGCGCGGCGGGACGGCGACCAGTACGTCCTCACCGGCAAGAAGCGGTTCATCACCAACGCCCGCTTCGCCGCCTTCGCCTCCGTGTTCGCGAACATGGAGGGCAGCCCCGGAGCCACCGGGCTCACCTCCTTCATCGTGCCCCTGAACCTCCCCGGCGTCGTACGCGGCCCGGTCGCCGACAAGATGGGCTACCGGGCCTGCCTGGGAAGCGAGTTGGAGTTCCACGAGGTCCGGGTGCCCGCCGAGAACATGATCGGCGGGGAGGGCGAGGGCATGCCCATCAACATGGCCCAGAGCAACATGGCCCGCGCCGCAGTCGCCGGCATCTCCACCGGTGTGGCCCGCGGCGCCCTGGAACAGGCCGTCGCCTGGGCCGGTGAACGCGTCCAGGGCGGTGAACTTCTGCACCGGCACCAGTTCACCGCGGCGAAGCTGGCCGGAATGAGCGCCCAGGTGGACGCCGCCCGCCTGCTGTACCTGCACGCGGCGAACACCGTGGACACCCAACTGCCTCCACCCGCCTACGAGCCGGCCGTCGCCAAGCTCTTCGCCGACCGGGCCGCCATCGACGTGGCCGACGCCGCTCTCTCCCTCGTCGGCGCGCGAGGCTACCTGCGCTCGTACGGAGTGGAGAAGATGCTCCGCGACGCCTACGGCACCCGCGTCTACGAGGGCACCCCCGAGGTCCTGGCGCTCACGATCACCGAGAGCCTCTACGCCGAGGACGACGCCGAATGAACACCGCCTCCCCCCTCGCGGGCGGTGACGGGCCCGCCCGCACCACCATCCCGACCTCCGCGGACCCGGCCGGCTCCCGCGCCCTGCGCTACGTCGCCGACATCATCGAACTCCACGAACGGCTCAGCTACCGGCAGCTGCCGGCGGAGATCGCCGGAACACCGCTGTACCACGCGGAGGACGTGCACAGCGGACTGATCACGCTCACCGCACGGGACAGCCAGATCCCCGCCCGGTACCTCAGAGGCATCCTCGGCTTCCGGCTGGCCCAGTACCTGCGGCTGAGCTGGATCTCGGCCGACCTCGTCTACCGGACGGCGGCGTACCACGAACCGCTGCCCCGACCGGGTCAGATGGAGAGCATCCACACGGTCACCCTCTGCTCGCGCACCGGAAGGATCCGCGGCTACGTCGGGCTGAGCTGTTCGGCGGACCCCGTGAGCCTGCCCCTCGACTCGCCACGGCGCGCCCTGTTCCCGACCGAGGCCGCCCATGGCATCGACCTGCTGGGACAGTACGCGCGCCTGGGTCTGGGGACCCATCAGGTCTTCGAGCTCAAGCGCTTCCTGCGTGACCAGTCGATGCCACTCGGGATCCAGCACGACCGGGTGCCGTGGCACCTCATGCTCGGTATGGGTGAGGCGATGATCCAGCTCGACGACTCGATCCGCCTCGTGCTCGGCGACGCCAAGGAACACGTGGCCCTGCGCCATCTGCGGCTGGCCGGTTTCGACCTGCATGTCGTCGAGGACACCTCCCCGAGCCTGCCCTCGTCGGACCCGCTGGCGCCGATCTACCACCAGGGCGTCCTGGCCAAGCCCTTCGTCGCCCCGGTGCCCCAGGACCTGCCCTGGTACCGCGACGTCGTCCGGTCGTACATGGACGGCAGCAGCGATCTGACCTCGTACCACGAGATGGTCGCCCGGCTCGCCGGACGCAGACAGGCGGTGGGCGGCTCCCTGATCCCCCGCCAGCGAGGAGGTGCCGCATGACCCCAAAGAGCACGGACCTGCCGCCGGCGGGCAGCGGGGAGTCGGGACCGCACCGCGTCTTCTACGAGGAGCTCGTCACCCGCAACGCGGGGGTCGTCTCCGCCGACGAGCAGCTGGCGCTGCGCAACGCCACGATCCTGGTGGCGGGCTGCGGGTCGATCGGAGGCGCCGCCGTGGAGCCGCTGACCCGGCTCGGAGCGCAGCGGTTCCTGGTGGCGGACCCCGGAACGTTCGAGCTGAACAACCTCAACCGCCAGAGCGCGGTCGCTGCCGACATCGAGCAGAACAAGGCCGCCGGCGCGGCGGAACGCATCATGTCGATCAACCCGCACGCCCGGGTGAGCGTATTCACCGAGGGGGTGACCGCGGCGACCGTGCAGCGGCTCACCGCGTCCTGTCAGATCGTCATCGACGGGGTGGACGTCACCACCGCCGACGGATGGCACGCGAAGCACCTCCTGCACCGCGTGGCGGTCCAGCGGAAGCTCCCTCTCATCACCGGCTGGGACATGGCCGGAACCCAGTACGTGCGCTGCTACGACTACCGGCGCATCCGGGAGCCCTTCGCCGGAGCCATCACCCTGGCCGACATCGAGCGCGTGGACACCTGGGAACTCCTGCGCCGCGCGGTGCCGCTGCGCCGGGTGCCGGCCGAGATGCTGGCGGAGATCCGGGCGAACCACCTGCGTCCGGACTACAGCTTCCCCCAAGTCGCCTACACCGCGGCGGCGTTCGGAGTGCTGAGCTCCCACATGGCCGTACGCGTCCTCGCCGGGAAGCGGGTGCGTCAGGAGATCGGTCTGGACGTGCACCAGATGGCCCGGCCGCTCGGCGAGCGCTGGCTCACCCGCCTGCGACGGCCGGTCGAACTGGCGGCCCTGGTGCCGCCGATGCTCCGCCTCATGCGCCGATCCGGCGCGCGCTGAACGCGACCGCGCACGCTTCACCGGCGGCGTTCCCCGCGGGCTCCCGCGGGGCCGCCGCCGGTGTCCGGCCGCGGCGACACCCTCCAGGAAAAGGCAATCATGCATGTCTCCAAGCGGAGCGTCCTGTGGACGTTCCTCTGCTGTGGCCTCGGCGTGGCCATGGTCTCCCTCGACAATCTGGTCGTCATCACCGCCCTGCCCGCGATCCGCGAGAGCCTCGGCGGCGACATCCAGCAACTCGAGTGGACCGTCAACGCCTACACACTCACCTACGCCGTCCTGATGCTCCCCGGTGCGGCGCTGGGGGACCGGTTCGGACGGCGGCGGATGTTCGTGGTGGGCCTGGGCGTCTTCACCGCCGCGTCGGCCGCCGCGGCTCTCGCCCCCGGCATCGGCGAGCTCATCGCGGCCCGCGCCCTGCAGGGCCTCGGCGCCGCCGCGCTGATGCCCCTCAATCTGACCCTGCTCACGGCGGTCGCTCCGCCCGCGCGCCGCGGCGCCGTCCTCGGGGCGCTGAGCGCCGTCGAGGGCCTGGCCATCGCGATGGGGCCGCTCGTCGGCGGGGTGATGGTGGAGCACCTCACCTGGCAGTGGATCTTCTGGATCAACGTACCCATCGGTCTCGTCCTGCTGCCTCTCGGCCGGTGGAAGCTCGCCGAGAGCCGCGGCCCCAACTCCCGGCTCGATCTGGTCGGGACCGTACTGGCCGGTGCCGGTCTCTTCGGCATCGTGTTCGGCCTCATCCAGGGCCCCACGGACGGCTGGACGAGCCCTCATGTCCTGACCGCGCTGGCCGGGGGCGCCCTGGTCGTGGCCGCGTTCGTCGCCTGGGAACTCCGTACCGACATGCCCATGTTCCCCATGCGGCTGTTCCGCCACCGCACCTTCAGCGGCATGAACGCCGCGGGGCTGCTGATGTTCGCGGGCATGTTCGGGTCGGTCTTCCTCCTCACCCAGTTCTTCCAAGGCCCGCGCGGCTACTCCCCGATGGAGGCCGGCCTGCGCATCCTTCCCTGGACGGCGGTGCCGATCTTCGTCGCACCGATCGTGGGATTCCTCTCCGACCGGATCGGCAGCCGTTCCATCGTGGCGATCGGCCTGACCTTCCAGGCCTGCGGGCTGGGCTGGATCGCCGCCCGCGTCTCACCGGACGTGGACTACGTCTCCCTGGTACCGGCCCTGGTCCTGTGCGGGCTCGGCATGACCTTCTACTTCTCCCCGACCGCGAACCTGGTGATGAGCTCGGTCGACGCCCAGGACCGGGGGATGGCCTCGGGCGCGGTCAACTCGCTGCGCGAGCTGGGCGGTGTCCTCGGAGTCGCCGTGCTCGCCTCCGTGTTCACCGCGCACGGTGACCTCGCCACGCCGGGCCGGTTCACCGACGGCATGATCCCCGCCCTGTGGACCGGCGCGTGCCTCATCGCCGTCGGCGCTGTCGCGGTCCTCACGACACCGAGGCGCCCGAAAACGGAACGGACCGCCGGGAGGGACACCGGCATGAGGATTTCCGGCGCCGAGAGCGCCCAGGCCTGACGCCCGGCCCTTCGTCGGCCGGCCCGGACCGAAGGTCCGGATCACCGCAGAGTGTTTCCACGCTCCAGAGGAGAGGAGAGACCGATCACCGCATCCGTCCGCGTCCTGCTCGTCGACGACCGAGCCATCACCAGGACCGGCATCCGCGCCATTCTCGACCAGAACGGGGCCATCGAGGTGGTCGGGGAGGCCTCCGACGCCGCGGCCGCCGAGCGCGAGGTGCTCCGCCTCAGCCCCGGAGTGGTGCTCGCCGACGCACAGTCACCCGGCCTCGACGTCGTCGGTATGGTCGCCGCACTGACCGCACGGTGCGGGGACACGATGCCGGCCGTCCTCCTGACCGCCCAGGGCACCGGTTCCACCACGCGGGAGGCGTTACGGGCCGGTGCCAAGGGCGTCGTCCTGAGCAGCGCCACCCCGGAACAGCTGGTCTCCGCCGTCCACATGGTCTCGGCGGGATACGCCGTCTACACCGCGGCCGGACTCCGGGACGGCGCGGGCGCCGGGGAGCCGTGGCCCGCGACCGCCTCCCGGCCGGGGCCGGACGCGGACCGTGCACGCGCCGGGCTGCTGACGCGCCGGGAGCACGAGGTGCTCCAGCTCCTCGCCCGCGGCCTCAGCAACGCCGAGATGTCCGCCGAACTCGTGGTGAGCGAGAGCACGGTGAAGTCACATGTGCAGAACCTGCTCGACAAGCTGCACCTGCGCAACCGGGTGCACGCGGTGATCTACGCACACCGGACGGGACTGGCGCCCGCCCTCTGCGCCTGCTCCGGACCGCAGCGGACCGGAGCGGCCTGAGCACAGCGCCCTCACACGACCACGGAGCCCCTGCCGGACCGACGTCCGGCAGGGGCTCCGTGGTCAGCCCAGCGCCTCCAGCAGATATCCCCGCCGGCTGGCGGTGCGGACCCGCAGCCCCAGCGGCAGGACGCGGCGCCGGATCCTCATCACGTGCAGGTCCAGGGCGTTCCGGCTCGCGGTGCTGCCCCGTGTGCTCAGCAGCGTGAGCAGCTCGTCCCGGCCCACCAGGCCTCCGAAGCGCTGCACCAGCGGCCGCAACAGGTACATCTCCGTCGGGGACACCGGCACGACCCGGCTGCAGTACCTGAGCAGACCGTCGTGGTCCAGCGCCGGCACGTCGTGCGACAACGCTCTGGCGCGCAGGGCCGAGACGCGTGCGGCGAAGTCCTCCCGGGTGATCGGTGATCGGACCCAGTCCTCCCGCACGTCCGTCGACACGGGCGGCGTCGCCCCGTTCTCGATCACGAGGAGACGGAGGGCGCCCTTGTGCCGGAAGTGCTCCAGCTTCGACGCTTCGAGGGGCCAGCGAACTACGTGAACCTGTTCCTCGTCCGAGGACGGTTGAGGCCTTTTGGTGTGCGGCACGAATCTCCCTTTCCGAATTTTGCAGGAGAACGGGAAAGTCATCCGTGAGCTGCCCTGGCCCCTACTGTGCATTGATTTATTTTTGAAGTGCACCGGAGTCCGAGGTCGGCGTTGGAAGTGTTCTCTGCAGCCTCTTTCTTCACTATGCAGCATTCCTGAGTGTTGTGGCAATAAGCAATAATCGAAGGCATTGTACGACAAGTCAGAAAGAATTTGATCATGGTGCTGAGCTCGGCATACTGTACGTGCAGAGGAGGTGGGGCGGCTTCCTGTGCTGTCGGTTGCGCCCCTTGCGCCCCCCTAACGGACGAGAACCCGCTGAAAGGGGGAGGCGATAATTCGACACAATAGCCGAGGTGCACAGGAGGTGGCGGCGCATAGATTGAGTTGCGGTTGCGGGAGATGAATCCGTAGCCGCTAACTCGGCCGTGTCTCTGTGGCATTCCGTGCGCCCGTCCGGCGGCTACGGCATTTTCAAGCCACACGCGGTGCAAAGGAATGGGGAGATGGTATGTGTGTGACCGTGGAAACGAATGCATTTCGCGGCGGGGAGGAGTCCGGGCGGCCGGACTCCCACGACAACCCGGCCCAGGTGGCCGGTACCCGCGATCTGATGCTCGCCGTGGTGAGGCTCACCGCGGCCGGGCTGAGCGCGTGTGCGTGGTCGGCCGGCGGCTCCGGCAAGGGGGTCGGCCGTGCGGCGTACGGTCGGTGAAACCGAGCGGTCCCGCGACCGGGTCGGGAACGACGTGCTGGTGACCGGTATGGGAGCCACCACCCCGCTCGGCGCCGACGTCGCGGGCACCTGGGACGGGCTGCTGGCGGGCCGGTCCGGGATCTCCCCGATCATCGCTCCCTGGGTCACGCGGCTGCCGGTCCACATCGCCGGCACCATGCTCCAGGATCCGTACGCCGAGGTGGACCGGGTGCAGCGCCGCCGGCTGGACCGGAGCCAGGCGGCGGCCCTGGTCGCGGCCAGGGAGGCGTGGTCCGACGCGGGGCCGCCGGAGGTCGAACCCGAACGGCTGGCCGTCGTGGTGGGCACCGGGATCGGCGGCGCGCTGACCATACTGGACCAGCACGACCGCATGGGGGAGCGCGGGCAGCGTGCCGTATCCCCGTACACCGTCCCGCGGCTGATGCCCAACGGCCCTTCGGCCGTGGTCAGCCTGCTGCTCGGAGCGCGTGCCGGTACCCATGCCCCGACCAGTGCGTGCGCCTCGGGCGCCGAGGCGATCGCGGTGGGCGCCCTGCTGATCCGAGCCGGCCGCGCCGATGTGGTGGTGGCCGGGGGCACGGACGCCTGTATCCATCCGCTCTCACTCGGCGCGTTCGCGCAGATGCGCGCCCTGTCGCTGCGCAACGACGCACCCGACCGGGCGTCCCGGCCGTTCGACCGGAGGCGGGACGGCTTCGTGATGTCCGAGGGCGCGGGAATGGTCGTGCTGGAACGGGGCGACTTCGCACGTGCGCGGGGCGCGCGCGTCCACGCGGCGCTGGCGGGGGCAGGTGTCACGTCCGACGCCCACGACATCACGCTGCCCGACGCGGCGGGCCAGGCGCGGGCGATCGATGAGGCGTTGCGCGACGCGGGACTGACCGGCGGCGACATCGGCCACGTCAACGCACACGCGACAGGCACACCCCAGGGCGATATCGCCGAGTCCCGGGCCCTGACGGCCGCGGTGGGCGATCACCCGGTGGTCACGGCCCCGAAGTCCGCCACGGGCCATCTGCTGGGCGCCTCGGGCGCGGTGGAGGCGATCCTCACCGTGCTCGCGCTCAAGGAGTCGCTGGTGCCGCCGGTGCGCAACCTGGAGGAGATCGGGGACGGCATCGGCCTCGACCTGGTGACCGGCGTACCACGCAAGGCCGACGCCGGCGCGGCCCTGTCGACGTCCTTCGGCTTCGGCGGGCACAACGTGGTGCTGGCCTTCACCCGTGGCTGAATACCGGCCGCTAGCGGGCCGCTGCCCGCTCCCTCACCGGGACGAGGTGACGGGCGACGTCATCAGGATGGGTGAGCTGGGGGTAGTGGCCGGCCGACGCGATCTCGGTGACCGGCAGGACGCTCGGCTCCTCCAGCGGGTCCTGCGCTCCGACGACGAGTTCCACCGGCACCGTGACACGGTGCAGGGCGCTCCGGAGCGCACCGCGCTGTCCGTACGCCGAACGCAGGGCGGCCACCACCCGGACCGCCGCCCCCGACCGGCGCAGGTCCGCCACCGGCCCCTCGAGGTAACCGTCGTGCGGCAGCCCCAGCGATCCGGCCAGCCGCTCGGCGGACATCCCGCGCAGGACGGGTACGGCGAGAGGTGAGCGCATCAGCCACGAGGAGGCGGGCTGGAGGAAGGCCGGGGAGACGAGGACCAGCGCGCCCACGCGCTCGGGGTGCCGCAGTGCGTAACGCAGGGCCGGCCCGCAGGAGTAGGAGTGCGCGACCAGGACCGGCCGGCCCCGGACCGGTGCGAGAAGGGCGCTCAGCCAGTTGTCGTGCGACTGCCTGGCGGGTGCGGACCGCCCGAAGCCCGGCAGGTCGGCCGCCAGGGTGGAGGCGTCCACCCGGTCGGCCACGGGCGCCCAGGAGTCGGCATCGACCGGGAGCCCGTGCAGGAAGACATAACCCGGCTCCTCCCGGTCGCCCGTCACCCAGGTCCGGTCCGTGCCGACCTGCTGGAAGCCGTACGGGCCGCGCGGTGCCCGGACCCGGCCGAAGCGGGCGGCGACCAGGTCGTCCGTCCACCCGCGCAGGGCATCGTGCACCGGCGGCATCTCGAGGCCGCAGGACTCCGCGAACTTCCGTGCGGACGACGTGTCGTAGCGGTCGGTGGAGAGGAACGACAGGGTCTCGGGGTCCGCCCTGGTGAGTGCGCGGGGCAGCCGCTTCAGGAGACCGAGGGGAACGGACCGGTGCGGCGCCCGCACCCCCATGTGCTCGGCGAGCAGTGCGACGAGCTCGGGCAGTCGGGGTGTGGCGTCGTCCAGCAGCCAGTAGGTGTTGTCCGCGCTCTCCTGATGCTCGGGAAGGGAGGCCAGGAACTGGACGAAGTAGTCGAGCGTGACGACCGGAAGGAAGATGTCCGGGCCGCCGGGCAGTGCGGCGAGGCGGCCCCGCCAGAGCTCCCCGACCAGGTCTGCCAGGCCGACGTACTGCCCCTGACCGATCACCGTGCTGGGATTGGCGACCGTCAGCGGGACGCCCAGTTCACGAGCCCGGGCCCGCGTCGCGGTGTCGCCCTCACGCTTGGACGCCTCGTAGGCGCCGTCACGCGCGTAGTCGGGCGAGTCGGCGCCGGCCGCGGCCATGCGGTAGCCGCTGATGTGCACCACCCGGCGCAGGTGCGGGCGGGCCGAGGCCCACTCGATCACATGGACGGCGCCGTCCACGTTGACCGCCCTGGCTTCGGCCGGGTCCATGCCGAAGGCGAACCGCGCCGCCGTGTTGTACATGTCGCGCACCTCGCCCAAGTCCTGCTCGGGCAGGCCGAGTCCGGGCCGGGTGATGTCGGCGTGGACGACGGTGAGCCGACCGGTGTCCACCCGCTGGTCCGCGAGCCACCGGGTCAGCCGGTCACCGCCGCTGTGCACGGCCGCGGCGACCTCCTGGCCGCGGCGCAGGAGCTCCGCCACCAGGGAGCGGCCGATGAAGCCACCGGCACCGAGGACAACAGAGTTCGCGGGCATGCCATCTCCTAGCGGCCGGGCACGAGGTGACGTGGCGTCGGGGGGCGGAGCGGGCACACCGGCCCGCCCACGACACCTCCCACCGTACCGGCGATCTCACTCTCCGTGAACAACGCCTGGCGTGGCGTCACCCGAAAGCGCACCGGCCAGGCCGGCGGACCCCCCGTCAACCCACGCCCATGAACAGACCCTGAGAACCCAGCCGGGAGGCACCTCCATGCAGGTCCCGTATCTCCGCACCACCGACCCCGACCTCCCCACCGGCCGAAGGCCCCGGAACGGCCGCGTGTTCCGCCGGTCGGCGGTGCTGACGGCCCTCGGCCTCCTGTTCGCCCTCGTCGTCGCGTCAGCTCCGGACAGCCGCTCCCCGCTCACCGCCGGCTCCGCAGGCGTTCCGGACACCGGACACCCGCGCTGGAAGCGGGCGTTCCTCGCCTCCGTCGACCACCCCGACGCCCCGCCGCCGCGTGCCAACGACTGGAACTGCGAACCGGCCGCCCGGCACCCCAGGCCGGTCGTCCTCGTCCACGGCACGTACGAGAACGCCTTCAGCAACTGGAGCGCACTCTCGCCCCGGCTCAGGGCGGAGGGCTACTGCGTCTTCGCCGGCAACTTCGGTGCGCCGCGGGGGGACGTCGCCAAGGGCAGAGCCGCCATCCCCGACTCCGCGGTGGAGGTCGCCCGCTTCGTCGACCGGGTCCTCGACCGGACGGGAGCCCGCCAGGTCGACATGGTGGGCCACTCCCAGGGCGGCGGAATCCTGCCGCGCTACTACCTGAAATTCGCCGGCGGCACAGACCCGGGCCATCCCGCCCGCAACAAGGTGCACCACTTGATCGGCATCTCCCCGGCCAACCACGGCAGCACCGTGTCCGGGCTCGCCACCCTCGCCCAGCGGCTGCGCATCCTCGCCCCGGTCGCCGAATTCGGCGGGCAGGCACTGGCCGACCAGACGATCGGATCGGCCGTCAACCGCCGGCTCGACGCGGGCGGCGACACCGTGCGCGGCGTGCACTACACCACGCTCGTCACGCGGTGGGACAGGATCGTCACCCCGTACGAGCGCCAGTACCTCCGCCCCGGTCCCTCCGCCGGCCAGGTCACCAACATCACCGTCCAGGACGTCTGCCCGCGGGCCCGCACGGGGCACATGGGCAGCCCTTACGACCCCGTGGTCCTGCGCCTGGTGAGCAACGCCCTCGACCCCGCGACGGCACGACGCCCCGACTGCGGCCCGAACCCGGCCGCCTCCCCCTGAGCTGCCGTCGCCGAGGGGCGGCGCGAAGCGGCCCGGCCCCGCTCCTCAGGAGGAGCGGGGCCGGGCCTCGGTACTGCTCGCCTATGCCGACGCGGGCGGATACAGCGCGCGCGGCAGCTTCGAGGCCGCCGCCGCGTCCAGCAGCCACAGCGTGCGGCTGCGGCCGTAGGCCCCCGCCGCCGGTGCCTGGATCTCCCCGGCCCCGGACAGCACGATCTCGGCCGCCTCCGCCTTGTCCTCGCCCGCGGCCAGGAGCCACACCTCACGCGCCGCCCGGATGGCGGGCAGCGTGAGCGAGACGCGGGTGGGCGGCGGCTTGGGAGCGCCGTGCACACCGACGACGGTGCGCTCGGTCTCCCGCACCGCGGGCAGCTCCGGGAAGAGCGACGCGACATGCGTGTCCGGCCCGACGCCCAGCATCAGCACGTCGAACGCCGGCACGGGGCCGTGGTCCTCCGGGCCCGCCGCGGCGGCGAGTTCCGCCGCGTACCCCGCGGCCGCGGAGTCGGCGTCGCCGCCGTACGGCCCGTCGGAAGCGGGCATCGCGTGGACCCGGGAGGGGTCCAGCTCCACCTTGTCCAGCAGGGCCTCACGGGCCTGCGTGACATTGCGCTCGGGATCGCCCTCCGGGAGGAACCGCTCGTCGCCCCACCACAGATCGAGCCGCGACCAGTCGACGGCGTCCCGGGCCGGTGAGCCGGCGAGCGCGGCCAGCAGGCCGTTGCCGTTGCGCCCGCCGGTGAGGACCACCGAGGCGGAACCGCGAGCGGCCTGGGCGTCCACGATCTTCGTGATCAGCCTGGCCGCCGCGGCCTGGGCCATCAGCTCCTTGTCGCGGTGCACGACGAGCTGCGGAGCACTCACTTCGACGCCGCCTTCTTGGCCGCCGCCTTCTTCGCGGCAGGGGCGGCGGAACCCGCAGGCTCCGGCCGCTTCTGCCCCGCACCGACGGACGACGGCTCCGTGGGCCCGCCGAGGCGCTCCACGCCGAACTTCACCGTGGCCTCGTAGATGTTGTCCGGGTCCAGACGGCGCAGCTCCTCCGCGAGGAGCTCGGCGGTCTCCCGCCGCTTCAGCGCGACCGCACGGTCCGGCTGCCCGGCCATGCAGAGCGTCGCCAGCGAACCGTCGGGACGGTCCAGGACGATCACGCCGTTCTTTGTCTCCAGCCGCACGGCCGTCAGACCGGGGCCACCGGAGAGGGTGCGCTCCACCGGCACCCCGAGACGGTCCGCGAGCCACATGGCCAGCAGTTCGCAGCTCGGGTTGTCGGACTCGCCCTCGACCGTCGCCGAGACGACCTTCGCCGGCTGCTGATCGAGCGCCGCCGCCAGCATCGAGCGCCACGGCGTGATGCGCGTCCAGGCCAGGTCGGTGTCCCCGGGCCGGTACGTCGCCGCGCGCACCGACAGCTCGTCGAGCGGGTGCTCGGCGGAGTACGTGTCGGTGATACGGCGCTGGGCGAGCGCGCCCAGCGGGTCCTTGGCCGGGTCCGCCGGAGCGTCCTCGGGCCACCACGCCACCACCGGAGCATCCGGCAGCAGCAGCGGCAGGACGACGGACTGGGCGTGGTTGGCCAGCTCACCGTGCAGACGCAGGACGACGGTCTCCCCCGAGCCGGCGTCGGAGCCGACCCGGATCTCGGCGTCGAGCCGGGCGTCGCGGCGGGCACGCGGCGAACGGCTGACCCGCTTGATCACCACGATGATCCGCGAGGGGTGCTCGCGCGAGGAGTCGCTCGCCGCCTTGAGCGAGTCGTAGGCGTTCTCCTCGTCCGTGACGATGACGAGGGTGAGGACCATGCCGACGGCGGGGGAGCCGATTGACCGGCGGGCCGAGATGAGGGCCTGGTTGATCTTGCTGGACGTGGTTTCCGTGAGATCGATCTTCATGGCCGGCGCCAGCTCCGTCCGTCGCGTGCGAGCATGTCGTCGGCCTCGGCCGGACCCCACGTGCCGGCCGCGTACTGGGCGGGCTTGCCGTGCTTGTCCCAGTACTCCTCGATCGGGTCGAGGATGTTCCAGGAGAGCTCGACCTCCTGGTGCCGCGGGAAGAGGTTGGCGTCGCCGAGCAGGACATCGAGGATGAGCCGCTCGTACGCCTCCGGGCTGGACTCCGTGAAGGACTCGCCGTAGGCGAAGTCCATCGTGACGTCCCGTACCTCCATGGAGGTGCCGGGCACCTTGGATCCGAACCGGACCGTGACCCCCTCGTCGGGCTGCACGCGGATGACCAGGGCGTTGCCGCCGAGCTCCTCCGTGGCACCGGACTCGAAGGGGAGGTACGGGGCGCGCTTGAAGACGACCGCGATCTCGGTGACCCGGCGGCCGAGGCGCTTGCCGGTACGGAGATAGAACGGGACGCCCGCCCAGCGGCGGTTGTTGATCGTCAGCTTGATCGCGGCGAAGGTGTCGGTCTTCGACTTGGGGTCGATGCCGTCTTCCTCGAGGTAGCCGGGCACCTCCTGGCCGCCCTGCCACGCGTGCGTGTACTGCCCGCGCACCGTGTGCTTGCCGAGGTCCTCGGGCAGCTCCACCGCCGTGAGCACCTTCAGCTTCTCGGCGACCAGGGCCTTGGGGTGGAAGGAGCCGGGCTCCTCCATCGCCGTCAGCGCCAGCAGCTGGAGCAGGTGGTTCTGGATGACGTCACGGGCAGCGCCGATGCCGTCGTAGTAACCGGCCCGGCCGCCGATGCCGATGTCCTCGGCCATCGTGATCTGGACGTGGTCGACGTACGACCTGTTCCAGATCGGCTCCCACATCGTGTTGGCGAAACGCAGCGCCAGGATGTTCTGGACCGTCTCCTTGCCGAGGTAGTGGTCGATACGGAAGACCTCGTTCGGCGGGAAGACGTCGTGCACGAGCTGGTTCAGCTCCTGCGCGCTCTCCAGGTCGTGACCGAACGGCTTCTCGATGACCGCCCGCCGCCAGCTGCCTTCCTTCTGGTCGGCCAGCCCGTGCTTCTTGAGCTGCTGGACGACCTTGGGGAAGAACTTCGGCGGCACGGAGAGGTAGAAGGCGAAGTTGCCGCCCGTACCCTGCGCCTTGTCGAGCTCCTCGATCGTCGCCCTGAGGGTCTCGAAGGCCTCGTCGTCGTCGAAGTTGCCCTGGACGAAGCGCATGCCCTGGCTGAGCTGCTGCCAGACCTCTTCGCGGAACGGGGTTCGGGAATGCTCTTTCACGGCGTCATGGACGACCTGGGCGAAGTCTTCGTCCTCCCAGTCGCGGCGTGCGAAGCCGATGAGCGAGAAGCCCGGTGGCAGCAGGCCGCGATTGGCCAGGTCGTAGACAGCGGGCATCAGCTTTTTACGGGACAAATCGCCCGTGACGCCAAAGATCACCAGGCCCGACGGCCCCGCGATACGCGGGAGCCGTCGGTCCTGAGCGTCACGGAGCGGGTTGGCTCCGGGAACACCAGACAAGGTGGTCAGCCCTCCGAAGGAGCGAGGCGCTTGAGCTCGGCCTCGGTCGACTTGAGCAGATCGTTCCAGGCGGCCTCGAACTTGTCGACGCCCTCGTCCTCGAGCAGCTGGACGACGTCGTCGTAGCTGACCCCGAGCTTCTTGATCGCGTCGAGGTCGGCGCGCGCCTGGTCGTAGCCACCGGCGACGGTGTTGCCGGTGATGTCACCGTGGTCGGCCACGGCCTCCAGCGTCGCCTCCGGCATGGTGTTCACCGTGTTCGGCGCGACGAGGTCGTCGACGTACAGGGTGTCCTTGAGGGACGGGTCCTTGACACCGGTGGAGGCCCACAGCGGACGCTGCTTGTTGGCGTGCGCCTTGTCGAGGGCGGCCCAGCGGTCGCCCGCGAAGACCTGCTCGTACGCCTCGTAGGCCAGACGGGCGTTGGCGAGGGCGGACTTGCCCTTCGCGGCCTTCGCCTCGTCGCTGCCCACCGCGTCCAGCCGCTTGTCGATCTCGGTGTCCACGCGGGACACGAAGAAGGAGGCGACCGAGTGGATCTTGGAGAGGTCCAGGCCGGCGGCCTTCGCCTTCTCCAGGCCCGCCAGGTAGGCGTCCATGACCTCGCGGTAGCGCTCCAGCGAGAAGATCAGGGTCACGTTGACGCTGATGCCCCGCCCGATGGTCTCCGTGATCGCCGGCAGGCCCGCCTTGGTCGCCGGGATCTTGATGAGCGTGTTCGGCCGGTCCACCAGCCAGGCCAGCTGCTTGGCCTCGGCGACCGTGGCCAGGGTGTTGTGGGCCAGGCGCGGGTCGACCTCGATGGAGACCCGGCCGTCCTGGCCGTCCGTCGCGTCGAAGACCGGACGCAGGATGTCGGCGGCGTCACGGACGTCCGCGGTCGTGATCATGCGGATCGCCTCCTCGACCGTCACCTTGCGGGCGGCGAGGTCGGTGAGCTGCTGGTCGTAACCGTCGCCCTGGGAGATCGCCTTCTGGAAGATCGACGGGTTGGTCGTGACACCCACGACGTGGCTCTGGTCGATCAGCTCGGCGAGGTTGCCGGACGTGATCCGCTTGCGCGACAGGTCGTCCAGCCAGATCGCCACGCCCTCGTCGGAGAGGCGCTTGAGTGCGTCTGTCATGAGAATTGCATCTCCTACTAGTCGTATGTCCGCGTCAGCGCGCGGCGGTGGCGAGAGATTCCCGGGCGGCTTCCGCCACGTGCGCGGCGGTGAAGCCGAACTCGCGGAAGAGGACCTTGGCGTCCGCCGACGCACCGAAGTGCTCCAGCGAGACGATCCGGCCGGCGTCGCCCACGTACCGGTACCAGGTGAGGCCGATTCCCGCCTCGACGGCGACCCTGGCCTTCACGGACGGCGGCAGCACGCTGTCCTTGTACGCCTGGTCCTGCTCCTCGAACCACTCGACACACGGCATCGAGACCACACGGGTCGGCACACCGGCAGCCTGGAGCTCGTCGCGGGCCTCGACGGCCAGCTGGACCTCGGAACCCGTGGCGATCAGAACGGCCTGGGCCTCGCCGCCCTCGGCGTCGAAGAGCACGTAGCCGCCCTTGGCGGCGTTTTCGTTGGCCGCGTAGGTGGGCAGGCCCTGGCGGGACAGTGCCAGACCGTGCGGGGCGCTCTTCCCGAAGTCCTTCTTGCCGCGCTTGAGGATCTCGCGCCAGGCGATGGCCGTCTCGTTGGCGTCGGCCGGGCGGACGACGTTCAGGCCCGGGATCGCGCGCAGCGAGGCGATGTGCTCGACCGGCTGGTGGGTCGGGCCGTCCTCGCCGAGGCCGATCGAGTCGTGCGTCCACACGTACGTCACCGGCAGGTGCATCAGCGCGGAGAGACGGACGGCGTTGCGCATGTAGTCGGAGAACACCAGGAAGGTGCCGCCGTAGATGCGGGTGTTGCCGTGCAGCGCGATGCCGTTCATGGCCGCGGCCATGGAGTGCTCGCGGATGCCGAAGTGGATCGTCCGGCCGTACGGGTCGGCCTCGGGCAGCGGGTTGCCGGCCGGGAGGAACGACGACGTCTTGTCGATCGTGGTGTTGTTCGAGCCGGCGAGGTCGGCGGAGCCGCCCCACAGCTCGGGGATGACACCGCCGAGCGCCTGGAGGACCTTGCCGGAGGCGGCACGCGTGGCGACTCCGTGGCCGGCCTCGAAGACCGGGAGGTGCTCCTCCCAGCCCGCGGGCAGCTCACCGGCGTCGATCCGGTCGAAGTCGGCGGCGCGCTCCGGGTTGGCGGTGCGCCAGGCGGCGAAGGACTTCTCCCACTCGGCCTTGGCCTCGCGGCCGCGGTCCAGCGCCTCACGGGTGTGCGCGATGACCTCGTCGGAGACCTCGAAGGTCTTCTCCGGGTCGAAGCCGAGCACCCGCTTCGTGGCCGCGATCTCGTCGTCGCCGAGCGCCGAGCCGTGCGCGGCCTCGGTGTTCTGGGCGTTCGGGGCGGGCCACGCGATGATCGAGCGGGCCGCGATGAAGGAGGGGCGCTCCGTCTCGGCCTTGGCGGCCTGCAGGGCGCGGTACAGACCCTCGGGGTCCAGGTCGCCGCTGGGCGACTGGTCCACGCGCTGGACGTGCCAGCCGTAGGACTCGTAGCGCTTCAGGGTGTCCTCGGAGACCGCGGTCTCCGTGTCGCCCTCGATGGAGATGTGGTTGTCGTCCCACAGCAGCACCAGGTTGCCGAGCTTCTGGTGGCCGGCCAGCGAGGACGCCTCGGCCGAGATGCCCTCCTGGAGGCAGCCGTCACCGGCGATGACCCAGATGGTGTGGTCGAACGGGGAGGTACCGGGGGCCGCCTGCGGGTCGAAGAGACCGCGCTCGTAGCGGGAGGCCATCGCCATGCCCACGGCGTTGGCGACACCCTGGCCCAGCGGGCCGGTCGTCGTCTCGACACCGGTGGTGTGCCCGTACTCCGGGTGGCCCGGCGTCTTGGAGCCCCAGGTGCGGAAAGCCTTGAGGTCGTCCAGCTCCAGGCCGTATCCGGCGAGGTAGAGCTGGATGTACAGCGTCAGGCTGGAGTGGCCCGCGGACAGCACGAACCGGTCGCGTCCGGTCCAGTCCGCGTCCGCCGGGTCGTGACGCATCACCTTCTGGAAGAGGGTGTACGCGGCAGGAGCGAGGCTCATCGCCGTACCCGGGTGGCCGTTTCCGACCTTCTGTACGGCGTCCGCGGCGAGGACGCGGACGGTGTCCACGGCCCGCTGGTCCAATTCGGTCCACTGGAGGTCTGTGGTGGTCGGCTTGGTGCTCACCCTGAGTCAGGGCTCCTCTCCACTGTTGTAAACCGGTGACTGGTTACCGCACCGGGCATTGTCGAGCCTACCCCCGTCGGAAGGCCGCACTTCTGCCCTTTCCACAGTGCGGGCGACCTGCGGAGTTCGCCTCCCGTATGAGCGCCTCCGTTCACTTCTGCGCCACCCCAACACGACCCCACCCCCGCGAAGAGCGGCGTATACCCAACGTCTACAGTGGTCTGGTTCGCGCAAGTCTTTACTGGGCCTTCACGCCCGGAGCTTGCTGGGATTTCTCTGTCAGGGGTGTGCGTGACGGCCGTCGAGTCCCGACCCGCAGGGGTCGCCTTGACTCCGAGCCCAAGGGGCCATCGCCCGTTCGGGGCCCGCATCAAGGCATTCGTGGCTCTTACCAAGCCGCGCATCATCGAGCTGCTGTTGATCACCACCGTTCCGGTGATGTTCCTCGCCGCTCAGGGCGTGCCCGATCTTTGGCTCGTAGTTACCACCACCATCGGCGGATATCTCTCCGCGGGCGGTGCCAATGCGCTCAACATGTATATCGACCGCGACATCGACGCGCTGATGGACCGTACGTCCCAGCGCCCGCTGGTCACGGGCATGGTGAGCCCCCGTGAGTGCCTCGCCTTCGGAATCGCCCTAGCGGTGATTTCCACGGTCTGGTTCGGGCTGCTCGTCAACTGGCTGTCCGCAGCCCTCTCACTCGGCGCACTTCTGTTCTATGTCGTCGTCTACACGATGCTGCTGAAGCGCCGTACCTCGCAGAACATCGTCTGGGGCGGAATCGCCGGCTGCATGCCCGTGCTCATCGGCTGGTCCGCCGTGACCGATTCGATGTCCTGGGCCGCGGTGATCCTTTTCGCCGTCATCTTCTTCTGGACGCCGCCGCACTACTGGCCGCTGTCGATGAAGGTGAAGGAGGACTACGCCCGGGTCGGCGTCCCGATGCTCCCGGTCGTCGCCTCCAACCGGGTGGTGGCCCGCCAGATCGTCGTCTACAGCTGGGTCATGGTCGGGGTCTCGCTGCTGCTCACCCCGCTGGGCTACACCGGCTGGTTCTACACGGCTGTGGCCCTGCTGACCGGTGGTTTCTGGCTGTGGGAGGCGCACGGCCTGCAGAACCGGGCGAAGTCCGGGGTGACGGGCGCCAAGCTCAAGGAGATGCGGCTGTTCCACTGGTCCATCACCTATGTCTCGCTCCTCTTCGTGGCCGTCGCGGTTGACCCCTTCCTGAGGTAGCCCGCTCCGAAGACCCGCCGACGGGCGGGGGACGTGGCCGATGCCACGTCCCCCGCCCGTCGCCAGTTGATCTACCCGTCGGTAGCATCCTGTCCATGGCAGAGACGGCAGAGCCTCAGAACCGGCAGACGGACGACAGCAAGCACGCGGCCCGCGCGGAGCGCAGGGCTGCGAAGCTCGCCAAGCAGATCGGCGCCTTCGCCAAGGCGCACGGCGGCGCCGAGGGGCAGCTCGCCTACCTCGGCCAGATGGGCACCCGCATCGTGCTGGTCGGCGAGGACGGCGGCTGGGGCGACCTGGTCGCGCCCTCCTACGCCGTCGCCGAGAGCGCCACGCTGAAGGCGGGCATCACGGTCCACGAGGACTTCGACGGCGAGTTCGCGGCCAAGGTGCGCACCGGCCCGTACGAGTGGTCCCGCATGGCGGGCATCCAGGTGGGCGGTCCGTCGAACGACAGGAGCTAGGGCTTCCCGGGTTCGGCCGGCCCCTCGGCAGGCCGAGGGGGCGGCCCGAACCGCGCCCCCCGGCCGCGGGCCCAGGCCTCCCAGCCGTCCGCGTCGGTGGGGGAGGAGTAGTCGTCCGGGGAGTCGGTGTCCTTCTCCCGTACGAGGACCAGTGAGCAGCCGGAACAGTGCCGGATGTCCGCCCCCGACCGGCCACGCGGGTACGCGCGCTCGGCGAAGCCCGCCGCCTTCTCACGGGCCTGGAGCCTTCCGCGTATCCGTCGGCGGGCCAGGATCACCAGGACGGGGACGAGCAGGAGTTCGACGCCGGCCAGCTTCCAGGAGAAGTCGGCCACCAGCAGCAGCACCGCCGCCACGGGTATCAGCAGCGGCGCGCCGGTCGGTACCGCGGGGAGCGCGTCGCGGCGCAGAGGCTGGGCGCGGTCCTTGAAGGCCGCCACGTCCCAGCTCTTCTCGTAGAAACAGGCCATGCGGTGTTCCCCGGAGCACGAGCCCATTGCCCCACCCTCCACCCGGACGGACGCGCGGTCGGCGACCGGGACCAGGGTGGAGGGCAGGGCGGCGCCGGTCCAGAGGGCGGACACACTATGGCCGAAAGCCGGGCGAACCGTGCCGGGGAGGCGTTCTTGCTCAGCGCGCGGCGGCGTGCTCCGGCAGCTCTCCGGCAGCCGCCGGCGCGGGAATGCCGGCGTCGGCCACCGGGCGCTCGCGCAGCGACAGCAGCAGGCGGAGCACGGCGATCCACAGCAGGGCCGAGCCGAACATGTGGAGGCCGACCAGGAGCTCGGGCACGTCGTTGAAGTACTGGACGTATCCGATGCCGCCCTGGGCCACCAGCACGATCAGCAGGTCCCGGGCGCGTGCCCGGGTGTCCGTGGGGGCGTCGACGACGCGCAGGGCGAACCACATCGCGAGGGCCAGCGCGCAGACGATCCAGGCGGCGATGGCGTGGATGTGCGCGGCCGCGCTCCAGTCCCACGGCATGCGCGGCACGTCGCTGCTGTCACCGGCGTGCTTGCCGGAGCCGGTCACGGTGGTGCCGAGCACGATCAGGACGACCGTGGTGGCGACGATGGCCCAGGACAGCTGCCGCACCGGGCGCGGGGCGCGCGGACGCCGGGCGCCGTCGCCCTCACCGATCCGCACCCAGGTGATCACGGCCACCGTGAGCAGGCAGTTGGCGAGCAGGAAGTGCCCGGCCACCGACCACGGGTTGAGACCCGCCCAGACGGTGATCCCTCCGATCACGGCGTTCCCCATCACCAGCCAGAACTGCGACCACGCCAGGCGGGTGAGACCGCGCCGGCGGGGCTTCAGCGAGCGCGCCGCGATGATCGCCCAGCCGACCGCGGCCGACAGGACGTAGGTGAGCATCCGGTTGCCGAACTCGATGGCGCCGTGCAGGCCCTGCTCGGGCGTCGCGAAGAGGCTGTCGTCCGTGCACTTGGGCCAGGTGTCGCAGCCCAGGCCGGAACCGGTCAGCCGGACCGCGCCACCGGTGATGATGATGAAGACGCTCATCACCACCGCGGAGAGTGCGGCGCGCTTGGCCGTCTTCACCGACGGTGTCCAGCGCTTGGCGATGTAGGAGATGGGGGTTTCCACGCGCCCTATCGTAGGGAACGGCTTGTGCATGTTTTCACGAGGGGTGGGCATTACCGGATGGGCCCGGACATCCCGGCGGGCACCGGCCGCTCACTCCCAGCGGAAGAACCTGGCCGCCGCGCCCAGCCCCAGGACCGCCCAGACGGCCAGGACCGCGGCGTCGCCCCAGGGCATCGCCGTGCCGTGCTGGAGGACGTCCCTGAGCCCGTCGGAGAGCGCCGAGATCGGCAGCAGGCCCAGCACCGACTGCACCGTGTCCGGGAACTTGTCCAGCGGCACGATGACCCCGCCGCCGACCAGCAGCAGCAGGAAGACCAGGTTGGCCGCCGCCAGCGTCGCCTCGGCCTTCAGCGTCCCCGCCATCAGCAGCCCGAGCCCGGAGAAGGCCACGGTGCCCAGTGCCAGGAGCAGCAGCACGGCGAACGGACTGCCCTGCGGCGACCAGCCCAGAGCGAAGGCGATCACCGTGAGCAGGACGATCTGCAGCACCTCCGTGACCAGCACCGAGACGGTCTTCGCCGCCATCAGTCCCCAGCGGGGCAGAGGCGAGGCGCCCAGCCGCTTGAGCACCCCGTAGCGGCGCTCGAACCCGGTCGCGATGGCCTGGCCCGTGAAGGCCGTGGACATCACCGCGAGCGCGAGGACGCCGGGCGCCAGGAAGTCGACCGGCTCACCCGTGCCCGTGTCGACGATGTCGACCGCGCTGAACAGCACGAGCAGCAGCGTCGGGATGACCACGGTGAGCAGCAGCTGTTCGCCGTTGCGCAGGAGCATCCGCGTCTCCAGCGCTGCCTGCGCGGCGATCATGCGCGGCAGCGGGGCGGCGCCGGGGCGCGGGGTGTACGTACCGGCGCTCATGCGCGCAGCTCCTTGCCGGTCAGTTCCAGGAAGACGTCCTCGAGCGTGTGCCGCTCCACCGCGATGCCGTCGGGCATCACGCCGTGCTGGGCGCACCAGGAGGTGACGGTCGCCAGCAGCTCCGGGTCGATCTGCCCGGTGATGCGGTAGGCGCCCGTGGTGAGCTCGGCAGCCTCGCTGCCGTCGGGCAGCGCCTTCAGCAGCGAGCCGAGGTCGAGGCCGGGGCGGCCGGTGAAGCGCAGGGTGTTCTCGGCGCCGCCGCGGCACAGCTGCTCCGGGCTGCCCTGGGCGATGACCCGGCCCGCGTCGATGACGGCGACGTCGTCGGCGAGCTCCTCGGCCTCGTCCATGAAGTGGGTGGTGAGGACGACCGAAACCCCGTCGGTGCGCAGCTCCCGGATCAGGTCCCAGGTCGAGCGGCGGGCCTGCGGGTCGAGACCCGCGGTCGGCTCGTCCAGGAAGACCAGCTCGGGGCGCCCGACGACGGCCATGGCCAGCGCCAGGCGCTGCTGCTGGCCGCCGGAGAGCCGGCGGTAGGTGGTCCGGCCGCAGCTGCCCAGCCCGAGGCGTTCGACGAGCGCGTCGACGTCCAGCGGATGGGCGTGCAGCTTCGCCATGTGGCGCAGCATCTCGTCGGCACGGGCGCCCGAGTAGACGCCGCCGGACTGCAGCATCACGCCGATACGGGGGCGGAGCGCCGCGGCGTCCGCGACCGGGTCGAGACCGAGGACCCGTACGGTCCCCTCGTCCGGACGGCGGTAGCCCTCGCAGGTCTCGATCGTGGTGGTCTTGCCGGCGCCGTTCGGGCCGAGGACCGCGGTCACGGCGCCCGCCGCGACCTTCAGATCGAGGCCGTCGACCGCCGCTCTGGTGCCGTACCGCTTGACGAGGCCCCTGGCCTGTACGACGGGCTCACTGCTCATGGCGGGCAAGTCTAGGCTGGCAGATGAGGGGTCCGGCGCGCCGGGTTCCCCCAGGCCTCCGGAGCCCTCCCGGCGGTCCGGCCGCGGGCCGGTCCGCACCGCGCCCACCTGCGACGGCCTGCTGTGATCGTCCGTTTCCGCAGGTCAACTTAGGTTTGCCTAAGTGATGAAGGGCACCGCGCCCGGCTGAGCGGTGGGTTGTCAGGCCCGGAGGAATTACGCAACAATGGCGTTGTGAAATACGCTGGCGAGGCTCCTCAGGAGGAACTCGCGACCGGTGAGCGCTCGACGCGCAACCGGGTCGCGCGCTCCATCCTGGACCACGGCCCGTCCACCGTCGCCGATCTGGCGAAGCGCGTCGGTCTGACCCAGGCCGCCGTCCGTCGCCACCTGGACGCACTCGTCTCCGACGATGTGGTCGAGGCCCGCGAACAGCGGATCTACGGAGCGCGGACCCGCGGCCGTCCGGCCAAGGTCTTCGCGCTCACCGACTGCGGCCGGGACGCGTTCGACCAGTCCTACGACAAGCTCGCCGCCGACGCTCTCCACTGGATCGCCGAGACGGCGGGGGACGAGGCGCTCGTCGCCTTCGCCCGCGCCAGGATGGCCTCCCAGTCCGAGAAGTACCGGGCCGTGATCGAGGCCGCGGGCCCCGAGGCCCGCACCGAGGCCCTGGCCAAGGCCTTGTCGGCCGACGGGTACGCTGCTACGGCGCGCAGCGCGCCGGGCCGTCAGCAGGGCGAGCAACTGTGCCAGCACCACTGCCCGGTCGCGCACGTAGCCGAGCAGTTCCCGCAGCTGTGCGAGGCGGAGACGGAATTCTTCTCCAGCCTGCTCGGGACCCATGTGCAGCGTCTCGCCACCCTCGCCCACGGCGACGGGGTGTGCACGACGTTCGTTCCGCGCAGCAGCCCCACGGCACCACAGGCTTCACAGACCACTCATTCAGCATCTGCAAGTACGGCCGGGAGGAACCCCGCATGACGCTCCCTACGGAGACTGCCCACCCTGAGCTCGATGGCCTGGGCACGTACGAATTCGGCTGGGCCGACTCCGACGCGGCAGGCGCGGCGGCGAAGCGCGGCCTGTCCGAAGCTGTCGTCCGCGACATCTCGGAGAAGAAGAACGAACCGGAGTGGATGCTGAAGCTCCGGCTCAAGGGCCTGAAGCTGTTCGGCAAGAAGCCCATGCCGAACTGGGGCTCGGACCTGTCGGGCATCGACTTCGACAACATCAAGTACTTCGTGCGGTCCACGGAGAAGCAGGCGGAGTCCTGGGAGGACCTGCCCGAGGACATCAAGAACACGTACGACAAGCTCGGCATCCCGGAGGCGGAGAAGCAGCGCCTGGTCGCCGGTGTCGCCGCGCAGTACGAGTCCGAGGTGGTCTACCACCAGATCAACGAGGAGCTCGAGGCGCAGGGTGTCATCTTCATGGACACCGACACCGCGCTCAAGGAGCACCCGGAGCTCTTCAAGGAGTACTTCGGCACCGTCATCCCCGTCGGTGACAACAAGTTCGCCTCGCTGAACTCCGCCGTGTGGTCCGGTGGCTCCTTCATCTACGTGCCGAAGGGCGTGCACGTGGAGATCCCGCTCCAGGCCTACTTCCGTATCAACACGGAGAACATGGGCCAGTTCGAGCGGACGCTGATCATCGTCGACGAGGACGCCTACGTCCACTACGTCGAGGGCTGCACCGCGCCGATCTACTCCTCGGACTCGCTGCACTCCGCGGTCGTCGAGATCATCGTGAAGAAGGGCGGCCGCTGCCGCTACACGACCATCCAGAACTGGTCGAACAACGTCTACAACCTGGTCACCAAGCGCGCCGTGGCGTACGAGGGCGCGACCATGGAGTGGGTCGACGGCAACATCGGCTCCAAGGTGACCATGAAGTACCCGGCCGTCTACCTGATGGGCGAGCACGCCAAGGGCGAGACCCTGTCCATCGCCTTCGCGGGCGAGGGCCAGCACCAGGACGCCGGCGCCAAGATGGTCCACATGGCTCCGAACACCTCCTCCAACATCGTCTCCAAGTCGGTGGCGCGAGGCGGCGGCCGCACCTCCTACCGCGGTCTCATCGAGATCGGTGAGGGTGCGCCGGGCGCCAAGTCCAACGTGCTGTGCGACGCGCTGCTCGTGGACACCATCTCCCGCTCCGACACCTACCCGTACGTCGACGTCCGCGAGGACGACGTGTCGATGGGTCACGAGGCGACCGTCTCCAAGGTCTCCGAGGACCAGCTCTTCTACCTGATGAGCCGCGGCATGACCGAGTTCGAGGCCATGGCGATGATCGTGCGCGGATTCGTCGAGCCGATCGCCAAGGAGCTGCCCATGGAGTACGCCCTGGAGCTCAACCGGCTGATCGAGCTGCAGATGGAGGGCTCGGTCGGCTAGTACGCCCGCCGACCGCGTCCCGAAGAGTTCTTGACTGAGAAAGCGAGCACTACGACAGCCATGGCTGAGGCTCAGAACATCCCGGCCGGTTCGACGACCGCCGGTTCCATCGCGGTGGCGGCCGAGTCCACCGTCGCCACGCGCATGAGCGCGCCCCCGTCCTTCGACGTCGCGGACTTCCCGGTCCCGCACGGCCGCGAGGAGGAGTGGCGGTTCACGCCGCTGGAGCGGCTGCGCGGCCTGCACGACGGCACCGCCGTCGCCACCGGTGACGGTGTCAAGGTCGTCGTCGAGGCGCCCTCGGGCGTCACGGTCGAGACCGTCGGCCGCGACGACGCGCGGCTGGGCAAGGCCGGGACGCCGGTGGACCGGGTCGCCGCCCAGGCGTACTCGTCCTTCCAGCACGCCTCGGTCGTCACGGTCGCCAAGGAGGCCGTGCTCAGCGAGCCGGTCCGGATCACCGTGCACGGCGAGGGCGGTGTGGCCTACGGCCACCAGGTCATCGAGCTGGGCGCCTTCGCCGAGGCCGTCGTCGTCATCGACCACACCGGTGACGCCGTGCTCGCGGCCAACGTCGAATACGTCCTGGGCGACGGTGCCAAGCTGACCGTCGTCTCCGTCCAGGACTGGGACGACACGGCCGTCCACGTCGGCCAGCACAACGCGCTGGTCGGCCGCGACGCCTCCTTCAAGTCGATCATCGTGACGTTCGGCGGGGACCTCGTCCGTCTCCACCCGCGCGTCGCGTACGCGGCCCCGGGCGGCGAGGCCGAGCTCTTCGGCCTGTACTTCACCGACAAGGGCCAGCACCAGGAGCACCGCCTCCTGGTCGACCACAACACGCCGCACTGCAAGTCCAATGCGGTGTACAAGGGCGCGCTCCAGGGCGACGACGCCCACGCCGTCTGGATCGGTGACGTGCTGATCCAGGCCGCGGCCGAGGGCACCGACACCTACGAGATGAACCGCAACCTGGTTCTCACCGACGGTGCCCGTGTCGACTCCGTACCGAACCTGGAGATCGAGACCGGCGAGATCGTCGGCGCCGGCCACGCCTCGGCGACCGGCCGCTTCGACGACGAGCAGCTGTTCTACCTGCAGTCCCGCGGTATCCCGGCCGAGGAGGCACGCAGACTCGTCGTGCGCGGCTTCTTCGCCGAGCTGGTCCAGCAGATCGGTCTGCCCGACGTCGAAGCCCGTCTCCTCGACAAGATCGAGACCGAGCTGAAGGCGTCGGTCTGATGGCCTTCGTCAAAGCCTGTGCGCTGAGCGAGCTGGAGGACGACACCCCGAAGAGGGTGGAGCTCGACGGCACGCCGGTCTCCGTCGTCCGCACCGAGGGCGAGGTGTTCGCGATCAACGACATCTGCTCGCACGCGAACGTCTCGCTGTCGGAGGGCGAGGTGGAGGACTGCTCGATCGAGTGCTGGCTGCACGGATCGAGCTTCGACCTCCGCACCGGCAAGCCGTCCGGTCTTCCCGCGACGCGCCCCGTCCCCGTATACCCCGTAAAGATCGAAGGGGACGATGTGCTCGTCTCCGTCACCCAGGAGTCCTGAGTCACCCATGGCAACGCTTGAAATCCGCGACCTGCACGTCTCCGTCGAGGCCGACAACGCCACGAAGGAGATCCTCAAGGGCGTCGACCTGACCGTGAAGCAGGGCGAGACCCACGCCATCATGGGCCCGAACGGGTCCGGCAAGTCCACCCTCGCGTACTCGCTCGCGGGTCACCCCAAGTACACGATCACGAGTGGCACGGTGACCCTGGACGGCGAGGACGTCCTGGAGATGTCCGTGGACGAGCGGGCCCGCGCCGGCCTGTTCCTCGCCATGCAGTACCCGGTCGAGATCCCCGGTGTCTCGGTCTCCAACTTCCTGCGCACCTCCGCCACCGCTGTCCGCGGTGAGGCCCCCAAGCTGCGGACGTGGGTGAAGGAGGTCAAGGAGACGATGGCCCAGCTCCAGATGGACCCGGCCTTCGCCGAGCGCAACGTCAACGAGGGCTTCTCCGGCGGTGAGAAGAAGCGCCACGAGATCCTTCAGCTGGAGCTCCTCAAGCCGAAGATCGCGGTCCTCGACGAGACCGACTCCGGTCTGGACGTCGACGCGCTGAAGACGGTCTCCGAAGGCGTCAACCGCGTGCGCGAGACCGGCGAGGTCGGCACCCTGCTGATCACGCACTACACACGCATCCTCAAGTACATCAAGCCCGACTACGTGCATGTCTTCGCCAACGGCCGGATCGCCGCCTCCGGCGGTGCCGAGCTGGCCGACCAGCTGGAGAACGAGGGCTACGAGGCCTACACGAAGGGTGGCCCCGTGAGCGGAGCGAACTCAGGAGGTACGGTCGCGTGACTGACGCCCGACAGGGGCTCTCCGGCCTCCTCGACACCGAGGCGATCCGCAAGGACTTCCCGATCCTGGACCGCACGGTCCACGACGGCAAGAAGATCGTTTACCTGGACAGCGCGGCGACCTCGCAGAAGCCGCGGCAGGTGCTCGACGCGCTCAACGAGTACTACGAGCGGCACAACGCCAACGTCCACCGCGGCGTGTACACGATCGCCGAGGAGGCCACCGCGCTGTACGAAGGCGCTCGCGACAAGGTCGCGGCCTTCATCAACGCACCCAGCCGCAACGAGGTGATCTTCACCAAGAACGCCTCGGAGTCGCTGAACCTCGTCGCCAACATGCTCGGCTGGGCGGACGAGCCCTACCGGGTCGACAGCGACACCGAGATCGTCACCACCGAGATGGAGCACCACTCCAACATCGTGCCGTGGCAGCTGCTCTCGCAGCGCACCGGCGCGAAGCTCAAGTGGTTCGGTATCACGGACGACGGCCGGCTGGATCTGTCCAACATCGACGAGATCATCACGGAGAAGACGAAGATCGTCTCCTTCACCCTGGTCTCCAACATCATGGGCACGATCAACCCGGTCGAGAAGATCATCCGCCGTGCCCAGCAGGTCGGCGCGCTGGTCTGCATCGACGCCTCGCAGGCGGCCCCGCACATGGTGCTCGACGTGCAGGCGCTGCAGGCCGACTTCGTGGCCTTCACCGGCCACAAGATGGTCGGCCCGACCGGCATCGGCGTGCTCTGGGGACGGCAGGAGCTCCTGGAGGACCTGCCGCCGTTCCTCGGTGGCGGCGAGATGATCGAGACCGTGTCGATGCACTCCTCGACGTACGCCCCCGCGCCGCACAAGTTCGAGGCGGGTACGCCCCCGATCGCGCAGGCCGTCGGCCTCGGCGCGGCCGTGGACTACCTCTCGGCCATCGGCATGGAGAAGATCCACCGCCATGAGCAGGCCATCACCGAGTACGCGGTGCGCCGGCTCCTGGAGGTCCCCGACCTGCGGATCATCGGTCCGGCGACGGCCGAGGACCGCGGTGCGACGATCTCCTTCACGCTCGGCGACATCCACCCCCACGACGTGGGGCAGGTGCTCGACGAGCAGGGCATCGCGGTCCGGGTCGGACACCACTGCGCACGCCCGGTGTGCCTGAGGTACGGAATTCCTGCGACGACGCGAGCGTCGTTCTATCTGTACTCCACGCCCGCCGAGGTCGACGCCCTGGTGGACGGGCTCGAGCACGTGCGGAACTTTTTCGGTTAGATGGCAGAGCGGCTGAGGGTTGACTGGTGAAGCTTGATTCCATGTACCAGGAAGTGATCCTGGACCACTACAAGCACCCCCACGGGCGTGGCCTGCGGGACGGCGACGCCGAGGTGCACCACGTCAACCCGACGTGCGGCGACGAGATCACGCTCCGCGTGAAGTACGACGGCGACACCATCGCCGACGTCAGTTACGAGGGCCAGGGCTGCTCCATCAGCCAGGCCAGCGCCTCCGTGCTCAACGAGCTGCTGGTGGGCAAGCAGCTCGGCGAGGCGCAGAAGATCCAGGAGACCTTCCTGGAACTGATGCAGTCCAAGGGTCAGCTGGAGCCGGACGACGCGATGGAGGAGGTGCTGGAGGACGCGGTCGCGTTCGCCGGCGTCTCCAAGTATCCGGCCCGGGTCAAGTGCGCGCTGCTGAGCTGGATGGCGTGGAAGGACGCGACGGCGCAGGCGCTGTCCGAAGGGAAGACGGCATGAGCGACAACGAGACTCTTACGACCAAGCCGGCCTCCGAGGAGGAGGTCCGCGAGGCCCTGTACGACGTGGTCGACCCCGAGCTGGGGATCGACGTGGTCAACCTGGGCCTGATCTACGGCATCCACATCGACGACGCCAACATCGCCACCCTCGACATGACCCTCACGTCGGCGGCCTGTCCGCTGACCGACGTCATCGAGGACCAGGCGAAGTCCGCGACGGACGGCATCGTCAACGAGCTCCGGATCAACTGGGTCTGGATGCCGCCGTGGGGCCCCGACAAGATCACCGATGACGGTCGCGAGCAGCTTCGCGCGCTCGGTTTCAACGTCTGAGCCATGACGTCCTGGAAGGCCCCCGGCACCGTGCCGGGGGCCTTCCTCGTCTGTGGTCAGCCCTCGGTGGCCAGGCGGTTCAGCCACTCCCTCAGCAGATACCGCTCAGCGCTGCTGAGGGGCGTCTGTTCCGGCAGTGCGGCGCGCAGGGCGCGGGCGGCGCCCGCCGGGCCCGCGTCCCGCACGGCAGGTTCCTGGTTGGTGACGGCGGCGACCATGGACTCCCGCAGCGTGGTGAACAGGGCGGGGTCACGCCGGTCCTCGGGCAGGGAGAGCCAGGTGAGCACCGCGCCGCGTGCCATGGCGTGGATGGTCTGGGCCGCGAGTTCCTCGTCGACGCGCAGCCAGCCGCCGGCTGCGAGGCGCCGGATACGGCCCATGAGGATCTCCATGCCGGTCCTGAAGGCGGCTGAGCCCGACCTGGCGGGTTCCGAGTACATCAGGGTGTACAGGGCCGGATTGGCCAGACCGAACTCGACCGCGACGTCCCAGCCGGCTCGCAGGTCCTCGATGGGATCCCGCGGGTCCGGGTCGACCTGCTTGCTCGCGAGGAACGTGGCGAATCCGTGCTCGGCCACGGCGTCGAGCAGGCCGTCCTTGTCGCCGAACAGCCGGTAGATGGCCGGCGGCTGCAGGCCTGCGGCATCGGCGACCGCCCGGGTGGTGACCGCGTCGCGGCCCCCGCTCGTCAGAAGGGCGATGGCGGCCTCGATGACCCGCTGCCGGGTCAGCTCCCGGGCAGGGGGCGCGGTGTCGGGCCCGGCGGCGGTGGCGCCGTCCCTGCCGCGTGAAGGTGATGGCATGGATCGACGATACCGCTTGGCCGATTCCGTCGTTAGTATCGTTGATACCAAAAGCATGGTCACGACGTTAGTATCGATGGTACCGTTCAAATGGTTCCACCGGAACCGTGTCGTCGCCACACATGGGAGCGCATCATGATCATCGTGACCGGAGCCACCGGACAGCTGGGGCGTCAGATCGTCGAGCGGCTGCTCACGCGCGTGCCGGCGAGCCGGGTCGGCGTCAGCGTCCGGGACCCGCGGAGGGCGAAGGCCCTGGCCGACCGGGGGGTGCGGGTGCGAGAAGGCAGCTTCACCGACCCCGCCGGTCTCGCCCATGCCTTCGAGGGTGCCACCCAGGTGCTCATCGTCTCCGTCGACAAAATGGGGGACGAGTGCGTCAAGCAGCACCGCGTCGCGATCGAGGGGGCCGTCGCGGCGGGCGCTCGGCGCATTCTCTACACCAGCCAGATGGGGGCAGGAGAGTCCTCGCGTTTCCAGGCGTGCCGCGACCACGCCGCCACCGAGGAGGCGCTGCGCGCCTGCGGCGTGCCCTTCACCTCGCTGCGTAACGGCTTCTACGCCGCCAGCGCCGCGCACTTCGTCGGGCAGGCCCTGGAGTCCGGCCGGCTCGTGCTCCCCGAGGACGGGCCGGTCAGCTGGACCGCCCATGGCGACCTCGCGGAGGCGGCCGCCGCCGTCCTGGCCGACGAAGGCCGCTTCGACGGCCCCACGCCGCCGCTCACCGGCGGGCGTGCACTCACCTTCGACGACCTGGCCGGCATAACCACCGAGGTCACGGGCCGCACTCTGACGAGGATCACCGAGCCCGACGGCCAGTTCCTGGAGCAGGCGGTGGGCCGAGGGGTTCCCGCGGAGACCGCGGAGCAGCTCCTGGGCATCTTCACCGCTGCCCGGGCGGGGGAATTCGCCACCGTCGACCCGACGCTGGCCACCCTGATCGGCCGCGAGCCCGTCACCGCGGGCGCGGTCCTGCGCGAGCAACTGTCGAACGGCTGACGCTCGGGCAGCTGCTCGCGCCCGGATCAGGAGGGTTCAGCCGGTGTCACCTCCCGCGGGAGGTGACCCGGCGCGGCCGAGGGCTTCTGCCCCGGCCGGGTCACCACTGCGGGGCGGCGCCGCCTCCGTACGGCGGAGGCACCGGGCCCTGTGCGGGGACGCCGGCGGCCTCGGCCAGGACAGGGCCCAGGTTCTCCGTCCGCATTCGCCGGTCGACGTAGAGCAGACCGGTCACCAGCTGGGGAAACGTCGTCGAGATGATCTGGCTCACGAGCTGCCCCAGCAGGGTCGCGACCAGATAGCCGCTCATCGCGACCATCACCGCCGCGGGGCTCGGGTCGTCCTCCAGCGATGCTGTCCCGATCATGCCGGGGAAGAGGCCGAGGACCGAGAAAGGCATCTGGATGACATAGCCGGCCGTGCTCGCTATCACGCCGGCAAGCAGGGTGATGCCGAAGATCCGCCACCAGTCGCCGCTTACCAGTTGGGACGAGCGGCGCAGCGCGGCGACGGGCCCCCGGCCCTCGAAGACCACGGCCGCGGGTGCCAGGCTCACCTTTATCCAGATCCAGGCCGCGAGCGGCCCGGTGATCAGGACGCCGACGACACCCAGCGTGATGGCGGTGGCGGCGCCACCGCCACTGTCCATCGTGACGAAGCTGATGATCGCCCCGATGAAGACCGTCATGACCAGCAGCACGGGCACCATCGCGACCAGGGCGGTGAGGATCAGGGCGCCGATCACGGGGGCGACATGGGCCCAGGCCTTCTGCCACACCGTCGAGAAGGCCACGGGCCTGCCCAGGACCGCGTCCTGCAGCACGGCGGGGACCGCCGCGTACATCAGGCCGGAGACGACCGCCATGGTGACGATGCCCAGCAGTGCGAGGAGGCAGCCCGCGGTCACGAGCGGAACGATGTCGGAGGACGAGGCCCCCTCGTCGTAGTCGAGGGAGACCACCCGCTCCAGGTGGTCGGCGACGGCTGAGTAGGCGATGGCCACCGCAGCCGCCATCAGGAGCGCGGCCCCGCCGTACAGCGCGGCGGCCATGCCGAACAGCTGCTTCCAGTACCGGCCCATCGTCGAGAAGGCCCCGCCCAGCACGTCCCCCAGCTTCAGCGGGGCGAGCGGTATCACCCCCGGCTTCGGCGGTGGCGTCCAGCCACCCCATCCCGGCGGCCCCCCGTAGGGACTTCCGCCGTACGCCGCGCCCCCGTAGGCGCCCCCGCCCCACCCTGCGTCCTGCGCCACCACTGCTCCGTTGCTCGCATCGTCCGGTTGTCATCCGGTCCTACCGGTGCGGACACCGTAGCGCCCCGGGATGCCCCCGAATCCCTTCCTGGCCGGTCACGATGTGGGTGCACCGTTCTTGTGTACGGTCGTACGCAACGTTGTGTACGCTCGTACGCATGGGATACGGAATGCTGGCCGCGGCCATAGCGGCGGAGGTGGCCGGGACGACGGCCATGAAGTACAGCGAGGGGTTCACCAGGCTGTGGCCCTCGCTCATCACCGTCGTCGGCTATGTCCTGGCCTTCGCGTTGCTGGCCCAGACCCTCAAGACGCTGTCGATCGGTACCGCCTACGCCATCTGGGCGGGGGCGGGCACCGCGGCCGTCGCCGCCATCGGCATCCTCTGGATGGGCGAGTCCGCGGGCCTCGTCAAGCTGGCGGGCATCGCTCTGGTCATCGCGGGGGTCGTCGTCCTCAATCTCGGAGGAGCCCACTGATGGTCCGGCGGTACGACCCCGAGCGGCGTGAGCGCATCATCGACGCGGCCATCCGCGTCGTCGCGGACCGGGGTATCGGCGGGCTCAGCCACCGCACCGTGGCCGCCGAGGCCGACGTGCCGCTCGGCTCGACGACGTATCACTTCGGCTCGCTCGACGAACTGCTGGTCGCCGCCCTGCGCCGGTGCAACGAGAGCTTCGCCCGGACGGTGCGGGAGAGCCCGTACTTCTCCGACCCCGAGGTCCCGCTGGCCGACGAGCTGACCCGGCTGCTGGGGGAGTGGTTCGCCGCGGGCCGCGGGCCGCTGGCTCTGGAGTACGAGCTGTACCTCGCGGCCCTCCGCCGGCCCGCTCTGCGGCCGGTCGCCGCCGAGTGGGCCGACGCCCTGGCCGTCCTGATCGCCGACCGCACCGACCGGGCCACCGCGCGGGCGCTCACGGCCCTGCTGGACGGGATCAGCCTCCAGGTGCTGCTCACCGGCGACGACTTCGACCCGGAGTACACCAGGGAGATGCTGGCCAGGGTCGTGGACGGGGCAGGCCGCTGACACCGGTCAGGCGGTGCCCCGCCGGACGGCCGCGGTAGGTGCACGGCTCGAAGGTGCGGCCTCTCGCGCCCGGGATCCCGGCGCACCCCGGCGGTCGGGTGTCCTGGCGCGCGCGTAGGCGCCGCGAAGCGGTGCAACACCGTGTGCGGCGTGGCGGCGACGGGGGCGTGCGATCGGTGCCGGCAGCTGTGCGCTCCCTGCTCGGTTGACCTGGCGGATGCCAGGCTGCCATAGTCCGTTCCCGAAGGGAACTCACTGCCTGGGGGGGCGGAATGGGCATGCTGCGCGGCGTACCGAGAACGGTGCGGCTCCTGGCGTTCGGCGCCTTCCTCAACGCCGTCGTCAGCTTCACCTTCGTCTATCTCTTCGTCTACCTCACCGGACCCCGCGGCCTCTCCGTCGCCCAGGCGGGTGTGATCAGCGGCATCGGCGGGATCGGCCTGGTCGCGGGCAACTTCACCGGCGGCTGGTTCGGGGACCGGTTCGGCCACCGGCGGATGCTTCTGACCGGCGCCTGTGTGAGCGGTGCCGTGCTCGTCGCCCTCCCCCTGCTGCCCCTGGGCGCCCTGTACACGGTGCTGCCCCTGGCCCAGTACGCCTCGGGGGTCGTCCGCGCGGCCGACGCGGCGCTCGTCGCGGTCTCCGTCCCCGCCGGAGGGCGCCGCCAGAGCTTCGCCCTCACCCGCTTCGCCTCCAACGGCGGCTTCACCGTCGGGCCCCCGCTCGGCGCGCTGATCGCCGCCGCGTCCTCGTACGACTGGCTCTTCCTCGCGGACGGACTGGGCACCCTGCTCTTCGCCGGCTACGCCGCCGCGATCCTGCCGTCCCGCGGCACCGCGCACACCCTGCGCACGCACGACCCGCACACACCGGGCTTCTGGCGCGAACTCCGGGACAGGCCCGCGGTGCTGGTCCTGCTCGCCGCGATCGTCTGCGTCGACCTCGTCTACCGTCAGCAGTACTCCACCCTGCCCGTCTTCCTCGCCGACCACGGCTACGGCACCCAGTTCTACGGCTGGCTGATCGCGGTCAACGGGGGCGTCATCCTCTGCCTCGAACTCCCCGCCGCACACGCCCTGCGTCGCCGGGCGCCGCTGACCGTCGTCGGGGCCGGGCTGCTCCTCGTCGGACTCGGCTACGCGGTGCTGATCCCCGGGGCGGGTGCCCTGTTCGCCGTCTCGATGATGGTGTCGCTGACCCTGGGCGAGATCCTCTACAAGACCACGGCCACCGCCTACGTCGCCGACCAGGCGCCGCTCCACGCGCAGGGCCGGTTCCAGAGCCTGTACGCGGGCGCGTCGATCAGCGGCCAGGTCCTCGCCCCACCCCTGGGCGGCGCGCTGTACACCGCCGCACCCGCGCTGCTCTGGCCCCTCTGTGCGGCCCTCGCGTGCGGTGCGGGGGTGGCCGTACTGGCGGCGCGGCGGCTGCGCGAACCCTCGTCCGGGGCGCGGGTGACGAGCGGTGCGGGACCCGGTCGCCCCGTCCCCCCGGGCGAATACGCTCCGGCAACTGAGACCGGTTCGCCCGCACGGGGCTCGGACGGTTAGGTTCTGTTCATGACCGACACGACTTCCCAGGGCTCCGCCCGCACCACCGGCGCCGTCGCCGCCGGCCTCGCCACCATCGCCGGTGACGGCACCGTCCTCGACACCTGGTTCCCCGCTCCCGAGCTCGTCGCGGAGCCCGGCCCGGCCGGGACGCAGCGCCTGAGCCCCGAGGAGGCGGTGAACCGTCTCGGCGACGGCGCGGCCAAGGCCATCGGCGTGGACGCACGCCGCGGCGTGGAGATCGTCGCCGTGTCCACGGTCATCTCCTCACTGGACGACAAGCCGCTCGACGCGCACGACACCTACCTGCGGCTGCACCTGCTCTCGCACCGTCTCGTGCAGCCCCACGGGCAGAACCTCGACGGCATCTTCGGCTTCCTCGCCAACGTCGCCTGGACCTCGCTGGGCCCGGTCGCCGTCGACGACCTGGAGAAGGTCCGGCTCAACGCGCGTGCCGAGGGCCTGCACCTCCAGGTCACCTCGGTGGACAAGTTCCCCCGGATGACGGACTACGTCGCGCCCAAGGGCGTGCGGATCGCCGACGCCGACCGGGTGCGGCTCGGGGCCCACCTGGCCTCCGGTACGACCGTGATGCACGAGGGCTTCGTCAACTTCAACGCGGGCACCCTCGGCACCTCCATGGTCGAGGGCCGCATCTCCGCGGGCGTCGTCGTCGGCGACGGCTCCGACATCGGCGGCGGCGCGTCCACCATGGGCACGCTGTCCGGCGGCGGCAAGGAGCGCATCGCCATCGGGCAGCGCTGTCTGATCGGCGCCGAGGCGGGCATCGGGATCGCGCTCGGCGACGAGTGCGTCGTCGAGGCCGGGCTCTACGTCACGGCCGGCACCCGGGTCACGATGCCCGACGGCCAGGTCGTCAAGGCCCGCGAACTCTCCGGCGCTTCGAACATCCTCTTCCGCCGCAACTCGGTCACCGGCGCCGTCGAGGCCCGCCCGAACAACGCGGTCTGGGACGGGCTCAACGACGTACTGCACAGCAACGACTAGTCCGTAGCGTCGAGGAGTTCCTCGTACACCCCGCGCAGCCCGTCGACCGCCTCGCGGTCGGCGGGCTGCAGCGGTTCGCGGACCGGGCCCGCGTCCAGCAGCGCCTTCGCCGTGACCGTGCCGGGCAGGCCGGCGGCCATCATGGCCTCGATCAGCGGGGCGGTGAGCCCGTTGAGGCGGGCCGCCTCCGCGGTGTCGCCGGCGTCGAACGCGTCCAGCACGGCCCGCATCTGACGCGGGGCGGCGTTGGCGACCGTACTCACATAGCCGGCTCCGCCGAGCGCGTACAGCGGAAGGTTGAGCTCCTCGCATCCCGAGTAGTAGGCCAATGAGGTCCGCGCCATCACCTTGGCGGCCGCGAGCAGGTCGTACGAACAGTCCTTGACCGCCACGACGCGCGGATGTCCGGCCAGACGGAGCAGTGTCGCCGGTTCGATCCTCGTGCCGGTGCGGCCCGGGATGTCGTACAGCATCAGCCCGATGCCCGTGGCGTCTGCGACCCGGAGGAAGTGCGCCTCCACCGCGGCCTGCGGGGGGCGGCTGTAGTACGGCGTCACCACCAGCAGCCCGTCGGCGCCCGCGGCCTCGGCCTCCCGCGCGAGCCGGACCGTGTGCCGGGTGTCGGAACTGCCCACGCCCGCGACGAGCGGGACGGAGTCGCCGACCGCCTCCCGGACGGCCCGCAGCAGCGCGGTCTTCTCCTCGTCCGTCGTGGTCGGTGACTCGCCCGTGGTGCCGCTGAGCACGAGGCCGTCGCAGCCGTCCGCGACGAGACCGGCGGCGTGACGGCGGGCGGCGTCCAGGTCCAGGTCACCTGCGGCGGTGAACGGGGTGATCATGGCGCAGAGGGCTCGGCCGAAGGGCCTGGCCGTGTGGGATGTCATGTCCGCAGTCTCGGCTTCCGGTGCGTGCGGGTCCACTTAGTTCTGCTCGGGGTGAAGGGCAAGAGACGCTGAACGGTGGAGGCGGCGTCTGGCATGATCGAACGTGGTTGCGACAGACCGTTCCGGGGGTGGGTACACGGCGTGCGCGTACGGAGAACGATCTCGGCCGCCGTGCTCACGGTGGCCACGCTGACGCTGTCCGGCTGTGCCGGTTTCCTCGTCCCCGCGGGCGAGGGGGAGCCGGGTCCGTCGCCGACCCCCACCAGCGCGACGCGGCCGGCGGACGCCGCGCCCGCCCCCGCCGAGGGAGCGCCCGCCCCCGCCGCGCCGGCCGACGGCTGCCCCGCCTCCGGAGTGGTCGTGGGGATGGGCCCCGTGCAGACGGCGATGTTCCACCGTGCCGTCACCCTCACGCTCACCAACTGCGGGAAGCAGCCCTACCGCGTCCACGGCTACCCGTCCGTCCGCGCGCTGGGCGACGAGGGCGAACGCATCCCCGTACCCGTGAACGCGGGCGGATCGATGTTCGGCAACGACGAGGGGCCGGAGGAGGTCATGCTGAAGCCCGGCGCGAGCGTCACATCGACGCTGGCCTGGGTCTCCACCAAGGAGGGTGGCGACCTCATCGAGGGCGACGCCCTGGAGATCTCCGCCGCCCCGGACACAGGGGCGCGTGTCTTCCCGCTGGAGGGTCACGACATACGCCTGATGGACGAGCTGAACACGACGGCGTGGCGGGTGCGGACGGCAGGATGACCGACCTTGACCTCAAGCGCACTTGACGTATCAGGGTGGTGATCGAAGGCGGACCGCGAGGGTACGCCGGAGAGGATCACGCCATGCCTGCCGTGCAGTTCACCTCCCGTCCCGAGCTGGCCCGTCCCGACGCGGGGACCGTAAAGGTGAGTACCTGGGACGTCGGCACCCCCGAACGGCAGCGCCGGACGATCGAGGCCATCCGTGCCGCCTGGGCGGCCCGCGAGTGGCCGCACCCCGGGCTTCTCTCGTACAGCGTGCTCGCCGGGGAGGACGGGAAGACGCTGCTCCACTACTCGCAGTGGACCGACGAATCCGTCCACCGGGAATTCGCCCGCACGGGCCGTGACGAGCGCGTCGCCGAGATCGACGCGGCCGTTCCCGGCATCGAGCGACTCGGGCTGCGCGCGTTCGAGCTGTACCGCTCGGGGGTGAAGCAGGACATCCGGGAGCCGGGTTGCGTCGTGATCGTCGACATCGAGCTCGACGGACCGGACCCGGCCGGCCAACGTGACTGGGTGGACGCGGTGTTCGAGGCGCTCGAGTCCGATCCGGCGCCGCGGCCGGGCGGCATCTCGGCGCACTTCCACGTCAGTACGGACGGGACGCGGGTGCTCAACTATGCGGAGTGGGAGAGCGCCCAGGCCCACGTCGACGCCCTCGCCGCCTCGGGCGACGGGGTCGGATCGACGACACCGCAGTGGCACAGGGTCCAGAATCACCCCGGCCTGAAGCGCAGTACCGTCCGCCGCTACACACCCGCGCTCAGCCTCGCGTCCGGCCTGTAGGAGAACCGGGCGGCTCGGGACGAAATGCGTCTACGCTGGGGGGCGGCCAAGGCCCCGTACGCACCGGGCCGGCCCCTCGCACACAGCCCGCGCACGCCCCGAGGAGAACCCCCTGATGTCCGCAGAGCGCCCCTCCCTGCCGCCGGTGCGGCTGCACACCGAGGCCGAGCTGGCACGGGACGCGCTGGCCGCTCCGCTGCTCGCCCGCGCCGTCCGCCTCGCCCGCTGGGCGGGGCCGAAGACCCGGGTCGGCGCCGGTGGTGAGCTCGTCGAGGCGCAGCTGCCCGACGCCGCACAGCACCTGGGGCTCGGCGACGACGAGGACGGCGCCGCGTACGCCAGCGAGGCGTGGCGCCTAGCTGTGGACACCGGGCTCGTCGACTTCGAGGACCCGCAGGACGCGGACGAAACCGGGGAGGGCGACGCGGAGGGCACCGTCACGGCCGGCGAGAACCTGGCGCTGCTGACCTCCGGCTCCCCGCAGGACGTCCTCGCGATCTGGCTCGACGGCCTGGAGGCCGTGCACGCGGACGCCACCGCCCCGGCCTTCGACGACTTCGCCGATCTCATCGGTGAGGACGGGAGCGTCGACTTCGACGCCCTGGACTGGGACCCGGAGGAGGAGGCCGAGTTCCTCGACGGGGTGCTCGGCAACCTCTATCTGCTGACCCTCTCGGAGGCCGGTCCCGCCGACGGCCCCGTGCCGCTGCCGGCCCTCGCCGCCTCCGTGGTGGTGCCCGACGACATGGGGGAGCCCACCGACGACGTCCTGGAGCAGGTGTCCGAGGCGATGATGCGGCTGGACGACCAGTTCCGGGTCCTCGAACCCATCGGGATCGTCGAATACCGCCCGGTGGACGAGACGTTGCTGACCGAGGAGGGCGAGGAGGCGACACCGCCCGCCGACGACGAGGACGTCACCCGCTACGGCATGGTGAGGCTGACGCCGCTCGGCCTCTACGGCATCCGGGAGCGGATGCTGGAGGCCGGCGTGGACGCCCCCGCCGTCGGTGACCTCGCCGACAAGGGGGCCGACGCCCTCCTCGACGGCATCGCGTACTACCCCGAGGAGGCCGCGCGCACCGAGGTCGGTCTCTGGCTCGGCCGGCGCGGAGCCGAGAGGGCGGAGGCCGCCGCGGTGGAGCTCCTGGACGCGGCGCGCGGCGCCGACCGGCGGGCACCGCTCCGCAGGCTCCACTGCCAGCAGGCCCTCGCACTGGTCGGCCCGGAGGCCGAGCCCGCGGTCCGCGCGGTGCTCGGTGATCCCGAGCTCGGCGGTCTGGCCCGGGTCTGGCTCGCGGAGCGTGGCGCGGCGGACGTGCCCGCGCCCCCGGAGTCGATGATCTTCTGGCTGGCCGTGGACACGATCGCCGCCCAACTGGACGCCGACGGCGACCTGGACGAGCTCCAGGAGCTCGTCGAAGGGCTCTCCGGACAGCACAGCGGCTTCTTCGACGAGGCCTGGCGGGTGGAGCACCCGGCTACTGCCGAGGTCCTGGAGGCGATGGGCCGCCTCCACAGCGACCGCGGTGCCGCGAAGGCCGCCCGCAAGGCGGCGTACAAGGCACGGTCGCGGCAGCAGAGCTGACGCACGGGTACGGCACGGCCGCGGCAGAAGGGCTGCCGCGGCCCGTCGGTCTCCGGCGATGTTCCTGATCTTCGCCGTCCGTTCACCGAGTCGCCCATCGGCCATGGCTCACGGCTGCGAGCATCCGGTTCCTCAGTGGACCGAACCGGAGGAACGATGCTCCCGAAGAGAACCTGTGCCGCACTCGCGGTCCTGGCCGTGACCGCGGGCACCCTGGCGGGCGCAGGTGTGGCGAACGCGGGTCAGACGCACGGCGGAGACCGCGGACGGAAGCCGGTGGCCTTCGAACGCGCCGCCACCTACCCCGTCTTCCGGAACCGGCCGGCCGGGGAGGACGCCGCGGACCGGACCGTCGCCGAGATCTCCGCGACCAGCGAGGACGGCCGCACACTCGTCTACACGGACGCCGCAGCCAAGCGGATCGGCTTCCTCGACATCAGCGACGCCGGCCGGCCCGAGGGGCTGGGCACGCTCTCCCTGGCCGAACTGGGCGACGCCGAGGACGAGCCCACCTCGGTGTCGGTGGTCGGCCGGTACGTCCTCGTCGTCGTGAACACCAGCGAGAGCTACAGCCAACCGTCCGGACGCCTGGACGTCATATCGCTGGCCACCCGCGAGCGGGTGGCCAGTCACGACCTGGGCGGCCAGCCCGACTCGATCGCGATCAGCAAGGACAAGCGGTACGCTGCCGTCGCCATCGAGAACGAGCGTGACGAGGAGGCCACCCCGCCCGGCGGCGAGGAGGGCGACCTCCCGCAGGCTCCCGCGGGGTTCGTCCGGATCGTCGACCTCAAGGGCTCCTCGCCCACCCGGTGGACCACCCGCGCGGTGCCGCTGACCCGGGCGGACGGCTCCGCGCTCCCCGCACTCACGGCCGCCGGAATCACCGAACCCACCGACCCGGAGCCGGAGTACGTCTCCGTCAACAGCCGGGGTCAGCTCGCCGTGACCCTGCAGGAGAACAACGGCGTCGTCATGATCGACCTCGCGTCGGGGCGCCTCACCAAGGCGTTCAGCGCCGGCACGGCCTCCGTCGACGGCATCGACACCGCCGAGGACGGCGTCATCGACCAGACCGGGTCCATCACCGACGTGCCACGCGAACCGGACGCCCTCGGCTGGATCGACGACCGCTACCTGGCCACGGCCAACGAGGGCGACTGGAAGGGCGGCACCCGCGGCTGGACCGTCTTCGACAGCCGTACCGGCAAGGTGGCCTGGGACGCCGGCAACAGCTTCGAGCACATCGCGGCGCGCTACGGCCTGCTGAACGAGGACCGCTCCGAGAACAAGGGCACCGAGCCCGAAGGGCTGGCCATCGCCACCTACGACGGGGTGCGCTACGCCTTCGTCGGCTCCGAGCGCAGCAACTTCGTCGCCGTCTACGACGTCAGCAACCCCACCCGGCCGGTCTTCGAGCAGGTGCTGCCGGCCACCAACGGCCCCGAGGGCCTGCTGCCGATCCCCTCACGCGGACTGCTCGCGGTCTCCAGCGAGGAGGACGACGCCGAGGCCGGGGTGCGCGCCTCGGTGAGCCTGTTCGAGCTGGGCAGAGGCACGCCCACCTACCCCTCGCTCGTCTCGGGCCCGGACTCCACGGGCACCCCCATCGGCTGGGGCGCGCTCGGCGCGCTGTCGGCCGTGCCGGGCCGTGCCGACGAGCTGTACACCGTCACCGACGCCGCGTACTCCGCCACCCGCGTCCTCACGATCGACGCGGACCGCGAGCCGGCCGTCATCACGCGCGAGCTGGCCGTCAAGGACGCCACGGGCAAGCCCGTCGGTTACGACGCCGAAGGCATCCACGCCCGCCCGCAGGGCGGCTTCTGGCTGGCCGTCGAGGGCAGGACGGGCGCCGGCAACCAGCTGGTGCGTCTGGACCGCCACGGCGTCACCCAGCAGGTCGTCCCGCTGCCGTCCGGCGTCGCCTCGGGCCTCGGCCCGCAGGGCTTCGAAGGCGTCACCGCCACCACGGACCGCGACGGTCGCGAGATCGTCTGGGCGGCCCTCCAGCGCCAGGCCTCGACCGACCCGGCCGGTGTGGTCCGGCTCGGCCGTTACGACGTCCGGGCGGGCACCTGGAGCTGGTACGGCTACCGGCTCGGAACCACCACCACGGCCGGCGACTGGATCGGCCTCTCCGAGATCACCGTGGTGGGGAACAGGCTCGCCGTCATCGAACGCGACAAGCTGAACGGCCCCGCTGCCGAGATCAAGCAGATCTACACGGTCGGCCTGCCGAGGACCGCGGCCCCGGAGGGCACGCTCACCGTCCTGCCCAAGACCCTTGCCCATGACGTGCTGCCCGACCTGCGGGCCACGAAGGGCTGGACGCAGGAGAAGCTCGAAGGTCTCACCGTGGCGGGCAACGGCCACGTCTACGCCGTCACCGACAACGACGGCCTGAGCGACTCCACGGGGGAGACGGCCCTCCTCGACCTCGGGACCGCCCGCAAGGTCCTCGGCCGCGGCTGACCCGTCCGCCGGCTGCCGCCACCGCCCCAGGCCCGCCGGCGGCCGGACCGGCCGCCTCACCGCCCCGCGGCGGAGGCGGCCGGTGGACCGGCGTGTTCCGGCCAGGTGAGGCCGGTCGCGGCCGGTCGCTGCCGCACCGATGGGCGGGTTTGTCCTGGGACGGGAACCGGGTTGGGACACAGGACCCCCGTACGCCGGTCGGTGTTCAGCTGGAGTTGGTGCGGGGGAGGGAACGTGATCGCGCCAGCCCACCCGGCCACACAGCACCAGGAGCCCGCCATGTCGATCACCCGCAGGGAATTCAGCAGACAGTCCGCCCTCACCGGTGCGGGGATAGCCCTGACCGGTGCCGTCGGCGCACTGGCCACGGCACCCGGCGCCCTGGCCGCCGAGGACTCGCGGCACGGCCATGACCACGGGGACGACGGCAAGGGCCACGGGCACGGCAAGGAGCTGGGCTACGGGCCGCTGATCGACGACCCGAAGGGCATCCTCGCGCTGCCCGCCGGATTCTCGTACCGCGTCATCACCCACAGCGGGGTCACCAAGCTGGAGACCGGCGAGCCGACCCCCTCCAACCACGACGGCACCGCCGCCTTCGAAGGCGCCCGCGGTGTCACGCTCCTGGTCAACAACCACGAGCTGAGCGGCACCCGGGCCGGCTGGGAGTACCCCGTCCCGCTCACCGAGGGCCTCGTCTACGACCCGGTCGCGGCCGGCGGCTGCACCGTCGTGGAGACCCGTCGCGACGGCCGCACCGCCGAGTGGGTCGGCATCGCGGGTACGTCGACCAACTGTGCCGGCGGCAGCACCGCGTGGGGCACCTGGCTCACCTGCGAGGAGACCGAGGACAAGGCCGGCAGGAACGGACTGCTCAAGGACCACGGCTACGTCTTCGAGGTCGACCCGTACGACAAGCGCGCCAACCGCGACCCGCGCCCCATCAAGGCGTTCGGCCGGTACGCCCACGAGGCCGTCGTCATCGACCCGAAGCGGGGGCACGCCTACCTGACCGAGGACGCGTCCGGCCCCAACGGCCTGCTCTACCGCTGGGTCCCGCCGCACGGCTTCAAGCACGGCCGGGGGAAGCTGCGCACCCTCGCCGACGACGCCGGTGTCCTCCAGGCCACCAAGTGCTACGACAAGAGGGGCGCGTTCGTCGACGACCTGTCCCGCGCCACGGAGATCGGCACCGTCTACGGCGTGGACTGGGTCGACGTACCCGACCGCGACGCGAAGACCGTCTCCGTGCGCAAGCAGTTCACCGACACCCAGGTGACCCGCGCCCGCAAGCTCGAGGGCATGTGGTGGGGCGACGGCGGCGCCTACTTCGTCTCCTCGTTCGCCCGGGACGAGAGCCCCGTGGCCCACGACGGCCAGGTCTGGTTCTACGACCCCAAGCGCCGCACGGTCACCCTCAAGGTCCTTCTCGGCGTCAACGCCGACCCGTCGGTGGACGGCGCCTTCGACGGCCCGGACAACATCACCGTGTCCCCGTACGGCGGCATCGTCATCTCCGAGGACGGGAACGGGATCCAGCACCTCTTCGGCGCGACCGACAGCGGGCGCACCTACCCGATCGCGCGCAACGACCTCAACGCCGGCACGGAGGAGGACCCCTCCTACAGCGAGATCGCCGGGGTCACCTTCTCCCCGGACGGGAAGACGCTGTTCGCCAACATCCAGACCCCCGGCATCATGCTCGCCATCACGGGTCCGTGGAAGCGCCAGCCGGACAAGCACTGACACCCGCCTGCGCGGCGTGCGGGGGTAATCCCCTCACGCGCCGCGCAGGCGTTCTCCTGGAGTCAGGGCAACGCACCTCCCGGTGCGAAGGCGGCGGCTGCTTCCTTTCCAGAAACCACGCCGCGGCCGGCACCGACGAGCAGGCGTCGTTCACCCACTACGGGGACCACCGAGGACATCCCGACGGACGTGCCCGTACACACCTGGAACCTCGCCGGGTACCGGGTCGGGCACGCGCCGTGGGGAAGCGAGAACCGCCACACCTTCGGGGGTCTTTCCGACGCGGCGTTCCGCATGATGCCCCTGCTGGAAGCGGGCAGGAGCGCGGACCGGCCCCGGAACCGCTGATTACGAATGCGGCACTACTGACCGCTCCGGAGCGGTCGGGCATGGCGTCGGGCGCTTACAGGGCGCATACTCGACCGTAATGAAACAGTCAGCCGGTTCCCGGCGTCACCTGCCTTCCAGTCCCTTCAACCGCCCGGCCCAGGCGGCCCCACCGGTCGAATGCTTCGATGTGGGCGACAGGGTGTCGCACGACCAGTTCGGACTCGGCCGAGTCCTCGCTGTCGAGGGCGACAACGACGCAGTGCTCATCGACTTCTCGGGGCGACAGGGGAGGATCCTGAGCCCGTACTCCAAGCTGACCAAGCTCTGAGAGAGCGAACGAGCACGCACCGCGTCCCACCGGAAACTCTCCGGATCCGGGGCACCTGAGGGGAGACCCCGCGGGTGCCCCGGAAGCCGTCTCCCGGGGGCGGCGGTGTTACAGGGCCTTGGCGGCGGGCTTGACCATGCCGCGGACGGTCCGGGACTTCACGAACTCGCCCATTCCGGTCATCTCCCACTCGCCGGAGAACTGCTTGATCAGCTTGGCCATCATCACGCCGGTCTGCGGTTCGGCGCCGGTCAGGTCGAAGCGGACCAGCTCCTCGCCGGTGCCCGCGTCGATCAGCCGGCAGTAGGCCTTGGCGACCTCGGTGAACTTCTGCCCGGTGAACGAGTTGACCGTGAACACCAGGCCGGTCGCGTCCGCGGGGATCCGGCCGAGATCCACGACGATCACCTCGTCGTCCCCCGCGCCCTCGCCCGTGAGGTTGTCGCCGGAGTGCTTGATCGCGCCGTTCAGGATGGAGAGCTTGCCGAAGTAGCAGCTGTCCAGGTGATTGCGGTTGGGGCCGAAGGCGATCACCGAGGCGTCGAGGTCGATGTCCTTGCCGCGGAACGCGGGCTCCCAGCCGAGGCCCATCTTGACCTGGGAGAGCAGCGGCCTGCCGCCCTTGACCAGGGACACGGTCTGGTTCTTCTGGAGGCTGACCCGGCCCTTGTCGAGGTTGATCTTGCCGGAGCCGGGCGGTGCGGGCGGTGCCGCGGGGGCCGGCGGCGCGATCCGCGGGTCGACGGGCGCGGCAGCCGGGGGAGCCATGGGCGGAGCGGCAGGCGGTGCGACGGGTGCGGCGGCCGGTGCGGGCGCCGCCGCCGGGGCGGGCTCCTCCACCGAGACGCCGAAGTCCGTGGCGATGCCCGCCAGCCCGTTCGCATAGCCCTGGCCGACCGCGCGGGCCTTCCAGGCGCCGTTGCGCAGGTAGATCTCGATGACCACGAGCGCCGTCTCGCCGCCCAGCTGTGGCGGCGTGAACGTGGCGAGCGCGCTGCCGTCGTCCGCGTTGCGCACGGTGGCGGTGGGCTCCACGCCCTGGAAGGTCTGGCCCGCGGCGTCGGGGCTCGCCGTGACCACGATCTTCTCGATGCCCGGGGGGACCGCGGTGGTGTCCACCACGATCGCGTCGGGCGCCGACCCGCCGCCCGAGCGGTAGGTCACGCCGGGGCCCGAGGGCTGGTTGTAGAAGATGAAGTCGTCGTCGGAGCGCACCTTGCCGTCGGCGGTGAGCAGCAGGCCCGAGACGTCGAGCCGCACCGGGGCGGCGACGTCCACCGCCACGCGGGCGGCGGAGAGAGGGATGTTCGAGCCGGGGGTCATTGCGGTCATGCACGGGGTAACGAACGACCCGGCTTTGCCGTTCCCTTACCTTCGCGGACTTGCTCCGTACGGCTCAGCGCCCACCGCGCGCCCGGTTGCGGGGGTGTTCGCGGGCGGCGCGCTCGTTGCCGTGCCGGTACGCGCCCGTCCAGCGGGCCATGACGAGCTGGGCGTCACCGGAGGTCACCTCCGCGAGGAACTTCTCCGCCCGGCCGCCGCGCAGGGTGCCCGCGGGGCGGCCGTGGTGCGTGAGGGTGACGCTCGCGTCGCCGTGCTGCTCGTACTGGAATCCGGAAGGTTTCGGCATGCCCGAATGGTGCCCCGACCCGTGGTGCCGCGTCGCGTGAATTGCGTGGGCCCGACCCTAGTACGGCCAGATCGGCGGGTCCGTGACGAAGTGGCCGCCGATGTGGGCGTGGTCGGGGTTCGCCGGGTCCAGCTCCCCGTGCTCGGCGACGAGCTTCTCCGCGTACTGCTCGGAGTCGTCCTGCGGCTCGTAGCCGAGGGAGCGGGCCGTCGTCAGGTCCCACCAGAGCCGGGTGTTGTCGGAGGAGCCGTAGACCACCGTGTGCCGCACGTCCTCGGCGGTGAGGGCCGCGTGGAACAGGCGCGCCCCGTCGCCGGGGCTCATCCAGACGGACAGCATCCGCACCGACGTCGGCTCCATGAAGCAGGAGCCGATCCGCACGGAGACGGTCTCGATGCCGTGCTTGTCCCAGTAGAACTGCGCGAGGTCCTCGCCGAAGGACTTCGACAGGCCGTAGAAGGTGTCGGGGCGGCGTGGGGTCTCGACCGGGATCAGCGGGTCACCGGCGACCGGGCGCGGGGTGTAGCCGATGGCGTGGTTCGAGGAGGCGAACACGATGCGCCCGACGCCCTCCTCGCGCGCCGCCTCGTAGAGGTTGTAGGTGCCCTCGATGTTGGAGCGCAGGATCTTGTCGAACGAGGCCTCGAGGGAGATGCCCGCGAGGTGGATGACCGCGTCGACGCCCCGCACCGCCTCCCGCAGCGCGGCCTTGTCACCGAGGTCGGCGGTGACGGCGTCCGGCTCGCCCTCGATGGGGGTGAGGTCGAGGAGCCTGAGGTCGTAGCCGTACGCGGGAAGCAGTCCCCGCATGAGGGTGCCGAGGCCGCCGGCGGCGCCGGTGAGAAGGACGGTGCGCGGAGCTGGCATTCGGGGATCTCCTCGGTGCGGGCGCAGGGTGCGGGCGCGGCGTGCGCGGACGGGGCGATGCGGTGCTGCGCGGGGTGGGCGTGCGGGCGGCGGGGTGCGCGAGGCACGCCGACGTCACGCGACCGCCCGATGCGTCAAATCCATGGGCAGCATTCACATGCGTGGACACGCTAGGAACTCGCGGCGGACCGCGTCAAGTGTCGCTCGGTCCGGACAGGTTCGTCTCGGGGTTGGGTGTTCCTGTCTTGACCGGCGCCGTACGGCTGCCTTAGCGTGGCAGCGTTCAGAGATATGGACACCGATCATAATTGTGCACGACTGAATCTGCACAGGGAGCGCCCGTGACCTCAGCCCCTCTTGCCGCCCGACTCACCGATGTCGCCGGGCCGCTCTTCTTCCCCGTCACCGCCTACGGGCCGGACGGCGCCGTCGACCTCGACGCCTTCCGCGCGCACGTGCGCCAGGGCGTGGACGCCGGCGCGGCGGCCGTCTTCGCCTGCTGCGGCACCGGCGAGTTCCACGCACTGGCCCCGGAGGAGTTCGGGCTCGTCGTGCGGGCGGCCGTCGAGGAGACCGCGGGGCAGGTGCCCGTGGTCGCCGGTGCCGGTTACGGCACGGCGCTCGCGATCCAGTACGCGAAGCTCGCCGAGGAGGCGGGGGCGGACGGACTCCTCGCCATGCCGCCCTATCTCGTCGTCGCCGGCCAGGAAGGGCTACTGGCCCACTACACCGCCCTCGCCGCCGCCACCTCCCTGGAGACGGTCGTCTACCAGCGCGACAACGCGCTCTTCACCCCGGAGACCGTCGTCGCCCTGGCCCGGACCCCCGGGATCATCGGCCTCAAGGACGGCTACGGCGACCTCGACCTGATGCAGCGCATCGTCAGCGCCGTGCGCACGGAACTGCCCGGCGAGGAGTTCCTGTACTTCAACGGGCTGCCCACCGCCGAGCTCACCGGGCTCGCCTACCGGGGCATCGGCGTCACGCTCTACTCCTCCGCCGTCTTCGCCTTCGCCCCGGACATCGCCCTGGCCTTCTACCGGGCGCTGGACTCCGGTGACGACGACCTGGTCAACGCGCTGCTCGACCACTTCTACCGTCCGCTCGTCGAACTCCGGGCCAAGGGCCACGGTTACGCGGTGTCGCTCGTGAAGGCGGCCGTCCGGCTCGAGGGTCTGGCCGTCGGGACGGTGCGCACCCCGCTCACCGAGCCCCCGGCCGCGCACATCGAGGAGCTGACCTCGATCATCGCCGACGGCCGCGCGGTCCTGGAGAAGTACCGCGCGGGTGAGGCGAAGTGAAGGCCTCGGCTTTCCTGTACCCCTGGGACGTCGTGGGGGACCCGGACGCCCCCGCCCGCCTCGCCGGCCTCGGCGTCCAGCAGGTGACGCTCGCTTCCGCCTACCACTCCACCCGGGCCCTGACCCCGCGTCATCCGGGCCACCGGATCGTCACCGCCGAGCACGCCGCGGTGCTCTACCCGCCGGACGCCGCGCGCTGGAGGGGGCGCACGCTGCGCCCGTACGCGCAGTCCTGGGTGGCGGGGCAGGACCCCTACGCCGAGGCGGCCGAGGCCCTCACGGGAGCGGGTCTCCAGGTGCACTCCTGGGTAGTCCTCGCGCACAACTCCCGCCTGGGCGCCGAGCATCCTGACACCTCGGTGGTCAACGCCTACGGCGACCGCTACCCCTGGGCGCCGTGCATCGCGCAGCCCGTCGTCCGCGCGTATCTGGTGGACCTGGCGGCCGAGGCGGCCGTACGCCCGGGGGCGTCGGGCACCGAGCTGGAATCGTGCGGCTGGTACGGCTTCGCCCATCTGCACGCCCACGACAAGACCTCGGGGGTCGCGCTCGGGGACGCGGCGCAGTATCTGATGTCCCTCTGCTTCTGCGCCGACTGCCGGGCCGGGTACGCCTCCGTGGGGCAGGACGCCGAGGAGCTGCGCACCGCCGTGCGCCACGCCCTGGAACCGGTCTGGGCCGGATCCGGCTCCGGTGAGCAGGGCTGGGCCGGGGTGGAGAAGCTGCTCGGCGCCGGCCTCGCCGACGCCACCCGGCGGTGGCGTGACCCTGTCGCCAGGGCGCTCCAGGAGGCCGCTGTCGCCGCCGTACGGGCCGCGGCACCCGGACCGGACTTCCAGGTCCTGCTCCACGCCGATCCCGCCTCCTACCGCACCGGGGCCAACGTGGGGGTCGACCCCGCGCACATCCTCTCCACGGCGGACGGCCTCGTGCTGCCCTGCACCGGCGGCGCGACGGCACGCGAGGCTGTTCTCGGGCCGTTCGCGGAGCTGTCCGGGGTGCTGGCGGCGAACTTCAACGTGGTGAGCGGCATGGGCGGCAGCCCCGGCACGCTGGAGAGCGACGCCGCGCACGCGGCCTCGCTCGGCGCGAACGAACTGCGCCTCTACCACGCGGGCCTGGCCTCCGGGCCGGACCTGAGCGCCGTCACGACCGCCCTCTCCGCCGTCCGCGGCGGCTGATCCCGGAGCGTTCCCACCCTCGAGATGACTCAGGTCCCCGGCGTGCGGCCGGGGGCCTGAGTCATGCCGGCCCCGGGGTGCGCCGCGCCGCCCGGGTTTCCACGTTCGCCGAACTTCTTTTGCCAGAAGCGTTGACGAAACATTCCCACCGCTCTAGCTTCATCGCGTCGTACTTCGTACGTCATATATGAGACGCCATACGCGAGATGTGAGAGCCCTTCCCCCATGACCTTTGCGCCTGCCCCGATTCCGTCCAGGACCCAGTACGTGCTGGAGGCGATCAAGCACGCGATCCTCACCGCGCAGCTGCAACCGGGACAGGCGCTCGTGGAGACCGAACTGGCCGCGCAGTTCGGGGTGTCGAAGACGCCCGTACGCGAGGCGCTGAAGACGCTCGCCGGCACCGGGCTGGTGGTCATGAGCCAGTACAAGGGTGCCACCGTGCGGCTCGTCGACGCGGCCATGGCCCGGGAGGTGTACGACGTACGCCTGCTCCTCGAGCCGGAGGCGCTGCGCCGCTCCATGACCCGCAAGGTCTCGCTGGAAGCGGCCCAGGAGGCCCTGGAGCGTGCCGACTCGGCGATCGACAAGGCGGACAGGTCGCTCGCCAACCGGGACTTCCACCGGGCCCTCTACCTGCCCTGCGGGAACCCGCTGCTCGCCCGGATGCTCGACGAGATCCGCGACCAGGCCGCACTGGTGTCGACCGTGGCCTGGTCGGCGAACCCGTCCTGGGAGCGCGAGGCGGCCGAGCACCGGGAGATCCTGCGGCTCGCCCTCGCCGACGACGCGACGGCCGCAGTGGGGGCCCTGCACGACCACATCGCATCCTTCGTACGCCGTGCCTTCCCCGACGACGAAGACGGGGGTGACACAGCGTGAACCACCAGCTGGACGTGTATCACCAGCACCTCGACGAAAGGCCAGTCCGCATGGACCTCTCACCGCTGAAGGCGGCCCTCGCTGACGTTGTCGCGATCCCGGTGACCCCGTTCGCCGAGGACGGGAGCATCGACGTCCCGGCGCACCGCGCACTTCTGCGACGGCTGCTCGACGGCGGCGTCCGCATCGTCACCCCGAACGGCAACACCGGTGAGTTCTACGCACTCACCCCCGACGAGCGGCGCACCGTCACCGAGCTGACCATCGAGGAGGCCGGAGGCCGTGCCACCGTCCTGGTGGGGGTCGGCCACGACGTGCCGACCGCCGTGGCCGCGGCCGAGCACGCCAGGGACGCCGGGGCCGAGATGGTGATGGTGCATCAGCCGGTGCACCCCTACGTCTCGCAGGAGGGCTGGATCGACTACCACCGGGCCATCGCCGAGGCCGTTCCCGGGCTCGGGGTCGTCCCGTACATCCGCAACCCGCTGCTCGCCGGCGAGCGCCTCGCCGAGCTCGCGGACAGCTGCCCCAACGTCATCGGTGTGAAGTACGCCGTCCCGGACGCCGCCCGCTTCGGAGCGTTCGCCCGGGACGCCGGCCTGGAGCGGTTCGTATGGGTCGCCGGGCTCGCCGAGCTCTACGCCCCCTCCTACTTCGCGACCGGCGCCAGCGGTTTCACCTCCGGACTCGTCAACGTCGCCCCCGGTGTCTCGCTCGCCATGCTGGAGGCGCTGCGGGCGGGCGACTACCTCGCGGCGATGAAGGTCTGGGAGCAGATCCGCCGCTTCGAGGACCTGCGCGCCGACCGGCAGTCCGCCAACAACGTGACGGTCGTCAAGGAGGCCCTGGCCTCGCTCGGGCTCTGCCGCCGCGACGTACGCGCACCGAGCCGGGTGCTGCCCGAGGAGCAGCGCGCCGAGGTCGCCGGTCTGGTCGCCGGGTGGTCGATATGACGGAGAACGGCACGGCGGGCCGCATCGCCCCCGAGGAGCTGCGCAGCCACCAGTGGTGGGGCACGGACGGGCTCCGCTCGTTCAGCCACCGCGCCCGCACCCGGCAGCTCGGCTACCTCCCCGAGGAGCACCTGGGCAAGCCGGTCATCGCGATCCTCAACACCTGGTCCGACATCAACCCCTGCCACGTCCATCTGCGCGACCGCGCGCAGGCGGTCAAGCGGGGCGTCTGGCAGGCGGGCGGCTTCCCGCTCGAATTCCCGGTCTCCACGCTCTCGGAGACCTTCCAGAAGCCGACCCCGATGCTCTACCGCAACATGCTGGCGATGGAGACGGAGGAGCTGCTGCGCTCCTACCCCGTCGACGGCGCCGTGCTGCTGGGCGGCTGCGACAAGTCCACGCCCGCGCTGCTGATGGGCGCCGCGTCCGTCGACCTGCCGACGGTCTTCGTGCCCGCCGGGCCGATGCTGCCGGGGCACTGGCGCAACGAGGTCCTGGGCTCCGGCACGGACATGTGGAAGTACTGGGACGACAAGCGCGCCGGCCTGATCGGCGACTGCGAGATGGCCGAGCTGGAGAACGGGCTCGCCCGCTCACCCGGCCACTGCATGACGATGGGTACCGCCTCGACCCTGACGGCGGCCGCCGAGGCGCTGGGCGTCACCGTGCCCGGTGCCTCCTCCATCCCGGCCGTGGACTCCGGTCACGACCGCATGGCGGCACAGTCCGGGATCCGGATCGTCGAACTGGTGTGGCAGCAGCTGAAGCTGTCGCAACTCCTCACGGCGGACGCCTACGAGGACGCGGTCGCCACCGTCCTCGCCCTCGGCGGCTCCACCAACGCCGTCATCCACCTGATCGCGATGGCGGGCCGCTCCGGGGTGAAGCTCACCCTGGACGACTTCGACCGCATCGCCCGCACCGTGCCCGTCCTCGCCAACCTCCGCCCCGGCGGGAAGTACCTGATGGAGGACTTCCACTTCGCCGGAGGGCTGCCCGGGTTCCTGGCGCGGCTCACCGACGTGCTTCACCTGGACCGGCCCACCGTCTCGCACGCCACGATGCGCGAACAGCTCGACGGGGCGCTCGTCCATGACGCCGACGTCATCAGGGAGCGCGACAACCCCCTGGCCCAGGAGGGCGGTGTCGCGGTCCTGCGCGGCAACCTCTGCCCCGACGGCGCGGTCATCAAGCACATCGCCGCCGAGCCGCACCTGCTGCGCCACACCGGTCCCGCGGTCGTCTTCGACGACTACAAGGAGATGCAGCGCACCATCAACGACCCGGCCCTGGCCCTCACCCCCGACCATGTGCTGGTGCTCCGCAACGCAGGCCCCAAGGGCGGCCCCGGCATGCCCGAGTACGGCATGCTGCCGATCCCGGACTACCTGCTGAAGCTGGGCGTACGGGACATGGTGCGGATCTCCGACGCCCGGATGAGCGGCACCAGTTACGGGGCCTGCGTCCTGCACGTCGCGCCCGAGTCCTTCGTCGGCGGACCGCTCGCCCTGGTCCGCACCGGTGACAGCATCACGCTGGACGTCGAGGCGCGGCTGCTCCACCTCGACGTGACCGACGAGGAGCTGGAGCTCCGCAGGTCCGGGTGGACCGAACCGCCCGCCCGCTACGGGCGCGGTTACGGCGCGCTCTACCAGGACCAGATCACCCAGGCCGACACCGGATGCGACTTCGCGTTCCTGGCACGGCAGGGAGAAGTGCCCGACCCGTACGCGGGCTGAAGCCGGGCGAAGAGAATTCCGCGCACCGCCCCGTCCGGGATATCGAACGGCATGCGGTAAGCGCTTGCATCATGCACCGAAAGCACGGCACATCCAGCACTTTCCAGAGATCGGAGACGCGTCATGGCCCAATCCGCAGCCGTGGCCACACCGCCCCCCAAGGGGAAGGCGTCCAAGCGCCGCTCGGCCACACCCCGCCGTTTGCCGTATCTGCTGATCGCGCCCGCGGGCCTGCTGATGCTGGGCTTCATCGCCTACCCGGTGGTCAGCGTCTTCTACTACAGCCTGCAGAACTACAACGTCACCAAGCCGTGGCGGAACGGCTTCGCCGGCTTCGACAACTTCACCAGGATCTTCACCGAGGACGAGCAGTTCTGGCCGACGCTCGGCTTCAGCGCCCAGTGGGTCTTCACCCAGGTGACCCTGCAACTCGCGCTCGGTCTCGCCCTCGCGCTGATCGTCAACCAGACCTTCATCGGCCGCGGTATATCCCGCGCCATGGTCTTCTCGCCCTGGGCCGTCTCCGGGGTGCTGACCAGCACCATCTGGATCCTGCTCTACAACTCCTCGACCGGCTTCAGCCGCTACCTCGCGGACGCCGGGATCGGTGAGTACGGCACGTCCGTCCTCTCCGACACCGGGACCGTCTTCTGGGCGGCGACCATCTCCGAACTCTGGCGCGGAGTCCCCTTCTTCGCCATCCTCATCCTCGCCGACCTGCAGTCCGTCTCCAAGGAGCTGTACGAGGCGGCGTCGGTGGACGGCGCGGGCCGGCTGCGGCAGTTCTTCCACATCACCCTCCCGCACCTGCGCGACGCGATCATCCTGGCCACCCTGCTGCGCGGGGTCTGGGAGTTCAACAACGTCGACCTGCTCTACACCCTCACCGGCGGCGGACCGGCGGGCGAGACCACCACCTTGCCGCTCTACGTCGCCAACACAGGCATCGAGGGCCACGACTTCGGATACGCCTCCGCGCTCACCACCGTCGCCTTCGTGATCCTCCTCTTCTGCTCGATCGTCTATCTGCGCCTGAGCAAGTTCGGAGGCGACAACAAGTGACTGCCGCACTCGTGGAGAAGAACGACGCCCGCACGCCGGGACTGTCCGGGGGCAACGACCTCCCGCCGCCCTCCTCGCACCGCCGCACCAAGCGTGAGCGTGCCTTCGACGACGTACCGCGCTGGCAGATCTACGTGCCGCTCGGCATCTACCTGCTCTTCACCCTCATCCCCTTCTACTGGATGTTCCTCTTCGCCGTACGGCCCGCCGGCTCCACCTCGCTGGTGCCCTGGCCGATGACGGGGGAGCACTTCTCCAAGGTCTGGAACGAGCGCAGCTTCGCCCTCTTCTTCCAGAACAGCATGATCGTCGGCGTCGCGACACTGATCGCCACGACCCTGGTCGCGCTGGCCGGCGGCTACGCCCTGGCCCGGTTCGACTTCAAGATCAAGGGCGCCTTCATGCTGGCGCTGCTCTGCTCGCAGTTCATCCCGGGCGCCCTGATGCTCGTGCCGCTCTTCGAGATCTTCAAGAACCTCCAGATGATCAACTCCCTGGGGAGTGTCGTCATCGCGGAGACCGTCTTCCAGCTCCCCCTCTCGATCATCCTGATCAGCGGCTTCATCAAGAACGTGCCGGTCTCCCTCGAGGAGGCCGCCTGGGTGGACGGCTGCTCGCGCTTCAAGGCCTTCTGCGCCGTCGTCCTGCCGCTGCTGCGCCCCGGACTGATCGCGGTCGGCTCGTTCGCCTTCGTCCACAGCTGGAACCACTTCCTGTTCGCCCTGATGTTCCTCAGCGAGCAGGACAAGCAGACGATCCCGGTCGGTCTCAACACCCTCATCGGCGCCGACAGTGTCGACCTGGGGGCGCTGGCCGCGGGCGGTGTCATCGCCGCCGTGCCCGTGGTGATCGTCTTCGCCTTCATCCAGAAGTGGCTCATCACCGGCTTCAGCGCCGGCGCCGTGAAGGGATGACGCACATGACCTGGAAGCTCCGCCCCCGTACCGGGCGCCGCGCCGGTGCCGCGCTCGCCCTGCTGCTGGGCACCACGGCCCTCCAGCCGGGTGCCCAGGCGGCCACCGCGTCGCCGGACACGGCGCCGGGGACGGCCGCGACGGCTCCCGGCCGGGATTTCGGCCGGGAGGTGCTCGCCGGCAACGACGGCTGGGCCGCGGAAGGCACGGGAACGACCGGAGGCTCCGCGGCCGACGAGGACCACGTCCTCACCGTGCGCAACCGGGCCCAGCTCGTCGCGGCGCTCGACGGCGGCAGCTCCGTACCCAAGATCATCCGGGTGGCCGGCACGATCGACGCCAACACGGACGACCGGGGACGGCGGCTGGACTGCGCCGACTACGCCACCGACGGCTACGCCCTCGACGCGTACCTGGCCGCCTATGACCCCCGTACATGGGGCGGCGCCAAGCCCGCCGGACCCCAGGAGGACGCCCGCAAGGCGTCCGCCGCACGCCAGGCCGAACGCGTCGAACTGGCGGTCGGCCCGAACACCACGATCGTCGGCATCGGTGCGGACGCGGTGCTCAAGGGCGCGAGCCTCCAGGTCAAGGACGCCGACAACGTCATCATCCGCAATCTGGAACTACGCGACGCCTACGACTGCTTCCCGGCATGGCAGCCGAACACCGGGGGTCTCGGCGACTGGAAGACCGCGTACGACACGCTGTGGCTGCGCGGCGCCACCCACGTCTGGGTCGACCACGTCACCGCGAGCGACAAGGGCCACCCGGACGACCGGGAGCCCACCTATTTCGGGCGCAACTACCTGCGCCACGACGGGCTCCTCGACATCACCAACGGCTCCGACCTCGTCACCGTCTCCTGGAGCCGGTTCGCCGACCACGACAAGGCGATGCTCATCGGCAACGGCGACGGCGTGACCACCGACCGGGGCAAACTCCGCGTCACCCTGCACCACAACGAGTTCCACTCCGTCGTGCAGCGCGCCCCCCGGGTCCGCTTCGGCCAGGTCCACCTCTACAACAACCGTTACGTCATCCCCGAGGACGGCGACTACCGCTACTCCCTCGGCATCTCCACCGAGTCCCGGATCGTCGCCGAGAACAACGCCTTCGAGACCCCGGGCCACGTCGAGGTCGCCGACCTGCTGAAGAGCTGGAACGGCAGCGCCCTCACCCAGCGCGGCACCGTGTTCAACGGCTTCCCGGTCGACCTGGTCTCCATCTACAACGCCTACAACTCCGGCAGCGAGACCGATCTCGCCACCGACACCGGCTGGACACCCACCCTGCACGGCCCGGTCGACAGCGCCGCAGACGCCGCCGCCGACGTGGCCCGCGGGGCCGGCGCGGGGAGGGCCGCCCGATGAGTGCGACCACACCCCTCCCCGTCGTCCTGGCCGGAGCCCGCGGCCACGGCCGCTGGCACCTCGCCAACATCCGCCGCCTCCAGCACCAGGGCCTGGTCAGACTGGCCGGGGTCTGCGAACTGAATCCGCTGACCGACGCCGAACTCGACGTGTTCGCCGACGAGATGCCGGAGCAGTCCGCCGACTTCGGGGCCCTCCTGGACTCCACCGGCGCCCGCGCCGCCATCGTCTGCACCCCCATCCCGACCCACACCACGCTGGCCCTGACCGCCGCGGCCCGGGGCGTTCACCTCCTCCTGGAGAAGCCGCCCGCCGCGACCTGGGACGACTACGCCCGCATGGCCGACGGGGTACGGGAGGCGGGCATCGCCTGCCAGATCGGCTTCCAGTCCTTCGGCTCGCACGCCGTGACCGCCGTCAAGGACCTCGTACGCACCGGGGCCATCGGCACCGTACGGGGCATCGGCGCCGCCGGGGCCTGGGTCCGCGACGACGCCTACTTCCGGCGCGCACCCTGGGCCGGGCGCCGCAGGATGGGCGGGACCGACGTGGTCGACGGGGTGCTCACCAACCCGCTGGCGCACGCCGTCGCCACCGCGCTCGAACTCGCGGACCGGGGAACGGACGAGGACGTCGCGTCCATCGAGACCGAGCTCTTCCGGGCCCACGACATCGAGTCCGACGACACCAGCTGCGTCCGGGTCACCACCACGGACGGGCTCCCGGTGACCGTCGCGGTCACCCTCTGCGCGGAGGAGGCGGGCGAACCGTATGTGATCGTCCACGGCGACCGCGGCCGCATCACCTTCTGGTACAAGCAGGACCGGGTCCTCGTCCAGCGCGCCGGACACGGCCCGGAGGAGACCGTGCACGGGCGGACCGACCTCCTGGAGAACCTCGTCGACCACCTGGAGCACGGCACCGCGCTCCTCGTACCGCCGGAGCGCACCGGCGCGTTCATGCGGGTCCTCGACGCCGTACGCACCGCCCCCGAGCCCACCGCGCTGCCCGCCACCGCCTGGCACACCCGGCCCGCCGACACGGGCGACGGCGTACGGCGCGTCGTGCGCGGCATCGACGGCACCGTCGCCGCCGCCGCCGACACCCTCACCCTCTTCTCCGAACTAGGCGCCTCCTGGGCGCGCCCCAGCGAGGTGAGCACACCATGACCACCGCACTCCTCAGCTGCGCCGGACGGCCCGTCGGCCGCTACAGCTACGGCCCCGAGGCGGGCAACCGGCCCTATCTGCACCCCGTCACCACGCTCGCCGGCACCTCCGTCACCGAGGAGCGCCCGGCCGACCACATCCACCACCTGGGCGCCTCCGTCGCGGTGCCCGACGTGGCCGGACACAACTTCTGGGGCGGGCGCACCTTCGTCCGCGACCAGGGCCCCACCGAGCTCGACAACCACGGGACGCAGCGCCACCTCGGCTGGAAGCTGCGCGACCCGGACGGCTTCGTGGAGGAGCTCAGCTGGGAGGCCGACGGCGCCGAGCTGCTGCGCGAGCACCGCACGGTCGCCGTCGCCGAGATCTCCGACACCGCCTGGGCGCTGGACTTCTCCTTCTCCCTCTCCAACCGCGGCTCCACGGACCTCTCCATCGGCAGCCCCGCCACCAACGGCCGCCCCGGCGCCGGATACGGCGGCTTCTTCTGGCGAGCCCCCAAGGAGGCCGCGCCGCCCGCCGTGTTCAGCGGAACGCTCGACGGCGAGGAAGCCGTGCACGGCAGGGCCGCCGACTGGCTGGCCCTCGCCGGGGACGGCTGGACGCTCGTCTTCGCCGGCGCGACCGACGAGACCCGGCGCGACCCGTGGTTCGTACGGACCACCGAATACCCGGGGGTCGGCTCCTCCCTCGCCGCCGACCACCGGCTTCCCGTCCCAGCCGGGGAGACCGTCGTGCGCCGGATCGTCACCGTCGTCGCCGACGGACGCCTCGACCGGGACGCCGCGGCCACCCACGTCCGTAAGGCGGTCTCCGCATGACGATGCCCTGGACCGCCGACCTCGGGGACGGCACCTACCGCAACCCGGTCCTGAACGCCGACTGGTCCGACCCGGACGTCGTACGCGACGGCGACGACTACTACCTCACCGCGTCCAGCTTCGGCCGCGTCCCCGGACTGCCCCTGCTCCACTCCCGCGACCTCGTCAACTGGACCCTGGTCGGCCACGCCCTCGACCGGCTCGGACCGGACGCCGACTTCGCCGTGCCCCGCCACGACTGCGGGGTGTGGGCGCCCTCGCTGCGCCACCACGCGGGACGCTTCTGGATCTTCTGGGGCGACCCCGACCACGGCATCCAGCAGATCAACGCCGAGGACATCCGGGGCCCCTGGAGCGCCCCGCACCTCGTCAAGTCCGGCAAGGGCCTGATCGACGCGTGCCCCCTGTGGGACGAGGAGACCGGCGAGGCCTACCTGGTGCACGCCTGGGCGAAGTCCCGCTCCGGCATCAAGAACCGGCTCACCGGCCACCGGATGAGCCCCGACGGCCGGGAGCTGCTCGACGAGGGCACGACCCTCGTCGACGCCGACACCATCCCGGGCTGGTTCACCCTGGAGGGCCCCAAGCTCTACCGGCACGACGGCTGGTTCTGGATCTTCGCCCCGGCCGGGGGAGTGGAGACCGGCTGGCAGGGCGCCTTCCGCTCGCGGACGTTCGACGGGCCCTACGAGGAGCGGGTCGTCCTCGCGCAGGGCACCACCGAGGTCAACGGCCCGCACCAGGGCGGCTGGGTCAGGACCGCCGCCGGTGAGGACTGGTTCCTGCACTTCCAGGCCCGCGGAGCGTACGGCCGTGTGGTGCACCTCCAGCCGATGCGCTGGGAGGACGGCTGGCCGGTCATCGGCGACGAGGGCGAGCCCGTCCTCGTGAACCGCCGCCCCGGCGCGCCCGAGCAGCCCGTCGAAGCGCCCGCCTCCAGCGACGACTTCCCCGGCGGCCGCTACGGCCGTCAGTGGCAGTGGACGGCCAACCCGCGGCCCGGCTGGACGGTCGGGCACGGCGGCGACGGGCTGCGCCTCAGCTGCGTACGGACCGCGTACGCCCATGATCTGCGCGCCCTGCCCAACGTCCTGGTGCAGCGGATGCCCGCCGAGGAGTTCACCGTGGAGACCGGCATCACACTGGACTCCGCCGAACCCGGGGCGAAGGCCGGGTTCGCCGTGCTCGGGGACGCCTTCTCGTGGATCGGCCTGGAGGCCGGAGCCGACGGGACGGCCAGGCTCGTGCACCGGTACGCCGAAACCGTCGCCGAGCACGAGCGGGACGCGGAACACCCGCGCCCCGCGCCCGGGGCAGCCGTCCGCGTCCGTATCGAGGTCACCCGGGGCGCCCGCTGCCGCTTCTACGCCGACACCGGCGACGGGGCCGGCTTCCAGGCGTCCGGCCAGGTCTTCGCGGCCACCCCCTGGCGCTGGGTGGGAGCGCTCCTAGGGCTCTTCGCCACCGCGCCGGCCGGGACAGGGCCGTCCGGAACAGCCGGCTTCACCGCATTCCGCACCACCGGAACACCACCCAGAACCTGACCCGACCCCGCACCGCTTTAGGAGAGTCGCAATGACGCACCTCCGTACCGAGCGCACCAGAGCGAGAACGCTGTTCACCGCCTTCGCCCTCGCCGCCGCCTTCCTCCTGCCCACCGCCCCGGGCGGGGCGTCGGCCGCGACCGGGGCACAGCCCGCGGCGCACCACGGCGGCGGGGCACCGCACGGCTTCGCCTCGCTGGCGGGCGGCACCACAGGGGGCCGGGGCGGCGAGGTGGTCACCGTCACCGACCAGGCGGGCCTGGAGAGGTACGCCGGTGCCGAGGAGCCCTACGTCATCCGGGTGGCCGGATCCATCACCGTCGAACCCTTCGGCGCGGACATCGACGTCACGTCCGACAAGACCATCGTCGGGGTGGGTGACACGGGCGAGATCGTCCACGGCGAACTCCACCTGAACCCGGGCACCAGCAACGTCATCATCCGTAACCTCACCATCCGCGACTCCTATGTCGAGGGCGACTGGGACGGGAAGACCACCGACTTCGACGCGATCCAGATGGACACCGCCGACCACGTCTGGATCGACCACAACCGGCTGACGCACATGGGCGACGGGCTGCTCGACATCCGCAAGGACAGCCAGTACATCACCGTGTCGTACAACCACTTCGACAACCACAACAAGGCGCTCGGCATCGGCTGGACCGAGAACGTCACCACGCAGATCACGATCGACCACAACTGGTTCAGCGGCACGAAGCAGCGCAACCCGTCCGCCGACAACTGCGCCTACGCCCACCTCTACAACAACTACCTCTCCGCGCAGGTCGCGGACGGGGACCCGCTGTGGACGTACGGCAACTGGGCGCGCGGCGCCACGAAGATGGTCATCGAGAACAGCTACTACCGGGACGTCCAGCACCCCTACCAGGCCGACGACACGGCCGAGCTGGTGCAGCGCGGATCGATCCTGAAGAACACCACCGGCCGCACCGACGCCTGGGGCGCCGCCTTCGAACCGCGTGACTTCTACCCGTACACGCTGGACCGCGCCGCCGACGTGCCGAGGCTCGTGACCCGCAACGCGGGTCCGCAGGAGTACATCGGCACCGCGCCGCACCGCACACACCACTGACCTCCCCCCACGTACGCGTTACAGATCCGAGAGAGAAGAGCCGACATGAACATCTCGAAGACGCTCCGGGGGCGTACCGCGACCGCGGTGTCCCTCACCGCGGTCCTGGCACTCGCGGCCACCGGCTGTGGCGACGACGGCAGCAGCTCAGGCACGGAGGGCAGTGGAAAGGGCGAGATCACCTTCTGGGACAACAACGGTGGTCCGCGCACCGCCATCTGGACCGAGATCATCAAGGACTTCGAGAAGAAGAACCCGGACATCAAGGTCAAGTACGTCCCGATCCCGATCGCCGACGTCCAGTCCAAGTACGACACGGCCATCGCGGGCGGCGGCCTGCCCGACGTGGGCGGCGTCGGCACCGCGTACCTGGCCAACATCGTGTCCCAGGAGGCCCTGGAGCCGATCAGCGACCGGCTGGAGAAGTCGGAGCTGAAGGGCAAGCTCGTCGACAACATGGTCGAGAGCGTGAGAGCCGCGGCCGGCCGGGGCGACGACATGTACACCGTGCCGACCTCCGCGAACAACGGAGCGCTCTGGTACCGCACCGACCTGTTCGAGGCGGCGAAGCTCGAGGCGCCCACCACCTGGCCCAAGTTCTACGAGGCCGCCGACAAGCTCACCGACGCAAAGAACAACAAGTTCGGCTACACCATCCGCGGTGGCGCGGGCTCCATCGCACAGGCCCTGGACGCGATCTACGGCCAGACCGGCATCACGGACTTCTGGGACGGCGAGAAGACGACCCTGAACGACCCGAAGAACGTCGCGGCACTGGAGAAGTACGCCGCCCTCTTCAAGAAGACGACGCCGGCCGCCGACGTCAACAACGACTTCACCAAGATGGTCGCCCAGTGGGACACCGGCACCATCGGGATGCTCAGCCACAACCTCGGTTCCTACCAGGACCACCTGAAGGCGCTGGGAGAGGGCAAGTTCGCCGGCATACCCGCGCCCATCGGGGAGGGCGGCACGCGCGTGCAGGTCTCCAACCCCGTCGACGGTCTCGGCCTCTTCCGGTCCAGCAAGAACAAGAACGCGGCCTGGAAGTTCATCGAGTTCGCGGCCTCGCACGAGTCCAACAGCAAGTGGAACGAGTCCGCGGGCGCCATCCCGGCCAACACCGAAGCGGCCAAGGACCCGTGGATCAACGAGAGCGAGCCGACCGCGCTCGCCGCCAAGGCCCTCACCGACGGTTCCACCAAGATCGTCGACCTGCCGTACTACCTGCCCGACTGGAACAACATCAGCAAGGCGGACAACGAGCCGGAGTTCCAGAAGCTTCTCCTCGGCAAGGTCACGGCCAAGGACTTCCTGGACAAGATGGCCGACGAGCTGAACGCCTCCCAGAAGGAGTGGAAGGAACTGGGCAACGGCTGACCCCGGCCGCCCCACTCCACCCCTGCCCCACCCCCATCGACCGGGGGACCGGCGGCGGTCCGGGTCGCACCCCGCCGCCGGTCCCTCTTCCTGCGCACCACCACACGTTTGTCCTCCGAGAGAGGCAGTCAGCCTGTGTCACTCACCCGCAGACGGACGGCAGCCGCGCTCCTCGCGCTGCCGCTCGCCCTCTCCGCCACTCCCGCCATCGCGCACGGCGGTGGCGGCGGCCGGCCCCGGCCCCGGACTCTCCACATCGCGGGCGACTCCACGGCGGCCCAGAAGTACGCGGACGCCGCGCCCGAGACCGGCTGGGGCATGGCCCTGCCCTTCTTCCTCGGCCGGTCGCTCACCGTCGCCAACCACGCGACGAACGGCCGGAGTTCCAAGAGCTTCATCGACGAGGGCCGCCTCACCGCCCTCCTGGACGGCGTCCGCCCGGGCGACATCGTCCTCGTCCAGTTCGGGCACAACGACGAGAAGACCGAGGACCCCGCCCGCGGCACCGACCCGTACACCACCTACCAGGAGTACCTGCGCCAGTACGTCAAGGGCGCCCGCGCCCGTCGCGCGGAGCCCGTGCTGATCACCCCGGTCGAGCGCCGCCGGTTCGCCGAGGACGGCACCGCGAAGCCCACCCACGGGGAGTACCCCGCCGCGATGCGCGCCCTGGCGTCCGAGGAGGACGTGCCCCTGCTCGACGTCCAGGCGCTCTCCCTCGCCCGCTGGCAGGAACTCGGCCCCGACGGGACCGAGGCGTACTTCAACTGGCTGGAGCCCGGCGAGTCGCCGAACTACCCCGACGGCAAGCAGGACAACACCCACTTCCGGCCCGACGGCGCGGTCGAGGTGGCCAGGACGACCGCCCGTGCCCTGCTGGACCGGCGCGTGCTCGCCCCGCGTGATCTGCGCCGTCTCGACGAGCCGGTGCCCGGGACGTGGATCACCTGGCCGCAGGCCTGATCCCCGCCCCCCCCGCACTCCTCCTCATTCCATTCCCCGTACGACAGTTAGGGATCCGCCATGCCCGCACGCATGAGACATGTCCGCGCCATCGCCGTGGTGATGGGCTGCGCCTCGCTCGCCCTCGCCGTGAGCCTCCCCGCCCAGGCCTCGCCCCACCACGGCAAGGGGACCGAGCGCGCCGTACTTCCCTCGGGCGACGGCTGGGCCGCGGCCGAGGGCTCCACCACGGGCGGCGCGAAGGCCACCCCCGACCACGTCTACACCGTGAGCAACCGGGCCGAGCTCATCGCCGCCTTCGAGGACGCCGGGGACGCGCCGAAGATCGTCAGGATCGCCGGCACCGTCCACGGCAACTCCGACGCCTCCGGCACCCCGATCGGCTGCGAGGCCTACCAGCAGGACGGCTACACCCTGGAGAAGTACCTCGCGGCCTACGACCCGGCCGTCTGGGGCACCGACGCGGTCCCGTCGGGCCCGCTGGAGGACGCCCGCGTCGCGTCCGCGAAGCTGCAGGCGGCCGCCGTCAACGTGAACGTCCCGTCCAACACCACGCTCGTCGGTGTCGGCAAGGACGCCACGATCATCGGCGCCAGCCTCCAGGTGAAGAACGTCTCCAACGTCGTCGTCCGCAACATCTCGTTCGAGGACACCTACGACTGCTTCCCCCAGTGGGACCCCACCGACGGTGACCAGGGCGCCTGGAACTCCGAGTACGACAACCTCGTCGTCTACGGCTCCAGCCACGTCTGGGTCGACCACAACACCTTCAGCGACGGCGACCGCCCGGACGCCGACCAGCCCCACTACTTCGGGCAGGTCTACCAGCAGCACGACGGCCTCTTCGACATCGTGCGCGGCGCCGACCTCGTCACCGTGTCGTGGAACGTCCTCAAGGACCACGACAAGACCATGCTCATCGGCAACAGCGACGGCGCCGGGGCGAGCGACCGGGGCAAGCTCCGCGTGACGCTGCACCACAACCTCTTCAAGGACGTGAAGGAGCGCGCGCCCCGCGTCCGCTTCGGCCAGGTCGACTCGTACAACAACTACTTCGCGGCCACCAAGGGCGCCGCGTACGGCTACACGTACGGCATCGGCGCCGAGTCCCACCTCGTCGCGGAGCACAACGCCTTCACCGTGCCCGCCGGTTTCGACAAGGCGACCATCCTCAAGAAGTGGTCCGAGTCCTCCCTCACGGCCGGGAACAACTACGTCAACGGGCGGAAGACCGACCTGATCGCCGTGCACAACGCGGGCGTTCCCGCCGAGCAGCTCACCGAGGGAGCCGGCTGGACCCCGACGCTGCGCACGAAGGTCGACCACCCCCTCGCCGTCCCCCTGCTGGTGGGGCTCAAGGCGGGTGCCGGCAAGACGTCGGCCCGCTGACCCCACCCCCGGACCGGCCGGAGCGGCACCGCACCCTTCCACCACCCCGGAAGGCGCCGCTCCGGCCCGCCCCCTCTTCGCAAGGAGTACCGCCATGCCCAGCAGACGCAGTGCGCTGACCCTGTTCGCGGGTGCGGGCGCAGCCCTCGCCCTCGGTGCGCCCGCCGCCGAGGCCCGGCCCGCGCACCCGCGCCCCTTCGGCCGCTACGGCTCGCCGTCCCGCCGGCTCGACGCACGCACGCTCTACGTCGACCCGCGAGGCAGGGGCGACCACACCGACGTTCAGTCCGCCGTCGACGCCGCGTCCGGCACCGGCCGCACCCTGGTGCTCGCGCCCGGCACCTACCGTTCCACGGTCCTCGTCACCGCCGACCGCGCGGAGCTCACGCTGATCGGCGCGAGCGGTGACCCCCGTGACACCGTCATCGTGTACGACAACGCCGCCGGTACGCCCAAGCCCGACGGGTCCGGCACCTACGGCACGAGCGGATCGGCCACCGTCACCGTCCAGGCGGCCGGCTTCACCGCCCGCGACGTGACCTTCGCCAACGACTGGCTGCGCTCCGACAACCCGGAGTACACCGGCACCCAGGCCGTCGCGGTCAAGGTGCAGGGCGACCGCTCCGCGTTCTACGGCTGCCGCTTCCTCGGCCACCAGGACACCCTGTACGCCGACTCCCTCGCCCTCACCGCCTTCGCCCGGCAGTACTACCGCGACTGCTACGTGGAGGGCGACGTCGACTTCGTCTTCGGCCGCGCCACCGCCGTCTACGACCGCTGCCACTTCCGCACCCTGACCCGCACCGACCTGGCCTCGGCCCCGTACGGCTTCGTCTTCGCCCCCAGTACCGCCGGAGCCAACCCGCGCGGCTACCTGGTCCTGCGCTCCCGGATCACCAGCACCGCCCCCGACGCCTACTACAAGCTGGCCCGCCCCTGGGTGCCGTCCTCGGATCTCACCGCGCACCCGATGCTGACCGTCCGCGACAGCCACCTCGGCGCGGGCATCGACGCGGTCACGCCGTACGGCACGATGTCCTCGGGCTTCCCGTGGCAGGACCAGCGCTTCGCCGAGTACCGCAACACCGGCCCCGGCGCGCGCATCACGGTCCCGGGCAACCGCCCGCAGCTGAGCGCTTCCGAGGCGCGGGCGCACACCGCGGCCGGATACCTGGGCGACTGGCGCCCGTACGCGTGAACCTGGGGATCACCGGACGGGTCTTCCCGCCTTCCATGAGCGGCTCAAGGACGAACTGACCTTCCCGCTCTCCTGGGAGAGATCCGAGGGCCGTGACTTCCCGGCCTGGCGCGCCGAGGCGCGCGCCGTGGTCGGGGAGTCGCTGATGCAGCCTCCGGCTCCCGGCCCCGAGCCCTTCGACCCGGTGACCGTCGAAGTGTTCGACGCCGGCCCTTACACCGCGCGCACCGTGAAGTTCGCCCTCAGCCGTTACGGGCGGGCGCGCGGCTCCCTGCTTGTACCGCAGGGTGCGGGGCCCTTCCCCGCCAGGGCCTGCTGGACCTCGTAGGCGAGCGGCCCCCGGTCGCCCCAGCCGTCCACGGCGAGCACGGCGTAGCCGCGGGCCGCCAGCTCGTCGCCGACGAACCTGCCGCCGTAGTACTTCATGCTCCACCCCGGGCTGCACCGCAGCCTCGACATCCCTGACGTGGCCTCCCTCGCCGCCCCCAAGCCCGCGCTGTTCCTCGCGGGCGGCCGGGCACTCCGGGCGGAGAGCCGGGGCCGGCGGCTACGTCCGGTGCCGGGGGCGGCCTGCCGCCTTCTTCGTGACCGTCTTCGCCGCGGACGACTTCTTCACCGCGGCCTTCCTGGCCGGTGGCTTCCCGGCTGCCGTCTTCTCGGCCGCGGCCTTCCTGCTCCGGCTCGCCTTCTTGGCGGGAGCCGCGCGGCGGGGCTTGTCCGGCTCGGCGGAGCGCTCAGCAGCCTTGCGCCTGCGGCGGGGGGCCGGGCGGTCAGGTTCCTCCTCCTGCTCGCCGTCGAGCGCCTCCTCGCCGGTCTCGCCGACCTCGTCGACCGCGTCCGCGGCGCTGCGGCCCACGTCCTCGACGGCGGAGCCCGCCGCGTCGCCGACGCCTTCCACCGCCGTGCCCGTGCCCGCGCCGACGGACTCGACCGCCGTCCCCGCCCCCTTGCCGACCTCGCTCACCGCCGCACCGGCGCCCTGGCCCAGCTCCCCTGCGGCCCTGCCGGTGCCGGCCCCGACGTCCTCGACCGCCGCACCCACTCCGCGGGTCAGCTGCTCGAGGATCTGGGGGTTGCGGTCGACCGTGGCCAGCAGCCGCGTGACGATGGCGGCGATGTGGTGCAGCCGCACCTTGAGCTGTGCCTGGACGTCCACACCCTCGATACCCAGCTGGACCCGCCCGAGCCGCACGTCCGCCCCCACGTTCAGCTTGAGGAGGTCGAGCACCTCGGCCTGCAGGGAGACGTGGGCCTCGAGGTCGTCGACCTCCAGGTCCAGCTTGTCCACATGGAGGGCCGGCACGTCCAGGAAGACATCTGACGGCCCCGCATCGGACCCGCCGTCGTCTCCCGGGACCGCGATCTCGGCGTCCGGGTCCCGGTCCTCGCGGCCGGTGCGGTCGGATCTGGGCATGCGCGCACATCCTCGGTAGATTCCCCGAGCAGGACCCTCTCGTCCAAGTGTCGACCGGGCGAAACCATGACGCAATCGCCGGTGCCGTGCGCCGCCGGACGGCGCGGTCCGCCCCCACCGGACCGGTGCGGCAGGCGGGGGCGGACCGGGTGGCAGATGCGGGCCGGGAGCCTACTCGTAGCTGATGTCCGACTCGGAGTAGAGGCAGTACGTGCCGTCGGGGCCGCTGCCCACCTCTTCCGGCTCGTCGCCGCTGTCGTTGCCCTCGTAGCGGACGCACGGCTCGATCTTCCTGCCGCTGTCGCCGTGGATCCGGATCGAGCTCAGCGTGGCGGTGTCCCCGTAGTTGCTGTTGATGCCGACCAGGGACTTGCCCGGCGCCGTGACGTCGACGTCCTTCACGACGATGTCGCGCTTGTACATCGTGGAGCAGTTGCCGCAGGACCGGACGAGCTTGCCGAAGTCCTCGACCTGGAAGCCCGAGATGGTCAGCCTGCCCGCGCCGTTGAACTGGAACACCTTGTCGTCGGCCCCCTTGGCGCCGCCGCCGCTCACCGTGTACACGGAGCCCGTCGACTTGCCCTTGAAGGAGGCGGCGTCCTCGCCGACGTCCGTCCACCAGACGTTCTCGAGGGTGCAGCTGCCGGAGCAGTGCACGCCGTCGGCGGCGGGGGAGCCCAGGATGACGTTCTTGAGGGTCGCCCCGTCGGCGAGTTCGAAGAGTGCCTCCTGTCCCTCCTCCTGGCCGTCCCCGCCGAGGTCGCCCTCGCCGTAGAACTCCTTGAGGTCGCCGTCGTACGTGCCCGAGACCTCGACGGTCTTCGAGACGGCCTGGCTGCCGCTGGGGGTGGGCCACTCGGCCGCGACGGCGGTCGTCCCGTCCGCCGTCGCCGCACCGGCGGGCTGGAGCATCATGTTCGTGGCCAGGGCGGCACCGGTGAGGCCCAGGGCCGCGGTCAGCGCGGCGGCCATGCGGCGCTTTCCGGGGCGGCGGCGGTGCGTGTGCGCTCGTTCACTCATGTTGGCTGGTCCCGATTCCTAGACGGTGGGGGGAGCGTCTTGCACACCTGAGTCGCCACCGTCCGCGGAAGGGTTGCCGGGTTCCGCGATTGTTTCCTCCGGAGCCCGGCGGGCGCCGTCGGGCGCTCAGCGCGTGGCGCTGAAGTCCCCGCCCACCGACACCTGTCCGGTCGCCGCACGCGCCCGCGCCGTGTAGCCGTCCCGCTCCGTGTCGCGGGTGCCCTCCGCGTGGTTGTACTGCCCCGCGAAGGTGTGGGTACCGGTCGGCGCACTCCGTCCCGGCTTCAGGGTCCAGCGGTACACGAGGAAGCCGTCCTCCTCGCGCGCCGACACCGCGAAGTCCTGCTCCGGCAGTGAGCGCCAGGAACCGGTGGTGACCACCCCGCCGTTCAGCGCGATCCGCAGCTCGACCGTGAGCGCGGACAGCGGCCGGGACGTCTTGACCGTCACTTCGCTCTGCGCCCAGTAGTCGTTGCTGTTCGGGTTCAGCGAACCGTCCGACCACAGAGGGTCCTTCCCCGCGGGCAGGGCACCGCCCCGGCCCGGTGACGGCGTCGTGAGGGTCGGTGACGCGGGCTCGGCGGCCACGCGCTGCCCGTCCGCCGGCTCCTCCCGGCCCGCCGACGTGACCGTGAGAGCCCCTGCGGTCAGCACCCCGCACACCGCCGCCGTCGCGCCGGCGACCCGCAGCCACGGCATCGGCGTACGAGGGGCGCGCGCGGGGCGGGCCGGCGGCTCCTCCCCCATGCCGCGCTCGATCCGGGCCAGCATCCGTGCCCGGTCGGGGCGGTGCGAAGCGGCGGCGGTGCGGAGCCGCTCCCGCAGGTCCTCGTCCATCAGTACCTAGCCAGGGGGCGCCCCGCCCCAGCGGGGTGGGGAATGGCGTCTGAGCTCTGCTGTGACCTCGACTGGGTGCATGGATCTGCGCTGTTCATCTGAGTCGGCCTCTCGGCCGCGCTAGACACGCGGCGCTTGTATAGTGATCGAGTGACTGCGGCCAGGACGGTTCGCCGATTCTCCGGCGGTGTGTACGACCTCGGGCTCCACGTGGTGTGGTGCCCGAAGTACCGCCGCCCGGTCCTCGGTGGGCGGGTCGCGGAACGGTTGGACGAGTTGATCCGGCAGAAGGCCGACGAACGTGGGTGGGAGGTCATCGCCCTTGAGGTGATGCCCGACCATGTGCACCTGTTCGTGAAGCACGACCCGAAGTCGTCGGCCTCGTACGTGGCGAACCAGCTCAAGGGCTTCACATCCCACGTGCTGCGCGAGGAGTTTCCGCACCTGAAGTCACGGATGCCCACCCTGTGGTCCTCGTCGTACTTCGCCGCCTCGGTCGGCGCCGTGTCAGCGGCCACGGTCGAGAAGTACATCGACACCCAGTGGGAACGCCCGCGGAAGAAGGGGCACGGCTCGTGATCCGCGCGTACAAGTTCCTCCTGCGCCCCACGGCCCGTCAGGTGACAGCGCTCGGCGAGACGCTGCGGGACCACTGCTCCCTGTACAACGGCGCGTTGCAGGAGCGCCGGGACGCCTACCGGCACAGCTCGAAGTCGAGCATCAAGTACGGCGACCAGTCCGCCCAGCTCAAAGACATCCGTGTGAAGGCCGGGCAGACCCCGGGCTACCCCCGTTTCAAGGGCGCAGGGCACTTCGACACCGTCACCTTCCCCAAGGACGGCGACGGCTGCCGCTGGGACTCCACCCCGCACGATGCGCAGACCCGCGTACGGCTCCAGGGTGTAGGGCACGTCCGCGTCCACCAACAGCGGCCCGTAGAGGGCCGCGTCAAGACGATCAGCGTGAAGCGCGAAGGGAACCGCTGGTACGTCGTCCTCGCCTGCGACAACGTGCCCGCCGAGGAGCTGCCGCCCACCGGGGGAAACGTCGGTATCGACATGGGCATCGCCCACTTCCTCACCACCTCGGACGGCGAACACGTCGCCAACCCGCGCTTCCTCCAGGCGATGGCCGACGAACTCGCCGAAGCGCAGCGGCACCTCGCGACGTTCCCGAAGCGGACCCGGCAGCGCACCAAACGCCACCGCGCGGCGGCCCGGAAGGTCGCCAGGCTGCACGGCAGGATCCGGCGGCAGCGCGCCGACTTCCACCACGAGACCGCTCGTACGCTGATCACCGGCCACGACGTGATCGCGCACGAGCGACTGAACACAGTGGGCATGACCAAGAGGCCCGCACCCAAGGCCGACCCCGGGCGGCCCGGCAGCTTCCTGCCGAACGGCGCTGCCGCGAAGGCCGGCCTCAACCGCAGCATCCTCGACGCGGGCTGGGCGCAGTTCCTCGGAATCCTGGCGGACAAGGCTGAGAGTGTTGGTCGCCTCACGGTTTTGGTGGACGCGCGCAACACCTCCCGCACGTGCCCCGAGTGCGGGCACGTAGCGAAGGAGAACCGCGTCACCCAGGAAAGGTTCCAGTGCACGGCGTGCGGGTTCGCGGCGAACGCGGACCATGTCGGCGCGACGAACGTCCTCAACAGGGCCGGGCTGGTCCTCTGCGCGGCGGCTTGGCCGCCGACACAGGAAGCCCGCGCGTTTACGCGTGGGTGGAGTCACCAATGCCTTCCTCCGGTGCGCTGCCCGGCGGCCGCCACCTGTACCTGTGCCGCCGGGGTCTCGGGCCCCAGGAGCCGCTGGAGTTCCGCCACACCGCGCGAGGTCTGGCTCTTCACCGTACCCACCGAGACCCCGAGGACCAGAGCGGTGTCGCGTTCCGACAGGTCGAAGGCGTGCCTCAGCACCACGCACGCGCGCTTGCGGAACGGCAGGCGGCGCAGGGCGCCTTGGACGTCCACCACGGCCGACACGTCGGGGCCGTCCGCCGCATAGCCGTCCCCGGCCCCCCGGGGCGCCCAGAACAGCGCGATCCTCCGACGCTCACGCACCGCGCTGCGGATCCGGGTACGGGCCAGGTTGGCGACGACCCCTCTCGCGTACGCCGCCGGGTGGTCGGCGGCTCTGACCCGGTCCCAGCGGTGCCAGAGCGCCATCAGCGCGTCGGCGGCCAAGTCGTCCGCCGCGTCGGCCTCGCCCGTCAGCAGATGGGCGATCCGGGCGAGTTCGGCGTAGTGCGCCTCGAAGAACGCATGGAACTCGGCGGCAGCGGCATCATCCACGACTGTGCCCACAGGTACCTCTCCTCTGCCCTGGATCCCTGCGCGCTCGGACGGGCTGTGTACGTTCCCAGTCCCGTTTCCCGGCCCCGTTCCGTTCGCGGGGCGAGAGGGTACCGGTGCGCACCCCGGAAGCGCTTCGACGCGTGCGCCTCCCAGTAAGGCGTAACAAGGCGAAAACCTGAAGCCCCTGGTCCACTTCTTCTCCACCGGTGACCCGCCCGCGGATCAGGGCGTCACGGGTGCGGGCCCGCGCAAGACGTAACACAGGGAAAACCTGAAATGCCCATGACCGGTGAACAATCCGGCTGACCGCCGCGTGAACCGTACACAAGGAGGAGTGCATGCCGGACACATCTGATCCCACCGCGCCCGTACAGAAGACCGAGGACGCCACGGCCCCCGCGCCCCCGGAGGCGAGGGCCCCGGCGTCCGGCCGCCGGGGCGCGGTCGACCGCTTCTTCTCCATCAGCGCCCGGGGCTCCGACCTCGGGCGCGAGATACGCGGCGGCTTCGCCACCTTCTTCACGATGGCCTACATCCTGGTGCTCAACCCGATCATCCTCGGCTCGGCCGAGGACAAGTTCGGCAACCACCTCTCGGGGCCCCAACTCGTCACCGCCACCGCCCTGGTGGCCGCCGTGATGACCGTCGTCATGGGACTCGGAGGCAATCTGCCGCTCGCCCTCGCCGCGGGCCTCGGCCTCAACGCCGTCGCCGCCTTCCAGCTCGCGCCGCTGATGAGCTGGCCCGACGCGATGGGCCTCGTCGTGATCGAAGGCCTGCTGATCTGCGTCCTCGTGGTCACCGGGCTCCGCGAGGCGATCATGCACGCGATCCCGTCATCCCTCAAACAGGCCATCAGCGTGGGCATCGGGCTCTTCATCGCGTTCATCGGCTTCGTCGACGCCGGGTTCGTCTCCCGCATCCCGGGCGAGACCGGTTCGGTCCCCGTCCAGCTCGGAGCCACCGGGCAGCTCGCCGGCTGGCCGGTCCTGGTCTTCTGCGTCGGCGTGCTGCTCACCGTCGCGCTGCTCGCCCGCCGGGTGAAGGGCGCCATCCTCATCAGCATCGTCGTGACGACCGTGGTGGCGGTGATCATCAACGGCATCGCCGACATCGCTCCCACCGCATGGGGCCTGACCGTCCCCGCCGTCCCCGACGACCTGGTCGCGGCACCGGACTTCGGACTGATCGGCTCCTTCAGCCTCTTCGGCGCCTTCCAGCAGGTCGGTGTGATCACCATCGTGCTGCTGGTCTTCACCCTGCTGCTGAGCGACTTCTTCGACACGATGGGCACCGTCGTCGGCGTCTCCCACGAGGCCGGGCTCCTCGATGAGGACGGCAAGGTGCCGAATCTGGGCCGCGTCCTGCTCATCGACGGTGCGGCCGCCGTCGCGGGCGGCGCGGCCTCCGCGTCCTCCGCCACGTCCTACGTCGAGTCGGCGGCGGGCGTCGGCGAGGGCGCCCGTACCGGCTTTGCCTCCCTGGTCACCGGCGCACTCTTCGCCGTGGCGCTGTTCCTCACCCCGCTCGCCACGATCGTCCCGGCCCAGGCGGCGGCGCCGGCCCTGGTCGCGGTCGGTTTCATGCTCATGGCGCAGGTACGGCACATCGACTGGGAGAAGTACGAGATCGCCATCCCGGCCTTCCTCACGATCGCCGTGATGCCGTTCACCTACTCGATCACCAACGGCATCGGCGCGGGCTTCGTCGCGTACGTCGTGATCAAGGCGGTCCTCGGCAGGGCCAGGGAGGTCCACTGGCTGCTGTGGGGCACCGCGGCCCTGTTCGCGGTGTACTTCGCCATCGACCCTGTCGAGCAGCTGCTCGGGGCGAGGTAGGCACCCCGCCGCCACCGCCCGGCCCGGGCGGTGGCGGTACGGATCACCCCTTCAGGGCCGCCTTCATCATCTTCTGTGCGATCGGCGCCGCCAGGCCGTTGCCGCTGACCTCCGAACGGGCCGCCCCGGAGTCCTCGACGACCACCGCGACCGCGACCTGCTTGCCGGTGGACTCGTCCTGCGCGTACGAGGTGAACCAGGCGTACGGGGTGTTGCTGTTGTCCACGCCGTTCTGCGCGGTGCCCGTCTTGCCGCCCACCTCAGCGCCGTCGATCTTCGCGTTGCTGCCGGTCCCCTTCTCCACGACGGTGACCATCGCGCTGCGCAGCTGCTCGGCCGTCGACTCCTTCACGACCCGTTCGGTGTCGCCGTCCGGATACTCCTGGAGCGTGGAGCCGTCCGAGTCGGTCACCTTCGCGACCATGTGCGGCGAGGCCAGCTCACCACCGTTGGAGAGGGCGGCCGAGACCATGGCCATCTGCATCGGGGTGGCGGTCACCTCGAACTGGCCGATGCCGGTCAGCGCGGTCTGCGCCTTGTCCATACCGGTCGGGTACACGCTCTGCGACGCCCGCACCGGCACGTCCAGCTTCTCGGTGTCGAATCCGAAGGCGTCCGCCATCGCCTTCAGCTTGTCCTGGCCGAGATCGGCCGCGACCTTCGCGAAGACGTTGTTGCAGGAGTACTGGAGGGCGGTGCGCAGCGTGGCGTTCTCGCAGGGGGCCGAGGGGTTCTCGTTCGACAGGACCGTGCTCGTGTTCGGCAGGGTGTACGGGTCGGGGCTGTCCGTGGGCTCGTCGACCGAGCCGTACAGGCCGTTCTCCAGCGCCGCCGAGGCCACCACCAGCTTGAACGTCGAACCGGGCGGCAGAGGCTGCCGCAGCGCCCGGTTGACCAGCGGCTTGGTCTTGTCGTCGAGCAGCTGCTGCCAGGCGTCGCCGTCGTTCGTCCCGCTGATGTCGGAGGGGTCGTACGACGGGGAGGAGACCATCCCCAGGATCCGCCCGGTCGCGGGGTCCATCGCGACCGCCGCGCCCCGGTCGTCGCCGAGCGCCTCGAAGGCGGCCTTCTGCACGTCCGGATCGATGGTCGTGACCACGTCGCCCGGGGACGTCTGCTCGCCGGTGAGCAGATCGGTGGGATTCTTCAGCCGGTCGTCCGTGCCGTCGAGGACATCGCTGTAGATGCCTTCCAGCTGGGTGGCGCCGTAGGCCTGCGAGCTGTAGCCGGTGACCGCCGCGTACAGCTCGCCCTGGGTGTAGGTGCGTTTGTAGCGGAGGTCGTCGCCGTCCGTCTCCTTCGAACCGGTGACCGGGGATCCGGCCACGATGATGTCGCCGAGCGGCTGCGCGTACTGCGCGATGGTGTTCCGCCGGTTGTGTTCGTCGTCTGCGAGCGCCCGTGCCTCGTACGCCTGCACCCAGGTCGCCCGCACCAGCAGGGCGAGGACCATGAGCAGACAGAAGACCGAAGCGCGCCTGATCGTCTTGTTCATCCCGCTGGAGGGACGAACGGGGGCGTCCGGGGCGTTCCCGTTCGTGTTCCTTCTCACCGGTTTCTCAGGCGCCGGGACGGATCGGCCGGACGCTACTCGTCCCCCGCGAACATGCTGATCAGGCTGTGGGGTGTGTCGTCGCCGAAGAGGAGCTCGTGGAGATGGTCTCCATCGGTGGCGGCTTCGGCGCTTCGGGGGAACATGGCCTGCTCGTATGCGGTGAGCGCGGCCTCGACGTCATCGGGGTGTGCGGCGACGGCCTTGCCGAGTTCGGCGCCGTCGAGCATGGCCAGGTTGGCGCCTTCGCCGTTCGGGGCGGACAGGTGGGCGGCGTCGCCGAGCAGGGTCACCCCCGGCATCCGGTCCCACCGGTGCCCGACGGGCAGGGCGCTGAGGGTGCGCAGGACCGGCGGGGTCTCGCCGTCGGTGATCAGCGCGGTGAGCTCCGGTGCCCAGCCGTCGAACTCCTGCGCGATCCGTGCGGTGGCCGCTTCGGAGTCGGTGAAATCGACGGCGGCGAACCAGTCCTGCGACTCGGAGAGCGCCACGTAGGTGTGGAGGGTCCCCCCGCTCTCCCGGTGAGCCTGGATCCCCTTGCCGGGCGCGAGCGCGAAGAGAGCCCCGCCGCCGACCGCTTTCGCGGCGGCCGGGTGCCGGGTGTCGGCGTCGAACAGGTAGGTCTCGACGAACGACCTGCCGGTGTATTCGGGTGTGGCGGCGGAGAGCAGCGGCCGGACCCGCGACCAGGCACCGTCCGCGCCGACGAGCAGGCTCGTGACCACGGTGGCGCCGTCGGCGAACGTCACCTCGTGACGGCCCCCGCCGAGGGCGCGGACGCCGCTCACCTTGTGCCCCCACCGGACGGTTCCGGCCGGGAGCGATTCGAGCAGGATCCGTCGCAGCCCGCCGCGCAGCACCTCGGGGCGTCCACGCGCGCTGTCGTCGTCGAAGAGTACGGTCCCGTCCGGGGCGAGGACCCGTGTCGCCTCGCGGCCCTCGAGGACGAGGCCGCGGAACTCGTCCATCAGGTCTGCCGCCCGGAGGGCGGGCTGGCCGTTCTCCTCGTGGATGTCGAGCATCCCGCCCTGCGATCGCGCCGTCGCGGAGGCCTCCGCCTCGTAGACCGTCGCCGGGATGCCGTGTACGTGGAGGACGCGGGCGAGGGTCAGCCCGCCGAGTCCTGCGCCGATGATCGTGACGTGAGTGGTCATGGTGCTTCCTTCCGGTCGCTGCCTCCCGGGCGAAGCACCCGGAGCATCTATGGAATGTTGTTCCACAAAGAGCGTGGAGCGGCGTTCCAGAGATGTCAAGCTGGAACGGGGTTCCAGGCGTGTGTCAGGATGTACGCATGGCAACCAGGGCGCGTCGCACGGAGCGACGCGAAGAACCGCTCTCACGCGAGCGCATCGTCGAGGCCGCCGTCGGGCTGCTCGACACGGCGGGTGAGGGCGGGCTGACGTTCCGGGCGCTTACCGAGCGCCTCGCCACCGGGCCCGGGGCGATCTACTGGCATGTGGCGAACAGGGGCGAGTTGCTCGACGCCGCGACCGAGGCCGTCGTGGCCGCCGCTCTGGTGGCCCAGCCCTCCGGGGCTCCGGGGCCGCCGCACCCGCCGCGCTCACCGCAGGGGGAGATCCGCGCTGTCGCTCTCGGGCTGTTCGACGCGGTCGAGGCGCACCCGTGGCTGGCCGCACAGCTCGCCACGCAGCTCTCCCGCAGGCCCTGGCAGTCGGTGACGCCGCGGATCTTCGAACGCATCGGCCGGCAGGTCCGTGCGCTGGGGGTGCCCGAGGGCAGCCGGTTCACGGCGGCCTCCGCCCTGGTGCACCACATCCTCGGCGCCGCCGGTCAGAACGCCGCGAACACCGAGAGCGCCCGCACTCTCGGGCCCGACGCGGACCGCGGCGAGTTCCTCGACGCCGTGGCCGGGGCTTGGGAGGAGCTCGATCCCGACGACTACCCGTTCACCCGGGCCGTCGCGGCCGAGATGCGCGACCACGACGACCGGGCGCAGTTCCTCGCAGGAGTCGATCTCGTCCTCGCCGGCATCGCAGCGGTGCACCCGCCCGCCACGTAGCGCCTCGACCAGGCGTCCGGGGTGTGGGGAGGCGGCCTGCCGGGCTGTCAGAGCCTGCGGGTCGCGAGGGTGAGCCGGTCGCGGGCGTCGAACAGGGCGTCCTTGACCATCTGCTCGTGCGCCGGTGTGAGCCGGGCGACCGGCACCGAGCAGCTGATCGCGTCACGCGCCGGAGTGCGGTACGGGATCGCGACGCCGAAGCAGCGCAGCCCCAGGGTGTTCTCCTCGCGGTCCACCGCGTAACCCTGCTCGCGGATGAGGTGCAGCTCCTCGATGAGCTTCTCGCGGTCGGTGAGGGTGTGCTCCGTCAGCGCCGGCAGTGTCTCGGGCAGCATCTTGCGGACCTGCTCGTCGCTGTGGGTCGCCAGCAGCGCCTTGCCCAGCGAGGTGGAGTGCGCGGGCAGCCGGCGGCCGACACGGGTGAAGGGCCGCAGATAGTGCTGGGACTGCCGGGTGGCGAGATACACCACGTTGGTCCCGTCCAGCCGGGCCAGGTGGATGGTCTCCGTGGTGTCGTCGGAGAGCCGGTCCAGCGTGGGGCGGGCGGCCGCGACGACCTCGTCGCCGTCGATGTACGAGGTGCCGACGAGCAGGGCGCGCACGCCGATCCCGTACCGCGTGCCCGTGGCGTCGGTCTCCACCCAGCCGAGCTCCACCAGCGTCCGCAGCAGCATGTAGAGGCTGGACTTGGGGTAGCCGACCGCTTCCTGCACCGCGGCCAGCGAGTGCATACCGGGGCGCCCCGCGAAGTATTCGAGGAGTTCCACCGTCCTTACAGCGGACTTGACCTGTGCCCCACCGGACTCGCCAACCGACATGCCTTATGTCCCTTCCAGCCTTCTTGTACGACCCTGCGACTTCTTGCCAACACGGAACGCCCGGAAATAGAGTTCCTGTGTATTCACGTTCAGGAACGCTGTTCAGAATACCGAACAACCTCTCCTGTGTGGCAGCGGAACGGAAGGAAATACGGTGGCAGCAGCACCAGTCTGGAGCGTCGACCCCCGAACGGGGAACCCGCGTGAGCAGGTTGCGGTGGAGGCTACAGCGGAGGAGGTCGACCGCGCGGTCCGGGCGGCGCACGCCGTTCGCGGAGCGCTGGCCGACCGCACCGTGCGCGCCGCGTTCCTCCGCACCGCGGCCGACCTCCTCGCCGAGGCCCAGGAACACGTCATCGAGGCCGCCGACGCGGAGACCGCGCTCGGCCCGGCCCGGCTGACCGGCGAGCTGGCCCGCACGGCGGCCCAGCTGCGGGCCTTCGCCGAGGTCGTCGACGAGGGCGCGTACCTCGATATCCACATCGACCACGAGGACGGCAGCCGCACCCCGCCGTGGCCGGACCTGCGTCGCTACAAGATCCCGCTCGGCGTCGTCGCCGTCTACGCGGCCAGCAACTTCCCGCTCGCCTTCTCCGTCCCCGGCGGCGACACCGCGAGCGCGCTCGCCGCGGGCTGCCCGGTCGTCGTCAAGGCGCACCCCGACCACCCCGCGACCTCGGAGATCTGCGCCTCGCTCCTGCGCAGGGCCGCGGCGCAGCACGGTCTGCCCGAGGACGTCCTCACCGTGGTCCACGGCTTCGACGCGGGTGTCGAGCTGGTGAAGCACCCGCTCGTCTCCGCCGCCGGGTTCACCGGCTCGATCCGCGGCGGCCGCGCCCTGTTCGACGCCGCGGCCTCCCGCCCCACCCCGATCCCCTTCCACGGCGAGCTCGGTTCGCTCAACCCCGTCGTCGTCACCGAGGCGGCCGCCGCCGAGCGCGGTGAGCAGATCGGTGCCGGGCTCGGCGGCTCGATGACCATGGGCGCCGGACAGTTCTGCACCAAGCCCGGCTTCGTGTTCGCCCCGTCCGGAGAGGCGGGCGACCAGCTGCTGAAGTCGCTGACCGAGACGGTGAGCGGTACGGGCGCCGGGGTCATGCTCGACCACCGGATGCGCGACGCCTTCGTCCACGGAGTGGCCGAGCGGGCCGCGCTGCCGGACGTCGACGCCCCGGTCACCCCGGGCGCGGGCGGCGAGCACACGGTCTCCCCGGGCTTCTTCACCGTGCCGGCGCAGCGCCTGGCCCAGAAGGGACCGCACGACGCGCTCCTGGAGGAGTGCTTCGGCCCGGTCACCGTCGTGGCGCGTTACGACTCCGCGGACGAGATCACCGCCGTGCTGTCGCGCCTCCCGGGCAACCTCACCGCCACCCTCCAGATCGCCACGGAGGAGGCCGACGGCAGCGCCGCCGGACTGCTGGCCGAGCTCACCCCGGTGGCCGGACGTGTCCTGGTCAACGGCTGGCCGACCGGTGTCGCCGTCGCCCCCGCCCAGCACCACGGCGGCCCCTACCCGGCCACCACCTCCACCTCCACCTCGGTCGGCGCCACCGCGATCGAGCGCTGGCTGCGCCCGGTCAGCTACCAGTCCACGCCCGAGGCGCTCCTGCCGCCGGAGCTCCGCGAGGACAACCCGCAGAACCTGCCGCGACGGGTCGACGGGCGCCGCGCATGACGGCCGTACAGCTCCCTGAGCTCCCCTTCGTCCTGGAGCCCTTCGGGCCCGAGGGCGGATGGACGTACGAGGAGGGCGTGCTGACCGGTTCGGCCGGGGCGAAGCAGGACCGTTTCGTCCCGCCCGGCGGCGGCTCCCTGGAGCCCGCCTCCGACGCGCCGCGCCTGCTGGGCCCGGCACCTGAGGGCGACTTCCAGCTGATCGCCCGGGTGCGCGTCGGATTCGCCGCCGCCTTCGACGCGGGGGTGCTTTACCTCCACGTCGGGGAGCGGGAGTGGGCGAAGCTCTGCCTGGAGCTCTCACCGGAACGCCCGACGATCTGCACCGTGGTCACCCGCGGCCACTCCGACGACGTGAACTCCGCGGTCGTGGAAGGGGACAGCTGCTGGCTGCGCCTCAGCCGCATCGGCGGCGCCTTCGCCTTCCACGCCTCGGCGGACGGTGAACGGTGGACGTTCGTCCGGCTGTTCACCCTCGGCACGGAGGAGGAGCGGGCCGCCGCCCGTATCGGCTTCCTCGCGCAGTCACCGACCGGCGACGGCTGCACGGTGACGTTCGACCGGATCGCCTTCCGGCCCACCGGCCCCGGCGATCTGCGCGACGGCAGCTGACCGATCAAACGTAGACCCACCGAGGGCCCGGAATCCGAGAGGATTCCGGGCCCTCGGTGCTGGGGAGCCGGGTCCTCCGCGGCGCCCGGTGTTCACCTGCACGTCACCCGGAATCCTCCTGCAATCAACCCGCGTTTCTCACGGCTTCCTCATGCGGCCTTGATTGCGTGTCCGTGCCGGCCCGGTCCGGCACGTAGACGCAAGGAGGCGCATGGTGTCGCGACCCGACATGGCCGCACCCCGTGGGTCCCGGGACGGCGATGCCCCGGCCCCCGAGGGTGACCAGTCGCCGCATGTGGCGAGCAGGCTGCACGCGTTCAACCGGTTCGAGCTGAAGTATCTCGTCCCCGTCGAGCAGGCCGCCGAGATCCGGGAGGAGCTCGGCGAGCGGATGGACCGGGACCTCAACAGCCCGGTGGGCGGCTACGGGGTCTGGAGCCTGTACTACGACAGCCCCGAGCTGCGGTTCTACTGGGAGAAGATCGAAGGCCTGAAGTTCCGGCGCAAGCTGCGGATCCGGCACTACGGCGACCTCGACGGGGTCACCGAGGAGTCGCCGGTGTGCGTGGAGATCAAGCAGCGGGTGAACCGGGTGACGCAGAAGCGGCGCATCACCCTCCCGTACGCCACCGCCCGGAGGCTGTGCGACGGCCGGGAGATGGTGGAGCACTCGCCCAAGGAGAGCGCCTTCGTCCAGGAGGTGCTGGACCTCGCCGTCCGGCTGAACCTCCGGCCGACCGCGATCACCGGATACCAGCGCGAGGCCCTGGTCGGCCGCGCCTCCGACACGGGGCTGCGGGTCACCTTCGACCGGCGGATCCGGGGCCGGGACCGCGACTTCCACTTCGGGACCGCCACGCCGGAGAACCGGTTCACCATCCCGCCCCACATGACGGTGATGGAGATCAAGGTCAACGAGCGCACACCGCACTGGATCACCGACCTGGCAGCGCGCCGGAATCTGAACCTGGTGCGGATCAGCAAGTACGTGCAGTCCATCGAGGCGTTCGGCCTGGCACCCAGGTCGGTCTTCCACCTCGACGAGGCGGACTGTCCGCCTCCCACCCCCCACACCCGGCTGCCACTGGGGCAGCCGGCGGCGCCGCACGCGCCGGTGAAAGCAGGAGCACAGTGAACTTCGATCTGCAGGAACTCAGCGGGACGTTCAGCGTCGCCGACGTGGTCGCCGCCATGGCGCTGTCGTTCATCCTGAGCACGGTGATCGGCTACACCTACCGGTACACCCACCGCAACGTCTCCTACAGCCAGTCGTACGTCCAGACGCTGGTCATCGTCGGCATGATCGTCGCCCTCATCATGCTGGTGGTCGGCTCGAACCTGGCACGGGCGTTCTCCCTGGTCGGCGCGTTGTCCGTCGTCCGGTTCAGGAACGCGGTGAAGGAGACGAGGGACGTCGGCTTCATCTTCCTGGCGATGGCCATCGGCATGGCCTGCGGTGCCCGCTTCTACACGCTGGCCGCCGTCGGCGCCGTCGTGATCTGCGTCGTGATCCTCGTGATGTTCAAGTTCAACTGGTTCGCCCTGAACGTCCAGCGTCAGGTCGTCAAGGTCCAGGTCCCGGCGGGCGAGGACTACACGCCCGCCATCCGTGACGTGCTGATCAAGTACACCAGTGAGTTCGAGCTGGTGAGCACGGAGACGATCCGCGGGGGAGCCCTGAACGAGGTGTTCTACACCGTGCGGATGAAGAAGGGCACGGAGCCCGGCGACCTCGTCACGGCCTTGCAGGAGCGCACCTCCGGGCAGCGGGTGACGGTGCTGACCGGTTACGACACCACCGACCTGTGATGAGCGGCGGCACGGAGCCGGTCCGCCGGCGGCGGCTCAAGGACCGCCTGCCGGTGCGGCTGCGGCACCACTGGAAGCCGGCCGGGGCGCTGTGCCTGGGACTCGCCGTCATGGTGTACGCCTTCGGGGACGCCCGCGTCTCCCCGTACGTCACCTCCTCGTCCCGCGTCGAGGCCGACACGATCACCGAGAACGTCAAGGGCACGGTCGGCCTCTACGACACCACGGTCGAGCACGCGATCCAGCTGCAGTACAAGCAGACCGACTTCGAGAAGATGATCAAGGAGTTCGAGGACGACGGGACGAAGGACTCCATCAAGGCCGACCTCACCATCGACGGGGTCTTCCTCCAGGACGTGGGGATTCGCCTGAAAGGGAACTCCACCCTGATGTCCCTGCGCGGCAACCAGGGCGGAGCCGGTGGCGGCCGGATGCCCGCCGGAGCCGGGCAGGGCGCCCCGCAGCAGCAACAGGGCGGCGGGGGCCAGGACCGCGGCCAGGCCGCGAACGGCGGCGGTCCTGGCGCCGCGGGTGCCGGAGGTGCCGCAGGCGGTGCCGGAGCCGAAGAGCGTGCGGGCGGCGGCGGGGGAGGGATGACGCAGTACGACCTCTCCGCCGACAAACCCGAGGAACTCCCCCTGCTCATCGAGATCGACGAGTACGTCGAGGGCCGCGCCTACCAGGGCGAGCGGGAGATCTCGCTGCGTCCGGGAACCGACGAGCAGGTGCCGCTGAACGAAGCCCTGGCGCTGTCGCTGACGGACGGGAGCGGGCAGACGGCCGAGCGTTACGGCTTCACCACGGTGTCGGTGAACAACGGTCCGGAGGTCACGCGGCTCATGGTGGAGAACCCCGACACCGAGTACGCCGAGGCCGTCGACGGCAACGGCGTGCTGTACAAGGCGCGGGCGGGCGGCACCTTCGCCTACAAGGGCGACGACCCCTCCGACTACGAGACGTCGTTCCGGCAGCTCAACAAGGTCGGAAGCCAGGACCTCTCGCCCGTCATGAAGTTCATCAAATGGGTGGACGAGGCGTCGGACGAGGAGTTCGCCGCAGACCTCGACAAGCACGTCGACGTCGAGTCGTTCGCCGAGTACGTCGCCACGCAGAACCTGCTGATGAACTTCGACGACATGGCCGGCCCGGGCAAGAACTACCTGCTCTGGTACGACCTGGACACCAAGAAGTTCTCCGTCCTCGGCTGGGACTACAACCTCACCTTCAGCGGGGACGCCGAGGCGGGGCCCGACGACGAGATGAGCATGGGGGGCGGCCGCCCCGGCGCGGGCGCGCAGGGCGGCGACGAGGCAGCACAGGGGGGAGCCGCCGAAGGGCAGGGCGGCATGCCCGCTCCCCCCGAAGGGGCGCCGGAGGGGATGCCCGGCGGCACCGGCGAAGGCGGCCCACAAGGCGGCTTCCCAGGCGGCGCGGCCGCCGAGGGCCAGGACGGCGAGGGCGAAGGCGGTCAGGCCGGCGGCGGCCGGGGCGGCATGAGCGGCCACGAGCTGAAGGACCGCTTCCTGGAGCTGGACGCCCTGGATCCCGCGTACAAGAAGGCATACAAGGAGCTGTACGAGAAGTTCTTCGGCTCCGGCGCGGCGCTCGACGCGCTGGACGACATCTCGGGCCAGGCCGAGAAGGCCGGTGTCGACGCGGCGGACCTGAAGAAGGCCGTGGCCACACTGCGCACGACCGTCACCGCACGCACGGAGGCGCTGGCGAAGGACACGGAGGTGACCGGCTGACCACCGGCGCCCCGGACCCGGATTCCCCCGATCCGGTCCGGGGCGCCGGTACACCCGCGTAGCCGCGTCCTCCCGCCCGTTCCGTACGGTGGAGACCCCCCGAGCCCCCGGTCCCCCAGGCCGGCATGAACCCCGCACCACCCGAGGTGAACCCTGTGGCCTCAGCCCGGCACACCGTTCTGGTCGTCGAGGACGACCCGAGCATCCGCACCCTGCTCACCTCCGCCCTGCACGCGGCCGGCTACGCCGTCGTATCCGCGGGAACAGGGCAGGAGGCCCTGGCCGGGAGGGCCCGCAGCGGGCCGGACCTGATCGTGCTGGACGTGATGCTCCCGGACACCGACGGCTTCACGGTCACGCGTGAACTGCGCGCCCGGGGCATCTACACCCCGGTCCTCTTCCTCACCGCACGCACCGATGTCGAGGACCGCATCATCGGCCTCAGCTCGGGCGGGGACGACTACGTCACCAAGCCCTTCCACGTCCAGGAGGTCCTGCTGCGGGTGCGCGCCATCCTCCGCCGAAGCGCCGGGCCGCGCGCGGCGCCTCCCGCCGAGCGGCCGCCCCTGCGCTACGCCGACCTCACCCTCGACGAAGAGGCACACGACGTGCACCGCGCAGGGCAGCGGGTGCCGCTGTCACCGACGGAGTTCCGGCTGCTGGCCTGCCTCATCGCGCAGCCCGGGAGGGTGCTCGAAAAGCAGCAGATCCTGCAGAAGGTCTGGAACCACGACTTCGCCGGCGACACCCGCATCGTCGACACCTACATCAAGAACCTGCGCCGCAAGATCGACCGCACCGAACCCCCGCTCATCCACACCGTGCGAGGCGTCGGATACTGCCTGCGCCTGCCCCGGGACCGCACGGCGTGAGAGGGGTGCCGAGGCGCCTGCGCCCCCGTTCCCTGCGCACCCGGCTGGTGCTGATCGCCACGGTCCTGGCCACGGCTGCGGTGCTGGTGTGCCAGGCCACCGGGCTGACCCTCATGCACTCCTGGCTCATCGGGCAGGTCGACGACCGGCTCACCGACTTCCGCCCGCCCTCGCCCGTCTACCGGGACATCGCCGACGGCACCGTGCCCTCCCACCGGCCGCCCCCGCACGAGACCCTGCCCTCGGACTTCCGTGTCTACTTCTACGACGCCGAGGGCCGCCTGCTGCCCGACTCGCTCGGCAGCGGCCGGGGCGAACCACGCCTGGCCGAGGCCATCACCGCGCGCGAACCCGGGGACGGACGGCCCGCCACGGTGCCCGCCCGGGACGGCGACGGCGACTGGCGCGTGGTCGCCGACTCCGGCCCCCGGGGCATGCGCGCCGTCGTCGCCCTGCCGCTGGACAGCGTGCAGGAGGCCACGTCCAGACTGCTCTGGTTCAGCCTGGCCGTCGGAGCGGTCACCGCGACCGGAGTGATGCTGCTGGGCGGCGCCGCCGTCCGCCTCGGCCTCCGGCCACTGACCCGCGTCGAGCACACCGCCCGGCGCATCACCAGCGGTGAGCTCGAACAGAACGCCACCGACACCAGCCCGGACACGGAGGTCGGCCGCCTCGGCATCGCCTTCAACACCATGCTGGACCAGCTGCGCGCGGCCCTGCACCGCAAGGACAGGACCGAGCGCAGGCTGCGCCGCTTCATGGCGGACGCCGGGCACGAACTGCGCACCCCCCTGACCTCCCTCCAGGGCTTCGCCGAACTCCTGCTGGACGACCCGCACATGTCCCCGCGCCGCAGACGCGAGGCCCATGAGCTCATCGCGCAGAACGCCGAGCGGATGAGCCGCCTGGTCGACAGCCTCTTCCTGCTGGCCAAGCTCGGTGACGCCCCCACCACCGAGCACGGCCCCGTCGACCTGCTCTCGCTGGCCGCGGACGGCATCGCCGCCTCGGCCGTACGCCACCCGGGCCGGCGCATCGCCCTCGCCCCGCTCGGGGCGGGGGACAGCGACGGCCCGGGGGAGCTCGACGTCGTGGAAGCCTCCGGCGATCCCCATCAGCTCGCCCAGGTGCTGTCCAACCTCCTGGACAACGCCTGCACCCACACCCCGCCGGGCACCCGGCTCCGGATACGCGTCGGGAGTCTGCGCGCCGGCCCCCGTACGGGAGGCGCCGACCGGCCCGGCCGTACGAGCGTCAATCCGCCCCTGCCCTCCGGCGCCCCGGTCCACGTCATCGAGGTCGTCGACGACGGCCCCGGTCTCGCACCCCAGGAAGCCCAGCAGGTCTTCGACCGCTTCTACCGGGCGCCATCGGCCTCCGGCGCCCCCCGTGACAGCGGATCCGGCCTCGGCCTCGCCATCGCCTCGACGATCGCCGAGGCCCACGGAGGCCGCATGGAACTCGACACCCGCCCCGGCGACGGCTGCACCTTCCGGCTGCTGCTCCGGGCCGGCCCCTCCTGAACCGGGTCACATACCGAACCGCCGTTCCACATACATGAATCTGGGACCTCGACATCAGCAAGCCGCTCGCCCCCGGCGACACCGCTGAGCCGGCCTCCTCCGTCGAGGCCTCGGTGACCGCGGGAGCGGGCGCCGGCAAGATCAGGGTCCGTCTTCCGGGCCCGCAGGCCCTAGCTGTACGGAAGGCCCTGGGCGGTCACCGTCCGAGCGGCCGCGGTGGTCCGCAGTGCGTCGAGCAGCCCGCGCAGCGCGGGCTGCTCGGCCGGTGACGACTCGCGCACCGCCGCCTGGATCGACCTGACCGGCTCCGGGCCGCGGACCCTGCGGACGGTCACGCCGGGAGGGGGATCGCCGGCCCCCAGCTCCGGAATCAGGGCGATACCGAGCCCCGCGGCCACGAACGCCTGTGCCGTGGCATGGTCCTCGCTCTCCACCACGAAACCCGGGCTGAACCCCGCCGATGCGCAGGCTTCGAGAACGGGGTCCAGGCAGGGGCCCGGGCGGTCGCTCCTGATCCAGGGATCGTCGGCGAGGTCGCTCAGCTCGATCTCCCCCTGTGCGGCGAGCCGGTGATCCTCGGGCAGTACGGCGAGATACCTGTCCTCGAGCAGGGGCACGAACCGGATGCCGTCGACGGGCGACCGGTCGCGCGGCCGGACCACGAGCGCCAGATCGGCGCGGCCGTCCTTCACGTCCGGCAGCGGGTCCTCGGGATCGCTCAGCTTCAGCTCGGTCCGCACGCCCGGGTGTTCGCGGCGGAGCCGGGCGAGCGCGGGGGCGACCAGGGCGGCCCCCACGCTCGTGAAGTAACGGATGGCCACCCGTCCCGTCCGTCCGGCTCTCAGGTCGGCCAGTGCGGTCTCCGCCTCGGCGATCTGGTCGCCGATGAGGGTCGCGTACTCGTTGAGCAGGCGCCCCGCGTCCGTCGGCCGCACACCCCGACCGGACCGCTCCAGGAGCGTTATCCCGGCCTCCTTCTCCAGCGCCGCCATCTGCTGGCTGACCGCGGAGGGGGTGTACTGGAGATTCCGTGCCGCGGCGGTGACCGACCCGCTGGTGATCACCGCTCGCAGAAGCTGCATCCGTCGCACATCAATCATGTAGTTCAGCTTAACGCCGCATGCAAACTTTTTCGCTTGTCTTACGTGAGCTGTCGGGGCACTGTTCAAAGTCGGACACCTGCCAGGAGGCGAACAGTGCTCAGCGGTCAGCGAGTAACTCTCATGCGCATGGCTCTTCTCGCCCTGCTGTGGGGGTCGGGCTTCCTCTGGATCAAGATCGCCCTGAACGGCGGTCTCTCTCCACTGCACATCACGGTCATCCGGTGCGCTCTCGGCGCGGCCGTCCTGCTGGCACTCGCCCGCTCGGCCCGCCAGCGTCTGCCGCGCGGCCGCCGGGCGTGGGGCCACCTCGCCGTGGCCGCCTTCTTCTGCAACGTCCTGCCGTTCTTCCTCTTCAGTGTCGGCGAACAGACCGTCGACTCCGGGGTGGCGGGCGTCCTCAACGCCACAACTCCCCTCTGGTCCATGGGAATCGGTCTCGCCCTCGGGACGGAGCGGGGCCGGCAGCCGCTGCGCCTGACCGGCCTGGTCCTCGGCTTCGCCGGGGTGCTGCTCGTCTTCGCCCCCTGGCAGGAGAGCGGACTGGCCAGTTCGGGCACTCTGCTCCTCCTCGCCGCGGCCGTGAGTTACGCCGTCGCCTTCGCCTACATGGCCCGCCACCTCCTGGGCCGGGACGGCGCGCCCCTCGCCCTGTCCGCGGCCCAGCTCCTGGCCGCGACCGGCATGACCGCGCTCGCCCTTCCGGCGGGCTCCGGCGTGGGGAACCCCACCCTCGGAGCGGTGGCCGCAGTCATCGTCCTGGGCATCTTCGGCACGGGCCTCACGTTCCACCTCAACTCGCGGCTCATCGCCGACGAGGGCCCTACGGCCGCTGCCACCGTCGGGTATCTGCTGCCGGTCGTCTCGGTGGCCCTGGGGGCCGTGGTCCTCGACGAGCGGTTGAGCGCCCGCGTCGTCACGGGCATGGCCGTCGTACTCATCGGTGTCGGCCTGACCCGCGCCCGCCGACCGGAAGGCCCGGCCGACGGGGCCACCGGATCGCGGCGCCTCGGATCAACGCTTCAGGGGCGCGAGCTTCAGAAACCGGCGGCGTAGCGCACGAAGTGTGCCCAGCGGGCGGGGGTGACGGTCAGGTGGGGGCGGGTGAGGTCCTTGGAGTCGCGGACGAGGACGGCGTGTCCGGTGGCGGCGACCTCAACGCACTCGCCTCCCTCGTTGGAGCTGTAGCTGCTCTTCGACCACGAGTGAGCGGCGGGGTTCCGCACCCGCGCTTCGGTATTCATCGCTGTTCCAGCAACCTTTCGATAAGGATCAAGGACTCACACGGCGAGAGTGCCTGAGCCCGAACGCATCCGTATCGTGCGGCCAAGATGCGGACTTCCGCCAAGTCGGTGATCAACCGGCTGATGTTCTGCACCTCAAGGTAACCGACCTGGGGCCTGTCCTCCGGCGTGAGCAGGATGAACGGGCCTCCCATACCCGCGTGTTCATGTCGGTCCAGCGGCATGACCTGGAGCTCCACGTTGCGCAGTCGACCGAGGCGGAGCAGTTCCTCCAGCTGGGACTTGTGGATGTCCCATTCTCCGATCGGTCGGCGAAGGGCGCCCTCTTCGATCACGCAGCTCACCATGGGGGCCGGCCAGCTCGTCAGCAGTTTTTGCCTGGCCAGCCGGGCCGCCACGCGCTGCTCGATCGTCTCGTCGTCGAGCAACGGCTTGCGCATGGCGTAGAGAGCGCGAGCGTGTGCCTCGGTCTGGAACAGGCCGGGAATGGTGTGGTTGCTGTAGTAGCAGAGCTCCACCGCATCCGCCTCCAGTCGCGCGTAGTCCCGGAACCACGCCGGATGCTTCACCCGCGACCGTGCCTTTGCTCTGGCCATGTCGTCCTTCGCGGCCCGCAGCAGTCCGCCCGCTCCGAGCAACTCGTCCGCCGCGTCCAGGAATTCCGGCTGTGCCGTGCGGCGGCCCCGCTCCAGGGAGCGGATGAGGTCCTCGCTGTAGCCGAGCTGCTCACCGAGCTCCCGCTGGGTGAGGCCCGCCCGTTCCCTGAGCAGGCGTAGCTGGCGGCCGACGACCCGGAACAGGTCCGCCGCGCCCGCCGAGCCGTCGTCGTCGCCGATCGTGTCGTCCAGAACCACCGGTACCTCCGGTACCCGTCGCCGTGCGTACCGGTACATGCTCGTCACGTACCGCCATCACTCCTGGTAAGCGTACGGTCACGCCCCCACGCTGAGTGGTGTGAAGAGCGAATCCGTACAGATCCCCATGGCCGCACAACCATTCACCCAGTTGTTCAGCGCCACCCGCCGAGGGGCCCGGCTGGGGCGGTTGCTGACGGTGGAGCAGCTCGTCGCGTGGGGGTGGCTGCGTGATGGCGAGGCCACCCATGCCGCCGCGCTCGTGGTGGCCGAGCTCGCCTCGAACGCGGTAAGGCACGGGCGGCTGGAGGGGCGGGGCTTCCGGCTCACGCTCGTGCGGCTGCCGGGCGGAGGGCTCAGGGTCGAGGTCACCGATCCGCGCGGGGAGCGCCTCCCCGCGCGGCGTCCGGGGGGTCTCGGGATGGCCGTCGTGGAGGCGCTCGCCGCGGACTGGGGCGTACGTCCGTTTCCGCCGTCCGGGAAGACTGTCTGGGCCGAGATCGTCCCGGGGGCGGCCTCAGTGCCTGATCAGGCCGCCGACCGGGACCGGGGCGACGTGGCCGGTCGGCGGAACGGTCCGTGCCAGGGCGAGGCCGATGTCGACCAGCGAGGACCGGCCGACACGGGCGACCCCGGGGACCGGAGCCCAGACCGGATTGCCGGTCTCACCGTTCGGCTCGCTCCGGAGCCGGCCACCGGTGATGCGTACGCCGTAGAAGATCCCGACGTTCTGGAGCTCGGGCCGGCCGGGCAGTCGGCGCTCCGCCGCGGGGACCACCCGTGAGTCCACGCCCAGCAGGCGCTCGACGACAGCTTCCAGACCGGTCTCCTCGGCGACCTCCCGGATCACCGCGTCGAACGGGTCCTCCGCGTGCTCGACCCTGCCGCCCGGAAGAGACCAGTTGGGCTCGCCCACCAGCGGAACGTGACGGACGAGCAGCACCCGCTCGTCCTCGATGCACACGGCGTACGCCGCCAGTCGCAGATCCATCCCCGGAGGCTATGCCGCTTCAGCTCCGCCGCGCCGTGCTGTTCGCGCCGTCGACCGCCTCGCGGACGATGTCCGCGTGCCCGGTGTGCTGGGCCGTCTCCTGGAGCAGGTGCAGCAGGATCCTGCGTACCGGCCAGTGGTGGACGACCCCGGGCTCCCAGGGGGTCTCCGGCAGGGGGACCTCCGTGTCCAGGTCCGCCTTCGCGGTGGCCTCGTCGGTGGCGCGGGCGGCCTCCTCGTACGCGGCGCGGAGGCCGGTGACCGTGGCGCCCTCGGGTGCCTGGTACTGGCTCATGTCCCACATGCCGTCCGGGGTCCGGCCGCCGGCGCCGGTGAGGATGTGCGTCCAGACCCGCTCACCCCGGGTGAGGTGGTTCAGGATGCCGCCGAGCGTCAGCTCGCTCACCGTGGACCGCTCGGTGAGCTGCGCGTCCGTGGCGTCCCGCACGGTGATGAGGAGGAGCCGGCGCGCTTCGCGGAGGGCGGGGAGGAGCCTTCGGTCTCAGGAGTCATGCGACCACCGTAGGAAGGGAACAGGTCGGACACCGTCCTGATGGGCAGAGGTGCGGTCACCACGCCCGGCCTGCCCGGCGCCGGGAATCAGCCGCCGCGTCCGCACGTTGAACGGGCGGCGGAGGCCCCCTCCGCACCGGTACTGCAGAACTGGAGAGCGGAAGAGTCATGCGCGTCGAGATATGGAGCGACATCGCCTGCCCGTGGTGCTACGTCGGAAAGGCACGCTTCGAGAAGGGGCTGGCCGGGTTCGACCACCGTGACGAGGTCGAGGTGGTCCACCGCTCCTTCGAGCTCGACCCGGGGAGGGCCAAGGGCGACACCGAGCTGGTGATCGACATGCTGGCCCAGAAGTACGGGCGCAGCCCCGAGGAGGCCCGGGCCATGGAGGGTAACGTCGCGGCGAACGCGCAGGCCGAAGGGCTGGGGTACCGCACCGAGGGGCGTGACCACGGCAACACCTTCGACATCCACCGGCTGCTCCACCTCGCCAAGACCCGCGGACGCCAGGACGAGCTGCTGACCCTCGTCTACCGGGCGAACTTCGCCGAGGAGCGCTCGGTCTTCGACGACGCGGTGCTCGCCGACCTGGCCGCGGAGGCGGGGCTCGAAGCCGACGAGGCGCGTGCGGTGCTGGCCGACCCCGAGGCGTACGCCGACGACGTACGCGCCGATGAGCGGGAGGCGGCCGAGCTCGGCGCCACCGCGGTGCCGTTCTTCGTGTTCGACCGTCGCTACGGCATCTCCGGCGGCCAGCCGGCGGAGGTCTTCGTCCAGGCCCTGGAGCAGGCGTGGAAGGACCGTCAGGTCCCCGGTCTCACCCAGGTCGGCGGGGACGCCGCCGCCTGCGACGCGGACGGGGCCTGCGAAGTGCCCAGGACCGAACCGTCCGACCAGCGCGTATAAGGACTTCTTTGGCGCGCCGCCCGAACTCGCGTGATTGACGTGGGGTTGAGCGGCCGTCAGGCTGTCCCGCATGGAGACTTCTGCGATCGACCGGGCCCGGGCGACCGAATTCGCATCCGGGACCACCTATCTCAACACCTCCAGCTGCGGGCTGCTGCCCCGTCGCGCGGTCGACGCCGTCAAGGCGCTGGCGACCGACAGCGCGGCGGGCGTCCGGGGTGGTGTGGGCAGCTTCGAATCCGTCGACGCCGCCCGCGCCGGGTTCGCCCGGATCGCGGGTGTCGCGCCCGCGCGGGTGGCGGTCGGCGGGTCCGTCGCCGCGCATGTGGGGCTCGTCGCGGCCTCGCTCCCGGCAGGGTCCGAAGTCCTCGCGCCCACGGGGGAGTTCAGCTCCGTCGTCAGCCCCTTCGCCGTACGCGGCGATCTGAAGATGCGTTACGTCCCGCTGACCGAACTGGCCGGCTCGGTGCGGCCCGGGACCGCGATCGTCGCCTTCTCGGCGGTCCAGTCCTCCGACGGCCGGGTCGCCGACCTGGACGCGGTCCGCGCGGCCGCGGCCAGGCACGGGGCCCGCACGATGCTCGACGCCAGCCAGTCGGCCGGCTGGCTGCCGCTGGACGCCGGAGCGTACGACTACACGGTCACCGGCGGGTACAAGTTCCTGATGTGTCCCCGGGGCACGTCGTTCCTGACCGTGACCGAGGAGGCGCAGCCGACCCTGCCGGCCCTCTACGCGGGCTGGGTCGCGGCCGAGGACCGCTGGAACAGCACCTACGGGCCGGTCGAGAAGCTCGCCGTCGACGCCCGGCGCTTCGACGAACCGGTCGCGTTCCTCGCCTACCACGGGGCCGAGCAGTCGCTGGACCTGCTGGCCGAGGTCGGGGTGGACCCCGTGTACGCCCATGCCACCGGGCTCGCCGCCCGCTTCCGGGAGGGCCTCGCGTCGATCGGGCACGAAGCGGTGCCCGGTACCTCGGCCATCGTCGCCGTGCCCGGCCTGGGTGCCCGTGAGCCCGAGCTGGCCGCGGCCGGGGTGATGGTCTCGGCCCGGGCGGGGAATCTGAGGGCGGCCTTCCACCTCTACAACACCGAGGCCGACGTCGACCGCGCCCTGGACGTGCTGGCCGCCTAGCTACCGTGCGGGGCAGTCCCCGGTCTCGGTGCAGAGGTTCTCCTCCACCTTGGCGAGCAGCCGGGTCAGCTCCGCGCGCTCGGCCGGACCCAGCCCCGCGAGGGTGTGCTCCTCCAGGCCGGACCAGGCGCTGCGCACCTCGTCGTGCAGGGCGCAGCTCTCGTCGGTCGCCTCGACCAGGACGGCCCGCCGGTCGTCCGGGTCGGGGCGGCGGCGCACGTGTCCGGCCTGCTCGAGGCGCTGGAGCATCTTGGTGACGGTGGACGGGTCGAGGTCCATGGCCTTGATCAGCTCGGCCTGGCGGACCGCCCCGGTGTCCCACAGGTGCATCATCAGGAACTCCTGGCCCGGGTAGAGCCCGAGCCCCTTGAGCATGCGGCCCGCCGTGATCCTGTGCAGCCTGGCGACCCGTGAGACGGCATGGCTGACGGGCCCGCCCAGGGCCGCGCTCGGCAGCCCGCCGGCGCAGGCGGGGTCGGCGGGGTCGGTGCTGTCGTCCTTCATCGGGGCTCCTCGGGGCGGTGTCGCGGCCCGGTCGGTGCCGGGGTTCATGACGTCCTCGTGAACTTTACCTTGGTCGGCCAATTAATGGGTTACAGTGACCGGGCACCCACTTACTTGGCCGACCATGTAAATGCCTCGGAGGCTTCCATGACCACCGTGTTCGACCCTCTCGACCTCTCCGGCACCCAGCTGTCCAACCGCGTCGCCCTCGCGCCGATGACTCGCAGCAGGGCCGGTGACGGAGGCACCGCCACCGACCTCACCGTCGACTACTACACCCAGCGGGCCTCGGCCGGACTGATCATCACCGAGGGGATCCAACCCTCCGTGGTGGGCCAGGGATACCCCTCGACCCCCGGCCTGCACAGCGCCGAGCAGGTCACCTCCTGGCGCCGGGTCACCGACTCCGTCCACGCGGCGGGCGGCCGGATCTTCGCCCAGATCATGCACGCCGGCCGGATCGGCCACCCCGTCCTGCTCCCGGACGGACTGATCCCGGTGGCGCCCTCCCCGGTCGCCGCGCCCGGCCAGGTCTACACCCAGGCGGGCCCGAAGGACTTCGTCGAGCCGCACGAGCTCACCGACGCGGAGATCCGCGCGACCATAGGCGACTTCGTCACGGCCTCCCGCAACGCGATCGAGGCCGGCTTCGACGGCGTCGAGCTGCACGGCGCCAACGGTTACCTGATCCAGCAGTTCCTCGCCCCGAACACCAACCTGCGCACCGACGAGTGGGGCGGCTCCGACGCCGCCCGCACCCGCTTCGCCGTCGAGGTGGTCAAGGCGGTCGTCGCCGAGATCGGATCCGAGAAGACCGCGCTCCGCATCTCGCCCGGAAACCCCTACAACGGCATCGAGGAGCCCGAGCCGGACGCCGTCTACACCGCGCTCGTCACGGAGCTCGAGCCGCTCGGGCTGGCCTACCTGCACATCCTGGAGCAGGCCGGCACCCGTGATCTGACCCTCGCGCTGCGCAAGAGGTTCACGGGAACCCTCGTCCTCAACGTGTTCTCCGACGGGCCGACCGGCCCCGAGCACCACACGGTCGTCGACGACGGGATCGCCGACGTCATCTCCTACGGCGCCCTGTTCCTCGCCAACCCGGACCTGCCGGCCCGGCTCAAGGCCGGCGGGCCCTTCAACACCCCGGACCCGACGACCTTCTTCGGCGGCGACGCGAAGGGCTACACCGACTATCCGGCGCTGGACGCCGTCTGACGCGAACCGCGGAGCCGGAGGCATGAAGCCGTGCGGGCCGACGTGGCAGACTTCCGCCGTGAGCGACGACACGAAGCACGGCATACGGATCAGGACGGGCGGCCCGGCCGACGCACCGGCCGTCCTGGACATGCTCGACTCCGCGGTGGCCTGGATGAACGCCCGCGGCAACACCGAACAGTGGGGCACGGTCCCGTACTCGCAGACGTCCGGCGGCGTGGCCCGGATCGAGCGGTACACCACCGTGAACTCGCCCTACGTCGCGGAGCTTGGCGGCGTCGCCGCCGGGGCGCTGGTGCTCGACTCCGGCCCCAACCCGCAGATGCCGATCCCGGCGGCCGGGGAACCGGAGCGGTACGTGCGCCTGCTCGTCTCCGACCGCCGGCATGCCGGCCTGGGCATCGGGGCGGCTCTGCTGGCCCATGCCGTGGAGGAGACCCGGCGGGCCGGTGCCGGCCTTCTGCGGGTCGACTGCTGGGCGGGCGGCGGAGGCGAGCTCGTCGCGTACTACGAGCGCAACGGTTTCGCCCGCACGGACAGCTTCCTGTCCGGGACCTGGCCGGGGCAGGTACTGGCCCGGCGGGTCGGCTGAGACCGGTACCCGTCCGGTAGCGGGAGGCCCGTCCGCTGAGACCGGTACGAGCCCGGCGCCGGGAGGCCGCGGCCTCCCGCCGCCCGCCTCTACGCCGAGTCCCGGCGCACCAGCTCGGTGGGGAGGATGACCGCGGCAGGGTCCTCCCCGCCGATCTGCGCCAGCAGCACCCGCACCATCTCGGAGCTGATCCGGTCCCACGGCTGGCGGACCGTCGTCAGCTCCGGGCGCGCCGCGAGCGCCGCGGGCGAGTCGTCGAACCCGCCGACCGCGATGTCCTGCGGCACACGCCGGCCGGCCCGCTCCAGCGTGCTCAGCACCCCCTGCGCCATCAGGTCCGACGCGACGAACACCGCGTCCACATCGGGCGCCCGCTCCAGCAGCAGCGCGGCCGCCGCCTCACCGCCCGCCCGGCTGTAGTCGCCCGGCACGATCAAGGCCTCGTCGACCGGCAGCCCGCACTCCGCGAGCGTCTCCCGGTAACCCGCCAGCCGGTCCACGCCGCCCGGGGTGTCCAACGGTCCGGTGACCGTGGCGATCCGGCGGCGCCCCGACCCGTACAGGAAGCGCACCATGTCCCGGGCGCCGTGCCGGTCGTCGGCGGCCACATAGCTGACCCGCGACCCCTGCCCGAGCGGCTTCCCGCAGGCCACCAGCGGCACCCCGGCCTCGTGCAGCTGCGCGGCGACCGGGTCTCCGGAGTGGCTGGAGACCAGCAGCACCCCGTCCACGTGCCCGGCGATGTAGCGCATGTTGCGGCGCCGCTCCGCCTCCGTACCCGCGATCATCAGGAGCAGCGGGATGTCGTGCGCGGCCAGCGCGGTGGTGCAGCCGCGCAGCAGCACGTTGAAGTTCGGGTCCTCGAAGAAGCGCTCCTGGGGCTCGGTCAGCAGGAACGCCACCGAGTCGGAGCGTCCGGTGATCAGCGACCGGGCGTGCCGGTTCACGGTGTAGCCGGTCCGCCGGATGGCGGACTGAACCGCGTCGAGCGCGGCCGCGCTGACGTTGTGACCGCCGTTGAGCACCCGGGAGACCGTGCCCCGGGAGACCCCGGCCTCCCGGGCGACGTCGTGGATCGTCGGCGGCCTGCGGCGTCCCGCGCCGTTCTGTTCTGTGCGGCTCATGTTGCATGATCTTTCATCAAAGGTCGCCCTGTTGAGGAGCAGTCAGGACTTTACGGCGCCGGAGAGCAGGTCCAGGCTCCAGAACCGCTGGATCACCAGGAACAGGGCGATCAGCGGGATGATCGCCAGCAGCGCCCCGGTGATGACCAGCGTGTAGAGCGCCGGGGTGTTGGCGCCCTGCTGGAGCAGCGTGTACAGCCCCAGGGTCACCGGGAACTTCTCGTCGTCGCCGAGCATGATGTAGGGCAGCAGGAAGTTGTTCCAGACCGCCACGAACTGGAACAGGAACACCGTCACCAGCCCCGGCAGCATCATCGGCAGCGCGATGGTCCGGAAGATCCGCCACTCGCCACCCCCGTCCATCCGTCCCGCCTCGATCACATCGGCCGGCACGGCGGCCGCCGCGTAGATCCGGGCGAGGTAGACGCCGTACGGGGAGAGGATCAGCGGCAGGAGGACCGAGAGGTACGAGTCGGTCATGTCGGCCTCGGCCAGCAGCAGATACTGCGGCACGGCCAGGATCACCGGAGGCATCAGGACCCCGGCGAGCAGGATGTTGAAGACCGTCTCCTTGCCGCGGAAGCGGTACACCGCCAGGGCGTACCCCGAGACCGCGGACACCGCCGTGGACAGCAGGGCGCCCACGCCGGCGTAGAAGGCCGAGTTGGCCATCCACTTCCAGTAGACCCCGTCGCGGTACTCCGTGAGGTCGGCGACGTTGTCGGTGAACCCGGAGCCGGGCAGGAAGGTGAAGGTGGAGAACAGCTCGCTGCCGGACTTCGTCGAGGCGACCAGGACCCAGACGACGGGCAGCAGGCAGTACACGGCGCCGAGGAGCAGCGCGGCCGTGGGGACGAGGGGGAGACGCCGGCGGCCGGGGGCGGTGAGGGACCGGGTACTCATCGGGAGTCTCCCTGCTTCGTACGGGAGTTGGCCGCCCTGAGGAAGCCGAAGGACAGGGCGAGGGTGGCGAGGGCGATGATGACCGCCTGGGCCGCCGCCGCGTGGATGTCGTTGTTGACGAAGGCGTCCTGGTAGACCTTCATCAGCGGACTCCAGGTGGTGGACAACGAGTTGGTGAGCGGCTTCAGCGTCGTGGGCTCACTGAAGACCTGGAGCGTCGCGATGATCGAGAAGAAGAAGGTCAGGATCAGCGAGGGCGCCACCATGGGGATCTTGATCCGCAGCGCGATCTGGAGCTGAGAGCAGCCGTCGAGCCGTGCGGCCTCGAAGATCTCGGCGGGGATCGCCCGCAGCGAGGTGTAGATCACGATCATGTTGAAGCCGGTGCCGCCCCACACCGCGATGTTGGCCAGCGAGAGGTACAGCGGCCCGCCGTCCAGCAGATCGGGCTGCGGCAGCCCCATCGCGTCGAGCAGGTACAGGAAGGGGCTGACGTCGGGCAGGTACAGGAAGCCCCACATCAGCGCGGCGATGACGCCCGGGATCGCGTACGGCAGGAAGATCGCCAGCCTGGTGAAGCCGCGCAGCCGGAGCCCGTCGGTGTCCAGCAGCAGGGCGAAGAGCAGGGCGAGGCCGAGCATCACCGGGACGACGATCGCGCCGTAGCCGAGGATGCGCAGCGCTCCGTGCAGCAGTTCCGAGTCGGAGAGGGCGTCGGTGTAGTTGGAGAGCCCGGCCCAGATCTCGTCGCGGGCGCCCTTCCCGAGGCCGAGCCCCTTGACCTCGGTCCGGCGGAAGCTGAGGTACACGGCGTAGCCGATGGGCAGGGCGAAGAAGAGCAGGAACAGGACGGTGGCGGGGACCAGGAATGCGTACGGGGCGCTCTTGACCCCGTACGCCTTCCCGCGGGGTGCGCGAGTCACTCCGAGACTCCGAAGCCCTGCTTCTTCAGGTCCGCGACGGTGGCGTCCTGCATCGCGGACAGCGCGGCGCCGAAGTCCGACTTGTTCTTGGCCGCTGCGGCGAAGTTGTCCTTGAAGGCGCTGTACGCGACGTTGACGTTCGGGCCCCAGGCGGCCGGGGCGGTGCCCTGGGCGATCTTGGCGGCCTCGGTGTAGAAGCCGGGCTGGCCGGAGAAGTAGTCCGGCGCCTTCGAGAGCGCGCCGCCGGTCTGGGCGGCCGTGGCGGCGGGGTAGATGCCGCCCTCCTTCACCAGCGCGGCGAGGGCCGTGGGGTCGGTGTTCAGCCACTTGGCGAAGGCCGCGGCGGCCTTCTTGTCCTTCGAGTCGTTGGTGACCGCCGTGGAGGAGCCGCCCCAGCTGCCGGTGACGTTCTCGCCCGCCTTCCACTGGGGGAGCGGGGCCATGGCCCACTTGCCCTTCGTCTCGGGCGCGGCCGTGGTCAGGGTGCCCGGCGCCCAGACGGCGCTGACCCAGGCGACCTGCTTGCCGGTGTTGAGCGCCTTGTTCCAGGCCGGGGTGTACATCGGCTGGTTGTCGATGGCCCCCTCCTCGACCAGGCCGCCCCAGAAGTCGGCGACCTTCTGCGTGGCCGGGTCGTCGATGGCGACCTTCCACTTGTCCCCGCCCGTCGTCCACCACTTCGCGCCCGCCTGCTGGGCGAGGCCCGCGAAGAGGCCCGAGTCGTTGGACGAGAAGGTGGTGAGGTCCTTGTCCGGCGCCTTCTTCTTCAGCGCGCGGGCGGTCTCGGCGAACTCGTCCCAGGTGGTGGGCACGGTCAGGCCGTACTGCTCGAAGAGGTCCTTGCGGTAGTAGAACATCAGCGGGCCGGAGTCCTGCGGCAGGGCGTACAGGGCGTCCGAACCGAGTGTCGTCTGCTGCCAGATCCCGCCGGCGAACTCCTTCTCGACGTCGCCCGCCTCCTCGGATATGTCGGCGAGGACGTCGTTGGAGACCAGGGTGGGGAGCGCCTGGTACTCGGCCTGGACCAGGTCAGGCGCCTTGTGGGCCTTCGCCGCCGTGATGATCTTGGTGACCAGGTCGTCGCCGGACGCCTGCTTCTTCACCGTGACGGTGATGCCGGCCTCCTTGCCCGGGCCCTTGTTCCAGATGTCCGCGACCTTGTCCATGCCGGGCGCCCACGCCCAGTAGGTCAGCGAAGCGGGCCCGGAAGCGGCCGACTCGTCGCCGCTGTCGTCCGAGCCGCACCCGGAGAGCAGGGCGGTGGCGGCGAGTGCGGCGGCTGTGGACACCGCGACGGTGCGGTATTTCATGGTTTCTCCCCTGACGAGATGAACAAGCGCTTAGGGCCGGCCGGAAAGGCGCTGTGAGCGTTCACAGTAGAGAAACGAAACCGACACTTGTCAATGGTTGTTGCTGTGCGGTTATGTTGGCCCTGCGCCGCCGAGAGTGTGTGTGCACGTTCCCAGAAGTTGTCCAAAAGAGCCAGGAGCTGTCCATGCCGCACGCAGAACCCACGCCGTACCCGGTCGGCCTGCACAAGCTGGCCTTCGGCGGCGACTACAACCCCGAGCAGTGGCCCGAAGAGGTCTGGCACGAGGACGTACGCCTGATGCGGGAAGCCGGCGTGACCATGGTCAGCGTCGGGATCTTCTCCTGGGCGCTGCTGGAACCCGAACCGGGCACCTACGACTTCGGCTGGCTCGACCGTCTCCTGGACCTGCTGCACGTCAACGGCGTCCGCGCCGACCTCGGCACCCCCACCGTCGCACCGCCCGCCTGGTTCTACCGCGCCCACCCCGAGGCTCTCCCGCTCAGCCGCGACGGGGTGCGCCTCGCCTTCGGATCACGTGGCGCGATCTGCCACAGCTCGGCCCCCTACCGCGCGGCGGCGGCGAACATCACCGAGCAGCTCGCCCGCCGCTACGCGAACCACCCCGCCCTCGCGATGTGGCACGTCCACAACGAGTACGGCGTCCCCGTCAGCGCCTGCTACTGCGACAACTGCGCCGCCCACTTCCGACGCTGGCTCACCGCCCGGCACGGCTCCGTCGACGCGGTCAACGAGGCCTGGGGCACCGCCTTCTGGGGCCAGCGCTACCGCAGCCTCGACGACATCGACCCGCCCCGCACCACCCCGACCGTCGGCAACCCGGCCCAGCAGCTGGACTACGCCCGCTTCGCCGACGCCACCATGCGGGAGAACTTCACCGCCGAGCGCGACATCCTGCACCGTCTCGCCCCCGGCATCCCCGTCACCACCAACTTCATGACCGCCCTCAGCCAGTGCGACTCCGTCGACTACTGGGCCTGGGGCCGCGAGGTCGACCTCGTCACCAACGACCACTACCTGATCACCGACGGCCGCCGCACCCACGTCAACCTCGCCATGGCCGCCGACCTCACCCGCTCGGTCGCGGGCGGCGCGCCCTGGCTGCTCCTGGAGCACTCCACCAGCGGTGTCAACTGGCAGCCCCGCAACCCCGCCAAGCGCCCCGGCGAGATGGCCCGCAACAGCCTCGCCCACGTCGCCCGGGGATCCGAGGGCGCGATGTTCTTCCAGTGGCGGCAGTCCCGGCGCGGCGCCGAGAAGTTCCACTCCGCGATGGTCCCGCACGCCGGCACCGACTCACGGATCTGGCGCGAGGTGAGCGCGCTCGGCGCCGGACTCGGCCTGCTGGAGGGCGTCCGGTCCACCCGGACCGTCGCCGACGTGGCGATGCTCTGGGACTGGGAGTCCTGGTGGGCGCAGCGCCTGGAGTGGCGCCCGAGCGAGGAGCACGACGCCCGCGAGCGCGCCGACACCTTCTACGCCTCGCTCTACGACCAGCACCTCACGGTCGACTTCGCGCACCCGGACGCCGACCTCTCCGGCTACCCGCTGGTCGTCGTCCCCGCCCTCTACCTCGCCACCGAGGAGAGCGGACGCAATCTGCGCCGTTACGTCGAGAGCGGCGGCACCCTCGTCGTCTCGTACTTCTCCGGCATCGTCGACACCGACGACGCGGTGCACCCCGGCCCCTACCCGGGTGCGTTCCGGGACGTCCTCGGCCTGACCGTCGAGGAGTTCTCCCCGCTCGGCGAGGGCGGCACCGTCCGACTCATCACCCCCGAGGGTGCCCCCGAAGGCCCGGAGCTGACCGGTGACGTCTGGTCGGACGTGGTGATCCCGCGCGGCGCCGAGACGGTCTGGGCGTACGCCGACGGCATCCCGGCCGGCCGCCCCGCCGTCACCCGCAACCAGCTCGGCGAGGGCACCGCCTGGTACATCTCCACCAGGCTCTCCGGCCCCGACCTGGACGCGGTCCTGGAGCGGGCCGCAGCCGACGCCGGCGTCGAGCCGCGCACGAACCTCCCGTACGACGTCGAAGTGGTACGCCGCACCGGCGACACGGGCAGCTACCTCTTCGCGATCAACCACTCCGACGCGGACGCCGGCGTGGCGCTGAACGCCCCCGGCACCGAACTCCTCACCGGCGAGCCCGCCGTGGACAAGCTCGCCGTTCCGGCGGGGGCGGTCCGCGTCGTACGGCTCGACGCCTGAGGCACCACCCCCGCTCATCCCGCACAACTGTCGAAGGGACATCGACGATGTACGGAACGACGCACACCCGCGCGAAAGCGGCCGGGACGGTGGCCGCACTGTCCGGCCTCGTGTTCGCCGCGCTCCCCGCCCAGGCCGCCCACGCGGCCACCACCCCCGTCAACACCGGTTTCGAGTCGGGCGCGACCGGCTGGTCGACGTACTCGGCCGGCGGGCAGGACGCCGCCTCCTTCACCGAGGCGGGCGGCCACGGCGGCAGCACCCGGCTCAGCCACTGGTCGGCCTCGGCGTACAAGGTCGAGACCTACCAGTACCTGAGCGGTCTCACCGACGGCACGTACACCCTCAGCGCCTGGGTCCGCTCCGGCGGAGGCCAGAACTCCGCCTACATCGCCCTGCGCAACTGCGGCGCCGCCGAGCAGCGCACCGACCTGCCGCCGACCGCGAACGGTGCCTGGGTCCGGCTGGTCACCTCCGTCAAGGTGACCGGCGGGTCCTGCACCATCAACCTCAACTCCGACGCGCACGCGGGGGAGTGGGCCAACTTCGACGACATCACCTTCACCCCTGGATCCACCGGACTGAGCGTCAGGGGCGGTGACCTCTCCACCCTCCCGAAGAACGAGGCGCACGGCGCGACGTACAGCGACGCGAGCGGCAGGGCCGGGGACGCCATGAGCATCCTCAAGAGCTCCGGGATGAACTACGTACGCCTCAAGGTCTGGGTGGACCCGGCCGACGGCTACAACGACAAGGCCCACGTCCTGGCCATGGCCAAGCGCGCCAAGGCCCTCGGCATGAAGACCCTCGTCGACTTCCACTACTCCGACGCCTGGGCCGACCCCGGCAAGCAGAACAAGCCCGCCGCCTGGGCCGGACACAGCTACAGCCGGCTGCGCACGGACGTCTACAACCACACGTACGACGTGCTGAACGCGCTCAAGGCCCAGGGCACCACGGCCGACATGGTGCAGATCGGCAACGAGACCAACGCCGGAATGCTCTGGCCGGAGGGCTCGACGGACAACTGGGCACAGCTCGGCGGCCTTCTCACCTCCGGGGCGAACGCCGCCAAGGCGGTCTCCTCCACGACGAAGGTGGCCCTGCACCTCGCCAAGGGCGGCGACAACGCGGGCACCCGCCGGTGGTTCGACAACGCCGTGGCGCAGAAGGTGCCGTTCGACGTCATCGCCCTCTCGTACTACGCCTACTGGCACGGCTCGCTGGCCGAACTCCAGGCCAACCTGGACGACGCCGCGTCCCGCTACGGGAAGCCGGTGCTGGTCGCCGAGACCGCCTACGCCCATACGCTCGCGGACGACGACGGCCTGGAGAACAACGTCGCCACCGCCGACCAGCTGGTCACCGGCTACCCGGCCACCCCGGCCGGCCAGGCGGCCAACCTCCGGGACGTCATGAACGTCGTCGAGGCCGTCCCGAACGGCCGGGGACTCGGCGCCGTCTACTGGGAGCCGGCGTGGACCGCGGTCACCGGGGGCGGCTGGGACCCGGCCGACCCGGCGTCGGGGAACGCCTGGGAGAACCAGGCGGTGTTCGACTACAACGGCAGGCTGCTCCCGGCGGCGGCGTGGTTCTCCCACCGCTGACGGCTACAGCGGCGCACCGTGCCACTTCCACGAGGTGACGCGGTCGCGGCCCGGCAGATCCGCGCGGCCGGTGGACCACAGCAGCACGGTCCACCGGTCGTCGTCGTCCGGGGCGTCGGGGAAGAGCCGGGCCAGCACCCGGTCGCAGAGGTCCCGGGGCGGGGCCCAGGAGAGCGACAGCCCGGCGGCGACGTCGTGGGTGTGCACCAGGGTCTCGACGACACCCATCGCGGCGAAGCCCTCCGGGTCGGAGACGCCGTGCGAGTGGTAGGAACGGAGAGCGGGAGACGCCGTCCGGACCATCGCGGTCAGGAGGGCGCCACTGGCCTCCAGCGTCTGGAGCAGGCCTGCGGTCCCCACCTCCGGATTCGCGAAGATCGAGTTCCAGGGGCCGCCCTCGCGGTCCGGGGCCCAGCGGTAGGGAACCTCGCTCTCCAGCGAGGGCTTGCGCGGGCCGAGTTGGACCGCGTACGCGAAGAGGTCGTCGCTCAGATGCTCCACGGTCTCCCAGCAGTCCCACGTCAACGACCCCGCCGGGACACGCCAGTCGTCCTTCGGCGACTCCGCGAGGGTGTCGACCGCAAGCCGAACCGCCCGCGTCACGTCGTCGGCGGTGACCGGCAGCCGTGTGCCGGTCAGTGCGGCACGCTCCGCCGCACCGCACTCCACGCAGAACTCGTTGCCCTCCGGATCCGCCAGGGTCGCCCAGCCGCGCCCGTTCGGCTTACGGTGGTCGGCGACCAGCGTGGCGCCGAGAGCGAGCAGACGCTCGACCTCCTCGTCACGGGTGCGGCTCTCGGGACGGACATCCAGATGGATCCGGTTCTTGGCGCGCTTGGGTTCGGGCACGGTGACGAAGAGCAGCGCCGCGCCCGGCGCCTCCACGAGCGCCTCGGGATCGCCCGGCGCGTCGTCGTCGGAGACCGGCGAGCCGAGCACCTCGGCCCAGAAAAGGGCCAGTTCGTAGGCATCGGCGCAGTCGATGGTGATGTGCTGTACGAGCGAAGTCATGGCCGTCACTGTCGCCGCTGACCCCCGCCGCGGTCCAGCGAATTGACCCGCCTCAGGTCATAGGGAAGTTGAGGACGGAATACGGATCGATATGGGTGATTTGGGTGTCCGTAACTTCGCAATGGCGCCTAGCCAGGGTGAACACCACCCCTGGGAGGCTGCCGGAGCCGTCGCTCTTCTCGTGCAGTGCGAGCTACGTGCCGGCATTCGGTGAGATGCGGAAGCTGGGCGCAGAGGTGGTCGAGATCGGCACCGGGGGAGACCCGTTCCACGCCCCGGCCCGCGCCCTGTACGAGAGTCTTGGGTGCGTCCACATCCCCGTAGCCGTCTAATTCCGGGAGCTCTGACGCGCATTCTTTCTCGGGGGCGGTGGGGCTGTAGTGGCAGCGCCATTGCCCCCGAGGTGCCGGCAACGCACTACTGCCACTACAGGGAGGGCTCACCGCCCGCCGAGTCCGAGCGCAACGGCGGCGTGCAGCCGCACGGATACCGCCAGGATCGTGCCATGAACCTCAGGGCGAGCAGGCCGCCGCTGCGCGGCTGTTACAGTCGCGGACCGACGAAGGGGGCCTTCCATGGCCAAGGTCAACATCAGCCTCGACGCCGAACTGGTGGTGGAAGTGATGGTCCTGGCAGGGGTCGGTACACCTCAGGACGCCGTCGAAGCGGTCGTGCGCGACTACATCGCCCGGGGGCACCGCACCGAGGCACGCACCGAGCGCACGGACCAGAGCCTGCGCGAGGTCGAGGTCAAGCCGCAGGAACCTCAAGCCTGACCGGTGAGCACTAGCCGGTGGCGTCACGCATGTCCAGCACCTCGGCCGACGCGGGCGGCCGGATGTCCAGCGGCTTGTCGAAGTCACCGAACGACGTGGTGGTGACCTGCTTCCCGCTCTTGTACACGGCCTTCAGCAGATGCGGCTCGCCCTCGGCGGCGACATAGAAGGTGTACGTGCCTTCCTTGTCCGACGGATCGGTCACGTTCAGCCCGAGCGCCTCCCGGCCGCCGATGCGGGTGGCCTCACCCTGCCCGGGTGTCCCGAGTGCGACCGGCTCGTGTGTGCGCCGAAAAACCGGCCGACGAGCAGGCCGACCCGTCCAGGGCGACGGATGAGCCTGTGAGGCAGCTCCTAGTCCAGCGCCGCGCACACCGTGAACGGTGCCAGGATCAGCACGGCCGTGCCGAGCCACCTCCCGGGACGGTCACCACGCCGCAGGGGCAGGACCACGTCCACCATCAGGATCAGCACCAGCATGAACAGCCCGCTCACCGCCAGCATGAACATCGCGGGACCCGCGTGATCAAGCGTGGTGTACTCGCAGTCGGCATGCCCGGGACGGCCCACGTCCTCCCCCGGAGGCCGCCTCTCGGCCGCCTGCCACGGACGGTGTCCGCAGCACTCCCCGCCACGGCGCCTCAACCCCTTCTCGTCTCTCGTCGCCAGGAGAGATGCACCGGGCCCGCCCGGCGGTTCCGGCCCGCCCACGGTCTACGCCCGGCTGAGATCCCGGGGGGTGCACGCGCCGGCGGGCGAGGTGGCCCGGGCGACGGTCAGGCCGAGGGCGAGGCGCGCCGGGGGCCGACGATCCGGCAGGGGGACGCCCTGGGAACGTGGGCCAGTCGCAGGTGGGGGCGGGACGCGCGATGCGTCCCGCCCCCACCTGACCGTCGTACGCCCCTACTTCACCGGGGTGAAGTCGCGCGCCCCGATGAAATCGGGCCGGCGGATCGGAGCCGCGTAGGGCTCCTGCGCCGTGTTCTCCACGCTGTTGAAGACGATGAAGACATTGCTGCGCGCGTACGGGGTGATGTTGTCCCCGGACCCGTGCATGGCGTTGCAGTCGAACCAGGTCGCCGAGCCGGCCTTGCCGGTGAAGAGCTTGATGCCGTGGCGGTCGGCCATCTTGGTCAGCACTTCGTCGGACGGGATGCCGGCGTCCTGCATCTGCAGGGACTTCTTGTAGTTGTCCTTCGGCGTCTCGCCCGCGCAGCCGACGAACGACTTGTGCGAGCCGGGCATGATCATCAGCCCGCCGTTGGTGTCGTAGTTCTCGGTCAGCGCGATCGAGACGGACACGGTCCGCATGTTCGGCAGACCGTCCTCGGCGTGCCAGGTCTCGAAGTCCGAGTGCCAGTAGAAGCCCGAGGCGCCGAAGCCCGGCTTGACGTTGATCCTCGACTGGTGGACGTACACGTCGGAGCCCAGGATCTGGCGGGCCCGGCCCACCACACGCTCGTCGCGGACCAGGTTCGCGAAGACCTCGCTGAGCTTGTGGACCTCGAAGACGGACCGCACGCTCTGCGTCTTCGGCTCGATGATCGAGCGCTCGTCGGCGCGGACCCGCGGATCGGCGATCAGCCGGTCCAGCTCGGCGTGGTAGCCCGCCACCTCGCCGGGGGTGATGAGCTGGTCGATGGCGAGGAAGCCGTCGTGCTCGAAGGACTGGAGGTCCTTCGCGGCGATCGGTCCCGGCGCGCCCGGCGCGGACCAGATGACCGGGTCCTGGCGGGGAGTGGTCATCTCGGCGGCGCCGCGCGAGGGGTACAGGTCGGCGCGTACATCGGTGGTCATGGTTCAGCCCTCCTCTGTCAGCAGCGGGTATACACCGTTCTCGTCATGGTCCTCCCGTCCGGTGACGGGGGGATTGAAGACGCACACGCAGCGGAAGTCGGTCTTCGGCCGCAGGGTGTGGTGCTCGTGCCCGTTCAGCAGGTACATCGTCCCGGGGGAGATCCAGTGCTTCTCGCCGGTCTCGTCGTTGGTGAGCTCGGCCTCGCCCTCGGTGCACAGAACGGCCTCGATGTGGTTCGCGTACCACATCGACGTCTCCGTGCCCGCGTACAGCACGGTCTCGTGGAGCGAGAAGCCCACCTTCTCCTTGGCGAGCACGATGCGCTTGCTCTCCCAGGTACCTGAAGCGGACTTGATGTGCCGGTCGGTGTTCTCGATGTCACTGAAAGATCGGACGATCACGGTGGGATGGTGCCTTTCTCTTCTGTCCTGCTCTGTGGTGCCTGCGCGGGTGCGTGACCCTGCTCAGGCGGTCTCGCGGACGGACCGGGCCAGCGTGCGCAGGCCCTCGTCCAGCTCTTCGGGGGTGATGGTCAGCGGCGGCAGCAGCTTCACGACCTCGGACTGCGGGCCGGAGGTCTCCAGCAGCAGCCCCAGCTCGAAGGCGCGCGCGCAGACGGCGGAGGCGCGCTCGGGGTCGGTGAACTCCAGGCCCCAGACCAGGCCGCGGCCGCGGAACTGCGCGGTCGGCTCCTCGCCGCAGATCGCGAGCATCGTCTGCTCGACCTGCTCGCCACGGGCCAGGGTCTGCTTCTCCATCTGGCCGTCGGCCCAGTAGGCGTCGAGCGTGGCGGCGGCGGTGACGAAGGCCGGGTTGTTGCCGCGGAACGTGCCGTTGTGCTCGCCCGGCTCCCAGATGTCCAGCTCGCCCTTGAAGAGGCAGAGCGACATCGGCATGCCGTAGCCGCTGATGGACTTCGACAGCGTGACGATGTCCGGGACGATGCCGGCCTCCTCGAAGGAGAAGAAGCCGCCGGTCCGGCCGCAGCCCATCTGGATGTCGTCGACGATCAGGAGCATGTCCTGGCGGTGGCAGAGCTCCTGGAGGGCGCGGAGCCACTCGGCGCGGGCGACGTTGATGCCGCCCTCACCCTGCACGGTCTCCACGATCACCGCGGCGGGCTTGTTGAGCCCGGAACCCTGGTCCTCCAGGAGCCGCTCGAACCAGATGAAGTCGGGGACGGTGCCGTCGAAGTAGTTGTCGAACGGCATCGGGGTGCCGTGCACCAGCGGGATGCCGGCTCCGGCCCGCTTGAACGCGTTGCCGGTCACGGCGAGCGAACCGAGCGACATGCCGTGGAAGGCGTTGGTGAACGAGACGACGGACTCGCGGCCCTTGACCTTGCGGGCGAGCTTCAGCGCCGCCTCGACGGCGTTGGTGCCGGTCGGACCGGGGAACATCACCTTGTAGGGCAGGTCACGCGGGCGCAGGATCACGTTCTCGAACGTCTCGAGGAACGCCCGTTTGGCCGTCGTGGCCATGTCCAGGCCGTGGGTGATGCCGTCGCGCTCGATGTAGTCGATCAGCGCGCGTTTCAGCACCGGGTTGTTGTGGCCGTAGTTCAGCGAACCGGCACCGGCGAAGAAGTCGAGGTACGAGTGGCCGTCCTCGTCGGTCAGCCGGGCGCCCTGCGCGCGGTCGAAGACTGCGGGCCAACCGCGGCAGTAGCTCCGTACTTCCGATTCCAGGGTCTCGAAGACGCTCAGGGCGGGCGGGGTGATGGTCACAGCTGATCTCCTGCTCGAGGGGGGTGTGACGGGCGGCGGGTCAGGCATGCCCGGGGAAGCCGCGCCCGGGCGGGGCGCGGAGGGGCGCTGGGAGGCCCTAGAACGGGCCGATGCGGTAGAGCACCTCCGGCAGGTGCGTCCCCTCGGGGAACAGCGCCCCCTCGAAGAGCACCTCGCGCTCCAGGGGCACGTCGTGCCGCTGCGCGAAGGACGTGAACAGCCGGTCGGAGGCGGTGTTGTCCGGGGTGATCGTCGTCTCGACCGAGGCCAGGCCCTGGTCGGAGGCGACACGGGAGGTCAGTGCGTCCAGCAGAGTGGCCGCCAGTCCCTTCCCGCGGTGGGCCTGGTCGACGGCCACCTGCCAGACGACGAGCGTCTCGGGGCGGTCGGGGCGGATGTATCCGGTCACGAAGGCGATCGGGTCGCCGTTCTCGTCGCGGGCGACCACGGAGGTCGCCGCGAAGTCACGACACCACAGCAGGTAACTGTACGAGGAGTTGAGGTCCAGTACCTCGGAGTCGCGGGCAATGCGCCAGATCGCAGCTCCGTCCTCCACTCGCGGGGTGTCGATTCTGAGGAATTCGCTTCGGGCACTTGCAAAATCTGCTGGTGCGGCGGTCATGCGAATTGAATTTACCCAGCAAAAATCAAAATTGCATCGTCGCAGGGGGTTGGGTCAGCGCGCCTGTTGTGCTATCACGCGGGCGCGGGCCCGCTCCGATCGGGGGGTGATTTCGCTAGTCTTGTCCGGAATTTATCGGCCATAACAGACTCGATGTGGGGTCGGTCACATCGTTGTAACTCTCCCGAGATCCGTTCGCATTGCGTAGGCCGATCGGGTGAAAACTGTGGCGTTTAGCCTCGGAGAACGGGGGAAGAAGAATGCGGGGAGCTGCTCCCGATAAAGCAGCTCCCCTTTCACGTCGATTGAATTGCCGAAGTTACGGGCTTCAATAATTCAGCTGTTCTTCCAGGTTTCCGCGACGGCTTCGCGGGAAGCCTCGATATCGGTCTTCCGGCCTGCCTCGTCGAGCGCGGCGCCCAGGGCGGCCAGCGAGGACAGCACCGCGTCCCGCTTCGCGTGCACACCGTAGTGATTGACCCGGATCATCTCCTTGGACAGAGCCCCACCCCCCGCGATCAGCGGCAGCGAGGAGTCGGCCGTGAGCGCCCGGCCGACCAGCGTCGCGGCGTCGAGATCCGCCGGTACGCGCAGTGTCGTGGCGACCGGAGCCGCGTCACGGGCCTCGTGGACGTACGGTTCCAGCCCGCCTCCCAGCGCCGTGGCGCCCGCCCGGGTCGCCGCGGCCGCCGAAGCGTGCCGCGCCATGACGGTGTCCGGGCCGTCCGCCTCGATCCGCTCCAGGCACGCGTCGAGCGCCAGCATCTCGAGCTGGGCGGGCGCGTGCGGCAGCGCCTTGCGGCCCCCGTCGATCCAGCGGGCCTTCCAGTCCAGCAGCGAGAGGTACGACTGCCGCGGGGCCTTCGGGTTGGCGGCCATCCGCTCCCACGCCCGCGCGCTCACCGACACCGCGGAGACCCCTGCCGGGCCGCCCATGGCCTTCTGCGCGCCGATGACGCACAGGTCCACGCCCCAGGCGTCCACCAGCAGCGGCTCCGCGCCCACCGACGCGACGGCGTCGACCATGAACAGCGCGCCGTGCGCCCGCACGACCTCGCCGATCTCCGCGACCGGGTTGGTGTTGCCGGTCGCCGCCTCGGCGTGCACGAGCGACACGAAGTCGATCGCGGGGTGCTCGGCCAGCGCCCGCTCGACCTGCTCGGCGGTGACCGCCGTGTGGAACGGCACCGCGAGGTCGACGACCTCGGCGCCGCAGTCGCGCAGCCAGTCGCCGAAGGTCTGGCCGTACGGTCCCGTGACGATGTTCAGTGCGGTCGAACCGGGCCGGGCGCCGCCCCGGATGCAGCCTTCGAGGGGCAGCAGCGCCTCGCCCTGCATGATGACGACGTCCTGCTCGGTGCCGAGGAGGCCGGCCACCCGCCGCTCGATCGCTGCGAAACGCGCGGCGGTGAGCGGGGCGAGGTCGAGGAATGGGTGTGTCACGGTGCTGCTCTCTTCGGGTCGGCGGGTGCGCTCTCAGCGCCTGCGTCGAGGGTACTAAGCGCCCCCCTGCTGCCTGGCCGGACGGCCTCGTACAGTGCTGTGCATGAGTGATCACGAGGTGGCGCCGGTGCTGCGGATCAAGGGGCGGGTGCTCGTCGGGCCCGATGAGGTGAGGGACGGTCTCTGGGCGGTCGACGGGCGGATCACCTACGAGAGGCCGCCGGGCGCCGACGACGCCGTGACGCTCACCGGGTGGGTGCTGCCCGGCCTCGTGGACGCGCACTGCCATGTGGGGCTCGGGCACCAGGGGCCGGTCGACGCGGCGACCAGCGAGAAGCAGGCCCTCACCGACCGGGAGGCCGGCACGCTGCTCATCCGCGACGCCGGATCACCCTCCGACACCCGGTGGGTGGACGACCGCCAGGATCTGCCGAAGATCATCAGGGCGGGGCGGCACATCGCGAGGACGCGTCGTTACATCCGCAACTTCGCCCATGAGATCGAGCCCGGCGACCTCGTCGCCTACGTCGCCCAGGAGGCGCGGCGGGGCGACGGCTGGGTGAAGCTCGTGGGCGACTGGATCGACCGGGACGCCGGGGACCTGACCGCCTGCTGGCCGCGCGGCGAGGTCGAGGCCGCGATCGCCGAGGCGCACCGGCTCGGTGCCCGGGTCACCGCGCACTGCTTCGCCGAGGACGCGCTGCGGGACCTGGTGGAGGCCGGGATCGACTGCATCGAGCACGCGACGGGGCTGACCGAGGAGACCATCCCGCTCTTCGCGGAGCGTGGCGTGGCGATCGTCCCGACCCTGGTCAACATCGCCACCTTCCCCGACCTCGCGGCAGGGGGCGAGGCCAGGTTCCCCCGCTGGTCCGCCCACATGCGGCGGCTTCACGCGGACCGGTACGACACCGTGCGCGCGGCGTACGACGCGGGGATCCCGGTCTTCACCGGCACGGACGCGGGCGGGTCGCTCGCCCACGGCCTGATCGCGGACGAGGTGGCCGAACTGGTGAAGGCCGGCATCCCGCCCCTCGACGCACTCTCCGCCACGGCCTGGGGCGCGCGGCGGTGGCTCGGCCGGCCGGTGCTCGAGGAGGGGGCTCCGGCGGACCTGGTGATGTACGACCAGGACCCGAGGGCGGACGTACGCATGCTGGCGTCCCCGCGCGCGGTCGTGCTCAACGGACGGGTGATGGGCTGACCGGGGGCCGACCCCCGCAGGGGCGCCGTGTTGACCGGCGGTGACCCCGGGGCCCGGCTCTCGTTGAGCCCTCTCGGTGCGACGCCCCGGGCGTCCGCCCAGCACGCCCCGGAGGAGTGAAACGGGTGATTCCGAGGAACTCCTGTGCCGTTGGATTCGAATGTGCACACGGAAACCCCTCTTTGGAGTGAACTGGCGCAAGGTATCCGCCAGTTCACCCTCTGTGCGTAAAGATTCACGGAGTCGAGGCCACCGGTGCCCGCGATGTCCCCCATTGGACGGTTCCGGTGGCTCCATGTCTCTTGTGGGGGTTCCACCATCTTGAACAGCAACACCTTCCGTTCGGCTGCCCTGGCGATCGCCGCCGCTCCCGTCGCACTGCTCGTCGCCGTCCCCGCGCACGCAGCCACAGCGACGGCCCCGGCCACTCCGGGCGGAGGCCACGGAAAGGCGAGCGCGGTCGTGCTCCGCGCCGGGCTCGACGTCTCGCTCCTGAACAAGTCGGTCCAGGTGCCGCTCAGGACCTCGCTCAACGAGGTCCACGCGCCGGCGAGCGCGGAGAAGACCGCGCTCGCCGTCGAGCTCGACGGCGTCGACAAGGGCCGTCCCTTCCACATGCTGAAGGCCGACGTCGCCACGGCGAACGCCACGGTGGACGCGCACAAGGCGGAGGGATACAGCAACCTCGCCGCGGCGCGGGTGCATGTGCCGGGGCTGCGGGCGCTCTCGCTGATCGAGATCCAGAAGGTCACGTCCAGGGCCGTGTGCGAGGCGGGCCACAAGCCGGTCGCGGAGTCGAACGTGCTGGGGCATGTGACGGTGCTCGGCAAGAGGACAACGCTCACATCGGGAGGCACGACGAAGGCCGAGGTGCCGGGCGTCGGTGAGGTGACGCTCGACCTGTCGAAGACCGTGACGACCAAGCGGACGGCGGCCGCGACGGCGCTCCAGCTGCGGGTCTCCGTGAACCCGCTGAAGCTGAACGTCGCCGAGGTGGAGGGCGAGATCACGCTGGCCGAGGCGACGTGCGAGACGCCCAAGGGCGGCGGTTCGGACAACGGGGGTTCCTCCGGCAACGGCGGATCGACGGGCGGCGACAGCGGCTCCGGCGACACGGGCGGCACCGGCGGCAAGGAGGAGCCCGTCGACGTGAAGCCCCAGACCGGATCCGACCCGGTCCAGGCCGGAACCGGCTCCGGCGACCTCGCCGAGACCGGGTCCAGCTCCTCGACCCCGTACATCGCGGGTGGAGCCGCCGTCCTGCTGGCGGTCGGAGCGGGCGCCACGGTCCTCGCCCGTAAGCGCGCCCGGGACTGACCACCTTCCGGCGGGAGCGGTGCCCACATATCGGAGCACCGCTCCCATCCACCCGGAGAACCGTCAGCCGACGGTTCTCCGGGGCAGCCCCTGCAGCGCCAGGTCGAGCGCCTGCAGGAATCTGTTGGTCGTCACACGGTCGCGTACGGCGAGCCGCAGATACTCACCGCCCAGCCCGGGGAACGTGTCCCCCCGCCGCGCCGCGAATCCGCGCGAGCGCAGCAGATCCCGCACCTCGCCCGCCCGCTCCAGCCGCAGCAGTACGAACGGCCCGGCGGCCGGCTCCACCACCCGCACCTCGCTGAACTCCGCAAGACCGGCCAGCAGATGCGCCCGGTCCACCGCGATCCGGTCCGCCGCGTCCGCCGCCTCGACCAGGGCGCGCGGCTCCATGCAGGCCTCGGCCGCCGCCAGCGCGGGGGAGGACACCGGCCACAGCGGCTGCGCCTCCTGCAGCAGGGCGACCGTCGCCGGTTCGGCCAGCACATAGCCGATCCGCAGCCCCGCCAGCCCCCAGGTCTTCGTCAGGCTCCGCAGCACCACCAGCCCCGGGACGTCGGTACGCCCGCACAGCGCCTCACGCTCACCCGGTACGGCGTCCATGAACGCCTCGTCGACCACCAGCGTCCGCCCGGGCCGCGCCAGCCGCTCCAGCACCTCCGCGGGATGCAGCACGGACGTCGGATTGGTCGGGTTGCCCACGACCACCAGGTCCGCGCCCTCCGGCACCGCCGCCGGATCCAGCCGGAAGTCGTCCTCCGGGCGCAGCAGCACCCGACCGACCTCGTGCCCCGCCGCACGCAGGGCCGCCTCGGGCTCCGTGAACTGCGGATGCACGACGACCGGCCGCCGGGCGGGCAGCGCCCGGGCGATCAGCACGAACGCCTCGGCGGCGCCCGCCGTGAGCAGGACTCTCTCCTCGGGCAGCCCGTGCCGCCCCGCGACCGCCGCCCGCGCCGGCCGCCCGTCCGGGTAGGCGGCCAGCGACACCAGCGACGCGGCTATCCGCTGCCGCAGCCAGTCCGGGGGAGTGCCGGTCCGTACGTTGACGGCCAGGTCGGTCAGGTCCAGGCCGCGTACTTCCGCGTCGCCGTGGTGCCGCAGATCGGGCCCGGCGCTCTCGATGTGCTCAGTGGGGGGCAGCATGGCAGCAATGGTGGACGGCTCGGAGCCATTCGTCGATGCCGAGGTGCCTGCCGGTGGCCTCCGGCGGGCCACCGCGCAGGTCACCGACGCCGACTTCCGCTTGGGGACCAGCAGTTCACCGCCGTCCGCGAGTGCCGCGGCCTCCGCGACCGACCCGGTGGCCACAGCCGTACGGGGCGCCGCCGAAGGGTTGGGCACGGGGACCTCCGCCAGTGCTCCGGCCGTGTACGGCCGCACGGGCACCCCCAGGCGCTCCGCCGCGCCGGCGATCCCCGGGTCCTCCGCCCTGGTGTCGAGGGTGGCCAGCTCGATCACGTCGCCTGCCGCGAGCCCGGCCTCCTGGAGCGTCCTCCGGATCAGCCCGAGCACCTCCTCGGCCCGGACGCCGCGGCGCGCGCCGACGCCGACGACGAGCGCGGCTCGGGTCATGGCAGAAGGTCCTTCCGGGGACAGTGCTGGGGGACACGGGTAAGGGCGGCCTGAGGTGCGGGAGGCGGGGTCAATCCGCTAGCAAGGGCCCATGGCGGTATTCGTCGCGCTCGGCGCGTTCCTGATGACCCTGGCGGGCGGCTGGGTCGCGCAGCGCGTCAGCGACCGCCGGCACCTCGTGCTCGGCTTCGCCGGCGGACTGATGCTGGGTGTGGTCGGTCTCGACCTGCTGCCCGAGGCGGTGGAGGCCGCGGGCGGTGTGGTCTTCGGCGTGCCGGCGGCCCTGCTGCTGTTCGTGGGCGGCTTCCTGACGGCCCATCTCGTCGAGCGCTCGCTGGCCGTACGCCAGGCGGCACACGGGGCGGGCGAGGAGAGGGTGCCGCAGGTCGGGCTGACGGCGGCGGCCGCGATGGTGGGCCACAGCCTGATGGACGGTGTCGCGCTCGGCGCCGCATTCCAGATCGGCGGCGGGATGGGGGCCGCCGTCGCGCTCGCCGTCATCACCCACGACTTCGCCGACGGATTCAACACGTACACGATCACCAGCCTCTACGGGAACGCCCGCCGCAAGGCGCTCCTGATGCTGTACGCGGACGCGCTGGCCCCGATCGTGGGCGCTGCGACCACACTGCTGTTCACCCTTCCGGAGGAACTGCTCGGCTGTTATCTCGGCTTCTTCGGCGGGGCGCTCCTCTACCTCGCCGCCGCCGAGATCCTCCCCGAGGCGCACCACGACCACCCGGCCCGCTCCACGCTGCTGTGCACGGTCGCGGGAGTGGGCTTCATCTGGCTGGTGGTCGGCATCGCCGAGTGACGCCGCCCCCGGCACGGGCCCACGCGGGCGGAGCGACGTCACCCCCGGCACGGGCCCACGCGGGCGGAGCGACGTCACCCCCGGCACCGGCCCACGCGGGCGGAGCGACGTCACCCCCGGCACCGCTCCACGAAACGCCGGGCCACCCCGGGCTCCGCCGCCCAGTGCGTGTGCAGATAACTCGCGTGCACGCCCTGCTGCACGAAGCCCTCCACCCGGCGCTCCGGCTGATGCAGACCCCAGGCGGGCGTCGCGCCCGCCCCGGGCTCCAGCACCGTCCGGTGGAACTCGTGCCCGCGCAGCCGGGTCCCGGCCACGGCCAGCACGCTGTCGGAGACCGCCACCGCCTGCCGGTAGCCGAGCGTCAGCCGCTCGGACATCCGGGCAGAGGCGTCCAGCACCCCGCACATCGGCCGCCCGTCCAGCTCACGGGCCAGATAGAGCAGCCCCGCGCACTCAGCCGCCACCGGAGCACCGGCAAGAGCCAGATCCGTGACCGCCCGGCGCAGCGGCTCGTTCGCGGACAGCTCCGGTCCGTACACCTCGGGGAAGCCGCCGCCGATGACCAGCCCCGCCGTGCCCGTGGGCAGCTTCTCGTCGTGCAGCGGGTCGAAGACGGCCACCTCCGCGCCCGCCGCTGTCAGCAGCTCGGCGTGCTCCGCGTAGGCGAAGGTGAACGCCGCGCCGCCCGCCACCGCCACCACCGGCCGGGTCCCCGGATCGGGGTGGCGCTCCGGCTCCCACGCCTCGTCGGGCAGGCCCGGCGCCGAACGGGCCAGCGCCATCAGCGCGTCCAGATCGCAACCCTCTCGTACGCGGTCACCCATCGCCCGTACGGCGTCGAGGGCGTCGGTCTGCCGCTCGGCCACCGGGACCAGGCCCAGATGGCGCGAGGGGGTCGCCACCTGCGGCGCCCGCCGCAGCACCCCGAGCACCGGCAGCCCGGACTCGTCGAGTGCCTCCCGGAGCAGCGCCTCATGACGGTCGGAGGCCACCTTGTTCAGGATCACCCCGCCGATCCGCACCTCCGGGTCCCAGGAGGCGAAACCGTGCACGAGGGCCGCGACCGACCGCGACTGCGAGGACGCGTCGACGACCAGCACGACGGGAGCCCGCAGCAGCTTGGACACCTGGGCGGTCGAGGCGAGTTCACCCTGCCCCGAGGCCCCGTCGTACAGCCCCATCACCCCTTCGACGACGGCCAGGTCGCAGCCGCTCGCCCCGTGCGTGAACAGCGGGGCGATCAGACCGGGCCCGCACATGTACGCGTCGAGGTTGCGCCCCGGGCGGCCGGTGGCCAGCGCGTGGTAACCCGGGTCGATGTAGTCGGGCCCCACCTTGTGCGGGGACACCGCGAGACCGCGCCCCGCGAAGGCGGCCATCAGGCCCGTGGCGACCGTGGTCTTGCCGCTGCCCGAAGCGGGTGCGGCGATGACCAGACGAGGAACACTCACCACTCGATGCCTCTCTGGCCCTTCTGGCCGGCGTCCATCGGGTGCTTGACCTTCGACATGTCGGTCACCAGGTCGGCGGCGTCCATCAGCTTCTGCGGGGCGTTCCGGCCCGTGATCACGACGTGCTGGGTGCCCGGACGGTTCCGCATCACCTCGACGACCTCGTCGGTGTCGATCCAGCCCCAGTGCATCGGGTAGGCGAACTCGTCGAGCACGTACAGCTTGTACGTCTCGGCGGCCAGGTCACGCTTGACCTGCTCCCACCCCTCGCGGGCCTTCTCCTCGTTGTCCAGCTGGTTGTCGCGCTGGACCCACGACCACCCCTCGCCCATCTTGTGCCAGTCGACTGTGCCGCCCTCGCCGCTCGCGCCCAGCACCTTCAGCGCGTTCTCCTCGCCGACCTTCCACTTCGCCGACTTCACGAACTGGAACACCCCGATCGGCCAGCCCTGGTTCCAGGCGCGCAGCGCCAGCCCGAAGGCGGCCGTCGACTTGCCCTTGCCGATTCCCGTGTGGACGAACAGCAGCGGCCTGTTGCGCCGCTGACGTGTCGTCAGTCCGTCGTCCGGTACCGATACCGGCTGTCCCTGTGGCATTAAGCGGCCCTCCCGGCAGCAGTGATGTCCTTGACCAGCCCGGCGATCGAGTCGGCGCGCAGCTCGTCGAGCGTGACCGCGCTGCCCCCCAGATCCCGTGCGAGCTGTGCGGCGAGCCCGAGGCGTACGATCCCCGACTCGCAGTCCACGACGACGGACGCGGTGCCCTCGGAGGCGTGCAGCCGTCCGGCCCGCGCCGCCAGCGCCACCGGGTCGACGCCCCCGGTCGCCCGGCCGTCCGTCACCACGACGAGGAGCGCCCGCCGTGACGGATCACGCAGCCGCTCCACCCGCAGCACGTCGTGCGCCTTGAGCAGCCCGGCGGCCAGCGGGGTGCGCCCGCCGGTCGGCAGCGTCTCCAGCCTCGCGGCGGCCGCGTCCACCGACGAGGTGGGCGGCAGCACCACCTCGGCGTCCTTGCCGCGGAAGGTGACCAGGCCGACCTTGTCCCGGCGCTGATAGGCGTCCAGCAGCAGCGACATCACCGCCCCCTTCACGGCGCTCATCCGCTGCCGGGCCGCCATCGACCCGGAGGCGTCCACGACGAACAGCACGAGATTGCCCTCGCGCCCCTCCCGCGTCGCCTGCCGCAGATCGTCCCGCCGTACGACGAGACCCCGCCCCGAACGCCCTCGCGCCCGCTGGTGCGGAGCCGCCGCCTGCACGGTCGCCGCCAGGTGAAGCTTCGTCAGCGCACCCTCGGGCCGCCGCGACCCGGTGGTCCGGCCGTGCTCGGTACGCGCCCGGGACCGCCGCCCGGCCGCGCCCTCGCCGAGTCCGGGCACGCTGAGCATCTTCGTGCGGAACGGCTCGCCGGCCCGCACGGGCTGCTGCTCCCCGCCGCCGCCCGGCGGGGGCGCGTCGCCGCTCCCGGTCTGCTCCGGGCCGGGCGCGTCGGCACCGCCGGCGTCGGGACCATCCGTGTCCCTGCCGCCGTCGTCGGGGCCACCGCCCTGCGGGGGCACCCCGCCGCCCCCGGGCCCGTCGGGGTCCGGGTCGTCGTCGCCTCCGCCGTCGCCGTCCGCCGCGTCCTGGAGGGCCTCGTCCAGCTTGTCCTCGTCCAGTCCGGGCGCGTCGAACGGATTGCGCCTGCGCCGGTGGGGGAGTGCCAGGAGCGCGGCCTGCCGCACGTCGTCCGCGACGACCTCCTCGCGCCCCGCCCACGCGGCCAGCGCCGTCGCGGTGCGGGCCATGACGATGTCGGCACGCATCCCGTCGACCTCGAACGCCGCGCACGTCGCCGCGATCTGCCGCAACACGCCGTCGCCGAGCACCACACGGGGAAGCAGGGCGCGCGCGGCGACGATCCGCTCACGCAACGCGGCCTCCTCGTCGGCCCACCGCGCGGCGAACCCGGCCGGATCGTCGTCGTAGGCGAGCCTGCGCCGTACGACCTCGACGCGCAGGTCCGTCTCACGCGAGGCCGCCACTTCGACGGTCAGCCCGAAGCGGTCCAGCAACTGCGGCCGGAGCTCGCCCTCCTCCGGGTTCATCGTCCCGACCAGCAGGAAGCGCGCCGCGTGACGGACGGAGACACCCTCCCGCTCCACGTACGAGGCGCCCATGGCGGCCGCGTCGAGCAGCAGGTCCACCAGGTGGTCATGGAGGAGGTTGACCTCGTCGACGTAGAGGATCCCGCGATGGGCGTCGGCGAGGAGCCCCGGCTCGAAGGCCTTCACGCCCTCCGAGAGAGCCCGTTCGATGTCGAGGGCGCCGACCAGCCGGTCCTCCGACGCGCCGACGGGAAGCTCCACGGTCCGCGCCGGACGCGACACGCCCGTGCCCGTCTCGTGGGGACCGTCGGGACACGCGGGATCGGGTGCTCCCGGGTCGCACGAGAAACGGCACCCCGCCACGGCCGCGATCTCGGGCATGAGCGCGGCCAGCGCGCGTACGGCGGTGGACTTGGCGGTGCCCTTCTCGCCGCGGACCAGGACCCCGCCGACGGCGGGACTGACCGCGTTGAGCAGGAGTCCCAGCCGCAGGTCGTCCTGTCCGACGATGGCGGTGAAGGGATACGGCGTACTCACAGGGCCTCCTCTGTCGCAACCACAACTGCATGACCGGGCACGCCCGGCGCCGGAGGAACGGGGTCCGGGGCGGGCGCGGGCGGCGCACCCGGCGGGATGAAAGGCAGCCCCTCCGGCGCGCCGGCCTCGATCAGGCGCCACAACGCGTCCGTGTCCGCGTGTTCCTCGATCAGATCCCCCAGTCGGTCCAGCTGTTCCTCCCGCAACGCCCCGAAGCTCGTGTCCGGCGCCGCGGTGAACCGCCGCCCCGCCGCCCGCGCGACCTCGCCCAGGAAGGCCCGCCGGAACGCGTCGCTCTCCAGCGACCCGTGCCAGTGCGTCCCCCAGACCGAACCCACCCGGCACCCGTCGAGGAACGGCTCGCCGCCGCTCACCTCGGCGACCCCGTGATGGATCTCGTACCCCTCCACCGGCTCACCGAGCGCCGAACCTACGGGGCGCCCCAGGACCTTCTCCCGGCCGAAACGGACGCGTACGGGCAGCAGTCCGAGCCCCTCGACCAGTCCGGCCCGTGACTCCACGTCGTCGTCGATACGCTCGCCCAGCACTTGGAACCCTCCGCAGATCCCCAGCACCGGGCGGCCCTCCGCGGCACGCCGGACCAGCGCGTCGGCCAGCCCCCGCTCGCGCAGCCACGCCAGCGCCTTCACCGTGCCCCGCGTCCCGGGCACGATCACGAGGTCCGCGTCGACGAGCTCCTCCGCCCGGTCCACGAACCGCACCACCACACCCGGCTCGGCCGCCAGCGCGTCCACATCGGTGAAGTTCGACATCAGCGGCACCGCGCACACCGCGACCCGCAGCACGTCCTCACCGTGCGGCGGCGCCACGACCGACTCCCGTACGGTGCCGCGCATCGACACGCGCAGCCCGTCCTCCTCGTCGATGCCCAGACCATGGGCGTAGGGCAGCACCCCGTACGTCCGCCGCCCCGTGAGCCCGAGCAGCATGTCGAGACCGGGTTCCAGCAGCGAAACGTCACCGCGGAACTTGTTGACGAGGTATCCCGCGACCAGTGACTGGTCCTCGGGGCTCAGCAGAGCCGTCGTGCCGAAGAACGAGGCGAACACGCCGCCCCGGTCGATGTCGCCGACCACCAGCACGGGAAAGCGCGCGGCCCGGGCGATGCCCATGTTCACGATGTCCGTGCGCCGCAGGTTGATCTCGGCCGGACTGCCCGCCCCCTCGCAGATCACGGCGTCATACGTGCCCCGCAGTTGCTCCAGACAGTCCGTGACCGTCCCCAGCAGCGCCTCCTGGCGACCGCCGTGGTAGCCGCGCGCACTCATCTCGCCGACCGGCTTCCCCATCAGGACGACCTGGCTCGACCGGTCGCCGCCGGGCTTGAGCAGCACCGGATTCATCAGCGCCGACGGCTCCACCCGGGCGGCCTGCGCCTGCATCGCCTGGGCACGGCCGATCTCCGCCCCCTCCCGGGTGACGAACGAGTTCAGCGACATGTTCTGCGCCTTGAACGGCGCGACCTTCACCCCCCGGCGCACCAGCCACCGGCAGATCCCTGCCGTGACGACGCTCTTGCCCGCGTCCGAAGTGGTCCCCGCGACCAGCAGCCCGCCGCTCATCCGACTCTCCGTCCCATGGCCGACCGCCCCGCCGCGCACACGACGAGGGCCAGCACACTCACCCGGCGCGACAGCCGCACCGCGCGTTCGATGTCCGTGACCCGCACGTCCCGGCCGGCCTCGCCGTTGAGCACAGGCCGGTGCTCGACCCGCCCGCCGTACGCGAGGGTGCCGCCGAGCCGTACGCCGAGCGCCCCCGCGAACGAGGCCTCGACCGGGCCCGCGTTGGGGCTGGGATGCCTGCCCGCGTCCGCCCGCCAGGCCCGGACCGCCTCACGCGGGCGCCCCCCGGCGGCCACGGCGAGCACGGCGGTGAGCCGGGCCCCGGGCCAGCCGGCGACGTCGTCGAGCCGGGCCGACGCCCAGCCGTAGCGCCGGTAGCGGGGCGACTTGTGCCCGACCATGGCGTCGAGCGTGTTGACGGCCCGGAAGGCGACCAGCCCGGGCACACCGCCGAGCGCGCCCCACACGAGGGCTCCCACCACGGCGTCGGAGGTGTTCTCGGCGACGGACTCCACCACGGCGCGGGCGATCTGCTGCCCGTCCAGCGACTGCGGGTCGCGGCCGCACAGATGAGGCAGCCGCTCCCGGGCCAGGTCGATGTCCCCGGCGGCCAGCGCCCCGCCGATGGCGCGGGCCTCACGGCCCAGCGAGGTGCCCCCGACGACGGACCAGGTGGCTACGGCTGTCAGCGCCACGGCGGCGGCGGGACGGTTCCGCACGGCACGCGCGGCCAGCGCGGCAGCGCCCGTGGCGCCCCCGGCGCAGACGAGCGTGTGCAGGGCGCCCCAGCCGCGGTGGTCGCGCCACAGGCGGCGCTCGGCGCCCGCCGCTCCACGCCCGAAGGCGGCGACGGGGTGGCCACGCCGCGGATCACCCAACAGCAGGTCGCCGATCAGGCCGGCGGCGGCTCCGTACGCGAAGATGCGGTCGGCTCGCACCGCTCAGCCGGCCGTCGCGCCTCGGAGGACCTTCGTGACAGGTGGTGCAGCGACCGACGCAGGGCAGCCAGACATGGCGTATGTCCTCACTCAGGGTCCGCGCCCTGGTTCGACGTGACCGGCGACGAGAGTCTCCTGGCTTCCGGATCCGCAGTTCCTCCGGCCTTCCAGCCCGCGGTGGCGGGCCGTGACTTCCGTGTGGAGGCTGCTCCTCGGTGACAGTGGCGGGACCGCGCCGGATTCGCACCGGCTTCCTCTCCTGTCGCCGTAAGGCCGGCCGGCACGTGTGTGCCGGCCAGCCTAAATGGCACCGGCAGTCCACCACGCCCCGTGAATGCCCGTCAACCTGCCGCTGACCTGCGAGGCTTCAATGTGCTCAGACGCACACCGGGCCGGACACACGTGGTGTGTCCGGCCCGGGTGGGTGTCCGTGCGGGAGCGGTCAGGCGACGATCAGATAGATCCCGTACGCGACCGCCGCCGCGCACAGCCCGAAGCAGGCGTACGCACCGGTGCGCACCAGGCCGTTGGCACCGCCGCCGCCCTGCGCGGCCGTCGTCTGCCTGGCCATGCCCGTGATGCCGAGGGTGAAGAGGCCGACCAGCGCGACGGTGACCACGAGACTGACGCCGAAGACGGACGCGAGAGCTGCCCAGTCGATGTTCATGCGGATTCGTCCTTACACCGTGGCCGGGTCGGCCGGGGTTCCGGCCGTCGTGGCCGGGGCCGAGATGGTGGTCTTGAGCTCCGGTACGACAACACCGGCGGGCGGCGGGCTGACCGCGGAGATGGCGGTGGTGACGACGCCCGGGGGCTCGGCCTCCGCGTTCACGTTGGTGTGGTCGACCGGCTTGCGGCGCGACAGCAGCCAGATGGCGGCGGAGCCGGCGACGAGCAGGACGGCGACCACCGCGACGCCCCAGGGCCCCTGCTTGGTCAGGAACTCGGCGCCCGCGCCCATCAGACCGGCGGCCGGCAGGGTCAGGCCCCAGGCGACGAACATCCGGGTGGCGGTGGACCAGCGGACCACGCCTCCCTTACGTCCGAGACCCGCGCCCATGACGGCACCGGAGCAGGACTGCGTGGTGGAGAGGGAGAAGCCGAGGTGCGAGGAGGCCAGGATGACCGTGGCCGCACTGGTCTGGGCTGCGAAGCCCTGCGGCGGACGCAGGTCGGTGAGGCCACTGCCCATGGTGCGGATGATGCGCCAGCCGCCGAGGTAGGTGCCCATCGCGATGGCGATACCCGCGGAGGCGATGACCCAGACCGGCGGGTTGGAGCCGGGGGAGAGGACGCCACCGGTGACCAGGGCCAGGGTGATGATGCCCATGGTCTTCTGCGCGTCGTTGGTGCCGTGGGCGAGCGAGACGAGACCGGCCGAGGCGATCTGGCCGGCGCGGTATCCCTTGGCGGTCGACTTCAGCTGCGCCTCGTCGGTGATCTTCCGGTTGAGGCGGTACGTCAGCTTCGTGGCCAGCAGCGCGGCGAGACCGGCCACGACCGGGGCGGCGATCGCGGGCAGCAGGACCTTCGTGACGACGGTACCGCCGTTGATCGAGGACCAGCCGGCCGACATGACCGCGGCGCCGATGAGGCCGCCGAAGAGTGCGTGGGAGGAACTGGAGGGCAGGCCGACCAGCCAGGTCAGCAGATTCCACAGGATCGCGCCGACGAGCGCCGCGAAGATGACCTCGGTTCTGAGGCCGTTCTCGTTGATGATCCCGCCGGAGATCGTCTTGGCGACCTCCACCGACAGGAACGCGCCGACGAGGTTGAGAACGGCGGACATGGCCACCGCTGTCTTGGGCTTGAGAGCGCCGGTCGAGATGGTGGTGGCCATCGCGTTGGCGGTGTCGTGGAAACCGTTCGTGAAATCGAACACGAGAGCTGTCACGATCACGATCGCGAGCAGCAGCGTGATGTGTTCCATTTACCCAGGCAATCGTTCGACGTCATTGGCACGTGGAACGTAAGCAACCAGGGTGAACGGAAGATGAACTGGGCAGGGCGGCACGGTGACCCCAACCGTGTGCACCGGTTCCGCTTGTGTGCGCGGGGGGTGGGCCGGACCGTCGCCGCCGGTGCGGGGCCCGGTGCCACCCGACGCGGGGGATCTTGACCGCGACCGATTCATCCCTTCGGGGAGACATGGGTCACGTGACTCTTAGGATCCCCGTATGGGTGACATGGATAAGCGTGCTGTCGAACAGGCGTGGGACGGAGTCGTCGCGACGGCCCGGAGGACGGCGGCGGACGGCCTGGTCGTCGGAACCTCGGGCAACGTGTCGGCCCGGGTGGGCGACATCGTCCTGGTCACCCCCAGCGGGGTGCCCTACGACCGGCTCGGCCCCGCGGACGCCGTCGGCGTCGACCTCGAAGGACGCCAGGTCCTCGGCGACCTGGTCCCGACCAGCGAACTCCCGCTCCACCTGGCCGTCTACCGCGGCAGCGACGCCGCGGCGGTCGTCCACACCCACGCCGTGCACGCCACGGCCGTCTCCACCCTCGTCCCCGAGGTGCCGCTCATCCACTACGCCGCCGCCCTGCTCGGCGGCCCCGTCCGCACCGCCGCCTACGCGCGCTACGGGACGCCGGAGCTCGCCGACAACATGCTGGCCGCCCTGCGCGACCGCACCGGCTGCCTGCTGCGGAACCACGGCACCGTCACCTACGGGCGCACCCTCGACGAGGCCTACGACCGCACCGCCCAGCTCGAATGGATGTGCAGGCTCTGGCTCACCGCGAGCTCCGTGCCCGGCCACAGCCCGAGCCTCCTCACCCCGGCCCAGCTGAACGACGTCCAGGACGCCCTGAAGGGCTACGGCCAGCGCGGCTGAGCCCGGCGCCGCGCCGTACGGCCCCTGCCCACTGGCCAACGGAGCCCCGGCCCACGACACTGGAGCCGTGCGCCCGGCAACAGCGGCGGCAGTGGCCGCAACCTCGATCCTCGGCGTCTGCGCGGCAGCGGTCGCCGCCGGCCGCTACGCCAGCGACGCCGCCCTCGGCGCGCCCTCCCCACGGCCCTTCCCGGCCGACCGCCGTCTCACCGTGCACGCCACCGCGGCCGGGCAGATCACTCTGACCCGCTCCTTTCCCGCGCTGCGCCCAGGTACGTACGGACTGGCCGGCCGCGGTGTCCACGCGGTGGTCGGCCCGGTGATCGAACAGGTGCCGGGTCATTCCGCCATCTCTCCCGACACCGTCGTCCGCCGGCTGGAGCGCGTGAACCTCGGCAGCCTGAAGCCGGGCGCCCGGGTCCGCCTCACCCCGGAGCTCCACGTAGGCGACCCGCTCGCCGCCCTCGGCCTCGCCTACAAGGAGGTCGAGGTCCCAGGCGAACTCGGTCCCCTGCCCGCCTGGTTCGTGCCCGCCGCCCGCGACACCTGGGTGATCACGGTGCACGGCCTCGGCACCACCAGGGACCACCCCATGAACGTGATGGAGTTCCTCCACGCCCAGCAGCTCCCGGTGCTCGACCTGGCCTACCGCGGCGACGTGGGCGCCCCGCGCTCCCCGGACGGACTCGCCCACCTCGGCGAGTCCGAATGGCGCGACCTCGACGCGGCCATCCGCTACGCGGTGCGCTACGGGGCCGAGAACGTCATCCTGTACGGCTGGTCCTCCGGCGCCTCGATGGCCCTGCACGCGGCCGTCAACTCCGCCCTCCGTGATCGCATCAGCGGCCTGGTCCTCGACTCCCCGGTCCTGGACTGGAAGACCACCCTGCGCGCCCTCGCCTCGGCCCGGGGCGTCCCGTCCGCGCTGCTGCCCCTCGCCGTCCGGGCCGCCCAGGGCCAGACCGGACTGCACGGAGCCCCGCTCCTGGACACCTCGGTGCCGACGGCCCTGCACGCCCCCACGATGATCGTCCACGGCCCCGACGACACCCTGGCTCCCTGGCAGCAGTCCCGGGAACTCGCCGAGCGCCGCCCGGACCTGGTGTCCCTGCACTCCGTACCGCAGGCTCCGCATGCGGCGATGTGGAATGCCGACCCGGCCGGTTACGAAGAGGCGCTACGGCGCTTTCTTACGCCCCTGATGTGAGCTGATGCGCCGGAACCGCCCGGTTGGCACCCCGGCCCTGAAGCCCCCCGAACCCCGGTGACACGGCTTCCGTTTGGGCTTTCGGGCCGTCAGAGGCAAGACTGCTCCTCGTGACGTCCCGTACCCCGCGCGACTCCAGGCTGCGACTTGTCCGCCCGCGACCCCAGGCGACCGCCCGCAAGGCCGTGACGACCCGGCGCACCAGGCCGGCCCCCCGCCCACCCGAGGGCACACCGCCACCGGCGGAACTGGCACGCCAGGCCAGGGCCGTGCTGGCCGACGCCGTACGGATCGCCCACTGGGCCGCGGACGGCACGAGCACGGCCTCCGCCCCGCTCGCCGCCCAGGCCCTGGAGCGGGCCGCCGCCGCACTGGAGCTGTCGCCGGCCCAGGTCCGGGCCGGCTGGGACCGGGCCAGGCTGGCCGGACTCGTCGAGCTGCACGGCGACACCGCCCGCCCCGGCTGGCGGCTGCGTGCCTGGGACCGCGACGACTCCGCCGTGCTCCGGGGCTGGGTGGCGCTCTTCGACGCCTGGTCACTGGTCCACGCCTCACCCGACGGCATCGAGGCCACCGCGGTCGCGGAAGCCGTCGAGGCCGTGCCCCAGGTGCTCTCCCTGCTCCAGCTCTCGGCGGGCGCCGTCACCGTGCCCGCGCTCCTCGACCTGCTGGGCCAGCGCGTCGCGGAGCTCCACGAGGAGCGGTGCGAGGTGCCGTACGGACCGCAGGACCAGCCCGTGTCCGCGGGCGGGCGGTCCGCCGACCTCAACGCCCTGCTGCTCGACTGGGCCCTGGAGGGCCTCGCCTCCGTCGGCGCCCTCACGCTCGGCGCCGGCCACGCCACCCTCACCCCGCTGGGCAACTGGGCGGTCTGGGTCAAGCTCGAACAGATCTGCGTCGCCGCCCAGAGCCCGGCCGGCAACATCGAGCAGTCCGCGGCCGACATGCTGCTCGGCTGCGCCCGGCTCACCCCCGGCCCGGCCCGCGCCGAATACCGGGCCTGGCTCGCCGCCCGGCCCGTCGGCAGCGCTGTCGCCGAACTGCTGGCCGTCGCCCGCGGCGAGGACGCCCTGCTGCGCGGCCTCGCCTTCGAGGCGCTGCGCGTCGTCGGCGCCCCCGCGGAGCCCGTCGTCCGCTCCGTCGTCACGGAGGCGCCGCTGCGCCCGTACGCCCTGCTCTGGCTCGCCGAGTACGAGGGCACCGACCCGGACGACGCCCAGGACGTCCTCAGCCGTGAGGAGGCAACCTGGCTCTGGGTCGACACGGCCGCGGCCGTGGCCGACCACGGCGAGACCGGGCTGCTGGTCCGCCATCTCGACTCCGCGGTCCAGGGCACGGTCCCCGCGCTCCTGGACGAGGTGCGTGCCGTGGGGCACCCGCGGACCGTCCAGGTGCTGGTCGCCCTGGCCGCCGCCCACCCGGACCCGGCCCTCGCCAAGGCCGTACGCCGCGCCGCCTTCCAGGTGCACACCGGCGGGGCCTGACCGCGCGCGCCGGCGCGGCGCCGGGGCGCAGCCCCCGGGGGGAGCAGCCGCCCGCAGCCCCCGGGGGGAGCAGCCGCCCGAGGCCCCCGGGGGAGTCAGCCCGAGGCCCCCGGGGCGTACGTCCCGAAGCTCCACACGTTGCCCTCCGCGTCCCGCGCCATGTAGTCGCGTGAGCCGTAGTCCTGGTCGGTGGGCGGCATCAGGATCTCCACGCCGTGCTCCACGGCCCGCGCGTGATGGGCGTCCACGTCGTCCACCACCACGTACACCCCGGCGGGCCCGGCACCGGCCATCGCCTTGGCGAAGACGCCCCCGCCCCCCTTGGAACCGAGCATCACCCGGCCGTTGCCGCAGGACAGCTCGGCATGGATCACGCTGCCGTCCTCGCCCTCGTACACCCCTTCCGCGGTGAACCCCAGGGCCTGGGTCAGCACTCCGATCGCGGCCTTCGCGTCGTCGTACAGAAGCGTCGGAAAGATCGTGGGAACACCGTCCGTGCCTGCCATCACGCTCACCCTCTCCAGCCAACTGGATGTGATCTCCGTCTCAGTCTTCCACCGGCCACCGACAACGTCAGCCGAAGGTGTCGCAGCGGCTCGGGTCGCCGGTGCGGAAGCCCGTGGTGAACCATTGGCGCCGCTGCGCGGACGAGCCGTGCGTCCAGGACTCCGGATTCACGCTCCCCTGGAACTTCTCCTGGATCCGGTCGTCGCCGACGGCCGCCGCCGCGTCGAGGCCGTCCTGGATGTCCGCCTCGGTCAGCTCCGTGATCAGGGGCCGCCCCGACTCGGCCGGAGTGGTCGTCGCGTGGTTCGCCCAGACCCCGGCGAAGCAGTCCGCCTGCAGCTCGACCTTCACGGAACCGCTGTCGGTGCCCTGCCTGCCGTCCTGCGCCCTGCTCAGGGTGCCCAGCTGGTTCTGCGTCACGCCGCTCCGCTCGAACACCTGTCTCCAGTAGTCCTGCACGCTGTTGACCACCGCCACCGTCCGGCAGTCGTCCTTGGTGTTGGCGTCCTCACCCGTCCGGCAGTTCTGCTCGACCTGCGCGGCCGACGAGGACGTGGCCGCGGGCTCCGGGTCGCCCGAGGAGAGGCCGAGCTGCTCCGGACCCACGCCGAGGAACAGGCCGAGGACCAGCGCGACGAGACCGACGATGCCGCCGCCCATGGTGGCCCGGCCGCCCGGGAACCGGCTGCCGCGCGCGTCCTGGACCTCGGACGTGTCCAGACCGGCGTCGTCGTCGAACCGCATGGGCCGCCACCCTCTGCTCCGGCCGCTCCACGGCGCGTGTGCCGTCCTGTGCCGAGTACCAGCCAGTTCGATCGGGTGTGCCCGGATCTGTGACGCACCGCGGTGGAGCGGTGACGGGCCGGGAGCATGCGGTAAAGCAGGTGGACACCGCCAGTAGACTGAGTCCCATGGCAATTCTCCTTGTGCATTAGACGGCGTCGAGTCGTGAGCCCGCTGTCCCTCCGCCGTCCATACCGCCCTGGAGTTTTTCCGTGATCACCGCTTCCGGCATCGAGCTGCGCGCCGGCGCCCGCATCCTCATCGAGTCCGCCTCCTTCCGTATCGCCAAGGGCGACCGCATCGGCCTGGTCGGCCGCAACGGCGCGGGCAAGACCACCCTCACCAAGTGCCTGGCGGGGGAGGGGACGCCGGCCGGCGGCACCATCACCAACAGCGGTGAGGTCGGCTACCTCCCGCAGGACCCGCGCACCGGCGACCTCGACGTCCTGGCCCGCGACCGCATCCTCTCGGCCCGCGGGCTCGACGAGATCCTGCGCAAGATGCGGGAGAACGAGGAGCGGATGGCGAACGGCAAGGGCGCCACCCGCGAGAAGGCCATGAAGCGGTACGAGCGCCTGGAGACGGAGTTCCTCACCAAGGGCGGGTACGCCGCCGAGGCCGAGGCCGCCACCATCGCCGCCGCGCTGAGCCTGCCCGACCGGGTGCTCGGTCAGCCCCTGCACACCCTCTCCGGTGGTCAGCGCCGCCGTGTCGAGCTCGCCCGCATCCTCTTCTCGGACGCCGACACCCTGCTGCTCGACGAGCCCACCAACCACCTCGACGCGGACTCGATCGTCTGGCTGCGCGACTACCTCAAGACCTACCGCGGCGGCTTCATCGTGATCTCCCACGACGTCGAGCTCGTCGAGACCGTGGTCAACAAGGTGTTCTACCTCGACGCCAACCGCGCGCAGATCGACATCTACAACATGGGCTGGAAGCTCTACCAGCAGCAGCGCGAGGCCGACGAGAAGCGCCGCAAGCGCGAGCGCCAGAACGCCGAGAAGAAGGCCGCGACCCTCAACGCGCAGGCCGACAAGATGCGCGCCAAGGCCACCAAGACCGTCGCCGCCCAGAACATGGCCAAGCGCGCCGACCGGCTGCTCTCGGGCCTGGAGGCCGTGCGGGTCTCCGACAAGGTCGCCAAGCTGCGCTTCCCCGACCCCTCCCCGTGCGGCAAGACCCCGCTGATGGCCGAGGGCCTCTCCAAGTCCTACGGGTCGCTGGAGATCTTCACCGACGTGGACCTGGCCATCGACAAGGGCTCCCGAGTCGTGATCCTCGGCCTCAACGGCGCGGGCAAGACCACTCTGCTGCGCCTCCTCGGCGGCGCCGAGAAGCCCGACACCGGCCAGGTCATCGAGGGTCACGGCCTCAAGCTCGGCTACTACGCCCAGGAGCACGAGACCCTCGACCCGGACCGCTCCGTCCTGGAGAACATGCGTTCGGCGGCGCCCGACCTCGACCTGGTCGCGGTCCGCAAGACGCTCGGTTCCTTCCTCTTCTCCGGTGACGACGTCGACAAGCCCGCCGGAGTGCTCTCCGGCGGTGAGAAGACCCGGCTCGCCCTGGCGACGCTCGTCGTCTCCTCCGCCAACGTGCTGCTGCTCGACGAACCGACGAACAACCTCGACCCGGCCAGCCGTGAGGAGATTCTCGGGGCGCTCCGCACCTACAAGGGCGCCGTCGTCCTCGTCACCCACGACGAGGGCGCGGTCGAGGCGCTCCAGCCGGAGCGGATCATCCTGCTGCCCGACGGGGTCGAGGACCTCTGGGGTGCGGACTACCGGGACCTGGTGGCCCTGGCCTGACCCGCCGGGGGCTCCTGGATCCGGTGCGGGGCCCGGTGATCCAATGCGTCTGGATCATTCGGCCCATCGGTGATCCATCATCTGGGTGAGTGGGTCTCGTACCCCGGCGCGGCGCCCGGCAGATAGCTGCCGGGCGCACTCATTTCCGGCCACTCCACCCCGTACGGCCCTGACCTGGCCGTTTTTCCCGCGGGCCGTTCCTCAGGGGCCCGAAGGCCCTGGGAATGCCGGATTCCGCTTGTGTTCCGCCGCTTCCGGACGCGGAATCCGGTCGTACGGACCTTGCCGAATGGGTGGCCAGGAAGCGCAGGAGGGGTGATCATGAGAGTCCAGAGCGCACTTCCTTGAGGAGGCACGGGTGGCCGAGACTCTGAAGAAGGGCAGCCGGGTGACCGGCGCCGCGCGCGACAAGCTCGCGGCAGACCTGAAGAAGAAGTACGACTCCGGTGCGAGCATCCGGGCGCTGGCCGAGGAAACGGGCCGCTCCTACGGATTCGTCCACCGGATGCTCAGCGAGTCCGGAGTCACGCTGCGAGGACGCGGCGGAGCGACTCGAGGCAAGAAGGCCGCTACGGCCTGACGGCGACAGCGGGTTCGGAGTGGGCGTACGTCCGCTCCTGGGGCTCTCCGGAACACCGGGTGGCCACCCGGCCGGCCGCGAGGTCGTCCGGGTGGTTACTGTTCAGTTACTTGCCAGTAAGTGCTGACTGCACCCGATCCGGAGGCGCTCCATGACCTCGCTCGACTCTGTGCTCGACAAGGACGGCGTACGGCTCACCGTCGATGACGCGGTTGCCACGGTGACGCTCACCAACCCGGCCAAGCGCAACGCTCAGTCTCCCGCTCTGTGGCGGGCGTTGGCAGAGGCCGGACGGGCACTCCCCGGCAGCGTGCGGGTCGTCGTGCTCCGCGGCGAGGGCAAGTCCTTCTCCGCGGGCCTCGACCGGCAGGCATTCGCACCCGAGGGCTTCGACGGCGAGCCGTCCTTCCTCGACATGGCGCGCGGCCCGGAGGCCGAGCTCGACGCGACCATCGCCGAGTACCAGGAGGCGTTCACCTGGTGGCGCCGCAACGACATCGTGTCGATCGCGGCCGTGCAGGGGCACGCGATCGGTGCCGGCTTCCAGCTCACCCTCGCCTGCGATCTGCGGATCGTCGCCGAGGACGTGCAGTTCGCCATGCGCGAGACCAGCCTCGGTCTCGTTCCCGACCTCACGGGCACCCACCCCCTGGTGAACCTCGTGGGGTACGCGCGCGCGCTCGAGATCTGCGCCACCGGCCGCTTCGTGCACGCCGAGGAGGCCGAGCGCACCGGTCTCGCCAACCTCGTCGTCCCCGCCGATGAGCTCGACGCGGCGGCGCGCGACCTGGCCGGGGCCCTGCTCGCCGCCCCGCGCGACGCGGTCGTCGAGACCAAGGCGCTGCTGAGCGGCGCCCTCGCGCGTACGTACGAGGAGCAGCGCACCGCCGAGCGCGCCGCCCAGGGGCGCCGTCTGCGCGACCTCGCGGGCCTCTCCGACTGAACAGCCTTGGTCCCGGCCCCCGCCGCCCGGCGGGGGCCGTGTCAGTCCCGTTTCACCACGGCTGTGACCAGCACAGCGACCGTCGGCCTGCCCTCCACGGCCTCGGCCACCGCGCCGCGCACCGCCTGCGCCACGTCCAGCGCCCGGTGGTCCCCTGCCGTCGCGAGCTCCACCTGGACATGGCCTTCCGAGTGCTGCACCGCGCTGCCCAGCACCCGCGTCAGCGAGACGACTCCCGGGACCCCTGCCGCAGCCATCCCCGCGGATCCGTCGGGTTCCGCCGCGTGAACGACGGCGGACGGCTCCCTGTCGGGGCGGGGCTCCTCCTCCAGCAGCCCCGTCACCCTGAGGTCCACCTCGTCGACCACCAGACCGAGCCGCCGAGCCGCCGCCGCCAGCAGGACCGCACGCAAGGCGTCAGCGGTGGCGGGCAGCGGCCGCCGCGCCGTCGCGGAGAAGCCTGCCTCGATCCGCAGCGGTCCGGGCCGCAGCCCGCTGGGAGGCCGCGGCACCACCGGATCCGGGGCCTTGTCCTCGTCGGCCGGGGCGATCCTGAGCTTCCCCAGCGCGGCCCCCGATCCGGCCGCGGCGTCCCTCAGCACCTCTGCCGCCGCTCGTTCCGCGATCCAGGATCCGTCCGCGGGGCCGCCCAGAGGGAGCAGTCTGCCGAGACCGAGCCGTTGGCGTACCGCAGTCGTCCATCCATCGGCCCGGTGCGGGCTGTCAGCCGTTGTCATTGCTCCACCCTGCCCCATCCACGGCGCGGGACCGGGCAAGCGCACTTACTGTGGGCCACGGAAGTTCAACCCGCCCCGAAGGGAAGAGCGGCGATGACCGAGAGCCCACAGCGGAACCGGCCCGACAGCCCCGGCAGTGTGACCGGCGGGGACGACGGCAGGCAGAGCCAGTTCAGCAAGCGTGGCGGGGGAGCCCCCGCGACACGCGGCCGTACCACCATCGCCGACGGCGTGGTCGAGAAGATCGCCGGAATGGCGGCACGGGACGTCGCCGGGGTCCACGCGATGGGCAGCGGCATCTCCCGGACGTTCGGCGCGGTGCGCGACCGTGTTCCCGGCGGCAACAAGTCCGTGTCCCGCGGCGTCAAGGCGGAGGTCGGCGAATCGCAGGCCGCTCTCGATCTGGAGATCGTCGTCGAGTACGGCGTGGCGATCGCCGAGGTGGCGCGCGATGTGCGCGAGAACGTCATCGCGGCGGTCGAGCGGATGACCGGCCTGGAAGTCGTCGAGGTCAACATCGCCGTGAGCGACGTCAAGCTGCCCGACGAGGACGACGACGAGGACGAGTCCGAATCACGCGTCCAGTAGGCCATTCCCGCGCGGCAGTTGAGGAGCACACGATGAGCATGGCTGTGGTCGGCCTGGTGGCCGGCATGGCGCTCGGTTTCGCCGGATACTTCGGCGGATTCGGGGCCTTTCTGCTGGTGGCCGCGCTGGGCGCGGTCGGCTTCATCGCCGGCCGCTTCCTGGACGGCGACCTCGAACCCGGCGACTTCTTCCGGAGTCGCGAGCGCGGCGACCGGCGACGATGACGGGGGTGACTGACCGGGTCGACGCCGCCGCGCGAGGGCAGACCCGGATCGCCGACCGAGTCGTCGCGAAGATCGCCGCGCAGGCGGCCAAGGAGGCCGTCGACGAACGGCCCGAGGACGCTGACGCCCCGCGCGCCACCGTCACCGTGCACCGAGACACCGCCCGGGTGCGGGTCAGCCTCGACCTGGCCTACCCCTGCGACATCGGCCGGCAGTGCGGCGCGGTGCGTCGTCGCGTGGCCGAGCGGGTAAAAGCCCTCGCGGGGATGGAGGTGCCCGAAGTGGCGGTGCACGTCGAACGGCTGCATCGGTCAGGAGCGGGCACCGCACCGGAGGGGAGTATCCGATGACCGAGCCCCAGGACCCGGAGAACAGCACGCGGCGTCTGCCCACCGTCGAGTCGCCGCCACCCGGCGGCGTGCTGGAGATGGACCAGTCCGCGTCGGGCTCCAGCTACGAACCCGCCCCCGCGCCGGAGCGGACCGCCGGCAGGGCGGGCCGTTTCTGGTCGGGGCGCAGGATTCCCGCTGCCCTGGTCGCGCTGATCGTGCTCGGCGGCGCCGGGCTTCTGCTCTACGACGTCGCGGCGGTGCGGGCCGACCACCCGGCCATGCAGTGGCGGCGCTCCGTCGCCGACGACCTGGCGAGCCGTCACCTCGACGACGTATGGGTCCTCGCGGGATCGGCGCTGGCGGCCGCACTGGGCCTCTGGCTGCTCCTCCTGGCCCTCACCCCAGGACTGCGTGCCCTGCTCCCCATGAGCCGCCGGCACACCGGGGTACGGGCCGGGCTCGACCGGAAGGCCGCCGCCCTCGTCCTGCGCGACCGGGCCGTGGAGGTGGCCGGTGTGCAGTCCGTCCGGGTGAAGATGAGCCGTCGTAAGGCGACCGTGCGCGCCCTCTCGCACTTCCGTGAACTCGACGACGTCAGGGCCGACCTGGACGCCGTCCTGTCCAAAGCCATCGGCGAACTGGGCCTGGCGCGGCCGCCCGGCCACTCGGTGCACGTGCGCCGGCCGGCGAAGAAGGGGTGACCCCGTGATCAAAACCGTCAACCGGGTCCTGCTCGGCCTGGCAGGGCTGATCCTCGTCGTCCTCGGCGGCGCCGTCCTCGCCACGGGACTAGGTCTGTCCGCACCCTCCTGGTGGCCCTTCGACGGTACGGACGACGTGCTGCTCAGCAAGGCCGACCGGACCAGGTGGCGGGACCAGGGCTGGTGGTGGCCCACCGTCATCGCGGTCCTCGCCGTCCTGGTCGTCCTCGCGCTGTGGTGGCTCCTGGCCCAGCTGCGCCGCGGGCGCCTCGCCGAGGTGCTGGTCGACAGCGGCGACGGCGAGGGAGCGCTGCTGCGCGGCAAGGCCCTCGAGGGTGTGCTCGGCGACGAGGCCGGGGCCCTGGACGGAGTGTCCGAGGCCAAGGCCACGCTGACCGGCCGGCGCACCGCCCCGCGCGCCCGTGTCCGGCTGCTGATGGAGCCGCACGCGGCCCCGGGGCTGGTGCTGCGCGGTCTCTCCGAGGGCGCGGTGACCCACGCGCGGACCTCGGCCGGGCTGGACGAGCTGCCCGCCGAGGTCCGGCTGAAAGCGGTCAAGCACCGCGCGGAGCGGGTGACCTGACGGCCGCCCCGGCACCGCCGGTGAGGCCGTCAGAAACCGTGCCGGGCGCCGCCGTCGACCGGCACCATGATGCCGGTCAGATAGGAGGCGGCCGGGGAGAGCAGGAAGGCCGAGGTCTTCCCGAACTCCTCCGGGGTGCCGTAGCGGCGCAGCGGGATGCGCGCCTCGTTCGCCGTACGGGACGCCTCGGCGTCGCCGGACAAGGCGTCCAGCTCGCGCACCCGGTCCGTGTCGATCCGGGCCGGCAGCACACCGACGACCCGGATGCCGCGTGGGCCCAGCTCGTCGGCGAGGGACTTGGCGAAGCCGGCGAGGCCGGGGCGCAGACCGTTGGAGATGGTCAGGCCGGGGATCGGCTCGTGCACGGATCCGGACAGGACGAAGCCGATGACGCCGCCCTCGCCGAGCGCCTCGGCCGCCGTACGGGCCAGACGTACGGCGCCGAGGAAGACCGACTCGAAGGCCGACTGCCACTGATCGTCCGTGTTGTCGGCGACGAAGCCCGGCGCCGGGCCGCCGACGCTGATGAGGATGCCGTCCAGCCGGCCGAAGCGTTCCTTCGCGGTGTCCACCAGCCGCCGGGCGGCCAGCGGGTCGGCGTTGTCCGCGGCGAGGCCGACGGCTTCGGGGCCCAGCTCCGAGGCGGCCTCGGCGGCGGTCTTCTCGTCACGGCCGGAGATGATCACCTTCGCGCCGTCGGTGGCGAGGGCGCGCGCGGTGGCGTTGCCCAGCCCGCGGGTCGCCCCGGTGACGATGTACACACGGTCCTTCAGTCCAAGATCCATGGCCCTATCCTGCCAAGTCCTCACCGGCGAGGTCGACCGCGCTGTTCACCAGGCCGATGTGGCTGAACGCCTGCGGGTAGTTGCCGAGCTGGCGCCGGGCCACCGGGTCGTACTCCTCGGCCAGCAGTCCCACGTCGTTGCGCAGCTCCAGGAGCCGTTCGAAGAGGACCTCGGCCTCGTCCCTGCGGCCCGTCCGGGTCAGGGCGTCGACCAGCCAGAACGAGCAGGCGAGGAACGCCCCCTCGTCGCCGGGGAGACCGTCCACCGACCCGCCCTCGGTGCTGTAGCGGCGGATCAGGCCGTCGTGGGCGAGCTCACGGGTCACCGCGTCGATCGTCCCGGTCACCCGGGGGTCGTCCGGCGGCAGGAAGCCGGTGCGCACGATCAGCAGCGTCGAGGCGTCCAGCTCCTGGGAGCCGTAGTACTGGGTGAAGGTGTTGCGCACGGGGTCGTAGCCCTTGTCGCAGACCTCCGCGTGCACGGCGTCCCGCATCGCCCGCCAGCGGTCGGCGTCGCCCGGCAGGTCCGGATTCTCCTCCAGGGTGCGCACCGCGCGGTCGGCCGCGACCCAGGCCATCACCTTGGAGTGCACGAAGTGCCGGCGCTGCCCGCGGATCTCCCACAGACCCTCGTCCGGCTCACGCCAGGTGGATTCCAGGAAGCCGAGCAGACTGAGCTGAAGATTCCAGGCGTGCGGCTTGTCGTGGAGCCCGGCGTCGCGGGCCAGCCTGAGCGAGTCGATGACCTCGCCGTACACGTCGAGCTGCTGCTGCCGCACGGCGGCGTTGCCGATGCGGACCGGCAGCGAGTTCTCGTATCCCCTCAGCCACGGCAGCTCCGTCTCGGGAAGTCTGCGTTCACCGGCCAGCCCGTACATGATCTGGAGGTCCGCGGGGTCACCGGCCACGGCCCGCAGCAGCCAGTCCCGCCAGGCGGCCGCCTCCTCCATGTATCCGACCGAGATCATGGCGGCCAGGGTGAGGGTGGAGTCCCGCAACCAGCAGTAGCGGTAGTCCCAGTTCCGTACGCCGCCGATCTCCTCGGGGAGCGAGGTCGTGAGGGCCGCCACGATCCCGCCGGTGGGGGCGTAGGTGAGCGCCTTCAGGGTGATCAGGGAGCGGAGCACCGCGTCCCGGTGCTTGCCGTGGTAGGTGCACCGTGCCGCCCACTTCGCCCAGTCGGTGAGGGTGTGCTTCAGCGCCTTGTGAGGGTCGATCAGCTTGGGGCGGGGGGAGTGCGAGGGGTGCCAGGTGAGGACGAACGCCACGGTCTCGCCCTCGGCGACCGTGAAGGACGAGCAGGTGCTGAACTGCTGGCCCCAGGTCTTCACCGGCGGCTCGCTGCGCAGCCAGACGGAGTCGGGGCCCGCGACGGCCACCCGGTGGCCGTGCGAGCGGCGCATCCACGGGACCACGGAGCCGAAGTCGAACCGCAGCCGCAGGACGGAGCTCATGTCGACGCTGCCGCTGACGCCCTCGACGATCCGCATGACGTCGGGCGCCTTGTCGCGCTGCGGCATGAAGTCGATGACCTTGACGGTCCCGGTCCTGGTCTCCCAGAAGGTCTCCAGCACCAGGGAGTCGTCCACGTAGGCCCGCCGGGTGCAGGTCTCGGTGCTGTCCGTGCCCTGGGGGGCGATGCGCCAGTGTCCGTTGTCCTCGTCGCCGAGAAGGGCGGCGAAGCAGGCACCCGAGTCGAAGCGGGGCAGACAGAGCCAGTCGACAGAACCGTTCCTGCCGACCAGGGCGGCGGTCTGGAGATCGCCGATGATGGCGTAGTCCTCGATGCGTGGGGTCACGCTCTGGCGTCTTCCCGAACCTGAGCCCGGCTAAGCAGCGAAAGCGGTGCGAACGGACGGGGCGGTCCAGGCCCTACGCGGTCGCCGGCTCCGGCTGCGCCGCGGTGTCGCCGTCCTTGTTCCTGGCGGCCTCCTCACGGTCGCGCTTCTCACGGCGTACGAGGATGACCCAGCCGACCGGGACCCCGGCGGCGAAGAGCCACCACTGGACTGCGTACGCCATATGAGGGCCGATGGAGCTGTCGTCGGGGGCGGCGATCGTCTCGGGGCTGCCGTCGGCGGGCTCGGGGGCGGTCAGCTCGACGTAGCCGCCCAGCACGGGACGGCCGAGCAGCTGCGACTGCTGGGAGCTGTTGATCAGCATCACCTGGCGGTCCGGCAGGCCCTGGAGGTCCTTGATGCCGCTGGCGCTCGTCGTCTCGTCCGCCTTGAGCCGGCCCGCGACGGTGACCTCGCCGCGCGGCGGGGCGGGAACCTCGGGGAAGGCCTGCTGGTCCGCCGCTGCCGGGACCCAGCCGCGGTTGACCAGGACGGTGCCGCCGCCCTTGAGGTCCAGTGGGGTCAGGACCAGTACGCCGATGCGCTCGTCCTGCGAGGTGCGGCGGCGTACGACCACCTCGTGCTCGGTGTCGAAGGTCCCGGTGGCCTTCACGGCACGCCAGTAGTCGGAGCGGGGGACCGTGTGCCCCGGAGAGGTGAGACGGGTGACGGAGACCGGGTCCGCCTCGAGGTTCCGTGTGATCAGCGCGTTCTGCTCGACCCGGTGTTCATGCCGGTGCAGCTGCCAGAAGCCCAGCTCCACCATCGTGGGAATCATGGCGAGGACGAGGAGGGTGAGAATCACCCACTGCCGGGTCAACAGGAAGCGGTACACCCCATGACCGTACAACCGGGGTCATGGGGTGCGGCACGGAGGGTCCCCCGTGCCGACCGGACAGCCCGTCATACTTTGTCCACGATGCCCGCCCTTCCCTCGGCGCGGGCGCAGTGGCCGCCGCAGTACCAGTGACCGTCGACCTCGACGCCCTGGCCGATGACCTGGACCCGGCAGTGCTCACAGATGGGCGCCATGCGGTGAATGGCGCAGGAGAAGCAGTCGAAGACATGCACCGCGCCCTGCGCGTGCACCTCGAAGGACATCCCGTAGTCGTTTCCGCAAACCTCACAACGTGCCATGCGCCACAGGGTGGGACGCAGGACGGCGGCGGGCGAGCCGGTGCGGGGCGAGTCGTCCCCGGTTCACTCCGATGACGGTGACGGCTTCGGCACGGCGACCGTCCTGGCCGGTGCCACGTCCCTCAGCAGATGGGTGAAGGCGCTCTCCTCCAGGATCGGGGTGCCGAACGACTTCGCCTTCACCGTCTTCGACGTCGCCGAGTCCGGGTCGTTGGTGACGAGCAGGCTCGTCAGCCGCGACACGCTGGTGGCCACGTGCAGACCCGCCTCCACCGCGCGGTCCTCCAGAAGCTCCCGGTCGACCGAGGTATCCCCGGAGAACGCCACCCGCATGCCCTGCATGAGGGGTTTGTCCGACTCGTAGCGCCCGGGATTCGGATACGGGCACGCGGGCCGCTTGCGCGAGGGGCGCCAGCTGCCCTGGGCAGCCGAGGGCCGGTAGCCGGCGCGCGGGGTGACCGGCGAGTCGTACCACTCCGTCAGCGGGCGGCACTCCAGCAGCGGCAGCCGCACCCCGCCCCTCGCCGCCGCGAGCAGACTCGGCCGGAACGCCTCGGCCAGCACCCGCGCGTCGTCCAGGGCGTGGTGCGCGCGCTCCTGCACCACACCGAAGTGCGCGGCCAGCGACTCCAGCTTGTGGTTGGGCAGGGGGAGCCGGAGCTCCTTGGCGAGCGCGATGGTGCACAGCCGCTGCTCGACGGGCGCGGTGACCGCCGCGCGTGCGTACTCCCGGGCGATCATCGACCAGTCGAACGCGGCGTTGTGGGCGACGAGCACCCGGCCGGCGAGCCGCTCGGACAGCTGTGCGGCGACCTCGGGGAAGAGCGGGGCGCCTTCCAGGACATCGCTGGTCAGCCCGTGGATCCAGACGGGGCCGGGGTCCCGCTCAGGATTCACCAGGGTGTACCAGTGGTCCTCGACCTCGCCTCTCGCGTCCAGTCGGTACACGGCAGCGGACACTATCCGGTCGTCGCGGGCGAGTCCGGTGGTCTCCACGTCGACGACCGCGTACCCCTGGGGATACGCGGCCGGCCACGGCGCTGCGGTCTGACGGTCGTCGAGCATGGTCACAGAGAATACGGGCCGGGACCGACAGCGGCCTATCCGGGCGGTCCCCGACGTGAACGCGGAGACGGTGCCGAGCAGTTGACCGCGGGGCCGTAAACGCGGGCCCGGGATGCGCCCAGGGTGTGCGCGGTGAGACGCTCCCGGGGCGACGGACCCGGACGCGCAGACACATGACGAACCCGTGGCACGCGACGGGGGTGCTGCTGGGGGCGGCCCGGGGTGTGAGGCGGTGGACGGCCGGATCAGCGCAACCTCCGTACCGCTCACGTGCGTTCCTCCCCCTCGACGGCGCACATGCCGGAAATCCTACGACGGGGGAGTTGGCAGAACCCGCCAAATCCTGATGACGCCACGTCTCACATACTTGTCGGTAACAACGTCTATGCCCGGCACCTCGTGGGGCTCTACGGTGCTCGCATGGAGCCGAACCTGCCCGATGTCGTGCTGTGGTCGATCCCGGCCTTCGTCCTGCTCACCGTCCTCGAAATGGTGCTCCACCGGCTCCACCCGGACGAGGAGGCCGCCGGGTACGACGCCAAGGACGCCGCCACCAGCGTCACCATGGGACTCGGCAGTCTGGTCTTCGACCTGCTGTGGAAGATACCCATCGTCGCGATCTACGCGGCCGTCTACGAGCTGACCCCGCTGCGCGTCCCCGTCCTGTGGTGGACGGTCCTTCTGATGCTGCTCGCCCAGGACTTCTTCTACTACTGGTCCCACCGTGGCCACCACGTCATCCGGGTCCTCTGGGCCTGTCACGTCGTCCACCACTCCAGCCGGAAGTTCAACCTCACGACGGCGCTGCGCCAGCCTTGGACCTCGCTGACCGTCTGGCCGTTCTACGTCCCGCTCATCGCCTGCGGGGTCCACCCGGCCGCGCTCGCCTTCTGCTCCTCGGCGAATCTCGTCTACCAGTTCTGGGTGCACACCGAACGGATCGACAAGCTGCCCCGGCCCTTCGAGTTCGTCCTCAACACCCCCTCGCACCACCGGGTCCACCACGCCTCCCAGGGCGGATACCTCGACCGGAACTTCGGCGGGATCCTGATCGTCTGGGACCGGCTCTTCGGCTCCTTCACCGCCGAGACCGAGCGGCCCGTCTTCGGGCTCACCAAGAACATCGGCACCCACAACCCGCTCCGCGTCGCCACCCACGAGTACGCCGCCATCGCCCGCGACGTAAGGGCGGCCACCACCTGGGGCGAGCGGGCCGGACGGATCTTCCGCGGACCGGGCTGGCAGCCGTCGCGCCCCGCGGACGTCTCCGTGGAGCCGCGCCCCGCCACCGAGCGCACCGGATGACGCCCCGCGCGGGCGCGCCCCGGCTCGTGCGCCCGCTGCTCGTCGCCTTCCTCGCCGTGGCCGCCGTCGACCTGGCCGGACTCCTGGCCGGGGTGCAGACAGCCCACCTCGTCGCCAAGCCGCTGCTGATGCCCCTGCTCGCCGCCTGCGCGGTGGCGCGCGGCGGTCCCCGGCTGCTCGTCGCCGCCCTGCTGTGCGGCTGGGCCGGGGACGTGCTGCTCATGCCCGACTCGGAGGCCGCCTTCCTCGCGGGGATGGCGTGCTTCGCCGCGGGCCACGTCTGCTATCTCCTGCTCTTCGGCCGCGCCCGGCTCCGGCCGGCCGTGGGACTGGCGTACGCCGCCGTCCTCGTGGCCTTCCTCGCCTACCTCTGGCCCGGGCTGCCGGGCGAGCTCCGGATCCCGCTGACCGGATACAGCCTGCTGCTCGCGGCCATGGCCTGGAGGGCCGGCGCACTCGGACGGTACGCCGCGCTCGGCGGGGCCCTCTTCCTGCTCTCCGACGCGCTCATCGCCACCGGCATCGCCGACCGGCCGCAGCTCCCCGCCCACGATTTCTGGATCATGCTGACCTATCTGGCCGCGCAGTACCTGCTCACCAGGGGAGTGCTCGGCGGACCAACGGACTCCACCGGCGCCGCCCCCGGGGCCCACCGTGAGGGGACCGGAATCTGAGCGAGGCCGTCCGCGTCACGTTCGCCGACGGCAGCCGCACGCGGAGGGGCCGGGGACAGCTGTCCCCGGCCCCTCCCTCATGCCTTACCTGCGGACCGCGTCCAGCGCGTCCACGACACCGGCTCCGTAGAAGCCGTTGTACTGCTTGCCGCCCTCGCAGACCGCGTCGACGGTGCCGTCACCGTCGATGTCGTACGGCGCTCCGCACGCGGTGGCGTCGGCCTGGTGCGTCAGCAGCGCCTTCACCACGCCCGCCGAGGCGCGCGGGTGGGTCGACTTGATCAGGGCCGCGACACCCGCGACGTGCGGGGACGCCATCGACGTACCGGCCTTGTAGCCGAATCCGCCGCCGGGCAGCGTGGACAGGATCAGACCGTTGTCCGCCGGCGCCTCGGGCGCCTGGTAGCGCGTCGAGTCACCGCCGGGGGCGGCCACGTCGATGACCCCGAGGCCGTAGTTCGAGTAGGAGGACTTGAGGTTCTTCGCGCCGGTCGCGGAGACCGTCACGACACCCGGCAGCATGGTCGGGATGTCGGGGCAGGCGCTCGGGTCGACCGTACGGGTGACCGTCGTCGAGTCGTTGGGGCTCGTCGTGTCCTCGATGGCGTCGAGGGCCAGGTCGTGGTCGGAGTTGCCGGCGGCGGCGACGTTCACGACGCCCTTGCCCTCCGCGTAGCGGGTGGCGCGGGTGACCGCCTCCACCAGGGCGCCCTGGTCGGGGTCGTTCTTGCAGTTGAAGAGCCACGGGTCGGTGTAGTAACTGCTGTTCGTCACGTCGACGCCGTGCTCGGCGGCCCAGACGAAGCCGCAGACGACGGCCTCCGTGTAGAAGAACCCGGCCGGCGTGGACACCTTGATACCGGAGACCTTCACGCCGGGCGCGACGCCGGTGACCCCGGTGCCGTTCTTCGCCGCGGCTATGGTGCCCGCGACGTGCGTGCCGTGGTCGCTCTCACCGGCCGCCGGCCGCCATGCGCCGTCCGTGGTGTCCGGGGCGCCGGACACACAGTTCACCGAGGCCTCGCGGTCGAAGTTCGGGGCCAGGTCCGGGTGCGTGTCGTCCACACCGGTGTCGATGACGCCGACCGTGACCTTGCTGCTGCCGAGCGACTTCTTGTGCGCCTGGTCCGCCTTGATGGCCGGCAGGTCCCACTGCAGCGGCTCCAGCGGGTCCTGGCCCGCCACCGCGTCCTTCGACGCCGCCCGCGCCTCCGCGGCGGTGAGGGGCTGCTCGACCCCGATGTCCTTCGTCGCCTGCGGAACGATCGGGGCGGTGCGCGTGGCGCCCGCCGACCGGACGCCCCTGGCCTTGCGGATCGTCGCGCCGAAGTCCGGGTTCTGCGAGTGGACGACGATGACGCCTATCTTGTCGTACGACGTCACGACGGTTCCGCCGGCCGCGGATATCGCCTTCCGCACCTGCTTGACGGTGCCGTGGCCTGCCTGCGTGTTCACGACGTAGGACAGCTTGGGGCCGTCCGCGGGAACCACCGCAGCCGGCTCGTCCGCGGGTGCCGCGGCCGCGGTCCCCGTCGGGAGGAAGCCGAGCGAGGCCGTGAGCGCGAGTCCGACGGGCAGCGTGAGTACGCGAGTCCGTCTGGATGCCAGATGAGCCATGGGTTCTCCACATCATCCGTGCCGTGGGCCGGACACCGGTGTGTCCGTCCGGTACATGACCAGTGAAGTTATCGCTGATCTTCCCGGCGCATCAATGAATACGGGCAAGTGAGTTCGAGGTGTGACCTCCGGGAGTCGCGTCCACGGGAGCCGGCCCGAGAAGACCGAACCTGCGGTGAACCGCTTCGCCACGCTCTCCGTGCCGTTGCACAGGGAGTCGTGTGATCAGCCCCCGCTACCCGAAAGCGCAGAGGACTCCCCGTGAAATCCACCGTTCCCACCACCGCACCCGCGTCGCGAGGAGAATCCGTGGCCACCGAAGCACCGCCGCCCCAGCCCGCTGAGGGCGGCAGCCCCGTCCAGCCCACGACCGAGGCGTTCCTCAAGGAGCAGGCCAGCCCGGAGTTCACCGAACTGCGCCGCTCCCACCGCTCCTTCGCCTTCCCGCTGACCGTCGGCTTCATTGCCTGGTATCTGCTGTACGTGCTGCTGTCCAGCTACGCCGACGACTTCATGAGCAAGATCGTCTTCGCGAACTTCAACGTCGCCTTCGTGTTCGGCCTCGCCCAGTTCGCCACCACGTTCCTCATCGCCTGGTTCTACTCACGCCACGCCACGAACAAGCTCGACCCGCAGGCGGCGGCCATCAAGTCCCGTCTGGAGGCCGACGCATGAGCGCCGCGCACACCCCGCACGCCGTGATCCAGCTCGCCGCGGAGGCGTCGTCGACCACCGAGCACCGGCCGCTGATCATCACCCTCTTCGCGGTCTTCGTCGCGGCGACCCTGGGCATCACCGTCTGGGCCGGCCGGCAGACCAAGAGCGCGTCGGACTTCTACGCGGGCGGGCGGCAGTTCACCGCCTTCCAGAACGGCCTCGCCGTCTCCGGCGACTACATGTCGGCGGCGTCCTTCCTCGGCATCGCCGGCGCCATCGCGCTCTTCGGCTACGACGGCTTCCTCTACTCCATCGGCTTCCTCGTCGCCTGGCTCGTCGCCCTGCTGCTCGTCGCCGAACCCCTGCGCAACTCGGGCCGCTACACCATGGGCGACGTCCTCGCCTACCGGATGCGTCAGCGGCCGGTGCGCACTGCCGCGGGCGTGTCCACCATCGTCGTGTCGATCTTCTACCTGCTGGCCCAGATGGCGGGGGCCGGCGTCCTCGTCGCTCTGCTGCTCGGCATCACCAGTGACGCGGGCAAGATCCTCATCGTGGCGCTGGTCGGCGTGCTCATGATCCTCTACGTCACCATCGGCGGCATGAAGGGCACCACCTGGGTGCAGATGGTCAAGGCCGTGCTGCTCATCGCGGGCGCCCTGCTGATGACCCTGATGGTGCTGTGGAAGTTCGACTTCAACGTCTCCGACCTGCTCGGCACCGCCGCGGAGAAGAGCGGCCACGGCTCGGCGTTCCTGGAGCCCGGCCTCAAGTACGGCGTCACCGACGTGTCCAAGCTGGACTTCATCTCGCTCGGCATCGCGCTCGTGCTCGGCACCGCCGGTCTCCCGCACATCCTGATCCGCTTCTACACCGTCCCGACCGCCAAGGCCGCCCGTAAGTCCGTGAACTGGGCCATCGGCATCATCGGCGCCTTCTACCTGATGACGATCGCCCTCGGCTTCGGCGCCGCGGCACTCATCGGACCCGAGGAGATCAAGGCGAAGAACCCGGCCGGCAACGCGGCGGCACCCCAGCTCGCCGAGTACCTCGGCGGACTCGGCACCACCGGGGGCGCCGTCATGCTCGCCGTCATCTCCGCCGTCGCCTTCGCGACGATTCTCGCCGTCGTCGCGGGGCTCACGCTCGCCTCCTCGTCCTCCTTCGCGCATGACATCTACGCCAACGTCATCCGCAGGGGGAAGGCCACCGAGAAGGAGGAGATGCGCGCGGCCCGCTGGGCCACCGTCGCGATCGGCATCGTCTCCATCGGCCTCGGTGCGATGGCGCGCGACCTGAACGTCGCGGGACTCGTGGCCCTGGCCTTCGCCGTCGCCGCGTCGGCCAACCTGCCGACCATCCTCTACAGCCTCTTCTGGAAGCGCTTCACCACCCAGGGCGCCCTCTGGTCCATCTACGGCGGTCTCGCCTCGTCCGTCCTCCTGGTGCTGTTCTCCCCGGTCGTCTCGGGGAAGGCCAGCTCGATGTTCCCGGACGTGGACTTCGCCTGGTTCCCCCTGGAGAACCCCGGCCTCATCTCCATCCCGCTGGGCTTCCTGCTCGGCTGGGTCGGCTCGGTCCTCTCCAAGGAGGAGCCGGACAAGGGCAAGTACGCCGAACTCGAGGTCAAGTCCCTCACCGGCACCGGAGCCCACTGACCGGACCTGCCGCACCGGCCCTGCGGCACCGGCCGCGCCGCACCGGCCACGCCTCGACGGGGCCCCGTCGTAGAGACCTACGACGGGGCCCCGTCGCACCTCGTGTCAACCGAGCCCCCGCGATGTCACCGGCCTCGCGTAGTCTCGGAGGTGTCAGACCGCATCCGCGGACATCACCGGGGGAGGGGGCCCACAGTGCTCATCGACACCTACGGCCGGGTCGCCACCGACCTGCGTGTCTCACTGACCGACAAGTGCAATCTCCGCTGTACCTACTGCATGCCCGAAGAAGGCCTGCAGTGGCTCTCCAAGACAGAGCTGCTCAGCGACGACGAGATCGTCCGCCTCATCCGGATCGCCGTCACGGAGCTCGGCATCACGGAGGTCCGCTTCACCGGCGGCGAGCCCCTGCTGCGCCCCGGGCTGGTCTCCATCGTCGAGCGGTGCGCCGCCCTGGAGCCCCGCCCGAGGATGTCGCTCACCACCAATGGCATCGGACTCAAGCGCACCGCCGCGGCCCTGAAGGCGGCAGGCCTCGACCGGGTCAACGTATCCCTGGACACCCTGCGCCCGGACGTCTTCAAGACGCTCACCCGCCGCGACCGGCACAAGGACGTACTGGAAGGGCTCGAGGCCGCCCGCGAGGTGGGACTCACCCCCGTCAAGGTCAATTCCGTCCTCATGCCCGGGCTCAACGAGGACGAGGCCCCCGACCTGCTCGCGTGGGCCGTGGACAACGCCTACGAGCTCCGCTTCATCGAACAGATGCCGCTCGACGCCCAGCACGGCTGGAAGCGCGACGGCATGATCACAGCAGGTGACATCCTCACCTCGCTGCGCACGCGCTTCACCCTCACCGCCGAAGGGGACGAGGAGCGCGGATCGGCCCCCGCCGAGCGCTGGACCGTGGACGGCGGCCCGCACCGCGTCGGCGTCATCGCCTCCGTGACCAGGCCCTTCTGCGCAGCCTGCGACCGCACCCGGCTCACCGCCGACGGACAGGTCCGCACCTGTCTCTTCGCCCGCGAGGAGACGGACCTGCGCGGCGCTCTGCGTTCCGACGCGCCGGACGAGGAGATCGCCAGGATCTGGAAGCTCGCCATGTGGGGCAAGAAGGCGGGCTCCGGCCTCGACGACCCGACCTTCCTGCAGCCCGACCGGCCGATGTCAGCGATCGGCGGCTGAGTACCCCCGCTCCGCGGCCGAGGTCATCCGGCAGCCTCCGAGGACTCCCACTCCGCGAGCGTCACGACATCCTTGAGGAAGCCGCGCACACCGAGGAACGAGGAGAGGTACTCCCGGTGCTCGTCGCAGGCCAGCCAGGTCTTGCGGCGCTCCGGGGTGTGCAGCTTGGGGTTGTTCCAGGCGAGCACCCACAGGGCGTCGGCGCGGCAGCCCTTGGCGGAACAGACCGGTGCGCCGGTGGCGCTCTCGGCGGAAGTCTCGGGGAAGTTCACGGCCTCAACCCTAAGCGCTCCCGCCCGGGGCCTCCGCGACGCATCCCCGCCGGAGAATGGCGACGCCGAGCAGCCACGGGGGGAGCTGCCCGGCGTCGGTCCGTCGCTCCGACGGGGGATGCGGAGCGCACCCGAAGTATGTCACGGAGGTCAGGGTCCGGTGCACCGGAACGTCATGATTGATCTGAGCTTTTCTTGAGCTTTGCAGAGCGTCTCCGCTCAGTCCGCGGGCCGCGGACCGCCCCCGCCGCCGGCCTGCCCGGGATCCGTGACCGGCTCCGGAGCGGGCTCCGCGGGGCCGGCCGCGGGGGCCGTGCCGAGAGCCGGCCGCATCGGTGCGGGCACGAACGTCGTAGGAAGTGAAGGGGCGTTCTCACGACCGGCGTTGGCGATGACCACAGCGACATAAGGAAGCAGAACGCCCAGAGCGAGCGCCACCACGGCCACGTGCCTCTCGACATTCCACAGAGTCGTGGCCAGCACCACGGAGACGGTGCGCACGGACATCGAGATGATGTAGCGCCGCTGCCTGCCCCGCACGTCGTCGGCAAGCCCCTGCCGGGCGCCGGTGATCCGGAAGACCTCCGTACCGCTCTGCTTCCGCATCGTGATTCCACCACCAGATCTCTGTGCCGGACTTCCCCGGACGGTGCGCTCCTACGGTACGCCCGGCGTCCGCCTCCTTCGAGACCGGGGCGAGTCCCGTAAGGCCGGGCCCGGACCGCGCTCCCACGTACGGCCCTGTTCGGCATGCGGCGTACGTCCGGCGGGTCGAGACTGAGCGGACGTGCGCACTACCGCGCCGCACGAGGAGGCGATATGAGCTGGTTGTGGGCAATCATCGTAGGTCTGGTGCTGGGTGTGATCGCCCGGGCGATCCTGCCGGGGAAGCAGGACATCCCCCTCTGGCTGACGGTGGTGTTCGGCATCCTCGGCAGCATCCTCGGCAACGCCGTGGCGACGTGGATCGGGGTCAACGACACCAAGGGGATCGACTGGATCCGCCATGTGCTGCAGCTGATCGGTGCTGTGGTCGTCGTAGGCGTCGGCGACATGGCCTGGCAGTCGATCCGAGGCAAACGGGGCAACAGGCAGCGAACCTGACCCCGGCGCGACACAACGCCGCGGCCGGCCACGCTTCACGCGTGACCGGCCGCGGCGCTGTGCTCGTCGAAGTCAGCCGGCGGCGACCTCGACGGCGGCCAGGTTCTTCTTGCCCCGGCGCAGGACCAGCCAGCGCCCGTGCAGCAGCTCCTCGTGTGCCGGAGCGCTCTCGCCGTCGGTGACCTTCGCGTTGTTCACGTAGGCCCCGCCCTCCTTGACCGTGCGGCGGGCGGCCGACTTGCTGGCGGAGAGTCCGACCTCGACCAGGAGGTCCACCACCGGGCCCAGCTCGGTGACCCGGGCGTGCGGCACCTCGGACAGGGCGGCGCTCAGCGTCGCCTCGTCCAGCTCGCCGAGCTCACCCTGGCCGAACAGCGCCTTCGACGCCGCGATGACCGCCGCGCACTGCTCGCCGCCGTGCACCAGCGTCGTCAGCTCCTCGGCCAGCGACCGCTGCGCCGAACGCGCCTGCGGGCGCTCCTCGGTGAGCTTCTCCAACTCGTCGAGCTCCTCGCGGCTCTTGAAGCTGAGGATGCGCATGTACGTCGAGATGTCCCGGTCGTCCACATTCAGCCAGAACTGGTAGAACGCGTACGGCGTCGTCATCTCCGGGTCGAGCCAGACGGCCCCGCTCTCGGACTTGCCGAACTTGGTGCCGTCGGCCTTCACCATCAGCGGTGTCGCCAGCGCGTGCACGGCGGCCCCCGGCTCCAGGCGGTGGATCAGGTCGATCCCCGCCGTGAGGTTGCCCCACTGGTCGCTGCCGCCCTGCTGGAGGGTGCAGCCGTAGCGCCGGTACAGCTCCAGGTAGTCCATGCCCTGGAGGAGCTGGTAGCTGAACTCCGTGTAGCTGATGCCCTCCTGCGACTCCAGCCGGCGGGCCACCGAGTCCTTGGTGAGCATCTTGTTGACCCGGAAGTGCTTGCCGATGTCCCGGAGGAACTCGATCGCGGAGAGGCCCGCGGTCCAGTCCAGGTTGTTCACCATCGTGGCGGCGTTCGGGCCCTCGAAGGTGAGGAAGGGCTCGATCTGCCCGCGCAGCCGCTGGACCCACGCGGCGATGGTCTCCGGGTCGTTCAGCGTGCGCTCCGCGGTCGGCCGCGGGTCACCGATCTGGCCGGTCGCCCCGCCGACCAGGGCGAGCGGCCTCAGCCCGGCGAGCTGGAGCCGGCGCATGGTGAGCACCTGCACCAGGTGGCCTACGTGCAGACTCGCCGCGGTCGGGTCGAAGCCGCAATAGAAGGTGACCGGGCCGTCCGCGAGAGCCTTGCGCAGTGCGTCCTCGTCGGTGGACTGGGCGAACAGCCCGCGCCACTTCAGCTCGTCGACGATGTCCGTCACGGTCGATTTCTCCTTGCAGGGTTCGATTGGTTGTCCGGTCAGTCTATGGGCGTCATACGCCCCGGCTGACCGAGCTCATGTGGAAGTCGGGGATGCGCAGCGCGGGCATCGCGGCCCGGGTGAAGTAGTCGCCCCACTCGCGCGGCAGCGTCTTCTCCGTACGGCCCGCCTCCGACGCCCGGGACAGCAGCCCGACCGGCGACTCGTTGAACCGGAAGTTGTTGACCTCGCCGAGGACCTCGCCGTCCTCCACCAGATAGACCCCGTCCCTGGTCAGGCCGGTCAGCAGCAGGGTGGCAGGGTCAACCTCCCGGATGTACCAGAGGCAGGTCAGCAGCAGGGCCCGGCCGGTCGTCGCGGCCACCATCTCCTCCAGGGACCGCTCGCCGCCGCCGTCCAGGACGAGGTTGTCCATCGAGGGGGCCACCGGCAGGCCCGTCAGCCCCGCGGAGTGACGGGTCGTGGTCAGCCGCTCCAGCCTGCCGTCCTTGATCCAGTCGGTCGGGGCCAGCGGCAGACCGTTGTCGAAGACCGAGGAGCCGTCCCCCGAGGCGTGCGCGATCACGAAGGGGGCCGACTCCAGCCCGGGCGCGTGCGGATCGCTGCGCAGGGTCAGCGGCAGCTCGGAGAGCGTCTCGCCGATCCTCGTACCGCCGCCGGGCCGGGAGAAGACCGTCCGGCCCTCCGCGGCGTCCCGGGCGCCCGCCGACCAGTACTGGTAGATCAGCAGGTCTGCCACCGCGGTCGGCGGCAGCAGCGTCTCGTAGCGCCCGGCCGGCAGCTCGATCCTGCGCTCCGCCCAGCCGAGGCGCTGCGCCAGCTCCGCGTCCAGGGCCGCCGGGTCGACGTCCTTGAAGTCCCGGGTGGCCCTGCCCGCCCAGGCGGAACGGGTCCGGTCCGGGGATTTGGCGTTCAGCTCCAGCGTCCCGTTCGGCTGGTCGTGGCGCAGCCGCAGCCCCGTCGACGTACCCAGATACGTCGAGTTCAGCTGGTGGTGGGCGAAACCGTACAGCTCGCGGCCGCCCGAGCGGGCCCGCGCGAAGGCGTCGCCGAGCGCCGGGGCGAAGTCGGCGAAGACGTCGGAGCCGGTCTCGGCCGGCGGCTCCGTGAAGTCGGCGGACACCGGCACCCCGGAGACCAGCGGCTGCGCGTCCTCGGCCGGGCCGGCACCACGCGCGGCGGCCTCGGCGGCCCGCACCAGCGGCTCCAGGTCGTCGGCGGTGACGGCCGAACGGGACACCACACCGGACGCCGTGCCCTCGGCGCCGTCCACGGTCGCGATCACGGTCAGGGTCCGCCCCCGCGTCACCCCGTTCGTGGTGAGCGCGTTGCCGGCCCAGCGCAGGTTGGCGGAGGAGTTCTCGTCCGCGACGACCACGCAGCCGTCGGCGGTGGACAGCTCCAGTGCGCGCTCGACGATCTCGTACGGCTTGCTGACGCGGCTCATCGCCCGGCCTCCTGCGTCGTGTTGAGGATGTTCACGCCTCGGAAGAGGGCGGAGGGGCAGCCGTGCGAGACGGCCGCGACCTGACCCGGCTGGGCCTTGCCGCAGTTGAACGCGCCGCCCAGGACGTAGGTCTGCGGGCCGCCGACCTTCTCCATCGAGCCCCAGAAGTCCGTCGTCGTCGCCTGGTAGGCCACGTCGCGCAGCTGGCCCGCGAGCCTGCCGTTCTCGATCCTGAAGAACCGCTGCCCGGTAAATTGAAAGTTGTACCTCTGCATGTCGATGGACCACGACCGGTCGCCGACCACGTAGATCCCGCGCTCCACCCCGCCGATCAGGTCCTCCGTGGAGAGCCCGCCCGGATCCGGCCGCAACGAGACGTTCGCCATGCGCTGCACCGGGACGTGCTCCGGGGAGTCGGCGTACGCGCACCCGTTGGACCGGCCCAGGCCCGTCAGCTTCGCGATCCGCCGGTCCGTCTGGTAGCCGACCAGCGTCCCGTCCTTGACCAGGTCCCAGGACTGGGCCTCGACGCCCTCGTCGTCGTAGCCGACCGTCGCGAGCCCGTGCTCGGCGGTGCGGTCACCGGTCACGTTCATCACGGGGGAGCCGTACGTCAGCTTCCCCAGCTGGTCGAAGGTCGCGAACGAGGTCCCCGCGTACGCCGCCTCGTAGCCCAGCGCCCGGTCCAGCTCGGTCGCGTGGCCGATCGACTCGTGGATGGTCAGCCAGAGATTGGACGGGTCGACCACCAGGTCGTACGTCCCCGCCTCGACGCTCGGCGCCCGCATCTTCTCGGCCAGCAGCCCCGGGATGCGCTCCAGCTCCGCGTCCCAGTCCCAGCCGGTGCCCGTGAGGTACTCCCAGCCCCGGCCCACCGGCGGGGCGATCGTCCGCATCGAGTCGAACTCACCGGTCGTGCCGTCCACGGCCACCGCGGTCAGCTGCGGATGCACCCGCACCCGCTGCTGGGTGGTGACGGTGCCGGCGGTGTCGGCGTAGAACTTGTTCTCGTGGACCGTCATCAGCGAGGCGTCCACATGCGCGACCCCCTCGGCCCGCAGCAGGCGCGCGCTCCACTCGGCGAGCAGCCCCGCCTTCTCCGCGTCCGGCACGTCGAAGGGGTCCCGCTCGTACGCCGACACCCAGGTCCGCTCGCCGTGCACCGGCTCGTCCGCCAGTTCCACGCGCTCGTCGGAGCCGGCTGCCGCGATCACCTTGGCGGACAGCTTGGCCATGGCCACGGCCTGCGAGGCCACCTTCGCCGCCGCGTCCATCGTCAGGTCCACCCCGGACGCGAACCCCCAGGCCCCGCCGTGCACCACCCGGACCGCGTACCCGGTGTCGGTGGTGTCCGACGTCCCGGAAGGCCGGGCGTCCCGCAGCCGCCAGGAGGCGCCGCGCACCCGCTCGAACCGGAAATCCGCGTGTACGGCGCCGAGCGCACGGGCGCGGGCGAGAGCCGCGTCGGCGAGGGCACGCAGCGGCAGGGCCAGGAACGACTGATCTACCTCGTGGGCCACGCGGGCCTCCCCTTCTCCACCTCTGAAAATGTCTCCGCAGTGAATCATGGGGGGTCGCGGCGTCCCCGTGCTCCGGTTTTACGTTGCCGTGTCCCGGCCGCACCGTTCTGTAGGGATCCAACAGTCGCGGCCCGGCGGCGCTGTCAGAGGCCGATTCCTTGGATGAGGGGTGGTACCGATAGGTTTTCGATGTACCAGACCGCCAAGGAAAGGGTGATCCGTTGAGCCGCTCGGTTCTCGTCACCGGAGGAAACCGGGGCATCGGCCTCGCCATCGCCCGCGCCTTCGCCGACAACGGCGACAAGGTGGCCGTCACCTACCGCTCCGGAGAGCCGCCGCAGGCGCTCACCGAGGCGGGTGTCCTGGCGGTCCGGTGCGACATCACCGACACCGAGCAGGTGGAGCAGGCCTACAAGGAGATCGAGGAGAAGCACGGTCCCGTGGAGGTGCTGGTCGCCAACGCCGGTATCACCAAGGACCAGTTGCTGATGCGGATGACCGAGGACGACTTCACGTCCGTGGTCGACACCAACCTCACCGGCACCTTCCGCGTCGTCAAGCGGGCCAACCGCGCGATGCTGCGCGCCAAGAAGGGCCGTGTCGTCCTCATCTCCTCCGTCGTCGGCCTCCTCGGCTCGGCCGGACAGGCCAACTACGCGGCGTCCAAGGCGGGCCTGGTCGGCTTCGCCCGGTCGCTCGCCCGTGAGCTCGGCTCGCGGAACATCACGTTCAACGTCGTCGCACCCGGGTTCGTCGACACCGACATGACCCAGGTGCTCACGGACGAGCAGCGCAAGGGCATCGTGTCGCAGGTGCCGCTCGGGCGCTACGCGCAGCCCGCCGAGATCGCCGCCGCGGTGCGCTTCCTCGCGTCCGACGACGCGTCGTACATCACTGGAGCCGTCATTCCCGTTGACGGCGGATTGGGCATGGGTCACTGATCACCATGAGCGGAATTCTCGACGGCAAGCGCATCCTCATCACGGGTGTGCTGATGGAGTCGTCCATCGCTTTCCACGCCGCGAAGGTGGCCCAGGAGCAGGGCGCCGAGGTCATCCTGACGGCGTTCCCCCGGCCGACCCTGACGGAGCGCATCGCCAAGAAGCTCCCGAAGCCCGTCAAGGTCCTCGAGCTGGACGTCACCAACGACGAGCACCTGGAGCGCCTCGCCGGCCTGGTCAAGGACGAGCTCGGTTCGCTGGACGGCGTCGTGCACTCCATCGGCTTCGCGCCGCAGGACGCGCTCGGCGGCAACTTCCTGAACACCCCGTTCGAGTCGGTCGCCACCGCGATGCACGTCTCGGCGTTCTCGCTGAAGTCGCTCGCCATGGCCTGCAAGCCGCTGATGAGTGAGGGCGGCTCGATCGTCGGCCTCACCTTCGACGCGCAGTTCGCCTGGCCGCAGTACGACTGGATGGGCCCGGCCAAGGCCGCGCTGGAGGCCACCTCCCGCTACCTCGCCCGTGACCTGGGCAAGGACAGCATCCGCTGCAACCTGGTCTCGGCCGGGCCGCTCGGCTCCATGGCCGCCAAGTCCATCCCGGGCTTCGGCGAGCTCGCGGACGTCTGGAACCACCGCTCCCCGCTGGAGTGGGACATGACCGACCCCGAGCCGGCCGGCCGCGGCATCGTGGCGCTGCTCTCGGACTTCTTCCCGAAGACGACGGGCGAGATCATCCACGTCGACGGCGGCGTGCACATGATGGGCGCCTGACCCGCCCACGCCTCACCGACGGCCGCGTACCCCTCGCCGGGGTGCGCGGCCGTCGCGCGTGTCCTCAAGACCGGCCGCCGGATGGGGGTCCGGTCCAAGGCCTCCCGGCGCTCAAGTCGAAAAGATGGCCGTTCCACCGCAGAATGTGGTGGAACCGGACTTTTGGTCAGGCTGTGGGGAGGAGATCGTTGTGCGCTCCACACGTCGCCGGACCTGGGCCCTGCTCGCAGCGGCGGCCGTGGTGGCGGGGCTCCTGGCCCCGGTGGCCGTCAGCGCGGCCAACCGGGCGGGGAGCGGGGCGGCCGCACCCCTCGCACCGGAACCCGAGCCCTCGGGCGCCGAATGCCGTACGTCGGTCGAGGGATCCCGGGTGGTCGCCTACTGCCACAACCCGTACCCCACGACCGATCTCGTCCGGCTCCACACCGAGTGCGCGCGCTGGTGGGACGTCGATGCCGACGGCGGGGAGGTCGCTGTGCAGCCGGGCCGGACGGTCAAGCTCGAGGACCGCTGCTGGAAAGAGGTCGGCTCGGCCTGGGTCAGCCACTCGGTGTCCTAGCCGGGGTGGGGCAGCTCAGACGCGCTCCCGCAGGCAGTCCAGCGCGTGGGCCGCCGCCTCGGCGGCGGCCGTCTCCGCGTCCCCCGCCCGGATCGCCTCGACGAGCCGCGCGTGGTCCATGAGCTCCTGCGGTCCGGGCTTCGAGCCCACGTCGTCGCGCAGGTAGTCACGGAGCAGGTCGTTCAGGTCGGCGTAGAGCTCGGTCAGTACGTCGTTGTGCGAGGCCGCGACCACGGCGAGGTGCAGTGTCGCGTCCGCGGCCACGAAGGCCTCCATGTCCCCGGACACCCAGGTCTCCTCGCGCCGGACCATCAGCGCGTCCAGCTGCCGCATATCCCGGTCCGTGCGGCGCAGGGCGGCGAGCCGGGCCGCCGAGGACTCGAGCGTGGAGCGCAGCTCGGCGACGTGCCGGGGGTCGGCGTCCGCGAACCGGCGGTGCATCACCCCGGCCAGCTCACTGGTCGCCACCACGTACGTGCCGGAGCCCTGGCGGATGTCCAGCAGGCCGTTGTGCGCCAGGGCGCGCACCGCCTCGCGGACCGTGTTGCGGGCGACCCCGAGCTGCTCGACCAGTTCGGGCTCGGTGGGGATCCGTGAGCCCACAGGCCACTCGCCCGTGGTGATCTGGTTCCTCAGCTGGGCAATCACCTGGTCGGCGAGAGCCGAACGCCGCGTGGACGTCAGCGCCATGGTGCTCCTTGCTCGTGGTCCGGAAGAGCCGGATGAGGCGGTCCGGAAAGGTGGTCCGGGAGGTGCGGGCCCGTCGGATCGTCGTTCCGATTGTCCCAGGGAGAGGATCGGAGTGGACAGTCAATCATCCCATGATTCTATGATGGGTCTCATGCGTCACGACGAGACCCCGACCCTGAGCCCTCCTGCCGGCCCCCCTGCACCCGCGCCGGGGAGCTCCCCGCCCGGACCCTCCCCCTGGGTGCTGCGGATCGTCACCGTCGGTCTGGTCCTCGCCGCGCTCAACCTCCGGCCCGCCATCACCAGCCTCGGCCCCCTCCTCGAAGAGGTCCGGGACACCCTGCACATGAGCGGCAGCGTCGCCGGTGTCCTCACCTCCGTGCCGCCGCTCTGCTTCGCGGTGTTCGGCTTCATGGCGCCCCGGCTGGCCCGCCGGTTCGGCGCCGGCGCCGTCGTCTGCGCGGGCATGGTGGCCATCACCGCAGGCCTGCTGATCCGCCCGTTCGTCGGCGGTACGGCGGGGTTCCTCGCCGCCAGCGCCCTCGCCCTGATGGGCATCGCGGTCAGCAACGTCCTGATGCCCGTCATCGTCAAGCGCTGGTTCCCCGACCGGGTCGGCACCGTGACCGGCCTCTACTCGATGGCCCTGGCCCTCGGCACCGCCCTCGCGGCCGCCCTCACCGTGCCCCTCACGGACGCGCTGGGCGGCAGCTGGAGGACGGGGCTGGCCGTCTGGGCGGGGCTGTCGGCCGTCGCGATCCTGCCCTGGATCCCGCTCGTACGGGACCGCGGCACAGGCGCCGGGCAGTCCGCGGGACGTGCCGGGGAGCAGGCCCCCGCCCTCAGGATCACCCGTAGCCGTACGTCCTGGGCGCTCGCCTGCTTCTTCGGGCTCCAGGCCACCGCCGCGTACATCACGATGGGTTGGATTCCACAGATCTTCCGTGACGCGGGGATCTCGGCGGGCACCGCGGGCGTCCTGCTCGCCGTGGTCATGGCCATGGGCGTACCCCTCGCCTTCGTCATCCCCCGGGTGGCCACCCGGTTGCGGACCCAGGGCCCGATCGTCCTCGTCCTCAGCACGTGCGGCCTTCTCGGCTACGCGGGCCTCTATCTGGCCCCGGCCGGCGGCGCCTGGCTCTGGGCGCTGCTGCTGGGCGTCGCCAACTGCGCCTTCCCGCTCGCCCTCACCATGATCGGGATGCGTTCGCGGACCGGCGCGGGTGTGGTCAGGCTCTCCGCCTTCGCGCAGTCCACCGGCTACCTGCTCTCGATCCCCGGCCCCCTGCTGGTCGGCGTGCTCTACCAGCACAGCGGCGGTTGGGGCCTGCCGCTCGCCCTCATGGCGGCCCTCCTCGTGCCCCAGACGATCGCGGGCATGCTCGCGGGGCGGGACCGGGCGATCGAGGACGAATGCTGAGATGCGAGACTGTGCGCATGCCAGTGCTCGATCCGAATCCCCAGAACGGTCAGAAGAAGCTGCTCCTCGTCTTCGGGACGATGCTTCTCATCTCCGTAGTCATCGGCGTGATCGCCACGATCGCCTCCCCCTGACCCGGCGGGGGTGGGGCCAGCCCCCCTGTCCCCTAGGGGGCCAGGTTCAGGGTCGAGTGGGTGGATCACCGGATGGGACCGCCACCGGGCTGCCCGTAGGTTCTGGGTAACACAGCCGAGGACCCACGGAGGCGGACATGTCGGCCCGTACGCACACCCGGACCCACCGCCCGGCCGCCACGGACTCCGTCGAAATCAGGCTGCCGTGGTGGGCCGTCGCGCTGCCCGCACTCGCCTTCGCGGCGCTGCTCCTGCTGATCGTGGAACCCGGCCAGGCGCACGCCTCGGCCGGCGACCCCGCCCTCGGGCGGCTGCTCGGGCACATCGCGGGGCTGCTGGCCGCCTGACCGGCTCCTTACACACCCCGCAACCCTTCATTCACCCCCTGCGGGCGAGCATGTCAACACCCTGCGCCCGGAGGCACAATTCGTGCGAAGCTGAGGTGTATGAGCGCCGATACACCTCGCAGGATCGTCCTTCTCAGACATGCAAAGGCGGAATGGTCGCAGGAGTCCGACCATGAGCGGCCACTGGCGGACCGGGGCAGGAAGGACGCCCCCGTCGCCGGCCGCCGACTGGCCCATTCAGGGACCGTCTTCGACCTGGCTCTGTGCTCGACCGCCACCAGGACCCGCGAGACCTGGAAGCTCGCGGTCCACGAATTCGAGCAGCGCCCCAGGACCGTGTACGAGGAGCGGCTGTACGAGGCCTCGCTCGGAGAATTGATCGCGCTGTTCGCCGAGACACCCGACGACGTACGGAACCTGCTGGTCATCGGCCACAATCCCGGCATGCACGGTGCCGCGGACGCGCTCTCAGGCGGCGCCGAGGGCGATGCGCTCGCCCGCATGACCAAGGACGGCTTCCCGACGGCCGCCTATGCCGTCGTCGAGTTCCCCGGCTCGTGGAAGAGCCTGGAACACGGAGTGGGCAAGCTCGTCGAATACTGGACGCCGAACGACTGAGCACGACGCGCGAAGGGGCCCCGGCACAGTGTGCCGGGGCCCCTTCCGCTGTCCGGGCGCGGTCAGTCCACGATTCCGTCCGCGGTCTCGACCTCTTCGCGGGTGATCCCGAGCAGATACAGCACGGTGTCCAGGAAGGGGACGTTCACCGCCGTGTGGGCGGCCTGACGGACGACCGGCTTGGCGTTGAAGGCGACACCCAGTCCCGCGGTGTTCAGCATGTCCAGATCGTTGGCACCGTCACCGATCGCCACCGTCTGCGCCAGCGGCACCCCCGCCTGCTCCGCGAAGCTGCGCAGCAGCCGGGCCTTGCCCGCCCGGTCCACGATGTCGCCCACGACCCGGCCGGTGAGCTTGCCGTCGACGACCTCCAGCGTGTTGGCGGAGGCGAAGTCGAGTCCGAGACGCTCCTTGAGGTCGTCCGTGACCTGGGTGAACCCTCCCGAGACGACGCCCACTTGATAGCCGAGCCGCTTCAGCGTCCGGATCAGGGTGCGGGCACCGGGAGTCAGCCGGACCTCCGCCCGCACCTTCTCCACCACCGACACGTCGAGCCCGGCCAGCAGCGCCACGCGTGCGTGCAGGGACTGCTCGAAGTCGAGCTCGCCGCGCATCGCCTGCTCGGTCACCGCGGCGACCTCGGCCTCGCAGCCGGCGTGGGCCGCGAAGAGCTCGATGACCTCGTCCTGGATGAGCGTCGAGTCCACGTCCATGACGACCAGCCGCTGCGCCCGGCGGCTCAGCCCGGCCGACATGACGGCGATGTCGACACCGATGTCGGCTGCCTCCGTCGCCAGCGCGGTCCGCAGTGCCTCGGTCCCGGTGCCGGACACGGCGAACTCGACGGCGGTGACGGGGTACTTCGCCAGCCGGAAGATCCGGTCGATGTTGCCGCCGGTGGAGGTGATCCTGGCCGCTATCGACGCGGTGGACTCCGCGGTCAGCGGGTGCCCCAGCACGGTCACATGGGAACGGCCGGAGCCGCGGGGACGGTTGTCGCCCGTGCCCGAGATGATCTCGGCCTGCAGCTTCAGCGACTCCGCCCAGCTGTGCACGGTCGCCCGGAGGTCGCCCTCCGTCGTGCCGTCGGGCGTCGGCGAGGTCACCAGCGCGCACAGGACGATGCGGCCACGGGTGACGACCTGCTCGATGTCCACGACGTCGACGGCGTAGGCGGCAAGAGTGTCGAAAAGTCCGGCCGTGATACCCGGCCGGTCCTTCCCGAAGATCTTGACGAGAAGAGTGGGGGCGTCCGTGTCCCGAGGGGGCTCGGGGGGCTCAGGAGACCGGGGTGACCGAGGTGGCTGAGATGCGCTCATGGTGGTCCCACCGTATAGGGCGGCGGGTCGGGCTCCGAAGCCGTCCCGAGTGGCGGACAGCCCGTGGCCGGCCCCGGCGCGGACGCCGGTCCGGGGGACGGGCGCCGCGGATGGGATGCTCCGGACCCATTTCTCCCGAGTCGCCGGAGAGGACGGAGAGCCTCCGCGCGCTCTTCACGCCGCCCGGCTTTCCGTTACGGGACCGCTCCTGGAATAGTTCCCCACGATGTTCAGCATCCCTAGGCTCCCTGCGACGGGGGCGACACGGGGGACAACTAGTGGGGCGCGGAGTGCCGGAACTCGTACTGGAATTGAATGGAAGGACCTGGGCGCTCGATCCGTCCAGGCCGTACACCCTCGGACGTGATCCGCAGGGCGACCTGATGATCGACGACGCCAGAGTGTCGTGGCGGCATGCCACGATCAGCTGGAACGGCCGCAGCTGGTCCATCGAGGACCACGGCAGCACGAACGGCACCTACGTGCAGGGCCGGCGCATCCAGCAGATGGAGATCGCCCCGGGGACGTCGGTCCACCTGGGCAACGCCACCGACGGCCCGCGCGTGAGCCTCACCGCCGCGGCGGGCGCCGGGCTCCACGGCGGGCAGGCGGCGGGAGCGCAGCAGCAGGCGCCCGTACCCCCCGCGCAGGCACAGCAGGCCCCGGCGCAGCAGCCCCAGCACCAGCCCCAGCAGGGCGCCCCCGGCTGGCCCGGCGGTCCGGCGCAGCAGCCGGCGGCCTGGCAGCAGGCACCGCAGATGCAGCAGCAGATGCAGCAGCCCCCGGTCCCGCACCAGCAGGGGCACGCCAACCCGCCCGGCGCGGGCGGGCACGGTGGCGCCGCCGGAGCGCCGCCGGTCTACGGCGACCGCAGCCCGACCACGTTCCATCAGCTGGACCTCGGCCGGGTCATGCGCATCGGCCGTGCGTTGGAGAACGAGCTGGTCGTCTCCGACCTGCAGGTCTCGCGACTGCACGCCGAATTCCGGGCGACGCCCGACGGCCGCTTCGAGATCCGCGACCTCGGATCCCACAACGGCACGTACGTCAACGGTCAGCCGCTCAGCAAGTCCGGCTCCGCGCTGATCGGCCCGAACGACATCGTCGGTGTCGGTCACTCGACCTTCCGGCTGGTCGGGGACCGGCTGGAAGAGTTCGTCGACACCGGTGAGGTCTCGTTCTCGGCCCGCCATCTCACGGTCACGGTCGACGGCGGCAAGGACATCCTCAAGGACGTCTCGTTCGGCGTCCCGGAGAAGTCGCTGATCGCCGTCATCGGCCCGTCGGGCTCCGGCAAGTCCACCCTGCTCAAGGCGCTCACCGGCTACCGGCCCGCCAACCAGGGTGACGTCCTCTACGACAACCGGAACCTGTACAAGCAGTTCGCCGAGCTGAGGCAGCGCATCGGCCTGGTCCCGCAGGACGACATCCTGCACAAGGAACTCACGGTCACCAGGGCGCTGCGGTACGCGGCCAAGCTCCGCTTCCCCGCGGACACCACCGAGGCCGAGCGCACCGCCCGGATCCACGAGGTCCTCGCCGAGCTCAAGCTCGACATCCACAAGGACAAGAAGATCACCTCGCTCTCCGGTGGCCAGCGCAAGCGCGTGTCGGTCGCCCTGGAGCTGCTGACCAAGCCGTCACTGATCTTCCTGGACGAGCCGACCTCCGGCCTCGACCCGGGCATGGACCGCGATGTGATGCAGCTGCTGCGCGGTCTCGCCGACGACGGCCGTACGGTCCTCGTGGTCACGCACTCCGTGGCCGAGCTGGCCATCTGCGACAAGCTCCTCGTGATGGCGCCCGGCGGGTCCGTCGCCTACTTCGGCCCTCCCGAGGAGGCGCTGAACTTCTTCGGCTACACCAGCTGGGCCGACGTCTTCTCCGCGTTCGAGAACTACCGCGACTACGACTGGGCGGGACGCTGGCGCGGCTCGCAGCACTACCAGATGTACGCCGCGGACATCGACGCCGTCGCCGCGCAGCCGGTGCACATGCCCCCGCCGCAGCAGATCCGCCCCCCGAAGCCGTCGGGCTGGGCGGCCCAGCTGTGGACGCTGATGCGCCGCTACATCTCGGTGATCGCGTCCGACAAGGGGTTCCTGCTCCTCATGGTGCTCCTGCCGGCCGTGCTCGGTGTCGTCAGCGTGGTCATCCCCGCCGAGTTCGGCCTGGCGGAGCCCGATCCGCCGTCCCGCTTCAACGGCAAGGCCGGGACCATCATGCTGATCCTGGCGGTCGGCATGTGCTTCGCCGCCGCGGCCAACTCCGTACGAGAACTGATCAAGGAACGGGTGATCTACGAGCGGGAGCGGGCCACCGGGCTCTCCCGCTCCGCCTACCTGCTCTCCAAGGTGATCGTCCTCGGTGTGATCACCGCCTTCCAGGGCGTGATCATCTGCGGGATCGGCTTCTCCACCCGCCAGCTGCCGGAGGAGGGGCTGTTCATGCCCCCCGCCGTGGAGATCTGCCTGTCGATCATCGTGCTCGGGTTCGTCTCGATGATGTTCGGCCTGATGATCTCCGCGCTGGTGAAGACCGCCGAGAAGACCATGCCGCTGCTCGTCATGTTCGCCATCGTCCAGGTCGTCTTCACCGGTGTGCTCTTCCAGGTCTACGGATCGCCGGGCCTGGAGCAGTTCGCCTGGCTGATGCCGTCGCGCTGGGCGGTGGCCGCGGCCGGTACGACGCTCGACCTCGCCCACCTCATGCCGCCGTGGGACCCGAAGAAGCCGACCGACCTGGACCCGCTCTGGGAGCACTCGGCCGGCCAGTGGGGGATCAACATCACGGTGATGCTCGTGATGAGCGCCGTCCTCTTCGTCGCGGTCTCGCGGATGCTGCGCCGCCATGAGCCCGAGGTGATGCGCAAGTAACGCCGCCGGGCCCGCACCGGCCCCGCAAACGCCCGAGGGCGGCACCCCGTGGGGTGCCGCCCTTCGGCATGTGCCGGCCGGTCACGCGACGCTGCGGACCGGCAGGTCAGCTCTGCCAGGTCATGCTCGGTGCGTGGCTCAGTACGCGCTGTCGACGTTGTCGATCGAGCCGTACTTGTCCGCGGCGTAGTTGGCGGCCGCGGTGATGTTGGCGACCGGGTCGTACTGGTCGTGCTTGGTGCCCTTGACGTGGTAGAAGTCGAAGGTCGGCTTGATGACCTGCAGCAGACCCTTCGAGGGGATGCCGTTGATCGCGTTGATGTCCCAGTTGTTGATGGCGCGCGGGTTACCGCTGGACTCGCGGATGATGTTGCGGTGCAGGCCCTCGTACGTACCGGGGATGTTCTTCTTGTCCATGATGGCGAGAGCCTCACGGATCCAGCCGTCCAGGTTGTTGGCGTAGACCGGCTTGCGGTCGGCCGCGCGGCTGGCCTTCTTGGCGGAACGCTTCTTCGCGTCGGCCTTGGCCTTCGCGGCGGCCTTGCTCTTGGCCTCGGCGACGGCCTTGGCCTTCGCCTCCGCCTTGGCGGCGGCCTCCTTCTTCTCGGAGGCGTCCTTGGCCTTGGCCGCGTCGGCGGCCTTCACCAGCTGCTCGGCCGTCGAGTTCTTCTCGATCGAGCCGGCCTGGATGTTCTTGGCCTGCGAGCCGGTGTAGGCGACCGGCGCGGCAGCCGCGGCGGCCTGCGGCTCGGTCGTGGCCGAAGCGTCGTCGGGGACGAGCGAGAAGGCGAGAGCGGCGGCGGCCAGGGTCGAGACCCCCGCGACGGAGAGCTTCTGCGCCTTGTTCAGGCGACGGCTACGGCTGGAGATGCGGGACACGGACATACAGTCGTACCTCTTCGAATTGCAGGGGTCCTCGGCGAGGACGAGACGGAAGAGCCGAGGCATCTCCGTCGGGGACAGATGCAATTCTTAGCGCCAGCAAAATGGGGTGGCAAAGGTGTGACGTACGAAGCCGGGTAGTGGAACGGGGTCTTGTTCCTACCTCCTTGTCCGGTTTGAACCCTGGCAACTTGCCCGTTTTACGCCAACTATCCGACTTCGTAAGTGACGTGGGTCCTATGCCTGGGCTCACATGGGGACCCCTTCGCGCTCACGAAAAGTTGCTCCAGTAATGCGGAGCGTAAGCGACTTATCGGGCAGGGGGCAGCAACAGGTGGGCGTCCCCGAACTCGTGCCAGAGATACCGGTGCTCCAGGGCCTGGGCGTACCCCCGCCGCAACGTCTCCTGCCCCGCGACCGCCTCCAGCATCAGCAGGTGGGAGGCCTCCGGCTCGTGCAGCCCGGTCAGCAGCCCGTCCACCACCCGCACCCCTCGCTGCGGCGTCACCACCAGATCCGTCCACCCCGCCGAGGCCCGCACCACCGCGTCCTCGCCCGCCGCGGACTCCAGGGCCCGCACCGCCGTCGTCCCCACGGCGATCACCCTGCCCCCGCCCGCCCGAGCCGCGTTCACCAGCCATGCCGTGGTGTGCGGCACCTCGAAACGCTCCGGGTAGGGCGGCTCGTGCACCTCGGCCGAGGCCACGCCCGTATGCAGCGTCAGCGGCGCGAACTGCACCCCGCGGCTCACCAGTGCCGCCACCAGGCCCGCGGTGAAGGGCCGCGCCGCACTCGGCATCTCCGCCGAGCCGCTCCCGTCGGGCGACGGCACTGCGAACACCGTCCGGTACGCCGACAGCGGCTGGTCCCGTTCCGTGTACGCGTACCGGATCGGGCGCCCGTACCGGCTCAGCAGGCCGGGCACGTCCCGCGGCACCCGCGCCCACCAGAGCCTGGCCCCCTCGCGCGGACCGAGGGGCTCGTCCAGGACCAGTGCCTCCCCGCCCGGGAGCCGTACCGCCGCTCCCGCCGGGCCGCCGGGACGCGGCCGGGTCGTCCCGTCACCGTCCGGCCGGCGCAGCTCCACCGCCCACCGGCCGTCCTCACCCCGGGTCGAGAAGTGCACGACGACCCGCTCACCCCCCAGGCGGCCGTTGACCGCGGCCGCCAGCGTCATCGACGTATTGACCACCAGGACGTCCCCGGCCCGCAGCTCCCCGGGGAGCTCCCTGAACCTCCGGTGCGTGACCGCCCCGCCCCGTGATACCAGCAGCCGTACGTCGTCACGTCCCGCGCCCCGCTGCTCGGCCGGCACCCGCGCCGAGAGCTCCGGAGGCACCCGCAGGGAGTCCAGGGCGGTCACCGCTCCGCCCGCCGGTCCGAGTCCAGCAGCGCGGAGGCCGTGTACCTGCCACTCGCGGGGCGCAGCTCCAGCAGCCGTACGAAGGCGGGTGCCACGCTCTCCGGACGCGGCCGGGGCCCGGGGTCGTCCGGCACCGCCGCCGTATAGAGGTCCGTCCCCATGTCCCCGGGGTCCACCGCCCACACCCGCAGTCCCGGCTCCTCCTCGCCGAGCACCGCGGCCAGCTGGTCGAGCGCCGCCTTCGACGCCCCGTAACCGCCCCACGTCCCGTACGGCTCGGTGGCCGCGTCCGAACTCACCGTGACCACCGCCCCGGCCGCCGAGGCCCGCAGCAGCGGCAGCGCCTCCTGCACGAGCCCGAGCGCCGCGACCACATTCGTCTCCAGCGCCTGCCGCAGCCCCGCCGGCGGCAGCGCCTCCAACCGCACGAGCGGCTCGGTACCCAGCGCGCTCGCGTTGCTCACCAGTACGTCGAGACCGCCCAGCTCCCCGGCGGCGGCCACCAGAGCCGCGCGGTGCGCCGGATCCGTGACGTCCCCGGCCACGGCCACCACGCGTGTCCCGTACCGGCCGCCCAGCTCCGCGGCCGTCGCCCGGAGCACGTCCTCCGTCCTGGCGCCCAGCACCAGATCCCAGCCCCTCCCCGCCAGAGCCGCGGCGAGCGCGCGCCCCAGCCCCTTCGAACCGCCCGTGATCATCGCGATCGGCATGACAGCCATCCCCTCGAACCTCGTGGAGTTCCGACGCCACCAAACGTAGGAACGGGGCGAGGCCCGCCGCCTCGTCCATCGGCCGCAGCGGCGTACGGCACTTGGGACTAGGTCCGGAGCTCCGTACGACGGTGGTCCACAGCCCGATACGGGGGTGGTGGGCCCGCCGGTACGGTGAGCACATGAGTCATCGCCCACCGTCGGGCCTCGCCGCTGTCAGCGCCGCGCTGCTCGCCATGAGCCGGCATCTGGAGATGAGAGACGTCCTCAAGACGATCGTCGCCTCGGCCCGCGAACTGCTGGACGCCGAGTACGCCGCCCTCGGCGTGCCGGACGACCACGGCGGCTTCGCCCAGTTCGTCGTCGACGGCGTCAGCGACGAACAGTGGAAGGCCATCGGACCGCTGCCCCGCCAGCACGGCATCCTCGCGGCGATGCTCCACGAGGCGAAGCCCCAGCGGCTCGCCGATGTCCGCGAGGACCCCCGCTTCGAGGGGTGGCCCGACGCGCACCCCGACATGTCCGACTTCCTCGGCCTGCCCATCCAGGACGGCGACGAGACGATCGGCGCACTCTTCCTCGCCAACAAGCGCTGCACCGGCCCGACGGCCGGCTGCAACTTCACCGAGGAGGACGAGGAGCTCCTCGGGATCCTCGCCCAGCACGCCGCGATCGCCCTCACCAACGCCCGGCTCTACGAACGCAGCCGTGAGCTCACCATCGCCGAGGAGCGCTCACGGCTCGCGCACGAGCTGCACGACGCGGTCAGCCAGAAGCTCTTCTCGCTCCGGCTCACCGCCCAGGCCGCCGCGGCCCTCGTCGACCGCGACCCGGTCCGTGCCAAGGGCGAGCTCCAGCAGGTCGCCACCCTGGCCGGGGAGGCCGTGGACGAGCTGCGCGCGGCCGTCGTCGAGCTGCGCCCCGCCGCCCTGGACGAGGACGGCCTGGTCGCCACGCTCCGTACCCAGATCCAGGTCATGGACCGCGCCCACACCGCCCGGGTCACCTTCGAGAGCGCCGGGGTGCGCGCCCTGCCCGCCGCCCAGGAGGAGGCGCTCCTCCGGGTCGCCCAGGAGGCCCTGCACAACGCCCTGCGCCACTCGGGCGCCGGGCAGGTCACCGTCACCCTCAGCCGGCACACCTCGTCCACGGTGCTGCGGATCACCGACGACGGCCGCGGCTTCGACACCCACGCCGTCCGGCGCGCGGGGCGTCATCTGGGGCTCGTCTCCATGCGGCACCGGGCCGGCGGCGTCGGCGGCCGCCTCACCGTCGCTTCGGAGCCCGGCAAGGGCACCACGGTCCAGATGGAGGTCCCCTGTGGCTGACAAGATCATCAAGGTGCTCCTGGTCGACGACCACCAGGTGGTCCGCCGGGGTCTGCGTACGTTCCTCGAGATCCAGGACGACATAGAGGTCGTGGGGGAGGCGTCGGACGGGGCCGAGGGCGTCGCCAGGACCGAGGAGCTGCGGCCCGACGTGGTCCTGATGGACATCAAGATGCCGGGTACGGACGGCATCGAGGCGCTCCGCAGGCTCAGGGAGCTGGAGAACCCCGCCAAGGTGCTGATCGTCACCAGCTTCACCGAGCAGCGCACGGTGGTTCCCGCCCTGCGGGCGGGCGCATCCGGTTACGTGTACAAGGACGTCGACCCGGACGCCCTGGCCGGGGCCATCCGCTCGGTGCACGCCGGCCATGTCCTGCTCCAGCCGGAGGTCGCCGGCGCGCTGCTGGCCCAGGACGACACCGGGAACGGCACGGGGCGGGGGAGCACCCTGACCGAGCGGGAGCGGGAGGTGCTCGGACTGATCGCCGACGGTCGCTCCAACCGGGAGATCGCCCGCGCGCTTGTCCTGTCGGAGAAGACCGTCAAGACGCACGTCTCGAACATCCTGATGAAGCTCGACCTGTCGGACAGGACCCAGGCCGCGCTGTGGGCGGTCCGGCACGGAGCGGCAGGCTGACGCGGGCGCCCGTACGCCGGACACGTTCCCAGGGCCGGTTCGTAGGACAACCTCGTGCAGGTCGCGGTGAATCCCGGTGAACGTGGTCGGCAACACGGTCGACGTGGTGGGCCTGCTCAACCCGCCCTTCGGCAACTTCGGCCTGAACGGCTGACCGACGCCTCGCACCCGCCGCCGGGCGCGCTCACCCGAGCCCGCCCGGCAGCCGGGGCCCGGCGCCTGCCCGGCCCGCTACCGCCCCCGCTCCTCCACGTACGCGTTGTAGGCCGCGACCTGCGCCCGCCGGGCCACCCGCTCCACCGGTCGCAGCGCCTCGCCCCGGGCCGCGATCTCGGAAGCACTCACCGCTCCGCCGTGTCCGTTCTCATGGGCCACGGCCACCAGCAGCCCCACGCGCTGGGCCAGCTCCAGCACCCGCACCGCACGGGGCGGATAGCCCGGAGCCAGCACCTCCCGCCCCCGCTCCGCCCGCGCCCGGTAGGCGTCCACGGCGGCCTCCGCGACCGGGCCGGACCCGGCGACATCCAGTCGCGACAGCACCGCCGTCGCATCCCGCAGCGCCTCGGCGAGCTCCCGCTCCGCCTCGCTCAGCGACGGCACATCGGCGGGCGGCGCCTCCCGGACCGGCAGGCAGCGCCACACCACCTCGACGTGCAGATCCCCGGCGGGCCCCACCTCACTCACCTCCGGCACCAGGCCGTACGGCGCCCCGGACGTGACCACCGCCTCCTCCGCCTCCAGCGCACGGGCGTTGAAGTCCGGCGGCCCGCTGAGCCCCAGCGGATGACCGGGCACCGGCAGCGCGACCCGGAAACCGGTCGCACCGAGCCCCCTCAGCCGGCCGAGCGCCAGCGTGAGCCCGACGGGCCCCGCCTCACCCGGCAGTCCCTCGATGCGGTGCACCGCATCCTCGCCGACGATCGCGAGCGCCGCGTCGTCCGGTGACACAAGTCCGGCCAAAAGCGCGTTTCCCCATGCGGCAAGCCGCCCTGAGCGTGGTTCCGAAAGCATGGGAACAGCCTAGGGAACGGCCCCAGGGCCTGAGCACTCCTCGGGTGGCGTAGGTTTTCCCTGGGAGCTGTGCCCACAGGCACGCGACGATCTCGACACTGTATGGGGAGACAACGCGCCATGAGCGATGTACTGGAGCTGGTGGACGTATCCGTGGTCCGCGACGGACGCGCTCTGGTGGACGACGTCTCCTGGTCGGTCAAGGAGGGGGAGCGCTGGGTCATCCTCGGACCGAACGGCGCCGGCAAGACCACCCTCCTCAACATCGCCTCCAGCTACCTCTTCCCCAGCACCGGCACGGCCAAGATCCTCGGGGAGCGGCTCGGCGGGGTCGGCACCGACGTCTTCGAGCTCCGCCCCCGCATCGGCGTCGCCGGCATGGCCATGGCCGAAAAGCTCCCCAAGCGGCAGACCGTGCTGCAGACGGTGCTCACGGCCGCGTACGGCATGACCGCCACCTGGCACGAGAACTACGAAGCCGTCGACGAGGAGCGCGCCCGCGCCTTCCTCGACCGCCTCGGCATGACCGAGTTCCTCGACCGCAAGTTCGGCACGCTCTCCGAGGGAGAGCGCAAGCGCACCCTCATCGCCCGCGCCATGATGACCGACCCCGAGCTGCTCCTCCTCGACGAGCCCGCCGCCGGGCTCGACCTCGGCGGGCGCGAGGACCTGGTCCGCCGGCTCGGCAGGCTGGCCCGTGACCCGTACGCCCCCTCCATGGTCATGGTCACCCACCATGTCGAGGAGATCGCGCCCGGCTTCACCCATGTCCTGATGATCCGTCAGGGCAAGGTGCTCGCCGCCGGACCCATGGAGACCGAGCTCAGCTCCCGGAACCTCTCCCTCTGCTTCGGCCTGCCACTCGTCGTCGAGCACCGCGGCGACCGCTACACCGCACACGGACTGCCCCTCGGTCAGTAGTCGCACCACAGCCAACCTCCTCTGCGCCCTGTCGGGGAAGGCACTCGCGGTCCTACGATGACCATGTGGACATCGACGCGTGGGTGTGGTGGCTGATCGGCGCGGTGGGACTGGGCATCCCCCTCGTCCTGACCGCGATGCCCGAATTCGGGATGTTCGCCGTCGGAGCGGTGGCCGCGGCCGTCGTGGCGGCCCTCGGTGGCGGCATCGTCGCCCAAGTCCTGGTGTTCGCCGTGGTGTCGGTCGCCCTGATCGCGGTCGTCCGCCCGATCGCGGCCAGACACCGGGCGTCCAGGCCCGGCGAGGCCACCGGCATCGACGCCCTGAAAGGCCGTCAGGCCGTCGTCCTGGAACGGGTGGACGGCAGCGGCGGGCGCATCAAGCTCGCCGGCGAGGTCTGGTCCGCACGCTCCCTCGACGGCGACCAGATCTTCGAACCCGGCCGACAGGTGGACGTCGTGGACATCGACGGTGCAACGGCCGTCGTCATGTGAGCGAACCGGTCGCACGGCAGGCCGCAGTCTGCCAGACTCGAAGTCGATCATCATGAGAACGAAACCGTCTTGACCGCTCGACCTCGATCACCGCGATCCGTCGGCAACCGAAGGGCACGAGGCACACGATGCAACCGATCATCATCGTCCTGATCATTCTGGTGGTGCTCGTCTTCATCGCCCTGATCAAGACGATCCAGGTCATCCCGCAGGCCAGTGCCGCCATCGTGGAGCGCTTCGGCCGCTACACCCGCACGCTCAACGCCGGGCTGAACATCGTCGTCCCGTTCATCGACTCGATCCGCAACAGGATCGACCTCCGCGAACAGGTCGTCCCCTTTCCGCCCCAGCCGGTGATCACCCAGGACAACCTCGTCGTCAACATCGACACCGTCATCTACTACCAGGTGACCGACGCCCGCGCCGCGACGTACGAAGTCGCAAGCTACATCCAGGCGATCGAGCAGCTCACCGTCACCACGCTCCGCAACATCATCGGCGGCATGGACCTCGAGCGGACCCTGACCTCCCGCGAGGAGATCAACGCCGCGCTGCGCGGAGTCCTCGACGAAGCCACCGGCAAGTGGGGCATCCGCGTCAACCGCGTCGAGCTCAAGGCCATCGAACCGCCCACCTCCATCCAGGACTCGATGGAGAAGCAGATGCGCGCCGACCGTGACAAGCGCGCCGCCATCCTCACCGCCGAGGGCATCAGGCAGTCCGCGATCCTCACCGCGGAGGGCGAGAAGCAGTCCGCGATCCTGCGCGCCGAAGGTGAGGCCAAGGCGTCCGCCCTGCGCGCCGAGGGCGAGGCCCAGGCCATCCGTACGGTCTTCGAGTCCATCCATGCCGGAGACCCGGACCAGAAGCTCCTGTCGTACCAGTACCTCCAGATGCTCCCCAAGATCGCCGAGGGCGACGCCAACAAGCTCTGGATCGTGCCCAGCGAGATCGGCGACGCCCTCAAGGGCCTCAGCGGTGCGTTCGGCAACCTCGGCGGCGGCGCCCCCGGCTTCAACACCGGCACGGAACGCCGGGAGCAGCCCCCGGTCGAATGACCCCGAAACACCTTCGTGCATGATCAGTGAGGCCCCTCGACCTTCATGGCGGGGAGGCGTCACTGACCATCGAAGGAGATGGCTTTGTCCATCTGGGAAATGCTCGCGGTCTTCGCGGCCGGGATCGGCGCGGGCACGATCAACACCATCGTCGGCTCGGGAACGCTGATCACGTTCCCCGTCCTGCTCGCCACCGGACTGCCCCCGGTCACCGCGACCGTGTCCAACGCACTCGGCCTGATCCCCGGCTCCATCAGCGGCGCCATCGGCTACCGCGAGGAACTCGTCGGCCAACGCCGCCGCATACTGAAGCTGAGCGCCGGGGCGCTGATCGGCGGACTCTCCGGGGCCACCCTCCTGCTCGCCCTGCCCTCCACCGCGTTCGAGACGATCGTCCCCGTCCTCGTCACCCTCGCGCTGGTGCTGGTCATCCTGCAGCCCCGCATCAGCAGAGCGGTACAGCGCCGCCGCGACCGCACCGGCACCCCCGCCCGCCTCGACGGCGGCCCCCTGCTGTTCACCGGGATCATGCTCGCCAGCGTCTACGGCGGCTACTTCACGGCGGCCCAGGGCATCATCTACCTCTCCCTGATGGGCATGCTGCTCGACGACACGATGCAGCGCCTCAACGCCGTCAAGAACGTCCTCGCCGCCGTCGTCAACAGTGTCGCCGCGCTCTTCTTCCTCTTCGTCGCACACTTCGACTGGACGGCCGTCGTGCTCATCGCGGTCGGCTCGGCGATCGGCGGCCAGATAGGTGCCAGGGTGGGCCGCCGGCTCAGCCCGGGATTCCTGCGCGCCCTGATCGTCGTCGTCGGTACCGCGGCCATCGTCCAGTTGCTGCTGCGCTGACGGGCGGAGCCCGTCCCTCCGGTACGAGGGACGGGCTCCGCACATGTTCATGTGGGGGAGACGCGGCGCCTACGCCGCGGAGTGTGCCAGCCACTCCGGCAGCGCCGACCGGCCACCGGCACCCAGCGCGAGCAGCATCGCGTCCGCCGGCGAAGGCACGAACGGCTCCCGCAGCAGCGGCATGCCCGCCTGCTCCGGCGTCCGAGCCGCCTTGCGGTGGTTGTCCTCCGCGCACGAGGCCACGGTGTTCAGCCAGGTGTCCTGGCCGCCCTGGGCCCGCGGGACCACGTGGTCCACGGTGCTCGCCCGCCGCCCGCAGTACGCGCACCGGTGTTGGTCCCGTATGAGGACACCCCTTCTGGACCACGGCGCGTGTCTTCGGAACGGCACCCGTACGTACCGGCAGAGCCTGATCACCCGGGGTACCGGAATGTCCACGGCGGCACCCCGCATACGGAGCCCGGGATGCGACTGCTCGACGACGGCCTTGTCCTGCAGGATCAGGACCACCGCACGGTTGAGCGTCACCGTCGACAGTGGCTCGAAGCTCGCGTTGAGTACAAGTGTGTCCCGCATCCTGCCCACCTCCCGTGTGCCGCCCGTCTGTCGGCGGGCCCGGATCAACTCTGTCCGGGCGAGCCGTGATGGACAACGCAATAAAAAGTGCCCTGCCCTGATCTCTCCAAGACCAGGGCAGGGCAAACAGCAGGCGAACCTTCAGCTTTCGGGGGCGGCGTACTCCCCGATCAGCTGGGCACGGCCCAGTGTGTGGAACCGCAGGTTGAAGCCGACCACGGCGGGCGAGGCGTCGCTGTCGGGCCCGAGCTTCTCGGTGTCCACCGCGTACACGGTGAAGACGTAGCGGTGGTTCTCACCGGCAGGGGGCGCGGCACCGCCGAACTCCTTCGCCCCGTAGTCGTTGCGGACCTGGACGGCGCCCTCGGGCAGCCCCTTGAACGCCCCGCTTCCGGCACCGGCCGGGAGCTCCGTCACGGAAGCGGGGATGTCGAAGAGCACCCAGTGCCAGAACCCGCTGCCCGTCGGGGCGTCAGGGTCGAAGCACGTCACGGCGAAGCTCTTCGTCTCCGCGGGAAAGCCCTCCCACCGCAGCTGCGGCGAGGTGTTCCCCGCCGCGAACACCTGGGCGTCCGCGAGTACGGCTCCCGGCGCGAGGTCCTCGCTCACCACGGTGAACGAGGGGACCTCGGGATGGAAGTCGTGTGGCAGCGGCGCCCTCTTCGGCTCGGTCACGTCAGCACCTCTCCTGATCGGCTGTGCGTTCTTCCCACCCGACCCTAGAGGGTGCGTCAGAGCCAGTTGCGCTGGCCGCCGACTTGCGCGAGCCACTGGTTGAGATACGCGGCCCAGTCGGTGCCCTGGAAGTCGTTGAGACCCACCTTGAAGGCACGGTAGGAGTCGCTGCCCTCGCTGAACAGCCCCGGCTTCTTGTCCATCTCCAGGATGACGTCCATCTCGCGGTCGTCCGCGACGAAGGTCAGCTCCACCTGGTTCAGCCCCCGGTACTGCTGCGGGGGAACGAACTCGATCTCCTGGTAGAACGGCAGACGCTGGCGCGTGCCGCGGATGTGACCGCGCTCCATGTCGGCGCTGCGGAAGCCGAAGCCCAGCTGCCCGAAGGCGTCCAGGATCGTCTGCTGCGCGGGCAGCGGGTGCACGTTGACCGGGTCCAGGTCGCCCGAGTCCAGTGCGCGCGCGATCTCCAGCTCCGTGGTCACCCCGATGTTCATGCCGTGCAGCTGCTGCCCGGCGAACATGGTGATCGGCGTCTCCCAGGGGATCTCCAGCCCGAACGGCACGACGTGCACGGCGCTCGCCTGCACCGCGAAGGCGCCACCGAGGCGCAGCTTGGCGAACTCGATGTCCTGCTTGGTCTCCTGGTCGCCGCCCTCGACCTCGACCCGCGCCTGCAGACCGACCGAGAGCCCCTCGATCTGCTGGTCCACGGACCCGCCCTGGATCCGCACCTCGCCCTGGACCACCCCGCCAGGGACGACATTGATTTCGGTGAGTTCGGTCTCGACCGAAGCACCGCCGGCACCCATGCTCGCGAGCAGCCGCTTGAAGCCCATGTTTTCCTCCTAGGTCCTGTCCCCTACATACGCGCCATGACCGTAGCCGGTTCCCGTCGTCGCGACCCCAGTACCCTCGGACGCCATGAACAAGGGCATGGACCGTACGCCGCTCACGCGGGAATTCTTCGACAGGCCGGTCCTGGGGGTGGCACCGGATCTCCAGGGCCGCATCCTCGTCCGGAGCACGGACAGCAGTGTGATGTCCGGGCCACCGGGTCACTCGTACGTCTACTGGACCTACGGCATGCCCAGGCGGTCGGCATGAACGTCGACCTGCTCGCCCATCCTGCCGAAGAGGTCGCGCCCAAGCTGCTCGGGACCGTCCTCACCTGCAAGACCCCCGAGGGAACCGTGAGCATCGCCATCACGGAGACCGAGGCGTACTCCGGGACGGCTGACCCGGCTTCCCATGCCTACCGAGGTCGGACACCCCGTAACGCCGTCATGTTCGGACCCGCAGGACACCTTTACGTCTACAGGTCCCACGGCCTCCACTGGTGCGCGAACGTCGCCACCGGGACGGACGGCATCGCCTCGGCAGTCCTCATCCGGGCAGGCAGGGTCATCGAGGGGGAAGACCTGGCCCGCGAGCGGCGAGGGGAGAAGGTAGAGAGCCCACGCCTTGCCCGAGGTCCGGGGAACTTCTGCCAGGCACTCGGCATCACGGCGGAGCACGACGGCGCAGACCTCCTGAAAGGCACCTCGGTCGTGTTGTCCGAGGGTGAGCCCGTACCTGCCGCGCTGATCCAGGTTGGTCCTCGGGTAGGCGTGAGCAAGGCCCACGACTGGCAACACCGGTTCTACCTCGCCGGTGATCCGACGGTCTCGGCGTACCGACTGAGCCCGAGAGCCAAGCCGAATTGAGCGGGTCGCGGCGGCGTGGCAGTCCTTGACCGGCTGGCTTGCCGAGCACGCTCCCCTCCTCTCGTACGCCTCCTTCCTGCCGCACGCGACGGACGAGGAGACAGCCGACGACTCCCAGCTGAGGTGGCACCTCGGGTTCGGGCTGCCTGTGGAGCTGGGTGCGCTGTGGCGAATGTGCGGTGGTGTGGAGCACCAGCACATCGAGGCCGGCGAGATCGGCACGGGGTCGGAGACGGCCCGCAAACGTCGATTCTCGGCCCGGCACGACAGAGAACTGGCCAAAGGCCCGGCGCGTCCGGCCACCGCCCTCGACGTCGACCGCGCATGGAACGGCGTCGATGTGGTGGCGGGCCGGCGGCTCACTCTGCCCGTCCTGCAAGGTTCCCCGCCGCCCCCCGACCAGGTGCGGAACGGTCCTCGCACGGATGTGGGCGGAGACAGCCCTCACCGGTCGTGGCGCTTCTGGACCGACGGCGACCCCATGGTCAGCCGTCCCGCGCCCACGTGCCGCGCCGCAGGGCAACTTGACTCGCCCCTGCTGTTTCCCTAATGTAGTCCGAGCCGCTTGAACGGATGCAGTTGTTCTTGGCACGGTCCATCGGGCCGGGTCGAAGCATCGTGAGAGGGCCAACCACTACCTACGATTCACCCCTGGCGGGTGCAATTTCGGCATGCCGAAATTCGCCCGACGACTCGATTATGAGTCACCGAGGAAATCGGCTAATGTAGTGACCACGCCGAAAGGGAAACGCGAAAGCGAAGAACTGGAAAGCGATTGAGCAGGAACCCGCTTCGGCCGGGAATCGGACACGAAAGAGTCTGATAGAGTCGGAA